>NZ_JAFGZD010000023.1 GCF_017165765.1 Pseudomonas capsici
CAGTGAGATCGGGCAGTTACTGCCGCATCAGTGGATGCCGGCCTGACTTACGCAAGGTGAGTTCGCCGGACGCTTACAGTGCTCCTCCATGAATGGCGTTATTGGCATGCTGATAGCCTCGTCTCAAAATTCCCATTTCAACAATGCTTTCTAATTCCCGAAAGGTGATTTTTGTACGGCCTAACTCCACCGCGGCCCATCCTAGGTCTTTGGCGAAAGCTGGGCCAAATGATTCTATCAGTTGTATTTTTTGTTTTTTTAGAGAGTTTAAATACTTTTCATTGGATGCGTTCTTGGCTCCCGTTGTAATGTTTTTGTAACTAGGCTCGGCTAGTCGTAATTCATCAATTATGCTGTGTGCTAAGTACATTTTGGCACATTTATCTGATTGCTTGCTTAAAAACATCGCAATAACACAAATCTCGTGAAGTGACCGCCATCTAGCTAATGCACCGTCGGCATATCCAGCTCTTGCGAGAACTAGGATTTCACCAACTACATTATATGCTCTTAAAATTATCCTGCTCAGTGCAAGCGCAGTATGTGAGTTAGCGTATGCTCCATTCTTAAGCTCAGAAGCAGCTCCATTCCATTCTATTAATAAATGTCCTAGAATGTTTAGTTGGTCTGCGGCTTTGCCCCAAAGATTTTCGACCGTGCTAGCACGTAACTCTTGTATTTCTTTTAGGTGTTTTGTGTGATGGATGGCCTGCTTTAGTAATTCTTCCTCGATTAAGTCAGCCATTTTCTCCAATGTGATATAGATAGTCTGCTCTACAGTTTCAGTTATGTGAGAGGAAATCTCATTAATTGTTTCTTTCAGGTCGAGTGCAATCCGGTTGATAACTGCCTGTATTTCTTCTCTTGTGTTGCCGAGAGAGCATGGAGTATCTAATTTTATCGTAATTTCGTCATCCTTGGCATTTCTAAGCGCATTGGCTAAAGCTTTCAGGTCAGAGTCATCGCAGTTTAAATTTAGACGCTTAATTGATTTTTTCAAAGCTATATGTAAAATATTATCAGGTGCCGTGGCTTCTGTTAGTGCTTTATCCAGTTGTTCCTGTAATCTATACGGTTTATTCACTTGCGCTTTCCATTTAATCAGAGATTTTTATACTTTTCCGTCTTGCACGATAAGTATAGATAAGGGGGGCTTTGCTCAGTGTTGGCGTTAACGCTTGTAATAAAGCAACTCTTGGGGGTTTACTTATTTTCCATTCTTTTTTTTCAAATTATTGTTTTTTCTTTTTTTCATTTTTTTTTTTTTTTTTTTTTTTTTTTTTTTTTCGATGGGGCGCAGGAGAACCTAGAGGTCTGCGAGACTACTCGAGCCACCGATCAGAATTTTTCGGTGATTTCCTAATCGTCCACAGATAGCAGGGGTGATAAATCGGTAGTAATGCCGGCTAGCGTCTATATAGTCTTTCAGGTGCTGAGTGAAAATAAGAAAAAATTTTGACTACTAGATCGATATTATTTCATTCCCACCGCTTTTGAATGGTTGCTTGTGCGGGGCATAGGTGGAGTTGTTGCGTGGCATTTGAGTTGGCAGTACGCTATTCAATCATTTTGAAGATCTAGCTTGACCTCGAATGTGTGTCAAACCCGCATCGTTCTGGTTATGTCTGAACTCAAGTCTGATGGTTGGCGCCAAGGCTACGGTCAATACGATAGCAATGGCCAGTGTGATTGGTGCGGTGTTGTCCACGAGCTGTCGTAACGCTCGCCAGATGCAGGCCGCTCGCAGTTCATGGAAGCCCTTCAGTCCTTGCTCATGCTACGGCTGGCTGAGGGGGGCTTTCTTAGCTTTGTTTCAGGCCAGCAAATTGCGACTGCTGGCCGGGTATGTATGACGAATAAGCTGCAGCACAGTTTCAACTTTTAATTGGCAATGTTTCATTACGCTGCGGATGCCTCTGAGTACCCCATCTGGTCCTTCTGGGACGCCTGCTATTTCAAAATAGTACCGGATTCTTGGAGTACTCGAGTGGTTGGAGCTCAAAGCCCCCGAAAGCCTTGAACTCCAAGTACCCACTAAACACCGCCCACAAAAAAAGACGCCCTAAGGCGTCTTCATTTGTCAGATTTGGTGGAGCCGGGGGGATTTGAACCCCCGTCCGCCAGTACTCCGCTGTCGGTACTACATGCTTAGCCGTGTCTATTAAGTTAACCCTCAGCGACCCGACGGGCAGGGTGCTTTGGGCGAGTTGCGTAAGATTTAGTCGCGTCGGCCACAACGTCCTAAGCGACGATCCTGTTCTATATGACAATCATTTCGGGTTTACAGGCATCCCCTGATGATTGCTGGAGCCGAAGCTACCAGAAGAGCTAGTCGCGCCGCTTACGCAGCGAGAGCGTAGCCCTCGTAGTTTTCGTCATTGGCAACTATAGAAAGTTGCAACAGTGGATTTACGACTTCTGTTACCAAGTCGGCATGCACCTAAAGTTTCATCACCGGCGTCGAATCCTAATCGGCCCCGTGACGGCTTTCGCTGTCATTGGGCGGGAGTCTACGCCAATTGAGACGGCGCGTCGACCCGCGTCTTGCTTTGCCGACCGGGGCCTGCTCGCTGGCTGGCCCCGGTGCGTGGTTCTTACTTGCTGCCGCCTTCGCTGCCCGAGCCGATGTTTTTCAGTTCGGTGATGGCTTGGGTGGTCAGTTCGACGCAGGTCTTGTTGTCGCCCTTGGCCTGGGCGGCGCGTGCGTCGGTTTCGGTCTTGGCCAGGGACTGTTTCAGGTCGGGGCTCAGGTTGGCGTTGGTGGAAACCTGGGCATCCTTGATGGTCTGCAAGTTGCTGCCGCACAGGTCGTCGGCGGCGAACACCGGGGAAGCCAGCATGACAGAGCTGAGGAGTAGTCCAGTCAGGGCGGTACGCTTCATATTTCTCTCCTTGATTGCCGGTCGCTTGGGCGGTTGCCCAGGGATTGGGTAAACCCGTTCAAGTAGGGCTCAAAAGGATGGACTGTGACGAAACGCAGGGGTTCTATTTATTTTCATGGCCCATTACACACTTTTCGCCCGGGTTACCCGGTCAACCAGATACACCAGCCCGTGGTAGTCGATACCGCCATGCTGCGACAGGCCGATTTCACAGGTGCGGCTGGTGGAGATGCCTTCATGGCAGTGCTGCACCGCGTCCTTGAGCGAGCGCAGGGCATGGGCGTTCAGTTCGGGGGTGGTGAAGCCTTTGTCGCCAGCAAAGCCGCAGCAGTGAATGCCTTCCGGGATAACCACGTTGACGCTGCACAGGCGCGCCAGTTCGATCAGCGCCTGGCTTTCGCCCAGGTGCTGGGTGCTGCAGGTGACGTGAACGGCGACGGGTTCCTGTTGTGGGGTAAAGGTCAGCTTGTCCAGCAGGTGAGTGCGGATGAAGCGCACCGGGTCGTAGAGGTCCAGACGGGTGTCTTTGAGGTCCTGGACCAGTCGCAAGGTGCAGGGGCTGGTGTCGCAGTAGATCGGGTCGAGCCCGCCGCGGCTGGCGGTGATCAGGGCCGCCAGCAGTTCCTGACGCTTGTTCTCGGCCTGTTGGTTGTAACCCTTGGAGGCAAAAGGTTGGCCGCAGCACAGGTTGTCCGGGTTGTCGGGGAATACCACCTGGTAGCCGGCCTTTTCCAGCAGGCTGCGGGTCTTGTCCAGCAATGAGCTCTGTTCGCGATCAGCGGCGGCCGGCCCCATCACGCGGGATACGCAGGCGGCCAGATAGACCACTCTCGGACGTTGATCCTCCACTGTCGGGCTGACGCGAATTGCCTGTTCCGGCTGCGGCATGGCCGCTGTCCATTGCGGGACTCGTCCGGCGGAAAGCCTGTTCAGGCTGGCCGACAGTTGCGTCAGTCGCGGCGCGCCGAGCAGCATCCGTGCGCCATTGGCGGCATGCAGGGTGAAGCGTGCGCCCTGCAAGGCAGTCTTGAAGTGGCGCGCCAGCCAGGTGGCAGCCTTGTCATGGCTGGCTTGCTGATGGCGCAGCTTCCTGACCAGCTCGCCGGTGTTGATGCCCACCGGGCAGTGCTGGGCGCACAGGCCGGTGGCGGCACAGGTGTCGATGCCTTGGTAGTGGTAATCCTGTTCCAGTTTTCGGGTGTCGGCACCGGTGCGTTTTTTCGCCTGAATGTCGCGCCAGATGACGATGCGTTGTCGCGGGCTCAAGGTCAGTCCTCTGGAAGGACAGACCGGCTCACAGAAACCGCACTCGATGCATTTGTCGACGATTTCGTCGGCGGCAGGCAGCGGTTTCAGGTGCTTCAAATGGATCTGCGGATCGTGGCTGAGCACCACATCCGGGTTGAGAATGCCGTTGGGGTCGAGCAGGCGTTTGAGTTGCCACATCAATTGATAGGCGTCGCTGCCCCATTCCTTCTCGACGAAAGGTGCCATGTTGCGCCCGGTGCCGTGTTCGGCCTTCAGCGAGCCGCCGAACTCCACGGCCACCAGTTCCGCCACATCGTCCATGAACGCCTGATAACGGGCGACCTCTGCCGGGTTGTTGAAGCCCTGGGTGAAGACGAAATGCAGATTGCCCTCCAGTGCATGGCCGAACAGGATGGCTTCGTCGTACCGATGTTTGTCGAACAGTTCGATCAAGCGGCGCACGCCCATGGCCAGTTGTTCGACCGGGAAGGTGACGTCTTCGATGATGACCGTGGTGCCAGTCTGGCGCACGGCACCGACAGCCGGGAAGGTGTCTTTGCGAATGGCCCAGAGACGGGCGTTTTCCAGTGGGTCTTCGGTGAAGTCGACCTGCTTCTCGACCGGGAAGGACGCCAGTGACGCCATGATCTGTGCCAGTTGCTCATGCAGCAAGGCGCTGGATGCTGCCCGGGCTTCGATCAGCAGGGCGCAGGCGCTGGTCGAGAGTTCGCGGACAAAGGCCGGCATGCCGGGTTTGTCCTGCACCGAACGCATGCTGCGCCGGTCCAGCAGCTCGACAGCGGCGACCGGCTGGCTTTTGAGCACGGTGACGGCGTTGCAGCAGGTTTCCACATCCGGGAAGACAATCAGCGCCGAAGCCTTGTGCGGATGGTCGGGTACGGTGTTGTAGGTCACGGCGCTGATAAAGCCCAGCGTGCCTTCGGAACCCACCAGCAGATGGCTGAGGATATCCAGTGGCTCGTCGAAATCCACCAGGGCGTTGAGTGACAGGCCGGTGGTGTTTTTCAGGCGGTATTTGTGGCGAATTCTGGCGGCCAGTTCGGTATTGGCGCGGGTGGTGCGGCCCAGATGGGCGAGTTGTTCCAGCAGGTCGGCGTGGCTGTGGCGAAAGGCTTCTACGCTTGCCGGGGCTTCGGTGTCCAGGCGTGTGCCATCGGCCAGTACCAGTCGAATCCCGGCCAGGGTGTGATAGGTGTTCTGCGCAGTGCCGCAGCACATGCCGCTGGCGTTGTTGGCGACGATGCCGCCGATCTTGCAGGCGTTGATCGAGGCCGGGTCTGGGCCGATCTTGCGGCCGAACGGTGCCAGCCAGGCATTGGCCTGTGCGCCGATCACGCCGGGTTGCAGGCGAATCTGCGCTCCGTGTTCCCGGACTTCCCGGCCATTCCAGTTATCGCCCAGCACCAGCAACACCGAATTGCTGATGGCCTGGCCGGAAAGGCTGGTGCCTGCTGCACGAAAGGTCACCGGGACCTTTTCGGTCTGGGCCAGTTTGAGCAGGGCCACTATTTCGTCTTCGGATTCGACGCGGATCACCAGTTTCGGGATCAGGCGATAGAAACTGGCGTCAGTGCCGAAGGCCAGTGTCGAGAGCGGATCGTCGAAACGCCGGTTTTCCGGGATCAGGCGCCGGGCTTCGCTAATGAAATTCTCTGGCAGGCTCATGCGTCTTCCACGATCAGGACCACAAGGTCTTTGGGGCCATGGGCGCCGTAGGCCAGCACCTGTTCGATATCGGCGGTTTTGGACGGGCCGGAAACCAGCAGGGCATTGGTCGGCATGCCGCCCGCCCAGTTCTGTTGCGTCTGGGCTTCGCACAGGTTGTTGTAGATCGTGCTGGCCTTGAGCAGGGCGAAATGCACCGGTGGCACCAGGCTCATCAGGCGTGGCTCTTCCCGAGTCGGCCAGATGATCAGGCTGCCGGTCGCGGCAATCGCGCCGACGGTGGTGGTGAAGCTGGCCGGGGTGTCATCGAACAGCTCTTTTTTCCATTGTTCGATGGGCCGGTCGTAGGTCTTGAGTGGCGGCAGTGTCGGCTGGGTTGCCCAGTGCCCGGCGACACGCTGGCCATGCTCGGTGCCGGGCGCGATCAGCAGGCTGGGCAACTGCCGGTCATGCACCAGTTCGCCCAGTATGGTCGGCCAGTTTGCTTCCGTGCACAGGTGGATTTCCGTATGCACGGCTTCCATCAGTTTGCGCAGTTGGGCGACCCGCTCTTCAGGGGCATAGGTCCAGGGTTCTGTCACCAGAGCTTCATTGAAGTTGTCGGCAATCGGTGTCGTTCCCGCAAGGCTCTGGCGCAGTTTGGCGAGGATGTTTTGCTTGGCATTCATCAGGATTCTCCAGACTGCTTGTTCAGATGCTCGCGGGCCATTTCATGCAGCGAGCGGGCAGCGGGTTTCGGCGCGCTGTGGTTCTGTGTCCAGGGACCGACATTGCCGGGCATCAGGCCGCGCAGGCGAGTGGCCATTAGCGCGAATGCTTTATAGAGGGCGGGCGAGGTATTGAGTTTCGTCCAGGCGTTCCAGATCAGGCGCTCCTTGCGTGAATACTTGCGGCCCTGATCGCGCATCACCCGGTCGGGCGCATCCGGGGCCTTGACGTTTTCTTCGCGCAGGCGGCGCAGTAAGGCCGGAATCGGGATCTTGACCGGGCACACTTCGCCGCAGGCACCACAGAGCGATGAGGCGCTGGGGTGGTCTGGCACTTTGCTCAGGCCCGCCATGTGCGGGGTAATGATCTTGCCGATGGGGCCGGGGTAGACCTCGCCGTAGGTATGACCGCCGACGCGGGTATAGACCGGGCAATGATTCATGCACGCGCCGCAGCGAATGCAGTTCAGGGTCTGGCGCAGTTCGCTGTCGGCAAAGGCCTGGGTGCGACCGTTGTCCAGCAGCACCAGATGCACTTCCTGCGGCCCGTCCAGCTCATGGGGTTTGCGCGGCCCCGAGATCATGTTGACGTAGGTGGTGATCGGAATGCCCAGCGCCGAGCGGGTCAGCAGCGACAGCAAGGGGATGGTGTCGCGCAGGTTCTCGACGACTTTCTCGATGCCGGTCACGGCGATATGCACAGGTGGCACACTGGTGACCATGCGCCCGTTGCCTTCGTTTTCCACCAGCAACAGGGTGCCGGTTTCGGCAATCGCGAAGTTGACGCCGGAGACACCGATATCCGCTTCGAAGAACTTCTGGCGCAGCACGCGGCGGCCGATCTGGATCAACTGGTCGACGTCAGTGGTGTACTCCACGCCCAGTTTTTCATGGAACAGTTTGCCCACCTGACCGGCATTCTTGTGGATGGCCGGCATGATGATGTGCGAAGGCTTTTCGTGGTCCATCTGCACGATGTATTCGCCCATGTCCGCTTCCAGGCACTCGACGCCGCGCTCGCCCAGGAAGTCGTTCATTTCCATCTCTTCGCTGACCATCGACTTGCCTTTGATCACTTGCCTGGCTTCGTGGGCGTTGACGATGGACAGCACGATGTCATTGGCCTGCTCGACGGTTTCGGCCCAGTGCACGTTCACGCCGTTGCGGATCAGGTTGCGTTCCAGTTGCTCCAGCAGGTCCGGCAGTTTGGACAGGGCTCGGGCGCGAATGGCATTGCCCAGTGCACGCAGGTCTTCGCGTTCTTCGGGGTCGCTGAAAGCAGCGGCGCGCTTGGTCATCAGCGAGTCCATGGCACGCCGGAAGTTGCCGCGTAGTTGCTTATCGCCGAGGGCCTCATGGGCACGAGAGCGGAAGTCCGTTTCCACTTCCACGGTCGGAATGCGCGTTTGCGTGTTCATCGCTGTTCTCCGGTGCGTTGCCACAGGAAGCTCGCCAGATGCAGGCCGCGCAGGGATTCGCGTTGTTTCTCCAGAGCGCCGTTGATATTCATCAGGCAGCCGCAATCGGCAGTGAGAATCTGATCTGCGCCGGACTCCTTCAAAGCGCGTGTCTTGTCGGCGACCATGGCTCCGGAAATATCCGGCATGCGCACGCTGAAGGTCCCGCCGAAGCCGCAACACTCGCTTTCATGATCGTGTTCGACACGCTGCACATTGGCCAGTTGGGACAAAAGTTCACGGGCATGCAGATGGGTGTTCATTTCGCGGCGCGCGGAACAGGAGGTGTGCAGGGCGACCTTGATCGGCTGGCCTTGATCGTGCAGCCGGGCCTTGCAGACGAACAGCAGAAATTCAGTCAGTTCATAGGTGCGTGCGGCCAGGGCGCGGACCTGTTCGAGGGTGTCGGGCTCGTCCTTGAACAGTTCGGGGTAGTGCTCGCGAAACATGCCGGCGCAGGAGCCGGAAGGCACGATCACCGGATGGTCACCCGCGAACAGCGCCAGTTGCGCGCGGGCCACTTCCCGGGCCTGCTCGGTATAGCCGCTGGTGTAGGCCGGTTGTCCGCAGCAGCTTTGTTCTTGCGGATAGTCGACCGCGATACCTTCCCGTTCCAGCAGGTGGATGGCGTCCATCCCGGCTTCGGGAAAAAACAGGTCGACCACGCAGGTGCCGAACAGATAGACCCGCTGCGGTTTTTCGGTGGGGTATTGCCGTGGCCCATGACGCGCTGGCGCGACACGGGTGGCATTGGGTGATGCATTGTAGAAAAGCTCGCTCATCAGGTGTTTCTCCGGGTGGGCCCGGTTATCCGTTCAGGGCATGAATGGCTGACGCCGGTGGTTCAGGCCGGCGTCAGGGCTTCGTGTCTTGTTGATCAGTGAACCACCATGCCGGTGAACCAGTAGGCCTGGGCATAGGTGATGCAGCCCACGATGGTGGCAAAAAACAGGCTGTGCTTGAGGGTGAAGCGGAACAGGTCCGATTCCTTGCCCACCAGCCCGGTTGCGGCGCAGGCTACGGCGATGGATTGCGGCGAAATCATCTTGCCGGTCACGCCGCCGCTGGAGTTGGCGGCGACCATCAACACATCACTGACACCTATCTGGTGTGCCGTGGTGGCTTGCAGTGAGCCGAACAGCGCATTGGCCGAAGTATCGGAACCCGTCAGGAATACACCGAGCCAGCCGAGAAACGGCGAGAAGAACGGAAACGCTGCGCCCGTTCCGGCCAGTACCAGCGCCAGGGTCGAAGACATGCCTGAGTAGTTCATGACAAAGGCGAAGGCCAGCACCATGCCGATGGAGACGATGGCCCAGCGCAGCTCGATCAGCGTCTCCTTGAAGGTGGTCAGACCAATCTTCGGGCTGATGCGCAAGACGATCATGGCCAGAATGGCCGAGAACAGAATCGCGGTGCCCGATGCGGCGATCAGGTCGAACTTGTAGACCGCTGGCATGGCGGTGGCCTTGGCTACGATGGGCGTACCCTTGATCACCAACTGGTCCAGATACGGCACGGCGATGTTGATGGTCCAGGCTTGCAGGGCACCGCCTGCCGCGAACATGGCCTTGAACGGCTTGAGGGTCCAGACCGTGACCATGGCGGTCAGAATCAGGAAGGGCGACCAGGCCTTGATGATCTGGCCCAAGGTGTAAGGCGATTTGACGCTGGTGCGTTGCTGCCCGAAACCGCCCGGGCCGCCTGCGATGGCTGCCGCACCGCCACTGACGACCAGCGAGTCCGTAGCGCGTTGCGGCTGCCAGACTTTCAGGAACAGTGTCAGCGACACGATGCTGACCAGTGCCGAGGTAATGTCCGGCAGCTCGGGGCCGATGAAGTTGGAGGTGAGGTACTGGGTGATCGCAAAGCTCAGGCCGGCAATCAGTGCGGCAGGCCAAGTCTCCTTGACGCCCCGGACACCGTCCATCATGAACATCAGCCAGAAGGGTACGAATATCGACAGCAGCGGCAACTGACGGCCTGCCATGGCACCGATCTTGAACGCATCGATCCCCGAAACCTGCCCGGCGACAATGATCGGAATGCCCAGCGCACCAAAGGCCACGGGAGCGGTGTTGGCGATCAGGCACAGGCCGGCGGCGTACAGCGGATTGAGTCCCAGCCCGACCAGCAGAGCAGCGGTAATCGCCACCGGCGCGCCGAAACCGGCAGCGCCTTCCAGGAAAGCACCGAAGCAGAAGCCGATCAGCAACACCTGCAGACGCTGGTCATCGGTAATCGACATGACCGAGCTGCGGATGATCTCGAACTGGCCGCTCTTGACGGTCAGTTTGTAGAGAAAGACCGCCGCGACGATGATCCAGGCGATAGGCCACAAGCCATAGGCGAACCCGTAGCCTGCGGCAGCCAGGGCCATGTCGGTAGGCATCTGGAACGCGAAGATCGCCACCAGTACCGACAGCGCCAGGGTAATGCTGCCCGCTATATGGCCTTTGAGCCTGAAAACGGCCAGTGCCAGAAAGAAGAACACGATGGGGATAAGCGCAGCGGCGGCGGAAAGGCCCAGACTGCCCAGAGGTGTATAGAGTTGTTGCCAGGTCTGCATGTAGGTGGCCCCTAATTGTTTTTGGTAAGGCCCGGTGTTCTGTGTCGTGCGTGCATGGCCGATGTGGATGGACGAATCGCACAGTTCACCAGCTCAAGTCTTCCTGATCGGAAGGTCTTGCAGCGTGATGGAGGTCAGCCATCGGACGCTGGCATGGATAATTGGTAATACCAATTTACAATGTCTGATCGCTAGGTTAGAAGCCTTGCTATTGTTGTGTCAATTTGTCTCGTCAAGACTTTGGTCGGGTGCGCAGGAAAATGCGGTTAGCCTGCTGCATCTGGCAGGTGCCTGAAGGGCGGCGATCGGCGAGAATACGCGGTCCCGCTAACGAGTCGGGTATGGAGTGAGGGGTTATGGGCTTTGATCAGGTGCGTCAGCGCCGTTTGTCTGATGATATTGTCGAGCAACTGGAACGAATGATTCTTGAGGGCACGCTCAAGTCGGGCGGACGCCTGCCTGCCGAGCGGGCACTTGCCGAGCAGTTTGGTGTTTCCCGTCCTTCCTTGCGTGAGGCCATCCAGAAGCTGACCGCCAAGGGGCTGCTGGTCAGTCGTCAGGGCGGCGGTAACTATGTCGTCGAAAACCTGGGTTCCACTTTCAGTGACCCGCTGCTTCATCTATTGGAAAGCAGTCCCGATGCCCAGCGCGACCTGCTGGAGTTTCGTCACACCCTTGAAGCTTCCTGCGCTTACTACGCAGCCTTGCGCGCCACCGAGGTGGACCGCGAGCGCCTGCGTGAAGCCTTCGATGCCTTGCAGGCTTGCTACACCTGCACCGATGAGGTGAGTCGGGCCGAAGAGGGCGCTGCCGATGCCAGTTTCCACCTGGCAATTGCCGAGGCCAGCCACAACACGGTGCTGCTGCATACGATTCGGGGGTTGTTCGATCTGCTCAAGCGTAATGTCGTGATCAATATCGGCGGGATGTATCAGCAGCGCGCCGAGACCCGCGACATGCTGATCCAGCAGCATCGTGAGTTGTATCTGGCGATTATCGAAGGTCGCGCCGAGGATGCGCGTGAAGTGTCCAGCCGCCACCTGACCTATGTGCAGGAAGTGCTGGAAGAAGTGCGGCAACAGGTTCAGCGCACAGCGCGTGCGGAGCGCCGCAACAAGATGTGATCAAGGGCAGTTTCGCGGATGAATCCGCTCCCGCGGCGAGCGTGCAGGAGCCAATTCATTCGCGAAAAGGAGTCGCGGACAAATCCACTCCCGCAGACCGGGATCAGTCGTCCTTGCCCTTGCTGCGCACGGCCCGTTGCAGTTCGCGATCCGAATCGCGTTCTCGCTCGGTATGGCGCTTGTCGTATTCCTTTTTACCCTTGCCCAGAGCAATCTCGCACTTGATCAAGTGCTGCTTCCAGTAAAGGGAAAGGGCTACGCAGGCATAACCTTTCTGCTGCACCGAGCTTGTGAGCTTTTCGAGCTCGCGCTGGTTCAGCAACAGTTTACGGGTGCGTGTCGGGTCAGCGATGACGTGTGTGCTGGCGGTCTTGAGTGGCGTGATATGGCTGCCCATCAGCCAGGCCTCGCCATCCTTGAGCAGCACATAACTGTCAACCAGCTGTACCTTGTTGGCACGCAGGCTTTTTACTTCCCAGCCAGCCAGGACCAGACCGGCCTCGAACTTGTGTTCGATGAAGTAATCGTGACGCGCCTTTTTATTTTGCGCGATGGTCCCTGTGGGATGTTTCTTGAGCTTAGCCATAGGGGCCGCATTATAGGGAGTTGCTTCAATGTCGGCTACGGGAAAGCGTGCGCTTGAGCACGAAGGATGAATCCCGGACAATGTGTACTCTTTTCAAGGCCATCCTGTTGTGATGCTGCAGGCGAGGCAGGGGATTTGATGAGCCTTGAATTCTTTTTTGCTGCGCTACGTGGCACCGTTAGGCATTCTTGTGGTGTTTGCCGCTCAGCTTTGGAATTGACGCTCACATGACTACCCATATTCAGCGCTCGGCTCTTTTGCCGTATCCGGCCGGGTTCTTGTTCGACCTGGTCAATGATGTGGCCCGCTATTCCGAATTCCTGCCCTGGTGCGCCTCGGCGGTGGTGCTTGAGGAAAGCGAGACGCACATGCGCGCAAGCCTGGAGGTCGCCAAGGGTGGCCTGAGTCAGAAGTTTGTAACGCGCAATGTACTGGTACCCGGAGAATCCATCGTGATGGATCTGGTCGAGGGGCCTTTCAATCAGTTGCATGGTGTCTGGACATTCAAGCCGCTGGGTGAGAAGGCCTGCAAGATCAGCCTGGACCTCACCTTCGACTATGCCGGCTCCATTGTGCGCGCCACGCTGGGGCCGCTGTTCAATCAGGCCGCCAATACGCTGGTGGATGCCTTTTGTCAGCGAGCCAAAGAGCTGCATGTCTGACGAATTGATCCAGATCGAGGTGGTGCATGCCGCCGTCGATCGTCAGGTGTTGCTCAGCGTTGCCGTTCCGGCAGGTTCATCGGTGCAGCAGGCGCTTGTCGCTTCGGGCATGCAGGAGCGGTTTCCTGAACTGGATCTGGCCCAATGTCCGGTGGGGATTTTCGGCAAGGCAGTGAAAGATCCTTCAGTGCGCGTGTTGCAGGCAGGGGATCGTATCGAGATTTATCGTCCGCTGTTGGCTGACCCTATGGAAGTGCGACGCTTGCGTGCCGCCAGGGCGCGTTTGAACAGAGACGCCATGTCCTGATCCTTTCAGAACGACAGATAGCAAAAAGCCCGGCATGCCGGGCTTTTTTGTGGAAAACGTTTCCGATTAATGCGGAGTTGTTTCCAGTGGTTCCTGCACAGGCACCGGAACAGTTTCGACACTGTCCACGTCCTTCTGGATCTGATCCAGCAGCGAGCCTGGTTTGGCTGGTGCTTCGGGCGCTTGTTGTGGCTGGTTTTCAGCTGGAACCGTCTGGTTGCTGCGGTTGCCGAGGATGGCTTCATCGCGGCTTACGCCGGGCATGAAGTCGCCGGACAGGCTGACCAGTTGATCGTTACCGTTGAAGATCAGGCTGATGCGTTCCTGCTGGCGTTCACCGCCACCAGGCTGCAGGCTGTACAGGTAGTCCCAGCGATCAGTATGAAATGTGTCGGTCAGCAGAGGGTTACCCATGATAAACCGTACTTGCCGCCGGGTCATTCCGGGACGTAACTGGTCTATCATGTCCTGCGTGACGACATTTCCCTGTTGGATGTCGATTTTGTAAACCCCGGGGAATGAACAACCGGCGAGTGCGAGCAGTCCCACAAGGGTGAAACTGGTTAGCAAGAGCTTGGTGTTTTGCATCGGTGGGCGACTTCCACTATCTTGGCTGGGACAACGTAAACCCGGATCATACCTGCATTAAGAGAAGCTGCGAAGCAGCGTCTGCGAGAAAGCTGACCATGGTTGAAAATAGCGAACTACGTAAAGCAGGACTTAAGGTGACCTTGCCGCGGGTCAAAATCCTTCAAATGCTCGATTCTGCCGAGCAGCGCCACATGAGTGCCGAAGATGTCTACAAGGCGCTGATGGAGGCTAGCGAGGATGTCGGTCTGGCCACGGTCTACCGTGTTCTGACTCAGTTTGAAGCTGCCGGATTGGTGGTTCGCCACAATTTCGATGGCGGTCATGCTGTGTTCGAGCTGGCTGATGGCGGCCACCATGACCATATGGTCAATGTGGAATCCGGCGAAGTGATCGAGTTCTTCGACGAAGAGATCGAGAAACTGCAAAAGGCTATCGTCGAGAGGCACGGTTACGATCTGGTCGATCACAACCTTGTACTCTACGTTCGGAACAAAAAGGCGTAAGCCAGCGACGACAAAGGCGACCTCAGGGGCGCCTTTGTGCTTTCTGAAGGGTCAGTTGTTGGCGGTGATGACCATTTTCTTCGCGTGAGCCAGAGACTCTTTGGTCAGATCGATGCCACCGAGCATGCGCGCCACTTCTTCTATACGTTCGGTCTTGTTGAGTTTCGCCACAGCGGTGCGGGTGGCGTCGCTGCCTCTGACCTTGTGCACGAACAAATGCTGATGGCCTTGCGCTGCTACCTGCGGCAGGTGGGTGACGGTCATCACTTGTCCGCGTTCGCCCAGGCGGCGCAGCAACTGCCCGACAATCTCGGCGGTCGGCCCGCCGATGCCCACGTCCACTTCGTCGAACACCAGGGTTGGTACTCGTGAGGTCTGGGCAGTAATTACCTGGATCGCCAGACTGATGCGTGACAGTTCGCCCCCCGAAGCGACCTTGGCCAGAGCCTTGAGCGGTTGCCCGGGGTTGGCGCTGACCAGCAGCTCGACCTGTTCCAGGCCGTGGGGTAGCAGGTCGTTGCCGGTATTGGGCTTCAGCTCGATGGCGAATCGTCCGCCGGGCATGCCCAGACGGTGGATTTCCTCTTCGACGGCATGGGCCAGTTCGCCTGAGGCGCGCATGCGCATGTCGCTCAGCTCGCGGGCCTTTTCCTGATAATGGCGGGCGAAGGAGGCCAGCTCGCGCTCAAGTCGTTCGATGGACTCGTCGTTGGCATTGAGGGTTTCGATTTCGTCCAGCAACTTTTGCTGCAGCGAGCCCAGTTCGGTCGGCTGGATACGGTGCTTGCGCGCCAGTGTATAGATGCTGTCCAGACGCTCTTCGAGTTGTTGCAGGCGCGCCGGGTCGGCGTCGAAATGGTCCAGGAAACGGTTGAGTTCGCCGACGGCTTCTTCTATCTGTATCTGCGCGCTGGACAGCAGGTCGGTGGCTTCGCTCAGGGCTGTCGGCGAGTTGTTGACGCTGCCCAGGCGATTCAGGCTGGCGGTCAGGGCATTCAGCACATTGCCCGAATCGCTCTCGCTGCATTGCTCCACGACCTGACGGCAGATGCTCAGCAGGCTTTCGGCGTTGGTCAGGTTCTTGTGTTCCTGTTCGAGCTGTTCCAGCTCGTTTTCGCCCAGGCTCAGGCCTTCCAGTTCTTCCAGTTGATAGCTGAGCAACTGATGCCGTGCGCGCTGTTCATCGCCGGAGTTGGAGAGTTGCTCCAGCTCCTGGCGGGTCTGGCGCCAGCGCTGGGCCGCCAGTTGCACCTGGCGTGCCAGTTCGGTGGCACCGGCGTATTCGTCCAGCAGGCGTCTGTGGGTATCGGTTTTCAGCAGCGACTGGTGTTCATGCTGGCTGTGGATGTCGATCAGCAGTTCGCCCAGAGACTTGAGGTCGCCTTGGGGGCAGGGCGTGCCATTGATATAGGAGCGTGAGCGCCCTTCGGCCGTAATGACCCGCCGCAGAATGCACGGACCGTCGTTATCCAGGTCACGCTCCTTGAGCCAGCCTTGCGCTTCGGGAATATCGGCCAGATCGAAGGTGGCCAGAATGTCGGCCTTGTCGGCACCTGGACGAACGACGCCACTATCGGCGCGATCGCCGAGCGTCAGGCCCAGGGCGTCGAGCATGATCGACTTGCCGGCACCGGTTTCGCCAGTGATTACGCTCATGCCTCGATCCAGTTCCAGATCAAGGTGTTCGACGATGGCGTAGTTATGTACGGAAAGGTGCACCAGCATGGAGTGGCTCCCAAGCGATTTGTCTGGTTATTTATACAGTGTTTCATTTGCTTCTGACAATGCTTGGGTTTAGCTCGTTTTGATCGGGTTGCACGCTTTTTTAGTCCGGGGAGCGATGAAAACCGGTTCCCTCGGCCCATGGGCGATCCGGGAAATTTTCAGCCAATGCGCATATCCGTCATGCCCAGCCCTTGAAGCCTGAAAATCCGTTCCCATATAGGGGGGCAGAAGCGCGAGATGGGTTCGCGGACGTTTTTGAGAGGAGAACACTATGGCTGACGAACAGAATCTGGATGCGCAGAACCAGGACCAGGCTGGCGAGACAGCTTCGGGTGACGATCTTGCAACTCGTGTGCAGGTGCTCGAAGAACAACTGGCAGCGGCACAGGATCAGTCCCTGCGTGTAGCTGCGGATCTGCAGAACGTACGTCGTCGTGCAGAACAGGATGTGGAAAAGGCTCACAAATTCGCTCTGGAGAAATTCGCAGGCGATCTGCTGCCTATCGTCGACAGCCTGGAGCGTGGCCTGGACCTGTCCAGCCCGGACGACGAAAGCATTCGTCCGATGCGTGAAGGTATCGAGCTGACGCTCAAGATGTTCAACGACACCCTCAAGCGTTATCAGCTGGAGGCAATCGACCCGCACGGCCAGCCATTCAATGCCGAACATCATCAGGCAATGGCCATGCAGGAAAGCGCGGATGTCGAGCCAAACAGCGTTCTGAAAGTGTTCCAGAAGGGCTATCAGCTCAACGGTCGTCTGTTGCGTCCGGCCATGGTCGTGGTCAGCAAGGCACCGTCGCCTGTTTCGCCATCAATTGATGAGCAGGCTTGAAATCGGCTGTCCGGCCCCCATTTAAAGGCCAAGCGTTTAAGAGCTACCGCAATCTGTAAACGCAGTTGCGGCAACCAAATCAAAAGTTTCGGGAGAGTCAAAGATGGGCAAGATTATCGGTATTGACCTGGGGACCACCAACTCCTGCGTCTCTATTCTGGAAAACGGCAACGTCAAGGTTATCGAGAACGCTGAAGGCGCTCGTACCACCCCTTCGATCATTGCCTACGCCAACGACGGCGAAATCCTCGTCGGTCAGTCGGCCAAGCGTCAGGCGGTGACCAACCCGCACAACACTCTGTACGCAGTAAAGCGTCTGATCGGTCGTCGTTTTGAAGAAGATGTCGTCCAGAAAGACATCCAGATGGTTCCGTACAAGATTTCCAAGGCTGACAACGGCGACGCCTGGGTTGAAGTAAATGGCCAGAAGATGGCTCCTCCTCAGATTTCTGCCGAAATCCTGAAGAAAATGAAGAAGACCGCCGAAGACTACCTCGGTGAGTCCGTCACCGAAGCGGTCATCACCGTTCCGGCCTACTTCAACGACAGCCAGCGTCAGGCTACCAAGGATGCCGGTCGCATCGCGGGTCTGGACGTGAAGCGCATCATCAACGAACCAACCGCAGCCGCTCTGGCTTACGGCATGGACAAGGCGAAGGGCGACCACACTGTCATCGTTTATGACCTGGGTGGCGGTACTTTCGACGTGTCGGTCATCGAAATCGCTGAAGTTGACGGCGAGCACCAGTTCGAAGTGCTGGCAACCAACGGCGACACCTTCCTGGGTGGTGAGGACTTCGACATTCGTCTGATCGACTACCTCGTCGACGAATTCAAGAAAGAAAGCGGCATGAACCTCAAGGGTGACCCGCTGGCGATGCAGCGTCTGAAAGAAGCTGCTGAAAAGGCCAAGATCGAGCTGTCTTCGAGCATGCAGACCGACGTCAACCTGCCGTACATCACTGCAGACGCTACCGGTCCTAAGCACTTGAACGTGAAGATCTCGCGTTCCAAGCTGGAATCGCTGGTTGAAGATCTGGTTCAGCGCACCATCGAGCCTTGCCGTATCGCTCTGAAAGATGCCGGTATCGACATCGGTTCGATCAACGACGTGATCCTGGTCGGTGGTCAGACTCGTATGCCGCTGGTTCAGAAGCTGGTTACCGAGTTCTTCGGCAAGGAAGCTCGTAAAGACGTCAACCCTGACGAAGCTGTTGCAATGGGTGCTGCCATCCAGGGCGCGGTACTGGCTGGTGACGTCAAGGACGTTCTGCTGCTGGACGTGAGCCCGCTGACTCTGGGTATCGAAACCATGGGCGGCGTGATGACTGCGCTGATCGAGAAAAACACCACGATTCCTACCAAGAAATCGCAGGTTTTCTCGACTGCCGATGACAACCAGAGCGCTGTAACCATTCACGTGCTGCAAGGTGAGCGTAAGCAAGCCGGTCAGAACAAGTCTCTGGGCAAGTTCGATCTGGCCGAGATTCCACCAGCTCCACGTGGCGTTCCACAGATCGAAGTAACCTTCGACATCGACGCCAACGGCATCCTGCACGTAGGCGCGAAAGACAAGGCGACCGGCAAGCAGCAGTCCATCGTGATCAAGGCCAACTCGGGTCTGTCGGATGAAGAAATCCAGCAGATGATCCGCGACGCTGAAGCCAACAGCGAAGAAGACCGCAAGTTCGAAGAGCTGGCATCTGCCCGTAACCAGGGCGATGCACTGGTTCACTCGACTCGCAAGATGGTCAGCGATGCTGGCGACAAGGTGACCGCAGAAGAGAAGACCGCTGTCGAGGCTGCTGTGGTTGCTCTGGAAGCTGCCGTCAAGGGCGACGACAAGGCTGCTATCGAAGCCAAGATCGAAGAGCTGTCCAAGGTTTCCGCGCCAATCGCTCAGAAAATGTACGCTGAGCAGGCCGAAAACCCGGAAGCGGCCGCCAAGCCAGCTGAAGAAAAAGCCAAGGCCGACGACGTCGTCGATGCCGAGTTTGAAGAAGTGAAAGACCACAAGTAAGCGCAGGCTTGCTTGAAAGCCAGTTGACCCGTTCCGAGCGGTGGCTGGTAGGATGTCGCCGCGCGGGAGCTTGCTCCCGCGTTGGCGTGTCTGGAACAGGCAAAATTCCGGCGTGCGGATTTTGGTCCGTGCGCCCTGTGGCAAGGCTGTCATGCTCCTGCGTGGCGGCTCGTTCTGCCGCTTTCTCGGTCAGGCAACTGGCTGTCTAAACAAGACCAGGATCGTTGAATTGACGTGAGTTGGGTCCGGGCCTGTATGGGGCTCAACGAGTTTGGCAAGGCTCAGGAGGGTTTTGCCGGACGTCCTCAAGAGTGCGGAAGAATTATGGCAAAGCGTGATTATTACGAAGTGTTGGGGGTGGAGCGGGGCGCCAGCGAGGCTGAGCTGAAAAAGGCTTACCGCCGCCTTGCGATGAAGCATCACCCTGACCGCAACCCTGATGACAAGGCTGCGGAAGAGGCGTTCAAAGAGGCCAACGAGGCCTATGAAGTTCTGTCCGATGCCAGCAAGCGTGCGGCATACGATCAGTACGGTCATGCCGGCATAGATCCGAGCATGGGTGGCGGCGGTTTCGGTGGCGGTGCTGGCGGTGCGAACTTCTCCGATATCTTCGGTGACGTGTTCAGTGACTTCTTCGGCGGTGGCCGTGGGGGTGGCGGTCGTGGCGGCGCACAGCGCGGCAGCGATCTGCGCTACACGCTTGAGCTGGATCTCGAAGAGGCGGTTCGCGGTACTACCGTCAATATCCGTGTTCCGACGCTGGTCAATTGCAAGCCTTGCGATGGCAGCGGCGCGAAGAAGGGTTCTTCGCCAGTTACTTGCCCGACATGTGGCGGTATTGGCCAGGTGCGCATGCAGCAGGGGTTCTTCTCCGTGCAGCAGACCTGCCCTCGTTGCCATGGTCACGGCAAGATCATTTCCGATCCGTGCGATTCCTGCCATGGCGAAGGCCGTGTCGAAGAATCCAAGACCCTGTCGGTCAAGGTTCCGCCGGGTGTCGATACCGGTGACCGTATCCGTCTGTCCGGTGAAGGTGAAGTGGGCTCCCAGGGCGGGCCGACCGGCGACCTGTACGTTGTGATCAATGTGCGTGAGCACGCCATTTTCCAGCGCGACGGCAAGCATCTGTATTGCGAAGTGCCGATCAGTTTCACTGACGCGGCGCTGGGTGGTGAGCTTGAAGTGCCGACGCTGGATGGTCGGGTCAAGTTGAAGATTCCTGAAGGTACCCAGACCGGCAAGCAGTTCCGCTTGCGTGGCAAGGGTGTGGCTCCGGTGCGTGGCGGCGGTGCTGGCGACCTGATGTGCCGGGTAGCGGTTGAAACGCCGGTCAATCTCGGCAAGCGTCAGCGTGAGCTGCTCGAAGAGTTCCGTACCTCCCTTGAAGGCGACGACTCCCACTCCCCGAAAGCCAGTGGCTGGTTCGAGGGTGTGAAGCGTTTCTTCGGTGACTTGTAAGGGCTGACTGGGCAGGAGAAGGTTATGCGACGTATTGCTGTGGTAGGCGCCGCCGGGCGCATGGGTAAGACTTTGATCGAGGCGGTTCTGTCGGCGCCGGGTGCCGGGCTGACGGCTGCCATCGATCGTCCGGACAGCACGCTGGTCGGTGCCGATGCCGGAGAACTGGCGGCGTTGGGTCGTATCGGCGTGCCGTTGTCGGGTGATGTTGCCCGGGTTGCCGACGAGTTCGATGTGTTGATCGACTTCACGCACCCTACGGTCACGCTCAAGAATCTGGCTTTCTGCCGCAAGGCGGGCAAGGCCATGATCATCGGCACCACGGGTTTCAGTGCTGAAGAGAAACTGCAACTGGCTGAGGCGGCGAAAGAGATTCCCATCGTTTTTGCTGCCAACTTCAGTGTCGGTGTGAACCTCTGCCTGAAGCTGCTGGATACGGCTGCTCGCGTGCTGGGTGACGACGTCGATATCGAAATCACCGAAGCTCACCACCGTCACAAGGTCGACGCGCCTTCGGGTACGGCGTTGCGCATGGGTGAAGTGGTTGCCGAGGCGCTGGGGCGTGATCTGCAGAAGGTTGCCGTCTATGGCCGTGAAGGTCAGACCGGTGCCCGCGATCGTCAGTCGATCGGTTTTGCGACCATCAGGGCTGGCGATGTCGTGGGTGACCATACCGTTCTGTTCGCTGCCGATGGCGAGCGTGTCGAGATCACCCACAAGGCTTCCAGCCGCATGACATTTGCCAAGGGGGCCGTTCGGGCTGCGATGTGGCTCGATGGCAAGGCTCCTGGTCTTTATGACATGCAGGACGTGCTGGAGCTGCGCTGATTGCAAGTGCCGGATTCAGCCTTGTCGCATTCCGTGGGTTTTCGGGCTCATTGGTGGTAGACCCAAAAAGGGTTTTTCTGTAAGCTACAGCTTTAGTGTGTC
Organism: Pseudomonas capsici; assembly: GCF_017165765.1. Taxonomy (GTDB): domain Bacteria; phylum Pseudomonadota; class Gammaproteobacteria; order Pseudomonadales; family Pseudomonadaceae; genus Aquipseudomonas; species Aquipseudomonas capsici. The sequence goes on from NZ_JAFGZD010000023.1 coordinate 21,291, forward strand.
CACTAAAAGCGCGCAGATGAATCTATAAGAAAGCGGGGTGACGTATCTACGTCATTCCGCTTTTTTGCAACCTGCGATCGCCCTTTCAGGCTTTATTTACGGGAGGTCTTCTTGACTAAGCCAGCCATACTCGCCCTTGCTGATGGCAGCATTTTTCGTGGCCAAGCCATTGGAGCCGACGGGCAAACCGTTGGTGAGGTGGTGTTCAACACCGCAATGACCGGCTATCAGGAAATCCTTACCGATCCTTCCTATGCCCAGCAAATCGTTACTCTGACTTACCCGCACATCGGCAACACAGGCACCACGCCTGAAGACGCCGAATCGAATCGCGTATGGTCCGCAGGCCTGGTGATCCGTGACCTGCCACTGGTTTCCAGCAACTGGCGCAACAAGCAGCCACTGGACGAGTACCTCAAGGCCAACAACGTTGTGGCCATCGCAGGCATCGATACCCGTCGCCTGACCCGCATCCTGCGTGAGAAAGGCGCACAGAACGGCTGCATCGTTGCCGGTGACAACATTTCCGAAGAGGCCGCAATCGCAGCCGCTCGCGGCTTCCCGGGCCTCAAGGGCATGGATCTGGCCAAGGTGGTCAGCACCAAGGACAGCTACGAGTGGCGTTCCAGTGTCTGGAGCCTGAAGACCGACAGCCATCCTGAAATCCCTGCCGCCGAGTTGCCATACCACGTCGTGGCCTACGACTACGGCGTCAAGGTCAACATCCTGCGCATGCTGGTCGAGCGCGGTTGCCGCGTGACCGTGGTTCCGGCGCAAACGCCGGCCAGCGATGTACTGGCCTACAGCCCGGACGGTGTCTTCCTGTCCAACGGCCCTGGCGACCCCGAGCCATGCGACTACGCCATCAAGGCCATCAAGGAAGTCCTGGAAACCGAGATTCCGGTTTTCGGTATCTGCCTGGGTCACCAGTTGCTGGCTCTGGCTTCCGGTGCCAAGACGGTAAAAATGGGTCACGGCCATCACGGTGCCAACCACCCGGTCCAGGATCTGGACACCGGCGTCGTCATGATCACCAGCCAGAACCACGGTTTTGCGGTTGACGAGTCGACCCTCCCGGGTAACGTGCGCGCCATCCACAAGTCGCTGTTCGACGGTACCCTGCAGGGTATCGAGCGTACCGACAAGAGCGCGTTCAGCTTCCAGGGTCACCCTGAAGCAAGCCCGGGCCCGAATGACGTTGCCCCACTGTTTGATCGCTTTATCGAAGCCATGGCCAAGCGTCGCTGAGCGGTTGCCTTGAGAATGTAATAAGCACGTGCCCAGGGTGGCCCCGGACGATGAGTCCGGTTGTCGCCACCCCTGGTACCGCAAAGAAATGTTCAAGACGGCTTGCCGACTGACCTACGGATTTGAGTGACAACCCATGCCAAAACGTACAGATATTAAAAGCATCCTGATTCTCGGCGCCGGCCCCATCGTGATCGGCCAGGCCTGTGAATTCGACTACTCCGGCGCCCAGGCCTGCAAGGCTCTGCGCGAAGAGGGTTACCGCGTCATCCTGGTGAACTCCAACCCGGCGACCATCATGACCGACCCGGCCATGGCCGACGCGACCTACATCGAGCCGATCAAGTGGCAGACCGTTGCCAAGATCATCGAAAAAGAGCGTCCGGATGCCGTGCTGCCAACCATGGGCGGCCAGACTGCACTCAACTGCGCACTGGATCTGGAGCGCGAAGGCGTTCTGGAGAAGTTCGGTGTTGAAATGATCGGCGCCAATGCCGACACCATCGACAAGGCCGAAGACCGTTCGCGCTTCGATAAGGCCATGAAATCCATCGGTCTGGAATGCCCGCGCTCCGGCATTGCCCATTCCATGGAAGAAGCCAACGCAGTTCTCGAAAAGCTGGGCTTCCCTTGCATCATCCGCCCATCGTTCACCATGGGTGGTACGGGTGGCGGTATCGCGTACAACCGTGAAGAGTTCGAAGAAATCTGCGCCCGTGGTCTGGACCTGTCGCCGACCAAGGAACTGCTGATCGACGAGTCGCTGATCGGCTGGAAAGAGTATGAAATGGAAGTTGTCCGCGACAAGAAGGACAACTGCATCATCGTCTGCTCCATCGAAAACTTCGACCCGATGGGCGTACACACCGGTGACTCGATCACTGTTGCCCCGGCACAGACCCTGACCGACAAGGAATACCAGATCCTGCGTAACGCCTCTCTGGCTGTTCTGCGCGAGATCGGCGTTGAAACCGGCGGTTCCAACGTGCAGTTCGGTATCTGCCCGAACACTGGCCGCATGGTCGTGATCGAGATGAACCCGCGCGTTTCCCGTTCCTCTGCGCTGGCTTCCAAGGCCACCGGTTTCCCGATTGCCAAGGTCGCTGCCAAGCTGGCAGTCGGCTACACCCTCGACGAACTGCAGAACGACATCACCGACGGCAAGACCCCGGCGTCCTTCGAACCGTCCATCGACTACGTCGTCACCAAGCTGCCACGCTTTGCCTTCGAGAAGTTCTCCAAGGCCGACGCCCGCCTGACCACTCAGATGAAGTCGGTCGGTGAAGTCATGGCCATCGGCCGTACCTTCCAGGAATCCCTGCAGAAAGCCCTGCGCGGTCTGGAAGTCGGTGTCTGCGGCCTCGATCCGAAGCTGGACCTGAGCCACCCGGAAAGCATGAGCACCCTCAAGCGCGAACTGACCGTTCCGGGTGCCGAGCGCATCTGGTACGTTGCCGATGCGTTCCGTGCCGGTCTGACTGTCGAAGAAATCTTCGAAATGAACATGATCGACCCTTGGTTCCTGGTGCAGATCGAAGATCTGATCAAGGAAGAAGAGAAGGTCAAGACCCTGGGTCTTTCGGCCATCGATCGTGACCTGATGTTCCGCCTCAAGCGCAAGGGCTTCTCCGATGCGCGCCTGGCCAAGCTGCTGGGTGTTACCGAGAAGAACCTGCGTACTCACCGTCAGAAGCTGGAAGTGTTCCCGGTCTACAAGCGCGTCGATACCTGCGCTGCCGAGTTCGCGACCGACACCGCTTACCTGTACTCGACGTACGAAGAAGAGTGTGAAGCCAGCCCGTCGACTCGTGACAAGATCATGATCCTGGGCGGCGGTCCCAACCGTATCGGTCAGGGCATCGAGTTCGACTACTGCTGTGTACACGCGGCCCTGGCGCTGCGCGAAGACGGTTACGAGACCATCATGGTCAACTGCAACCCGGAAACCGTCTCTACCGACTACGATACTTCCGACCGTCTGTACTTCGAGCCGGTTACTCTGGAAGACGTTCTGGAAATCGTGCGCGTCGAGAAGCCTAAAGGCGTGATCGTCCAATACGGCGGCCAGACTCCTCTGAAACTGGCTCGTGCCCTGGAAGCTGCTGGTGTGCCAATCATCGGCACCAGCCCTGACGCCATCGACCGTGCAGAAGACCGTGAGCGCTTCCAGCAGATGGTTGAGCGCCTGAACCTGCGTCAGCCGCCAAACGCCACCGTTCGCAGCGAAGACGAAGCCATTCGTGCAGCCGCAAAAATCGGTTATCCACTGGTTGTGCGTCCTTCCTACGTACTCGGCGGCCGGGCGATGGAAATCGTCTACCAGGAAGAAGAACTCAAGCGCTACCTGCGCGAAGCCGTTCAGGTTTCCAACGACAGCCCGGTGTTGCTGGACCACTTCCTGAACTGTGCAATCGAAGTGGACGTCGATGCTGTCTGCGACGGTACCGATGTCGTGATCGGCGCGATCATGCAGCATATCGAGCAGGCGGGTGTTCACTCCGGTGACTCCGCATGTTCGCTGCCGCCTTACTCGCTGCCGGCCCATATCCAGGACGAGATGCGCGAACAGGTCAAGAAAATGGCCCTGGAGCTGGGCGTTGTCGGTCTGATGAACGTTCAGTTGGCGCTGCAAGGCGAAGACATCTACGTCATCGAAGTGAACCCGCGTGCATCCCGTACCGTACCTTTCGTGTCCAAGTGCATCGGTGTTTCCCTGGCGATGATTGCTGCTCGCGTCATGGCGGGTAAGACTCTGAAAGAGCTGGGTTTCACCAAGGAAATCATTCCGAACTTCTACAGCGTTAAAGAAGCGGTCTTCCCGTTCGCCAAGTTCCCTGGCGTTGACCCGATCCTCGGCCCGGAGATGAAGTCGACCGGTGAAGTGATGGGTGTGGGCGACACCTTCGGTGAAGCTTTTGCCAAGGCTCAGGTTGGTGCCAGCGAGATTCTGCCGACAGGCGGCACTGCGTTCATCAGCGTGCGCAATGACGATAAGCCTCTGGTGGCTGGCGTCGCTCGTGACCTGATCAACCTCGGTTTCGAGATCGTGGCGACTGCCGGTACGGCGAAGCTGATCGAAGCTGCCGGTTTGAAGGTCCGTCGCGTCAACAAGGTGACCGAAGGCCGTCCGCATGTGGTCGATATGATCAAGAATGACGAAGTCACGCTGATCATCAACACCACCGAAGGTCGTCAGTCCATCGCCGACTCTTACTCCATTCGTCGTAACGCCTTGCAGCACAAGATTTACTGCACCACTACTATTGCTGCTGGCGAAGCCATCTGCGAAGCGCTCAAGTTCGGCCCTGAAAAGACCGTGCGCCGCTTGCAGGATCTACATGCAGGATTGAAGGCATGATCAAATACCCAATGACTGTCCAGGGCGCTCGCGCCCTGGAAGAAGAATTGACGCATCTGACCAAGGTTGTTCGTCCAAAACTCAGCCAGGACATCGGTACTGCGCGTGAGCTGGGCGACCTCAAGGAAAACGCCGAATACCATGCTGCCCGCGAGCAGCAGGGTATGGTCGAGGCACGTATCCGTGATATCGAAGGCCGCATGCAGAATGCGGTCATCATCGACGTCACCACCATTCCCCATACGGGGAAGGTGATTTTCGGTACGACTGTCCAGATCGCCAACGTTGAAACCGATGAGTCCGTGACCTATCAGATCGTTGGAGAAGACGAGGCCGACATCAAACTGGGCAAGATCTCCGTCGGTTCGCCTATCGCTCGTGCCTTGATTGCCAAGGAAGAGGGTGATGTGGTGGCGGTGAAAACGCCAAGCGGTCTCATCGAGTACGAGATCATTGAAGTCCGTCACGTTTGATGGGTTGCGCCCGTTTCCAGCGGGCGCAATTGTCTGGCAGCTTGTCCAGACCTTATGGGTGGGCGGGCTGGTCCTCTTGCATCTGGCGACATTGGCGGTGCTCGATCAGACAGGCCTTGCGCCGCTGTTCATCGATCAGTTCGCCAGTCGTGCGAGTGCTTTGCTGGTCGCTTTTGCGGCAGCCTGTGTGGTGCTGCAACTGGCGTTGCTGGTCCGTTTCGAGCGGCTGGCAAGTGTCTGGCGGGATTTTCGCGGGCAATTGCTTTCAATTGCCTTGCTGTCGTCAGCCGTCTATTACGTGCTGCGACACTGGTTTGCCGGTGCTCTGCACTGGCAATTGCTGAGTTATCTGGTGCTGGCGTTGAGCGGCTTGTTACTGGTCTTGCAGCCGGTGCCGGGAAGGAGCAGCAGGGCGCGCTGAAGGCGCCCTGGCTTTTGAAAATCAGCTTGCGCGGTGGACGTTGGACAGTTGCTTGTTTACCTTTGGGTTCTTGCGATAGATCAGCGCCATTTTGCCGATGACCTGTACGAGGTCCGCTGAACCGGCCTTGCAGAGTTCTGCAATGGTCTGAAGGCGGCTTTCGCGATCGAGGATGTTGAGTTTGATCTTGATCAGCTCGTGATCGCTCAGTGCACGCTCGAGTTCGGCGAGCACACCTTCAGTCAAACCATTGTCAGCCACTATCAATACTGGTTTCAGATGGTGGCCAATGGATTTGTATTGTTTCTTCTGCTCTTGAGTGAGCGGCATAATCTGACCCCTGCGTCTGATCTTGTAAAAAAAGCGGCGGCCAGTTTACCCGAGCGAATCCGGGACCGCCCACTTAATCACGACTCGTTTTATTTTCGAGGTGCCCCGTGGCCCGTTCCAAGTCAAGCCATAACTGGCTCAAAGAACACTTTGATGACAAATACGTCAAAATGGCGCAGAAGGACGGTTACCGTTCTCGTGCCAGCTACAAGCTTCTGGAGATCCAGGAGAAAGACAAAATCATCCGTCCAGGCATGACGGTTATCGACCTGGGTGCAGCACCGGGCGGGTGGTCGCAAGTGACCAGTCGTCTGATTGGTGGTCAGGGTCGGCTGATTGCGTCCGATATCCTGGAGATGGACAGCATTCCCGATGTGACCTTCATTCAGGGTGACTTCACCGAGGACGCCGTTCTCGCTCAGATCCTGGAAGCTGTCGGTAATACGCAGGTAGACCTTGTGATTTCCGATATGGCCCCCAATATGAGTGGATTGAGCGCAGTGGACATGCCGCGTGCAATGTTTCTCTGTGAGTTGGCTCTGGATCTGGCAGGCCGTGTCTTGCGTCCGGGTGGCGATTTTCTGATCAAGGTCTTCCAGGGTGAAGGCTTCGATGTGTATCACAAGGAAATTCGCAAGCTCTTCGACAAGGTGCAGATGCGCAAGCCATTGTCGTCGCGTGACAGGTCCCGCGAGCAATATCTGCTGGCTCGCGGGTTTCGCGCAATAGAAGGTGCTGCCAGCGATGAGCGCCTTTGAAGGCAGCCGATAGCTTTTTTCAAATGGCTATGCTGATGGCGCATGTACGACCATCATGTAGTGAAAGTTTCACAAAGGGTTACAGACGGTGCCTGCCACATCTGTAGGTTCTGTAGTAAGTTAGGCCGGTGAATATCATGCGAGGCACGCTTCCTGCGTGGAGCTTGCTTCAGAGGGTAGCTAATTGAACGATATGGCAAAGAATTTGATCCTGTGGTTGATCATCGCGGCAGTCCTGGTGACGGTGATGAACAACTTCTCCAGCCCGAACGAGCCGCAGACCCTCAACTACTCCGAGTTCATCCAGCAGGTCAAGGATGGCAAGGTCGAGAAGGTTTCCGTGGACGGCGCCGTCATCACAGGCAAGCGCACTGATGGCGACACCTTCAAGACCATTCGTCCTGCCATTGCAGACAACGGTCTGATCGGCGATCTGGTCGATAACAATGTGGTTGTCGAAGGCAAGCAGCCTGAGCAGCAGAGCATCTGGACCCAGTTGCTGGTCGCCAGCTTCCCGATTCTGGTCATCATTGCGGTGTTCATGTTCTTCATGCGCCAGATGCAAGGTGGCGCGGGCGGCAAGGGCGGCCCGATGAGCTTTGGCAAGAGCAAGGCGCGTCTGCTTTCCGAAGATCAGGTGAAAACGACCCTGGCCGATGTGGCCGGGTGTGATGAGGCCAAGGAAGAAGTAGGCGAGCTCGTCGAGTTTCTTCGTGATCCGGGCAAGTTCCAGCGTCTGGGTGGTCGCATTCCGCGCGGCGTGCTGATGGTCGGTCCTCCGGGTACCGGTAAGACACTGCTTGCCAAGGCAATTGCCGGCGAAGCAAAAGTGCCGTTCTTCACCATTTCCGGTTCCGACTTCGTCGAAATGTTCGTGGGTGTCGGTGCAAGCCGTGTCCGTGACATGTTCGAACAGGCCAAGAAACACGCTCCGTGCATCATCTTCATCGACGAAATCGATGCCGTGGGTCGCCATCGTGGCGCTGGCATGGGTGGCGGTCATGACGAGCGCGAGCAAACCCTCAACCAGTTGCTGGTAGAGATGGACGGCTTTGAAATGAACGATGGCATCATTGTCATCGCCGCTACCAACCGTCCTGACGTACTGGACCCGGCTCTGCTGCGTCCAGGCCGTTTCGACCGTCAGGTGGTCGTAGGTCTGCCGGACATTCGTGGTCGTGAGCAGATTCTCAAGGTTCATATGCGCAAAGTCCCGATGGGCGAAGACGTGAATGCTGCGGTCATCGCTCGCGGTACTCCGGGTTTCTCGGGTGCCGACCTGGCCAACCTGGTCAACGAGGCTTCCCTGTTCGCGGCCCGTGCCAGCAAGCGCATCGTCGAGATGAAGGAATTCGAGCTGGCCAAGGACAAGATCATGATGGGCGCAGAGCGCAAGAGCATGGTCATGTCCGAGAAGGAAAAGCAGAACACGGCCTACCACGAAGCCGGTCACGCTATCGTCGGTCGTCTGGTGCCTGAGCATGATCCGGTCTACAAGGTGTCGATCATCCCGCGCGGTCGTGCGCTGGGTGTGACCATGTTCCTGCCGGAAGAAGATCGCTACAGCCTGTCCAAGCGTGCTCTGGTCAGCCAGATCTGCTCCCTGTACGGCGGTCGTATCGCCGAGGAAATGACGCTGGGCTTCGATGGTGTTACCACCGGTGCTTCCAACGACATCATGCGGGCAAGTCAGATTGCCCGGAACATGGTGACCAAGTGGGGGTTGTCGGAAAAACTCGGTCCGTTGATGTATTCCGAAGATGAGGATTCAGGCTTCCTGGGTCGTGGCGGCAGCCAGAACTCGAACTTCTCTGGCGACACCGCCAAGCTGATCGATCTGGAAGTGCGCAGCATCATCGATCACAGCTATAACACCGCCAAGCAGCTTCTCACCGACAACCGTGACAAGCTGGATGCGATGGCCGAGGCGCTCATGAAATATGAGACCATCGACTCGGATCAGATCGATGACATCATGGCGGGCCGACCTCCGCGTGAGCCGCGAGACTGGGAAGGTGGTTCGGGTACCAAAGGCACGCCTGTGCCGGATGCCCGCCCGGAAGCTCCAATCGGCGGTCCTGCTGCTGAACATTAAGGTCTGACATGACTTCTACGCTGTACCCGACCCGGTTGCCTTGCGGCAACCGGGTTCTTGATTTGGCCCATACGCACGTGATGGGCATTCTCAACGCAACTCCAGACTCATTCTCGGATGGCGGTCGCTACAGTCAGCTCGATGCTGCCTTGCGTCATGCCGAGGCCATGGTGCTGGCTGGTGCAACCCTGATCGATGTCGGTGGCGAGTCAACTCGCCCTGGTGCGCCTCCTGTTTCTCCTGAGCAAGAGCTTGAACGGGTCGCTCCGGTGGTAGAAGCTATCTGCCGCGAACTCGACGTCATTGTCTCGGTTGATACTTCTACGCCTGAGGTCATGCTCGAAACGGCTCGTCTCGGCGCGGGGCTTATCAATGATGTGCGCTCGCTGGGGCGTCCCGGTGCCCTTGAGGCTGCCGCCCGGACAGGTTTGCCGGTGTGCCTGATGCACATGCTTGGCGAGCCGGGCAATATGCAGGATGACCCGCGTTACACCGATCTGGTGGCTGAGGTCAGTGCCTTTCTGCTTGAGCGAATGAATCAGTGTGCGGCGGCGGGTATCGTTCGTGAGCGGATCATCCTCGATCCGGGTTTCGGTTTTGCCAAGACGCTGGATCACAACCTGAGCCTGTTCAAGCATATGGAGGTCCTGCATTCGCTTGGGCGTCCGTTGCTGGTCGGGGTATCGCGCAAAAGCATGATCGGTGCCGTGCTGGGGCGTCCCGTCGGGGAACGTCTGTACGGAGGCCTGGCGTTGGCTGCTCTGGCGATGGCCAAAGGGGCTCGAATTCTACGTGTGCACGATGTCGCCGAAACGGCTGATGTGGTGCGCATGATTGCAGCTGTCGAATCGGCTGAGTAAGAAACTGTGGAGCAGCATTTATGACTACAAGAAAGTATTTCGGAACTGACGGCATTCGTGGCCGGGTAGGGCAGTTTCCAATCACGCCTGAGTTCATGCTCAAGCTTGGCTGGGCTGCCGGCATGGCCTTCCGTCGTATGGGCGCCTGCAGGATCCTTGTCGGCAAGGACACCCGTATTTCCGGCTATATGTTCGAATCTGCGCTGGAGGCCGGTATTTCGGCTGCCGGTGCCGATGTCATGCTGCTTGGCCCGATGCCGACGCCGGCTATCGCGTACCTGACCCGTACCTTTCATGCCGAAGCGGGTATCGTGATCAGTGCTTCCCACAATCCACATTACGACAACGGCATCAAATTCTTCTCGGGCAAGGGCACCAAGCTGCCCGACGAGATCGAGCAGATGATCGAAGAGCTGCTGGATACGCCGATGACCGTCGCCGAATCCGAAAAGCTCGGCAAGGTTTCCCGTATCAACGATGCCGCCGGTCGTTACATCGAATTCTGTAAAAGCAGCGTGCCGACCAGTACCAGCTTCGCCGGTCTGAAAGTGGTGATCGACTGCGCCCACGGTGCTACCTATAAAGTGGCTCCGAGCGTTTTCCGTGAATTGGGTGCCCAGGTTGTCGTGCTGTCGGCACAGCCTGACGGCCTCAATATCAACAAGGATTGCGGCTCCACTCATACGGAAGCGCTGCAGGCTGCTGTCGTGGCCGAAAAGGCGGATCTGGGTATTGCCTTTGATGGCGATGGCGACAGGGTCCTGATGGTCGATCATACGGGGGCGGTCGTCGATGGCGACGAGCTTCTGTACATCATTGCCAGCGATCTGCAGGAGCGCGGTCGTCTGCAGGGCGGTGTGGTCGGTACTCTGATGAGCAACCTGGGTCTGGAGTTGGCGCTGGCCGAGCTGAATATTCCGTTCGTGCGTGCCAATGTCGGTGACCGTTATGTGATCGCCGAGCTTCTGGAGCGTGACTGGCAGATCGGCGGTGAAAACTCCGGTCATATCGTCTGCTTCCAGCACACCACCACGGGTGATGCAATCATCGCGGCCCTGCAGGTGCTGCTTGCCTTGCGTCGTCGTGGCGTCAGTCTGTGCGAGATCCGCCAGAAGCTGCGCAAGTGCCCTCAGGTACTGGTCAATGTCCGTTTTGGCGGTGGCGTGGATCCGGTCACTCACCCGTCGGTGCAGGAGGCCTGTGCCCGTGTTACCGAGGAAATGGCGGGGCGTGGTCGTGTCCTGCTGCGCAAGTCTGGCACCGAGCCATTGGTGCGGGTCATGGTCGAGGGTGAGGATGAAACCCAGGTCAGAAACTACGCCGATGAGCTGGCAAAACTGGTTGCTGAAGTTTGCGCCTGATTTTGGCTTGCCAGTGTTGAAAGTGTTGGGTAACATCTGCGCCCACTTTGACCGACGAGGTGTAGCATGCGTCGCCCTATGGTAGCTGGTAACTGGAAGATGCACGGTACCCGCGCCAGCGTCGCTGAGCTGATCGACGGGCTTGCCGGGCAGGTTCTGCCAAGCGATGTTGATGTCGCGGTTATGCCTCCAAGTCTCTACATCGCCCAGGCGATCGAAGGGCTGAAAGGTCAGTCAATCGCCGTTGGTGCCCAGGATGCTGCGATTCAGGCGGCACAAGGTGCACTGACAGGCGAGATAGCGTCGAGTCAGCTGGCTGATGCAGGTTGCAGGTTTGTACTGGTTGGGCACTCCGAGCGCCGCCAATTAATTGGTGAGCAGGATGATGTCCTCAACCGCAAGTTTGCGGCGATTCAGGCGAGCGGTCTGATACCGGTGTTGTGCATAGGGGAAACCCTTGAGCAGCGCGAAGCGGGTCAGACGCTGGAAGTTGTCGGGCAGCAGCTTGATAGCATCATCGCCGAATTCGGCATCGGTGCATTTGTTGATGCAGTAATCGCTTACGAGCCGGTCTGGGCCATAGGCACCGGGCTGACAGCCTCGCCTCAGCAGGCGCAGGAAGTGCACGCAGCTATTCGCGCGCAACTGGCGAAAGAGAATTCCGAAGTCGCACAAGGCGTGCGTCTTCTTTATGGCGGCAGCGTGAAGGCGGCCAATGCGGTCGAGTTGTTCAGCATGCCGGATATCGATGGGGGGCTCATTGGTGGAGCTTCCCTGAATGCAGATGAGTTCGGTGCGATCTGTCGCGCCGCGGGAAACTGAAAAAATGCTGGAAACAGTCGTAGTCGTTTTTCATCTGCTGGGCGCTCTGGGCGTTGTTGTCCTGGTATTGCTGCAGCAGGGTAAGGGTGCGGACGCCGGTGCGTCTTTCGGAGCAGGTGCATCAAATACTGTGTTCGGAGGGCAAGGAACCTCTACCTTTCTTAGTAAGTTTACTGCTATACTCGCCGCAGCTTTTTTCATAACCAGCTTGGGGTTAGGTTACTTTGCTAAAGAGAAAGCTCAAGGGCTGAATCAAGCAGGTTTGCCAGATCCAACGGTTTTGGAATCGAAACAGAAACCGGCAGCAGATGATGTTCCGGTGCTCGAAGCGCAAAAGCCAGCTGCTGTTCCAGCTGACGTACCTCAAGCGCCAGAGCAGAAGTAAAAAAGAATTCGGCGATGTTTGTTGAGATCGCCAAAAAGAGTTGTAATGCCGAGGTGGTGGAATTGGTAGACACGCAACCTTGAGGTGGTTGTGCCCATAGGGTGTAGGGGTTCGAGTCCCCTTCTCGGTACCAATTAAGCAGGAGAGCCCGCACTAGCGGGCTTTCTTGCAGGTGGATGTTCGATTGACCCCCAAGGGGAACGGTCGTATACTTTCGCCCCAGCTTTGTCGCGGGGTGGAGCAGTCTGGTAGCTCGTCGGGCTCATAACCCGAAGGTCGTTGGTTCAAATCCAGCCCCCGCAACCAGTTTCGCGAAGCCCCTGTTTCAGGGGCTTTTTGTTAGCTGGACAGTACATGACGCCGATGTTCAGCGGCGTTTTCGTGATGGGCTTTTGCCCATTTTTTTATTTCTAAAGCATGCACGAGGGGGTTCAGGTGTCGAGCAAGCTAGAACAGTTGCAGGCCTTGTTGGCCCCTGTGGTCGAGGCTCTTGGCTATCAATGCTGGGGAATTGAGTTTCTTTCCCAGGGCCGACATTCACTGCTGCGCATTTATATCGACAAAGAAGGCGGCGTTCTGGTGGAAGACTGCGAAATAGTCAGTCGCCAGGTCAGCGGTGTTCTGGATGTTGAAGATCCCATCAGTGCTGAATACACGCTTGAAGTGTCTTCTCCTGGCATGGATCGCCCGCTGTTCACTCTTGAACAGTTTGCTTTGCACGCTGGGGAACAAGTGAAAATAAAGCTGCGCTCGCCATTTGATGGTCGACGCAACTTTCAAGGCCTTCTCCGCGGGGTGGAGGAGCAGGACGTCGTGGTGCATGTAGACGATCACGAATACCTGTTGCCGATCGACTTGATCGACAAAGCCAACATTATTCCCACGTTTGACTGAGACGTGCCAGATACAGCGGATCCCGCGGATCCAATGGCTTGCGAAAGGCGAGGCGTACGATGAGCAAAGAAGTACTGCTGGTTGTTGAGTCGGTGTCCAATGAAAAGGGCGTTCCGGCAGGAGTGATTTTTGAAGCGTTGGAGCTGGCTCTTGCCACTGCTACCAAGAAGCGTTTTGAAGATGAGGTTGAACTGCGTGTGGAAATCAACCGCCACACCGGAAACTACGAGACTTTCCGTCGCTGGACTGTGGTCGAGGACGAAGATCTGGACGATCCGGCTTATGAGCTGGCTGTAGACCAGGCCCAGGCCAGAAAGCCGGGTGCTGTCGCTGGCGATCTGATCGAAGAAAAGATCGAGTCCATCGAGTTCGGTCGTATTGCTGCGCAGACCGCCAAGCAAGTCATTGTGCAGAAGGTTCGTGAAGCCGAGCGCGCTCAGGTGGTCGATGCCTATCGCGAGCGTCTGGGTGAAATCATTTCCGGTACTGTCAAAAAGGTTACGCGTGACAATGTCATCGTTGACCTGGGTAACAATGCCGAAGCACTGCTGGCTCGTGAAGACATCATCTCCCGTGAGACTTTCCGGGTAGGTGTGCGTCTGCGGGCTCTGCTGAAAGAAATCCGCACTGAAAACCGTGGCCCGCAGCTGATTCTGTCGCGTACTGCGCCAGAGATGCTGATCGAGCTTTTCCGTATCGAAGTACCGGAAATTGCCGAAGGTCTGATCGAGGTGATGGCTGCCTCCCGTGACCCGGGTTCGCGTGCCAAGATCGCTGTTCGCTCCAAGGACAAACGAATCGATCCGCAAGGCGCCTGCATCGGCATGCGCGGTTCGCGTGTTCAGGCCGTATCCGGCGAGCTGGGTGGCGAGCGTGTGGATATCGTGCTCTGGGACGATAACCCGGCACAGTTCGTGATCAACGCAATGTCCCCTGCTGAAGTGGCTGCAATCATCGTCGATGAAGATGCCCATGCAATGGATATCGCTGTTGGTGCGGACAATCTGGCTCAGGCCATTGGTCGTGGCGGTCAGAACGTGCGTCTGGCAAGTCAGTTGACTGGCTGGACCCTGAACGTGATGACCGAGTCGGACATCCAGGCCAAGCAGCAGGCAGAGACTGGCGACATTCTGCGCAACTTCATCGACGAGCTGGAAGTCGACGAAGATCTGGCGCAGGTGCTGGTCGATGAAGGCTTCACCAGCCTGGAAGAGATTGCCTACGTACCGCTGGAAGAAATGCTCAACATCGACGGCTTTGACGAAGAAACCGTCAACGAGCTTCGCGCTCGTGCCAAGGATCGCTTGTTGACTAAAGCCATCGCTACTGAGGAAAAGCTGGCAGACGCCCATCCGGCCGAAGACCTGCTCTCGCTTGAGGGTATGGACAAGGATTTGGCGATGGAACTGGCGGTGCGCGGCGTAATTACCCGCGAAGACCTGGCCGAGCAGTCTATAGATGACCTGCTCGACATCGACGGCATTGACGATGATCGTGCCGGCAAGTTGATCATGGCCGCCCGAGCCCATTGGTTCGAGTAACAGGCGCGGCCTGAGGAGAGAAGTGCATGACGCAAGTCACGGTGAAACAACTGGCCGATGAGGTCAAAACACCGGTAGAGCGCCTGCTGCAGCAGATGCGTGAGGCAGGTCTGCCGCACACCGCCGCCGAGGAACATGTGTCCGACAGTGAAAAGCAATCGTTGCTGACTCACTTGAAAAGCAGCCACAAGGCTAAAGTGGAAGAGCCGCGCAAGATTACCTTGCAGCGCAAGACCACCAGCACCCTGCGCGTTGCCGGCAGCAAAAGTATCAGCGTTGAAGTGCGCAAGAAGAAAGTTTTCGTGCAACGCAGCCCGGAAGAAATCGAGGCCGAGCGCAAGCGTGAGCTGGACGAACGCCGTGCGGTAGAAAATGCCGCCCGTCAAAAGGCTGAAGAAGAAGCCAAGCGTCGCGCCGAAGAAGAAGCGCGTCGTCAGCCTGTTGCCGAGCCGGTCGAGGCACCTGCTGCTCCTGCGCCAGCCCCTGTGGCGGCTGCCGAGCCTGTGCGTGAAGCGCCTGCCGCTCCGGCGGCACCTGCGCCAACACCCGCACCTGCTGCGCCTGTTGTCGAAGTTCGCAAGCGTGACGATCAGCGTCGTCCGGACAAGACCCGTGGCGATGACCGCAACTCGCGTGGTGGCGACGGCGAGCGCAAGAACGCTCCGCACCGCGCTTCGGTAAAAGAGAAGGCGCCTGCTGTTCGCGTTGCTCCTCGTACTACCGACGAAGAAAGCGATGGTTTCCGTCGTGGTGGTCGCGGCAAGTCCAAGCTGAAGAAACGCAATGCCCACGGTTTCCAGAACCCTACCGGTCCGGTTATTCGTGACGTTGCCATCGGCGAGACCATCACTGTCGGCGAACTGGCGGCACAGATGTCCGTCAAGGCAGCCGAAGTCATCAAGTTCATGTTCAAGCTGGGTACTCCGGTGACCATCAACCAGGTACTGGATCAGGAAACTGCCCAGTTGATCGCCGAAGAGCTGGGCCACAAGGTCACGCTGATCAGCGACAACGCCCTGGAAGACTCCCTGGCGGAATCCCTGAAGTTCGTGGGTGAAACCTTCGCTCGTGCTCCGGTCGTGACCGTAATGGGCCACGTTGACCACGGTAAGACTTCCCTGCTCGACTATATCCGTCGTGCCAAGGTTGCTGCTGGCGAAGCCGGTGGTATCACCCAGCACATCGGTGCCTACCACGTCGAAACCGAACGCGGCATGGTCACCTTCCTCGACACCCCGGGTCACGCCGCGTTTACCGCAATGCGTGCCCGTGGTGCCAAGGCAACCGATATCGTCATCCTGGTTGTTGCAGCGGACGACGGCGTGATGCCGCAGACCATCGAAGCCGTTCAGCATGCCATGGCAGCTGGCGTACCGCTGGTCGTTGCAGTGAACAAGATCGACAAGCCGGGCGCAGACCTCGATCGCATCCGTAGCGAACTGTCGGTCCATGGCGTGACTTCCGAAGAGTGGGGCGGTGATACGCCTTTCGTTCCGGTTTCCGCAAAAATGGGTACCGGTGTCGACGAACTGCTCGAAGCAGTCCTGCTGCAGGCCGAGGTTCTGGAACTCAAGGCCACTCCATCGGCTCCTGGTCGTGGTGTTGTCGTCGAGTCCCGTCTGGACAAGGGCCGCGGCCCGGTTGCCACGGTTCTGGTTCAGGACGGTACGCTGCGTCAGGGCGACATGGTTCTGGTCGGTTCGAACTTCGGTCGTATCCGCGCCATGCTCGACGAAAACGGCAAGCCTGTAAAAGAGGCTGGCCCGTCGATTCCGGTCGAGATCCTCGGTCTGGATGGCACGCCGGATGCTGGCGACGAGATGAGCGTACTGGCTGACGAGAAGAAAGCCCGTGAAGTCGCTCTGTTCCGTCAAGGCAAGTTCCGTGAAGTCAAACTGGCTCGCGCACATGCCGGCAAGCTGGAAAACATCTTCGAAAGCATGGGCCAGGAAGAGAAGAAGACGCTTAACATCGTCCTCAAATCCGACGTCCGTGGTTCGCTGGAAGCACTGCAGGGCGCCCTGGGCGGCCTGGGTAACGATGAAGTGCAAGTGCGTGTCGTCGGTGGCGGTGTCGGTGGTATCACCGAGAGCGACGCCAACCTGGCACTGGCCTCCAACGCTGTACTGTTCGGTTTCAACGTGCGTGCCGACGCTGGCGCGCGCAAGATCGTCGAGCAGGAAGGTCTGGATATGCGTTACTACAACGTGATCTACGACATCATCGAAGACGTCAAGAAAGCGCTGACCGGTATGCTGGGCAGCGATGTTCGCGAGAACATCCTCGGTATCGCCGAAGTGCGTGACGTGTTCCGCTCGCCGAAATTCGGCGCGATCGCAGGCTGTATGGTCGTTGAAGGTGTCGTTCACCGTAACCGTCCGATCCGCGTTCTGCGTGACGACATCGTTATCTTTGAAGGCGAGCTGGAATCCCTGCGCCGCTTCAAGGACGATGCTTCCGAAGTTCGTGCCGGCATGGAATGCGGTATCGGCGTCAAGAGCTACAACGACGTCAAGGTCGGTGACAAGATCGAAGTCTTCGAGAAGGTCCAGGTTGCTCGCAGCCTCTAAATCGCGAGCTACAGGAGCCATGGCAGAGTCATGCATGCAAATGCACGGAGCTGTCATGGGCTCTCAACGCAACGCCCGGTCTGGCAATTGTCAGGCCGGGCGTTTGCCGCTTTCAGACTGTCAGGGTTTGCTCCCGAGTCAGTAACAGGTAACAAGCCATGGCAAAAGAATATAGCCGTACCCAACGAATCGGCGATCAGATGCAGCGCGAACTGGCGCAGTTGATCCGCCGCGAAATCAAGGACCCACGTGTGGGTCTGGTCACCATCACTGCGGTCGATGTCAGCCGTGATGTGGGGCATGCCAAGATCTTCATGACCGTAATGGGGCAGGACAGCGCCGAGGACATCGCGCAGAGCATCAAGGTGCTCAACTCCGCCGCCGGCTTCCTGCGCATGCAGCTGGCCCGCGAAATGAAACTGCGCAGCGTGCCGCAGTTGCATTTCCATTACGACGAAAGCGTGGCTCGTGGCGCACATCTCTCGGCATTGATCGAGCGTGCAGTGGCCGAAGACGGACAACATCAGGAAGGTTCCGCGCCACAAGGCACGAAACCGGACAGTACCGAGGAGTAAGGCGTGGCTCAGGTCAAGCGTATACGCCGCAACGTCAGCGGAATCATCCTGCTCGACAAGCCTCTGGGTTTCACGTCCAATGCGGCCCTGCAAAAGGTGCGCTGGTTGCTCAACGCCGAAAAGGCCGGGCATACCGGTAGTCTCGATCCACTGGCTACAGGTGTGTTGCCGCTGTGTTTCGGTGAGGCCACCAAGTTCTCTCAGTACCTGCTCGATTCGGACAAGTCCTACGAGACACTGATGCAACTGGGCAAGACCACCACCACTGCAGACTCCGAAGGCGAAGTGTTGCAGACTCGCCCGGTGACCGTTGGTCGTGAAGATATCGAAGCGGTTCTGCCGGCTTTTCGCGGTGAAATCAGCCAGATACCTCCGATGTACTCGGCCCTCAAGCGTGATGGACAGCCTCTTTACAAGCTGGCCCGTGCAGGTGAAGTAGTGGAGCGTGAGCCTCGTTCTGTTACTATTGCGCGCCTGGAATTGCTGGCTTGCGAGTCCGAGACTGCGCGTCTTTCGGTCGATTGCAGCAAAGGCACCTATATTCGGACCCTGGTCGAGGATATTGGTGAAAAACTGGGCTGTGGAGCCTATGTCGCAGAGCTGCGTCGTACCCAGGCCGGGCCTTTCAGCCTGAGCCAGACGGTCACGCTGGAAGAGCTTGAGCAGGTACACGCCGAAGGTGGCAACGAAGCGGTCGACCGTTTCCTGATGCCATCTGACAGCGGTCTGCTACATTGGCCATTGCTGCAGTTTTCGGAACACAGTTCTTTCTACTGGCTGCATGGTCAGCCGGTAAGAGCACCGGATGCGCCGAAGTTCGGCATGGTCCGGGTGCAGGATCACGAAGGTCGCTTCATCGGGATCGGTGAAGTAAGCGAAGACGGGCGTATAGCGCCGCGTCGTCTGATTCGGTCAGAATGACCGGAACCAGGCTGTCTGCATGCAGGTGGTCTGGAACGAGGGTGGCTGTCAACAGGCACGGTCACATCTCATTTTTTAATACAGGGATCTGTCCCTGGCCTGTTGGAAACTCTTCTTCGGAAGCGGTTTCCCTGAAATGAAGGATTGCCCACATGGCACTCAGCGTTGAAGAAAAAGCTCAGATCGTAACCGACTACCAGCAAGCTGTTGGTGACACTGGTTCGCCAGAAGTGCAAGTTGCACTGCTGACCGCCAACATCAACAAACTGCAAGGCCACTTCAAGGCCAACGGTAAGGACCACCACTCGCGTCGTGGCCTGATCCGTATGGTAAACCAGCGTCGCAAGCTGCTGGATTACCTGAAAGGTAAGGACGTTAGCCGTTACAGCACCCTGATCGGTCGTCTGGGTCTGCGTCGCTAATAACGACGTTGCGAGAGGTTGGTTGTCTGTCACGATTCATCGGTATACCGATGGCTCCTGGCAGGCTTCCAGCCTCTAGTTTTATCTGGACTGTCGAAGGGTCCGATTCCCCTCGCTGCCCAAGAATTCGCAAGAAACCAGTTCCCCAAGAGCCACAGAAAAGGTAGGAAACCGTGAACCCGGTAATCAAGAAATTTCAGTTCGGTCAATCGACCGTAACCCTGGAGACTGGCCGCATCGCCCGTCAGGCTTCCGGCGCAGTACTGGTCACCGTTGACGACGACGTCAGCGTATTGGTGACAGTGGTCGGTGCCAAACAGGCCGATGCCAGCAAGGGCTTTTTCCCTCTGTCTGTGCACTACCAGGAAAAAACCTACGCTGCCGGCAAGATCCCTGGTGGTTTCTTCAAGCGTGAAGGCCGTCCTTCCGAGAAAGAAACCCTGACTTCGCGTCTGATCGACCGTCCGATCCGTCCGTTGTTTCCAGAAGGCTTCATGAACGAAGTGCAGGTTGTCTGCACCGTGGTTTCCACCAGCAAGAAAACCGATCCGGACATCGCTGCCATGATCGGTACTTCGGCTGCCCTGGCCATCTCCGGCATTCCGTTCGACGGCCCTGTCGGCGCTGCCCGCGTTGCTTTCCATGAAAGCACCGGCTACCTGCTGAACCCGACTTACGAGCAACTGCAGGCTTCGAGCCTGGACATGGTCGTAGCCGGTACTTCCGAAGCCGTTCTGATGGTTGAATCCGAAGCCAAGGAACTGACCGAAGACCAGATGCTGGGCGCTGTCCTGTTCGCCCACGACGAATTCCAGGCCGTGATCAACGCGGTCAAGGAACTGGCCGCAGAAGCCGCCAAGCCTGTCTGGGACTGGCAGCCAAAGCCGGAAGCCACTGCGCTGCTGGGCGCGATCCGTTCCGAGTTCGGCGACGCGATCTCCCAGGCTTACACCATCACCGTCAAGGCCGACCGCTATGCGCGTCTGGGCGAGCTGCGTGATCAGGTCGTTGCCAAACTGGCTGTTGAAGAAGGCAGCCCGTCTGCCAGCGAAGTCAAAGCGGCTTTCGGTGAAATCGAATACCGCACCGTGCGTGAGAACATCGTCAACGGCAAGCCACGTATCGATGGCCGTGACACCCGCACCGTTCGTCCTCTGAACATCGAAGTTGGCGTTCTGCCAAAGACTCACGGTTCGGCACTGTTCACCCGTGGCGAAACCCAGGCTCTGGTTGTCGCGACTCTGGGTACTGCCCGTGACGCACAACTGCTGGACACCCTCGAAGGCGAGAAGAAAGACCCGTTCATGCTGCACTACAACTTCCCACCGTTCTCGGTAGGCGAGTGTGGCCGCATGGGTGGCGCCGGTCGTCGTGAGATCGGTCACGGCCGTCTGGCTCGTCGCAGCGTTCAGGCCATGCTGCCTGAAACCGACGTGTTCCCTTACACCATCCGCGTGGTATCGGAAATCACCGAATCCAACGGTTCCAGCTCCATGGCTTCGGTCTGCGGTGCTTCCCTGGCTCTGATGGACGCCGGTGTACCGATGAAGGCGCCGGTTGCCGGTATCGCCATGGGTCTGGTCAAGGAAGGCGAGAAATTCGCGGTTCTGACCGACATCCTGGGTGACGAAGACCACCTGGGCGACATGGACTTCAAGGTAGCCGGTACCTCCAAAGGTGTTACCGCGCTGCAGATGGACATCAAGATCAAAGGCATCACCGAAGAAATCATGGAGATCGCCCTGGGCCAGGCCCTGGAAGCTCGCCTGAACATCCTCGGTCAGATGAACCAGATCATTGGCCAGTCGCGTACCGAGCTGTCGGCCAACGCTCCGACCATGATCGCGATGAAGATCGACACCGACAAGATCCGTGACGTCATCGGTAAAGGCGGCGCGACCATCCGTGCAATCTGTGAAGAGACCAAGGCTTCGATCGACATCGAAGACGACGGCTCGATCAAGATCTTCGGCGAAACCAAGGACGCGGCTGAAGCAGCACGTCAGCGCGTTCTGGGTATCACCGCAGAAGCGGAAATCGGCAAGATCTACGTCGGCAAGGTTGAGCGTATCGTCGACTTCGGCGCATTCGTCAACATCCTGCCTGGCAAGGACGGTCTGGTGCACATCTCCATGCTGAGCGATGCTCGCGTAGAGAAAGTGACCGACATCCTGAAAGAAGGCCAGGAAGTCGAAGTTCTGGTACTGGACGTCGACAACCGTGGTCGCATCAAGCTGTCGATCAAGGACGTAGCCGCTGCAAAAGCATCGGGCGTCTGATAGCTCGTCAGGCTTTGCCAAAAAGAAAGGATCCTTCGGGATCCTTTTTTTATGAGCGTAAATAACGGCTTATGCAAAGTCTCTCAAAACGCCCGAAGAGAACATGCATCTTGCAAGTGAAGTTTTTGGGCGAACGGGCAATCTGCACGATCGTGCAAAATAGGAAAAATAATAAGCTATTGAATTTAAAGGGTTTTATGGTTTGTGGCAGATTGGCACACCCCTTGCGATATAACCAGTAACCCTGCAACCAACGATGGTTGGTGCAGTTTCTGAGAAAAACAGGAGTTATCGTATGAAGAAGTTCGCTATCGCTGCTGCCACCGCAACTGCCCTGACACTGACCATGGCTAACGCTGCATTCGCTCAGACCAACACCCAGGCTCCAATGATGCTGGCTGCCGGCGAAGTGGCTAAAGTCAAGGAAGAGACTGGCGATACCTGGATCACCACCAAGGTTAAAGCCGATCTGCTGACTGAAAAAGGCATTCCTGGCTCGGACATCAAGGTTGAAACCAACAAAGGCGTGGTTTCCCTGTCCTCCACTGTTGCCGTGACCGAAGCCCAGAAGACCACTGCTGTGGCTATCGCCAAGAAAATCAAAGGCGTCCAGGCTGTTTCGGCTGATGGCCTGAAAGCCGAGTAATCCTTTGTATTGAGCATCTGACGTCTGGTCGACAGCCTTGCAGGTTGTCGGCAGACAGGAAGTTCATGCGAGAGGCCACAAGGATGTGGCCATTACAGGCCCCGGTGTTCGCACTGGGGCCTGTTCTATTTCAGGCGAGGCTTGTTCATTGGCCGCGCTTGCTGTCGATCCTGACCAGACGACCGCCCTCGAAGCGCAGGTATTGGTACATGCCGTTATACGGCCCGTAAACCCACTCTTCGATCCGCACTTCCTCTGACCTGCGATAGTTGCTGCTGTAGGTTTCCTTGCTGCCCAAGACCTCCTGGCTCACAGGCTCTCCGCATTTCTGCTGAACCTCGAAAATCCTGTCCCCCGTACTGATCAACTGGCTGCCGCAACGCAAGGTCGACGCCTGTGCTGTCGCCGCCAGCGCTCCAGAGAGCGTGAGCACGATGAAACCGGCAAGCCTGATCGGGGTTCTATTCAAGTCGTTTACTCGCTATCCAGATGAAGTGGGCTGATCACCCGGCCATCCGCTTGTGCCTGACCCAGGTGCGCATCGACGAAGTAGATACGTTCGTCTTCCAGTTGCCCTTTCTGTACCAGATAGTCCTTGATACTGCCAGCCCGATCCTGACCCAGCTCACGCAACAGGACTTCGTTGCTGCTCCAGAACTTGAGCACGGCGGCACGCATCCTGTTCAGGCGCTCTTCCTTGCCAAGGTCGGTCCATTCAGCCGGTGGCTGCTGCTTGAGACGGGCGCGGTAGATGCCTTCGAGCATCGGGCCTTTCTCGTCCTCGGGGACCTGCAGCAGAGCGGCTCTGGCCGGAACCTTGTCGCCACGGCGCTGCATGATCTTGTAGTAGGTGGACTGGTATTCGCGTTCCAGTCGCTGCTGGGCGAGCAGTGGACCATCGCTGCTGGCTGCGCTGGTGCCTTCGATTTCCAGGCGTAAGGCCGGACGCTCCTTGAGGCCGGCGGCCAGCGTATCGAGAGCCTTGCGGGCTTCATTGCTCAGCTCGCTGGAGCCGGGCGCGAAACTGACATTGCCCAGATCTTCCGAACCGCCACCGCTGACCAGACCGCCGAGCATCTTGAAAGGTGCCTGTGCTGCGCGCAGGACGAGGTTGCGCAAGGTCTGCCAGACAATCGGCATGACGCTGAATTGCGGGTTGTTCAGATCCCCTTCGACCGGCAGTTCAATGGCAATTCTGCCCTGAGTGTCCTTGAGCAAAGCGACTGCCAGACGAATCGGCAAGTCCACAGCGTCGGGACTGTCGACTTTCTCACCTAGTTGCAACTGCTCGACGAGTACCTTGTTCTGGGCCTTCAGCTTGCCCTGGGTGATCAGGTAATGCAGATCGAGATTGAGTCGGCCTTTGCGAATCCGGAACCCGGCGAACTTGCCGGAGTAGGGCGTCAGCGTGGTCAGCTCGACACGTCTGAAGCTGGTGGCGATATCGAGGCTGGCCATCGGGTTGAACGGGTTGAGGCTGCCCTTGATGGTAACCGGCGCATAACGGTCCACCTTGCCCTCGACATTTACCGGTGCCGGTACAGGCTGGCGGTTGTCGATGGTGCCGATACGACCGTTGAGCTGCTGCACGGCGGTAATGAAATTGGGCGTCAGGGTCAGGTCGGCGAAGTTGGCCGAGCCGTCCTTGATGTTGATTTCTCCGATATGAATGCCCAGCGGTTTTTCATTGCCAGCGGTCTTGGGTGCGGTCGATGCGGCCTGTTTGTCGGCAGGCTGCGGAATCAGCAGGTCATCGATATTGGTGGTGCGGTCGTCATTGATCATGAAGCGGGCATAAGGCTGCTCCAGATTGACCTGGGTAATCGACAGGTTGTCGCCATGCTGATAATTCAGGCCTTCAACCTCCAGCCGCTGCCACTTCATGAAGTCGCGTTGCTTGAGAGTGTCGAGGGTATGCAACTGGTTGACCTGAGCCTTGCCCGTGACGGCCAGAGCCAGAGGTGCGGTGTTTTTCAGGTCCACGGCCAGGTCGCTGTCGAGCATCCCGCTGCGCATTTCCAGGCGAATGAACGGGCTGATATAGGCCTGGGCGATACGCAGGTCGATATCCCGTGTCGTGACATTCAAACGCGCACTGACCGGGCTGAGATTGACGTCACCCGCGGCTGTCAGCTTGCCCTGTTTGCCCAGCCCGGTGTCGAGCTTGAGGGTGAAGGGCGATTTGTTCAGGCTGTCGAAGTTCTGCAGGTCCAGATTCAGGGGGCCGACATCCAGAGTGACGGCTTCTTTGGGCACTCGATCAGCCAAGTGGACCTTATAGTCGCGCAGTTGCACATCCTGTAGCAGGACTTGCCAGGGTTTGGCTGGGGACGCCGGGCGAGCGGCAGTCTGGGCACTGGCATCGGAAGCCGGCTCGGCGGCCTTGGCATCGATTTCCGGTTTTTTCGGTGCCGGTCTTGTCGGCTGGCTGGCAAAGAGTTTCTGCCAGTCCAGCTGGCCATCGGCCTCCCGGGCAGCCCAGGTTTCCAGCTTGTTGCTGCGGATCTTGCCGACGCTGACAAGCTGTCTGGCCAGATCCACCGACGTTTCGCTGACCTCCAGGCGTTGCAGGCGCACCAAGGGGCGTCCATCAGGCGCATCGAGCGCGAACGGTGAAATGCTGGCCGCAGCATTGCTGAGCTTGAGTTCGGTTTCCTTGCTCAGATCGAGGGTGTAACGGGTGCTGAAGTTCAGGATGCCGTCTTTCAGGGCCAGTGGCAGGGCATCGCGTACATAAGGCCACCAGAGCTTCATCTTGCTGTCGGTGACCTTGAGGGTGCCTTCGGACGTGATCGGTACCAGACTGATGCGTCCCACCCAGTCGATCTGACCGCCGTCGGGGCCGATGGCGACCATGGTCATGTCGGCGTTGTCTTCCGGGAGCGTGCTGAGGTTCTTCAGCTCCAGGTTCAGTTTGTCGTAAAGGAATTCGATGGGCTCGCCGGGGCGCATGTCCTGAAAGTGGACATAGCCGTCAGCCAGTTTGAGGTCATCGATACGCAGCGGAAAGGGTTTGCCGGCAGGTTCATTGGTGCTCGGCTCACTGGCTGGCAGCTTGAACAATTGCGCCAGATTCAGTGTGCCTGTCTTGTCGAACAGCACCTCGGTTCTGGGATTGCTCAGTTCCACCTTCTGCAGATGCAGGGCACCGCTCCAGAGGCTGTCGATCTGCAGGTTGGCATACAGCTTCTCGAAGGCAATCTGCTCTTTACCGGGGACGCCGATGTTCAGGCCCCAGAGTGTCAGCTCCAGACTGTAGGGATTGAGCTCAAGGCGTTCGAGCCTTGCCGGTACGGTGGAGTAGTTGCTCAACTGCTGGTTGGCGATACGCAGGGCAATACCGGGCAGAATGAAAAAGCCCAGCAGGCTGTAGAGCACGAATACAGCCAGCAAAGTGCCAAGAGTACGCTTCAATCCTTTGGACATCGGGGCTTTGTCTCTCTCTTTCGGAGCTCCTTGGAGTATGGCATGCCCATTGGGTTCAAAAGGCCAAGCCGCCCAATGCTGTAGGAAATTTCCTTTAAATACGGGCCGATATCAGAACTGCAGAATCAGCGTCTTGAGTGGAGGCCGATCGTCCTTTGAAGGAAAGTCTTCGGCAGGCTTCATGACCTGGCAATCACGTACCGGTCGGCCAGCCTTGCTGGCGCAACGCAGAACCTGCTCACGCCAGTCGTCCATGCCGACTTTTGCCAGGTTATTGCAGCAGATCAGTACGCCATCTTCGGCAGTGCTCAAGAGTGCCGGTTTGAGCAGGCTTTGGTAATCACGCAGCAGATCCACCGTGCCGAAAGCGCTCTTGGCCCAGGCAGGCGGGTCGAGCAGCACCAAATCGTATTGGCGTTGCTGCAGTTTGATGTAGGCCGGGAGCTTCTGCCCGCGTCGCGAGCTGACGGGCAGGCCTGCCAGTTGCCGGATTGCCGGGAAGTAGTCCGACTGGATGAACTGCATCGGTGGCAGTTGCGGGTTGAGTGCGCCGTTCTCGCGTCCTACGGCCAGGTTGCTCTCGGCGAAGTCCAGGTTGCAGACTTCACTGGCGCCACCGGCAGCAGCGCTCAGGCCGACGCCGCAGGTGTAGGAAAACAGGTTGAGCACGCTCTTGCCCTTGCTGTGGGCCTTGACCCAGCCGCGAGTGTTGCGCAGGTCGAGAAACAGCAACGGATCCTGCCCGGTATGACGGCCACGCACCCGGTAGTTCAGGCCCCACTCATGCCCGATCAGGTCTTGCAATGCAGCTTCTTGAGCCTTGTAGACCGGGTCCTGGCGGTCGATACGGGAGTTGCCCTGGGAGCGGTCGTTGTAGACCAGCAGGGTTTCCAGGCCCAGCCGCGCATTGACCAGCGCATGCAGCCCCAACAGCGAGTCCCGATCCAGCGTGTCATGAAAGCTCTGCACCAGCAGTTGCGGGCCATAGCGGTCGATGGTCAGGCCGCTGGCGCCCTCCTGGCTGCCGTGAAACAGCCGATAGCAGTCCGTGCCTTGCCGATGCAGTTCGGCAAGCAGGTTTTGACGGTTATCGAGGGCGACGCTGAGCGCCTGGTTCAGGGAAGACATGCTGAGCGCCTTGGGCTGGAATTAGGCGCGGAAGTTTATCAGTTACAAGACCCGCATAGATGGCTGATCGTTCCTGCGAGAACGATCAGCCAGACTCGGTGGGTCAGCGGGCCAGCGCCAGCGCTACACCCTGGCCGCCTCCGATGCAGAGGGTGGCCAGGCCTTTTCTGGCGTCGCGCTTGATCATTTCATGCAGCAGGGTCACCAGCACGCGGCAGCCGGATGCGCCGATGGGATGACCCAACGCGATGGCACCGCCGTTGACGTTGACCTTTTCCAGATTCAGGCCCAACTCCTTGGCGACCGACAGCGACTGAGCGGCAAACGCCTCGTTGGCTTCGATCAGGTCCAGTTCTTCCAGTGACCAGCCGGCCTTGTCGAGGCAACGACGTGTCGCGCTGACCGGGCCGATGCCCATGATGGCCGGGTCTACGCCCGCATTGGCATAGCCAGCGATACGCGCCAGTACCGGCAAGCCCAGTTGCTCGGCCTTGGCGGCGCTCATCAGCATGACGGCCGCTGCGCCATCGTTGATGGATGATGCATTGCCAGCAGTGACCGTGCCGTCTTTCTTGAAGGCGGCCTTGAGCTTGCCCAGGGATTCGGCAGTCGTCCCTGCACGTGGCTGTTCATCGGTATCGAAGCGCAGCGGGTCGCCTTTGCGCTGAGGGATCAGGATCGGGGTGATTTCATCCACGAAACGCCCGGCCTCGATGGCCGCAATGGCGCGCTGCTGGGAGGTGGCAGCGAATTCGTCCTGTGCCTGACGGCTGATGTCGTACTTGTCGACGAGGTTTTCTGCGGTAATGCCCATGTGATAGTCGTTGAAGGCGTCCCACAGGCCGTCGCTGATCATGGTATCCACCAGAGAGGCGTGGCCCATGCGCAGACCGGTGCGTGCGCCGGGCATCACATAGTTGGCCAGGCTCATGTTCTCCTGGCCACCGGCAATGATGATCTCGGCATCGCCGCAGCGAATCGCCTGGGTGGCCAGATGCAGCGCCTTGAGGCCCGAGCCGCAGACCTTGTTCAGGGTCATGGCGGGGACCGCAAACGGCAGCCCGGCCTTGATTGCGGCCTGACGCGCCGGGTTTTGCCCAGCACCTGCGGTCAGTACCTGGCCCATGATGACTTCATCGATCTGCCCGCCGTCCACACCGGTCTGGCTGAGCAGTTGGCGGATAACGGCTGCGCCCAGCTCCACGGCGGGCACTGTGGCCAGTGAGCCCTGGAAGCTGCCTACGGCAGTCCGGGTGGCGGCAACGATAACGACGTCTTGCATGGTGCTGATCCTCATTGTTATTGGGCTGAGCCGGGTGAAGGCTCGGCGTGATCAATGGACTCATGTTGGCACATATGCAAAGCCGGATTCCAACCGGGAACCCGGCGGTCATCCTATCCTGGAGCCATTCTTCGCTGTGCCCGATGAATGGAGCCGTTGCGCACGGCCCAGCGCAGTATCGGGGCGCAGCAATGGACCCCCGCGCGAATCATCCTGCGCCGCAACAGACCTTGTTCGACATCGAGCATTTCGCAGGCCCAGGGTGGCAGCAGATCAATCCCGGCCTGCATCATCAGCGCGCCAAAAGGTTTGACCAGCCTGTTGGGGGCGGGCTCGTTGAGCAGCAGGCGCATCACTTCGCGGCTGCGGTCGTCGCATAGCAGTTGCCCGCGGATACCCTCCAGGTAATCGGCAATCTGCTGGCGTGAGCGTGGCACATCACGGGCACCCAGGCGTTCGGCAATGAGAGCGGTTTCCGCGTAGTAGGCGTCCTGCTCGGCCAGTGACAGGTCGGGATCGAGATAGCGCAGATGCGCTGCAAGAAAGCTGCTGACTTCCGCCACATGCACCCAGGTCAGCAGCTCAGGATCGCTGGCGGCATAAGGCCGGCCGTCTGGCGCAGTGCCAGTGACCTGCAGATGAATGGTGCGGACCTTCTCGATCAGCCAGTTCGCATCGCGGGTTGCGCCGAACGTGGTGCCGGAAAGGAACTGACCGGTGCGTCGCAAGCGGCCCAGCATGTCCTCGCGGAAACTGGAGTGATCCCAGACCCCGGCCAATGCCAGTGGATGCAGCGCCTGAAGCATCAAGGCGCTGATGCCGCCGATCAGCATGCTGGTGAAATCGCCATGTACGCGCCAGCAAATGGCCTGTGGCCCGAACAGGCCGGGGTCGCCCTTGGGATTCTCCAGATCCAGTTGGCCCAATGACAGTCCGGTCAGGCTCATGACCTGGGTTTCGATACGACGACGAATGAATTCCATGTGCTCTCGGGGACAGCTGCGGCAAGGTACAGACCATGCCTCGCCTGCCTTACCGATTCAAGCGTTTGTCGATCAGGTTATCCACAACTCCCGGATCGGCCAGGGTCGAGGTATCGCCCAGGTTATCGAGTTCGTTGCAGGCGATCTTGCGCAGGATACGGCGCATGATCTTGCCCGATCGGGTCTTGGGCAGGGCGGGTGCCCACTGGATCAGGTCGGGCCGTGCGAATTTGCCGATCTCCTTGCTGACATGGGCCAGCAACTCGCTTTTCAGGTCATCGGTGGGTTCGATGCCGTTGATGAGGGTGACAAAGGCATAGATGCCCATGCCTTTCACATCGTGGGGATAACCTACCACTGCGGCTTCGGCGATCTTGTCATGCAGCACCAGAGCGCTTTCTACTTCGGCCGTACCGATCCGGTGGCCCGACACATTGAGCACATCGTCCACGCGACCGGTGATCCAGTAATCGCCTTCTTCGTCGCGACGTGCTCCATCGCCGGTGAAGTAATACCCGGCGCAGGGCTTGAAATAGGTATCGATCATGCGCTGCGGGTTGCCGTAGACACTGCGGATCTGTCCCGGCCAACTGGCTTTGATTGCCAGCAGGCCGCTGCCGGGGCCCTGGATTTCCTGGCCTTGTTCATCGAGCAGGACGGGCTGTACGCCAAACATCGGTTGTGTCGCGCAGCCGGGTTTGAACTGGCTGGCACCGATCAGCGGCGTGAGCATGATGCCGCCGGTTTCGGTCTGCCACCAGGTGTCGACAATAGGGCAGCGCTCTTTGCCCACCTGATGGAAATACCATTCCCAGGCCTGAGGGTTGATCGGTTCACCGACACTGCCCAGCAGCCGCAGGCTTTCCCGGGATGTGTCTTGCAGGGGCGCGGGGCCTTCACGCATCAGGGCTCGCAGGGCGGTGGGGGCGGTGTAGAAGATATTGACCTGATGCTTGTCGATCACCTTCCAGAAGCGTGAGGCATCCGGGTAGTTGGGCACGCCCTCGAACATCAGCGTCGTTGCGCCATTGGCAAGCGGGCCATAGACGATATAGCTGTGGCCGGTGACCCAGCCGACGTCCGCCGTACACCAGAAAATCTCGCCCTCGCGATAATCGAACACATGCTTGTAGGTCATGGCTGCCTGCAGCAGATAGCCGCCGGTGGTATGCAGCACGCCCTTGGGTTTGCCGGTGCTGCCGGAGGTATAGAGAATGAACAACGGGTCTTCGGCGTCCATGGGCTCTGGCGGGCAGTCATCGCTGATGCCATGAAGCGCTTCGTGATACCAGAGGTCACGGCCCTTGACCCAGTCGATTTCTCCCTGGGTTCGCTCCACTACCAGCACCGTGCTCACGTTCGGGCAGCTTTGCAGGGCCTTGTCGACGTTGTGTTTCAGCGGGATGTATTTGCCGCCCCGGATGCCTTCATCGGCGGTGATGACCGTGTGGCAGTCCGAGTCCAGAATCCGGTCGCGCAGGGCATCCGGAGAAAAGCCGCCAAACACCACCGAATGCACGGCACCTATGCGACTACAGGCGAGCATGGCGTAGGCGGCCTCGGGAATCATCGGCATGTAGATACACACCCGGTCGCCTTTGCGAACGCCGCGAATCTTCAGGACGTTGGCCAGCCGGGAAACGTTGTGATGCAGCTTTCTGTAGGTTATTTCGGCCGATTCGGTCGGGTTGTCGCCTTCCCAGATCAACGCGATCCGGTCGCCATGCTCTTGCAGATGGCGGTCGATACAGTTGTAACTGACATTGAGTTTGCCACCCTTGAACCAGCTTGCCTGTCCGGTGCTGAAGTCCGAACTATGGACCTCGTCCCAGGGCGCTGACCAGTCGAGAAAGGCGGTGGCCTGTTCGGCCCAGAATTGCTCGGGGTTATCCACAGACTGGCGATAAAGACGCTTATAGTCGGCCGGGCTCAGTTGAGCGGCCAGGCTTGTGGCATAGGCTTTGGGGAATGCGCGGATATCGAACATGATCGGCTTCCTTGTGCTTGTGTGGATACAAGGATAGAAGCCGGTGGGGGATCGCGAATGAATTCGCCTACACCGTAGGAGCGAATTCATTCGCGAAGAGGGGCTTTCAATCAGCCGCGATGACGTCCGCGGAAGTAGTTGATCAGACCTTGGGTCGAAGCATCTTCGGCAGGCTCTTCGATACCGCCTGTCAGGCGCTGGTAAACACCTTTGCCCAGCTCCTTGCCCAGCTCGACACCCCATTGATCGAAGGCGTTGATGCCCCAGATCACGCTCTGTACGAAAACCTTGTGTTCGTACATCGCCACCAGTGCTCCCAGACGGCGCGGGCTGATGCGTTCCACCACCAGAGTGTTGCTCGGACGGTTGCCCGGAATGACCTTGTGCGGTGCAATCTGCTGCACCTGTTCTTCCGGCATGCCTTTTTCACGCAGCTCGGCTTCGGCTTCGGCGCGAGTCTTGCCCAGCATCAGCGCCTGGCTCTGCGACAGGCAGTTGGCATACAGCCACTGATGATGGTCGGCAACCGGGTTGAAGCTGACGATCGGCACAATGAAGTCAGCCGGGATCAGTTGGGTGCCCTGATGCAGCAACTGGTGATAGGCATGCTGACCGTTGCAGCCTACGCCGCCCCAGATGACCGGGCCGGTATCGGTGGAAACCGGTGTGCCGTCCTGGCGTACGCTCTTGCCGTTGGATTCCATGTCCAGTTGCTGCAAGTGCTTGGTGATGTTACGCAGGTAGTGGTCGTAAGGCAGGATCGCGTGGCTCTGAGAGCCCCAGAAGTTGCCATACCACACGCCCAGCAGGCCCAGCAGCACCGGCATGTTCTTCTCGAAGGGAGCGCTCTGGAAGTGCTGGTCCATGGTGTAGGCACCGGACAGCAGTTCCTTGAAGTTGGACATGCCGATGGCCAGTGCGATAGGCAGGCCGATGGCCGACCACAGCGAGTAACGCCCGCCGACCCAGTCCCACATCGGGAAGATGTTCTCTTCGCGAATACCGAAAGCCACGGCAGCAGCATTGTTGCTCGACACGGCAATGAAGTGGCGATACAGCTCTGCCTCGGAGCCACCCTGAGCCAGATACCACGAGCGTGCAGCCTGGGCGTTCTTCAGGGTTTCCAGGGTGTTGAAGGATTTCGACGAAACGATGAACAGCGTGGTTTCGGCGCGGATCTTCATCGACAGTTCATGGAATTCACTGCCGTCGATATTCGCCAGGTAATGGCAGCGCACGCCTTTGTGGGTGTACGACAGCAGCGCTTCGGAAACCAGCTCCGGGCCCAGGAACGAACCACCGATGCCGATGTTCACCACGTCGGTGATGGGCTTCTCGGTGTAGCCGCGCCACAGACCGTCGTGAATACGACCGACCAGCTCGGTGATCTGGTTAAGAACCTTGTGAACTTCTGGCATCACGTTGACGCCGTTGACCAGCAGCTTGTCGCCAACCGGGCGGCGCAGTGCGGTGTGCAGTGCCGGACGGCCTTCGGAAGAGTTGACCAGTTCGCCGTCGTATTGTGCCTTGATCGCTTCCTTGAGACCGACTTCATTGGCCAGGTTGACCAGCAGGTCCTGGGTTTCGCCGGTAATCAGGTTCTTCGAGTAGTCGAGAAACAGGCCGCAACTGCTGAGGGTGAATTGGCTGAAGCGTTGCGGGTCTGCATTGAACGCATCGCGCATGCTGAAATCCTGCATGGCTTGGCGGTGTTGACTCAGCGCCTGCCAGGCGGGCAGGGCGGTCACATCAGAAGGATTGCGGTAGTACGCCATCGCTGCGGGTTTCCTTTAACTTGAACTGCCTTGGAGGTTGAAAAGCCAGATCGCAAACTTGAATGCTCGGCAACTCAACGGAGACTACCCCCCGCATGCCTGTTTGTCTGCGCTCTGTCTTACATGAGGCCGGTACTATTTCACACAGGCTGAGTGCTGTGCCCTGTATGGGATTACCTAGGCAACCTGTACCGGTATGGCATTACTGGTATGGCTAAGTTCATTGCCCGATGCCATATAAAGCATGCGTGGCTTGAAATCGACCAGCTCGGCGTCGGAGTACTGAGCATAGGCGCAGATGATCACACGGTCGCCGACTTTCGCTTTGTGAGCCGCAGCGCCGTTGACCGAAATCATGCGCGAGCCTTCTTCACCCCGGATGGCGTAGGTGGTGAAGCGCTCGCCGTTATCGATGTTGTAGATCTGGATCTGCTCGTACTCGCGGATGCCGGACAGGTCCAGCCACTCGCCATCGATGGCGCATGAGCCTTCGTAGTCGAGCACGGCGTGAGTGACTTCTGCACGGTGCAGTTTGGCTTTGAGCATCACGGTGTGCATCTTGTTGTTATTCCTTGGTCAGGTGCAGATTGTCGATCAGGCGGGTCTTGCCCAGAAAGGCGGCAACCAGAATGACCAGATCACGGTCTTCTTCGGTCGCAGGTCGCAGGCTGGTGGCTTCGCGCACTTCCAGATAGTCGATACGGAATCCTTCGGCTTCCAGGGTTCTCTTGCCGATGTCGATCAGGCTGTTGATCGCTTCGTTGCAGCGAATGCCATCGGCCACGGTACTGAGCACACGATACAGAACAGGTGCCTTGGCGCGCTCTTCTGTGCTCAGGTAGCCATTGCGCGACGACAGGGCCAGGCCATCGGCGGCGCGAACGGTCGGTTCGCCAATGATCTGGATCGGCATGTTCAGATCCCGGACCAGTGCCCGGATCACTGCCAGTTGCTGAAAGTCTTTTTCGCCAAACACGGCCAGATCGGGCTGCACCATGTTGAACAGCTTGCTGACCACGGTGGCAACGCCATCGAAATGGCCGGGACGGCTGGCACCGCACAGCCCTTCGGACAGGTGTGGAACGCTGACCAGTGTCTGGTCGGCCATGCCGTGTGGGTACATTTCTTCCACGCTGGGCGTGAATAGCAGGTTGCAACCGGCTTCGAGCAGTTTTTCCTTGTCGGCATCCAGGGTACGCGGGTAGCTCGCCAGGTCTTCGTTGGGGCCGAACTGCAGCGGGTTGACGAAAATGGTGGCGACCACGAAGTCCGCCCGCTGGCTCGCCCGGGTAACCAGTGCGGCATGGCCGCTGTGCAGGTTGCCCATCGTGGGCGTCAGGGCAATCCGTTTACCTTCGCTACGGGCGCGAGCGACGGCGGCGCGCAGGTCCAGTACGGTTTTTACTGTGTTCATGCCGAGAATCCGTGTTCAGTTGCCGGGAAGCTGACGTTTTTGACTGCGCTGACGTAGGCCTGGATGGCCGACTGAATATCAGGCTGGCCGACCATGAAGTTCTTGACGAACTTGGGTACGCGCCCGCTGATGGAGAGGCCGAGCATGTCATGCAGCACCAGCACCTGACCGTCGGTGGCGCTGCCGGCACCGATACCGATGACCGGGACTTTCACCGCCTGGGTGATTTCCTCGGCCAGCTCGCTCGGGACACATTCCAGCAGGATCATGGCGGCGCCGGCCTGTTCCAGAGTAATGGCGTCGGCACGCATCTGGCGGGCCTGTGCTTCCAGACGGCCCTGAACCTTGTAGCCACCCAGCACGTTCACCGATTGTGGCGTCAGGCCCATATGGGCGCAGACTGGAATGCCGCGGTCGGCGAGCAGTCGTATCGACTCGGCCAGCCAGGCGGCACCTTCGACCTTGACCATGTGCGCACCCGCCTGCATCAGCGTGGTGCTGTTGGTGAAGGTCTGTTCGAGAGTGGCGTTGGCCATGAAAGGCAGGTCGGCCAGAATCAGCGCGCCCTGATTGCCGCGTTTGACGCAGGCAACGTGATAGGCCATCTCGGCGGTCGTCACTGGCAAGGTGCTGTCATGGCCTTGAAGAACCATGCCCAGCGAGTCACCGACCAGCAACACTTCGACACCCGCCTGACTGGCGGTATGAGCGAAAGTCGCGTCGTAGCAGGTCAGCATGGTGATCTTCTCACCTTTGTGCTTGAGGGCCAGCAGCGACGTAACAGTTATATCAGGCATCTAAAGTCTCCATCAGGCGCTGTGCACACTGCGGCGATTCATCTTGGAAAAGCAGGCACACCGTCGTATCGCGGTGTTTCGCAAAGGCCTGTTTCGCGCCCATTCACCAACGGGTTGGCGGCGGGAGGCCTATCTTCGTGAGGAGGGGGCATGAAGTCAATTGCAGGTGTTACCCGTTTTCATCATCGGTTACAGATGCGTAGTAACGGGTGACACGTCAGGGTTACGCCTGAGCGGACAAACGCTCCAGACCTTCGAATGGGCAAGCGGCCAGTAACTGCTCCAGCGTGCGCCCGTCTGCCAGATCCAGGCGAGGAGCGAGCTCTGCCAGAGGGTAGAGGACGAAAGGGCGCGCCTGCATATGGTAGTGCGGCACTTTCAGGCGTGGCTCGTCGATCAGGCGCTCGCCGAACAACAGAATATCCAGGTCCAGAGTGCGCGGGCCCCAGCGTTCATGACGCTCGCGGCCCTGATCCTGTTCGATGCCTTGCAAGGCATCGAGCAGTTCCAGCGGAGCCAGCGCAGTGTCCAGCGCTGCAACAGCATTGGTATAGCGGGGCTGGCCGGGCAGCAGGGAGTCGCTGACATAAAAGGATGAAACACCTGACAGCTGGCTCTGCGGCAGTTGCGCCAACGCATCCAGAGCATGACGCAACTGCTCTGCCGGGTCGGCAAGGTTGCTGCCCAGGCCTATGTAGACGCGTTCGCGGCCCGACACCTCACTCACCGCCAGCCGCCTCGGCATCTCGCTTGCGCTTGGCGCCGCTGCTGCGACGACGCTTGCGAGGGCCAGTACCCGTGGCTTCGGGCTTGTTGCTCAAATCGCGAATCATGTCGCGGCGCTGGCTGTCGTTACTGTCCTGGTAATCGGTCCACCACTCGCCCAGACCGTCGGTCTGCTCGCCAGCGGTTTCACGCAGCAGCAGGAAGTCGTAACCGGCACGGAAGCGCGGGTTGTCGAGCAGCAGGTCGGCGCGCTTGCCGGAACGGCGCGGCAGACGCTCCTGCATGTCCCAGATCTCGCGGATCGGCATGGTGAAACGCTTGGGGATCGCGATGCGCTGGCATTGTTCGATGATCAGTTCGTGAGCGGCTTCCTGCATGGCCGCAATCGGCGGCATGCCGCGCTCCTGCAGACGCAGTACCTTGGCAGGCAAGGCTGGCCAGAGCAGGGCCGCGAACAGGAACGCCGGTGTTACCGGCTTGTTCTGCTTGATACGCAGGTCGGTATTGATCAAGGCCTGGCTGATCAGGGTGTGGGTATAGGTCGGGTTGTATTCCAGAGCCTTGGAGCTGGCCGGGAACAGTGGTTCGAACAGTTCCAGATCCACCAGCATTTCGAAGGTGAGTTCGGCGTGGCCTGACAGGAACAGCTTGAGTGTTTCTTCAAACAGGCGGGCCGACGGAATATCGCGCAGCATCGGAGCCAGCGGGCGAATCGGCAGGGTACTGTGCTTCTCGATACCGAAATCCAGCTTGGCTGCGAAACGCACGGCACGCAGCATGCGCACCGGGTCTTCCTTGTAGCGCTGCTCGGGGTCGCCAATCAGACGGATCAGGCGGTTGCGAATGTCATGTACGCCATTGGCGTAATCGAGAATCCGCTCGCTGACCGGATCGTAATACAGCGCGTTGATGGTGAAGTCCCGGCGCTGGGCATCTTCTTCCAGCGTGCCATAGACGTTGTCACGCAGAATGCGGCCGTTTTCATTGCGCGAGGACTGGTTGCTGTCCTCTTCTTCCTCGTCCTGAGGATGATTGGCGCGGAAGGTCGCGACCTCGATGATTTCCCGGCCAAAGTGGATATGAACCAGCTTGAAGCGGCGGCCAATGATCCGGGCGTTACGGAATTCGGCACGCACCTGTTCAGGTGTGGCGCTGGTTGCTACGTCGAAATCCTTGGGCTCGATATTGAGCAGCAGGTCGCGTACACAACCGCCGACCAGATAGGCCTGGTAGCCAGCATTTTGCAGGCGCTCGACGATATTGACCGCATGACGGCTGAACTGGCTGCGCTGCAGCGAATGCTGGCTGCTGTTGAGCACTTCAGGCGTGGTGCGCGTGTGTTGCTGCGGTTTACGCAGTGGGGAACGGAATGACTGGAACAGCTTCTTCAGCATGGGATGCACTGTTTGAAGGAATATTCGGCCAAAATGAAGAATGGCCGCACGATGGGCGGGGATTCTAGCATTTAGTCGGGGGATGGTGTAGGACGCTGCGCATCGGGCATGAAAGGAAGGGGTGTAAAAGCTCTGGAAGCTACTGGGGGAGCCGAAGCTCCCCCAAAGTGCGTGCTCTTTATTTTTATTGTCTTGTCGGGCTTCTTGTTTTTGTTGAGTGCCCATTCACAGGGTTTCGCCTGTGAAATCTCCCAATCGGGAGTCAAGAGCAAACGGATTGCTTTGGTCGCTGCGTTGCAATGATCATTCGATCCAACCAGTTCAGGCGCTACCTAAGGGTAGTTTTTATTATTCTCGGCCTGGTTGCGGGGCAAGCCCCAAATACAACTCCTCTCCAAAAGAATCAGTTAGCTGCGCCTCCGCCGTCTTGTTCTTGTTATGCGTGAGTCGATTCGTCTTATTTTTATTATGGGTGTCGTACTGCTTGTTGTTCTTCTTGTACTAAGCATATAGCAGAAGGTGTGCCAACTTTTCAGAACCCAGTAAAACCGGGGCTTTTCGGGCATCCGGCTTTTTGGTCGGGCACAAAAAAGCCGGGCTTCGTTACCGTAAGACCCGGCTTTTGTTACGGCTGATGTTCGAAGGTAACAGTTTTGTTAACTGACCTGCGCACCCCGACGCAGAGCCTTCTCAGGTTTCGTTGGCGACCCCTTTGCGGCGTGGAATGCCCAGGCGCTGGCGGCGTTCCCACAGGCACTTGCGGCTGACGCCCAGCTTGCGCGCCAGTTCGGTCTCGGTCATGTGATCCTGATGCTCCAGGACGAAATGCTGGAAGTAGTCTTCCAGAGACAGGTCTTCGCTGGGTTCGCTGTTGGTCGAGTTCGTCGAAACGGGCAGGGGAGCCAGGCCCATGTACTCGTCGTCATTCAGCCCGTCCAGTTCGATGTCGATACCCAGCAGGTCGGCAGAGATTTCCGGGCTTTCGCACAGAATCACCGAGCGTTCCACGGCGTTTTCCAGTTCCCGCACGTTACCCGGCCAGCTGTAGTGACGGATGGCCTGTTCGGCGTCTGGAGCAAACTTCAGGTCGTTGCGGCCGGCCCTGGCGCTTTGGCGCGTCAGAAAGGCGCGAGCGATTTCGAGTACATCGTTACCGCGCTCGCGCAATGCCGGCAGTTTCAGGGCGATCACGTGCAGGCGGTAATAAAGGTCTTCGCGAAACTCTCCGTTCTTGGCCAGGGTCTTGAGATCCCGGTGGGTCGCGGCGATCAGGCGTACATCGACTTTCTGTGACTGCACGGAGCCGACACGACGAATCTCGCCTTCCTGCAGGACTCGCAGGAGCCGGGCCTGTGCTTCCAGAGGCAGTTCGCCGATCTCGTCGAGAAACAGGGTGCCGCCATCGGCTGCTTCCACCAGCCCTGCGCGACCTGCGCTGGCGCCGGTAAAGGCACCTTTTTCATGGCCGAAGAGCTCGGATTCGATCAGGGATTCGGGAATCGCTGCGCAGTTCACGGAAATCATCGGTGCCTTGGCGCGACGCGAAAGATTGTGCAGGGCACGGGCGACCAGTTCCTTGCCGGTCCCGGACTCGCCCTGGACCAGAACGTTGGAGTCTGTGGGCGCGACCTTGCGGATCTTGCTGTACAGATCGAGCATCGGCGGACAGGAGCCGATGATGCCGATCTCGCCGTTCTGCGCAGCGCCCTTGTCGGCGGTGTTGGCTTTGGCGGGGGCGCTGCGTTCGGCCTGCTGGCTTGTACTGGTCTGGCGATCACGCAGGATGCGCGCAACGGCCTGTAACATCTCGTCGTGGTCAAAGGGCTTGGCGATGTAATCCACCGCGCCCATTTTCATGGAGTCGACGGCCGAGCGCAGGCTGGCATAGCTGGTCATGATCAGTACGGGCTTGCCTTCGCCGAGCTTGATCAGTTCGGTGCCAGGAGCGCCAGGCAGTCGCAGGTCGCTGACGATCAGGTCGAACGAGGGGATGTTGAAACGCTCCTGAGCCTCGGGTACCGAACCTGCCTCGCTGACTTCGTACTGGTTACGCTCAAGCAGTCGGCGCAGGGCAGAGCGGATAATGGTTTCGTCTTCGACGATCAAAATATGCGGCATCGATTCAGTTCTCTCGACGGTCTCAGTTCACGGCGGACGTCGCTTCGACATGGCGCGGCAAGGTTATCCTGATACGGGTTCCTCGCTGCTGCTCGGGGTCAGCCGGGCTGTCGATGGTGATTTGTCCATAATGCTCTTCAACGATGGAATAGACCAGCGCGAGACCTAGCCCGGTTCCTTCTCCCGGCTCCTTGGTCGTGAAGAATGGTTCAAACAATCGGTCCATGATTGCCTTCGAAATTCCACTGCCTTCGTCTTCGACGATCAGATCCACAGTATGTTCGGATGCTTCGCTCTTGACCCTCACCGCGCTGCCGGACGGCGAGGCATCACGGGCGTTGGAGAGCAGATTGATCAAGACCTGCGCCAGCCGCTGAGGATCGCCATCGACCTTGTGCTGCGGATTGCACAGATTATAGAAATGCACTTCGAAGTTGCGACGGTTGAGCGCCAGCAGACCAATGGCATCCTGAGCGACTTCGGCCAGACAGACGGCTTCGTCGTTATGCTGGTGAGCGCCGGCGTGGGCGAAGCTCATCAAGGATTGCACGATGCGCGAGACGCGTTTGGTCTGTTCGAGGATCTGGCTGCTGATCTCCCTGATCTCGCCATCTTCCTCGCGCTCTTCGCGCAGGTTCTGTGCAAGGCAGGCGATACCGGTGATGGGGTTGCCGATTTCATGAGCCACACCGGCCGCCAGACGACCGATACTGGCCAGCCGTTCCGAATGGACCAGCTTGTCTTCCAGCATCTGGGTTTCGGTCAGGTCTTCGACCAGCACCACCAGACCGCTGCTGCCGGGGGCCAGCGGTTCATCGATGGCGGCCTTGTGCAGGTTGAGCCAACGGGTCTGTCCGTCCAGGGCGAGCTTCTGTTTGTGCAAGTGCTCGTCCGGCACATTGATGAAACCCGTCAGCAGGCCTTTCCAGGGTTCGCTGATGGTTTCCAGGCGCGAGCCGACTACCCGCTGGGCGACGATACCGGTCAGTTCTTCCATGGCCCGGTTCCACATCAGGATTTCCTGATCCTTGGCCAGCGAGCATACCCCCATGGGCAGCTCCTGAAGAGTCTGGCGGTGGTAACGGCGCAAGGCGTCGAGTTCGGCGGCAAGGCCGGTCAGGCGCGAGTGATAGTCTTCGAGACGGCTCTCGATGAAGTGAATGTCTTCGGTGACGTATTTCTCGCTGCCGGACTTGTAGGGCAGGAAGGTTTCCACCATGTCCTGGGCGACGCTGGGGCCCATCAGGCCGGACAGGTTGGCTTCGATCCGGTCACGCAGGCGGCGCAGGGCATAAGGGCGGCGCTCGTCGAACGGCAGATACAGATCGCGCAGCGCCTGTTCGACTTCCTTCTGCGCAGCCTTGGCACCCAGCGGCTTGGCCAGTTGCGTGGCAAATTCCTGGGGCGACACTGCATAGAGTTCGCGGCGCTGCGGGCGACGCACATTGTCGACGGCACAGGCCTCGGCGGCACTGACCTCCTCCGGGCTTGCATTGGTGAACAGCGAGATCAGGGTGAACAACAGCACGTTGGCGGCCAGCGACGCGATAGCCGCCATGTGCCAACTGGTGTCGTCCAGCACGTAGATCATGTTCAGCAGCGGAATATAGAAACCCTGCAGGTTGCCGATCAGCGGTAACAGCATGCCCACGATCCAGACCACGGTCCCGGCCAGCAGGCCGGCAATGAAGCCGCGTCGGTTGGCGGTCGGCCAATACAGCACCGACAGTACGCCGGGCAGGAATTGCAGGGTTGCGACGAAGGCAACGATGCCCAGGTTGGCCAGATCCTGCTGTGCG
Source organism: Pseudomonas capsici (assembly GCF_017165765.1). Taxonomy (GTDB): domain Bacteria; phylum Pseudomonadota; class Gammaproteobacteria; order Pseudomonadales; family Pseudomonadaceae; genus Aquipseudomonas; species Aquipseudomonas capsici. Next base: position 62,079 of record NZ_JAFGZD010000023.1, read on the forward strand.
CCGAGCATCAGGTAGAAGCAGTAGCCCGCTGTGATGATTGCCACGATCAGGCCGCGACGTGTCCATTTCAGCCAGCGATAGATATTGCCCTCTGCCGGTGGCTGATAGAGCGGCAGCACCAGATGGTTGAGGGCCATGCCCGACAGCGCCAGAGTGGTGACGATGATCAGCCCGCTGGAAGCTGCGAGCCCGCCCACATAAGCCATCAGCGCCAGCGGTTTGCTGTTGGCGGCGATGCCGATCCCCAGGGTGAAATATTCAGGGCTGGTGGTGGCGCCCAGCTTGAGGCCCGCCCACAGAATAAGAGGCACTGCGAGGCTGATCAGCAGCAGGAACAGCGGCAGGCCCCAACTGGCGCTGACCAGCGCACGCGGATTGAGGTTTTCGGTAAAGGTCATGTGATACATGTGCGGCATCACGATGGCCGAGGCGAAAAACACCAGCAGCAAGGTGCGCCATGGGCCTTCCTGCAAGGGCGTATGCAGCGAGGCCAGAGCGGTCTGGTTCTGCAGCAGCCAGAGTTCCAGATGCTGTGGACCGTCGAATACGCCATACAGGGCATACAGGCCGATGCCGCCCAGGGCGATCAGTTTGATCAGCGATTCGAACGCGACGGCGAATACCAGACCTTCATGCTTTTCCCGGGTCGCGATATGCCGTGAGCCAAAGAAGATGGTGAAGAGTGTGATCAGCGCGCAGAAGGCTACGGCGACCCGGTCCTGTACCGGTTCGCGGGTCAGGATGCTGATGGAGTCGGCCACGGCCTGAATCTGCAACGCCAAGAGCGGCAGCACGCCAATGAGCATGAAAACCGTGGTCAGCGCGCCCGCCCAGGTACTTCTGAAACGGAAGGCAAACAGGTCGGCCAGGGATGAAAGCTGGTAGGTGCGGGTGATCTTGAGAATGGGATAAAGCAGTACCGGCGCCAGCAGAAAAGCCCCGGAAACCCCGAGATAACTGGACAGGAAGCCATAACCATACTGATAGGCCAGGCCGACCGAGCCATAGAAGGCCCAGGCACTGGCATACACGCCCAGCGACAGGGTATAGGTCAGTGGGTGACGAATGATCCAGCGTGGAATGACTCCACGTTCACTGATCCACGCAACGCCGAACAGGAACAGCAGATACCCGGCGCTGACCAGCAGCATCTGCGTCAGGCTAAAGCTCATCGGCATCTCGCTGGCTCTGAAGAATGAAGGTCACCACGATCAGGATCAGCCACAGCATATAAGGGCGATACCAGGCACCTGTTGCATCGATCCACCAGTCCATGATGGCCGGGGAGAAGAGGTAGATGCCTACCACCAGAAGCAAGACCAGGCGGTAAATATACATACGGTCTCCTTCGTTCCTGAGGGTGATGAGGTGCGGCATGGTAACGGATGCCGTACAACCTGCAAGTGTACTTATGTACGAGTTTTACGCGACCGCTCTAGCTCAGTCTATTCGGGCTTCTTCAATTGTGCTCGTGCGTGGTATGGCCGCTGCATCCCAGTGCGCGATGCCCCAATCGAGCACTTCCCGTGCGTTGGCGTACGACAGTTCGGGTGTCGTGGGCTGGCCGAGGGCTCGCAGAGCCCTGAGTAGCAAGGGCGTCGCCTGATCGGCAGGCAACGGTGGCGAGCGATAGGATTTGCCGAGCTTGTGGCCGTCCGGCTGGGTAATCAGCGGTACATGCAGATAGCGCGGTTGAGGAAGCCCGAGCAGTTCCTGGAGATAGAGCTGACGAGGTGTCGAGTCCAGCAGGTCTGCACCGCGCACGATATCGGTAACGCCCTGCCAGGCATCGTCGATCACGACCGCCAGTTGATAGGCATACAGCCCATCGCGCCGCTGAATGACAAAATCCCCGGACTCGCGCCCCAGGTGTTGTTGAAAGGCTCCCTGTACCCGGTCGATGAAGCGGTATTCCAGTTCCGGCACGCGGATACGGATCGCGGCGTCTTCGGTGGCATGACCTGCATTGCGGCAGAATCCGGGATAGATACCTTGAAAGCCTTCCAGTTGTTTGCGCGAGCAGGTGCAGGCATAGGCCAGGCCATGACTGAACCAGCGATTCAGGACTTCGGCATAGGCATCGTGGCGCAGGCTTTGACGCACGACTTCGCCGTCCCATTCGAAACCATAGCGCTCAAGGGTTTCCAGAATCGCGGCCTGCGCCCCGGCAACCTCCCGAGGCGGGTCCAGATCTTCCATGCGCATCAGCCATTTGCCACCTGCGGCGCGGGCGTCGAGATAGGAGGCGAGCGCTGCGACCAGTGAGCCGAAGTGCAGGTAACCGCTGGGGGTTGGCGCAAAGCGTCCGATATAGGCCGGGTTTTTCATGGCTGTATCCAAACCAGAAGAGCTTTTTCGTCTGACTGTTTCTCGCGAATGAATTGGCTCCTGCCCAGTGCTCTGCAGGAGCCAGTTCATTCGCGAAAAACCTCAATGCCTTGAAACCAAAAAAGACGCCGAAGCGTCTTTTTGTTCAAGGCGGTCTGCAGGTCACTTGCCGACCTGTTTTTCCTTGATTTCTGCCAGCGTCTTGCAGTCGATGCAAAGGTCGGCAGTCGGGCGTGCTTCAAGGCGACGAAGGCCGATTTCCACACCGCAGGACTCACACCAGCCGTATTCTTCGTCCAGGATCAGTTGCAGCGTCTTGTCGATCTTCTTGATCAGCTTGCGCTCACGGTCACGTGCACGCAGTTCCAGGCTGAATTCCTCTTCCTGGCTGGCCCGGTCTGCTGGATCGGGAAAGTTTGCAGCTTCGTCCTTCATGTGGTCTACCGTGCGGTCGACCTCTTGCATCAGATCCTGTTTCCACTTGTTCAGGATCTTGGTGAAATGCGCGCGCATCGGCTCGCCCATGTACTCTTCACCCGCTTTTTCCACGTAGGGTTCAAAGCCACTGATTAGATGATTCTGTTGCTTTTCTGGGGTGGGCATGTAGGGACCGCCTCTCACTCTTCTAATCTATTGCGCAGGATTGTTCCATCACCGACCCCTGTCGGCCCTGCAACTGCAAGCGGGCGAACTTACCAGATCAAATCGTGGTGCGCTACTCCCGGTTGTCGAGCATCGTCTCGCTTGTTCACCGAACGGGACGCCTGTAACGGAAACTCGCTGTCATCAAGGCGTGTAGCGGCTGTCCCCGTCTTTTTGTTTTCTTTCAACAAGTCCTGACGTTTGATGATTTAAAGTAGTGCATTGCAAACGGTTGGTTAGAATCCAGCCGATTGTTCATGACCGTTATGTTTCTGATCCGTGTTTCATTTAAGGAAGAAAAATGGCCCAGCCTTACAGTGAGCGTAGTCGCGCCATCGAACCTTTTCATGTCATGGCGCTGTTGGCGCGGGCCAATGAGTTGCAGGCGGCGGGTCACGATGTCATTCATCTGGAAATCGGCGAGCCCGATTTCACCACGGCAGCGCCCATCGTTGCCGCCGGTCAGGCGGCACTGGCAGCCGGCAAGACCCGTTACACCGCAGCCCGTGGCCTGCCGGAGTTGCGTCAGGCCATTGCCGGTTTCTATGCGCAGCGTTATCGGCTGGATATCGACCCGGAACGAATTCTCGTCACGCCCGGCGGCTCCGGTGCGCTGCTGCTGGCCAGCAGTCTTCTGGTGGACCCCGGCAAGCACTGGCTGCTGGCCGATCCGGGTTACCCGTGCAACCGGCACTTTCTGCGCCTGGTCGAAGGCGCTGCACAACTGGTGCCGGTCGGGCCGCAGGAGCGTTATCAACTGACACCCGAGTCGGTGGCACAGCACTGGAATCAGGACAGCGTCGGTGCCCTGGTCGCTTCTCCCGCCAACCCCACAGGCACGCTTCTGCATGTGGATGAGCTGGCGGCGTTGTCCAGCACGCTCAAGGCGCGTAACGGCCATCTGGTGGTGGACGAGATCTATCATGGTCTGACGTATGGCGTCGACGCGAGCAGCGTGCTGGAGGTCGATAACGATGCGTTTGTCCTTAATAGTTTTTCAAAGTATTTCGGAATGACGGGCTGGCGTCTGGGCTGGCTGGTGGCACCTCCCGAGGCGGTTGCCGATCTGGAGAAGCTGGCGCAGAACCTCTATATCAGCGCTCCGAGCATGGCTCAATATGCCGCGCTGGCCTGCTTCGAGCCGCAAACCATCGAGATTTTCGAGCAGCGTCGCGCCGAGTTCGGACGCCGCCGCGACTTCCTTTTGCCAGCCCTGCGCGAGCTGGGTTTTGGTATTGCGGTGGAGCCTGAAGGGGCTTTCTATCTGTATGCCGATATCAGCGCCTTTGGCGGCGATGCCTTTGAGTTCTGTCGTCACTTCCTGGAAACCGAGCACATTGCGTTTACGCCGGGTCTGGATTTCGGGCGCTATCAGGCGGGGCATCATGTGCGCTTTGCTTACACTCAAAGCCTGCCAAGGCTCGAAGAAGCGGTCGAGCGAATTGCCCGTGGCTTGCGGAGCTGGAAAGGCTGATGCGTTTTTCTCCTGAACTCGAGCAAGGTCGTCTGCTGCTTCGCTACAAACGCTTCCTGGCCGACATTGAAACCGATAGCGGCGAGCGGCTGACCATCCACTGTCCCAATACCGGTTCGATGCTCAATTGCATGCTGCCGGGAGGACGAGTCTGGTTCAGCCGCTCCAATGATCCCAAGCGCAAATTACCGGGGACCTGGGAAATCAGCGAAACGCCTCAGGGACGCTTTGCCTGCATCAATACCGGACGTGCCAATACTTTGGTCGAGGAAGCACTGCGTGCCGGTGTTATCAGCGAACTCAACGGTTTTACGGCGCTCAAGCGCGAAGTGGCTTACGGACAGGAAAAGAGCCGGGTGGATTTTCGCCTTGAGTACCCCGAAGGCTATGTCTACGTGGAGGTCAAAAGCGTCACCCTGGGGTTCGATGAGTCGAACGTTGCGGCCTTTCCCGATGCCGTCACCCTGCGCGGTGCCCGCCATTTGCGAGAACTGGCAGCACTGGCTCGCGAGGGCGTGCGTGCCGTCCTGCTGTATTGCGTGAATATCACCGGGATTGATGCAGTGCGGCCGGCAGAGGAAATCGACCCTGCCTATGCTGCGGCTTTGCGTGAGGCGGTGACGGCGGGTGTCGAGGTGCTGGCCTATGGCGTGCAACTGACGCCTGAAGAGATTCGTATCGACAGACGTCTGCAGGTTCAGGGTCTTATCTGAACGACTCGTTCTCGTCAGGCAACTGGACCCAGATGCCTTCAGCGTCTTCCCGGCAGGGGATGGCCGTCAGCGACTGGCCTTCGCAAGGTCCCGCAACACATTCGCCATTCTCGACCAGAAACAGTGCGCCATGGCTGGCGCACTGGATCAGGCTGGCGCTGTCATCCAGAAACCGGTCCGGCTCCCACTCCAGTGCAATGCCGCGATGGGGGCAGCGATTGCGGTAGACGAACACCTGACCCTGACGACGCACTGCCAGCAGCTTGAGCCCCTCACGTTCAAACCCGCGGCTCTCGGCTTCGGGGAGGTCGGCTGTGGTGCATAGGTGTTTCATGAAGCATACCTGCCCGCTTGAGCTTTAAATGAAAACACTTTGTCAAATAGCTCCGATTATCGAGTTGATGACTGCAAGAGAGAAATGATGCATTGCTTCTTGATGCAATCCTGATCTGCCGATTTTGCACGTTTGCGGATCATTTCTCCTTTTTTTGCGAATGCCTCGCGAGGATCGCTCGTCGCGTTGAGGCGTTCTGCCCGGCATCGACCTTCTGGATAACCGCCAGAAGATCCCGATTGATCATGGCTCGCCGAGAAGGCAAGCACATGAAAGGGTATTTTCGGGTAGTGAGTCTGGTATGGCTCAATGCTTGCCAAATACGGCCTCATTTGCCAAATTGATTCTCAAGGCAAAGCCCGGTTGGGCATGGGCATTTGGACTCAGGCATGATTCGTGACAACAAGAATGGCCAGGCGCTGAGCGCGCAACAACTGGCCGAGCGTCTGGCAGTTGCTCCACGTGTTCTGGTTGGCGAGCAACACGACAATCCCGATCATCACGCATTAGAGTTATGGCTCTTGCAGGTACTGGCTGCCCGGCGCCCGCAAGGCAGCCTGTTATTGGAGATGCTGAATCCCGACCAGCAGGACAGGGTAGACGCGGTTCAGTCTGATCTGGCCGATGGGAAATACCCGACCGATCTGCCAGCAGCGTTGAACTGGCAAAAATCCTGGGACTGGTCGTTGTATGGTCCACTGATGCGCTACGTGCTGGCCCAGCCTTATCCGGTGTTGTCCGCCAATCTGTATGCCGATGAAGTCATGCCGATTTCCCGGCGAATGGCGCAAAGCCTCTTGGCTGCTCCTGTGCCGAGTGTGTTGTTTGCCTGTGCCTGGCATGTGCGCAAGGATGTGGGAGTGCCTTTGCATCTGACCGACCTTGGCGTTACCGATCCGGTCGTGGTGCTGCTTCTGGTCCGGGCCGGCGAAGAGGTCGAGCCGCAGAGCGTCGATTACGTCTGGTATACGGCAGCCACTCCGGAAAAGGATCACGGCGCTCAATTTCGCCAGCCCCCACCTGGAGCCTGACGCCACTGCTTAGGTTTTTTCTCTTCTTTGCGTAGTCCTTTTCTCTGACTTGGCTGTGATCATGTCTTGCAGGGAGTGCTCCTATATTGTCCGGCTCATGTTTTTCGGAGCGGGATGCCATGCAAGAAATGACAGCAGATGATGAACGACTGGCTCTCCAGGCGTTGAGCCTGCTTGATCTGTTCGCCTTCAGCAGCGATGACACCGAGCAGCGGATTGTCGCCCTGTGTCAACGTGCGGTTACGCCTTTGGGGGCGATAGCGGCAGTGTGTGTGTCGCCACGTTTCGTGTGTCTGGCGCGTACGACCCTTGATCGTCTGCAGGCTCCTGATGTCCGGGTGGTGGCGCTGGCGAATTTCCCCTATGGCGGCCCGGGTATCGAGCCTGTGGTAGCCGAAGTGCGTGCAGCCGTGATGTCGGGTGCTGACGAGATCGATGTGGTCTATCCGTTTCGCACCCTTCTATCCGGGGACCAGCAGACCGGTATGGATATGATCACGGCCTGCAAGGCGGCGTGCGGCAGTCGCGTGGCCTTGACTGTCACTCTCGAAACCGGTGATCTGCGCGACCCGCAGATCATCCTCCAGGCTTGTCGCAGTGCCATTTTGTGCGGTGCCGACTTTCTCAAGACCAGCACCGGCAGGGGGCTTGCCGGCACCACGCCGCAAGCGGTGCGCATCGTGCTTGAGTCCATTGCCGAGGTGGGCGGGCAGGTGGGTTTCAAGGTCGCCGGAGGCGTTCGTACCTTCACTGATGCCCGAGGCTTCATGGACATGGCGCGTTCCCGTTTCGGGCCGCACTGGATCAATGTCGACAGGGTACGTTTTGGGTCTTCGACGCTCTTGGACGACTTGCTGGTGCGCCTGGGCGTGCTGGAGTCCGGTCTCGGGAAAAGCTGAAAGACAGGCAAAAAAAGACCCGGCAAAAAGCCGGGTCAAAAACCGTGATTAGCCTGATGAGGAGATAATCCTGAAAATCCGAACCAAGGTCTTTCAGGTTATCGGCCAGTCTCGCGACCGGTTGTGATAATCATAACGATTCTCATTTCTAAGTCAACAGTTCTTTTTTCATGAACGGATTCGCTCTGTCTGTGCCACGTATTGCCAGTCAGTGTGGTGATGGAGGGAGGGCAGTTTGCTGACGACCGGGCTCTCGTTCTGTACAGAAAGAGAAATGGAGGGCATTACAGAAAGTCAACGCAACACAAAGCCCGCATGCATTGCGCACGCAGGCTTGAAGAGGTGTTCCCTAGCGCGTGTGGTAGCGCATGCGGGTTCCGAAGGTCACCGACATGCGGATCTCGTCCGCCGACAGTTCCGGCGGGAAGAACGCTCCCGATATCTGTGCGTGGGCGATGCTTGCGCCTTCCATCGGCGTATGTCGCAAATCCAGGCCACGAAGGTCGGCAGAGCGGAAATAGGCGTCGGTAAAATCGATGCCTCGCGTATCAAGGGCACGCAAGTCCAGGCCCCGGAAATCCCCGCCGACCATATCGATCGTGCCTGTCTTGGGTTTTTCCTGATTGAAGCCTTCGACATCATCTCTACGCAACAGCATGTAAAGCGGCGAATCGAGCTGCTTGGGCTGGCTCATGGGTGCCTCTGTGGTTCGTTGGAATTATGACGCCATTATATCGCCATCATTGTCGAGCCGTGAAGCGCTAGCCGCCCAACGGCTCGACGTTCATTTCACAGGCCTGGCAAGCGCTGACGAAGGTTTTCGACCAGTTCTTCCAGGTCACTGCTCTTGCTGGTTTCAATGTGCTTGCTGCGCAGGATTTCGTCCGCATCAAGTGGCTCGCGACTGGCCAGTTGCGCTTCGATCACCTCCAGGGTTGCGTCCGAAGGATCGCTGCCCTGTTCCTGGCGTTGTTTGAGCCATTCGGCAATGACTGCCTTGGGGGCTTCGCAATCCAGAATCAGAAAAGGCACACCCGTTGTTTCGGCAACTTTGGCCGCAGCATTACGTTGTTCGTGCTTGAGATAAGTGGCATCGATGACTGCCGGGAAGCCGGCGCGCAGAATAGTTTCTGCCAGAGTGTGCAGACGGTCATAGGTCGCCTTGCTGGTTTCGGCACCATAAAGCTCGGCGCTTTCTGCGAACAGGCGCTTGCGCTCGACATCCGAACGCAGGCGTATGGCACCCAGGGCTTCGACCAGACGCATCGCCACATGGCTTTTGCCCACTGCAGAGACGCCATGGGTAATGGCCAGGAAACTGGATGGAATGGCGCTGTAGCTTTCGGCCAGGTTGGCGTAGTTGCGATATCTGTTCAACGCGGCGGCACGCTGGATATCATCGGCGTCGGCAGGCTGGCTGAACAGCGCCACCTTGGCACGCACCAGAGCGCGATAGGCTTTGTAGAAATTGAGCAGTTCCAGGCCCGCATAGTCGCCGGTCTGTTCCAGGTACTGACTGATGAGGCGACGCGACAGGGATTTCAGGCCGCGGTCTTCAAGGTCCATGGCCAGGAAGCCGATGTCTGCGTAGACGTCGGTCATGCGGAATGGTTCGTTGAATTCGATACAGTCGAAAATCACCACTTTACCGTCGATGACCGTGGCATTGCCCAGGTGGATGTCGCCATGGCATTCGCGGATGAAACCGTCTGCCTTGCGCTGGGCAAGCAGGGGCTTGAGGCGCTCGAAGCTGGACTCGGCCCAGGCTTGCAGGGAATCAACCTGTAACAGATCGGCTTTTTCGCTGAGGAACGGACGAATCTGCTCGAAGTTCTGCAGGACCGGTGCCATGACGTTGTCAGGAGAGCCCAGGTCATTCTCGGTGGTGACTTTCGGCACACTGAGGTGGGCGTCGGCAATCTGCCTGGCCAACTCGTCGATATGCTCGACCGTCAGTTCGCCTTTGGCTTGCAGGGAACTGAGCAAACCTTCCTGCGAGAACTGGCGCATCTTGAGGGCATACTCGATGGCTTCACCGCTGCCGCCCAGTTGCGGCGCGTCTGCTGAACCGGTGACCGGGACGACTTCAAGATAGACGCCTTCGGTCAGGCGCTGGTTGAGGCGCAGCTCTTCATTGCAGAAGTGTTTGCGAGCGGCAAGTGTGGTGAAGTCCAGAAAGCCGAAATTGACCGGTTTCTTGAATTTGTAAGCATAGGTGCCGGTGAGCAGGACCCATGAAATGTGCGTCTCTATAACCCGGAAGTTCTCAACCGGATGGGGAAAGAGAGCGGGATTCTGCAGGGCTGCAATCAATGACTGGCTCACGGGCGATCCTTCAAGAGTTGATTCGAAATGTAAGTGCTGATGGCCGCCATTATGGCCGCTCGGCGCGAGGCTGCAAACCGCTGGTGCAGGTGTCTGTCGGTCGTTGGCAAAGTGCGTATAATCCGCGGCCATGACTCGATCTCGCACTTCTCGTACTTCCAAGAAACCAGCTCCCCGTGGCCTTCCCAAGTGGTTGGGCTGGGTGCTGAAGCTCAGTATCGTCGGTTTTGTGGCGCTGGCTTGCGTTGCCGTTTACCTGGACGCGGTGGTCCAGGAGAAATTTTCCGGCAAGCGCTGGACCATCCCGGCCAAGGTCTATGCACGGCCTCTGGAGCTATTCGTCGGCCAGAAACTGAGCCGCGATGACTTTCTCATCGAACTCGACGCTCTGGGCTATCGTCGCGAAAGCGTGGCCAACGGCCCGGGCGCGGCGGCAGTCAATGGCAATACCGTCGACCTCAACACCCGCGGCTTTCAGTTCTACGAAGGCACCGATCCTGCGCAGCAGGTCCGCGTGCGTTTCTCCGGCGACTATGTGGCGGACCTGACTTCCGGCAGCAGTGGTGCAAAGCTGGCGGTGGCCCGTCTCGAACCGCTGATGATCGGCGGTCTGTATCCCAAGAATCTGGAAGACCGGATCCTGATCAAGCTCGATCAGGCACCGCCCTATCTGCTCGATGCCCTGGTTGCAGTCGAGGACCGTGATTTCTACAGCCATATGGGGGTATCCCCAAAATCCATTGCCCGGGCGATCTGGGTCAATACCTCGCAGGGGCAGATGCGTCAGGGCGGCAGTACGCTGACCCAGCAACTGGTCAAGAACTTCTACCTGACCAACGAGCGCAGCCTCACGCGGAAACTGACCGAAGCCATGATGTCCGTGCTGCTGGAGCTGCATTACAGCAAGCAGGAAATCCTCGAGGCTTACCTCAATGAGGTATTCGTCGGTCAGGACGGTCAGCGTGCGGTGCATGGTTTCGGTCTGGCCAGTCAGTATTTCTTCAGCCAGCCGTTGTCCGAACTGAAGATTCATCAAGTGGCGTTGCTGGTCGGTCTGGTCAAGGGGCCTTCCTATTACAATCCGCGTCGCAATCCGGAGCGTGCGCTGGAGCGCCGCAACCTGGTTCTCGACCTGCTGGAGCAACAGGGCGTGGCCACGGCGCAGGTGGTCGAGGCGGCCAAGAAGATGCCGTTGGGCGTGACCAAGACCGGCAGCCTTGCGGACAGTTCGTTCCCGGCGTTTCTGGATCTGGTCAAGCGACAGTTGCGTGAAGACTATCGCGATGAAGACCTGACCGAAGAAGGGTTGCGGATTTTCACCAGTTTCGATCCGATCCTGCAGATGAAATCCCAGGCGGCCATGGACGATACGTTCAAGCGGCTGGCCGGGCGCAAGGGTTCGGACGAAGTGGAAGCGGCCATGGTCGTGACCAATCCCGAAACCGGTGAAGTGCAGGCCTTGCTGGGCAGTCGTCAGGCCGGGTTTGCAGGCTTCAACCGCGCCATCGATGCCGTTCGGCCGATTGGTTCTCTGGTCAAGCCGGCGATCTATCTCACCGCGCTTGAGCGTCCCAGTCAGTACACCCTGACCAGTTGGGTGGCCGACGAGCCGTTTCAGGTCAAGGGCGCGGATGGCCAGATCTGGAAGCCTCAGAATTATGATCGCAAAGCCCACGGGAATATTTTCCTGTACCAGGGGCTGGCGCACTCCTACAACCTTTCCACGGCCAAGCTGGGTCTTGAGCTGGGCGTCCCCAACGTCTTCAAGACCCTCGCCAAGCTGGGTGTGACACGCGAGTGGCCGACGTATCCGTCCATGCTGCTGGGGGCTGGCGGCTTGAGTCCGATGGAAGTCGCCACCATGTATCAGACGATTGCCAGCGGCGGCTTCAATACGCCGATGCGCGGTATCCGTAGTGTGCTGACGGCCGAGGGTGAACCGCTCAAGCGTTATCCGTTCCAGATCGAACAGCGCTTCGATCCCGGTGCCATTTATCTGGTGCAGAACGCAATGCAGCGGGTGATGCGCGAGGGGACCGCCAAGTCGGTCTATAACGTCTTGCCCTCGACCCTGAATCTGGCAGGCAAGACCGGCACCAGTAACGATTCGCGCGACAGCTGGTTCGCAGGTTTCAGTCAGGACCTGCTGGCGGTGGTGTGGATGGGGCGTGACGATAACGGCAAGACGCCGTTCACCGGTGCCAGTGGTGCCCTGCAGGTCTGGACCAGTTTCATGCGCAAGGCCGACCCGCTGCCGCTGGATATGGCAATGCCGGATAACGTGGTCCAGTCCTGGGTCAATGCCCAGACCGGTCAGGGGTCGGATGCCAATTGCCCGAATGCCGTACAGATGCCGTATATTCGCGGCAGTGAACCTCAGCCCGGAGCTACCTGTAGCGGTAGCCCGGCACCCGCCGCCGAAGTGCTGGACTGGGTCAAGGGTTGGTTGAATTAAGCAATGAGGGTGTGACGTGAATAAATGGTGGATTCCGGCTGTAACGGCTCTGGCGTTGCTCAATGGTTGTGCCAGCGTGCAGCGTGGCTCGATTCCGGTCGTGGATTCGGGCTCCAAAGTGTCTAACAGCGAGCGTGTTTCGGCTTCGCGCAATACAGCTTATCGAGCCAATACCGTCCAGGCTCCTCAGGCGCAGGCCGTGCCGCAGGATTCCGGCGTGGTCGTGATGGTTCCTGGCGGTGGTGCCGGTGCTGGCCAGACTTTCTCTGCGCCTTCTTCCCAGTCATCGTTCACCATCGATACCCCTCCGGTGGCTCAGCAGCCAGTCGACCCGGCTCCGGTGAGCAACTACAGCATGCCGTCCAACCCGGCACCAACCGGTATTCCGTCCGGTTCATCCGGCCTGTCGGCTGACGAGCAACTGGATGGCCCGGTACTGGCTCTGTTGACCACTGCTCAGCAGCAGCAAGGCAGCGGCGACCTCAATGGTGCTTCGTCCAGCCTTGAGCGTGCCCAGCGTGTGGCACCGCGCGAGCCGCAAGTGCTCTATCGTCTGGCTCAGGTGCGTCTGGCCCAGGGCGATCCAGCCCAGGCAGAACAACTGGCCCGTCGTGCCCTGACCTATGCCAACGGTCGTGCAAGCCTGCAGGCGAGTCTCTGGGAGTTGATTGCCCAGTCTCGTGAAAAACAGGGTGACGCGGCTGGCGCTGCGCTGGCTCGCCAGAAAGCGCGGGTCAATCTCTGATGGATCGGCGTCTGCCTGAAGTGGCCGAGCAACTGCTGCTTATCGAACGTGAGTTGAGGGTGCTGGGTTGGTGGAGCGAGACGTCGCCCAGCGAGGAGGCGCTTTCCAGCACCGAGCCGTTCAGCGTCGATACCCTGGAGTTCGAGCAGTGGCTGCAATGGATTTTCCTGCCACGGATGAAAATCATCCTGGAGCGGGATCTTCCATTGCCCAACTCGTCGGGGATTCTGGAAATGGCCGAGATGGTCTACGCCAGCCGCCAAGGTGAAGCCCGCAGGCTGCAGGAGCTTCTGGCCCAGTTCGATCAGCTGATCAGCCAGTCTTAACGGCAGTACTCGGCGATAGTTCTCTGCGTTTCGGCAACACGCGCCTTGCGTTCATCATCCGTAAGGCGCTTTGTCCCCCCTTCGGTCTGCTCGCGCACGCGCGGATTGTTCTGCAGTTGCGCGAGGTTGGTGCGCAGCACTTCGCAGTTGTCGGCCATTTTGGCTTCCTGAGCCCTTACCTGCTTTCTGACCCTGGCATCGATCTCCTGCTGCTGAGGATCTGGCTCGCTGGCCGTTGAGGCGGTAGGGGCGGGTGGCGGCTTTTGCACATTGATTTCTTCTACCTGCTGGCCTGCCGGTGGTTGTGCATCGAAATGCGTGACCCCCTGGGCATCGACCCATTTGTAGATTTGGGCGGCCTGGCTGGTTGTACTTACCGCCATCGAGAGTGCAGCCGCGAGGATCATCCAGCGCATGGTACTTCCTTGAAAATTCTGTGCGTCGCAAAGCTACCATATACAGCGGCTTCGAGTCCGGGTCTGTCCCCCTTATAAGGCGCTGCCCGGAAGAAAGCTCACGGATTGCTTGACTTGAGGGGGGCGAATCACAACAATTCAAAGTTCGCTGTAGAAGGACTGCCAGAAGCAGGCCGTCTCGGTAGATCATGAGGCGCACACCCGCGCCGACCTGTAACACCCGCAACGCGTTACCTCGCGCTGGGTGGGAATGTTCCGCAACACTCAGGGACATCCCAATACTTGCTCAGTCAGTGCTGACGTAGTCGGCGACCACCGTCGCTCATGCTCTGCTTGGCAGTAAAACCTAATAAGACCCGTTCCGCAGTGAACGGTATTCTGGCGTTTTAGAGGTGAACAACGTGGAGCTTTTATCTGGCGCTGAAATGGTCGTCCGCTTCCTGCGTGACGAAGGCGTTAAGTACATTTACGGGTACCCGGGTGGCGCCCTTCTGCATGTCTACGACGCACTGTTCAAAGAACCTGCCGTAAACCATATTCTTGTTCGTCATGAACAGGCTGCCACCCATATGGCTGACGGTTATGCTCGTGCCACCGGCAAGGCCGGCGTGGTGCTGGTGACATCCGGTCCGGGTGCAACCAACGCCATCACCGGTATCGCCACTGCCTACATGGACTCCATTCCAATGGTGGTGTTGTCCGGTCAGGTTGCCAGCACTCTGGTGGGGACCGATGCGTTCCAGGAGACCGACATGATCGGTATCTCCCGTCCGATCGTGAAACACAGCTTCATGATCAAGCATCCTTCGGAAATTCCGGAAGTCCTGAAGAAGGCCTTCTATCTGGCGCAGTCCGGTCGTCCGGGTCCTGTAGTCGTCGATATTCCGAAAGACATGACCAACCCGGCCGAGAAATACGAATACGTTTTCCCGAAAAAAGCCAAGCTGCGTTCCTACAGTCCGGCCGTTCGCGGTCACTCGGGCCAGATCCGCAAGGCTGTCGAAATGCTCCTGGCTGCCAAGCGTCCGATCATCTATGCCGGTGGCGGCGTGGTCATGGGCAACGGTTCCGAGCAACTGACCGAGCTGGCCAGGATGCTCAATGCACCGGTCACCAACACCCTGATGGGGCTTGGCAGCTATCCTGGCACCGACCGCCAGTTCGTCGGCATGCTCGGCATGCATGGCAGCTACACCGCCAACCTGGCCATGCACCACACCGATGTGATCCTGGCTGTGGGCGCACGCTTCGATGACCGCGTGATCAACGGCGCGAGCAAGTTCAGCCCGAACGCCAAGATCATTCACATCGATATCGACCCGGCTTCGATCTCCAAGACCATCAAGGCCGACGTGCCTATCGTTGGGCCGGTGGAGAGCGTACTGACCGAAATGGTCGCGACCCTCAAGGACATCGGCGAGACTCCGAACAAGGAGTCCGTTGCAGCCTGGTGGAAACAGATCGACGAATGGCGTGCCGGTGGCGACCTGTTCCCGTACAACCGTGGCGATGGCAGTGTCATCAAGCCGCAGACGGTCATCGAAACCCTGTGCGAAGTCACCAAGGGCGAAGCCTACGTTTCCTCCGACGTGGGTCAGCACCAGATGTTCGCGGCTCAGTACTACCGCTTCAACAAGCCCAATCGCTGGATCAACTCCGGCGGCCTGGGCACCATGGGCTTCGGTTTCCCGGCAGCCATGGGCGTCAAGCTGAGCTTCCCGGATGCCGATGTGGCCTGTGTGACCGGCGAAGGCAGTATCCAGATGAACATCCAGGAGCTGTCGACCTGCCTGCAGTACGGCCTTCCTGTGAAGATCATTCTGCTCAACAACGGTGTGCTTGGCATGGTCCGCCAGTGGCAGGACATGAGCTACGGTGCTCGCCATTCCCACTCCTACATGGAGTCGCTGCCTGACTTCGTGAAGCTGGTCGAAGCCTATGGCCATGTCGGCATTCGGGTCACTGACCTGAAAGATTTGAAGCCGAAAATGGAAGAGGCATTTGCCATGAAGGATCGTCTGGTGTTCCTCGATATCCAGGTCGATGTCACCGAGCACGTCTATCCGATGCAGATCAAGGACGGCTCCATGCGCGATATGTGGTTGAGCAAGACGGAGCGTACATAATCATGCGGCACATCATTTCCCTTTTGCTGGAAAACGAACCGGGTGCGTTGTCTCGTGTCGTCGGGCTTTTCTCGCAGCGTAACTACAACATCGAAAGCCTGACCGTGGCACCAACCGAAGACCCGACCCTGTCGCGTCTGACGCTGACCACTGTGGGGCACGATGAAGTGATCGAGCAGATCACCAAGAACCTCAACAAGCTGGTCGAAGTGGTCAAGCTGGTCGATCTGTCCGAGAGCGCTCACATCGAGCGTGAACTGATGCTGGTCAAGGTCAAGGCCACCGGCGCGCAGCGTGCCGAGATCAAACGCACCACGGATATCTTCCGTGGGCAGATCGTTGACGTAACTGCCAGCGTTTATACCGTGCAGTTGAGTGGCACAAGCGACAAACTGGACAGTTTCATTCAGGCCATCGGCACTGCCGCTATCCTGGAAACAGTACGCAGTGGCGTAACGGGTATTGCCCGTGGCGACAAAGTGCTGAGCATTTAATTAACTCAATTAGCAAATGGCCTGAAGGCCTAGATAGATAACAGGGGATTTCCATGAAAGTTTTCTACGACAAAGACTGTGACCTTTCGATCATCCAGGGCAAGAAAGTCGCCATCATCGGTTACGGCTCCCAGGGCCACGCTCAGGCGTGCAACCTGAAAGACTCCGGCGTTGATGTCACTGTTGGCCTGCGTAAAGGTTCGGCTACTGTCGCCAAAGCTGAAGCTCATGGCCTGAAAGTGACTGACGTTGCTTCTGCCGTTGCTGCTGCCGACCTGGTCATGATCCTGACCCCGGACGAATTCCAGGCCCAACTGTACAAGAATGAAATCGAGCCGAACCTGAAGAAGGGCGCAACCCTGGCTTTCTCCCACGGCTTCGCGATTCACTACAATCAGGTTGTGCCACGCGCTGACCTGGACGTGATCATGATCGCGCCAAAGGCTCCAGGCCACACCGTTCGTACCGAATTCGTCAAAGGCGGCGGTATCCCTGACCTGATCGCTGTTTATCAGGATGCTTCGGGCAACGCCAAGAACGTTGCTCTGTCCTACGCTTCGGGCGTTGGCGGTGGCCGCACCGGTATCATCGAAACCACGTTCAAGGACGAGACCGAAACCGACCTGTTCGGCGAACAAGCCGTTCTGTGCGGTGGTACCGTCGAGCTGGTCAAGGCTGGCTTCGAAACTCTGGTTGAAGCCGGTTACGCTCCGGAAATGGCTTACTTCGAGTGCCTGCACGAACTGAAACTGATCGTTGACCTCATGTACGAAGGCGGTATCGCCAACATGAACTACTCGATCTCCAACAACGCCGAATACGGCGAGTACGTGACCGGTCCTGAAGTCATCAACGCCGAATCCCGTCAGGCCATGCGCAACGCTCTGAAGCGCATCCAGGATGGCGAGTACGCGAAGATGTTCATCAGCGAAGGTGCTACCGGCTACCCATCGATGACCGCCAAGCGTCGTAACAACGCTGCGCACGGTATCGAAATCATCGGCGAACAACTGCGCTCCATGATGCCTTGGATCGCGGCGAACAAGATCGTCGACAAGAACAAGAACTGAGTTCTTCCGTTCAGAAAGGACGCGGCCAATTGGCCGCGTTTTTTCGTTATGGGACCAGTGTCTGGTATAAAGCTGCATCGTTTGTCGACGAATCCTCGTCGCAGACACCTGTCGAACCTTTTCAAAACCGCTGCAAGGTAATGTCCATGAGCGAACGTCCTGAAGAGCCGAACAAGGCCTCTGACGCCGAAAGTCTGCTACCTATCGATGAGCATGTTGAAGAAGGCCATGACGCCGAAGGGCGCAAGGTCCGTCACCGCGGGATTTATCTCCTGCCTAACCTGTTCACCACTGCGAACCTGTTTGCAGGTTTCTACTCCATCATCAGCTCCATGAGCGCCCAGAGTGCCTTGAGCGCAGGTGATTCGGTTGCTGCGAGCAAGTATTTCGCCTTCGCGGCCATCGCCATCTTCGTTGCCATGGTGCTCGATGGCCTGGATGGTCGTGTAGCGCGCATGACCAATACTCAAAGTGCCTTTGGGGCCGAGTATGACTCGTTGTCCGACATGGTCGCCTTTGGTGTCGCGCCAGCACTGCTGGCATTCGGCTGGGCGTTGGGCGATATGGGCAAGGTCGGCTGGATGGTCGCCTTCATCTATGTCGCCGGCGCGGCATTGCGACTCGCCCGTTTCAATACCCAGGTGGGCAAGGCCGACAAACGCTACTTCATCGGTCTTGCCAGCCCGGCTGCGGCGGGTGTGGTTGCCGGTACGGTCTGGGCTTTCAGTGACTTCGGTATCCAGGGGTCGAAACTGTCTTTTCTGGTGGCCTTGCTGGTCGCAGCGGCCGGCATGTTGATGGTCAGTAATATCAAGTACAACAGCTTCAAGGAGCTGGACCTGAGGGGCCGCGTCCCGTTTGTTGCGATTCTGGTGGTTGTATTGGTATTCGCTGTGGTCTTCAGCGATCCGCCGCGCATTTTGCTGCTGATTTTCCTCGGTTATGCGCTATCGGGACCGGTTCAATATCTGTTGCATCTTCGTCGCCACAAGTCCGCCGACTGATCGGATATGCCTCATACTTCGTAGACTGTAGGTGCATAAGCTCACCGGGTTTACGGAGTCATCATGCTGATCAAGCTACCTTCGACGTCCGACTCAAAAGAGTCGGACGTCACGCCTGAAAAAATCTATCTGTCACGTCGCACGCTGTTGGCCGGTTCCCTTGCCGGTCTGGCGGTTACGGCCATGCCGCGTCTGGTGAGTGCGCAGGATGCATCGCGATATGCCGATGTCGAGGCGGGGAAGGCGCCGACCTGGTTTGCCGAAAAGTTGCCGGGTACCCAATGGCAGGCCGTCAACGTCAAGGATGAGGCGATAACCCCCTTCAAGGATGCGACCCACTACAACAACTTCTATGAATTCGGGACCGATAAAGGCGATCCGGCTCGCAATGCCGGTTCATTGAAGACCGAGCCATGGAGTGTGGTCATTGATGGCGAGGTGGCCAAGCCGGGTCGCTATGCTCTGGAAGACTTCATGAAGCCCTACCAGTTGGAAGAGCGGATCTACCGACTTCGCTGCGTAGAGGCCTGGTCGATGGTGATTCCCTGGATTGGCTTCCCTGTTGCGGCATTGCTCAAGCAGGTGGAGCCGACTTCAAAGGCCAGATACATCCGTTTTGAAACACTGCAGGACCCTCAGTCCATGCCGGGGCAGCGCTCCGATTTTGCCTTGATCGACTGGCCATATGTGGAAGGGCTGCGACTGGATGAGGCCATGAATCCACTGGCCATTCTGGCGGTCGGCATGTACGGGCGAGAGCTGCCTAATCAGAACGGCGCGCCGCTGCGACTGGTCGTGCCCTGGAAGTATGGTTTCAAGAGCGTGAAATCCATCGTGCGTATCAGTCTGGTCGCCGAGCAGCCGAAAACCACCTGGCAAAGCATCGCCGCCAATGAGTATGGCTTCTATGCCAACGTAAACCCTGCGGTCGATCACCCGCGCTGGAGCCAGGCGCGAGAACGGCGTTTACCGAGCGGGCTGTTCAGCCCCAATGTTCGCGAAACCCAAATGTTCAATGGGTATGGGGAGGAGGTTGCCTCTTTATATGCGGGTATGGATTTGAGGAAAGATTACTGATGCGGTATCCGTGGTGGCGTATTGGCGTTTTTCTGGCTGCTTGCGTTGCGCCTGTCCTCTGGCTCTATCAAGCCTGGATATTTGCCCTGGGGCCGGACCCGGGGAAGGTACTGGTTGATCGGTTGGGGTTGGGTGCGCTGATCCTGCTGTTGATTACCCTGGCGATGACGCCTTTGCAGCGAATGACAGGTTGGGCTGGGTGGATCGCCGTTCGCAGGCAACTGGGGTTGTGGTGTTTTGCCTATGTGAGCCTGCATATGACGATGTATGCGCTGTTTATCCTTGGGCTGGATTGGGGGCAGTTGGGTGTCGAGCTGGTCAAGCGGCCCTACATCATTGTCGGTAGTCTCGGGTTTCTTGGGTTGCTGGCTCTGGCGGTGACCTCCAATCGATACAGTCAGCGCCGATTGGGCGCGCGCTGGAAGAAGCTGCATCGGCTGGTTTATGTGATTCTCGGGTTGGGCCTGCTGCATATGCTCTGGATTGTCAGGGCTGATCTGAAGGAGTGGGCTTTATATGCGGCAATCGGTTCGGTGCTGCTTATCCTGCGAATCCCAATGATTGCGAGGCGAATCCCCCGATTTAACGCTCGCAAGGCCAGTGGTTCTGTAAAAAGCTGAAATTAACGGTTGACGGGCGATTTAATCTCTCTATAATTCGCCCCACTTCCGGCGCAGACGGAACTGAAAAAGCCTTGTAAATCAATAGTTTGCAAGTGTTTAACGGTTCGCTCGGTCAGTCTGGAAGGGCTTCGG
>NZ_JAFGZD010000024.1 GCF_017165765.1 Pseudomonas capsici
CTCAATGGCCTGAGCCCTGTCGACTACAGGGCTCAGGCTGCTGGCTAAAATCGTCCAACTTTTGGGGGGCAGTTCAGGACTGTGGGAGGCAGCTTGCTGGCGACTTCACCGTTCGCATTCAGGCTCTCTGCGGAATGCTCGCGGTAAAGGTCGTGCCATGTTCGGGACTGGAAAGGACGGTCACGTCACCCAGGTGCGCCCGGACAATCTCCCGGACAATGAACAGCCCCAGCCCGACACTGCGACTTTCGGTGTCACTGGCACTACGCACGGCAGGCTCGAACAGGCTCTCGATCTGCTCGGGCGGTATCGGCTCACCGAAGTTATGCACCGACAGGCGCATCATGTTCGGCTCCAGGGTTGAGGTCACCACGATTTCGCCATCCGCCGAACCGTAGTTGATGGCGTTGGCCACCAGGTTGCCGATGACCTGCCCCAGGCGATCGGCATCGGCATTGCAGGTGCCCTGGCCTTCCTGGCGATGAGTGATGACATGGCCGGGAAATGACTGACGCAACTCTTCGACACAGCGCTCGGTCACGGCATGCAGGTCGATGGGCTGTGGCGTGACCGAAATGCCACGCCCGACCCTGGCATCGGTGAAGTCCAGCAGGTCAACGATCATGCGCTGGGCACGGTCGGTCGCATGATTGATATGGCCCAGCATGCGCTCCTGTCTTGGCTCCAGTGCACTGCGCCCCAACAGACCCGAGGCCATCTTGATCGCCGACAGCGGGTTGCGCAGGTCGTGGCTGAAAATGCTCACCATCTGCTCGGCAAAGATCGCCCGGATTTCCGCCTCGACATGGGCCAGACGCAAGCGGTTGCGGGCCGATGTCAGTTCGGTCTGAACGCTCATCTGTTGCAACAGCAATTCTTCGGCAAGCTTTTGCGCCGACAGCAGCTCACGTTCGTATTTGTTGCGTTCTTCGGCGATAAACAGCGCCAGTTCATTGAAAAATTCGTCACCATGCTCCCGGCGTATGCCATTGAGCATCATCGGGATGGAGCGACCGTCCGCATGAATCAGCTCAAGTTTGACTTCGGCAACCGAACCCCGGGCATGAAGCAACGGTGCCCAGTGAGTCTGATGGAAAATCTTGCCCGCCATATTCAGCAGGTCCTGAAAACGCCGCCCCAGCAGCGCTTCTTTTTCCACACCCAGCCAGACACAGAAAGTCTGGTTGACCCGCACGATGGTGCCGTTTTCCCGGGTCAGCAGCAAACCGCAGGGAGCACCATCGAACAGGTCGTTGCCGTCGGGTACGGCAGGCCCGTCAGGCGACATGTTCTGTATATCCAAAAGGTTGCAAAAACTCACTCATTGCCGCAATGCAAGCCTTTGGCGCACTCATATGAGGGTAATGACCCACGTTTTCGATCACACGCAATGTACTGTTCTCAATGACACGGTTGAGGTATTCGCCCACCTGGACCGGGACAACCATGTCATCACTGCATTGCAGAATCAGGGTCTGGCTGGAAAAACGCTCCACGTCCTTGCGGTGATCCGACATGAAGGTCACGCGGGCAAACTGCTTGGCGATATCGGCGTTGGTACGGCAGAAGCTGTCGGCCAGCTCCTGGCCCAGCTCCGGCCGGTCGGCAGACCCCATGAGCGTGGGTGCCATGGTGCTGGACCAGCCCAGATAGTTGCTTTCCAGAGTGTGCAGCAAGGAGTCGATATCCGTCTGGCTGAAACCGCCAACGTAGCCTTCGTCGTTCAGGTAGCGCGGCGACGGGCCCACCATGATATGCGCGGCAAAACGGCCGGGCTCCTGAAGCTCGGCCAGTACGGCGATCATGGCGCTGACCGAATGCCCGACATGAATGACCGGGCCGGGGTTGGCGAACTCACTGACCACTTCCAGAAGATCCCTGGCATAGCCGCGCAGGGAGGCATATCTGTGCGGGATATAAGCCGACAGTTCGGACTTGCCGCTGCCTACCAGATCGAACAGCACGACCTTGAAATGCCTGGCGAATACCGGAGCAATAAAGCGCCACATGTTCTGGTTGCAGCCAAAACCGTGAGCAAAAATCAATGTGGCCGGTCCATCGCCCATGACGTTTACGTTATTGCGTCGCTGAACCGACATGACGGGCCCCGTACTTCAAAGTGACTGAGTCGAGATTATCACCCTTCAGAGAGCCCGCGAAGGCTTGCCAGCATAAAGCCTCTACTCGCCGATATCTTCATTCCACAGCTCGGGCCGGCTGGCGATAAAACCGTGCATCATGTGCTGGCAGGTCCTGTCGTGCAGCACATCGACTTGCACCCCGCGAGAGCGCAACAGCTCTTCTTCGCCCATGAATGTCTCGTTTTCGCCCACGATGACCTTGCCGATTCCGTAAAGCAGAATCGCCCCGCTGCACATCGCACAGGGCGACAACGTGGTATAGAGCACCGAGTCGCGGTAGACGCTGGCAGGCTGACGACCCGCGTTTTCCAGCGCATCCATCTCGCCATGCTTGATGGCGCTGCCTTCCTGGACGCGACGATTGTGTCCACGACCGATGATCTTGCCATCGTGAACGATGACCGAACCGATAGGAATTCCGCCCTCAGCCAATCCCTGTTGCGCCTCGTCAATGGCGGCCTGCATGAATAGGTCCATGGTGTTTTCCTCGCTTTCGTTGTTGCTTACCGTGCCTATCGGGCAAGCGACTTCTGCGCATTGCCCAGCGCTTGGGCAACGAAAGTCTCCAGCAGTTCGGACGAACGCTCCTTCATCCGGATGCCGACCTCGTTGCTCCTGACCTTGAGTTTGTTCAGCAAGGGCAAGGAGCCGCTGCCCTCATTGAGGGACTGCAATTCCTGCGCCGAAAAGGACTGCGCATAGGCTGCCGCGAGGTTGCGGTCCCATTGCACCTGATAGTCTGGTTGCAGGCGCTGCAGTTCCTTGTGCACCAGATCCTGAGCCTGGTTCTTGCCAACCGCCTCCACGATGCTGGCAAAAGTGACGGAACGCGAAGCGACCTGATAACCCAGCCAGCCAAGGCTGTCGCCCAGATGGCGCTCCTGGACGAACAGCAGCGCCGTATCGTCCGCTTCATCGGCCTGGACGCTCTGGGCCAGCGTCCAGCTCAGCAGCAGGCTGCATCCCAGGAAAGTCAGACGTGTCCTGGATACGACGGGCAGACCGCGATGGTTGTTCATGGCCTCCTCCTGAGCTCAATGGACTGCATTCCTGAACTTAACAGTTAATCTGCGCTTTACCAGAACCGGGGTCGCATCCCGGCGATTCATGCCGCTATCAGGAATATCTGTGTGCCGGAGCGATGATTTATGCTTGCCCGCCGCGAAGACCAGAGCCCGATCATGCCCGACATTCAGTTCAGCACCCTGCCCGAAACCTGCCGCCCTTTGCTGGACAAGTTCTACCGCGAACACAAATCGTCCATGCGCGCCGTGCCTCACGGGACGTTGTGGGTGGCGAAGCAGACGCAGAT
Organism: Pseudomonas capsici; assembly: GCF_017165765.1. Lineage (GTDB taxonomy): Bacteria > Pseudomonadota > Gammaproteobacteria > Pseudomonadales > Pseudomonadaceae > Aquipseudomonas > Aquipseudomonas capsici. The sequence goes on from NZ_JAFGZD010000024.1 coordinate 3,454, forward strand.
CGTCGGCGCGCTTTGTCTGAGCGAAGTCGCTGACGGGCACTGGCTGACCGGTCTGTTCGTGGCCCCGCAAGTGCGTGGCCAGGCAATCGCCCGTCGTCTGATCGGCCATGCACTGGAGCCCTTGAAAGGCCCGGTCTGGCTGTTCTGCCACCCGGACCTTCAGGCGTTTTATGAATTGAGCGGTTTCGAGACAGCCCAGCGGCTGCCGCATTCACTGGGCGAAAAGTTCATGCGTTTCAGCCGCAGCAAGGCGCTGGTCGCCTTGTGCCGGAGCGGCGCCTGACTCACTCGTCGGCGTTGGGGTCCATGTCCGGGAACATGACCTCGATAAAGCCGAACTTGCTGAAGTCGGTGATGCGCGAAGGGTACAGACGGCCGATCAAGTGATCGCATTCGTGCTGGACCACACGGGCATGAAACCCTTGGGCGGTGCGCTGGATCGGCTGGCCGTCCGGGTCGAAGCCTTCGTAGCGAATGCTCTGATAGCGATCGACCATGCCACGCAAGCCCGGCACCGACAGGCAACCTTCCCAGCCCGCTTCAAGGGTCGGGCTCAAAGGCGTGATCAGCGGGTTGAGCAGAATGGTCTGGGGCACGGCTTCGGCCTGGGGATAGCGCTCGCTGCGCTCGAAACCGAATATCACCAGTTGCAGATCGACGCCGATCTGCGGGGCCGCAAGACCCACGCCGCCGATACTTTCCATGGTCTCGAACATGTCGGCAATCAGCGTCTTGAGCTCACTGCTGCCGAACATCTCGCGGGGCACGGGAGGCGCGATGCGCAGCAGGCGCTCGTCGCCCATCTTGAGAATCTTGCGGATCATGATGAGTGTCGGTCTCTTGAACGGAAAGGCGATTCTGGACCCTGATTCAGGATTCGTCAGCCTTTAATGTGCTGTGCACCGAATGATCGCGCCCCAGCCCCGAAACATGCTGTTTGGCGGTGGATTCCACGCCATTGTCGCCGGCTTCCTTTTCCCCGACATCCTTGCCTTCCCGGGACATGTGCTCGATCACCGCATTCATCTCCGCACCGAGCAGCAACACCGCAGCCGAAATGTAGAAGTACAGCAGCAGCACAATGATCGCGCCGATGCTGCCGTACATGGCGTTGTAGTCGGCAAAGGTCTTGACGTAGAAACCAAAGCCCAGGGAAGCGATGATCCACACCACTACCGCCAGCACGGAGCCCGGGGTAATGAAGCGGAACTCCTGTTTCACGTCGGGCATGACGTAATAGATCACGGCCACGGCAACCATCAGCAGCAGGATGATCATCGGCCAGCGCAGCACGGTCCACAGCGTAACAATGAAGTCTTCCATGCCGATCTGCGAGGCAAACCAGCTCATGACCTGCGGGCCGACCACCATGAACCCGGCAGCGGCCAGCAGCATGCCGGCAATACCCACGGTGTAGAGAATCGATAACGGAAAACGCTTCCAGATCGGACGTCCTTCGACCACATCGTAGGCCGCGTTCATGGCGCTCATCATCAGGCGCACGCCTGCCGAAGCGGTCCACAGCGCAATGACGATACCGATGGATAACAGGCCGCCCTTGGATTGCTGCAACTGGTCGATTACCGGGTTGACCTGTTCCAGTGCCTGCGGCGGCAGGACCAGTTCCGATTGCAGGCGCAGCCAGGAGAAGAAATCCGGCAGGTGCAGGAAACCGATCAGGGCAATGAGGAACAGCAGGAACGGAAACAGCGAGAACAGCATCTGGTAGGCCAGTGCCGATGCGTAAGTAGACATCTCGTCATCGAGAAACTCGGTAACGGTACGAACCATCACTTTGCCCAGAGGCAACTGACGCATGTGAGGAAAGATCATGGCGTCTCCTTGCGCTAAACCCTTTTGCATTATATCGCCGGGCCGACAATTGCGATTATGCGGCTGCCCATATGCCAACAGTGTTGCAGTGGCGTCAAATGGACTGGGCGAGTTGTAAAAGGTTTCAAGCCATGATGGATAAAGGCCATCTCGCGATGACCTTTATCCGGTTTCCCTGACACTCTACGCCTTGTCTGCGCCCTTCTTCACGGCGTCCCTGGCTTTACCCTTGAGCTGCTGGGCTTCGCCCTTGAGCTCCTGAGCCTTGCCTTCGGCCTTCAATCTGGTGTTGTCGGTCGCCTTGCCAATACCTTGCTTAACGTTACCAACCGCTTCATTGGCCATGCCTTTGATTTTATCGCCAGTACTACTCATGAAGTATCTCCCGGGTCTTGAAGACCGTTCTGGATCGGATGTCGTAACCTCGACATAAGGATTGACCGGGGGCCTTCGCGCAGAGTTTCAATTATTTTCAGGCCAGAGAGTGCCGTTCGTCCGCTCATGGACAGGCCTTGTTTACGGTGTTTGTGAGAGAATGCGCGTCGCAGTCAGTCTGTGCCCGGCACACTGAACAAACCGATCCACAGGAACGTTATGAAACTCGATAAAAAGCTGGCCATCGCACGCAGGAACCAGGATCTGGGCGGCGCCGTGCTGGGCGTCAACAACACCCATTTCGCCATTCTGGACCCCAAACGCAACATCTGGTGGTTCGACCTGCCTGTGACACGCCTGCAAGTCGGCCAGTACGAATGGCTGCATCTGCTGCTGCACACGCCGGCGACCGATCAACTGCTGCACCTGAAGGTGACCACCGTCTTCATGCGTGACCACATGGAAGGCCTGGAAGTGCGCAACGCCGGCAAACGCAAGCCAACCGTAAGCCTGGAACTGAGCGCCGACAAGGACTCGTTCCTCAAGGACATGCGCCCCCGAGGCAGCAACCTGAGCTTTGCGGGTTTCCTGCAGAAGTAAGGCGTCAGGCCAGGCGGCGTGTCACCAGATACCCCGCCGTTGCGGCCAGGGCCGAAACTACGGTTCCCCAGGCCAGATCGACAAGCGCCAACTGTGCAGGCCAGCCTTGCAGGGTCGCCCAGTTGGTCAGATCGTAAGTGCCATAGGCGATCAGCCCCAACAGCCCGCCATACAGTCCCGCATGCCCCGTGCGCTGCACCTTGAGCGCGGGCAGGACCGCGAATATCACCAGCCCCGCCGCGTACAGCAGATAGAACACCAGCGCAGGCCCGAGCAGCGGCGTGGCCAGCATCAGCGAGCCGAGCCAGTCCCGATAGGTCGAGCCCATGAGCAATCCCAGCCAGATCCCGTCCAGAATCAGAAAGGCCAGAAGCGTACCGAAGTAAGCCGTAAGGATTCTTTTCATGGGCACACCCCGATATCAGGTCAATTCGATACGGTCAGGGTGAATCACAATCTGACCTTGCTTATACAAGGCACCGATCGCTTTCTTGAAGTTCCCTTTACTGACACCGAACAGACCGCTGATGACCTGCGGATCGCTCTTGTCGCTGACCGGCAGCACGCCGTTGTTCTCACGCAGTCTGGCGAGGATCTTGGCATTCAGGCTGCCAGCGGCCTCTGCACCCACCGGTTGCAGGCTCAGGCTGATGTTGCCGTCGGCACGGACTTCCTTGATGAAGCCTTTTTCCTGTTTGCCGGGGCGCAGGAACTTGAACACCTCGTTCTTGTGGATCAGGCCCCAGTGCTTGTTGTTGATGATTGCCTTGAAGCCCATGTCGGTGGCTTCGGCAACCAGCAGGTCGACTTCCTGACCGGCGCTGTAATTGGCAGGCGTCTTGTCCAGGTAACGGTCCAGGCGCGCAGTGGCGGTGATACGTCGCGTCTTCTTGTCCAGATAGACATGCACCACGCAGTAATCGCCCGCATGCAGGGTGCGCTTTTCTTCGGAGTACGGCAGCAGCAGATCCTTGGGCAGCCCCCAGTCCAGGAACACACCGATGCTGTTGACCTCGACCACCTTGAGGCTGGCGAACTCGCCGACCTGCACCTTGGGCTTTTCAGTGGTGGCGATCAGTTTGTCTTCGCTGTCCAGATAGACGAAAACGTTGAGCCAGTCTTCATCCTCAGTAGGAATATCCTTGGGGATATACCGATTGGGCAGCAGGATTTCTCCATCCGGACCACCGTCCAGATACAGACCGAAGTTGGTGTGCTTGACCACTTGCAAGCTGTTGTAACGCCCGATTAACGCCATTTGCAGATACCCTCATTACGTGGGCGGCATTCTACCCGACTTTACGTTCGCATTCGCGATACACACGGCTCGCCCTGCCCGCCCGAGCCCCGCTCGTCAGTTGCTCCGGGCAGCAAAAACGTTCTCTCCCTGTCGCGCAGCACAACAACTCTTCATTTAAAACAGTCGGTTAAGTGCGTCATGCCGAGTTCCGGGGCAGGTCGAGACAGGGCATTCAGGCCGCTCAGGCCCCAGATAAGCCAGCAGGATCCTGCCATTTGATGTACGATGGCTGGCCGTACTGAAGTTTATGAAGGTTATGGCAGTCATGCGTATCAAGGCATCCCACACCAAGGCAAAACCCGCTCCAGCCGTTGAAACGAGCGATTCGATCAATGCCCAGATCGCAGCTTTCCTCAAGTCCGGCGGCGAAATCCAGCAAATCGCCAAAGGCGTGAGCGGCCAGACTTTTACCCCGTCCAAGCACATCAATCTCGGCAAGAAGTAATTCTTCCCGACTGCTTCGCGGTTTCCATGCGCCCTGCGAAACAGGGCGCTAGCTACATCTCCCGTCTCACTGCTAATCTCTTTCGGTATCTCCAAACCAAGAGCAGGAAACGCTCTGGTAGCAGACCCCTTTTGCTTTGCGGAATGCTTGAATGAAGAACTGGATGCTTTTCGGCGCTCTGATTTACCTCGGTGGTTGTGCTTCGCATCACTGCGAAAACGGCCCCAATGAAAATCCCCTCACTGACAGTCCGTGCCGTGCAGGTCATCTGCTGTATCAGCACGACATGCTGCAGGCCAAGCTGTTGATCAGCGAGGCGGATCGCGAAAACTATGAGCTGGCCGAAGCCATGCTGCGACGCGCAGCCATAGACGATGCTTCCGGCGAAGCCGAGTTCTATCAGGCCGTGCTGCTGATTCGCGAGCAGGCCGATCAGAAGCAGATCATCGATCTGTTGCAGACCGCAGCAGACAAATACAGGCATCCCCTGGCCATTGCCCTGCTCTCCCAGCAACTGAGCATGAGCGATCCGAAAAAGTCCGAACACTATCGCGCCGAATACGCCGAACTCGATGTCGCCAAGAGCGGCTACCCCTCGTTCGAACAGGCACTGGTGGTCATTCGCGGGCTGATCATCCCGCCCAGCCCGACAACAGCCAGCAACTGAAGATCCTGCGGATCGACGAACGGTCCGCATCCCTGTCATTTCATCGGTATGCTTGCGAGGCTCTAGCTCGCGGCTTGTGTCGGGCCCTGCGCCGATTTCGATACGCCATTATGACCACACTCCTCGACACACAAGGAGTGAGCCATGCTCAACCCTCGATTACCGATACTGGCCCTCGGCACCTTGTTGGTGTGTCAGCAGGCGTCTGCCCAGATCATGGAGCGCAGCCTTGGCGACTTCAGTCTGAAACTGGCAACCACACCCACTCGCAGCATGGCACAGGGGCTGGTGACGCCCAGCGGCAGCAGTTCCGGCTCGTTTCACGGCGGTCTGGACCTGACCCATGACAGCGGCTTCTACTTCGGCCAGTGGTCCCCGAACATGGGCATCAATGCCGATACCGCCCTTGAAGTCGACTCCTACATGGGCTTCAAGAAACCCTTCGACAACACCCTGGGGTACGAACTGGGGGTCATCCGCTACAGCTATCCCGATACCAGCCAGGTCGACAGCCATGAGTTCTATGCCGGGTTGCGCGTCCTCAACAGCCGGGTCGGCGCGGCCTTCAGCAATGATGTCGGCACCCGCAACAGCACTGTCTTCATTGACCTGGGCGGGATCGAGCGACTGGGCCTCGGGGTTCGCCTGCAATACGCCAACCACCAGTTCGATACCCCACAAGCCGGCGAAGACGGCTCATTGGTCAACGGTTTCAACGACTGGTCCCTGAACCTGTCGCGCCCCTGGCTGGGGATCGACATGAACCTGATCTACAGCGGATCGAGCCTCAGCGGAAGCGATTGCAGTGTCTACAGCGGTCACAACCCGTACTGCGAAGGGACCTTTACCATCAAGGCCGTTCGCTCGTTTTTCTAGGCTCTGCACGACACTTCCCGTAACCGGTTTCCTGCGACGCCGCGAGTAAGTTGAACTGCCAGCTCCTACACTCCTCTACAGTCACTCAGCCTGTCGAGGAGTTGTCATGCATTGCTTCAAAGCCTTCATTACGCTGTTGATGGCCTTGCCATTGCTTGTTGCATGCAACCAGGTGGGCCTGGCGTATCGCAATCTGGATGTGATCATTCCCTGGACGCTCAGTGACTATCTGGACATGAGCAGCCCACAGAAAAGCTGGCTCGACGAGCGCCTCAAACAGCATTTGAGCTGGCATTGCAGCACCCAACTGCCCGACTACCTGATGTGGTTCAACCGCCTTGAGCAAATGGTGCAGACCGATCAGGTCACCCAGGCCGAACTTGAAGCACGCACCGAGGAAGCCAAGGAAGCCCTCGCGAAAATCTCCCGCCAGGTCACGCCTTCGGCCATCGAACTGCTGTCCCGCTTCGATGACAAGCAGGTTCAGGAAATGCAGAACGCCTTTGCCAAGGATCAGCGCAAGCAGGAAAAGAAATACCTCGACGAACCTCTGGAAAGACAAATCGCCGAACGCGCCGCACGTATGGAAAAGCGCATGACACCCTGGCTTGGCAAGTTGAATCCGGCGCAGAAGGCACGGGTACAGGCCTGGTCGGCGTCACTGGGCGAACAGAGCCGGGGCTGGGTAGAAAACCGCGCCCGCTGGCAGAACCTGTTTCTGGCGACGGTACAGCAGCGCCAGGCCAAGGACTTCCCGCAACGCATCACCGCACTGCTGCAGAATCGCGATACCTTCTGGACCCCGGAATACCGCGAGAACTACAACAAGGCCGAGCACGCCGCGATTTCACTCATCGTGGACGTGGTCGGCCAGAGTACGCCTGACCAGCGCAAGCTCCTGCTGGCCAGGATCGCGGACATGCGTGAGGACTTCGCGGACCTGGATTGTCTGAAAGCCTCACAGAAGGCTGACGGGCGTCAGGCCACCTGAGCCTTGGACGCCACCTCATCGAAAGTCGCCGGCTCCAGCGCATCGGCCTGTTCATCCAGTACCTGACGCGGATGATCATTGCCCGGAATGCTGCTGTCGATCATGGCCAGCAGGCTTGAGCCGCGTGGTGTCAGGATAAAGTTCGTACCGGTGCCGCCCTCGTCTTCAGGGCGTGGTTCGATGTAACCGTGCTTGAGCAACAGCGCTTCCAGATCGGCCGCCTCGGTCTTGAGGTGATCCAGATTTCCCACTGCTTCGCCTTCGGCGGCCTTGGCAACCGCATGATCTTCGGCGTATTTGCGCGGAGCAAAAGACTCGCCAGCGCTGTTCTGAACTTCATGAAGCAGACGTTCGATAAGGTCCCAGTTGTAAGCCATTTTGTAAAACCTCCGTCCAGCATGGATGAATAGCCCATGACATCCGGCCATGGGCTTGCTACTCAGAGGTTGTGACCTGTTGCGAGGGTGGCCGTTCAGCCTGTGCGCCCGGCGGCAGAAAGGTATAGCGCCGTCGCGGCAAGCGCGCTCCTACAGGGTTGCAGGAGCGCGCTTGGCCGCGACGGTATGTGACATCACTCAGCAGCAGGTGCCGGCGTACTGCGTTTTTTCAACGGAGCCATGCCGTCCTTGCTCACCAGCGAATCGGACTTGGGACGGTTGACGGTCTTGCGCTTGGTCGGCCCCTTGGCGGCAACCTTTTTCTTGTCGCCCTTGGTATCGGTCTTTTTCTTCTTGGTGCCAGCGGCCTTGCCCGACGCCTTGACCTTCTTCGGTCCGCCGTAGGTGCCTTTGACTTCCTTGATGGTGCGGCGCTCGAAGCTTTGCTTGAGGTAGCGCTCGATGCTGGACATCAGGTTCCAGTCACCGTGGCAGATCAGGGAAATCGCCAGGCCTTCGCTACCGGCACGACCGGTACGACCGACACGGTGGACATAATCGTCGCCGCTGCGTGGCATGTCGAAGTTGATGACCAGATCCAGGCCATCCACATCCAGGCCACGCGCTGCGACATCGGTAGCCACCAGAACCTTGGCACCGCCCTGCTTCAACCGTTCGATTGCGGCCTTGCGATCCTTCTGGTCCTTGTCGCCATGCAGCACGAATGCCTTGTATTCCTGGGCGACCAGACGTCCGTAAAGACGGTCGGCCATGGCTTTGGTGTTGGTGAACACAATGGCTTTCTGGTACGTCTCGTTGGCCAGCAGCCAGTTGAGGATCTGCTCCTTGTGGACGTTGTGGTCAGCCGTGATGATCTGTTGACGAGTACCGGACGCCAGCTCGCTGACGTTGTTGAGCAGCAGATGCTGTGGATCTTTCAGGACCTTCTGGATCATTTCCCGCAGACCGGCACCGCCGGTGGTCGCCGAGAACAGCATGGTCTGCTGACGATCGGCGCATTCGCCCGCCAGACGTTCGACGTCTTCGGAGAAGCCCATGTCCAGCATGCGGTCGGCTTCGTCGAGGACCAGCACTTCGACCAGTTTGAGGTCCAGGTTGCCCGCGTTGAGGTGTTCCAGCAGACGACCCGGGGTGCCGATCAGAATGTCCGGCACCTTACGCAACATCGCGGCCTGAACCTTGAAATCCTCGCCACCGGTGATCAGACCGGCCTTGATGAAGGTGAACTGCGAGAAACGCTCGACTTCCTTGAGGGTCTGCTGCGCCAGCTCGCGGGTCGGCAGCAGGATCACGGCGCGGATATCGACACGCACCTTGGCCGGGCCGATCAGGCGGTTGAGGATCGGCAATACAAAAGCGGCCGTCTTGCCGCTACCGGTTTGCGCAGTCACCCGCAGGTCACGCCCTTGCAATGCCAGCGGAATGGCGGCGGCCTGCACAGGCGTAGGCTCGACAAATTTAAGCTCGGCCACAGCTTTAAGCAGGCGTTCGTGCAGGGCGAATTCGGAAAACACGGGTACTACCTCGACGAAATACAAAAATACAGCTGCATAGCGTAACGGTTTCGAGCGCCGGGGCCGAGTTTCTTTACCACTCTGGGTGGATTTTGTTGCTTGATCCGGCCCATGAACGGCTCGAATGGCCTCAGCAGATGGCCAGTTTCACGCGTGCATCATCATCGATCAGCGGGCGACGATTGCCGTCGGATCGAAAATCGTCTTATTATGGGCATATACCCATTAAATCAGTGACACTCGCTGATGCCCTCCTGCCGAGACCGGATCTGCCATGTCAAAAGTTCCCCCCATGGTTGCGGAGCAACTCACAGCAAAAGCATCGCCGCCCGTTGACTCTGCCCGCGAAAGGCTTCTCAACGGACCGATTCTTTCGACGCTACTGCTGCTCGCCTGGCCAACGGTCGCCGTCCTGCTGGCACAGACCGCCGTTACCATGGCCGAGGCCTATTACGTGGGGCTGCTGGGCACCGCGGCCCTGGCAGGCGTCGCTCTGGTATTTCCGTTCTACATGCTCATGGTGACGATGTCCGCAGGTGGAATCGGCAGTGGCGTGGCTTCTGCGGTGGCGCGGGCCGTGGGTGCCGGAAACGGACAGGATGCCGATTCCCTGCTGATGCACTCCATCATCCTCGCAGTCTTCATCGGTCTGTCATTTACAGCCGCCGCACTGCTGCTGGGGCCTGTTCTCTATCATGTGATGGGAGGGCGAGACACAGCACTGGCCGCTGCGCTGGAGTACTCCAACTATCTGTTTCTGGGCGCGGTCCCGATGTGGATCGTCAATCTGATCAGCGCATCGCTGCGTGGCTCGGGGAACGTCAAGGTTCCAGCGCTCATCACCCTGACGGGTGCGCTCATTCTGATTCCCGTCTCCCCGGCGCTGATTTTCGGCTTTGGCCCGGTTCCGGCCATGGGTATCGCCGGGGCCGGTATAGCCTTTGCCATCTACTACGTGGCTGCCGCCTTGTTCCTGGTGCGCTACATGATGTCGGGCAAGGCGAACCTCAGCATCACAAAGGTCGCGTTCGAGTGGCGCCTGATCAGGGAAATCATGAAAGTAGGAATTCCCGCAGCGCTCAGCACGGTCATGACCAACCTGATTGTCATCCTCATCACAGGTGCCGTCGGGCTGGCGGGCACCGATGCACTGGCCGCCTTCGGAATTGCTTCGCGCCTGGATTACGTGATGATTCCCTTGCTGTTCGGTCTGTCCGCAGCCGTATTGACCATGGTGGGCATCAACGTCGGGGCCGGCAGGATCGATAGGGCCAGACGGGTTGCCTGGATCGGGATGCTGGTGGGCACCGGCTTCGTCGGGGTCATTGGCCTGATCGTCGCGATTTTCCCGATGCTGTGGCTGCAGTTTTTCAGTACCGACCCCGCCGTGCTGGAACCGGCGAAAAACTACCTGCACATTGTTGCGCCTTTCTATGCCGCGCTCGGGTTCGGCTTCGTGTTTGGCTTTGCCGCACAAGGCGCTGGCCATGCAGGCGCGCCTTTCCTGGCGATCACTACCCGCATGCTGCTGGCCACGTCGTTGAGCTGGCTGGCCGCGCTGTATCTGGAGCCCGATCTGACAAACATCGCGATTGCCACCGCCTTTTCACTGGTGGCGTATGCACTGGTCAGTTACCTGGCCATGCTCAAGGGAGTCATCCGGTCGTCTTGAACGATGATCAGTCCTCGGTCAGCACCAGACGCTCGTCGTAGGCGATATCGAGCAATGCCTTGCACAATTCGGCCGCCGCTTCCTCGCCGAAGGTCTTGAGAAAGCGTTCCTGAGCCTGTCGCCACAAGATACGGGCTGAGTTGAATGCCGCCTGGCCCTGCGCTGTCGCCACGATCAGCCGCCGACGGCGATCTTCAAGGCTCACCTGCTGCGCCACCAGCCCATCGCGCTCCAGAGGTTTGAGGTTATGGCCGAGCGAAGAGCGGTCCAGTACCAGAGCATCGGCCAGCTCCTGTAACGTGGGCGGCGAGTCGGTGCGGGGAACCAGCTCCGCAAGAATCGCAAACTGGGTCGAACGCAGTCCCGAAGGGGCCAGAGCATCGTCATAGAGTTGGGTAAGCCGCCTTGAAGCCTTGCGCATCGCCGTCGCATAGCAGCGGACGGGGAGTTGAACAGCCATTGGGAAACGCTCTATTGAATGAACACGGAGTCGGATATGTGGCCTGACGGAGTATAACGAGGTCGACAGGTCCGTCACCAATGACAACTGGGCGGAGAAAATCGGTTTGAAGAAAAGTGAGCTGCCCGTAAAAACCTGTGCGACTTGCGGATTGCCTTTCACCTGGCGCAAGAAGTGGGCGCGCTGCTGGGATGAGGTGCGCTATTGCTCGGAGCGTTGCCGGCGGCATAAACGTGTCGAGTGAATGCGGCCCTCAGGATTCCGCCTACCCCCGTGCCAGCAAAGGCCTGGCTCCGAACCGGCTGATCCACAGCGACACCACGATCAGTGCCCCGCCTATGAACAGGCGGCTCAGTGACTCGTGCTGGTTCCAGATCAGCAGATTGACCAGCAGACCGACCGGCACATGCAGGACGTTGAACACCGCCAGGGTTGAACCTGATACCAGACACGCGCCCTTGTTCCACCAGTACATGCCCAATGCCGTGGAACACAACCCCAGGAACAGCAGGACGCTCCATTGCCGGGTGTCGTTGGGCACATTCTGCGGGTTGCCGAACATCAGGAAGGCAGGCAGCACCACCGCCAGCGCACCGAGGAAGAAATAGCCGAAACGCCGATAGTGCGGCAAGTCGCTCGGATGGCGCGCCACCAGATGCTTGTAGAGGACTTGTCCGGCGGCATAGGTGAAGTTGGCCAGTTGCAACAGCAGGAAACCGCCGAGGAAATCGCCATCCAGCCCGTCATAGCGGATCACCCCTGCCCCCAGCACCGCGACGCCGGCCGCCAGCAAGGACCATGGGTTGAAGCGCCGGTTGAGGGCGTCTTCGATCAGAGTGACGTGCAGCGGCGTCAGGATGGTGAACAGCAGCACTTCCGGCACCGTCAGCACGCGGAAGCTCAGGTACAGACAGACATAGGTGATGCCGAACTGCAGCGCGCCGATCAACAGCATGCCACGCATGAACTTCGGCTCGACCTTTCGCCAGTGAGTCAACGGAATGAACACCAGCCCCGCCAGCACCACGCGAATCAGCACAGCGAGGTAGCTGTCGACATGGCCTGCCAGATAGACACCGATCAGGCTGAAGGAAAACGCCTGGATCAGCGTCACGATAAGTAGATAGCCCATGTGCGCCCCTTTTTTGAAGGTCGCGAACATAGCGGGTTGCTGGTTTGGGTGTCCAGCTTGAATCTTACGAAGAGGTTAGCCACAACCCGTGGGAGAGGCCTTGGCTGCGACGACCAGTAGAAGTGCAACACATTTTCAATGCCTGGCTGCGCGGCCAAGGCCCCTCCCACAAGTGACAATCAGGCGACTTCAGCCAGCTTGGCGAGCGCTTGGCTCAGGCCTTTTTCACTGAATTCAGGCCCCATGTTCAGGCCCTCTGCATTGATGAAAGTGACATCGTGAATACCTACAAAAGCCAGCACCTGACGCAGGTAGGGTTCCTGATGATCCTGGCTGCTGCCGGCATAGATGCCGCCACGGGCGGTCAGCACGAAAGCGCGCTTGCCGGTCAGCAGGCCTTGCGGGCCGGTTTCCCCGTACTTGAAGGTCACGCCAGCACGCAACACATGGTCGAACCAGGCCTTGAGCGTGCTGGGGATCGAGAAGTTGTACATCGGTGCCGCCAGAACCAGCACGTCTGCGGCGATCAGCTCACCGGTCAACCGGTCAGAGCGCTCCAGCGCCGCCTGTTCGGTGGCGGTGCGCTGCTCAACAGGTTTCATCCAGCCCCCCAGCAGGGTCGCGTCCAGATGAGGAACAGGCTCGCTGCCCAGGTCACGCACGGTGACTTCATCACCGGAATGAGCGCTCTTCCACTGACTGATGAATTGCTGCGTCAGTTGACGTGAAACCGAATCCTGCTGGCGGGCGCTGCTTTCGATAACCAGTACACGGGACATGACCTTTGATCTCCATCCAAGAGTGTGTTGTTTCAATGGAGGAGAAGGCTAAACGTGAACCTATCGATTAAAAAGCGCAAAAATCTGCTTCTATATATCTAATAATTTGTCTTATCCGCTGGAGCGCTCTACCCTCAGTTTTACGCAGGCTCACAATTGAGCGTGATCCGCAGCTTGATGATGCTGCGATTGAACTTGGAAGAGACATCGACGCTTTTGCCGGCGGCGACCTGAACGCGACGCGTGCGTGGCGCTTCGGGACCGTTGCGAAACACTACCGAACACTTGGCATCGACACTGCCGTAGTTGTTCACGGTAATGGAGCCGGTGTCGTGGTAGGTGTCGTGGCTGTTGTAGTCGATCTGCACCCCCTGGTAATGCTTCTCCACCTCGATGGGGTAGGCAAAGGCACTCAAGGGCAGCATCGCCAGCAACACACAGCACAATCTGTTCATCGGGCAGTCTCCAGAGAAAGGACTGTCAGATTAGGACAATAGGGATGGAAAGAGGAATAACAGAATGAAAGCCCCTCGCGTGACCCTCGATCAATGGCGCACTTTGCAGGCCGTTGTCGATCACGGTGGTTTTGCCCAGGCCGCCGAGGCTCTGCACCGTTCCCAATCGTCGGTCAGCTATACCGTGGCGCGCATGCAGGATCAGCTGGGTGTGCCACTGCTGCGCATCGATGGGCGCAAGGCCGTGTTGACCGAAGCCGGTGGCGTGCTGCTGCGCCGTTCGCGACAACTGGTCAAACAGGCCAGCCAACTGGAAGACCTGGCTCATCATATGGAGCAAGGCTGGGAGGCCGAGGTGCGTCTGGTAGTCGATGCGGCCTACCCCACGGCGCGACTGGTACGTGCCCTGAGCGCATTCATGCCGCAGAGTCGTGGCTGCCGCGTGCGTCTGCGTGAAGAAGTACTGTCCGGGGTCGAAGAAGTCCTGCTCGAAGGCACGGCCGATCTGGCTATCAGCGGCTTCAGCATTCCCGGTTACCTCGGCACCGAAATGAGCACCGTGGAATTCACTGCCGTTGCCCACCCCGAACACCCCTTGCATCAGGTCAATCGCGAATTGACGTTCCAGGATCTGGAAAGCCAGTTGCAGGTAGTCATTCGCGACTCCGGTCGCCAGCAGCCTCGCGACATCGGCTGGCTCGGTGCCGAACAGCGCTGGACCGTCGGCAGCCTCGGCACGGCAACCACTTTTGTCAGCAGCGGCCTGGGGTTTGCCTGGCTGCCCAGGCACATGATCGAACGAGAGCTCAAGGAAGGCGTGCTCAAGGTCCTGCCACTGGACAAGGGGGGCAGCCGCAACCCGTCGTTCTATCTGTACTCCAGCAAAGACAAACCGCTGGGCCCGGCAACCCAGATACTGATCGACTTGATCAGCACCTTCGACACAGCTCCGCTGACAGCGGCATTCGCGGCGCCTCAACAAGTCTGACAGGGGAAGGACCCTATGAACTTTTTCGAACACGACGGATGTTCGCTGCACTACGAGGAATACGGCCAGGGCGAACCGGTCTTGCTGCTGCACGGCCTGGGTTCCAGTTGCCAGGACTGGGAATACCAGATCCCGGCGCTGGCCGAGCATTACCGGGTCATCGTCATGGATGCACGAGGCCATGGTCGCTCGGACAAACCCCGTGAGCGCTACAGCATCAAGGGCTTCAGCGCCGATGTCGAAGCCCTGATCGAGCATCTGCACCTGGGGCCGGTGCATATCGTCGGCCTGTCCATGGGCGGGATGATCGGTTTTCAGATCGCGGTGGATCAGCCTGGCCTGCTCAAGAGCCTGTGCATCGTCAACAGTGCGCCGCAGGTCAAGGTCCGCAGCTTCAGCGACCTGAGGCAACTGATCAAGCGCTGGACGCTGGCGCGGGTGGTGAGCATGAACACCCTGGGACACGCCCTGGGCAAGCTGCTGTTTCCCAGACCGGAACAGGCCGAACTGCGCCAGAAGATGGCCGAGCGCTGGAGCCGGAATGACAAGCGCGCCTACCTGGCCAGTTTCGATGCGATTGTCGGCTGGGGCGTGGAGAAAAAACTGTCACGGATCACCTGCCCGACGCTGATTATCAGCGCCGACCGCGACTACACGCCGGTGGCCCTCAAGGAAGCCTACGTCAGAGAGTTGCCCAACGCCCGGCTGGTGGTCATCGAAAACTCCCGCCATGCCACGCCGCTGGACCAGCCCGAGCAATTCAATCGCACCGTTCTGGAATTCATCGCGTCAACCAAGGTCTGAAAACCGCATGCGCTTCACATGCGGGGTTTCAGGCTTCGATCACGCTGGGCAAAAAAAGCCAAACGTGGTTACCTTGCCAGCCACAGTCGACATCATCACTGAAGGATTCTCTGCCCCATGCTGAAAAAAATCGCCCTCGCCGCCTGCTCCGTGTTGTTCGCAGCCAACCTGATGGCGGCCCAGCCTCCAGCCAAGGCCACTCATGTGGTGCTCGACACCAGCTTCGGCCAGATTGAACTTGAACTGGCCGACGAAAAAGCGCCGATCAGCACCCAGAACTTCCTGGGCTATGTCGACAGCGGTTTCTACAACAACACCATTTTCCATCGCGTGATCCCGGGCTTCATGGTTCAGGGCGGTGGCTTCACCCAGTATCTGGTGCAGAAGAACACCAAGGACCCGATCAAGAACGAAGCGCAGAACGGTCTGCACAACGTGCGCGGCACCATCGCCATGGCCCGCACTTCGAGCGTGAACTCGGCAACCAGCCAGTTCTTCATCAACACCAATGACAACGCCATGCTCGACAACGGCGTGCGTGACTACGGTTACGCGGTGTTCGGCAAAGTGGTCAAGGGCATGGACGTGGTGGATCAGATCGTCAACGCCCAGACCAGCAACCAGAAAGGCATGCAGAACGTGCCTGTCGACCCGATCCTGATCAAGTCGGCCAAGCGCGTCGAGTAAAGGAAATTCGGACGCATGCAGCCGGGCTCGAGGCCGGCTGCATGTGCTCTGTCAGGGAGAGCCTCCAATCATCGAGGAGAACCCACATCGCGTGGGGATCATAGCCAATGCTTTATCGTCGTTTTGAAAAACTGATCGATACCTTCCGAGACGCACCTACCGCCTCCCCGCCCAATACAGTCCTAGCGTTCTACGTCTATTACCTGCGTCAGGTATGGCCGGTTTTCACCGCGCTGCTGGTGGTCGGGCTGATCGGCGCGCTGATCGAGGTCGCGCTGTTCAGTTACCTGAGCCGCATCATCGACCTGGCCCAGACCACGCCCGCCAAGGATTTCTTCACGGTCCATGGCAGCGAACTGATCTGGATGGTGATCGTGACCCTGCTGCTGCGCCCGGTCTTCGTCGGCCTGCATGACCTGCTGGTGCATCAGACCATCAGCCCTGGCATGACCAACATGATTCGCTGGCAGAATCACAGCTATGTGCTCAGGCAGAGCATCAACTTCTTCCAGAACGACTTCGCCGGGCGCATCGCCCAGCGCATCATGCAGACCGGCAACTCGCTGCGCGACTCGGCCGTACAGGCCGTGGATGCCCTCTGGCATGTGCTGATCTATGCCATCAGCTCACTGGTGCTGTTCGCTGAAGCCGACTGGCGCCTGATGATTCCGCTGATGCTCTGGATCGCGGCCTACATCCTGTCGCTCGCCTACTTCGTGCCAAGGGTCAAGGAACGCTCGGTGGTGTCCTCCGATGCGCGCTCGAAACTCATGGGGCGGATCGTCGATGGCTATACCAACATCACCACGCTCAAGCTGTTCGCTCATACCAATTTCGAGCAAAGCTATGCTCGCGAAGCCATCAGCGAACATACCCACAAGACCCAGATGGCTGCCCGGGTCGTCACCGCCATGGATACGGTCATCACCACCATGAACGGTCTGCTGATCGTCTCGACCACCGGCCTGGCCCTGTGGCTCTGGACCCAGTCGCTGATCTCCATGGGCGCCATCGCTCTGGCGACGGGGCTGGTGATCAGGATCGTCAACATGTCCGGCTGGATCATGTGGGTGGTCAACGGCATCTTCGAGAACATCGGCACCGTGCAGGACGGGCTGGAAAGCATCTCGCAACCGGTCACGGTCACCGACAAGCCTGACGCGCCGCAGTTGAAGATCGACAAGGGCGGCGTGAAGTTCGAGGGCGTGGATTTTCACTACGGGAATGGCAACGGCATCATTCACAATCTCAACCTGGAGATTCGTCCCGGAGAGAAGATCGGCCTGATCGGCCCTTCAGGTGCCGGCAAATCGACGCTGGTCAACCTGCTGCTGCGCATGTACGACGTACAGGCGGGCCGGATTCTGATTGATGGCCAGGATATTTCCGAGGTCACGCAGGAAAGCCTGCGGGCACAGATCGGCATGATCACTCAGGATACGTCGCTGCTGCACCGTTCGATCCGCGACAACCTGTTGTATGGCAACCCAGGTGCGACCGACGAACAGCTGTGGGAGGCCGTACACAAGGCCAGCGCCGAAGAGTTCATCCCGCTGCTGTCCGACTCCGAAGGCCGCACCGGTTTCGATGCCCATGTGGGGGAGCGTGGGGTGAAGCTGTCCGGTGGTCAGCGCCAACGTATCGCGATTACCCGTGTACTGCTCAAGGACGCGCCGATCCTGATCATGGACGAAGCCACTTCAGCGCTGGACTCGGAGGTCGAAGCCGCGATTCAGGAAAGCCTGGAAACCCTGATGCAAGGCAAGACCGTCATCGCCATCGCACACCGCCTGTCCACCATTGCCCGTATGGACCGTCTGGTGGTGCTGGAAAAAGGCCAGATAGCCGAAACCGGCACCCATGCCGAGCTGCTGGCCCATGGCGGGTTGTATGCACGGCTGTGGCAGCATCAGACCGGCGGGTTTGTCGGAGTGGATTGATACGACCTGTTGGAGGGCCTTGGCCGCGACAGCCAGTTCAGGCGCTGAAAATGTGTTGCCTGTCAGCTGGTCGTCGCGGCCAAGGCCCCTCCCACAAGTGACAGGTATGTCTTGACTGATTCCTACACGCCTGACTGCCGATACGGCAAAGCCCCCCGCGCATCTTCGGCGTAAGCCAGAATGCCGACTCTTTCCTGCTCCAGAAAATCACTTACGGCGTCCTTCAATCCGGGGTGCAGCAGGTAATGCCAGGAATGAGTGATCTGCGGCTCGAACCCCCGAATCAGTTTGTGCTCGCCCTGGGCACCGGCATCGAAACGCTGTAATCCCTTTTCGATAGCGTAATCCATGCCCTGATAGAAACAGGTCTCGAAATGCAGCCGGTCGAATTCGGCCAGGCATCCCCAATAGCGGCCATAGAAACTGTCGCCCCCTGTCAGGCTGAATGCCATGGCCACTGGCCGATGCCCCTGACGCGCCAGCACCACGCGAATCGCTTCGGGCATGCGCTCGGCCAGCAGGCTGAAGAATGCTCGCGTCAGGTACGGTGCCTGCCCACGGATTTCATAGGTATTGGAATAGCAGGCATACACGAAGTCCCACAGCACTTCGCTCATCTGCGCGCCTTCCAGCCACTCGAACTCGATCCCCTGCCCCGCGACCTGTTCGCGTTCCTTGCGCATCTGTTTGCGTTTGCGCGAACTCAAGGCGTCGAGGAAATCCTGAAAGTCCCGATAACCGCGGTTATGCCAGTGGAACTGACAACCATAGCGCTGCAACCAGCCAGGCTGAGCGACCAGCAAGGCATCGGCGGCAGGATCGGTGAAATTCACATGGGCGCTCGACAGGCCTTCGCCCTGCAGATAATCCGGCAGCCCCGCGAGCAATTGCAGTCCGGCTTGCGGCGTTTGCGCCAGAACACGCGAACCGCTCACCGGACTGAACGGTACAGCCGCAAGCAGTTTGGGGTAGTAGGCGATGCCCGCACGGCGACAGGCATCGGCCCAGCCGTGATCGAACACGTACTCACCGTAGGAATGCCATTTGCGATAAGCGGGCAAGGCTGCGATCAGTTCGCCTTTCTCGTAATGCACCAAATGCTCGGCCTTCCAGCCCGAACGGGGACCGAGGCTGCCGCTGTCTTCCAGAGCACTGAGAAAGGCGTGTCGCAGAAAGGGCTGACCCTCGGGAACCAGCGCATCCCACTGGGCAGGCACGACATCACTGAGGCTGGCGGTCGGGACGAACATGGGGACGTTCCAGGCAGATCGAAGGACGCAGCAGTATCCCTCATCGAAACGCAATGTTCACGATTTGTTGATCGGAAGGCTCTAGCTCGCATGTTTCAGACATTCAATCGTCACCAACATGCCATCGTATTGCCACCCTTCTGAAATAACCAGCCGCAATACTGGCGCCTGTTTTTAGAACAGAGGGTGCTAACCCTCTCCGCGCCCTGCCTGTTGGGTGGTTTTTACAAGGATGGCTTCCCCCATCCGCTATTCAGTTATGGAGATTGACATGCGTCTTGTTTCTAAACGTACTGCAGCCGCCCTTTCCGGCAGCCTGGCACTGGCCATGAGTGTTGGGGCCAATGCCGCAGTCGACGCCAAGCTGTTGGACATGCTCAGGGCCAACGGCTCGATCAACGAGGCTCAGTACGCTGAGCTGCAGACCGAACTGGCAAAAGACCAGCAAGCTCAGAAACAGGCTCTGGCCGATATCCAGCAGAGCAAATCCGCCTCTCAGGCAGAATTCGAGAAAAAGATCGCCTGGGCCACCAAGACCCAGTTCAAGGGCGATGTGCGGGTACGTCAGGAAACCGTCAAAATCGACGGCCAGACCAACGCTCAGGATAAAGACCGCCAGCGTATCCGCGCCCGTCTGGGTGCCTACACCGAAATCAACCCGCAGGTGAGCACCGGCATCCGTATCGCCACGGGCGGCAGCAACGATGCACGCTCCACCAACCAGGATCTGGACGGCTACTTCGTCAAGAAAGACCTGTGGCTGGACCTGGGCTACATCGACTACGCTCCGACCGCAGTCAAGAACCTGCATGTGATCGGCGGCAAGATGAACCAGCCGTGGGTCAGCATGGGCGACGTCATCTGGGATAGCGACATCAACCCGGAAGGTCTGGCCACCACCTACAAACTCCCGCTGGGCGGCAACACCGAGCTGTTCGGCAGCGCCGGTTACTACACCCTCAAGGACAACATCGACGGCGAAGGCACCCAGTTCCGTCATGACCTGAGCATGTACGCAGGCCAGATAGGTGCACGCTTCGCACCGACCGACGACCTGAAAGTCACCCTCGGCGGCAGCCTCTACGGTTTCAGCAACGACAAGGACAGTGCTGCCCTGCGCGTCAACGGCAACACTACCGATCAGTTCCGTCTGTATGAAGGTTTCGGCCAGATCGACATCAACGGCCTGGGCTTGCCGCTGTCCCTTTATGGCCAGTACATCGTCAACAACGACAGCACTGACGATCAGGACACTGCCTGGCTGACCGGCGTGAAAACCAAGGTGTTCGGCTTCAACCTCGACTACAACTACCGCGACACTCAGCGTAACGCCGTGGTCGGTGCCTTTACCGATTCGGATTTCGCCAACGGCACCACAGGTTCACGCGGCCACAAGCTAAAAGTTGGTTACGAAATCGACAAGAATTTCGCTGTCGGCGCGACCTACTTCCTGACCAAAGCCGACTACGCTACTTCAGCAAGCCCGCGTGATTCGGATGTGAAGACGCTGCAACTGGATGTAGAAGCCAAGTTCTAAGCAAGACTGGCTGCGCGTCGAGTTTTCATTAACGCTGCACGCTCTCGTTTTTACAGGCTGGCCTTGGCAGATCGCTCCCCATCATCCGTCGATCTGCCAATGCCGGCCTGTCTTTCTTTTCAGGCAGTGTGATCAACGCTTGCGCAGGATCACACTGCCAATCGAATACCCCGCCCCGAAAGAACTGAGCACACCCAGCGCGCCCTTGGGCAAGTCATCCTGGTAGGAGTGAAAGGCAATCACCGAGCCTGCCGAACTGGTGTTGGCGTAGGTGTCGAGAATCACCGGTGCCTCTTCGACGCTGGCATCGCGCCCCAACAGCTTCTTGACGATCAACTGATTCATGCTCAGGTTGGCCTGATGCAGCCAGAAACGCTGCACATCGCTGGCATTCAACCCGTTCTCGCTCAGATGAGTCCCCACCAGCTCCGCCACCATCGGACAGACATCGCGGAATACCTTGCGGCCTTCCTGGACGAACAGTTTGTCCGGCGCGCCTTCGCCTTCATCCGAGGTGCGATTGAGAAAGCCGAAGTTGTTGCGGATGTTATTGGAGAACGTGGTCAACAATTTGGTGCTGACGATATCGAACTGGTACGGGGAAGTGGCCAGATCGGCGCGCTCCACCACCACCGCCGTGGCACCGTCGCCAAAGATGAAATGGCTGTCGCGGTCGCGGAAATTCAGATGCGCGGTACAGATTTCCGGGCTGATGACCAACAAGGCACGGGCCTGACCCAATTGCACGCTGTTGCAGGCGGCCTGAATGCCAAAGGTGGCCGAGGAACAGGCGACGTTCATATCGAAGCCATAACCCTGAATGCCGAGAGCCGACTGGATTTCGATGGAGATGGCCGGGTAAGCGCGTTGCAGATTGGAGCAGGCAACGATCACCCCATCGATATCGGCAGCCGTCTTGCCTGCACGCTGCAAGGCCTGTTCGGCCGCCGCCACGCCCATCTGGCAGAGAATCGACCATTCGTCATTGGAGCGCTCCGGCAGGTTCGGCTTCATGCGCTGCGGATCGAGGATGCCTTGCTTGTCCATCACAAAGCGACTTTTGATACCCGAGGCCTTTTCGATGAACGCAACGCTGGACTCGCTCAGCGCCTCGACTTCGCCGCGCTCGATGGCGGCGGCGTTATCGCTGTTGAACTGGGCCACATAGGTATTGAAAGACTGCACCAGCTCTTCGTTCGAGATGCTGTTGGCCGGGGTGTACAGGCCTGTGCCGCTGATGACGACGTTGTGCACGGTCGTTCCTCTCTTATGAGTGTTGCAGGTAGTAGTACGGTAAGTGGCGACCAACAACTTATTGGAACCAGCGTACCAATACGCATGTAAATACTGGCTGTCGGGGCAAGGCAACACCCCGCAGCATACTTAAAGGCAAGGCGCGAAGTGTGCCATAACGGCGGGGGTTTGGCGCTAGTCAGGCGACCGGGAACTCATGTACGGAACCTGTAGGACCGGATTTATCCGGGAAGGCATCCTCTGCCTCCCACACGTGATTGATTGGCCTTGACTGACAGGCATTGGACCCAGACGGTTCTCAACCTTCCACCTGACTCCATTGTTTGCTCAGGCGCTTGTCCGAAACGGGGATTTTGGTACCCAATTGCTGGGCAAACAGAGACACACGATATTCCTCCAGCCACCAGCGGTAGACCGCCAGTTCCGGGTCGCGCTTGCCTTCCTGAGCATGTTTGGAGGCGCGAGCCTCGTACTGCGCCCACAGGCCGGACAGTTCGATACTCCACACCCGGTCCTTCTGCACCTGGCCCGGCAGTTTTTCCAGACGCATTTCGATGGCCTTCAGATAACGTGGCAGCTCCTTGAGCCATTGAGCCGGGGTTTCTCGCACAAAGCCCGGATAGACCAGATGCCCCAACTGGGACTTGATGTCGTTGAGGGCCACGGCCTGGGACAGGTCGATCTTGCCCTTGAAACGCTTTTGCAGGCCGTGCCAGAGCTTGAGAATGTCCAGAGTCAGTTTCGCCAGACGCTCGGCATGCTCGCTCCAGTTGCCGCGCTTGCGCTCGGCCAGCGACAGCAGGCCTGCGCCGTCACGCGGCAGCTGCGCCTCGCCTTCCAGAATGCAGGTGTCGAGGCTGGCCAGCAGAATATCCTCCACCAGCGCATCGATACGCCCAAGCTCGCGATGCAGCAAAGCCAGTTCGGTCTGCCCTGGCAGCTTGCTGCGCAGGAACTTCGCCGGCTCGGCCAATTGCTGCAGAAGCAAACGCTGCAAGGCTCGGCGGTGTTGATACTCGGCTTCGGCCTGGGTCGAGAAGCGCCCTTCCTTGACTGTGCCCGCCTCTTCCACCAGCGCCGGATAAACCGTCATGGACAGGCCCGCAATGTTCTGCTGGGTTTTCTGCGCCACCGGAGCGAACACCTTGGCCTCCACCGGCTGCTGACTTTTCGCACTTTGCGGTACGGCCAGTGCAGCCTGGCTGGCTTCGGCAAAGCGTGCCGTCAGCGCGGCCAGATCGCGTCCTTCACCGAGGAACTTGCCGTTCCCGTCGAGGACTTCCAGGTTCATCTTCAAGTGGCTTTCAAGTTGTTCAGCCGCTTCGGCCCAGGCTTCGTCGGCCACTCTGGCGCCGGTCATGCGCAGCAGTTCACGGCCCAGCGCCTGAGGCAACGAGCCTTCGCCGAAGGTAATGCGCTGCAAGGCGGCCTTGACGAAATCCGGCACCGGCACGAAGTTCTTGCGGATGGCCTTGGGCAGGTTGCGGACCAGCGCGATGCACTTGGTTTCCAGCAGCCCCGGCACCAGCCACTCCAGACGTTCGGCCGGCAGCGAGGGCAGCAGCGGCGCGGGCACGCGCAGGGTCACACCGTCACGCGGATGGTTGGGCTCGAAGTGATAAGTCAGCGCCAGACTCAATTCGCCCAGACGCAGGGTGTCAGGGTACTGCGCTGCCGTCACTTCACTGGCTTCACGGGCCAGCACGTCCTCTTCGCGCATGATCAACAGTTGCGGGTTTTTCTGGCTGTTGACCTTGTACCAGCTATCGAACGTTGCAGTCTGGTGAATCTCGGCCGGAATCCGCGCCTCGTAGAAACTGTACAGCGTGTCTTCGTCGGCCAGAATGTCGCGACGCCGGGCCTTGGCTTCCAGTTCGTCCAGTTGTTCCAGCAGACGCGTGTTGGCGCTCAGGCATTTGGCACGAGACTGGATATCGCCACGCACCAATCCTTCGCGGATAAACAGCTCGCGGGAAACCACCGGGTCCACAGGGCCGTAATGCACCGGACGACGACCAACCACAATCAGACCGAACAGGGTAACCTGCTCGAAAGCCACCACCTGCCCGCGCTTCTTCTCCCAGTGCGGCTCGAAGTGGTTTTTCTTGACCAAATGCCCGGCCAGCGGCTCGATCCAGTCGGAATCGATTTTGGCGACCATCCGCGCATACAGCTTGGTGGTTTCCACCAGTTCGGCGGTCATCAGCCATTGCGGGCGTTTCTTGCCCAGGCCAGAAGACGGATGAATCCAGAAGCGTCGCTGCCGCGCGCCCAGGTAATCGCCCTCTTCCGACTTCTGGCCGATCTGGCTCAGCAGGCCGGAAAGAATCGCCTTGTGGAATTTGGGATAGTCGGCAGGTTCCTTGTTGATCGCCAACTGCAAGTCACGGCAGATCAGGCTCAACTGGCGATGGGAATCGCGCCACTCCCGCAGACGCAGGTAATTGAGGAAGTTGCGACGACACCAGTTGCGCAACGGGCTGGCCGTCAGCGCCTGACGCTGCTCCTCGAAACCGCGCCACAGATTGACCAGCCCGGCAAAGTCCGAATCGGCGTCCTTCCATTGTGCATGGGCCTGATCGGCAGCCTGCTGGCGCTCGGGCGGACGTTCGCGCACATCCTGCACCGACATGGCACTGGCCACGATCAGGACTTCCTGAAGACTGCCCTGCTTCGCCGCTTCAAGCAGCATGCGCCCCATGCGCGGGTCAACCGGCAGACGCGCCAACTGGCGGCCCAGCGGGGTGAGCTGGTTTTCGCGATTGACGGCCGACAGCTCCTGCAACAGGTTGAAGCCATCGCTGATGGCCTTGCCGTCCGGCGGCTCGATAAACGGAAACGCGGTGATTTCGCCCAGGCGCAGGTGCAGCATCTGCAGGATGACCGCCGCCAGGTTGGTACGCAGAATTTCGGGATCGGTAAATTCAGGACGCCCGTTGAAATCCTCTTCGCTGTACAGGCGCACACACAGGCCAGGCTCGACCCGGCCGCAACGGCCCTTGCGCTGGTTGGCGCTGGCCTGGGAAATGGCTTCGATGGGCAGACGCTGAACCTTGGCCCGATAGCTGTAGCGGCTGATACGCGCCGTACCGGTGTCGATCACATAACGGATGCCCGGCACCGTCAGGGAGGTCTCGGCGACGTTGGTCGCCAGCACCACGCGCCGCCCGGGGTGCGACTGAAAGATGCGCTGCTGTTCGGCAGGCGACAGACGCGCATACAGCGGCAGGATTTCCGTGTGCTTGAGCTGGGCCTTGCGCAGCACTTCCGCCGCATCCCGGATTTCCCGCTCGCCGGGCAGGAACACCAGCACATCGCCCGGGCTCTTGCGCTCGCTGCGCTCGAAAGCGGCCAGTTCATCCAGGGTAGCCAGAATTGCCTGATCCACGGTCAGGTCGTCTTCGACGCTGTTGCCCTCTTCGTCCTGCTCGCTGGTCAACGGGCGATACCAGGTGTCCACCGGGAAGGTGCGCCCGGAGACTTCAATGATGGGTGCCTTGTCGAAATGCTCGGAGAAACGCTGCAGGTCGATGGTAGCCGAAGTGATGATCACCTTGAGGTCCGGGCGACGCGGCAGCAGGGTTTTCAGGTAACCAAGCAGGAAGTCGATGTTCAGGCTGCGCTCATGAGCCTCGTCGACAATGATGGTGTCGTAGCGCTCCAGAAAGCGGTCGTGTTGGGTTTCAGCCAGCAGGATACCGTCGGTCATCAGTTTGATGAGGGTGTTGCTGTCGCTCTGGTCCTCGAAACGCACCTGATAACCGACCAGTGCGCCCAGCGGTGTGGCCAGCTCTTCCGCGACCCGGCTGGCAACGCTGCGCGCCGCGATCCTGCGTGGTTGGGTATGACCGATCAGACCGTGCTGGCCGCGACCGATTTCCAGGCAGATCTTGGGCAACTGGGTGGTTTTGCCCGAACCGGTCTCACCGGCAATGATCAGCACCTGATGCTTGAGCAGCGCCTCCTTGATTTCATCGCGCTTGGCGGCAATCGGCAGGTTTTCGTCATAGCGGATCGACGGCACGCTGTCGCGCCGGGAATTAACCAGAGCAAAGGACGCCTGCACCTTCTCCACCCACTGTGCCAGCTTCGCGTCATCAGGCTTTTTGCGCAGCTCATGCAACTGACGACGAAAACGATGGCGGTCGCTGATCATCGCGTGATCGAGGTTTTTCAGCAGTTGGTCGATGGAGAGGCTTTCTTCGGTCATCAGGCGCGCAGGGTCTTTTTGAAGATGCGGGGCGCGGATTGTCGCAGATTTGGCGGGGGGATGCTTTTTCGCGAATGAATTCGCTCCCACAGCAGGAGCGGATTCATTCGCGAAAGCGGGTCAGGGCTTACTTCTTGACGCCCAGCTTTTTCAGTTCTTCGTCGCGCAGTTCTCGGCGCAGGATCTTGCCGACGTTGGTGGTCGGCAGAACATCGCGGAACTCTACGCTGCGCGGCACCTTGTAGCCGGTCAGGTTGGCGCGCATATGCTCCATGACCTGCTCCTTGGTCAGGGTAACGCCCGGCTTGGCGACCACGAAAACCTTGATCGACTCACCGGACTTCTCGTCCGGTATGCCGATGGCTGCGCATTGCAGCACGCCCGGCAAACCTGCCAGCACGTCTTCCAGCTCGTTGGGGTAGACGTTGAAACCCGAGATCAGAATCATGTCCTTCTTGCGATCGACAATACGCATGTAGCCATCGGGCTGGATAACCGCGATATCGCCAGTCTTGAGCCAGCCTTCGGCATCGAGAATCTCGTCGGTGGCCTCCTGGCGCTGCCAGTAGCCCTTCATGACCTGAGGGCCCTTCACGCACAGCTCGCCCACTTCACCCAATGGCAACTCGTTGCCCGCATCGTCGATGACCTTGCACAGGGTCGAGGGCACCGGAATGCCGATGGTGCCCATCTGGATATTGCTGATCGGGTTGACCGTCGCCACAGGGCTGGTTTCGGTCATGCCATAACCTTCGCAGATCGAGCAATTGGTGACTTCCTTCCAGCGCTCGGCTACCGCCAGTTGCAACGCCATGCCGCCGGACAGAGTGACCTTGAGGCTGGAGAAGTCCAGATTGCGGAACTCCTGGTTATTGCACAGCGCGACGAACAGGGTATTGAGCCCCACGAAACCGCTGAACTTCCACTTCGACAACTCCTTGACCATCGCTGGCAGATCCCGCGGGTTGGTGATCAGGATATTGTGGTTGCCGTTGAGCATCATCGACATACAGTGAAAGGTGAACGCGTAGATATGATACAGCGGCAACGGGGTGATCAGAATCTCGCAGCCTTCATGCAGGTTGGCACCCATCAAGGCCTTGCATTGCAACATGTTGGCAATCAGGTTGCGGTGGGTAAGCATCGCGCCCTTGGCCACACCTGTGGTGCCGCCGGTATATTGCAACACCGCGATATCGTTGCCGGCAGGCGAGGCTTCCTTGACCGGCTGGCCACGGCCCTTGCTCAGGATGTCGTTGAATTTGATGGCCTTGGGCAGGTTGTAGGCCGGCACCATCTTTTTCACGTACTTGATGACGCTGTTGATCAGCAGGCGCTTGAGTGGCGGCAGCAGGTCGGCCACTTCGGTGACAACGACATGCCTGACCTGGGTCTTGGGCACGACCTTCTCGGCCAGATGCGCCATGTTGGCCAGACACACCAGCGCCTTGGCACCGGAATCGTTGAACTGGTGTTCCATTTCCCGCACGGTATAGAGCGGGTTGGTATTGACCACGATCAGACCGGCGCGCATGGCACCGAAGACAACGATCGGATATTGCAGCAGGTTGGGCAACTGGACCGCGATGCGATCGCCCGGCTGCAGGTCGGTATGCTGTTGAAGCCAGGCAGCGAAAGCACCCGAGAGCTCGTACAGCTCGCCATAGGTGATGGTCTTGCCCAGGTTGCTGAAAGCCGGTTTATTGGCGAAGCGCTGACAAGACTGCTTCAATACGGCCTGGACGTTGGGATACTCATCAGGATCGATGTCGGTAGCGATACCGGACGGGTATTTATCCTTCCAGAAGTTCTCGATCATGCAGGCCAGCTCCGTAGCGATAGCGAATTCTTCACATCGCTGTACGCGATGATTTTTTTGTGTTTTGGAATTATGCAGTTCCCGCTTTTTCCGCTGATATGACTGGCAGAAAGCGGGCCGAGATTAGCAGCTTTGCCAGAGGCCGCCTAGAGGCAAAACAGCCCTCACCAGTCACCTTTGTGACTCTTGAATGACAAAGCGTCATTTTTAGAGTAATGATTCTATTGTTACGAATGTAACCGGAAATACTGGCGCAAATGCCCTTCCCAAGTCGCACTCACATCCCTTCTAAACGCTTCGGCGATACACAGACAACCATTATTCCCCTCACCAATACCGATTGCAGGCCACAGTGAATTTTGCAGTCGGACAACCTGACGCTGTCATCGGCGATACACTGAATGAACACCTCATTCGGGCATCGATCCAGACTCGGGAAATTGCCATGAACCACGAAGCCTTCTGGCTTGATGCCAGCGATAACAGCCGTCTGCATGTCAATGCCTGGTTGCCGGCAGCCCCACCAAAAGCCGTGGTGATGCTGTCTCACGGCATGGCAGAACACAGTGGCCGTTACGAAAGGCTGGGCATGGCCCTCAATGCAGTCGGCATCGGGTTGTATGCCCATGATCAGCGCGGACACGGCCTCACGGCAGCCCAGGGGGAACTCGGCCACTTCGCCGACGAGAACGGCTGGAGCAAAGTGGTGGGCGACCTGGCAACCCTGAGCCAGACCATCGGCCAGAAGCACCCGGGCCTGCCGCTGTTCCTGCTGGGCCACAGCATGGGCAGCTACATTGCCCAGGCTTACCTCATGCACCATGGCGCCAGCCTGCAAGGCGCAATTCTCAGCGGCTCGAATTTCCAGCCGGTTTCGCTCTATCGCAGCGCTCGCCAGATTGCCCGTCTGGAACGCTGGCGCCAGGGTCCCAAAGGGAGGAGCGCCCTGATCGAATGGCTGTCGTTCGGCTCGTTCAACAAGGCCTTCAAACCGGCACGTACACGCTTCGACTGGCTCAGCCGCGACCAGGAAGAAGTCGACAAGTATCTCTTCGATCCTCTTTGCGGTTTTCGTTGCACCAATCAGTTATGGTTCGATCTGCTCGGCGGGCTGCTGAAAATCAGCAAGCCGTCCAATCTGAAACAGATCGATCCGGGTCTGCCGTTGCTGATAATTGGCGGCGAATGTGATCCGGTGAGCGATGGGAAGCGTCTGAAAGATCTTGCTCATGCATTGGGACAGGCAGGTCATCAAGTCGTGCAACTTGAAATCTACCCCCAGGCGCGACATGAACTGCTCAATGAAACCAATCGCGATGACGTTACCCGTGACTTGATCGACTGGCTGCTGCGCTCGCTCGAACAACCACGTCCACACCGGGCCGAATGATTCCTTCCGGTTTAAAACATCCACTTTCAGGACAGCCACATGACCCAGGTCACCAACACTCCTTACGAAGCACTTGAAGTCGGCCAGAAAGCCAGCTACAGCAAAACGGTGGAAGAGCGTGATATTCAGCTGTTCGCCGCAATGTCGGGCGATCACAACCCGGTCCACCTGGACGCCGAATATGCTTCAAAGACCATGTTCAAGGAGCGTATCGCTCACGGCATGTTCAGTGGTGCGTTGATCAGTGCGGCAGTGGCCTGCGAGTTGCCTGGGCCGGGCACTATCTATATCGGTCAGCAGATGAGCTTCCAGAAGCCGGTAAAACTGGGCGATACCCTGACCGTGCGCCTGGAAATCCTGGAAAAGCTGCCGAAATTCCGCGTACGCATCGCGACCCGCGTGTTCAACCAGAACGATGAGCTGGTGGTAGATGGCGAAGCGGAAATCCTGGCTCCCCGCAAACAGCAGACCGTTGACCTGACCGTACTGCCGGAAATCACCTTCGGCTGATGAGTGCATGCTGGCCTTTCGCGAATGAATTGGCTCCGGTCCGTACATTTCGTCCAAAGTAACCAAAGCCATTGCGCCGGGTTCGGCCTCACCAACGTCGCGTTCTGCGGTGCTATCACGACCGCGGCAAAGAGCTTTTCTGCTTTTGCTTGTGCTTTTTTGTACCGAGATAGCCCAGACGCCGCCGATTGCGACGTAAGGGAAGGCCGAGTGGAGGTATTGCGCAGTGGGTTGCGAGGCAGGACGCCGAGCAAGCGCCGCAGGGCCATGGAAGGCCCTTCGGCGCGTACCCACGGAGCAATGCCGGAGCGAGGGAACCCCGGCTTGCCGGGGCCGAACCGGAGCCCATGGTTTTCCCCTCTTTTGCCGAAACAAAAGAGGGCCGCCGCAAAGGCGGAACCGGTAGAACCAGCAGATACCGATAATGGATATGTCCGCCGGAGCGCGTTTTACCCCAAGAAAAATACGTTTCAATTCATGGTTTGCGCCAATCGGGCAGGCAAAAAAATGGGCGACCGAAGTCGCCCTAAATGCCTTGCGTGCTCTTGTTGTGGAAGGCCTGAGCCTTACTTGCGCTTTTGCGAGTCCTTCCAGATAAAAAGTCCGAAGCCTGCGAAGAAAACAAGCATCAGGCCGACGGTGACGACCCCTGCGACAACCACATTGTCCAGAAACATAACTTCGCCTCCTGCTCTGCCCGTTCGATGGAGCTAGATTAACCACAACGGCGCACAAGAAAATTGACCCAGATCAGTTATCCCGAAGCTCGACAGGTGAGCCTGGGGACAACTGATCTGGGTCAACGGATATGAAGCGGGGAATGAACAGAAGGTATCAGCGTTTTTTCGGCTTCTTGCCGGACTTTTTCTTGCCGCCCAGTGGCATCGCCTGCTCAAAGGCGTTGCGCACTTCATTGAGGCGCTTGTCGTTCAGGTCGTGAATACGCCTGGCACGCTCGGCGCCCAGATCGATCAGCTTTTCATCTTCACTCATGACTGCAGCTCTCGGACACTCGGTATCAGGGCCAATAATGCTCAATCGCAGCGGCGATGACCAGCCAGGATGCATCGCGCCTCAAACCTCGACATCCACCCACAGCCCCTGACGCGGCTCATTGTCGATCAAGGGCACGACAGGCACGGTGTTGTCGGCATTCAGGGAAGTACCGGGAACGGCAAACTGTTCGATATGCTCGCTCTCTTCTTCATGAGGATGACGCTGTTGCTGCTGGCGCTGCTGTTCTTCACGCAGCAGCAAGGCGCTTCGCTCGGCATCTTCATGACGAAGATCGATATTGGTTTCACTGGAGCTCGGTTGCACCGGTGCGACAGGTGGTATGTCCGGCATGCGCTTGGCCGGGTCCAGTTGCGACGTCACGGGTACCACACTCAGCGGAAGCGTCGGTTGCAGCATGATTTTCGTCTCCTGTTATTGGGCTTTCGGCTGCCATTCCGTCGACTTGAACGCCTTTCGGGAAAACTTTTGGACTATGTTTGGCGTAATAAGTGCCCGAAAGGGCATATTTGTCATCATCGGGACCGATAACAGGTGTTTTTTCACTCCCGTCTTTGGCTTCAGGGCGTGTTCCGTTAACATAGTCGGCTTTTTCAAAGCGGGAGTCAGGCAGCATGGCGCAGCAGTATCAACCGGGGCAACGCTGGATTAGCGACAGCGAAGCCGAGCTGGGTTTAGGCACCGTTCTGGCACAGGATGGCCGCTTATTGACCGTGCTCTATCCGGCCACTGGCGACACGCGTCAGTACGCACTGCGTAATGCCCCATTGACCCGGGTACGCTTTTCTCCGGGCGATGTGATCACGCACTTCGAAAACTGGAAGATGACCGTGCGCGAAGTCGAGGATATCGACGGGCTGCTGGTCTATCACGGCCTCAATGCGCAGAACGAATCCGTCACTCTGCCGGAAACCCAGCTGTCGAACTTCATCCAGTTCCGTCTGGCCACCGACCGCCTGTTCGCCGGACAGATCGACCCGCTGGCGTGGTTCTCGCTGCGTTACAACACCCTCGAACACACCAGCCGCCAGTTGCAGTCCTCGCTGTGGGGCCTGGGCGGCGTGCGTGCCCAGCCTATCGCTCACCAGTTGCACATTGCCCGTGAAGTCGCCGACCGCATCGCGCCACGGGTCCTGCTGGCAGACGAAGTAGGTTTGGGTAAAACCATCGAAGCAGGTCTGGTTATCCATCGCCAGCTGCTTTCCGGCCGCGCCAGCCGCATCCTGATCCTGGTCCCGGAAAACCTTCAGCACCAGTGGCTGGTTGAAATGCGTCGTCGCTTCAACCTGCAGGTTGCGCTGTTCGACGCCGAGCGTTTCATCGAGAGCGATGCCGGCAACCCGTTCGAAGACACCCAACTGGCACTGGTCGCGCTGGAATGGCTGGTCGAGGACGAAAAGGCCCAGGACGCCCTGTTTGCCGCCGGCTGGGACCTGATGGTGGTCGACGAAGCCCACCACCTGGTCTGGCACGAAGAAAAAGTCAGCCCCGAATACTCGCTGGTCGAGCAACTGGCCGAAGTCATTCCCGGTGTCCTGCTGCTGACCGCAACCCCCGAACAACTGGGCCAGGACAGCCACTTTGCCCGTCTGCGCCTGCTGGACCCGAACCGTTTCCACGACTTGCAGGCATTCCGCGCCGAAAGCGAAAACTACCGTCCGGTAGCCGAAGCCGTTCAAGAGTTGCTGGATAAAGGCAAGCTGTCGGACGCCGCACACCAGACCATTCACGGTTTCCTGGGGGCAGAAGGTGAAAGCCTGCTGAACGCCGTGAACACTGGCGATGAAGAGGCCAAGGCGCGCCTGATCCGCGAACTGCTGGATCGTCATGGCACCGGTCGCGTGCTTTTCCGTAATACCCGCGCTGCCGTTCAGGGCTTCCCCGAGCGCCAGTTGCATCAGTACCCGCTGCCCTGCCCTGCCGAATACCTGGAACTGCCGCTGGGCGAACATGCCGATCTGTACCCGGAAGTCAGCTTCCAGTCGCAGCCGGAGATCAGCGAAGAAGGACGCTGGTGGCGCTTCGACCCAAGGGTCGACTGGCTGATCGACACCCTCAAGATGCTCAAGCGCGTCAAGGTGCTGGTCATCTGCGCCCACGCCGAAACCGCCATGGATCTGGAAGACGCGCTGCGCGTGCGCTCCGGCATCCCGGCCACCGTGTTCCATGAAGGCATGAACATTCTGGAGCGCGACCGCGCAGCCGCCTATTTTGCCGATGAAGAGTTCGGCGCACAGGTGCTGATCTGTTCGGAAATCGGCAGTGAAGGCCGCAACTTCCAGTTCTCCCATCATCTGGTGCTGTTCGACCTGCCAGCGCACCCGGACCTGCTGGAGCAGCGTATCGGCCGTCTGGACCGTATCGGCCAGAAACACACCATCGAACTGCATGTGCCGTTCCTGGAAACCAGCCCGCAAGCGCGTCTGTTCCAGTGGTATCACGAGGCGCTCAATGCGTTCCTTAATACCTGCCCGACCGGCAACGCCCTGCAACACCAGTTCGGCCCGCGCCTGCTGCCGCTGCTGGAAAGCGGTGACGACGATGAATGGCAGAGCCTGATCAACGAAGCCCGTACCGAGCGCGAGCGTCTGGAAAGCGAACTGCATACCGGTCGTGACCGTCTGCTGGAACTCAATTCCGGCGGCGCAGGCGAAGGCGAGGCGCTGGTAGAGGCGATTCTGGAACAGGACGATCAGTTCACCTTGCCGATCTACATGGAAACCCTGTTCGACGCCTTCGGTATCGACAGCGAAGACCATTCGGAAAACGCCCTGATCCTCAAGCCGAGCGAGAAAATGCTCGACGCCAGCTTCCCGCTGGGCGACGACGAAGGCGTGACCATCACCTACGACCGCAACCAGGCGCTGTCTCGCGAAGACATGCAGTTCATCACCTGGGAACACCCGATGGTTCAAGGCGGCATGGATCTGGTGTTGTCCGGCTCCATGGGCAACACCTCGGTGGCGCTGATCAAGAACAAGGCACTCAAGCCGGGCACCGTGCTGCTGGAACTGATCTACGTCAGCGAAGTGGTCGCGCCGCGCTCGCTGCAACTGGGTCGCTACCTGCCGCCTGCTGCACTGCGCTGCCTGCTGGATGCAAACGGTAACGATCTGGCCAGCCGTGTCTCGTTCAATACCCTGAACGATCAACTGGAAAGCGTGCCACGCGCCAGTGCCAACAAGTTCATCCAGGCGCAGCGCGATGTGCTGACGCCCAAGATCAATGCCGGTGAAGAGAAGATTGCTCCGAAACACGCCGAGCGCGTGGCCGAGGCACAACGTCGCCTGGCAGCCGATACCGAAGAGGAACTGGCGCGCCTGACTGCGTTGCAAGCCGTCAACCCGACCGTTCGCGACAGCGAGCTGACCGCCCTGCGCACCCAGCGCGAACAAGGCCTGGCCATGCTTGAAAAAGCAGCGCTGCGCCTGGAAGCGATCCGGGTGCTGGTGGCTGGCTGATAACCTGTTCGGTCAAGGCATAGCTGCTTGAAGTGGGAGGGGCCTTGGCCGCGACGACATGCTGAAAGGCAACACATTTTTCAGCGCCTGAACTGGCTGTCGCGGCCAAGGCCCCTCCCAAGGATTGCGGCCCGGCAACCTGCCTCTACATGACGCCTACCGAGGATTCAGCATCCTGTCGGTCATCCGCTTGGCATCTCTTGTGAAACAACGCGAAGCCAGCAGCAGAAACACCAGGGTCATGCCCAGGGTCACCGGGATCAGGTACATCGCATCGTGCAATCCGGTGGCCTTGAAGCTTTCATCCATCTGCACCGCTCCCGCCAGCGTCATCGCTTCATGGGCATAGTGATCGGATAACCAGCCGACCACTACCGGCCCAAGTCCACCGCCCAGCAGATACAACCCGGCAAAGAACAAGGCCATGGCCGTCGCCCGCAGACGCGGCTCCACCACATCCTGAATGGCGGTGTAGACGCAGGTATAGAAGTTATAGGCAAACAGCCAGCCGACGCTGAATACCGCGACAAACACCCCGATCTCGACGCGTCCCGCATGCAGGGCATAACCCGTGGCCAATGTAGCGATCAGCATGCTGAACGCCGCAAACAACAGCCGTCCATTGGGCGAGCGTTGGTGCAGCTTGTCCGCGATCAGGCCGCCCAGGGTCAAGCCGATCAGCCCGGTGAAGCCGACGATGATCCCGGTCGCCACCGCCGCTTCCTGCAGAGACACCTGAAAGTAGCGTTGCAGCATCGGCACCATGAACGAGTTGCAGGCATAGGTCGCAAAGTTGAAGGTCAGCCCCGCCAGCACCAGCCAGCAAAAGGTCGGAATCGATAACACCCGGCGAACCGGCTTTTCGATTTTCTCCTCGGCCATCTGCACACTTTCGGCAGCCCCACGCTTGGGCTCACGAATCATGAAGATGAACACCGCCAGAATCAGGCCGGGAACTGCTGCGATAAAGAATGGGGCCCGCCAGCTGTCGAACGCCTTGACCATCGCACCAATGGTGAAGAATGCCAGCAGCAGCCCCAGGGGCAGACCCAGCATGAAAATGCCGATGGCTCGCGAACGACGATGAGCCGGGAACAGGTCACCGATCAATGAGTTGGCCGCTGGCGCATAACTGGCTTCACCGATCCCGACGCCCATGCGCACCAGCAGGAACGTCCAGAAACTGTTGACCATCCCGTTGACTGCCGTCAGTCCGCTCCAGACAGCAAGCCCCCACCCCATCAGTTTCTTGCGCGACCCGGTATCGGCCATGCGCCCCAGAGGCAAGCCTGCAATCGCATAGACCAGAGTAAACGCCGTACCCAGAATCCCGAGCTGAAAGTCACTCAGGTGCCACTCCTTGCGAATGGGCTCGGTGATGATCGCCGGAATCGCTCGATCGAAGAAGTTGAACAGGTTGGCCAGAAACAGCAGAAACAAAACGCGCCAGGCATTGGAAGCCTGGACTGAGCTGTCGGTCGGGGGGTTGTTCATGAGGCATCCATCCCTTTTTTTCTGCTTACTCTAGAGCCCCGCCGCCCAATCGACTGTAAACATTCGTAAAAGGCCTCAAATCCAGGAATTCAGTTTTTTATAACGATTGGTTATTGAAGCAATTCCATTTTTTTGAGTGTTGACACTGGCAGGATTTTTTCAGCTTCTATACTCATGTCTATTCGCCACGCTCAGGTTTGTAGGGAAAGTCGGCAAGCGATCCTCAGGCAAGGTGAAAACGCCGCATGAGCGACGCGCAGCTACTTTACGTACAGAGCCTGGAGCCTCGGTGAACCCTGGCAGTGAACAATAGGGCTCGCTATGGAATGGCTCGGTTTGAATATGTTTGTCGGTTTTCCGGCCAACGGGCAATTACTGATCAACTGCAGTCATAACCTGTTTCTGGTGGCGCTGGCCTACGGAGTCGCGTGCGCAGCCTGCTTTGCAACGCTGGATATCTCGGATCGGGTCATTCAGGTCGAGGCGAGCAAGAATCGTCGTGTCTGGAAAGCCCTGGCCGCGCTATGCCTGGCGGGCGGTATCTGGGCCATGCACTTCATCAGCATGCTGGCTTTCCAGGCACCGCTGAAAATCAGTTATGACCTGCCCATCACCGTTTCGTCGCTGCTGATCGTGCTGGCCGCCGGGCTGCTCGCCGTCAAGGCACTGAGCATGGAAACCCTGAGCATCAAGCGTTGCCTGATCACAGCCCTGATCATGGGGCTGGCCATCAGTGTCATGCATTACGTCGGCATGGCGGCCATGCGCTCCGATGCCACGCAGTATTACGATCCGGGCATGTTTGCCCTGTCGATTCTGGTTGCCATCCTGGCCAGCATTGCGTTGCTGACCCTTTCCAGGCATTTGCGCCATCACAGCGGCATGTTTCACCAGATGTTCAGGTACGGCGTCAGCCTGTTGCTGGGCGCGGGTCTGCTGACCATGCATCTGATGGGCATGGAGGCCCTGCAACTGGTCCTGCCCCTGGAAGTGCAACTGCAGATCCCCAACACCGAAAACAGCCAGCAACTGGGGCTGACCATCGCCATCATCACCTTGTTGATCATTGCCGGCAGTATCAGCGCGGCGATGGCCGACAAGAAGCTGCAAAGCAAGGAGCATGACCTGCAGCGGGTCAACGCCCTGCTCAGCCAGCTGGATCAGGCCCGGGTATCGTTGCAGCAGGTTGCCCACTACGACCCGTTGACCAACCTCATCAACCGACGCGGGTTCAACCAGATATTCGGGGAGAAGCTGCTGGAACACAGCGTCAGCAACGGCATGCTGGCGGTGATGTTTCTGGATATCGACCACTTCAAGCGTATCAACGACAGCCTGGGCCATGACGCCGGCGATGAACTGCTGAAGGTCATTGCCGAACGGATCCGCAGCGCAACGCGGATTCAGGATGTGGTGGCGCGCTTCGGGGGCGACGAGTTCTGCATCCTGCTCAGCATTCCCGACTACGAAGAGGCACGGCATCTGGCTTATCGGGTCATGCAGAAGATGAAGGAAACCATCGCCCTGGCTGGGCGGCGCATGGTCATGACCACCAGTATCGGCATCGCAGTCTTTCCCCGTGACGGTTCAACCTGCGACGAACTGCTCAAGCACGCGGATCTGGCGCTCTATCAATCCAAGGGCAACGGCCGTAACCGGGTCAACTTCTTCAGCCCGGCTCTCAAGACCAAAGCCAGCCTGGAACTGCATCTGGAAGAAGAACTGCGCAATGCCCTGCGCGAAGAAACGGGCCTGCAGGTCTACTACCAACCCATCGTCGACCTGCGAACCGGTCATGTGGCCAAACTCGAAGCACTGGTGCGCTGGCATCATCCGCAACATGGCCTGCTGATACCCGACCGTTTCATCGGCATCGCCGAGGCCAACGGGCTGATTGCCGAACTGGACAACTGGGTGTTGCGCCGTGCCTGCAAGGACCTGGGTGCCCTGCGCCTGGACGGGTTCGACAAGATGATCATTGCGGTGAACTGCTCGGCGCTCAACCTGGCCAGGGATGAACTGGCCCATGAAGTCGAGCAGGCATTGAGCGAGGCCAACGTCTCCCCCGGTCGTCTGGAACTGGAGGTGACCGAGAACGCCCTGATGGGCAATATCAGCAACACCATCGTGATGCTCAAGCACATTCGCAGCCTGGGTGTCTCGCTCTCCATCGACGACTTCGGCACCGGCTATTCATCACTGGCCTATCTCAAGCGCCTGCCGCTGGACACCCTGAAGATCGACCGCTCCTTCATCATCGACATTCCCAAGTCGCCACAGGACATGGAGATCGTCCAGGCGATTATCGTCATGGCGCACACCTTGCGCCTGAAAGTCGTGACAGAAGGCGTGGAAACCCCGGCGCAACTGGAGTTCCTCAGCCAGTACGGCTGCGATTATGTGCAAGGCTATCTGTTCAGCAAGCCGCAACCGCTGGAGCGCCTGCTGCCGCTGGTCAAGCAGATGAACCAGCGCGAACCCGCGAGCCTTTTGCCAAACGCCCTGGTGTTTGAAATCAAGGATCTTGACGCAGAGATTCCCCGCTCACTGGATCTTTTCAGTGACCTGCCGGGCAGCGAACACCAGGCAGTACGCAGCGCAACCCGCACAAAACGCTCCAGATGGTCGGATTGAAGAACAGGGATCGGTGAAGGCGCGCCCTTCGGATGCGCCATTACAGTGCAAGCGTCAGCCTCGCGCCCTGTTCTGGATCAGCACCCAGGGCGAGACGACTACCGCCCACAGCAGCGGATCGCTTTCCACAAGCTCCATGGCCTTTGACTCGGACACCTTGCCGACCTGTCCACTGGCCAGCCAGGCGGAAACCCGGGTAGCGTCATTTTCAGCCACAGCCTCGGCAACCTCGATCAGATCCAGTGGTTCCTCGACCCACAACAGGGCACCTTTGGCAAAGAATGGTTGCAATTCTTTCCAGCTGATCGAAGCCGTTTCGCCAAGCAGTTTGGCATAGAGGGTGCTAGGTTCTTGCTTCATGGGTTTCACCAAAAGAAAAATCGGCGCAATGATAGCGCCGCCTTTTCCGCAGACAAACCCGAATGCGCATTAATCGATCATCGGAAAGTTATTCATGGGTCCATGAAATGGGGGTCGAATTCATGGGCTTAATTGGTTGAATTATGTAACTTTCTTTCGATTAAGCGACATCAACCGATTTCCCTCCCTGCGCCCAGCTTTTCAAGCCATCGACCAGCACTCTAAACTGTTCCGGTACAGTTGGCAGAGCCGGGGAGGCGATCGGTTATCACGTCCGATCCTGCAGCTTTAGCCATCAGGATTATAAAAACTACAACGCAAGAGTGGAGCATCATGACTAAGGGTACCAAGAAGCTTTCGAAGCTGTTTGCCGCATTGGTTATGGCGGGAGTTGCCAGCCATTCGTTCGCAGCAGATACCATCAAGATCGGCATCGCAGGTCCGAAGACCGGCGCAGTCGCTCAGTATGGCGATATGCAGTTCAGCGGTGCGAAAATGGCCATCGAACAGATCAACGCCAAGGGCGGCGTTGATGGCAAGAAGCTTGAAGCTGTCGAATACGACGACGCCTGCGACCCGAAACAAGCGGTTGCCGTGGCCAACAAGATCGTCAACGACGGCGTGAAGTTCGTCATCGGCCACCTGTGCTCCAGCTCGGCCCAACCGGCTTCGGACGTCTACGAAGACGAAGGCATCATCATGGTGACTCCGGCCGCTACCAGCCCGGACATCACTTCCCGTGGCTACAAGCTGGTGTTCCGCACCATCGGTCTGGACAGCGCTCAAGGCCCGGCTGCAGGCGACTATATTGCCAAGCAGGTCAAACCCAAGGTCGTTGCCGTCATCCACGACAAGCAGCAGTACGGTGAAGGCATTGCCACTGCAGTCAAGCAGACCCTTGAAAAGGACGGCGTGAAAGTTGCCCTGTTCGAAGGTATCAATGCTGGCGACAAGGACTTCTCTTCGCTGATCGCCAAGATGAAACAGGCCAACGTCGACTTCGTCTACTACGGCGGCTACCACCCGGAACTGGGCCTGATCCTGCGCCAGTCCCAGGAAAAAGGCCTGAAAGCCGGCTTCATGGGCCCTGAAGGCGTGGGTAACGCTTCGATCTCGCAGATTGCCCAGGATGCTTCCGAAGGCCTGCTGGTCACCCTGCCTGCCTCCTTCGACCAGGATCCGGCCAACAAGGCTCTGGTTGATGCCTTCAAGGCCAAGAAAGAAGACCCGAGCGGTCCGTTCGTGTTCCCGTCCTACTCGGCCGTGACCGTGATTGCCGACGCAATCAAGATCGCCAAGAGCGAAGACACCGACAAGGTCGCCGCTGCCCTGCGTGCCAACACCTTCAAGACTCCGACCGGCGACCTGGCATTCGATGCCAAGGGCGACCTGAAGGACTTCAAGTTCGTGGTTTACACCTGGCACAAAGACGGCACCAAGACCGAGGCTCCCGTGAAGTAATCACGTGCCTTGATCGACCTCAGAGCCCACTGCTACCTCAGTGGGCTTTGTTTTGCGAGGCGCATGGATCCCACAGGGTCCTGACGTCCCTGAATATCTTGAAACCGTTACCCGTGATTCACGAGGGGCTGCTGTCGTTTGCGCACGGCTCGTGCTGAAACGGCAACAGACCCAGCTGCATCAACGTGGACCCAG
Organism: Pseudomonas capsici; assembly: GCF_017165765.1. Classification (GTDB taxonomy): domain Bacteria; phylum Pseudomonadota; class Gammaproteobacteria; order Pseudomonadales; family Pseudomonadaceae; genus Aquipseudomonas; species Aquipseudomonas capsici. Next base: position 43,959 of record NZ_JAFGZD010000024.1, read on the forward strand.
AGCACGACGTGCAGCCGGTAGAGATTCAACCAGTGAAACACAGAGCAGGTTTTTAGGAGCGCTGTAATGCCCGAGATAGATATCTATCACTTTTTCCAACAGCTGGTTAATGGCATGACCATTGGCAGCACTTATGCCTTGATTGCCATCGGTTACACCATGGTCTACGGCATCATCGGCATGATCAACTTCGCCCACGGCGAGGTGTACATGATCGGTTCCTACGTGGCGTTCATTGCCATCGCAGGTCTGACGATGATGGGCCTGGGCAGCTTGCCGCTGCTGATTACCGCAGCCTTCGCCGCAAGTATTGTCGTGACCAGTGCCTACGGTTATGCAATCGAACGTGTGGCCTACCGGCCATTGCGCGGCAGTAACCGGCTGATCCCGCTTATTTCTGCCATCGGTATGTCCCTGTTCCTGCAGAACACCGTGTTGCTTTCCCAGGACTCCAAGGACAAGTCGATCCCCAACCTGATTCCCGGCAACTTCGTGTTCGGCTCTGCCAGCACCCATGAAGTCGTGATCTCGTACATGCAGGTGCTGATCTTCGTCGTGACGGTGATCGCGATGCTCGGCCTGACCTGGTTCATCTCCCGCTCCCGCCTGGGTCGTGCGTGCCGCGCCTGTGCCGAAGACATCAAGATGGCCAACCTGCTGGGTATCAACACCAACAACATCATTGCCCTGACCTTCGTCATCGGTGCCGCCCTGGCTGCCATCGCTGCCGTACTGCTGAGCATGCAATACGGCGTGATCAACCCCAACGCGGGCTTCCTGGTCGGTATCAAGGCGTTCACCGCAGCCGTGCTTGGCGGTATCGGCAGTATTCCGGGCGCCATGCTCGGTGGCCTGGTACTGGGCGTAGCCGAAGCCTTTGGTGCCGACGTGTTCGGCGACCAGTACAAGGATGTCGTTGCGTTCAGTCTTCTCGTATTGGTGCTGTTGTTCCGGCCGACCGGCCTGCTTGGCCGTCCGGAGGTTGAAAAAGTATGACCAAGAATCTCAAGTCGGCGTTTTTCAGCGCCTTGCTGGTGCTGGCTGTCGCCTACCCGGTGCTGGGACTGAAACTGGAGATCGTCGGGGTAAACCTGACGGTCATTGGTGCCAGTGCCACCACCGTGACAATCATCCTGGCCTGTGCCGCGCTCATGTTCGTGCGCGTGCTGTTCCATGAGCAGATCTCCGCAGCCTGGCGCGCATCGCCGAGCCTGCCGAGCGTACCGTCCAGGGCCAGCAACTTCCTGACCCTGCCGAGCACCCAGCGCTGGTTCATTCTGGCACTGGTCATGGTTGCACTGGTCTGGCCATTCTTCGGCTCCCGTGGCGCGGTGGACATCGCGACCCTGATCCTGATCTACGTGATGCTGGGCCTGGGCCTGAACATCGTGGTCGGTCTGGCGGGCCTGCTGGACCTGGGCTATGTCGGCTTCTATGCCGTCGGTGCCTATAGCTATGCCATGCTCTCCCACTACTTCGGTCTGGGCTTCTGGATCTGCCTGCCGATTGCCGGGCTGATGGCCGCACTGTTCGGCTTCCTGCTGGGCTTCCCGGTATTGCGCCTGCGCGGTGACTATCTGGCCATCGTGACGCTGGGCTTCGGTGAAATCATTCGTCTGCTGCTGCGTAACATGACCGACTTCACCGGCGGCCCGAACGGCATCAGCAACATCGAAAAACCGACGTTTTTCGGTCTGACGTTCGAGCGCAAGGCGGCTGAAGGCATGCAGACCTTCCACGAGTTCTTCGGCCTGACCTACAACTCGATCAACAAGGTGATCTTCCTCTATCTGGTCGCCCTGCTGCTGGCTCTGGCGGCGCTGTTCGTCATCAACCGCCTGCTGCGCATGCCCATCGGCCGTGCCTGGGAAGCATTGCGTGAAGACGAAATCGCCTGCCGCGCTCTGGGTCTGAATCCGACCGTGATCAAGCTGTCGGCCTTCACCCTGGGTGCAGCGTTCGCAGGTTTCGCCGGTAGTTTCTTCGCCGCCCGTCAGGGTCTGGTGACACCGGAGTCCTTCACCTTCATCGAATCGGCAATCATCCTGGCCATCGTCGTTCTTGGCGGCATGGGCTCGCAGCTTGGCGTCATCCTCGCTGCCATCGTGATGATCCTGCTGCCCGAGTTGATGCGTGAATTCAGCGAATACCGCATGTTGATGTTCGGCGCCATGATGGTGCTGATGATGATCTGGCGTCCTCAAGGTTTCCTGCCTATGCAGCGCCCTCACATGGAGCTGCGTAAATGAGCCGTCCATTACTGCAAGCATCGGGTCTGAGCATGCGCTTCGGTGGCCTGCTGGCCGTCAACGGCGTGGGCCTGACCGTCAATGAAAAACAGGTCGTGTCGATGATCGGCCCCAACGGCGCCGGCAAGACCACGGTCTTCAACTGCCTGACCGGTTTCTACAAGCCTACGGCGGGCACCATCCTGCTCGATGGCGAGCCGATCCAGGGCCTTGCCGGCCACGAGATCGCCCGCAAGGGCGTGGTCCGGACCTTCCAGAACGTGCGTCTGTTCAAGGAAATGACCGCCGTGGAAAACCTGCTGGTCGCCCAGCACCGGCACCTGAACACCAACTTCCTGTCCGGCCTGTTCAAGACCCCGGCATTCCGCAGAAGCGAGCGCGAGGCCATGGACTATGCCGAGCACTGGCTGGAAGCGGTGAACCTCAAGGAGTTCGCCAACCGGGCGGCCGGCACCCTGGCCTATGGTCAGCAACGCCGCCTGGAAATCGCCCGCTGCATGATGACCCGCCCGCGCATCCTGATGCTCGACGAGCCGGCAGCCGGCCTGAACCCCAAGGAAACCGAGGACCTCAAGGCGCTGATCGGCGTGTTGCGCAACGAGCACAACGCCACGGTATTGCTGATCGAGCACGACATGAAACTGGTCATGAGCATTTCCGACCATATCGTGGTGATCAACCAGGGTACGCCTCTGGCCGACGGCACACCGCAAGAGATCCGCGACAATCCTGAAGTGATCAAAGCCTACCTGGGGGAAGCGTAAATGCTGCAGTTTGAAAACGTTTCCACCTTCTACGGCAAGATCCAGGCGCTGCACAGCGTCAACGTCGAAGTCCGCAAGGGCGAAATCGTCACCCTGATCGGTGCCAACGGCGCGGGCAAGTCCACGCTGTTGATGACCCTGTGCGGATCACCACGCGCCCACAGCGGCAGCATTCGCTACATGGGCGAGGAACTGGTGGGCCTGGAGTCTTCGGTCATCATGCGCAAGAGCATCGCGGTGGTGCCGGAAGGCCGTCGCGTGTTCTCTCGCCTGACCGTCGAAGAGAACCTGGCCATGGGCGGCTTCTTCACCGAAAAGGGCGATTATCAGGAGCAGATGGACAAGGTTCTGCATCTGTTCCCGCGCCTCAAGGAACGCTTCACCCAGCGCGGCGGCACCATGTCCGGCGGCGAACAGCAGATGCTCGCCATCGGCCGTGCGCTGATGAGCAAGCCCAAGCTGCTGTTGCTGGACGAACCTTCGCTGGGTCTGGCACCGATCATCATTCAGCAGATTTTCGAGATCGTCGAACAGCTGCGTCGTGATGGCGTGACCGTGTTCCTGGTAGAACAGAACGCCAACCAGGCCCTGAAAATTGCCGACCGCGCCTATGTTCTGGAGAACGGTCGCGTGGTGATGCAAGGTTCCGGGGAAGAGCTGCTGGTGGACCCGAAAGTACGGGATGCCTATCTGGGCGGTTGACCGTTGGGCATGGGGCGAATTTATTCGCGAATAAATTCGCCCCATGCCTGGTAGTGCCCTTGTGATGAAGCGGCAGGCTGAGTAACGTGGCGGCACCAATCTGGAGACCGCCCCATGTCCGCTGTTCGTTCCGCCTTTGTATTCGCCCTCTTGCCACTGTTCGCCGGGTGCCAGATGCTCGGCCTTCCCCTGGGCAAATCGCAGGATGCGACCAAAGTGTCTACCGCCGGCATGATTCGCATGCAAGGCGATCTGATCGGGGAAAACGGACAACTGCTGTTCAAGCCATGCCATGAGCAACGCCGCTACGTGGTCAAGGATCGCGGCAATACCGGCATCCTTCAGGAAGCCGCTTCTCTGGCCGACAGCAATGGCCAGGTGTTTGCCGATCTGCGGGGCAACTTCGTTGCCAGCAAGGCCGTCAACAGTGACGGGCAAGTGGACCTGTATCAGTTCTATCGCGTCGCACGTCCCGACCAGTCCTGCGAAGACCTCAACTTCAAGCGCCTGACCCTGCATGCCAGCGGCAACAAACCTGCCTGGAACGTCAATGTCGGCGGCAAGGGCATGGTTCTGGAGCGTGAAGGTCAGGAACCGCTGGCGTTCCCTTATCTCGAAGAACAACTGCCCGACGGCAGCTTCAGCGTCAGCACCGAAGCCAACAATCAACGCATCGAACTCTGGGTAACGCCTCAGCGCTGCGTCGACAGCGTCAATGGATCGGTACAGCACCTGAGCGCCGAACTGCGCGTCAACGGCCAGACCCAGCGTGGCTGCGGCTATTACGGCGGTTCGCGCAACGATTGATGCGACTCGCCGTGACAGGGGTTCAGGGCTTATAATCGCCGGTTCTTGTAGTGCTGTCGGGCTGAACCTGCGGCCCGAAAACTGGACCCCTTAATGTTACGAATCACCGAACTCAAGCTGCCGATCGATCACCCGGACGAAGACCTGCGCGCTGCCCTGTTGCAGCATCTGGGTATCGACAGCAGCGAACTGCTGGACTTCACCCTGTTCAAGCGCAGCTACGATGCGCGCAAGAAGTCCTCCGAGCTGTTCTTCATCTACACCATCGATTTCCAGGTTCGCGACGAAGAAGCCCTGCTGCGCAAACTGGCCAATGACCGCCATGTCGGCCCGGCACCGGATGTCAGCTATAAAGTCGTGGGCCATGCCCCTGCGGATCTGAAAGAGCGCCCGATCGTGGTCGGCTTTGGCCCCTGCGGGATTTTCGCCGCACTGCTGCTGGCTCAGATGGGCTTCAAGCCGATCATTCTCGAACGCGGCAAGGAAGTGCGCCAGCGCACCAAGGATACCTGGGGCCTGTGGCGCAAGAAGATCCTCAACCCCGAATCCAATGTGCAGTTTGGCGAGGGCGGTGCCGGGACCTTTTCCGACGGCAAGCTCTACAGCCAGATCAAGGACCCGAAATTCCACGGCCGCAAGGTGCTGCACGAGTTCGTGAAAGCCGGTGCCCCGGAAGAAATTCTCTACGTCAGCAAACCGCACATCGGCACCTTCCGTCTGACGGGCGTGGTTGAAAACATGCGTCAGCAGATCGAAGCCCTGGGCGGTGAAGTTCGTTTCCAGCAGCGTGTGACCGACTTGCGGATCGAAGACGGCCAGTTGCAGGGTGTCGTACTGGACAGCGGCGAACGCATCGAGTCGCGCCATGTCATCCTGGCGCTGGGTCACAGCGCCCGCGATACATTCCGCATGCTGCACAGCCGTGGCGTGTACATGGAAGCCAAGCCGTTCTCGGTAGGTTTCCGTATCGAGCATCCGCAATCGCTGATCGACCGTGCCCGACTGGGTAAATATGCCGGTCACCCGAAACTGGGCGCTGCCGACTACAAGCTGGTGCACCATGCCAGTAACGGTCGTTCGGTCTACAGCTTCTGCATGTGCCCGGGCGGTACTGTGGTCGCTGCGACCTCAGAGCCGAACCGTGTGGTCACCAACGGCATGAGCCAGTACTCGCGCAACGAGCGCAATGCCAACTCGGGCATCGTGGTCGGCATTACCCCGGAAGATTACCCGGGCAGCCCGCTGGCCGGGATCGAGCTGCAGGAACGCCTGGAATCCCACGCTTTCGTGATGGGCGGCGGCACTTATGAGGCGCCTGCACAACTGGTTGGCGACTTCATTGCCGGCAAGGCTTCTACAGAGCTGGGCAGCGTCGAGCCGTCCTACAAGCCAGGCGTAAAACTGATGGATCTGGCCGACGCCCTGCCCGCCTATGCCATCGAAGCCATTCGCGAAGCATTGCCAGCGTTCGACAAGCAGATCAAAGGCTTTGCCCTGCATGATGCGGTGCTGACCGGCATCGAAACCCGCACCTCAGCCCCGCTGCGCATCACGCGTGGCGCGGACATGCAGAGCCTCAACGTCAAGGGCCTGTACCCGGCAGGCGAAGGCGCCGGTTATGCCGGCGGCATCCTGTCCGCAGGTGTGGACGGCATCCGGATTGCCGAAGGGCTTGCGCGCAACATGCTGGGAATCGAATAAGCACTCCCCCTTGCCGGGTCACAATGCGGGAGGGGCCTTGGCCGCGACAGCCGGTTTGAAGCGCGCTGAAAGATGTGTTGCCTGTAAGCTGGTCGTCGCGGCCAAGGCCTCTCCCACAAGGGACAAGCCTCCTACAGGCCTGCTCGCAACACATCGTCGGGCAAGGCCTTGCCCTGTTCGGCGCAGGCCGCAATGCCTTCGATCAGTCCGGCCAGTTCATAACCCTGAGCCTTGAGCCAGTCCTCATCGTAATAGGTGCTGGCATAGCGCTCCCCGCCATCGCACAGAATCGCCACGATCGAGCCCTCCTCTCCCGCATCGACCATCTGCCGGGCTGCCAGCAGCGCGCCTATGAGGTTGGTGCCGCTGGACCCGCCGACCTTGCGCCCCAGGCGTCCGGCCAGGTAATGCATGGCCGCCAGCGACAGGGCGTCCGGCACCTTGACCATGGCATCGATCACATTGGGCAGGAAAGAAGCCTCGACCCTTGGTCTGCCGATACCTTCGATACGCGACCCGCATTCCAGACGCAGGCTGGCATCACCGCTGCGGTAATAATCGAAGAACACCGAACGCTCGGCATCGGCGCACAGCACTCGCGTGGAGTGCTGGCGATAGCGCACGTAACGTCCCAGCGTCGCCGTCGTGCCGCCCGTACCGGGGCTGGAAATCAGCCAGGTCGGTACCGGATGCTTTTCAAAACGCAGTTGCTGATAGATCGACTCGGCAATGTTGTTGTTCGCCCGCCAGTCGGTGGCCCGCTCGGCATAGGTGAACTGGTCCATGAAATGCCCGCCGGTTTCCCGCGCCAGCCTTTCGGACTCGGCATAGATCTGCGTCGGATCCTGGACCAGATGGCTCTTGCCACCATAAAAGGCAATCTGCTCGATCTTCGCCCGGGAAGTGCTCGCCGGCATCACGGCCACGAACGGCAGGCCCAGCAGGCGGGCAAAGTAGGCCTCGGAAATCGCCGTGGAGCCGCTGGATGCCTCGATTACCGGCGCTCCGGCCTTGAGCCAGCCATTGCACAAGGCATACAGAAACAGCGAACGCGCCAGACGGTGCTTGAGGCTACCGGTGGGATGGCTGGACTCGTCCTTGAAGTACAGCTCTACACCGGGCAACCCTGGCAGTGACAAGGGAATCAAGTGGGTGTCGGCGCTGCGCTGGAAGTCTGCTTCGATGATGCGGATGGCTTCGCGGGACCAGGGACGGTTATCGATCATGGACTGACTGCTCTTCTATTCCGAATGACCGGAAGTTACATAAAGTTGTTGAGAACAAAATTTTAGGAAATAACCTACATCCAAAACAGGCACAGTTAGGAATTAATAAGTTACATAATTGTTAGACTTCAGAAACTGCAAAAGGGCCGTTACCTTTAGAACCAAAACGAATATAACTTTTGTTTTAACCCCGCCAGGTAAACGGTAGGGTAGCGGGCTTTTCCTTGAAACCATGGAGCATGACCGCACCGATGCGCAATACGATCATACGTTTCTTTCAACTTGAAGCAGCAGGCGGCCTGCTGCTCATCGCTGCTGCTGCCCTGGCCCTGATCATCAATAACTCGCCGCTGTCGTGGCTATATAACGAATTCCTCAATATTCCGGTAGTGGCCCAGATTGGCGCAATCAAGATCGCCAAGCCCCTGCTGTTATGGATCAACGACGGCCTGATGGCACTGTTCTTTCTGGTCATAGGGCTTGAGGTCAAGCGCGAAGTACTTGAAGGCCAACTGTCCAGGCCATCACAAGTCGTATTGCCCGGCGCTGCAGCCATTGGCGGCATGGTCGTTCCGGCACTCATCTATTACGTGCTCAACAAGGACAACCCTGCCGCCCTGGGTGGCTGGGCCATTCCCATGGCAACCGATATCGCCTTTGCCCTGGGCGTGCTCGCCCTGCTCGGCAAGCGCGTGCCGGTATCGCTCAAGCTGTTCCTGATGACACTCGCCATCATCGACGACCTCGGTGCGATCGTCGTCATTGCGCTGTTCTACTCGGGTGAACTGTCGAGCCTGTCGCTGATGCTCGCGGGAGCCTCCATCCTGGCCCTGATCGTGATGAACAGGCTCGGCGTGGCAAAGCTCGGGCCCTATCTGCTGGTCGGCCTCGTACTGTGGGTCTGTGTGCTCAAGAGTGGCGTGCATGCGACGCTGGCGGGCGTGGTTCTGGCCTTCTGCATACCGCTGCGCATCAAAGCCTCGAAGGCTTCACCGCTGCTGAGCCTGGAGCATGGGCTGCACCCTTGGGTCGCCTACGGAATCCTGCCGCTTTTTGCCTTTGCCAACGCCGGTGTTTCCCTGGCTGGCGTTACGCTGGAAAACTTCACCCATCCAGTGCCCATGGGGATTGCTGCCGGTCTGTTGATCGGCAAGACGCTGGGGGTCTTCGGGCTGACATGGCTGGCGATCCAGACGGGGCTTGCGAAGCTGCCGAACGAAGCCAACTGGGGGCAGGTCCTGGGCGTTTCGATCCTCTGCGGGATCGGCTTCACCATGAGCCTGTTCGTTGGCTCACTGGCTTTCGAAGCGGGTGCAAGCGACTACGCGGGAGAAGATCGCATGGGCATCCTCACCGGCTCCATTCTCTCGGCACTGATTGGTTATGCCGTCATGCTCCTGTACAGCAGAAAGCACCGGGCCTGATCGCCATAAAAAACCCGAGCCAAGGCTCGGGTTTTTCATCACTGGCTGTCAGACAGATCAGTGTGTTACGCGGCTCGTGCCATTGACGGTCATGATGCGCACGCGCTCGCCGACACGGAAAATCTCGTTTTCCTGAACCTGCTGCACATAGGCACGCATGCTGCCATCGTCTTCACGCACGGTGATTTCCACACCTTGAGTACGGGTCAGACCTTCTTCGGTCATGGAGCCAAGCAGGCCACCGGCCACGGCACCGATCACCGCAGCAACGACACTGCCGCGCCCGCCACCGATGGCGCTACCGCCTACACCACCGACAACGGCACCGGCACCTGCGCCGATTGGCGTCTTGGTGCCTTCGATTTTGACTGGTCGCAGAGATTCGACAGTACCCAGGCGAACGGTCTGTACAGTCCTGGCTTCTTCACGGGAGTAGGAATCCCCCGTGAGACTCGAGGTACAACCGCCCAGTGTCAGCGCCATCGCTGTGAACGAGGCGACCAGAAAAGCAGACTTGCGCATAAAGGCATCTCCAAAGGAACAAGTGGCCATTAGACTCCGCCCTGTCGACGCTGTCACGGTCCTGCTCCTGCAATTTAAATTCATTCAGGCGTCATACAGCGACGCTACATGTAACGCTACGATGATCTGGTAACAGAATAGTTCATGCCTCAGGGGGCCAGACGTTCCCGTGCCCACTGACCGTCTATCAAACGATAGTTCAAGCGATCATGCAAACGACTTGGACGCCCCTGCCAGAACTCGATCCGCTCAGGCAAAAGACGATAGCCGCCCCAATGATCCGGGCAATGAGGCTGTGTATCGAGAAAACGCTGTTCGGTCTGCCTGATCAGGCCTTCAAGTTCCGCACGATCGGCTATGACGCGACTTTGCGGTGACGCCCAGGCACCCAGGCGGCTGCCCAGCGGACGAACCTGAAAATACGCATCGGACTCCTGCGCACTGACCTTGACCACACGCCCTTCGATACGTACCTGACGTTCAAGGGTCGGCCAGAAGAAGGTCATGGCCGCAAACGGACGTGCAGCCAGATGCTGCCCCTTGGCACTGTCATAGTTGGTGAAGAAGGTGAAGCCCAGCGCATCCAGTCCCTTGAGCAGCAGAACCCGGCAATGCGGACGCCCTTCTTCGTCGACTGTCGCAAGCGTCATGGCATTGGCTTCTACCGGAGGCTGTTCTGTCTTGACCGCTTCGTCGAACCATTTGTGGAACAGGGCGAAGGGCTCATCGGGTGCCTGCGCTTCGGTCAAACCATCGCGGGCATAATCACGGCGCATATCGGCCAGGGCTTGGGTCATGACGGGTTCCTTCACCGAAATAATGCGAAGTCTGACCCGTACATTCCCGGGCGGGAATGATACGGGTCAGTCAGACGATCAGTTGCTGGCCTGATCGCCGGTTTTCTTGGCGGCATCCTTGGCAGGCGCGGCTTTGGCTGGAGCATCCTTGGACGCAGTGGTTTTCTTGGCTGGGGCCGCGGTCTTGGCGGGCGCAGCTTTCTTGGCAGTGGTGGCCTTGGCAGGTGCCGCCTTCTTGGCGGTGTCCTTCTTGGTCGAAGCGGCTTTCTTGGCCGAAGCAGGTGCTGCTGCCGGCACCACAGGCTTCACGTCCTGAGTCGCAACCATGGTCGGTGCGGCCGGTGGCAAGGCGTATTTGCTCATCAGAGCGACCATGGTGTCCTGAGGCGTAAGCAGGATTTCGACACGACGGTTGAGCGAGCGGCCCTGGGCGCTGTCGTTGGCAGCACGAGGCATCACGGCCCCCATGCCGCGCAGGCTCAGGCGATTACGCTCCAGGCCACTGAGACGGAAGATCGCTGCAACGGACTGCGCACGCTCCTGGCTGATTTTCTGGTTGGCAGCCGCGACACCGGAAGTGTCGGCGTGGCCAAGCACCAGTACGGCAGCCTTGGAATCGCCTTCGACGACCTTGGCCAGACGAGTGATAGGACCGAGGGTCACAGGCAGCAGCATCGCAGGACGATCGGGGTTGAACGAGGTGTCGACCGGCGCGGTGATGGCCAGCAGGTCTTCACGTCGCTCCAGCTCGAACGGGCTGTCCTTGATCGCCGCACGCAGGCGCGGTTCGTACTCGTCGAGCCAGGCCTGGGTGATTTTCGGGTCGGGCGCCGGAGCAGCCTTGGGCTCGTCCTTCTTGGTTTCGCTGCTGCCAAACGGCCAATACCAGGGATTGCTCTTTTCAGTCTTGGCAAGGGAGTCGGCAACCACAGGCTCTTTTTGAGGGGCCGGTGTCGGGGCTTTTGCGACATCAGCAGGGGTGTCCTTGCCAAAACCAAACTGCCACCAATGGCCTCCCGTGTCGGCAGCATCGGCAGAATCGGTTTTCGGGGTTTGGGCACAACCGGTAACAGCAAGACACAGGGCGAAAGCGAGGCTTTTATTGAATGACATGGATGACCCACAACTGTATTGATGACAAGGGACGTATGAACTTGGCTACGTCCGTATAACACGCATAAAGACTCAGTTGGAAAAAGAAACCGTCGTACGGTTCCTGTTACACCTCATTAACTGACAGTCGGTATGAAACAAGCACTTATGAGTGATAGTTACTGCAAACACTCACGCAGAGTCCTGACCAGCTTCTGGGCCCGCGGGTCCATCAGCACATAAGGCCCCAAAGTGTGGGTGACAAAGCCGAAAGCGACCTCGTGATCGGGGTCGGCAAAGCCCACCGAACCGCCCGCCCCCGGGTGCCCGAAAGCCTTTGGGCCCAGGCCATAGGTGGCATTGGGCACATCTGGCTGGTCGAGCATGCAGCCCAGGCCAAAGCGCGTGGAAGTCCTCAGGGTCTTGTCCTCGCCGACGCTGTGTTCACGGGTCATTTCATTGAGCAGTTCGGCTTCGAGCAGGCTGCCATCGAGCAGACCGCTGTAGAACCCGGCAAGACTGCGCGCATTGCCATGACCGTTGGCCGCCGGTTGCTGCATGCGGCGCCATTCAGGCTTGTTGGTACTGGTCATGATCGAAGGCGGATTGGTAAAGGCCTTGGTGGCGATGGATTCAGGCTCGCGCATCAGCGCCTGCAACATGCGCTGGGCAGCCTCGTCCCCCATATTGCCCTTGCTGCGAGCAACGTGGGCGACACGGTCGAACTCTTGATCGGCCAACCCGACATGAAAGTCGAGCCCCAGAGGCTTTGCGATCCGGGCCACGATGGATTCACCCGGACCACGCCCGTCGGCACGGCGCAGCATCTCGCCGATCAGCCAGCCATAAGTGATCGCCGCATAGCCATGGCCCTGGCCCGGCGTCCACCAGGGCTGCTCGGCCGCCAGGGCCGCCGTCATGGTGTCCCATTCGTAAAGGGCCGTGGCAGGCAATTGTTCGCGCAAAGCGGGCAGACCGGCCTGATGGCACAATAGTTGGCGCAAGGTGATCGAGCCTTTGCCTGCCGCCGCAAACTCGGGCCACAGCCGGGCAACGGGCTCGTCCAGCTTCAGCTTGCCTTCATCCACCAGTTGCAGGGCGGCAACCGCAGCAAAGGCCTTGGTGCAGGAAAACAGGTTGACGATGGTATCGCTGTGCCAGGCCTGCGCACCGTCCTTGTCGGCGGTACCGGCCCAGAGGTCTATGACGGTTTCGCCACCGACCTGAATGCACAATGCCGCGCCACGCTCCTGAGGGTCGTCGAAAAGCGCAGCGAACGCTTCACGCACTGCTTCAAATTTAAGCTCGAAATAGCCCTGAATCTGCACCCGCTGGCTCCCGCAAGACTGTTGCCTGAAAAAACGTGCATTGTTTCAGCGATTGCTCACTTTGGGAACAGGACACATCCGACACATCTATCAGGAAATTTCCCGGTGGAACGGCGGCAGCGCATTGAGAATCGCCTTGCCATAGCGTTGCGTCACCACACGACGGTCCAGAAGAGTGATGGTCCCGCGATCCGCTTCGGTACGCAGCAACCGGCCACAGGCCTGAATCAGACGCAGCGAAGCATCGGGTACGGCGATTTCCATGAACGGGTTGCCGCCACGGGCTTCGATCCACTCTGCCAATGCGGCTTCCACCGGATCATCCGGCACCGCGAACGGAATCTTGGCAATGACCACGTGTTCGCAGTACGCACCGGGCAGGTCCACCCCTTCGGCAAAACTGGCCAGCCCGAACAGCACGCTGGAATCGCCGCCATCGACCCGCGCCTTGTGCTTGTTGAGGGTTTCCTGCTTGGACAGGTTGCCCTGGATAAACACCTGCTTGCGCCAGTCGCGGTCCAGGCCGTCGAAGACGTCCTGCATCTGTTTGCGGGATGAAAACAGCACCAGCGTACCGCGAGAGCCTTCCACCAGATCCGGCAACTCGCGAATGATTGCCGCCGTGTGCGCGGCCGCATCGCGTGGATCGGCCTTGAGGTCGGGGACCCGCAGCAGACCGGCATCGGCATGGTGAAACGGACTGGGGACAATCGCCGTCACGGCATCTTTGGGCAGCCCGGCACGCATGCGATAGCGATCGAACTTGCCCAGCGCGGTCAGGGTCGCCGAAGTGACCAGGGCGCCATAGGCGATGTTCCAGAGATTGCGCCGCAGCATTTCGGCCGCCAGGATCGGGCTGGCATTGACCTCGATATCGAACAGCGCGCCGCTCTCCGCCAGGGTCAACCAGCGCGCCATCGGCGGGCTGTCTTCCGGGTCTTCAGCGGTAAAGGCGGTCCATAATTCCCAGTTGCCGTGGGCGCGGGCCAGCAGGCTGCCGAACAGCGGATACCACTCTTCGGCCTGATGGCTGGCGATGCCGATATTGACCTCGCCATCCATGCCATCCTTGAGCAGTTCGGTCAGCCGGGTGAACAGATCGTCCAGGCGCGCAAAGCCCTTCTTCAACTCGATGCCCATCTCGCGAATGTGCTCGGGAATGACGCCGCCCACAAAACGATGGCGTGGACGCTCGCGGCCCTGCATGTCTTCCCCGGCGCGGAAGTCGGCCAATTGCTCGCAGGCGCCGAACATGAATTGCTGATGCCCCTTGATCTCCCGTGCCAGCTCCGGCACCTGTTCGATCAGCTTGCCCAGATCGCCAGGCAGCGGATGCTGGGCCAGGAGTTTGGACAGGTTCTTGGCGGTCTGCTCCAGCCAGTCGGCCGTGGAGCGCAGACGGGTGTAGTGGGCAAAGTGGCCGATGGCCTTGTCCGGCAGGTGGTGAGCCTCGTCGAACACATACATGGTGTCCCGTGGATCGGGCAGCACTGCGCCGCCACCCAGCGCCAGGTCAGCCAGCACCATGTCGTGGTTGGTGACGATCACATCCACCTTGCCCATGCCTTCGCGGGCCTTGTAGAACGCACACTGCTGGAAGTTCGGGCAGTGACGGTTGGTGCACTGGCTGTGATCGGTGGTCAGCCGCGCCCAGTCCTGATCGGCCAGTTCCTGAGGCCAGCTGTCGCGATCGCCATCCCACTTATTGCCGGCCAGTTTCTGCAGCATGCTGGTGAAGAGTTTCTGGCTGGCTTCGTCGACCTCGATCTTGAAGCCTTCCTCCTCGAACAACTGCGCAGTGGCATTGGCCGTATCGCCCTCCTGCAGCAGCATGTCGAGCTTGGACAGGCACATGTAGCGACCACGTCCCTTGGCCAGGGAGAAACTGAAGTTCAGGCCGCTGTTGCGCATGAGATCGGGCAGGTCCTTGTAGACGATCTGCTCCTGCAGGGCGACGGTGGCCGTGGCGATGACCAGCCGCTTGCCCGCCGCCTTGGCCGCCGGAATGGAGGCGATGGCATAGGCCACGGTCTTCCCGGTACCGGTGCCCGCTTCCACCGCAACCACAGCCGGGTCGCCCGAACGTCGTCCTTCTTCATCGGTATCGATATCGCCCAGCACCTTGGCGACCTCGGCGATCATCAAACGCTGGCCATAGCGAGGCTTGAGGCTCTTGGCTTCGAGGAAACGCGAGTAGGCGCCCTGTATCTGGGATTTCAATTCGGTACTGATCATTGTCTCGGGTTCGGCGGCACGGCAAAAAAGGCTGGATAAATTTTCAGTGGTTCTGAGTGGGCGCTATCATACCGCGCTAAATCCATCCGCGCAGAACGGAGTACCTGATGACCGCTTTCGCCCCTGTCTACACACTGCATGTTCTGGCCGCCCTGGTCTGGGTTGGCGGGATGTTTTTCGCCTGGATGGTCCTGCGACCGGCCGTCGGCTCGGCTCTGGAAGGCCCGCTGCGCCTGAAACTGTGGTTGCAGGTGTTTCCACGGTTTTTCGTCTGGGTCTGGGCCGCCATCGTGGTATTGCCCATCACCGGCGTCGGCATGATCCAGTTGCACTTCACCAGTTTCGAAACCGCCCCACGCTACGTGCAGGTCATGATGGGATTGTATGTGGTGATGGTCGCACTGTTTCTGCGCATCCAGTCTTTACAGCTGCCGGAATTGCAACGTGCAGTAGAAGCCGGGCAATGGGCCGAGGGTGCCGCGGTACTGGGCAGGATCAGGCGTCTGGTGGGCATCAACCTGATCGTTGGTCTGAGCGTGGTGGCGATTGCAGCAGCACGTCCGACTTTCTAGAGGGAAAAATCTGTCCTGAACATCAGCCAGGCCCGACACAAACATACTCCGGGCCTGACGCGGTTGCGTTACAGACGCTGCAGGCTCAGTGTTCCGGCAGGCCCTGCTGCCCCAGGTTGACCCGCTTGCCCAGGTTTGCCCGACTTGCCGCCATCGGCTCGATAAACGATGCAGCCCCTGGATTCTCCACCCTTGCCCGGCTTGCCACCCTCGCCGCCCGGACCGGGAGCGCCGCCTTCGACGTTGACCTTGATCCGCTCGGCAGCAAAACCTTGTGGCAGTTCCAGACGCACCTGTGCTCCGGCTGCGCCATCACGACCGTTACCGCCATTGTCGCCGTCATGACCGCGGCTGGCCTGTCCCCAGACACAGCCCGGTGCCTGACCATTGCCGCCATCGAGTCCGGCATAGCCTCGCGCACCGGCACCGCCACGGGCATCGACGGTCAGTTGCTCGGCATTGAGGCTCTGCAGGCGCAGGATCAGATTGCGTCCAGGCAAGGCTGCCTTTTCAAAGGTTCCCGGCGCACCACGAGCCATGATCTCGCTGCCAGTCCCCAGTTCGCCATGATTCACCAAGAGGCTGAAAGTCTGCGAGCCGGGCACTATGGCAATGCGCGCCTCATGGCCCAGCACCAGCTCACCGACCTTGACCTCGGTGATATTGGCGGGAATCAGCAAGGTGCCGTAATCCGCCACTTCCAGGCGTTCGAGCTGCAAGACGTTGCTGTTACCCGGCAGGCGCATCAGGGAATGCGACTCGACACTGAGGGTCTGCGCCAGAGCCAGCGGGCTGAACAGGGCCGCCAGCAGAAGAAGGTTACGCATGAGAGGACTCCGTTGGGCGACGACCGATGGCCTGGACATGAAAGATACCGAAAATGAGAATTTTCCCCCGATCACGCCAAGGATGCCTGCGACCGCGCAGGCTGCCATTGAACAGGATCAGTTCCAGTAAATGAGTCAGCAGCACCAGGCTGCCTGCCATGTCGATCATGACATCAAACGGGCCAGGGGCCTCGATGACCGAATTGACCATCACCACCAGCCAGAACCCCAGCGTCAACAACTTGCCCAGCCCCCAAACCAGCTTCATCGTCCACTCCCATGCTCATGATGCTTTCAACTGCCGCACAGTAGACGTCCTGCACAGCAAATATGCCAGCGGTGTGTTGAAAAAAGACCGGGCAACGACTGCAGCGGGGCTGGGCTTTCAGATTCAGGCCTGGCTGCTGGTCTTGCCCTCGATGACAGGCTGAACCACCGGTGCCGGACGCTTATACCACCAGACACCCAGCAGGACAGCGGCGACCCCCACCCATTGCAGCGCTGCCAGCTTTTCATCGAAAAAGAAGAAGCCGATCAGAATCGCAACCACCGGACGAGCCAGCGCCGAGATGGAGGCCAGCACGACATCGACATGACGCAACGCATAGGCCATCAACCCATGCCCCAGCAGTTGGCTGATCAGGGCCAGCAGTGCAATGACCAGCCAGCCATAGAGGGTGTCCGGCAGAATCTGCTGACTGGTGAACAGGGCCACAGGCAACAGCAGCAAGGCGCAGGTGAAGCTGTTCCAGATAATGATCTTGCGAGACGAAAAGCAGTCGCGCAGGGATTTGATCAGGATCAGGTAGATCGCATAGAACAAGGCGGAGTTGAGGGCCAGCAGGTCGCCGGTCACGCCCTGGCTGGAGAACGTCAGGCTGGAATTGCCATCAAACACCAGCAGACAGGCTCCCGCGATACTCAGAATCAGCGCCAGCACCTGGTAAGTGCCGATTCTTTCCTTGAGAAACACAAAGGACAGGAGCGCCACGAACACCGGCGACAGGTTCATCAGGATCGAAGTATTGGCCATGCTGGTCAGCTTCACCGCCCAGTGGTTGGACAACAGATCGATACACGACACCACGCCCGAGAGCAGCAACAGCGCCAGCATGGTTCTGCGGCTGCGCCCCGGCGCAATGGTTTCCGCATCCTGATTCCTGCCGGACGGCAAGGCAGTAAATGCATAGGCCATACCGCCCGCGATAAACATGCGCAGCATCAGCGTCGAGGTGGCATCCACCTCGCTGAGTTTGACGAATGCAATCGCAGAGGCCACACCGATGGTGCTGACGATCAGCGCAAGAACGGGCAGAACAGACTTATTACCCACCGTCATGACGGGTCCTCGAAGTTATGAGCAGTTATATGAGCTGGGTGGCGCAATGAATGCCGCCGAATTGCTTCTGGTGCTCGGCGAAAGAGACCCGATGGATCTCATAGCCACGCGCCGACAACCGATCCAGCAGGCCGGAGGGTGCGTTTTGATCGATCCAGACATGCTCGCCCAGAGAGAATGCATTGGCGCACCAGGCCGACATCATCGACTCGTCCAGCAGCACCGGCTCAAGGTCCGCAGCCTCGGCAGCCTGGCGTAACGTCAGGTTTTCCTGCGCAAGCTGCCAGCCCGAGGGCGTGCGGCGATAGAGACTCACCCGTGAGCGATCGATGGCGTCCGCCCTTCTCGCGTCGATCAGCAAATCACTGCGCAACAGGGATACATAGTGGTCGAGGTGGAACTGTTCGGGGTTGTGCCAGCCATCCTCGACCGCCAGCACGACATCGCTCTTGAGCAGGCTGGATTCCAGCAGGAAATGCAGCGTCTCGGCCTGGGTCCGAAAACCGGTGTTGATCACCGATACACGCTCGTTTTCCTGATAGTCACCGCCTTCGAGCACATGATCGAGCTCCACAAGGGCATAGCCATGGGCGACCACGACCTTTTTCACCACTTCAACTTCCCGGGCCCGATCCTGACGTTTCAGGCGACCGAAAACCGGTTGGCCGCCGACGTTCATGAAGTGGTCACGAGGAAACAGCAGCCCGTACAACGGATTGATTTCATATGTCTCGTAAGTGGCATCCGGGCTGATCCGGCCCAGTTCATCATCGTAATGCAGCCGAAGTTTCGGCTGGTTGATGATGATCTGCGCCAGTTCCAGGCGGCTGCTGCGCGTCAGTTGCTGGTGGGCAAGGCGCTGGCGCTCCTGAGGAACGTCGTCGGCAAAACGCAGCGCATTACCGGCCAGTTGTCGCATATCCTCCAGCGGGACCTGCACCCCTTGATCGTTGAACAGCGCATCGGACAGAAAAGCCGTCGCGATACCCGCAGCATTGAACGATGCCGCCAGAACCCGCACGTCGGCATCGGCCTGAGCCAGCGAGTAAGGCTGCTGTGCCTCCATGAACACCGACATGGCCACAGGCTGTGCGATGGAAGGAAGCTGCAGAAGAACCCCCATCAGCCCGCTTCCTGCAGCGAGCCGGCGCGGATGGAGGTCTGAAGAACATCCATGCAATACAGGATGGCCTCCTCCACCTCAGCCTGAGTCTCACCTTCGAAATGCAGCCGGGCGGGTATTTCTTCGTAGCTGAACTCGCTGGATTCGCCTTGACGCTGAATGCTGCTATAGGCCAACAGCGGGTGCGACAACTGCATTTTCGGGTCGAAGGCAAAGCCACGGGGAAACGGGTTGGGCATCATCAGAAAACCGGTGATCCGGGTTTTGACAGGTGCAACCGGGTCCTTGAGCGCAGCACGGGTCCACAACTCATACAGATCGATACCCTCGCTGCGCATGGCGACAAACGGAATCTCGCCACCACCGACCCGGCCGCCAATCTCCAGGAACACCAGCTCGCCGCGACGCTCGATGAGTTCAAGATGAATGGCCTGATCCCTCAGGTTCAGCCGTGCACAGACTTCCCGGGTAAAGGCCCGCACCGCCTCGATGAACCGGGAATCATCGACCGCCACCGAACCCAGTGGCTGGCCATTGCGGAAATCCAGACAGGTGTTCAGGTATTTCGACACCTTGAAGTACGGCGTACTGTCGCCAGCCAGAATGGCGTCGACATGATAGATATCGCCTTCTATATACTCTTCCACTTCATAGCCGCTGAAATCCAGCAGATCCGGGATATCGGCCAGACGATCGATCTTCACGACACCGTCGGAGGCCGCGCCGACCTGGGGTTTGAGGATGACCGGGTAACCGTGCTCGTGACAGAACGCCTCAACGTCCTGACGCGACAACACGTTCCGGTACTGCGGATAGCGTACCGTCGATCCCTTCAACGCGTCCTTCATGCTGGCCTTGTTGCGACACAGCAGATTGTCGGCGATTTTTGCACCACTGATATTCAGCTCGGTGCGCACCAGTGCAGCGGCATCCAGATCGTATTCCGAGAAGGCGATGACAAAATCGATGGGGTGCAGACGATCAATGGCCTGCGCTTCCTGCAGGATCACATCCGCATCCAGTGCGCCCACTTCAACCACTTTGAAACTGACCTGCGGATCGATCAATCCTGCACGGCCCGCCAGGGAAATATAGGAAACGTCGACCTGGGCGTGATCAATGTATTTGCGGTAATCGGAGAGTTCATCATCGTAGCGATTAATGATCAGGACATGCTTCATACGATTGCTACCTCGTTGTGTACCCGCCCCACCAGACTTCTGACTGCCGCTTCATCGGCCCCCCCGAACATCACGTAGCCAACCCGGGAGGTCCAGTCCTGGTCCGAGCCCAGCGCATCGCCGGTACTGAAGTAGATCTGATGCGAGAGGTAATACGGGCTGTCGATAAGCTCACCGAGGCCGTGAAGCCGGGTAAATTCGCTTTTCTCGCCGCGCGGGATGAAGGCGATGGCGCTCACACCGCTCGTCTGTGGTACGACAGGTTTATCGATGCTCAGGTATTCACAGAGCGTTTCGAGGGCCAGATCGATTCCGCTGGCCCGCTTGATCAGTTCGACGATGCTGTCGCCGGGAAGACGAGCTGCCAGCTCGACCGCCACCGGCTGGCCTTGAGGCGTAACCCGAAGCTCAAGATGGAAAGGGCCGACATTCAGACTGATGGCATCCAGTACCGCCAGCGCATAGTCGGTCAGGGTGCTGCGAAACGCTTCATCGTAGCCCTGGCCGACAATGTGGCCGATCTCGACAAAGTAAGGTTCCGAGCCGAGCAATTTTTCGGTGATGGAGACGATGGTGACACTTCCGTCCCTGCGCACTACACCTTCGATACTGTATTCGTTGCCGGGGATGTACTCTTCGACGATCAGGCGTCCGCTGGCGGTAAAGCCCGTGTCATTGGGCAGCGACTGACGAAAGGCATTGACGGCCTCGACCAGCTCTTGCTGGTTATAAAGCTTGCGTACACCGATGCTCCCGGCCATGTCCACCGGCTTGACCACTGCCGGAAAGCTGAAACCTGCGGGCACCGTCACCGGATCATCGGTGCCGAGCATAAAAAAGCCGATATCACTGAGCCCCTTTTCGGTCAGGCAGCTGCGAAAGTTGAACTTGTTGCGCACCTGCTGCACGGCGTTCTCGCTCAGATGCGTCTTGCCTTGCGCAGCGCCCAGACTGGCAGCCATCGCAACGGCATATTCCACGCCGGGAAGGATGGCGCTGACAGTTCCCAGCTCATTGATTGCCGCCATCTGCGCTTCGAAATTGCCAGTGTCGATCCGGATGATCTGGCGAATCCTGTCGCGCTGCTCGGAATCAAGCTCCTGCTCGCCCCCGTCAACGGAAAAGACATACACATCAACGCCCAGTTGCTGCGCTGCATTGAGATAGTTGATGCCGGATGAAACAGGATCGATGACAACTATGGACATTGTTCAGTCTCCGACTATCCAAAACTTTCGAGTTCACATAAAGGAAGGTTCTTGAGCTTGCCGATTACCAGATCCGACCCCACGCCCACGGTCAGCGCATCCACTGACAAGTGCTCGCCGATATCGAAATCCGCTGCGGTCCAGTCATGAAAAGGAATGTTGACAACATTGACCTTGCACTCGACGGATCGGCGAAATCTTTCAATACAGTCCACGTGGTAGATAGAGAGAGTGGTCCGGTTGACGGCATACACTTCAACTTCATCAATATTGTGTTTTACCACCAACTCCTGCGCACGACTCAGTGCGGCCCCCATGCCACTGCCACCGCTGACAATATTCAAGCGGTTCAGGGCATCTTCATAATGAGGCAAGGAAGGGCTGACCATGGTGTACTCCAGCCGATCCCCCACGGACAAGGTTGCAAACAGACTTGAGAACAGTCCGCCAGGGCGCAACTTCACATGAAACGTGATGCTGTCATAAGCTTTCTTGCCAAGTATGACCACGGAATAATTACGCACTGCTGAAACATCGGGATGCTTCAACGTCACGACGGATTTGGCGTTGTAAAAAACGCGCTTGACCTCCAGGACGACTTCCATGACCTGTTCGGACAGATACGTTTTACTTTTGAGCCTGGCAGCATGAAAGTTGCTGATCGCGGGGACAATATCGATATCCGTTTCTGCCCTGCTTATACAGGGCAGAAATTCGCTTTGTACGGCAACTTCCACACCGTCTTCCAGAACGCGGCCTGAAACCAATCGGCATCGACACACTCTGCACACACCTTTAAGGCAACCTTTTACGAGCTCTCCGGGCGGGATTGCATCAATAAGAGGCTGCCTGCTGTCGGCGGTGTAGGTCTGCTCTCCAACGCGGACACTATAGGTTGACATTACACCGGCCTTAGTGATGTGTATTAAAGCGTTGAAGCACGCAGAGCCTGGAAGTATTCGCCCACCATCGGAATGAACGCCTTGATATGGACAACGGCCTTGTCCAGATCCTTTTCATCCTTGATGACCGAAGCCAGCATGTTGTTCATCATGCCGCTGTGGTCTTCCGCTTCATCGAAAGCGACGTGGGAAGCTGCGCCACTCACCGCCGGCTGGCCCATGTTGGCGCTGGCTTTCTGGGTGATGAACGAGCTGTATTTGTCGCCGTAGTATTCCAGGAACCAGTCCCAGGTGATCGCTGGCAGCGGGCCGAACTTGCTGACGCACAGATTCAGGTAGCCCATCAGTTTCCAGGTTTCCGGAAAAGCAAATTCAGCCTGGACATCGGATTTGGAATAACCGTAAGTGGTGAGATCCTGACCGAACATTTCATCATGGCCAAACTCATCGTACAGGTAGTAGGAAAGTTGTTTGGCGGCCGAGATATTATCCACGGCAGCGACCTGAACAGCACGTGCGTCCAGTTCGTTGTTCATGTGAATGCGAATCACGCACTCCAGAATGTGGCGTTTGTAGTAATGCTCATTGAACCAGTCACCCTGGTGAAACTCGCCCATGATGTTGTCTTTCTTGAATTCTGCATCCAGGCAGGCATCAACGGTGGACTCGAGCTTTTTCAATATCACATCAGTGGAAATCATCGGTTATACCTCTCCATTATGGTCATCAGAAAACAATGACTATTTTATTTCAGCGAGACGCTGATCCCTATCACATGCTGCTACAGCGGAAGAAATAACCAATATCACAAATGACGGCACAAAGTAGCACATGCCTGATCCGATAAAAGAACAGACAAGAGCGCCATTACAAAGCCATCATTTAATGAAACCCTTCCGGGGGAGCGGCAGTATTAGCGCAGTCGATTTCAAATTCAAGACCTGAACCGAATTAACTTATTATTTCCCGAGACAGACACCTTACATGACGCGCCCAATAAATCGACCAATGGTCACACCGGATATACCCGTTTCTCGGGCAGCAGAAAACATAACGACCTCGCTAAAGCAGAAGTCATATAGATGAACTCATGAATTCAGTGTCCGACACACTGAAACCTGCGGCTTTTTCAGCCCAAAGTTATTACATGGTATCAGTACACAAGAAGCGGACTATTACAGGCACTGTCGCAAAGAGAAAGGTTCGGGTCGGTTTTCTATTTTTTGCGTCCATGCAGCAACATTCCATTGGATCCAATTTTTTCAACATCCTAATGCGCTCGATAAACGCCTGCAAGCAACTTTCCGTTCTATGCAACAAACAAAGGGTTTGGTTCCCGGTCGGCGTATTGTGCAGAAGCGCGGGCGTGAGCGCTTTCCAGAGCCCGCCCGGCAGGCTAGTCTTGCAAGTCAACCAGAGGACTTCAGATGACCGTCGGCTATTCCACCCGCACCCCGCAGCAAGCATTGGCCGCCCTGCTCGACCGCTACGCTCCCGAGCGCCTGCTGCTGGTCGGAGCCCAGGAGTTTCCTGCGCTGCACGCCTTTCGCGAAGCACATCCGCAGACGCAGGTGGCACAAGCGGCTCCCGGCAATCTGCCAGCGGAACTGGCGGCACAACGTTTCGACCTGGCATTGGTGGTCGATTGCCTGGAGCATATTTCCAAGCGCACCGGCCTGGAGTTGCTGGGCGGCATTCGCAACCTCAATGCCAGCCGCATCGCGGTACTGGCCGATCTGCAGGCCTGTGGCTGGCAGGAAACCGACTTCTTCGCACTGGCCCTGCAATCGAGCGAACGTTTCGTGCGCGACGAGCAGGTCCTGACCCTGTTCACCTATGACTTGCGCGAATACAAGCAGGTCCCCGACTGGCTGAACTCGAAGTTCTGGGCCAACCCGGAAAATTTCGGCAAATACTGGTGGTGATTCATGATTAGCGCTATTTGTCCCTGCGGCAGCGGGGATCTGTTGCTGGCCTGCTGCGGTCATTTCCATGCGGGACAGCCTGCACCTTGCGCCGAGAAGCTGATGCGCTCGCGCTACAGCGCTTATGTGCTGGGGCTGATCGATTATCTGGTCGACACCACGCTCCCGGTACAGAGAAACGGGCTGGATCGCAATGCCATCGCCCAATGGAGTGCGCAAAGCACATGGCTGGGCCTTGAAGTGGAAAGCTCGGAAGTCTTTGGCGGCAAGCCCGAGCACGCCTTTGTCACCTTCACGGCTCGCTGGCATGACGGCACGGGCGAGCACAGTCACCGGGAGCGCTCTTCATTCGTGCAGAGTCAGGGTCGCTGGTATTTCATCGACCCCACTGCCCCGCTCAAGGCCGGCCGCAACGATGCCTGCCCTTGCGGGAGCGAACAGAAATTCAAGAAATGCTGTGCGAGTTACGTGGGGTAAACCACCGTATCCCGTGAAAGTTGCTTCAACTCCTTCGCGAAGCTCACTTTCAGGGCACAAGCTTCAGATGTGAAATATCGGGGTCTAGCGCTTTCACGGCAGGTTTTGCCTGCCCCATATCGCTGCCGGCCGGGGCCAGACTGAAGGCGGAAAGGTCCAGCGTCGGCACCGGTTGTTCGGGCCTGGGGTCCTGCATGTCGCTTCCGACCTCAGCCACCGGAAAATCCGGGGCATCGACATCCACGAAAGCTGCCATGTACGGATCCCGAGGCTTGATCTGCAAACGGCCCCTTCCCGACTCGGTCGGCGGTGATGCCAGCTCTACCTCTTCGACCGGCAGGTTCATGTCCAGCACTTCAACCACAGCACCGGCACGCTCCAGAGTCGAACGGTATTTCTCGGCGGCTTCGGCATCGAGGTTGCTCTTGAGTACCAGTCGACGTCCGGAAAATAAAAGCGCCAGACGCTGCTCATCGGCCTGAAAGAGTTTGCCCAGATTAGCCTGTACCCTTTCAGGCTGGGCACCGGGAACCAACTGGCCGCAAAAGACGATTTCATAAAGATTCATAGGCTGGCACTCATACTGCTTGTAGCAGGAGTATGGCGCAGCCTCGGCAGCACCAACAAGCCAGCCAGTTGCTAGACTCAGTGCATACACGGAGCATGACCATGTTCATTCGGGCACCCATTACAAGAACGATAAGCCTTGCGTTGATACTCCTGGGGCTGAGCGGTTGCTCGACATGGAGCCGCTTCACATCCTTTCAGGACCCCGACGTCCATCTGCTCAGAGTCCAGGTCGTCAAGGCCAGGCTGACACAGCAGGATTTCAATCTGCACTTTGTCATCGACAACCCCAACGACTCACGCATCCTGGTTCGCGGCTTTCGCTACAAGGTCATGCTCAACGATGTACTGCTGGCAGACGAAAGGTCCAATGACTGGTTTTTCGTCGCGGCCAACAGCCAGAAGACATTTGTGGTGCCGGTCAGGACCAATCTCTGGCGACATGTGAAGTACATTGCCGAACTGATGAAAGACCCCGACGAAGAGGTTCGCTACCGGCTGGAGGGCAGGCTCAAGACAGGAATCGTCTTGCGCCACAGCACCACTATCGAGCGCAGCGAGACGGTCAAGCCGCGGGAATTGCTGCTCAAGAATCGCTAGGCTTTGTACGAAATGTATCTGCGCTCAGAGCCTAGAGGTATTGCTGCACGCGCATTTGCGAGATAATGCGCGCCGATTCGATTACGGAGTACCCCCGATGAACCAGCACGCCCATGTCCATGGTCCCGATTGCAACCATGATCATGACCATCACGATCACCAGCATGGCCATGTCCACGGCCCGAACTGCGGCCACGCTCACCAGGAGCCGGTGCGCAATGCCCTGAAGGACGTTGGTCGCAACGATCCTTGCCCATGCGGCAGCGACAAGAAATTCAAGAAATGCCACGGCGCGTGAAGCACTGAGCATTTGCCAACGGCCTGCCTTGCAGGCCGTTTTCATTTGTGTGACGACTTGAAGGGAGAGTAAAACAGTCGGTCTTGATCAATCACATGGAGCCTTCAATGATCGACCTTCATTACTGGACCACTCCCAATGGTCACAAGATCACCCTGTTTCTTGAGGAAACGGGTCTGCCTTACAAGATCTTCCCGGTCAACATTGGCAAGGACGAGCAATTCCAGCCCGATTTTCTGAAAATCGCTCCCAACAATCGTATTCCGGCCATCGTCGATCACCAGCCTGCCGATGGCGGCGAACCCCTGAGCCTGTTCGAGTCCGGCGCGATCCTGCTGTATCTGGCGGACAAGACCGGCCAGTTCATCCCCCAGGACTTCCGTGGCCGTCAGGAAACGCTGCAATGGCTGTTCTGGCAGATGGGCGGCCTGGGACCGATGGCAGGCCAGAATCATCACTTCAACCGCTTCGCCAAGGAAAAGATTCCCTACGCGATCAAACGCTATGTGGACGAAACTGCCCGCCTGTACGGTGTGCTGAACAAGCGTCTGGCCGACCGCTCTTTTGTGGCGGGCAACCAGTACAGCATTGCGGACATGGCGATCTATCCATGGATCGTGCCGCACACTTTTCAACAACAGAACCTGGACGACTTCCCGAACCTTGCGCGCTGGTTCAAGAGCATTGCCGGACGTGAAGCGACCCAGCGGGCTTATGCGCTGGTTGAGCAGATCAATCCGCCGAAGGCTTGATGAGCGTTTCGCGCATGAATTCGCTCTCGGTGTGGGCGGATTCATCCGCGAAACAGGCAACCCCCTCTGTAAAATCCTGAAATAAACTCCCCTTCCCGTCTTGCATGGCGCCTGTCCGCTCTCTAACGTAGCGACCTTTACATACGCCACCCCCGCGGGAGTTTCGCCATGGCCTCGCCAGCCCCTTCATTTTTCCTGAGCCGATTCAGCGCTGCCGCCATTGCGGCAAGTTTCCTGAGCCTTGCGGGCTGCCAGTTGGGCGGTGGTGACAACGAGACATTGCTGCCCGCTTCCGGGGTATTCCCGGTCAAGGGGCTGGCACAGAACGTATCGGTACGCCGCAACACTCTGGGCATGCCACTGATAGAAAGCAGCACGTACCACGACGCACTGTTCACGCTGGGCTATGTGCATGCCGCCGACCGCATCACACAAATGGTCGGCATGCGCCTGCTGGCACAGGGTCGCCTGGCGGAAATGGCCGGGACCGACGCTCTGGAAGTCGACCGCCTGATGCGCTCGGCCAACCTCAAGCAACGCGCCAGCGAGCTTTACAATGCGTCGTCGCCACGCCTCAAACGCTTTTTCGAGGTCTATGCACGGGGCGTCAACGCCTACCTGTTCCGTTATCGCGACAAGTTGCCAGAGGATCTGGCCAGTTCCGGCTATCGCCCTGAATACTGGCAGCCCGAAGATTCGGCGCTGATCTTCAGCCTGTTGAGCTTCAATCTCTCGGTGAACCTGCAGGAAGAACTCTCGGCACTGGTGCTGGCGCAGAAAGTCGGCAGCGACAAGCTGGCCTGGCTGCTGCCGACCTATCCCGACGAAGCCCTGCCCTTCTCCGAAGCCGACAAGCTCAAGGGCGTGAGCCTGAACAATCAGGTGCCTGAGTTGAACGACCTGACCAGGGTCGCACTGCAACTCTCCGATCTGAACATGCTGGGTGCAGCCACCGCCAGCAACTGGGCCATTGCCCCGCAGCGCAGTCGTAATGGCAAAAGCCTGCTGGCCAGTGAGATGCAACTGCCTGCCCCGATCACCTCGGCCTGGAGCTTCGTGCAGTTGCGTGCGCCGAAATATCAGGCGTCGGGCGCATCGATTGCCGGGCTGCCGCTGGTATTGAGCGGCTTCAACGGCAAGCTGGCCTGGAGCCTGAGCAACGTCAAGGGTGACAACCAGGACCTGTTCCTGGAAAAGCTCAAGCGCGAAAACAATCGCCTGTTCTATATGGCTGACGGCAAGTGGCAGCCCGCTATCGCCCACGAAGAAACCTTCCTGGTCAAAGGCAGTCGTCCGGTTCGTGAAACCGTGTATGCCACACGCCACGGTGCACTGCTCAACGCCAGCGCCACCCCGCTGGGCAACGGCCTGGGCCTGGCCCTGCAGACTCCGGACTTCAAGGACGACAAGAGCCTCGACGCCTTTTTCGACCTGTCCCGTGCGCCCAACATAGAGAAAGCCTTCGACACCACGCGCGAGATTCGTGCAGTCACGCTGAACATGGTGTTCGCCGATGCCTCGAATATCGGCTGGCAGGTCACCGGCCGCTACCCGAACCGCCGTGAAGGCCAGGGCCTGCTGCCTTCGCCGGGCTGGGACGGCAAGTTCGACTGGGACGGTTTTGCCGACTCGATGCTGCATCCTTACGATCAGGACCCGCATCAGGGCTGGATAGCAACCGCCAATCAGCGCACCGTGCCCAAAGGCTACGGCATGCAGTTGTCCAATTCCTGGGGTTACCCGGAGCGGGCCGAGCGCATTGCCGAACTGGCCAACAGCGGCAAGCAGGACACCCGCAGCACCATCGCCATGCAGTACGACCAGACCACGACTTTTGCCGCCAAGCTAAAGAACATGTTCGAGGCACCCGGCATGAGCAAACCGCTCAAGCAGGCCATCGACGCACTGCCCGAAGCCGATCGTGCCAAGGCCCGGGAAGCCTACTCCCGCCTGATGGCCTTCGACGGCAAGCTCACACCGGCCTCCGCCGATGCAGCGTTGTATGAGCTGTTTCTGCAGGAAAGCGCCAAGCTGACCTTCCTCGATGAGCTGGGTCCGGAAAGCAGTCTGGCCTGGCAAGCCCTGAGCGCCAACGCCAGCTCGTCATACTCGCCACAGGCCGATCATTTGCTGGGCCGTGAAGACAGCCCTTTCTGGGACGACCTCAAGACCCCGCAAAAAGAAGACAAGCCCGCCATCCTGGCCCGCAGCCTGGCAGCCGCCATCAGCGCAGGCGACAGCCTGCTGGGCACCGATCACAAGGCCTGGCAATGGGGCAAGCTGCATCGCGAGAACTGGACGGCACAAGCCGGCCCTCTGGCCAAGGCCCTGGGCGGCAACCACTTCAATCGCAGCGCAAGCGCGACAGGTGGCGATCACAGCACCATTAACGTTTCAGGGTATGAATGGGGCAAGAACCTGGATGCTCACGCGACGCCTGCCTGGCGCATGATCGTCGACTTCAGTCAGGCCGAGCCCATGATGGGGCTGATCAGCACCGGTCAGTCGGACAATCCGGCCAGCTCGCACTATGCCAACAGCGTCGAGCCGTGGATCAAGGCGCAATACCAGACGATTCCGCTGCAACAGCAGAACTATGAAAAAGGTTATGGCAAACAGCGCCTGACCCTGACACCCGGCAAGTAACAATCACAAGGCCCCAAAATGGAGCATGGCGCTTGCAATGCCCCATTTTGGACAGCCTTGTTGAACAACAATCGCCCGCTTCTTCCAGACAATACACAAGGCTCCCAATCCGGCAGCTTCCGGGCTCGCAAGCAGAAACACCAATGATGGCAAGCTAATGCAGCATTGCGACAACTGCTTACATTTAAAACGCACGTTCGTCTCTTTGGTTCGGAAATTGCTACTTCTTGCCGGTCTGGCATCCGCCGGTAGCAAGCCTGGCGTGTTCTCTACGCTCAATCTGGTTAAGGACTGAATAATGAAAAAAGCATGGCTGACCCTTTCCGCACTGGCTCTGTGCCTGGCCGCTGGTAGCTCCATGGCCAAGGAGTACAAGGAACTGCGTTTTGGCGTCGATCCTTCCTACGCTCCTTTTGAATCGAAAGCCGCAGACGGCAGCCTGCAAGGCTTCGATATCGATCTGGGCAATGCAATCTGTAAAGAACTGAACGTGACCTGCAAATGGGTCGAAAGCGATTTCGACGGCATGATTCCGGGCCTCAAGGCCAAGAAATTCGACGGTGTCATCTCCTCGATGACCGTTACACCGGCCCGCGAGAAAGTCATCGACTTCTCTAACGAGCTGTTCTCCGGCCCGACCTCGCTGGTGTTCAAAAAGGGTGCAGGCTTCACCGCTGACCCGGCCAGCCTGAAAGGCAAAACCGTCGGCTACGAGCAAGGCACCATCCAGGAAGCCTATGCCAAGGCCGTTCTGGACAAGGCAGGCGTCAGCACCAAGGCCTACGCCAACCAGGATCAGGTTTACGCGGACCTGACTTCCGGCCGTCTGGACGCTTCCATCCAGGACATGCTGCAAGCCGAACTGGGCTTCCTGAAATCGCCTGCAGGTGCCGGCTATGAAGTCAGCGAGCCAGTAGACAGCCCTCTGCTGCCTGCCAAGACCGCCATCGGTATCGCAAAAGGTAACAAAGAGCTCAAGGCTCTCCTGGATAAAGGTATCAAAGCGTTACACGATGACGGCACTTACGCCGAAATCCAGAAGAAGCACTTTGGCGATCTGAATCTGTACAGCGGTAAATAAACACCCCCCAGCGCCCATCGATTTCGGCGATGATCCGCCGCCGTCCTCGATGGGCGTTCTGTTTTTTGCCCGCTCAAGGCTTGATCCATGCTCGATGCATTAATGCAAAACCTGGGACTCTCGGCATTCAGCTTGAAAGGCTTCGGCCCGCTGTTGCTTCAGGGTACCTGGATGACCATCAAATTATCGGTACTGTCGCTGCTGCTGAGCATCGTGCTCGGGCTGATCGGCGCCAGCGCCAAACTGTCCAGCTCGGCCCTGCTGCGCGTGCCGGCACAGGTCTACACCACCCTGATCCGCGGCGTGCCGGATCTGGTGCTGATGCTGCTGATTTTCTACAGCCTGCAAACCTGGCTCACCAGCTTCACCGACGCCATGGAGTGGGAGTACATCGAAATCAATCCTTTCGGTGCGGGGGTCATCACCCTTGGCTTCATCTATGGTGCCTATTTCACGGAAACCTTCCGCGGCGCCATTCTGTCGGTGCCTCGCGGTCAGGTCGAAGCCGCCATCGCCTATGGCCTCAAGCGCGGCCAGCGGTTTCGTTATGTCGTGTTTCCGCAGATGATGCGCTACGCGCTGCCGGGTATCGGCAATAACTGGCAGGTGCTGCTCAAGGCCACCGCGCTTGTGTCGATCATTGGTCTGGCCGATCTGGTGAAGGCTTCCCAGGATGCCGGTAAAAGCACCTATCAACTGTTCTACTTCCTGGTGCTGGCAGCCCTGATCTATCTGGTAATCACCAGCGCCTCGAATATTGCCTTGCGCTGGGCCGAACGGCATTACGCCGCTGGCAGCCGGGAGGCCAGACGATGATCGAGTTGCTTCAGGAATACTGGAAAGCCTTCCTTTATACGGACGGCGTCAACATTACCGGTCTGGCTATGACCATGTGGCTGCTCAGCGCCTCCATTGCCATCGGCTTCTGCCTGTCCATTCCGCTGTCCATCGCCCGGGTTTCGGAAAAGCGCTGGGTACGCTGGCCGGTGCAGTTCTACACCTACCTGTTTCGCGGCACGCCTCTCTATATCCAGTTGCTGATCTGCTACACCGGTATCTACAGCATCGCGGCGGTGCGTGAGCAGCCGCTGCTGGATGCGTTCTTTCGCGATGCGATGAACTGCACCATTCTGGCGTTCACCCTCAATACCTGCGCCTACACCACCGAGATTTTCGCCGGTGCCATCCGTAGCATGGCCCATGGTGAAGTCGAAGCGGCCAAGGCCTATGGCCTGACCGGCTGGAAGCTCTATGCCTATGTGATCATGCCCTCGGCCCTGCGACGTTCGCTGCCTTATTACAGCAACGAAGTGATCCTGATGCTGCACTCGACCACCGTCGCCTTCACGGCCACGGTGCCGGACATTCTCAAGGTCGCACGCGATGCCAACTCGGCAACCTTCATGACCTTCCAGTCCTTCGGGATTGCAGCCGTCATGTATCTGACCGTCACCTTCATTCTGGTCGGACTGTTCCGTCTTGCCGAACGCCGCTGGCTGGCCTTCCTCGGCCCGGCTCACTAACCAGACAGGACGACAACTCATGGATCATCGGACCCACGATTTGCTGTCGCCGGTGCCCGGCACTGCGCGGCAAGTCCACAGCTTTCATTACGGGCCGCAGGACGGCACCTGCAGGATTTACATCCAGGCCTCACTGCATGCCGACGAATTGCCGGGCATGCTGGTGGCCTGGTATCTGAAGCATCGCCTCGCAGAGCTGGAAAATGCCGGTCGTCTGCGCGGGGAAATCATTGTCGTCCCGGTTGCCAACCCCATCGGCCTGGAACAGATCCTGATGGACACCCCGCTGGGGCGCTACGAGCTGGAAAGCGGGCAGAACTTCAATCGCTGGTTCACCGACCTTGGTGGACAGATCGGCGATGAAATCGAAAGCCGACTCACTGACGATCCACTGCACAACGTGGCGCTGATCCGCGACAACCTGCGTCTGGCGCTGGAGGCCCAGGTCGCCACGACGCAGTTGCAGTCCCTGCGACTGACCCTGCAGAAGCTGGCCTGCAATGCCGACATGGTGCTGGACCTGCATTGCGACTTCGAGTCGGTGGAGCACCTTTATACGACCCCCGAAGCCTGGCCGAAAGTCGAACCGCTGTCGCGTTATCTGGGCGCGCAGGCCAGTCTGCTGGCCACCGATTCGGGCGGGCAATCGTTCGATGAGTGTTTCACGCTGGTCTGGTGGCAATTGCAGCAACGTTTTGGCGAGCGCTTCCCGATCCCCATGGGCAGTTTCTCGGTGACACTGGAGCTGCGCGGCCAGGGTGACGTCAATCACGCTCTGGGCAGCCGCGACTGTCAGGCGATCATCAATTACCTGATCGACTTCGGAGCCATTGAAGGGCAGGCCCCCGAACAACCGGAACTGCTCTACCCGGCCACGCCACTGGCGGCGGTCGAACCGGTGTTCACCCCGGTCGGCGGTCTTCTGGTGTTCTGCGCCCTGCCCGGCGAATACATCGAAGCCGGGCAACTGATCGCCGAAGTGATCGACCCGATCAGCGATGCCGTCACCCCCATTCACGCACAGAATGCCGGTCTGCTCTATGCCCGCTCATTACGACGCATGGCAACGGCAGGCATGGTCATCGCTCATGTCGCTGGCACTCAGGCCTATCGCAGCGGCTATCTACTTTCTCCTTGAGGACCTGACATGTACAAACTGACCATCGATGGCCTGCATAAAAGCTATGGCGACAACGAGGTACTCAAAGGCGTCTCGCTCAAGGCCCAAAGCGGTGACGTGATCTGCCTGATCGGTGCCAGCGGCTCGGGCAAGAGCACCTTCCTGCGCTGCATCAACTTTCTGGAGCAGCCCAACGACGGCGCCATGAGCCTGGATGGCGAGCAGATTCGCATGGTCAGCGACAAGGACGGCATGCGGGTGGCCGATGCCAATGAACTGCAACGCATCCGCACGCGGCTGGCCATGGTCTTCCAGCACTTCAACCTGTGGGCACACATGACCGTGCTGGAGAACATCACCATGGCTCCGCGCCGGGTGCTGGGCGTGCCCAAGGCCGAAGCGGAACAGCGCGCACGCAAGTATCTGGAAAAGGTCGGCCTTCCCGAACGGGTCGCCGATCAGTACCCGGCCTTCCTGTCGGGCGGGCAGCAGCAGCGCGTGGCGATTGCCCGCGCCCTGGCCATGGAGCCGGACATCATGCTGTTCGACGAACCCACTTCGGCCCTCGACCCGGAACTGGTCGGTGAAGTGCTCAAGGTCATTCAGGGTCTGGCCGAAGAAGGCCGGACCATGATTCTGGTCACCCATGAAATGGGCTTTGCCCGCAAGGTCGCCACGCAAGTGGTATTCCTGCACAAGGGGCAGATCGAAGAATCAGGTCATCCGGACGAAGTCCTCAATAACCCCAAGAGCGAACGGCTGCAGCAGTTCCTGAGCGGGAACCTGAAGTAAGGAGAAAAGCGCCGGAACAGACTGGCGCTTTTCGACCAAAAGATTCAGGCGACAGGAACAGGCGGTGGCTCATCCGGCAATGTCGGCTCGCCTGGCTCGGGCGGCTGAGGAGGAAACGGTGTGTCCGGCCCCGGATCGCCCGGAATACCGCCACCCACCATATTGAATTGCGAATCAGCCATCAATGACCAGGCAAGAAGCCCGATCTCGTTGAGCTGAGGAGGCTTTGCCCGTTCGGAGGGTTTGAAATCTGTCGTCATAGGGAGCTCCCGATCATCTGCCCCCACACACGCTATGTGTGAGGGGGGTCATGTCAGGAAATAGAGTGCATAAACAGGCATAAATTCAATTGCCCGGATACCGCCCCCGAAAAATCAGGTGCGTGGCAGGGTCACGCCACGCTGGCCCTGATACTTGCCGCCGCGATCCTTATAGGAGACTTCACACTCCTCATCGGACTCCAGAAACAGCATCTGCGCCACGCCTTCGTTGGCGTAGATCTTGGCCGGCAGCGTGGTGGTGTTGGAGAACTCCAGGGTCACGTGCCCTTCCCATTCCGGCTCCAGCGGCGTGACATTGACGATGATGCCGCAGCGCGCATAGGTGCTCTTGCCCAGACAGATGGTCAGGACATTGCGTGGAATGCGGAAGTACTCGACGGTACGAGCCAGCGCAAAGGAGTTGGGCGGGATGATGCAGACGTCGCTCTTGATATCGACGAAGCTTTTTTCATCGAAGTTTTTCGGATCGACGGTCGCCGAATTGATATTGGTGAAGACCTTGAATTCATCTGCACAGCGTACGTCGTAACCGTAACTGGAGACTCCGAAGGAAATCAGACGGTCGGGGCCTTCGCCACGCATCTGCCGTTCGACGAAGGGCTCGATCATGCCGTGCTCTTGCGCCATGCGGCGAATCCACTTGTCCGATTTGATGCTCATGGCGATGTCCTGAATAGCGAGGTGAAAAAGATGTCCGCATCTTACCGGGCCGAGGCGTCCTGTTCAAAGCCAACAGATCCAGAGTTTACGGGACCTGTACCCGTACTGATCGTGAATGGAAATAATCCTCATAAGACCATTGGCACGTTCCGTAAAAAGGGTTAAGGTGGCGCCACTGTGTTGCTTGTGTCACTGAGAATCTCTACACGATGTTGAATTTCGATCCAACCATCTCCATGAATTTTCCAGCTCTTTGCACTCAGTCTCGGCCAGGGCTCTTCCTGAGTCGCAGTTAACTTTGTCCAAGGAGATATATTATGTCCAATCGCCAAACTGGTACCGTCAAGTGGTTCAACGATGAAAAAGGCTTCGGCTTCATCACTCCACAATCCGGTGACGACCTGTTCGTACACTTCAAAGCTATCCAATCCGACGGCTTCAAAAGCCTGAAAGAAGGCCAACAGGTTTCTTTCATCGCTACTCGCGGTCAGAAAGGCATGCAAGCTGAAGAAGTTCAAGTTATCTAACTTGTACTGATTCGCTTAAAAACCCCGCCCTCAAAAGCGGGGTTTTTTAATGGCTGAAAAGCCGAAAAGCTACAAGCTACAAGCTACAAGCTACAAGCTACAAGCTACAAGCTACAAGCTACAAGCTACAAGCTACAAGCTAC
>NZ_JAFGZD010000025.1 GCF_017165765.1 Pseudomonas capsici
TCGGTTCATAAAAGCACAAGCAAAAGCAGAAAAGCTCTTTGCCGCGGTCGTGAGAGCACCGCAGAACGCGACGTTGGCGAAGTAACCCCGCCGTCAGGCGGGGCCGAACCCTCATCCGCAATACATGACACCTGTTTGCTGCGCGACAGCGCGGCGGCGGGTGATCTCCCACATCACCAGCGGTGCCTTAGAAATCCCCCCACAACTGCTGCGCCACGCTCAGCGCCACCACCGGCGCTGTCTCGGTGCGCAGCACGCGCGGGCCGAGGCGGGCGGCGTGGAAGCCGGCAGCTTTGGCCTGCTCGACTTCCGCGTCGTTCAGACCGCCTTCCGGGCCGATCAGGAAGGCCAGGGTCGTCGGTTTATCATGGCTGGTCAGGGCTTCGGCGACCGGGTGCAGGACCAGCTTGAGGTCGGCCTCGGTCTGCTTGAGCCAGTCGGCCAGCGTCATCGGCGCATGAATCACCGGCACCACCGAACGGCCGCATTGCTCGCAGGCGCTGATTGCGATCTGTTGCCAGTGCGCCTGACGCTTTTCTGCTCGTTCGTCCTTGAGGCGGACTTCGCAGCGTTCGCTGACGATAGGGGTGATTTCACTGACACCCAGCTCCGTGGCTTTCTGGATGGCCCAGTCCATCCGCTCGCCACGCGACAGGCCCTGGCCCAGATGAATGCGCAGTGGCGATTCGATCTGTCCGGCCAGGCTTTCAGAGAGCTGGACACGCACGCGTTTCTTGCCGACTTCCACCAGCGTGCCGCGAAACTCCGTGCCCGAACCGTCGAACAGTTGCAGCGCATCGCCCTCGGTCATGCGCAGGACGCGACTGATGTAGTGCGCCTGAGCCTCGGGCAATTCGTGTTCGCCCAGGCTCAGGGTGGCGTCGGTGAAGAAGCGGGACAGTCTCATGGTGGTTCTCGGTGTTCGGTGATGTAAACGTCTGGATTCTGGAATTTGAGTTGTCGCGGGCAAGCCTTCTCCCACCAGATCCACAGGGTTCCTGTGGGAGGGGATTTGCCCGCGAATGCCCCTATCCCGGATCCCGGAAGTCCGGATGGAAGTTCTCGCGCACGGCCACGCTGATGTTGCTGCGGGTCGCGATGTCGATACCCTCGCTGGCGACTTCGGCCAGGAAGTCGATCTGCTCGGGGGTGATCACGTACGGCGGCAGGAAGTACACCACGCTGCCCAGTGGCCTTAACAGCGCGCCGCGTTCCAGTGCGTGCTGGAAAACCTGCAGGCCACGGCGTTCCTGCCACGGATAGGCGGTCTTGGTTGCCTTGTCCTGGACCATCTCGATGGCCAGCGCCATGCCGGTCTGGCGCACTTCGGCTACATGGGGATGATCCACCAGATGCGCCGTGGCAGTGGCCATGCGCTGTGCCAGCGCCTTGTTGTTCTCGATGACATTGTCCTGCTCGAAGATATCGAGGGTCGCCAGCGCCGCCGCACAGGCCAGCGGGTTGCCGGTGTAGCTGTGGGAATGCAGGAAGGCGCGCAGTGTCGGGTAGTCGTCGTAGAAGGCGTCGTACACTTCGTCGGTGGTCAGGCAGGCGGCCAGTGGCAGATAACCGCCGGTCAGTGCCTTGGACAGACACAGGAAGTCCGGGCGGATCCCGGCCTGTTCGCAGGCAAACATGCTGCCGGTACGACCGAAGCCCACGGCGATTTCATCGTGAATCAGATGCACGCCGTAGCGGTCACAGGCCTCGCGCAGCAGTTTGAGATAGACAGGGTGATACATGCGCATGCCGCCTGCACCCTGGATCAGCGGCTCGACGATCACTGCCGCCACGCTGTCGTGATGTTCGGCCAGGGTCTGCTCCATGGCGGCGAACATATTGCGCGAGTGTTCTTCCCAGCTCATGCCTTGCGGACGGTTATAGCAGTCCGGGCTCGGCACCTTGAGGGTATCGAGCAGCAACGCCTTGTAGGTTTCGGTGAACAGCGGTACGTCGCCCACCGACATCGCGGCCATGGTTTCGCCGTGATAGCTGTTGGTCAGGGTCACGAAGCGTTTCTTGTCCGGCTTGCCGCGGTTGAGCCAGTAGTGAAAGCTCATTTTCAGCGCGACTTCGATACAGGACGAACCATTATCGGCGTAGAAGCAGCGTGTCAGCCCTTCGGGCGTGAGTTTGACCAGTCGCTCGGACAGCTCGATCACCGGCTGATGGCTGAAGCCTGCCAGGATGACATGCTCAAGCTGGTCGACCTGATCCTTGATCCGCTGATTGATGCGCGGGTTGGCATGACCGAACACATTGACCCACCAGGAGCTGACGGCATCCAGATAACGCTTGCCTTCGAAGTCTTCCAGCCAGACGCCTTCACCGCGTTTGATTGGGATCAGTGGCAGGTTTTCGTGATCTTTCATCTGCGTGCAGGGGTGCCACAGGACCTTGAGGTCACGTTGCATCCACTGGTCATTCAGGCCCATTGGCAATCTCCGGGTAACGACTCGCATGACGCGAGGGCGAACAATCGCGCAAGCCTATGCAATGCCCGGCTGTGGGACAACCATTTGTATCGTTTGAACATCGCTGGCGGGCATTTTATGGCTGGCGTATGCTGCGCGCCTCTTCTTTGTTTCTGGCAATTTTCCCCACGTTTTCGGAGTTCGCGGAATGCTTTCTGGGTGGCTGCGCGCGTGTGCGCTGATGGTGATAGGTCTGGTCAGCGTTTCGACGTTCGCCAATGAAAAACAACGTACGGCCATTGTTGTCGGAGGCGGGCTGGCAGGCCTGACGGCGGCGTATGAGTTGCAGAACAAAGGCTGGCAGGTCACGTTGCTGGAGGCCCGCCCCAATATCGGTGGCCGTTCCGGTCTGGCCACCAGCGAGTGGATCGGCAATGCCAAGGCGCAGCCGGTGCTGAACCGTTATCTGGACAGCTTCAAGATCCAGAGCGTGCCGGCTCCCGAGTTCGTGCGTACTCCCAGCTACCTGATCGATGGCGTGCATTTCACCCAGGCCGATCTGGCGCTCAAGCAACCGGCGACTGCCGAGGCCATCAAGCGCTACGAGGAAACCCTGGACAACCTGGCTCGCTCCATCGAAGACCCGGAAAACCCGGCTGCCAACAGCACGCTGTTCGCCCTGGACCAGATCAACGTGGCCAATTGGCTGGATCGTCTGAATCTGCCTGCGACGGCGCGCCAGTTGATCAACCAGCAGATCCGCACCCGCTATGACGAACCTTCGCGCCTGTCGCTGCTGTATTTCGCTCAGCAGTCGCGGGTCTACCGTGGCGTGGACGAGCGCGATCAGCGCGCTGCACGCCTGCCCGGCGGCAGTGCGGTGCTGGCCCAGGCGTTCGTCAAGCAGCTCAAGACCATCAAGACCAGTTCTGCGGTCTCGGCCATCGTGCAGGACAAGGACAGCGTCACGGTCAAGGTCGGTACTGTCGGCTACAGCGCCGATTATGTGGTGCTGGCCGTGCCTTTGCGCTCGCTGGGCAACATTCAGATGACCCCGGCACTGGATGCCCGGCACCTGGGCGCTCTGAAGGGCACCAACTATGGCTGGCGCGACCAGATCATGCTCAAGTTCAAGACGCCGGTCTGGGACAGCAAGGCGCGCATGTCGGGCGAGGTGTTCAGCAATACCGGCCTGGGCATGCTGTGGATCGAGCCAGCGCTCAAGGGCGGTGCGAATGTGGTGATCAACCTGTCTGGCGACAATGCCCGGATCATGCAGGCATTTGGCGACAAGCAACTGGTCGATCAGGTGCTGATTCGTCTGCACACGTTTTATCCACAGGCGCGTGGTGCCTACACCGGTTATGAAATCCGTCGCTACAGCATCGATCCATCAACCGGCGGTTCTTATCTGGCATTTGGTCCCGGCCAGATCAGCAAATACTGGCGTCTGTGGGAAAAGCCCGTACAGCGTGTAGCTTTTGCGGGTGAGCACACCGATGCTCTGTACCCGGGCACACTGGAAGGCGCTCTGCGCAGCGGTCAGCGTGCAGCCAGTCAGGTGCAGGATCTGGCGGCTGGCAAATCGTTCGAGCCGGTCAAGGTGGTTCCGCCAGTGGCGCCTGCTCCTGCGGTGAAGAAGCCGGAAGGTGGTTTCTTCAGCAATCTGTTCGGTTTCGGTGATTCCTCCGACAAACCTGCAGAAAAACCTGCCGAGAAGCCGGTGGAGAAAGCACCTGAGCCAGCGCCTGCCCCGACGCCTGCACCTGCGCCTGTCCCGGCCGCGCCGGTGGTTGCGCCAGTGGCCGAGCCAGCCAAGACGCCTGCCAAAGCCGAGCCCGCCAAGAAGGCTCCGGCCAAGACCGAGCCAGCCAAAAAGGCACCGGCCAAGGAAACCGCAAAAAAGGAGCCAGTGAAAAAAGAGGCTGCCAAGAAGGAGCCTGCGAAGGAAAAGGCGCCTGCCAAACCGGCTGCAGCCCCCAAGACACCGGCCAAAACCGAAGCGGCACCGGCCGACGTCAAGAACTGACGCAGCCATCGCTGACAGAAGAGGCGCGGATAGATACCGCGCCTTTTTTTATGCGCGCTCGATTCGTTCTCTATAAACCGGCTGTGTAGTGGAACTTTCGGAATAGTGCCGTTCATCGCCATCGAAATGCCGACGGTCATGGCACAGTGTTACTGAGCTTAATTTATCGAGATGCTGCGCCAGCAGAACGGCCCGAGATCATCGAAAAGGGTTCGGGTCGAGAATCGAAAGCTCGAAGGTAGAAAAATACTCATCATGTTTTTCGATATTTCAGAGCAAAATTTTGCGCTTTCATTCGATAGATAAAAAGCTAGTCTGGTAACACTTATCACAGGGTATTTGCGATGCAGTTACGTAATTCATCCTCTCGCTACGGTCTGGTCGGCATGGTGCTGCATTGGGGCGTGGCTGTTGTGGTCTTCGGGTTGTTTGGGCTTGGGCTATGGATGATGGGGCTGGATTATTAC
Organism: Pseudomonas capsici; assembly: GCF_017165765.1. Taxonomy (GTDB): domain Bacteria; phylum Pseudomonadota; class Gammaproteobacteria; order Pseudomonadales; family Pseudomonadaceae; genus Aquipseudomonas; species Aquipseudomonas capsici. The sequence goes on from NZ_JAFGZD010000025.1 coordinate 4,911, forward strand.
GATAGCTGGCGCAAGGCCGGGCCCGATCTGCACAAGAGCATCGGCATCACGCTGTTTGCCGTGATGCTGTTCCGTGTGGTCTGGCGTCTGCTCAGCCCGCCGCCTGCGCCGTTGGCCAGCTACAGTAAGCTGACGCGCATCGGTGCTGCATTCGGTCACTTGTTTCTGTATGTCGCTCTGTTTGCCGTGATGTTCGCCGGTTACCTGATTTCCACGGCCGATGGCGTGGGAATTCCGGTCTTCGGTCTGTTCGAGGTTCCAGCGTTGATCAGTGGTCTGCCCGGCCAGTCGGAGACTGCGGGCTGGATTCACTTTTATCTGGCATGGACCATCGTGATTTTTGCGGGGTTCCATGGTCTGGCTGCACTGAAACACCACTTCATCGATCGTGACGTGACCTTAAAACGTATGTTGGGTCGTAACTGATTGTTCAACCAAAACGGGAATGGGAATAAAAACATGTTGAAGAAGTCTCTCGCTGCTCTGGCTCTTGGTACTGCTCTGTTGTCTGCCGGTCAGGCGATGGCTGCCGATTACGTGATCGACAAGGAAGGCCAGCACGCTTTCATCGATTTCAAGATCAGCCACCTGGGCTACAGCTTCATCCATGGCACTTTCAAGGATTGGGACGGTACTTTCAGCTTCGATGCTGCCAAGCCTGAAGCCAGCAAGATCGCTGTCGAGCTGAAAACCGCCAGCCTGTTCACCAACCATGCCGAGCGCGACAAGCACATTCTCAGCAAGGACTTCCTGGACGCTGGCAAATACCCAGAGGCCAAGTTCGTTTCCACCAGCGTCAAATCCACTGGCGAGAAAACCGCTGACGTCACTGGCGACCTGACCCTGCACGGCGTCACCAAGCCGATCGTGATCAAGGCGACCTTCAACGGCGAAGGCAAGGATCCATGGGGCGGCTACCGTGCCGGCTTCAACGGCACCAGCACTCTGAACCTGAACGACTTCGGCATCAAAGGCCCAGGTCCGACTTCCCAGACGCTGAACCTGGACATTACCTTCGAAGGTATCCAGAAGAAGTAAGGGTTACCTGATCGACGGAACGCCGGCCTTGTGTCGGCGTTCCTGTTTTTGCGATGCATACAAAAACGCCCCGAACCAGTCGGGGCGTTTCTGTTTCAGCCGTGCTGTCAGCTCTCGCGATTACGAGTCAGCAGGGCCGGCTTTTCACCGCGTGGGCGGCTTGGCAACTGATCGAGCTGCTCGGCAGAAGGGAACCGGTCGATTTTCGATTCCTTGTGCATGATCTTCGGCTGAGACTGCTGGCCTTCACGAGGACCGCGAACGGCTGGCTCCTGACGATCGTCACGTGGCGGACGGCGGTTGCGTTGCTGACCGTCACGGGCACTGCCGCTGCCATTGCGCTGGCCGGAACCCGAGCCATTGCGTTTGGCTGGAGCGCCGCTGCCCGAACTGCGAGGGTTACCCTGGCGGCCTGAGCCCTGCGGACGACCAGCTCCAGCGGGCGTAGCGCCCGGTGCAGCAGGTGCTCCCGGACGACGGCCACGGCCCTGATTCTTGCCCTGATAAGGGCTTACATAATCAGCGCGGTTGCCGAAGTTATCCACATCGTCATCCAGGAACTCGTCGGGGGCGCGATCGGCAGCCGGGCGCGGTGGTTGCGACTGGCGTTGCTCGCGTGGCGTACCTTCACGAGGCTTTCTTTCGCGTGGCTGGCGTGCCGGACGTTCGCCGGATGCTGCAGCTGCAGCCGCCGGTTTTTCCTTGCCTTTGTCCTTGCCCTTGTCGCGACGACCGCCGTTGTTGCTGCTCTTTTCGCCTTCGCCACGTGGCGCACGAGGTGCGCGTGGGTTGCGAACGTCCGGACGCTCACGAACTTCAGGCTTTTCAGCCTCGACTGCATTGATGTCGAAGCCCATCAGGTCGCCGTCAGGGATTTTCTGACGGGTCATACGCTCGATGCTCTTGAGCAGTTTCTCTTCGTCCGGCGCAACCAGCGAGATGGCCTCGCCGGTGCGGCCTGCACGGCCCGTACGACCAATGCGGTGCACGTAGTCTTCATCGACGTTGGGCAGCTCGAAGTTGACCACGTGCGGCAACTGATCGATATCCAGGCCGCGGGCGGCGATATCGGTGGCGACCATGATACGTACATCACCGGCCTTGAAGTCGGCCAGGGCCTTGGTGCGGGCGTTCTGGCTCTTGTTGCCGTGGATCGCGACAGCGCTGAGACCGTGCTTGTCCAGGTACTCGGCCAGACGGTTTGCGCCGTGCTTGGTGCGGGTGAAAACCAGAACCTGTTCCCATGCACCCTGAGTGATCAGGTGCGCCAGCAGCGAACGCTTGTGGTTGGCTGGCAGGCGGAAAACCCGTTGTTCGATGCGCTCGACCGTGGTGTTCGGTGGCGTGACTTCGATGCGCTCGGGGTTGTGCAGCAACTTGCCGGCCAGGGCAGTGATGTCGCTGGAGAAGGTCGCCGAGAACAGCAGGTTCTGGCGCTTGGCCGGCAGGCGGGCAAGGACCTTCTTCACATCGTGGACGAAGCCCATGTCGAGCATCCGGTCTGCTTCATCGAGCACCAGGATTTCAACGTGGGACAGATCGACGCTGCCTTGTCCGGCCAGGTCGAGCAGACGGCCCGGGCAGGCCACCAGCACGTCCACGCCACGAGCCATGGCCTGGACCTGCGGGTTCATGCCGACACCGCCGAAGATGCAGGCGCTGACGAACTTCAGGTCGCGGGCATACAGCTTGAAGCTGTCATGCACCTGGGCAGCCAGTTCGCGGGTCGGGGTCAGGACCAGTACGCGCGGTTGGCGCGGGCCATGACGCTGGGATTTGTCCGGATGACCGTTGGGGAACAACCGCTCCAGGATCGGGAGGGCGAAGCCACCGGTTTTACCAGTACCTGTCTGTGCCGCAACCATCAGGTCGCGACCTTGCAACACGGCGGGAATGGCCCGCTGTTGCACCGGAGTAGGCTGGGTATAGCCCGCTGCCTCGATGGCGCGGACTAAAGCCTCGGAGAGACCGAGGGAAGCAAAGGACATGAGTAATCCTGTTCTGTTGGAGCTGAGCTCAAGGGATAGTCTGCCTGGCGCGAATGACGTTCAGCTCTTGTAGAAGCGGCCAATCGCTTGATTGCCGACCTTGTGTACAGAGACTGAGAAGACGCGATCCCGTCCGGTCCTGCGGGGTCTTTGATTCATCTCGGGTCATCGGCGCGTGTTGGAAATGCGCTGTTTTCGTGATCGAGATGGCTTCTGCAAGACCGAGCGTCCGGGCGTAAGCCTGGCGGGAAGGCTGGAGTATAACAGAGCAAACGCGCTGCGCTGCTGTCATGCTGCCCAACGGTTTTTGCTGCAGGACCTTTCGGATATTGGATGCCGAAAGATCCTGCCTGGAGATGACCCTTTCAGCGTGGCAGCTTCAGGTTGTTCCAGATGGCCAGGCTCGGTTCTGCCTGGTTGAGCGTATAGAAGTGCAGGCCCGGTGCGCCGCCTTCGAGCAGGCGTTCGCACATTTCGGTGATGACCTGCTCGCCAAACGCCTGGATGCTCTGGATGTCGTCTCCATAGGCTTCCAGTTGCTTGCGAACCCAGCGCGGGATTTCCGCACCGCAGGCATCCGAGAAACGCGCCAGCTTGCTGTAGTTGGTGATAGGCATGATGCCCGGCACGATCGGCAGGTTCACGCCTTTCTTCTGCACGCGCTCCACGAAGTGGAAGTAGCTGTCGGCATTGAAGAAGTACTGGGTGATCGCACTGTCTGCACCGGCATTGGCCTTGTGCACGAAGTTTTTCAGGTCGCTTTCGAAGTTGTGAGCCTGAGGGTGCATCTCCGGGTACGCCGCCACTTCGATATGGAAGTGACTGCCGGTTTCTTCACGGATGAAGGAAACCAGGTCGCTGGCATAGCGCAGTTCACCGCTGGCCATGCCCATGCCGGATGGCAGGTCACCGCGCAGGGCGACGATGCGTTTGATACCGGCATTCTTGTACTGGGTCAGCAGCTCGCGCAATTCGGCTTTGCTGTCACCCACGCACGACAGGTGCGGTGCGGCAGGGATTCTGACTTCGTTTTCCAGCTGCAGCACGGTATTGATCGTGCGGTCGCGGGTAGAACCACCGGCACCGTAGGTGCAGGAGAAAAAATCGGGGTTGTAGCTGGCCAGCTGACGGGCAACGGTCAGCAGCTTTTCATGTCCAGCATCGGTCTTCGTCGGGAAGAACTCGAAGCTGAAGCGACGGTCTTGGGACATGATGGAGGGAGCCTCCAGCGGCAAGCTTCAAGCTCCAGGCTGCAAGAGGGCTGTGCGCCGGTCTCAAGAGTCTGGAGCTTACAGCTCACGGCTGCATGATAGCGATAAAAGGAGCAGGCTTCAGGCCCAGGCAGCAAGCAAGCGAAATGCTTTTACTTGCTGCTTGAGACTTGAAGCTTGCCGCTACTTAGTAACGATAAGCGTGTGGCTTGAACGGACCTTCGACGGTCACGCCGATGTAGTCGGCCTGGGTCTTGGTCAGCTTGGTCACGACGCCGCCGAAGCCGCGGACCATTTCCAGGGCCACTTCTTCGTCGAGTTTCTTCGGCAGTACTTCAACGGTCAGGCGCTCGGCTTTCTGGGCTGGCGACAGGTCGGCGTACTTCTGCTCGAACAGGAAGATCTGGGCCAGAACCTGGTTGGCGAACGAGCCGTCCATGATGCGGCTCGGGTGGCCTGTGGCGTTGCCCAGGTTGACCAGACGGCCTTCGGCCAGCAGGATCAGGTAGTCGTCGTTCTGTGGATCGAAAGAGCCAGCGCCGGTGCGGTGGATCTTGTGAACCTGTGGCTTCACTTCTTCCCATGCCCAGTTCTTGCGCATGAAAGCGGTGTCGATTTCGTTGTCGAAGTGACCGATGTTGCACACCACAGCGCGTTTTTTCAGCGCCTTGAGCATGTTCGCGTCGCAGACGTTGACGTTGCCGGTGGTGGTCACGATCAGGTCGATCTTGCCCAGCAGGGCCTTGTCGATGCTGGCCTCGGTGCCGTCGTTTTCACCGTTGATGAACGGCGAAACCACTTCGAAACCGTCCATGCAGGCTTGCATGGCGCAGATCGGGTCGACTTCGGTGACCTTGACGATCATGCCTTCCTGACGCAGGGACTGAGCAGAGCCCTTGCCCACGTCACCGTAGCCGATGACCAGTGCCTGTTTGCCGGACAGCAGGTGATCGGTACCACGCTTGATGGCGTCGTTCAGGCTGTGACGGCAGCCGTACTTGTTGTCGTTCTTGCTCTTGGTGACCGAGTCGTTGACGTTGATGGCCGGGATTTTCAGCTCGCCCTTGGCCAGCATGTCCAGCAGACGGTGTACGCCAGTGGTGGTTTCTTCGGTCACGCCATGGATGCGGTCGAGCATCTGCGGGTATTTCTTGTGCAGGATCTCGGTCAGGTCGCCGCCGTCGTCGAGGATCATGTTGGCATCCCATGGCTGGCCATCCTTGAGGATGGTCTGCTCGATGCACCACTCGTATTCTTCTTCGGTCTCGCCTTTCCAGGCGAACACAGGAATGCCGGCAGCGGCGATGGCGGCAGCGGCCTGATCCTGGGTGGAGAAAATGTTGCACGACGACCAGCGAACTTCAGCGCCCAGTGCGACCAGGGTTTCGATCAGCACGGCGGTCTGGATGGTCATGTGGATGCAGCCGAGGATCTTCGCGCCCTTGAGCGGTTGTTCACCCGCATACTTGCGGCGCAGCCCCATCAGGGCTGGCATTTCGGACTCGGCGATGATGGTTTCGCGACGGCCCCAGGCAGCCAGGGAAATATCGGCCACTTTGAAATCGTTGAATTCTGCAGGCGTGATTACAGCACTCATTGAGAGTCTCCATTCCATAAAAATGCGAATGGGCGCCGTTGTGCGTTTAAGGCTTGACCAGTGGACCGGTCAAACAACGCCCCATCCGAGCCTGACAGGGAAAACCTGCTGCAGCGCCCCTCGGACAGGTGGCGGGAACGGTATCAAGTGAAGATGACCGTTTTGAAACGGTTGGCAGTATAGCTGCGCTGACGATTCTTCCCAAGGTTTTCTATCGGTGAAATCCCGGACACGGGGTTTTTAGGTATGCTGCCGTCAAGACAGGCATCCATTGACAGTTGCTCAGGAGTGAATATGAATTTCCACACCCGCAAGTGGGTCAAGCCCGAAGACCTCAACCCCAACGGTACGCTGTTTGGCGGCAGTCTGCTGCGCTGGATCGATGAAGAGGCTGCGATCTACGCCATCGTCCAGTTGGGCAATCAGCGTGTGGTGACCAAGTACATCTCGGAAATCAACTTCGTCAGTGCTTCGCGCCAGGGCGACATCATCGAGCTGGGAATTACTGCCACCGAGTTCGGGCGTACTTCGATCACTCTGATGTGTGAGGTCCGTAACAAGATCACTCGCAAGAGCATCCTGACGGTAGAGAAGATGGTGTTCGTCAACCTGGGCGACGACGGATTGCCTGCGCCCCATGGCCGTACTGAAATCCGCTACATCAAGGATCAGTTCGACATCCCGGAAGAATAAAGAGAGGCGTCCTGCCTCAAGGGCTTGAGGCAGGACGGCAGGTGGTCAGCCCTGCAGTTGGCGCAGCCACGCCAGACCTTCACTGGTATCGCCCTTCGGACGATATTCGCAACCGATCCAGCCTTTATAGCCCAACTGGTCGATCACCTCGAACAGGTGCGCGTAGTTCAGCTCGCCCAGATCCGGTTCGTGGCGATCCGGCACGCCAGCGATCTGGATATGGCCAATGCCTGCAAAGTCACGACGCAGTTTGGCGGTCAGGTCGCCTTCGACGATCTGGCAGTGGTAGCAGTCGAACTGGACCTTGAGGTTGTCGGCACCCACCTGACGACAGATATCCTGTGCCTGATCCTGACGATTGAGGAAGAAGCCCGGCATGTCGCGGGTATTGATCGGCTCGATCAGCACGGTGATGCCGGCCGCCCTGGCCTGTTCAGCGGCAAACGCCAGGTTTTCCAGATACACCGCCTGATGGCGCTGACGCAGGTCTTCGCTGGGCAGCAGGCCTGCCATGACGTGAATCCGGTCATTGCCCAGTACCTGAGCGTATTCCAGCGCACGCTCGATGCCACTGCGAAATTCAGCTTCGCGGCCCGGCAGTGTGGCAATGCCTCGTTCACCGGCTGCCCAGTCTCCCGGTGGAGCATTGAACAGCGCCTGCACCAGACCGTTGTCGCTCAGGCGTTGCTTGAGCTCCTGGGGGCTGTAGTCGTAGGGAAACAGATACTCGACCGCGCCGAAACCATCGGCAGCGGCTGCGGCGAAGCGCTCAAGAAAATCATGCTGGGGGTACAGCATGCTGAGGTTGGCGGCAAAACGAGGCATGTTAACTCCAGTCTCTAAAGGTCAGACGAAGGGCCAGAGCAGCAGGGTCAGGACGAAGCCCAATGTACCCAGCAGCGTGACCAGTACGGTCCAGGTGCGCAAGCCGTCGGCGACGTTCAGGCCCGCCAGCTTGGTGAACATCCAGTAACCCGCATCGTTGATGTGCGACATGGCCAGACCGCCACCGCCCATTGCCAGGCAGAGCAAGGCCAGATGGTTGGCGCTCAGATCCAGCGTGGCGATCAGCGGGCTGAGGATACCGGCGGTGGTGACCAGCGCCACAGTGGTGGAACCCTGGACGGCACGCAGCAGCATGGTCAGCAGGAAGCCCAGAGCCAGAACCGGCAGGCCGGTATTGCGCAAGGCTTCGGAAACCACCGCACCGATACCGGTATCGACCAGCACTTTACCGAACACGCCACCGGCACCGGCGATCAGGATCACCATGGCCACGCCCGGCAGTGCCGAGCCGATCACGTCAGACACCTGGGAACGGCTCCAGCCGCGACGTGTGCCCAGCAACCAGGCGCACAGCAGGGTATCGATCAGCAGCGCAACCAGTGGCGCACCGAGGACGGTCAGAATGCTGCGCAACGTGGACGTTGCGGGCAGCATGGTGGTGGCCAGTGTACCCAGCAGGATCAGCACGATAGGCAGCAGAATCAGCGCAATGATCAGCCCGAAACCCGGTGCAGGGGCTGGCGGCAGTTTGCTTGCCAGACTGCTGGCGCTTTCTTCGCCGCCCAGCGTCTTGGCCTGAGTCGTTTCGCGAACGGTGGAATAGTCGTTGCGCGCCCAGGCTTCCAGGTCTTCGTTGGTGACATGCGGACCGTAGACTTCGCTACGGATATCGTCGGTCATCGGATAGGTCTTGCGGGTCATGCGCCCGGCCACGAAGTAACCGATGATGCACAGCACCGCGACCATCGGAATACCCAGCATCAAGACACGACCCAGGTCTGCGCCCAACTGGCTGGCAGCGGCCACGGCGCCCGGATGCGGCGGCAGGAAGGCATGCACGGCCAGCAATGCGGCGCACATCGGCAGGGCAAAGATCAGCAGCGGTTTGCGTGCGGCACGTGCCACGCCATAGGCCAGTGGCATGAGAATGATCACGCCGACTTCGAAGAACACCGGGATACCGACCATGAAGCCCGCGACTGTCAGTGCCAGTGGCGTGCGCTTGTTACCGAAGCGGTCGATCAGCGTTCTGGCCAGTGCTTCTGCGCCTCCCGACAGCTCGATGATGCGCCCGATCATCGCGCCCAGGGCAATGATGATCGCGATGTGGCCAAGGGTCTTGCCCATGCCGCCTTCGATGGTTGCGACCAGATCGGCCGGTTTCACACCGGCCACCAGCGCCACGATGATGCTGACCAGCATCAGGGCCACGAAAGGCTGGAATTTGTATTTGAGAACCAGAAACAGCAGCAGTGCGATACCTGCACCCGCAATAGCCATCAACATGAAAGGAGTCATGCCTGTGCACTCCCGCAGAGGTTGAGCGAGACAAACGCTGAGCAATAGCTGACAAAAGCGAGATAGGGATGATTCATGCTCTTGAGTCCTGTTGTTATTGTGTGTGGTGATGCTGTCGTCGGTCGGGAGTCGCCAGGCAACTCCCGATCAATGCTTGCGAGTTACCACTTCGCGCCGAAGACCTGACGCAGCTCTTCAAGGGCTGCCGGGTCCAGTGGCGCAGGCTTGGGGTTGGTCATCAGCCACAGGCGAGCGGTTTCTTCGAGTTCTTCCAGGGCGTAGCAGGCTTTTGCGACCGAGCTTTCCCAGACCACCGGGCCCAGTCGCTCCAGCATCACGCCGCGCACACTGTTGGCCAGTTGTGCGACGCGTTCGGCGACTTTCGGTGAGCCCGGGCGTTCGTAGCCAATCAGCGGGATATGCCCGACTTTCATGACCTGATACGGCGTCAGTGGCGGCAGGATGTCGTCTTCTTTCCAGACGCCAGCCAGTGTCAGAGCAACCAGATGCGTCGAGTGGGTATGCACCACACCACCTACTTCCGGGTTGCGGTCATAGACCTCGCGATGCAGGGCCAGGGTCTTGGACGGCTTGTTGCCGGACACCCATTCGCCCGCCAGATTGACCTTGGCGATATCCGCCGGGTCCAGACGGCCAAGGCAGGCATCGGTCGGGGTGATCAGCCAGCCGTCGTCGAGGCGGGCACTGATGTTGCCAGCGCTGCCTACCGTGTAGCCACGGCCATAAAGCAGCCTGCCGACATCGCAGATTTCTTCGCGCAGGGCTTTTTCGCTACTCATCAGGCTTCTCCCGCCAGTTGCTTGAGGGCTTTGGCGAAGAAGTCACGAGCACCGAAGTTACCGGACTTGAGTGCCAGCGCCAGCGGTTGTGCGCCGCTGCTGACAGTCGCCGGAACGCCCGGATCGATCTGTGCGCCGATCTGCAGCAGTTGCACGCCAAGCGCCTGAACCACCGCCCCCGACGTTTCGCCACCGGCGACGACAAAGCGACGTACGCCCGATTCCAGCAAGCCTTTGGCGATCTGCCCCAGGGCCTCTTCGACCATGGCACCGGAGCGCTCTACACCCAGCTCCTTTTGCACGGCCTTGACTTCATCCGGCGTGCTGGTGGCGTAGATCAGCACGGTTTGCCCGGCATCGCGGGCGAAAGCCAGAGCCTGCTCGACCACCGGCTTGCCAGCCGCCAGATCAAGCGGATTGATGCGCAGGGCAGGGCGGTTGTGTTCCAGCCAGGCCGCGACCTGACCGTTGGTGGCCACCGAAGCGCTGCCAGCCAGGACGACTTCGCCACCGCTGACGGCGGTTTGCTTTGCCGCATCGATATCGCGCAGTTTGCCTGCCTTGCGGAAGTTGCCCGGCAGGCCCAGCGCCAGACCCGAACCACCGGTCAGCAGCGGCAGATCGGCACAGGCTTCGCCCAGCACATAGAGATCGGCATCGGACACGGCATCGGCAATGGCCATGCCCACGCCTTCGGCGCGCAGCTCGGCGATTCTGCTGCGCACGGCTTCCACGCCTTTGGCGACGGTGTCGTAGCGCAACAGGCCGACTTTCTTGCGGGTCTGCTCCTGCAGGACGCGCACCAGATTCGCATCGGTCATTGGCGTCAGCGGGTGGTTCTGCATGCCGGATTCGTTGAGCAACTGGTCCTGAACGAACAGATGGCCACGGAAGATCGTGCGACCGTTTTCCGGGAAGGCCGGGCAGGCCAGAGTGAAGCCGCTGCCGAGTTTTTCCAGCAGGGCTTCGCTGACCTGGCCGATGTTGCCGGCGGCAGTCGAGTCGAAGGTCGAGCAGTATTTGAAGAAGATCTGCTCACAGCCGCGTTCGCGCAGCCACTCCAGTGCAGCCAGGGATTCATCGATGGCTTCGGCGGTTGGCGTGGTGCGTGACTTGAGGGCGATCACGATGGCGTCGGCATCAAGACCGGCCGCCATTTCGGCGCTCGGGATGCCGATGCTTTGTACGGTACGCATGCCGCCGCGCACCAGCATGTTGGCCAGGTCGGTGGCGCCGGTGAAGTCATCGGCGATGCAGCCGAGCAACGGGCGAGAGGAAGTCGAAGTCATGGTGCGTTCCTCAGGCTTGTTCCGGTTTGGCTTTGGGCAGTTCGATACCCGGGAAAATCTTGATCACCGCCGAGTCGTCCTCGCGACCGAAACCGGCGCTGGAAGCCTGCATGAACATCTGATGCGCGGTGGCCGACAGCGGCAGCGGGAATTTGCTGGTGCGAGCGGTATCCAGCACCAGGCCCAGATCCTTGACGAAAATGTCCACGGCCGAGAGCGGGGTGTAATCCGCGTTGAGGATGTGCGGCACTCGGTTCTCGAACATCCACGAGTTACCGGCGCTGTTGGTGATCACTTCGTACAGGGCGTCGGCATCGACACCTTCGCGCAGACCCAGAGCCATGGCTTCGGCACTTGCCGCGATATGCACGCCGGCCAGCAGCTGGTTGATGATTTTGACTTTCGAGCCCAGGCCATGAACGTCGCCCAGACGATAGACCTTGCCGGCCATGCCGTTGAGCACGGCTTCTGCCTTGGCATAGGACTCGGCAGGGCCGGAAGTCATCATGGTCATCTGACCCGCCGCGGCCTTGGCTGCGCCGCCGGAGATCGGTGCGTCGAGGTACAGCAGGCCTTGATCGACCAGACGCTGGCCCAGTTCGACTGCGAAGGTTGGAGCGACGGTGGCACAGCCGATGACCAGACTGCCGGGACGCAGTGCGCCGATGGCACCGTTCTCGCCAAAAAGGACCGTTTCAGTCTGCTCGGCGTTGACGACGACGGTGATGATCACGTCGCAGGCGGCCGCCATGCTGGCTGGCGAGTCACAGGCAACACCGCCTTCCTGGGCGAACGCTTCGGTCACGCTGGTGCGTACATCGCAGGCATGCACATTGAAGCCATTGCGCAGCAGCGAACGGGCAATGCCCAGACCCATGGCACCCAGGCCGATAACGCCAACATTCTTCGTAGTCATGAAGTCATCCTCAAGTCAGTGCCGATGCCTGTGGAGCCGGCAAACGGGCGATATTGTTCTGATCTGTGAATCCGATAGTGAATCAGTGAGTTGATAATGTGAAGTATTTTTTATTTTTAACAAAAGTTCACATAGAAAAAGCAAGCGCGACCAAGGCCCCTGCCACACAGAATATTATTGGTGGGAGAGGCCTTGGCCGTGACGGCAGTAGTGAATGCCAGGAAGGAAGGGGGAATGCGAGGAATTAAAACGAGTGGTTCTGCTGGCGTCTGCGCCATTGTCCAAGAGACTCTTCCAGCCGTGCGGGACTGTCGATGCCCTGGCGGCGGGCATGGCTGAACAGGATCAAGGCCAGTTCGGACGTGACCAGTGCATCGGCGCTGGCATGGTGGCGCTCTTCGGCGTGCAGGCCGAAAAAGTTCGTCCAGTCGTCCAGCCCGGCCTGACGCAAATTGGCGTTGGGGCAGAGCATCGGGGCGATTTCAGCCACATCGAAGAACGGATGCTGCAAGCGATAATCCAGGCTGTCCTTCAGCGCGCGAGACAGCATGTGCTGGTCGAATGGTGCATGGAACGCCAACACCGGACTTGAGCCCGTGAACTCCAGAAAGTCCAGAAAAGCCTCCACCGGCTCGCTACCGGCAGCGATGGTGCTGGGTGCCAGGCCATGAATCAGAACCGCCGGGCTGACCTTGTGATCGACGCGCAGAATCGTGCGCTCGAACTGCTGGCCCAGATCGATGGCACCGTCTTCGATGACCACGGCACCGATGGACAGAACCTGATCACGGTTCATGTTCAGGCCGCTGGTTTCCAGATCCAGCACGACCCAGCGCTGCTTGCGCAACGACTGCTCGCTCAGTGGCGCGAAGGGTGGCAGTTGTGCCAGACGCTGCAGGTGCAGGCTATCAAGTGGTGTCTTTTTCGGGCGTGGTCGCAGCCACTCGAACAGATTCATAGTTGGTAACGCATGGTCAGGCTGGTTTGCAGGCGCTGTGCCTGGCGAAACGATTCGCGCAGGATTCGGCGGTCCAGGTGGTTGAGTGTGTCCGGATCGATGCGATTGGAGTAGGGCAGATTTTGACGGCTTTGCAGTTGATGCTGCAGCATGCGGGTCTGCTGGATGAAGTGGTAAGCCTCTTCATAGGCGGCTCCGTCCAGCGGGTCGATGACCTCGCGTTCCACCAGTTGTCGCAGTCGTTCCAGGGTGTTGTTGGCACCGATACCGTTGGCCAGGGCGAGCAAGCGTGCACCATCGACAAACGGCGTGAGGCCTTCGGTTTTCAGATCCAGTGTGTCCTTGTCGCTGCCCTTGCGCGCCAGCACGAAATCCTTGAAGCGTCCGACCGGTGGGCGCTGCCGCAGAGCGTTGTCGGCCATCATGCGTTGGAACAGGCGATTGTCTGCCACCTGATCGAGAATGCCGCGGCGTAATTGCTCGCACCCGGTTTCGTCGCCCCAGACCACTCGCAGGTCAAAGTAGATGCTCGATGCCAGCAGGTTCTCGGGCGTGGCCTCGCGAACGAAGGCCGAGAAGCGTCTGGACCATTCGCTGCGGGACAGGCACAGGTCGGGATTGCTGGCCATGATATTGCCTTTGCACAGGCTGAAACCGCACTGGGCAAGGCTCTGATTGATGCGTTCGGCGATGGGCAGCAGCAGCGTGCGTATTTCCGCTGCCTGCACGGCATCGCTGGCTTCGAACAGGATGCCGTTGTCCTGATCGGTGTGCAGCGTCTGCTCGCGCCGTCCTTCACTGCCGAAACACAGCCAGCTGAAGGGCACGCCGGGGTCGCCTTTTTCTTCCAGGGTCAATTCGATGACCCGGCAGACGGTGTGGTCGTTGAGCAGGGTAATGATCTGGGTGATCTGGGTCGAAGAGGCACCGTGGGCCAGCATGCGGTCGACCAGTTGCACAATATCGCCGCGCAGATTGGTCAGTGATTCGATACGCGGTGCATTGCGAATGGTGCGGGCCAGGTGCACCAGATCCACACGCTGCAGGGAAAACAGATCGCGCTCCGATACCACGCCGCACAGGCGTCCGTTCTTGACCAGACAGACATGGGCAATATGGCGGCCGGTCATGGCGATGGCGGCATCGAAGGCGCTGGCGTCCGGGCTCAGGTGAAAGGGTGCCGGGCTCATGGTGTGCCTGATGGGCTGGCTGAAGTCGGCATTCACGTCGGCAACCGCCTCGCGCAAGTCCCGCAGCGTGAAGATTCCCAGGGGCGCCTGCTGCTCATCGACAATCACGATGCTGCCCACTTGCTGCTCATGCATCATCCTGACGGCTTCGCGCATCGGCGTTTCGGGGTCGCACATCACTGGATGGCGCATGGCCAGTTCGCCGAGGCGGGTATTCAGCGAGTATTGAGTACCCAGGGTTTCCACGGCGCGTTGCTGGACTTGATGATTGACCTGATCCAGCAGACTGCTGACGCCGCGCAAGGCGAAGTCCCGGAAGGTGGTGGACAATGCAAACAGCTTGATGAACGCCTGTTTGTTCAGTTGCAGACAAAAAGTATCTTCGGCTGCCAGATGTTCGGTACGTGTTGCCCGTTCGCCCAGCAGGGCTGCCAGCGGGAAGCATTCACCGGTGGTGATTTCAAAGGTGGTTTCGGTGCCGCCTTTTGCCGAATGTGGTCGTTCCCCTACCACTCGGCCTTGCTTAACGATATAAAAGTGCTCTACTGGACCATCGGCTGGCTTGATGATGCTCTCGTCGCAGGCGTAAAAACGGAGCTGACATTGCTCGACCAGGTACGCAAGGTGTGCGTTTTCCATCTGGTTGAACGGCGGAAATCTTTGCAGGAACTGCATGGTGCCGTGGATGTTCTGCAACACCGCTGTTTTGCCTGCCTGGGTGAAAGCGTCGGCTTTGCTCATGACCTGTACCGCGTTTTTTGTTATTGGTTGTCATGGTCGACCGCTTCCGGCGCAGTGCCCATTGGACGTAAGTCTTACGCTGATGGATAGTGCCCCGATATGCATGTTCCTGTAGAACTGTTTTGACGAACGCATGGGATCGCGCTCGAATACCCGGCTGGGAGGCCCGTAAAGTGCGCTGCAGGTTCAACCTGATCTGCTGTAGGAATTAGTCCAGGGAATGATGAGACGGTAATGAGTGACCACGACATCTTGAGCGATGAAGAGCGCGACGCCCTTACAGAGGTCATGCTCCAGTCCAATCGTGACTTGCCGCAACGTGTCCTGATCGTCGATGACGACAGCGATGCCCGTGAGTTGCTGGCCGAAATTCTTAGTCTCAATGACATCAGTTGCCTGACGGCCGGTGGTGGCAACAGCGCCATGGAACTGCTGGAAACCCGTCAGTCCATAGGCCTGCTGATCACCGATCTGCGCATGGCGCCTTGCGACGGACTGGACCTCATTCGGCGGGTCCGCGACTCCGAGCGCGCCGCCATGCCGATCATCATCGTTTCAGGTGACGCCAACGTGCGAGATGCCATCGATGCCATGCATTTGAGTGTCGTGGACTTCCTGCTCAAGCCGCTCAATACCAAGCAGCTTGTGAGGCTGGTGAAGCGTGAATTGGGGATGGTCTGAGCCTGAAGTTGCTCTCAGTGCGCGCAGGAGAGGTATGGGTAATTGAGCTGCAAGCTCTGAGCTTCAAGCTGCAAGAAAAGCGGGCGGTGTATGCGCTGTGCTTTTGACTTGCCGCTTCTTGTAGCTTGAGGCTTTCAGCTTTCGCGAATGAATTCGCGCCTGCCGCGTGCTGGCGCGAATTCAGTCGCGAAACCCCACTACCTGTTCTGAGCCTTGAACTCCCGACGACGGCGATGCAACACCGGCTCGGTGTAGCCGTTCGGCTGTCGGGTGCCTTCGATCACCAGTTCGACGGCGGCCTGGAAGGCGATATTGCTATCGAAATCCGGGGCCAGCGGGCGGTATAGCGGGTCGTTGGCATTCTGGCGGTCCACCACCGGAGCCATGCGCTTGAGGCTTTCCAGTACCTGGGCTTCGGTGACCACGCCATGGCGCAGCCAGTTGGCCATGTGCTGGCTGGAGATGCGCAGCGTGGCACGGTCTTCCATCAGGCCGATGTCATTGATGTCCGGCACTTTCGAGCAACCCACGCCCTGATCGATCCAGCGTACGACGTAGCCCAGAATGCCCTGGGCATTGTTGTCCAGCTCGTTGCGGATCTCTTCCGGCGTCCAGTTGACCTGCGGTGCCAGCGGGATGGTGAGGATATCGTCCACCGAAGCGGGCACGCGCTGCGCCAGTTCGGCCTGACGGGCGAACACGTCGACCTTGTGATAATGCAAGGCGTGCAGGGCGGCAGCGGTAGGCGAAGGCACCCAGGCGGTGTTGGCACCCGCCAGCGGATGGGCAATTTTCTGCTCCAGCATGGCGGCCATCAGGTCCGGCATGGCCCACATGCCCTTGCCGATCTGTGCCTTGCCCTGTAGACCGCACTTGAGGCCGATATCGACGTTGGAGTTCTCGTAGGCGCCGATCCACTTCTCGGCTTTCATCTGCGCCTTGCGCACCACGGGACCCGCTTCCATGGAGGTATGGATCTCGTCGCCCGTGCGGTCCAGGAAACCGGTGTTGATGAACACCACACGCTCGCTCGCCGCCTGGATACAGGCCTTGAGGTTGACCGTGGTGCGGCGTTCCTCGTCCATGATCCCGACTTTCAGCGTGTTGCGCGCCAGCCCCAGAACCTGCTCGATACGGCCGAACAGTTCATTGGTGAATGCCGCCTCTTCCGGGCCATGCATCTTGGGTTTGACGATGTATACGGAACCGCTGCGGCTGTTGCTGCGCGACGTATTGCCGTTGAGGTTATGGATCGCCGCAAGGCTGGTCAGCAGGCCGTCGAGAATGCCTTCGGGCACTTCGTTGCCGTGTTTGTCCAGAATGGCGTCGATGGTCATCAGATGGCCCACGTTGCGGATGAACAGCAACGAGCGGCCATGCAGCGTGACTTCACTCCCCTCAGGAGTGGTGTAGACGCGATCCGGGTTCATGGTACGGGTAAAGGTTTCGCCGCCCTTGGAGACTTCTTCGGCCAGATCGCCTTTCATCAGGCCCAGCCAGTTGCGGTATACCACCACCTTGTCGTCGGCATCGACTGCGGCAATGGAGTCTTCGCAGTCCATGATGGTGGTCAGTGCGGCTTCCATCAGGATGTCTTTCACACCTGCCGGGTCCGTCAGGCCGACCGGGCTGGATGCATCGATCTGGATCTCGAAGTGCAGACCGTTGTGCTTGAGCAGAATGGCCAGCGGTGCGGAAGGGTCGCCCTGGAAACCGATCAGTTGGGCGTCATCCTTGAGGCCGGTATTGCTGCCGCCCTTGAGGCTGATGACCAGTTTGCCATCGATCAGCTTATAAGCCGTCGAGTCGACGTGAGAGCCGGCCGCCAGTGGCGCGGCTTCGTCCAGGAAGGTGCGGGCGAAGGCAATCACCTTGTCGCCGCGGACCTTGTTGTAGCCCTTGCCCTTTTCGGCTCCGCCTTCTTCGCTGATGGCATCTGTGCCATAGAGCGCGTCGTACAGCGAACCCCAGCGGGCATTGGAGGCATTGAGGGCAAAGCGGGCATTCATTACCGGCACGACCAGTTGCGGGCCTGCCATGGTGGCGATTTCTTCATCGACGTTTTGCGTCGTGATCCGGAAGTCCGCCGCTTCTGGCAGCAGATAACCGATTTCCTGAAGGAAAGTCTTGTAAGCCGAGGCGTCGTGGGCCTGTCCGGCATTGGACTGGTGCCAGGCATCGATTCTTGCCTGCAAGTCATCACGTTTGGCGAGCAGGGCTCTGTTCTTTGGCGCAAGCTCATGGATCAGTTTGTCAGCCCCGGCCCAGAACGCTGTGGTATCTATGCCGGTTCCTGGGGTGGCTTCGTTCTGCACGAAGTCGAACAGGACTTTGGCGACCTGCAGGTCACCGACTTGAACGTACTCAGTCATTGCACTTGCCTCACTCTGCTCAGCAGGTCGAGCTCACTCAAGGAGCGCTCTGTTATTGGTTTCGGTGTTATGTAGTGCGCGCCGCGGAATACTACATGAGCAGCAGCGATGAGGGATGAATATGTCACCAAACGACTGAAGTTTCACGACCAGTCACGCTGCCGACCCGGATGTTCTCAAAAATGACGGCGATTGTTCCAGATAATTATCAAAACGGTACACGTTCTGCGCGTTGCAGTGCCTGTGTGAACCTTGCCTATACTTTTGCGACATCCGCCGGGTCTGACGGCGCCTTTTTGAAAGCAGAGGAAGTCACCTGTGAATCATCTCGTAGTCACTGTGGTTGCACCCGACAAACCGGGTCAGGTCGAGCGTATCGCCCAATGCATCGCCGATCATGGCGGCAACTGGCTGGAGAGCCGCATGTCGCGCATGGCCGGGCAGTTCGCCGGCATCCTGCGGGTCGGTGTCCCGGCTGAAAACCATGATGAACTGATCCAGGCCCTGCGGGTGCTGACGGTCCACGGCATTCATGTGCAACTGGCCGAAAGCACCGCCGAAGCCCTCGGCTCCTGGAAAACCATCAGCATGCAACTGGTGGGCAATGACCGACCCGGCATCGTGCGCGATATCACCCGCTTGCTGACCGGGCAGGGCGTCAATGTCGAAAGCCTGATCACCGACATCACCCCGGCACCCATGAGCAGTGAACTGCTGTTCCATGCCGACGCCGTACTGGGCGTACCCCTGAACCTGTCACTGGACGATCTGCAGGCCCGGCTCGAAACCCTGGCGGACGATCTGATGGTGGAGTTGGTGTTGAAGACGGAGAGTTGAGGGGGAGTGCCTCATGTAAAGACGAGAGGCGCCCTGGAGTGCCACTCGTTCTTCTTGCTGTGCTATCGCTGCACGTCCCAGAACTCCACATACCGTTTGCTCTGGCTCCGCTTGACGATGAATAGTTATTCAATATGATTAACTTTAAATCTAATTGCTGCATGGTTACACAGAGGTGAATCCATCATGACAACTACCACTAAAACTCGATCTGTCACCGCTCACGTGCCAGTCCACCTGGCTGAGAAAATCGACATGATGGCTGAGCGTCTGGAGCGTTCAAGAAACTGGATCGTCAAACAGGCTCTTTGTGCCTGGATTGATCAGGAGGAAGAGCGCAGCCGCTTGACTCGAGAAGCCTTGGCAGATGTGGACGCTGGCCGCGTTATTGAGCATCAGGCTGTTCAGGCATGGGCGGATAGCCTCAGCACCGAGACTCCGTTACCGGTGCCGCGCTGATGGAGTTGAAGTGGACAAGCAAAGCGCTCTCCGACATTGCCAGACTGTACGAATTTCTTGCTGCTGTGAATCAGCCTGCTGCTGCCCATACGGTTCAACAACTCACTGCTGCTCCAACCATTTTGCTGACTAACCCACGTATTGGGGAATATCTGGAAGAGTTTGAGCCTCGTGATGTGCGTCGAATCCTGATCGGGCACTACGAGCTGCGCTATGAAATAAAGGATTCCACTATTTACCTGTTGCGTCTGTGGCATACCCGCGAAGATCGGTGATGCAGGAGTTCAAAAGTGCCCCAAAGAAAACGTTTGGCCTGAGCAAGCTGTAGACAATCTCATGTTATCCAAGTTAACCGTGCACCCGCCTGTGGATAACCTGGGGAGATGGCCTTGTGCGCCACGGTGGACGTGGCTTTGCGAGGTTTGATCAAAAAACCAGCAGTTTCAATGGCTTGTGCACAAATAAGGTGAACCTGCCTGTGGATAACCGTTGGAGAACCCTTTGCAGGCCATATGAATCGTGGCTTGCAAAGGGTTGTATGTTTTTTGATCAGCGACGGCGGCGCAGACTTAGCCAGGCATCGACGCTGTAGATTGCCAGCCCTGCCCAGATGCAGACGAAGGTGATGATGGTGCTGGTGTTCAGGTGCTCGCCATAGAGCAGGACCGCAAGGGCGAGGACCAGGGTCGGCGCGACGTATTGCAGAAAGCCCAGTGCGGTGTAGGGCAAGTGGCGGGCGGCGGCGTTGAAGCACACCAGAGGCACCAGCGTCACCGGGCCTGCGGCTGCCAGCCACAGCGCCTGGCTGGTGGTCCAGAACTCGGGCTGTGCTGTCTGGGCCATGGGGTTGAGCAGCAGCCAGGCCAGGGCCAGCGGGACCAGCATCCAGGTTTCCACCACCAGACCGGGCAGGGCGGCCACCGGGGCTTTCTTGCGGATCAGGCCGTAGAAGCCGAAGGTCAGCGGCAGTAGCAGTGACACCCACGGCAGATTGCCAACGTGCCAGACCTGCTGGGCAACTCCGGCTGTCGCCAGCAGCACTGCCAGCCATTGCAGGCGTCGCAGGCGCTCGCCCAGCAGCAACATCCCGAGCAGCACGTTGACCAGCGGGTTGATGTAATAACCCAGGCTGGCTTCGACCATGCGTCCGTTGTTCACGGCCCAGACGTAAACCATCCAGTTACAGGCGATCAGGCTGCCGCTGAGCGCCAGCACCGCCAGCCGTTGCGGGTTTTCCCGCAGTTCGCGCCACCAGCCGGGGTGTTTCCAGAACAGGAGCAGCAGGGAGCCGAACAATGCCGACCAGATTGCCCGGTGAATGATGATCTCAAGGGCGGGAACCGCCGCGAGAAGTTTGAAGTACATCGGGAACAGGCCCCAGATGATGTAAGCACTCAGGCCAAGAATATATCCACGGCGTGGGTTGGCAGCTTGCATGTAGCTTCCTTGTACTCAACAGCAGGTGTTTTGGGTGGTACGCGTGCGCCACAGGCTGTGAGCGTGTGGCGCACGAGACGGGTCAGAACAGTTTCAGAGGATCTTCGTTCAGTGCCGACAATTGCTCGCGCAAGGCCAGGATATGGTCGCCCCAGTAACGCTCGGTGCCGAACCACGGAAAGCTGCGCGGGAAGGCCGGATCGTCCCAGCGTCGCGCCAGCCAGGCGCTGTAGTGCATCAGGCGCAAAGCGCGCAACGGTTCGATGAGCGCGAGCTCGGCGGGATCGAAGTCGTGGAATTCGTTGTAGCCGTCCATCAGTTCCGACAATTGTCCCAGGCATTCCTGACGATCACCTGCCAGCATCATCCAGATGTCCTGTACGGCAGGTCCCATGCGACAGTCGTCCAGATCGACAATGTGGAACATTTCGTCGCGGCACATCATGTTGCCGGGATGGCAATCGCCATGGATGCGGATATTGCTGTGGGGCGTTGCCGCGTAGACATCCTCGATACGCTTGAGCAGGTCCCGGGCGACTGACTCGTAGGCCGGGAGCAGGCTGCGTGGGATGCAGTCGTTGCTCAGCAGATAGTCGAGGGAGTCATGGCCGAAGTTTTTCACGCCCAGGGCTTCGCGATGCTCGAACGGTCGGGTTGCGCCCACAGCATGAATACGCCCCAGCAACTGGCCCAGACGATAAAGCTGATCGAGGTTGCCCGGCTCCGGGGCTCGTCCGCCGCGACGCGGAAACAGCGTGAAGCGAAAGTCGCTGTGCTCGAACAGGGTCTGCCCGTTGTGTACCAGCGGAGCAACCACTGGCACTTCGACCGCTGCCAGCTCGAAGGTAAAGCTGTGCTCTTCAAGAATCGCTTCGTTGCTCCACCGTTGCGGGCGATAGAACTTGGCGATCAAGGGCTGTTCGTCTTCGATGCCGACCTGGTAGACCCGGTTTTCATAACTGTTGAGGGCCAGGACGCGGGCATCACTGAGAAAGCCGATGCTTTCGACGGCGTCGAGAACGAGATCGGGGGTGAGTGTTGCAAACGGGTGGGCCATGCTGACTCCTGCGCGCAGCAAGTCGCCGCGTTGGACTGCTGATGTTAACGCAGAGTGACTGTGGTTCGCTAAGCCGATCCGCTTTTTCATAAACGTCACACAACGGTCATCGTTTGGTCGTCGCATAGCCATGTCCGTCGATTAGTGTCGCCGCCAATGAGATCGATCTCAAGCGAGTGACCATGACTGACCTGAAAGAAGTTGCACAACGCGCAGGGGTATCGCGGGCCACAGCGGCACGCACCTTCGCGACACCTGACATGGTGCGCCCGGCCACCCGTGATCAGGTCTTCGCGGCGGCCAGCGAGCTGGGTTTTCGTCCCAACCGCCTGGGGCGTCAGTTGCGTCTGCAAACCACCAATCTGCTCGGCGTGGTGGTACCCAATCTGCTCAACCCGGTATTTGCCGAACAGTTTCAGGCCATGGAACGGGCAGCCCGTGCGCGGGGATACAACCTGCTGCTGGCGACCACTGACTACGCCAGCGAGCGTGAAAGCGAAGTGGTCGAAAATTGCTGCGCCAGAGGGTCGACGGCCTGGTGCTGACCGTGACCGATGCCGAGTGCAATCTCGTTCTGCAAAAGCTTGCCAGTGAAGACACACCTTTCGTCCTGGCTTATCACCAGACCGACAACCCCGATTACAGCGCCGTGTCTGTGGATAACCGTGCAGGCATGGCCCTGGCGACCCGTTATCTGCTGGATGCCGGTCATCGGCGTATCGGCATGGTGGCCGGCCCGGCCATGCAGTCCGACCGGGCACGCCTGCGTTATGCCGGGTATTGCGATGCCATGACCGAGCGGGGCCTCGATGTGCTGCCGGTCATTGAGATGCCTGATCACACCCGTGCCGACTTTTGCGCCTTGATGCCTTTCTTGAATGACCCGCATGCGCCGACAGCGCTGGTCTGCTCCAACGATCTGTTGGCCATCAGTCTGATTGCCGAGTTGCGCCGTAACGGCCTAGGTGTGCCCGAGCAATTCTCGGTGATCGGGTTCGATGGCATCGCCCTGGGCACCCAGATGCACCCGACCTTGTGCAGCGTTGTTCAACCGATTGCCGCTTTGGCACAGATCGTCATCGACCAGTTACTGGCCCGGATCTGTGGCGCGTCCCCTGTTTCCCATTGTCTGCCGTGCCATATCCGGCCCGGCGAAAGTACCCAGCCCCATGAGGAGATGCTTCATGCTCAGTCTCGGTAAAACCCTGGCGGCTTTGCTGCTCTGTGGTGCGGCAAGTCTGGTTCAGGCTGCTGAAACCGCCATTTGTTACAACTGCCCGCCTGAGTGGGCCGACTGGGGGACTCAGCTCAAGGCGATTGCCGACAAAACGGGCGTGCAGGTCCCGCTGGACAACAAGAACTCCGGTCAGGCACTGGCACAGATTGTCGCCGAGCAGGCTGCGCCTGTGGCCGACGTGGTGTATTACGGCGTGACCTTCGGCCTGCAGGCGCAGAAGGCCGGTGTAGTCGATACCTATAAACCCAGGCACTGGGACGATATTCCGGCAGGCCTGAAAGACCCGGCCGGTCACTGGTTCGCGATTCATTCCGGCACGCTTGGTATCATGGTCAACGTCGATGCTCTGGGCGGTCTGCCTGTTCCTCAGAGCTGGTCGGATCTGCTCAAGCCCGAGTACAAGGGCATGGTCGGTTATCTCGATCCGTCCAGTGCGTTTGTCGGTTATGTCTCGGCAGTGGCCATCAACCGGGCCATGGGGGGCTCGCTGGATGACTTCACGCCAGCCATCGACTACTTCCAGAAACTGGCGAAGAACTCACCGATCGTGCCCAAGCAGACCGCCTATGCGCGGGTGCTGTCCGGCGAGCTGCCGATCCTGATCGACTATGACTTCAATGCCTACCGCGCCCGTTACAAGGACAAGGCCAACGTCGCGTTCGTGATTCCTCGGGAAGGCACCATCGGCGTGCCCTATGTCATGAGCATGATCAACAAGGCTCCGCATCGCGCCAATGCCGAGAAGGTGCTGGATTTTGTGCTGTCCGATGAAGGGCAGGCGCTCTGGGCCAAGGCGTATCTGCGTCCTGTGCGTTCGAAAATCCCGGCCGAGGTGGCCGCTCAGTTCCTGCCGGACAGCGATTACGCCCGTGCCGGTGTTGTGGATTACGAGCAAATGGCCGCAGTGCAGGAAGCGTTCGCAGCCCGCTATCTGCGTGAGGTGAAGTAATGACCGCCTCGCTGGAGCATGCGAGCACTGTGCGGCCGGGCAGATTCCCGAGGTTCAGCCTGCGCCCGAGCGCTGCCGTGGCACTTGCCCCGGCAATGGCGGTGCTGCTGGCCTTCTGGCTGTTGCCGCTTGCGCACCTGATCATTTTGGGCGGGCAAAATCCCGAGGGCGTCGGCAGCGGGTATTGGCAGATACTGAGCAGCGCCCAGTATCTGGGCAGTCTGGCGCAGACCTGTCTGTTGGCTGTGGTAGTCACGCTTGCCGCTTTGCTGGTAGGTGGTATCAGCGGTGTGTTTCTTGCCCGACAGCGCTTTTTCGGCCGCTCGGCACTGGTGGCCTTGCTGACCTTTCCATTGGCTTTTCCCGGAGTGGTGGTGGGGTTTCTGGTGATCCTGCTGGCCGGACGCCAGGGGATCTTTGCCGCGCTCGGGCTTGAGCTGGCGGGGGAGCGCTGGATCTTCGCCTATTCGCTCACCGGCCTGTTCATTGGTTATCTGTACTTCTCGATCCCGCGGGTGATCCTCACGGTGATGGCGGCCTGCGAAAGTCTGGACCGTAGCCCGGAAGAGGCCGCGCACTCTCTGGGAGCCGGTCACTGGCGGGTGGTCTGCGATGTCATCGTTCCGGGCCTGACCCCGGCGCTGGTGTCCTGTGGAGCGATCTGTTTCGCCACGTCGATGGGGGCCTTCGGGACTGCCTTCACGCTCGGGACCCGGCTGAACGTCACGCCGGTCGCGATCTACAACGTCTTCACCAACTACGCCAACTTCACCGTGGCCGCTGCGCTGTCGGTCATTCTCGGTGCTGTGACCTGGGCTGTGTTGCTGCTGGCTCGTCGCCTGGTCAAGACGTCAGGAGTTGCGCTGTGAAACGTTCCAGACTGTTTGTCGTGCAACTGCTTTTTACCCTGTTGGTGTGTGCCTTCATGCTGGTTCCGGTGGTGTTGTCGCTACTGGCCGGTCTGACACGTAATTATTTCCAGGGCTTGTCCAGCGGCCTGACTTTCGATTGGTTGCTGCAAGTCTGGCAGGCCTATTCACCGACGGTCTGGTTGTCGCTGCAACTGGCTGTGGCCTGTGCCTTGTGCGTGTGCCTGATCGGTGTGCCAGCGGCCTATGCGCTGGTGCGAATGAATAACCGGTTCAGCCGCGCTTTCGAGGAACTGATGGTCTTGCCCGTTGCCATGCCCGGACTGGCCAGCGCTCTGGCATTGTTACTGACCTATGGCCAGTTCGGCAGCTTCCGAGGGAGCTGGCTGTTCATTCTGGTGGGCCACGTTTTATTCACTCTGCCGTTTCTGGTTCGGCCGGTGATGGCGGTGATGCAGCGTCAGCAACTGCCGATTCTCGAAGAGGCGGCGGCCAGCCTGGGGGCCGGGCCGCTCAAGCGTTTTTTCAGTGTGGTGGTCCCCAATTGCCGGGCCGGGATTCTCGCGGGTGTGCTGATGGTCGTGACCTTGTCCCTGGGTGAGTTCAACCTGACCTGGATGCTCCACACCCCCATGACCAAGACCTTGCCTGTCGGTCTGGCCGACAGCTATGCCTCGGCGCGTCTGGAAGTCGCCAGCGCCTACACCCTTCTGTTTCTGTTGCTGATCGTGCCGTTGCTCATTGCGCTGCAGGCCATCAGTGCCCGTCTTGCCCGTGGAGAAAGCCGATGAGCGGAACAACCATACGCCTGCAAGGTTGCCGCAAGGCATTTCCTGATGGCACGGTCGCTGTACATGATCTGAACCTCACTATCGAGCCTGGCGAAACCCTGGCGATTCTCGGGCCTTCCGGCTGCGGCAAGACCACCACCTTGCGGTTGATCGCCGGGCTTGAGCGACCGGATACCGGGCAAGTGCTGTTCGACAATCAGGATGTCACGCGCTTGCCTATCGAACGGCGCGATGTGGGCATGGTGTTCCAGAACTATGCGCTGTTTCCCAACCTCGATGTGGCCGGCAATATCGTTTATGGCCTGAAGATTCGCGGCATGTCGCCCGCCGAGCGCAACAAGCGTTGCGACGAACTGCTGGAGCTGGTGGGGCTGCACGATCATGGCAAGCGCAGCATTCACGAACTGTCCGGCGGACAACGCCAGCGTGTGGCATTGGCCCGTGCTCTGGCACCTCGCCCCCGCGTGCTGCTGCTCGATGAACCACTGGCTGCGCTGGATGCCCAGTTGCGTGAGCGTTTGCGCAGCGAACTCGATCAACTGCTGCGAGGGCTGGGAATCACCTCCGTGTTTGTCACTCACGATCAGGGCGAAGCTATGGCCCTGGGAGATCGCATTCTGGTCATGGAAAAAGGCCGGGTCGTACAACTGGCTACCCCGCGGGAAATCTATCGGCAGCCTGCCAATGCCTTCGTGGCCGGTTTTGTCGGCAATCTCAACGCTTTCAGCGTGCTTGGGCGTACGTCGCTTGGCCTGAAAGTCAATGGCGGTGAGCTGCCCTGGAGTGCCGATCAGGCCCCGAGCATCGTTTATTGCCGCCCGGAGCACCTGCGCGTGATGTCCGCTGGCGGGCATCTGCAAGGCCGGTTGGCAGGGCAGTTTTTCCAGGGGGCGCAAAGCCGTCTGCTGGTGGATGTGGGAGGTCCCCAACCGTTACTGGTGGACAGTTCCGACCCGATCATTCATGCCGCTGGGGCCCCGATTGCCTTGAGCGTCGAGCCAAAGGCGCTGTTTGCCCTGTCGTCGTAATACTGTTTCAGCCGAGAGAACATTGTGAATCGTCCTTTTCTTATTGCTCAAATCAGCGACCTGCACCTCAAGGCCGGTGGGCGCCTGACCTATGGTGTCGTCGATACGCTGGGCGCGCTGCGTCGAGCGGTCGAACATATCAATGCCAGCCAACCCCGCCCCGATATTGTGGTCGTCAGTGGTGATCTGGTGGATTTTGGCCGCGCCGACGAATACGCCGTGCTCAAGCCCGAGCTGGAGCGTCTGCATATGCCGTTCTATCTGGTGCCTGGCAACCATGACGATCGTGAGCATCTGCTGGCGGCTTTTGCCGACCACCTGTATCTGCCCTTGTCCGCAGATGCGCCACTGGACTGGGTGGTCGAACAGTATCCGGTACGTTTGATCGGCATGGATTCCACTATCGTGGGCGAACATGGCGGGCGGCTGGATTATGGGCAGATCGACTGGTTGCACAGGCAACTCTCGCGTCGACCCGATGTGCCGACGATTCTGATCCTGCACCATCCGCCTTTTATCAGCGGTATCGGCCATATGGACCAGCAGCCTTTTGGCAATGCGGCCGCGCTGGAAGAGATGATTGCGTTGCATCCGCAAGTTGAGCGGGTGCTCTGCGGACATCTGCACCGGCCTATGCAGCGCCGGTTTGGCGGCAGTATGGTGTGCGTTTGCCCCGGTACTTCACACCAGATCGTGCTCGATCTTGCAGAGAGTGCCCCGGCGCATTTCAACCTGGAGCCTGCCGGCTACCTGCTGCATCGCTGGCATCCGCAAGACGGTCTGATGACCCATAACGCGGTGTTCGGCGATTATGACGGGCCGTACCCGTTTTATGATGCCAATGGGTTGATCGATTGATCGACAGGGGATGTGGAGGCGGACTCACTGGCTGTCGCCGGCAAGCCGCCTCCCACGGCTGATATGTATCAGGCGCCGATGATGCCGCCATCTTCCCGGGTAATCACCATCACCGAAGAGCGGGGCTTGCCGTTGGGCAGGTGCTCGGGGAAGGTGGAGCCGCCGTTTTCGCCGGGGTGTTGAATGCCGACAAACAGGGTCTTGTAGTCCGGCGCGAAGCTGATGCCGGTGACTTCGCAACCGATCGGTCCGACCATAAAGCGACGGATCTCGCCGCTGTCGGGGTCGGCGCAGAGCATCTGGTTATTGCCCATGCCGGCGAAGTCGCCCTTGTTACTGGAGTCGCCGTCGGTCTGTATCCACAGGCGACCGGCTTCGTCGAAGCTCAGGCCGTCCGGGCTGTTGAACATGTTCCCGGCATTGACGTTGCTCGACCCGCCTTGCGGCGTACCGGCATGCACCACCGGGTTGCCCGCGACCACGAACAGATCCCACTCGAACTCCATGGCCGAGGCATTATCGCCGGCTTCTTTCCAGCGCAGGATCTGCCCGTACTGGTTCTTGGCCCTCGGGTTCGGGCCGCCAACCGGCTGGCCGTCATCGCCGCGCTTGGCGTTGTTGGTGAGGGTGCAATAGACCTGGCCGTCTTTCGGGCTGACCACGATCCATTCCGGGCGGTCCATGCGTGTGGCTTTCACCACGCTGGCGGCCAGACGTGCATGAATCAGCACTTCGGCCTGATTGTTGAAACCGGCTGCGGCATCCAGACCGTTCTTGCCATGGGTCAACTCGATCCACTGGCCCTTGCCTTTCGGGCGGTCCGGGTTGTTGTCGCCACCATCGAACTGCGCCACATACAGTGTGCCGTGGTCCAGCAGAGTGCGGTTGGCCTTGGGGTCCTGGTGATCGATCTTGTCGCGGCTGATGAATTTGTAGATGAACTCGCCACGTTCGTCGTCGCCCATGTACACCACGACACGACCGCCCTTGGTTTCGGCCAGTGCGGCGTTTTCATGCTTGAAGCGGCCCAGCGCGGTGCGTTTGACCGGTGTGGATTTCGGATCGAACGGATCGATCTCGACCACCCAGCCATGACGGTTGACCTCGTTGGGGTTTTTGGCGACGTCGAAGCGCGGGTCGTGCTGGTGCCAGTTGATGTCCTTGCTGGCAGCCACGACGCCGTAGCGCTTGAGGCCTGCATCGAATTTCTGTTCCGGGTTGCTGCTGCCGAAACAGTCGGTGAAGTTTTCTTCGCAGGTCAGGTAAGTGCCCCACGGCGTCTTGCCATTGGCGCAGTTCTGGAATGTGCCCAGGGCATGTCGGCCCGTCTTGTCGGCATCGGTCTTGAGCCATTCATGACCGGCAGCCGGGCCGCTCAGGTCGATAGGCGTGTTGCCATGAATACGGCGGTTGTACCTGGAGTCCTGCACGAACTGCCACTGGCCGTTCCTGTTCTGGACTTCGATGACCGATACGCCTTCGGCAGCCAATGCCTTCTGTACTTCTTCGGCCGATTGCGGCTCCTTGCCGTGATCGAAGAGGTAGCGGTAGTTGGTGTATTCGTTGTTGATCGCCATCAGTGCCCGATCCTTGTGACCGGGCATCGGGAACAGGCTCATGCCGTCGTTGTTGTCACCGAACTGTACTTCCTGCGCTTTGGCAGTACCTTTGCCGCTCGGGTCGAAGGCCGGACCGCCTGCCTGCAAGGGCTGGCCCCAACTGATGAGAACCGAGGATTTGTAGCCCGGCGGCAGGCTGATGGTGTCGGCGGTCGAGACCGGGATGCTTTCAAAGCCCAGCAGTTTGCTCGATGCGGCGCTGACGCTGCTGGCCAGTGCGCTGCGAGTCAGCAGGTTGCCGCCCAGAAACATCGCTGCACCGCACAGGGCGCCTGCGCTGATGAATCCACGGCGAGTGAGGCCGACCATCTTTTCGAGGTCGGTGGATTGATTTTCTTCTAATAGTTTCATCATCACGGCTCCCACAGAGGTGGCAGCCACGATAATTGCCGTATATGACGAAATTGTGTCGCAGGAATGACGACACAGCCGCTTACAAAGGCGTGCCCAGCAAGACCTGTGACGGGGCGAAACGCACCTGTACCCGACTGCCTGTTTCCAGCCCATGGGCCCGAAGCTGCCCGGAGGGCGTCAAGGCGCACAGCGTCTGGCCTCCGGGCAGATTGATGCGCACTTCGCAGGGGCCGTCCTCGGCTTCGAGAATGCTGTCGATCAGCCCGAACAGGCAATTGTTTCCATTTGTTTCTCGGTGCTCGGGAGGGTACAGCTCAAGCCAGCCCGCCTTGATAAGGGCTACGACATCGGTATCGATCTGCAGATCCAGACGCTGGGTGCTGTCATGGGTGATCTGCGCTTCGATGAATACCTCGTCGGCCATTCGCAGACGAATATGGTCGTTGTGCCCATGCCGCGTAATGCTCACGATGCGGCCAAGCAACTGGTTGCGAGCGCTGGTGCGCAGGGTCAGGCGGCTGAGCAGATCAAGGTCTGTGCTTTCTTCGGTCGCTTCCAGCACCTGGGCCTGAAGTGCCTGCAATCGCTGATAGAGACGCAGCACACGCTCACCTTCGGCAGACAGTTTTGCACCGCCCCCACCACGCCCGCCGACACTGCGCTCGACCAGAGGTTTTTGCGCCAGATTGTTCAGTTCATCGATGGCATCCCAGGTCGCCTTGTAACTCAGGCCCGCGCTCTTGGCGGCCCGTGTGATCGAGCCTTGTTCGGCGATGTGTTGCAGCAACTCGATGCGCTGTGGGCGGCGGACCATGTGTTGCGTCAGCAGAGTCGGTAAGGGCATGGCGACTGGGTGTGTGGCTGATGGGAAGGGGGAGTGTAAGGCAAGTCGGGGTCCAGAAGCGGATCAGTCCTCCGGCCTGGGCGTTCTGGCCAGGCAATAGACATCCACCCGCCGCGCCCCGCTCCTGAGCAACGTGCGGGCAATCACATCGGCTGTGGAGCCGGTGGTCAGTACATCATCGACCAGGGCCAGATGCCTGCCTTGCACCCAGGCTGCATCGACCACCTTGAAGGCACCGTTCAGATTGTGTTTGCGGCTTTTCGCATCCAGGTCTTGCTGGGCCGCTGTCTCGCGAACCCTCAGTAACTGGCGATCGTCCACGGGCAGATTCAGGGTTTTGCCCAGCCAGGCGGCCAGCATGCCTGCCTGGTTGTAGCCGCGCTGGCGCAGACGCCGGGTGGCCAGAGGAACCGGCAACAGACAATCGGGCCGAGTCAGGCCCTCGTCGAAGCGGTGTTGCAGAAATTGCCCGGCCAGCTCCGCCAGCAAGCGGCCCATGGGCCATTGGCTCTGGTGTTTGAAGCGCGTGATCAGGCTGTCCACCGGAAAGTCGTACAGCCAGGGCGCGATGACCTCCGTGAAGGCTGGAGGCCGTTTGAGGCATTGGCCGCAACTCAGTCCATGGGCCGGAAGCGGCAGGGCGCATTGCAGACAGTGATCGCCAAGCCAGGGCAATTCGGTTTCACAAGCCACGCAAACGGGAAGAGGACCATCGCTGTGTTCATCGCACAATAAACAGGTTTGTTTGTTTTTTAACCAGATGTAAACCTCGTGTTTGCAATCGGGTTGACAGGGCATGGCTCTTCCTTAAATATGCCGAACATCCGTGTAGCGCTTGTGGGCTTTCCTCGCCTTGGCGCACTGCCCTGAATAAAACCAAGGAGCCGCCCGATGAGCGCCAGCACCACCGCCACTCTGCGTCACGACTGGACTTTAGCCGAGGTCAAGGCGCTGTTTTTACAGCCATTCAATGACCTGCTGTTTCAGGCGCAGACCGTGCACCGCGCTCACTTCGACGCCAACCGCGTTCAGGTTTCCACCCTGCTATCGATCAAGACCGGCGCCTGCCCCGAAGACTGCAAGTACTGTCCGCAATCCGGTCATTACAACACCGGTCTCGAAAAGGAAAAGCTGCTGGAAGTGCAGAAGGTTCTGGAAGAGGCCGCTCGGGCCAAGGCCATCGGTTCGACCCGGTTCTGCATGGGCGCTGCCTGGAAGCATCCATCGGCAAAGGACATGCCTTATGTGCTGGAAATGGTCAAAGGCGTCAAAGCCATGGGCCTGGAAACCTGCATGACCCTGGGGCGTCTGGATCAGGATCAGACCGAGGCGCTGGCCCAGGCCGGTCTGGATTACTACAACCACAACCTGGACACCTCGCCGGAGTTCTACGGCAACATCATCACCACCCGCACCTACAGCGAACGCCTGCAAACGCTGGCGTATGTGCGCGATGCCGGGATGAAGATCTGTTCGGGCGGGATTCTGGGCATGGGCGAATCTCTGGATGACCGCGCCGGGCTGCTGATCCAGTTGGCCAACCTGCCAGAGCACCCGGAATCGGTGCCGATCAACATGCTGGTGAAGGTCGCGGGTACGCCGCTGGAGAATGCCGAAGAAGTCGATCCGTTCGACTTTATCCGCATGCTGGCCGTAGCCCGGATTCTGATGCCGCAGTCCCATGTTCGTCTGTCGGCCGGTCGCGAGGCGATGAACGAGCAGATGCAGGCTCTGGCGTTCTTCGCCGGTGCCAACTCGATCTTCTACGGCGAGAAGCTGCTGACCACCGCCAACCCGCAGGCCGACAAGGACATGCTGTTGTTCTCGCGCCTGGGTATCAAGCCCGAAGCCCGCGAAGAGCATGCCGATGAAGTGCATCAGGCGGCCATCGAGCAGGCGCTGGTCGAGCAGAAGAGCAGTGCCATGTTCTACGACGCAGCGTCTGCCTGATCCTCGTGACCGGGCCGTTTGCGAGCGGCCCGGTTTGAATCCTCTTTTCGAAGACCGGGGCTTGCATGTCTTTCGATCTCCGCACGCGCCTTGAGGCTCGTCGCGCCGAACACCTCTACCGCCAGCGCCCGCTGCTGCAAAGCCCGCAAGGTCCGCAGGTAACGGTCGATGGCCAAGCGTTCGTAGCTTTCTGCAACAACGATTACCTGGGCCTGGCCAATCATCCCGAGGTGATCGCCGCCTGGCAGGCGGGGGCTGCGCGCTGGGGCGTGGGTGGTGGAGCATCGCATCTGGTGATCGGCCACAGCGGCCCGCATCACGAACTGGAAGAAGCCCTGGCCGAACTGACCGGCCGCCCGCGAGCGCTGCTGTTTTCCAATGGCTACATGGCCAACCTCGGTGCCGTCACGGCGCTGGTGGGGCAGGGCGATACGGTGCTGGAAGACCGCCTCAATCATGCGTCATTGCTGGATGCCGGCCTGCTCAGCGGTGCGCGCTTTTCCCGTTATCTGCACAACGACGTGGCCAGCCTCCGTGCCCGGCTGGAAAAAGCCGTCGGCGATACGCTGGTGGTGACCGATGGCGTTTTCAGCATGGATGGCGATATCGCCGACCTGCCCGCGCTGGCGCAGGCCGCGAAAGCCAGAGGCGCCTGGCTGATGGTGGACGACGCCCATGGCTTCGGACCGCTGGGGGCCAACGGGGCCGGTATCGTTGAGCATTTCGGGCTGGGCATCGAAGAGGTGCCGGTGCTGGTCGGCACGCTGGGCAAGTCGTTCGGCACGTCGGGTGCCTTTGTGGCGGGTAGCGAGGAACTGATCGAAACCCTGATCCAGTTCGCCCGGCCCTACATCTATACAACCAGCCAGCCGCCCGCGCTGGCCTGCGCCACCCTCAAGAGCCTGGAGCTGCTGCGTACCGAACACTGGCGTCGCGAGCATCTGGGGCGCTTGATCCAGCAGTTTCGCCGTGGCGCCGAGCAGCTCGGTCTGCAACTGATGGACAGCTTCACGCCGATCCAGCCGATCGTTATTGGCGATTCCGACCGTGCCTTGCGTCTCTCGCAGATGCTGCGCGAGCGGGGCTTGCTG
The DNA here is from genome assembly GCF_017165765.1 of Pseudomonas capsici. Taxonomy (GTDB): domain Bacteria; phylum Pseudomonadota; class Gammaproteobacteria; order Pseudomonadales; family Pseudomonadaceae; genus Aquipseudomonas; species Aquipseudomonas capsici. The sequence goes on from NZ_JAFGZD010000025.1 coordinate 38,069, forward strand.
GTCACGGCGATTCGTCCACCGACCGTGCCTGCTGGCAGCGCCCGTTTGCGGGTGACGCTGTCTGCCGCGCACAGTGCCGAGCAAGTGCAGCTATTGTTGAATGCACTGGAGCAGTGTTACCCGCTGCTGGGCGCAAGTGAATCGATGGAGTCCGAGCATGCGTGATCGTTTGATCCTGCTACCCGGTTGGGGCCTTGGTGTCTCGCCACTTGAACCTCTGGCGGCCGCGTTGCGCGGGCTGGACGAGCATCTGCGGGTCGAGATCGAGCCTTTGCCGGATATCGACAGCTGCGACGTTCAGGAATGGCTCGACGAACTGGACGCCAACATCCCGAGCGGTGTCTGGCTGGGCGGCTGGTCGCTGGGCGGCATGCTGGCTGCTGAACTGGCGGCGCGACGCGGCGACGATTGCTGCGGACTGCTGACGCTGGCCAGCAATGCCAGTTTCGTGACCCGTGGTGCGTGGCCCAATGCGATGGCGGAGGGCGAATTTTCGGCTTTTCTGGCCGGTTGCTCTGCGGATTCCGATGCCACCTTGAAACGCTTCAGTCTGCTATGTACCCAGGGCGCTGAAGACCCGCGCGGCCTGTCACGGCTGCTCAAGGCCGGTGCGCCCCAGACGTCGACCCATACGCTGGTCGATGGCCTGAAAGTCCTGGGGCAACTCGATACCCGCAGTGCCCTGCAGACTTATCGTGGTCCGCAATTGCATCTGTTCGCGGGGCACGATGCGTTCGTGCCGGCCGAGGCTGCGGGCGATCTGCTGGCCTTGTTGCCGGATATTGAAGTTGGTCTGATTGAACAGGCCAGCCATGCCTTCATCCTGGAAAACCCCCACGGAGTGGCTGCGGCGATCCAGGCTTTCTTGCATGAGTCGGGCGATGACTGATCTTTCCCATGTCAAATTACCGGGCAGCCTGCCTGACAAGCGTCAGGTGGCCGAATCGTTTTCCCGTGCTGCCGGCAGCTACGACAGCGTGGCCGATTTGCAGCGGGCTGTCGGTCATGAACTGTTCGCTCGCCTGCCTGAAACGCTGAACCCCTCGCGCTGGCTGGATCTGGGATGCGGCACGGGTTATTTCAGCCGCGTGCTGGGGCAGGCTTTCCCGCAAGGCGAAGGCGTTGCACTGGATATCGCCCAAGGCATGTTGCGTCATGCTCGCCCACTGGGCGGTGCACGTTATTTCGTGGCAGGCGATGCCGAGCGCATGCCGTTGCAGGCGCACAGTTGTGAACTGGTTTTCTCCAGTCTCGCGGTGCAATGGTGTGCAGACTTTGCTGCCGTGCTCGCTGAAGCCAGTCGCGTCCTGCAGCCCGGCGGTGTCTTTGCGTTTTCCAGTCTGTGTGTCGGCACACTTCAGGAATTGCGGGAAAGCTGGCAGAGCGTCGATGGTCTGGTACACGTCAATCGCTTCCGCGAGCGGGATGACTATCGGCAGTTGTGTGCTGCCAGTGGTTTGCGGGTGCGCAGTCTTGAGGTTCGGCCCCATGTGTTGTATTACCCGGATGTGCGCAGCCTGACCCATGAGCTCAAGGCCCTGGGTGCACACAATCTCAATCCCGGACGTCCCGGCGGTCTGACGGGGAGGGCGCGGATTCGCGGTCTGGTCGAGGCTTACGAAAGGTTCCGTCAGGCACCAGGGTTGCCCGCGACTTATCAAGTGGTCTACGGGGTACTGGAAAAAAACTGATGGGCTTGCGAGACAAGGGAAGGATGCCGAGATGAGTGTTGCGTATTTCATCACTGGAACCGATACGGATGCGGGGAAGACCACTGTCGCCGCGGGTCTGTTGCATGCTGCCCGACTTTCCGGACTGAGTACGGCGGCAGGCAAGCCTGTCGCTTCCGGCAGTGCCATCACTCCCCAAGGGCTGCGCAATGCCGATGCCCTGGCCTTGCAGGCCGAGTGTTCGCTGGAGCTTGGCTACGACGACATCAACCCGTTTACCTTCGAGCCCGCCATCGCGCCGCATCTGGCGGCGCGGGAAGCCGGTGTGTCGCTGACGGTCAATGCCCTGCAGCAGCCCATGCGTCGCTTGCTGGAGCGAAACGCCGATTTCACTTTGATTGAGGGAGCGGGTGGCTGGCGTGTTCCGCTGGCGGATCAGAGCAATCTTTCCGACCTGGCCATGGGCCTGGGGTTGCCGGTCATTCTGGTGGTAGGTGTGCGCCTGGGCTGTATCAATCATGCGCTGCTGACTGCCGAAGCCATCGCTCAGGACGGGCTGCAACTGGCGGGCTGGGTTGCCAACATCGTCGATCCCAAGACCTCGCGGCTGGAAGAAAACCTTGCGACCCTGTCCGAGCGTCTGCCAGCGCCTTGCATCGGGCGTGTACCGCGTCTCAAGAAAGCGAGTGCAGAAGCCGTTGCGGAACACCTGCATCTGGAACTGCTCGACTGATTTTGAAACACATTCACTATGTCGCTGATACACAAGGCGCTTTTGCCCGGCTCAAGGCATAACCTATTATCCGGCTATGTGCCATTAGTCTTTTTGTCGAGTATTCCGCTGCATTTACTGGTTCAATAGCACCTGTTCGCTATTTGAACTGAGGACCGGCTTATGCAAATCACCATGAACAATACTCTCTATCCAGGCCTGAGCGCGATTCAGGTTGGGCAGGAGCGTGTCGATCAGGCGGCCACCCAGATCGCCAGCACCAATATCGAAATTTCCGGCAGAAGCCAGTCTTCTGATTTCCAGCTCGAGAACCTGCGCTCGGTCGACCGCAGTCAGCGTTCCGATCTGCCTGCCAACATCGTTGAGCTGGCGGTTGGCAAAGAACAGATCCAGGCGGGTCTGGCCGCACAGAAAGCCAGCGATGAAGCGCTGGGTACACTGATCGACACTTACGCCTGATCTCCCCGCGCCGTGCCTTCCGTGCACGGCGTCATTTTCTGAATTTCCCCTTATCAGCAGCCTGTATCGCCTGCTCAACCTCTTTTCCCTCACCTAGACTCACAGTATCGTTTTCTCGGCGCTGTATGCCTTTGCGTGCGCGGTCTGTACTGCATCGATGACAAACGGTGTGTGAAGCGCTATTGACAAGATTTAGGCGTAAACGTATGTTTCAAACACCTGTTTGACCGTAAGGCATACGAGATTGTCTGGTGCCTGGGAGTATGCTCCCGGCGACCGCCCGGTCATTCGTTCCAGGATTCATCAGCAGAGGTTTATCGCTATGCCTGAATACAAGGCCCCCTTGCGTGATATTCGTTTCGTTCGTGATGAGCTGCTCGGTTATGAGGCGCACTATCAGAGTCTGCCGGCTTGCCAGGACGCAACGCCAGACATGGTCGATGCCATTCTTGAGGAAGGTGCCAAGTTCTGCGAACAGGTACTGGCTCCCCTGAATCGGGTCGGCGATACCGAAGGCTGTACCTGGAGCGAGTCGGGCGTGAAGACGCCGACCGGCTTCAAACAGGCATACAAGCAATTCGTCGAAGGCGGCTGGCCGAGCCTGGCCCATGACGTCGATCACGGCGGTCAGGGTCTGCCCGAGTCTCTGGGTCTGGCCGTCAGCGAGATGGTTGGCGAGGCCAACTGGTCCTGGGGCATGTACCCGGGCCTGTCTCATGGCGCGATGAACACCATTTCCGAGCACGGTACGCCTGAGCAGCAAGAGGCTTACATGACCAAACTGGTGTCCGGCGAATGGACCGGCACCATGTGCCTGACCGAACCTCACTGCGGTACTGACCTTGGCATGCTGCGCACCAAGGCCGAGCCTCAGGCCGATGGTTCCTACAAGGTCACCGGCACCAAGATTTTCATTTCCGCTGGCGAACATGACATGGCCGACAACATCGTCCATATCGTGCTGGCGCGTCTGCCGGATGCTCCGGCGGGCACCAAGGGTATTTCGCTGTTCATCGTGCCCAAGTTCCTGCCTGCTGCCGACGGCAGCATCGGTGAGCGCAACGCCGTGACCTGTGGTTCCATCGAACACAAGATGGGCATCCACGGCAACGCCACGTGCGTGATGAACTTCGACTCGGCCAAAGGCTTCCTGATCGGTCCGCCGAACAAGGGCCTGAACTGCATGTTCACCTTCATGAACACGGCTCGTCTGGGGACTGCGTTGCAAGGTCTGGCGCACGCCGAAGTCGCGTTCCAGGGTGGCCTGAAATACGCTCGCGACCGTCTGCAGATGCGCTCGCTGACCGGCCCGAAAGCGCCCGACAAGGCCGCTGACCCGATCATCGTTCACCCTGACGTGCGCCGCATGCTGCTGACCATGAAGGCATTCGCCGAAGGTACGCGGGCCATGGTGTACTTCACCGCCAAGCAGGTCGATATCGTCAAGTACAGCGAAGACGAAGACCAGAAGAAAGCCGCCGACGCACTGCTGGCGTTCATGACGCCGATTGCCAAGGCTTTCATGACCGAAGTGGGCTTCGAGGCTGCCAACCATGGCGTGCAGATCTATGGTGGCCACGGTTTCATCGCCGAGTGGGGCATGGAGCAGAACGTCCGCGACAGCCGTATCTCGATGCTGTACGAAGGCACCACCGGTATCCAGGCGCTGGACCTGCTGGGCCGCAAGGTTCTGATGACCCAGGGCGAAGCGCTCAAGGGCTTCACCAAGATCGTGCACAAGTTCTGCCAGGCCAACGAAGGCAACGAAAGCGTCCAGGAATTCGTGACGCCGCTGGCTGCTCTGAACAAGGAGTGGGGCGAGCTGACCATGAAAGTGGGCATGGCTGCCATGAAGGATCGTGAAGAAGTCGGTGCCGCTTCGGTGGATTACCTTATGTACTCCGGCTATGCCTGCCTGGCTTACTTCTGGGCCGACATGGCGCGTCTGGCGGCCGAGAAGCTGGCAGCCGGTACGTCCGAGCAGGCCTTCTACACCGCCAAGCTGCAGACTGCGCGTTTCTACTTCCAGCGCATCCTGCCGCGTACCCGTACTCATGTTGCCGCCATCCTTTCCGGTGCGGGCAACCTGATGGACATGAAAGAGGAAGACTTCGGCCTGGCTTACTGATAAATCCGGTCGTTGTTCAAAGCCGTCTGGCCCTTCGGGTCAGGCGGCTTTTTCGTAGGTTGATGAAAAAGCTTGAAAAAGCGCTTTCTTTGCTCAAGCAATCAATAAACCTTTTCGATCTCCTGCCGTTACAGAAAAGTAGCCAGCTATCAATCCTGCTGTATGCATTGTTCGCTGGAGAAGGGCACAATGCCATCACTCCAGATATTCACTCCGATGCCGAGTAGGAGATATCCCCCTTGTTGCGTCCATCTGCTGCACGATTGAGTCATTTTCTCCCTTCTGCAGCATTGTTATTTGCAGGGCTGGCGGCTGCCTACGTCAAAGACCTGAACGTCTTCTTCACCTCCCTGTTCAACGTGCTGCCGACGTTGGTGCTGTTGCTGGGCGGTGCGTATTGCGGTGTGTATCGGCGTCAGCGCGAGCTGTTTCTGATGATCACCGTCTATATCGCCTACTTTCTGCTCGATACCCAGACCGATTATTACCGCGATCATGGCAAGGTTCGCGAAGATGCGGCCGTGGTGTTCCATCTTGTCTGCCTGCTGTTGCCGTTGCTGTTCGGGCTGTATGCAGCCTGGGAAGAGCGCACCCATCTGTTTCAGGATCTGGTGGCGCGGGTTGCCGTGCTGATTGCCGTGGGCAGCGTTGCGTTCGGGCTTGAGCAAAGCTATCCCGAAGCCGTGCAGACCTGGCTGGCGGATATTCGCTGGCCGGCATTGCATGGCTCGTGGATGAGCCTGATTCAGCTGTCGTATGCGATGTTCCTGGGCTCGTTCGGCCTGTTGATCTGGCAATACCTGGAAAAGCCACGGCCTTTGCATGCGGCGCAGATCGTTGGCTTGCTGGGACTTTTCTGGGCGCTGCCCAAAACCTTCATCCTGCCGTTCACCCTGAATATCATGTGCAGCCAGGTGATGCTGATGATTGCCGCAGCCGTCGCCCATGAGGCCTATCAGATGGCGTTCCGCGACGAACTCACCGGGCTGCCGGGACGTCGGGCGCTCAATGAGCGCATGCAGCGCCTCGGGCGCAATTACGTGCTGGCCATGAGCGATGTCGATCACTTCAAGAAATTCAATGACACGCACGGTCATGATGTGGGCGATCAGGTGCTGCGTCTGGTGGCCAGCAAACTGTCGAGAATCACCAATGGTGGCGGCAAGGCCTATCGCTATGGCGGTGAAGAGTTCGCCATTGTCTTCGCGGGCAAGACCCTGGAAGAGTGCCTGCCGCATCTGGAGGCCATTCGCGAGAGCATCGCCAATTACGAAATCCTGCTGCGCAACAAGGACAGCCGCCCCAAGGACGATCAGCAAGGTCGGCAGAAGCGCGGAGCGACTGTTTCCAACAGTGTTTCGGTAACGGTCAGTATCGGCGTTGCCGAGCGTCAGCCGGAGCACCGCACTCCCGAGGAAGTTCTCAAATGTGCCGACCAGGCGCTGTACGCCGCCAAGGGGGCCGGACGTAACTGCGTCATATCCCACGGTCAGCACAACAAGCGCGGAGCGGTACGTACCGCTGACGCCGTAAGCTGAGCTGGACGGACAGACAATGAGCGGCGCAGGCTGTCGGATGCGTCGTGTCATTTCGTCTGTCAGATGTGTTTGTGACTTTTAATTTGTTTATAGTCACGCCATGACCCTATGTCTCTGAATCGTTGTTCGGTTAGACTCTTGTTCATTGCCACCTGATTCCAGGCATGCAGCATGTCCGGATCTTCTTTCAGGTTTTTTCTTGCTCCCTGCTTGTGAGGTTTGCCATGGCTGACTACAAAGCGCCGTTGCGCGATATGCGTTTCGTCCTCAATGAAGTGTTCGAGGTTTCCAGACTCTGGGCTCAGTTGCCCGCGCTTGCTGAAACAGTCGACGCCGAGACGGTCGATGCGATCCTCGAAGAGGCCAGCAAGGTCTGCAGTAAAACCATCGCCCCGCTCAGCCGTAACGGCGACGAAGAGGGTTGCCACTGGAACGATACCGTTGTCACCACTCCGGCAGGTTTCCCCGAGGCCTATCGGACCTACGCCGAAGGCGGCTGGGTCGGCGTTGGCGGTAACCCGGATTTCGGTGGCATGGGCATGCCCAAGGTGGTGTCGGCCCAGGTCGAGGAAATGCTCAACTCCGGCAGCCTGGCGTTCGGGCTGTATCCGATGCTGACCACCGGTGCCTGCGTCTCGATCAATACTCACGCGAGCGAAGAACTCAAGGCGATCTACCTGCCGAACATGTACTCAGGTATCTGGTGCGGCTCGATGTGCCTGACCGAAGCCCATGCCGGTACCGACCTTGGCATCATCCGCACCAAGGCCGTGCCTCAGGCAGACAATTCCTACAAGATCACCGGCAGCAAGGTGTTTATCACCGGTGGCGAGCACGACCTGACCGAGAACATCATCCATCTGGTACTGGCCAAACTGCCGGATGCACCTGCAGGACCCAAAGGCATTTCGCTGTTCCTGGTGCCCAAGTTCATGGTCAACGAGGACGGCAGCCTGGGCGAGCGCAACACCGTCAGTTGCGGCTCCATCGAGCACAAGATGGGTATCCAGGCTTCGGCTACCTGTGTGATGAACTTCGACGATGCCGTCGGTTATCTGATCGGCGAGCCCAACAAGGGCCTGGCGGCCATGTTCACCATGATGAACTACGAGCGCCTGGGGGTCGGTATCCAGGGTCTGGCTTCCGGCGTGCGCTCCTATCAGAACGCCGTGGAATATGCCCGCGACCGCCTGCAAAGCCGTGCGCCGACCGGTGCGCAGAACAAGGACAAGGTGGCGGACCCGATCATCGTTCACCCTGACGTGCGTCGCATGCTGCTGACGATGAAAGCCTTCAATGAAGCTGGCCGGGCCTTCTCCAGCTATGTGGCCCTGCAACTGGATATCGCCAAGTTCAGCGAAGACGAGGCGGCTCGTCAGCGTGCCGATGATCTGGTCGCACTGCTCACGCCGGTCGCCAAGGCCTTTCTGACCGATATCGGCCTGGAAACCACGGTTCACGGTCAGCAAGTGTTCGGCGGCCATGGTTACATCCGCGAATGGGGCCAGGAGCAACTGGTACGCGATGTGCGCATCACCCAGATCTACGAAGGCACCAACGGTATCCAGGCGCTGGATCTGGTGGGCCGCAAGATTGTCGGATCGAACGGTGCGTTCTATCAGTTGTTCGCCGACGAAGTGCAGGCGTTCATCAGCGAATCCGACAGCTCACTGGCCGAGTTCACCAAGCCTCTGGGGGCCGCGCTGAACATGCTCAATGAACTCACTCGCTGGGTCATGGACCGTGCGCGCTCCAACCCCAACGAAATCGGCGCAGCTTCGGTGGAGTATCTGCACCTGTTCGGCTACACCGCCTATGCCTACATGTGGGCGAAGATGGCCAAGGCGGCGCTGGGCAAGGAAGGGCAGGAAGAGTTCTATGCCAGCAAGCTGGGTACTGCGCGTTTCTACTTCGCCCGTTTGCTGCCGCGTATCCATTCCCTCGATGCCAGTGTGCGGGCGGGTAGCGAATCCTTGTTCCTGATGGAGGCTTCACAATTTTGAAGTCATGATCTGTAAGCATTTGCTTACATGACGTGTTGGCTTTTTGCCTCTTCCCTAAAAATGGATCCAAAGTTACTCTAAATCCATGGACGTAGCGCAGGATGCGCAATAAGACATAACAGGGACACGAAGGGATACCTGCCAGGACGGCGGGACGAAAGGGATATCAGGGAAACAGTCTGGAAAACCCCGCTTAGGCGGGGTTTTCTTTGTGCCCGCGATTTAATAATGGCTGTGTGCCAGACCGCGTGGAACCCTTGTTGATGCCCAGGGTCGATTAGCTACCAGGCCTGCAAAAGGTCATCCAATAGGAGCTTGCCCATGGACATCATTCGTATCATCTTCGCTATTCTGCTGCCTCCACTGGGCGTTTTCCTGCAAGTCGGCTTCGCGGGGGCCTTCTGGCTGAATATCCTGCTGACGCTGCTGGGCTATATTCCGGGCATCGTGCATGCGGTATACATCATCGCCAGCCGTAAGTGATTTCTGTCCTTAGCGAATGAATTCGCTCCCATAGCGGACTCATTCGCGAACCACATCCCGATAAAACCGCCATTCAGCCTCCAGTGCATCCGCCAGGTTCTCTGCCTTGCGAAAACCATGGCGTTCGTCGGGATAGAAATACGCCTGAGCCGGGATGCCGTTGTCCTGCAAGGCCTTGAGCATGGCGCGTGTCTGCTCCGGGACTACCACGGCATCCAGCTCTCCCTGAAAGAAAATCACCGGCACGCTGATGTTCTGCGCATGCAGCACGGGCGTTCTTGCCTGATAGCGTTCGATATCCTCCACCGGATCGCCAATCAGCCAGTCCAGATAGTCCCCTTCAAACTTGTGAGTCGCCTTGCCCAGGGCTATGGGATCGCTGACGCCATAGAGACTCGCTCCGGCGCGGAATACCTTGTGGAAGGCCAGGGCGCAGAGTGTCGTATAGCCGCCTGAACTTCCTCCACGGATGAACGCCCGGTCCTTGTCGATCAGGCCTTGCTGTGCCAGATGCTCCACGACCGCACAGGCATCTTCCACATCCGCGACACCCCAGTTCAAGTGAAGGCTTTGTCGATAGGCACGGCCATAGCCCGTGCTGCCCCGATAGTTGAGATCGGCGACGGCGAAACCGCGCTGGGTCCAGTATTGAATGCGCGGGTCCAGCACCGGATAGCAGGCCGAAGTGGGACCTCCATGGATGAATACGACCAGCGGCGGTTTTTCGGTGCCGTCCATGGCCGGATAGAAATAACCATGCGCCTCGGCACCGCCACTGGCGTAACACAGCGACTGCGGACGGCTGATGCGCTCGGGCGGCAAGGGGGCCACACCTCCTGCCAATATTTGCGTAGTGCGGTCCTTGCGGGAAATGGCCAGCACGGCAGAAGGGCTGACCGCCGATGCCGCGATGCAATAGATGAACTGCTCATCAATGGCCAGGCTGCGGAACCGGGTGTAATCGCCGCTGAATGCTTCTACCGAGCCATCTACATGACGCAAACCCAATACGCCAAAGCCGTCTTGCGACCAACTGGCCAGGTAGCCGCTGTCTACCGGCAACCAGGTGCAACCGCCCAGTTGCCATGGCGCTGGCGAGTGGTCGGCAGCAACGGCAGGGAAAGGCGCGAAACCTGAAGGGGTTTCACCCCAAGGCTGCCAGAAACCATCGCGGTCCGTCAGGCAGCACAGTCTTCCTTCTGCATCGAAGCGCGGTTGTTGCAGTGATTCCTGCTCCGGGCCACTGCCCGCCACGCAGCGTGCCGACGACCAGCCACCATTGCTCAGCCGTTCGGCACACATCAACTGTGTGCAGGTCCAGGGTTGGTGCGGGCGTTGCCATTCAATCCAGGCCAGCCGCTGTCTGTCCGGGCTGAGGATGGGAGATGAATAGAAGTCCGCGCCTTCGGCCAGCAGATGACGCTGGCCGTCAGTCAGATCAATCGCCACCAGCCGATGAATGTCGTGTTCTTCCTCTACTGCCAGAATCTGCCCGTCAGCGAAATGCACCGCCCCATAGCGCCGCTCGCCATGGGTCAACTGCACGGGCGTGCTGCTGTGCAACGCTTGCCGATAGAGCTGTTGGTCGCGTTCATTGACGAAGACCACGGCCTCGTCGGCAATGCAGAAGGCTCCGCCGCCGTACTCGTACACCCGGCTGCGCACGCTGAAACCCTCGGGCGTCAGACAACGGACTTGGCCTGCAGACCAGTGCCAGATCCGGCTGGCCGCATCCTGTGGACGAAACTCGCTCCAGAACAGGCCTGCCGGACTGGCCGCCAGCTCGGCGAAGTCGACGCCGGCTGCTACGGCCTGGGCGGCGCTGAACAGTTCAGGACTTGGCGATGAGGCGTGAGTTTCGTTCATTGCGAAAGGCCAGTTCTTCGATGGTTTGGGTCGCTGTTTCAGCGTCTTCACGGGCCTGGGTAATCATGCCGTGATGCGGGGATTTACTGCACACCGGATCGGCATTGGCGGCATCGCCGGTCAGCATGAAGGCTTGGCAGCGGCAGCCGCCGAAATCCTTTTCCTTCTCGTCACAGGAGCGACAAGGCTCTGGCATCCACTCGTAACCCCGGAAACGATTGAAACCGAACGAGTCGTACCAGATGTGCTGCATGCTGTGGTCGCGCACGTTGGGAAACTCGACCGGCAATTGCCGCGCGCCATGGCAGGGCAGTGCGGTGCCGTCCGGGGTCACGGTCAGGAACAGGTTGCCCCAGCCGTTCATGCAGGCCTTGGGACGTTCTTCGTAGTAGTCCGGCGTGACGAAGATCAGCTTGCAGGGGTGCTTTTCGGCCGCCAGTTTTTCCCGGTACTGGTTGGTGACGGCTTCTGCACGCACCAGTTGCTCTTTGGTCGGCAGCAGCCCCACACGGTTCAGGTGCGCCCAGCCATAGAACTGACAGGTTGCCAGCTCCACGAAGTCCGCTTCCAGCGCCAGGCACAGCTCGATGATCCGGTCGATGCGGTCGATGTTATGCTGATGGGTGACGAAGTTCAGCACCATCGGATAGCCGTGCCTTTTCACGGCACGCGCCATTTCCAGTTTCTGGGCGAAGGCTTTTTTCGAACCGGCGAGCATGTTGTTCACCTGCTCGTCGCTGGCCTGGAAGCTGATCTGGATATGGTCCAGACCCGCTTTCTTGAAATCGATGATCTTCTGTTCGGTCAGGCCGATCCCTGAGGTGATCAGGTTGGTGTAGTAACCCAGGCGTCTGGCTTCGGCGATCAGCACGGCCAGATCCTGACGCACCAGCGGTTCGCCGCCGGAGAAGCCGATCTGGGCCGCGCCCATCTGGCGTGCCTGCTGCATCACCGTGAACCACTGCTCGGTGCTCAACTCCTGGCCTTGTCGGGCAAAGTCCAGCGGGTTCGAGCAATACGGGCATTGCAGCGGGCAACGATAGGTCAACTCCGCCAGCAGCCACAGCGGCAGCCCGACAGGTGGCGTTGGCGGAATGAGTACGTTCTGTCCTGTCTCAGCCAAGGTCGATCCAACTCTTTTCCTGGGCGACACTCATGAAGTCTTCGACATCGGTGCCCAGTTCGGGAATGTTCGGAAAGCGCTCCTGCAGCGATGCGATGATCTGCGCCACATTGCGTTGCCCGTCTATCAGAGCGCCAATCAGTCCGGCACTTTCATTCAACTGGATCATGCCTTCGGGATAGAGCAGCACATAACGCTTCTGAGCATCTTCGTACTGGAAGCGATAACCCTGACGCCAGGTGGGGACTAACTGTCGATCGAATCTCATAGGCTGATTCCCTTGTGCCATACGTTCTTGTTGGTGACGCTGTGGTAAGGCGGGCGGTGCAACTCGTACGCCATGCTCATGGCGTCCAGCATGCTCCACAAAATGTCGAGTTTGAACTGCAGAATTTCCAGCATCCGTTGCTGGCCTTCATGGGTAGTGTAGTAATCCAGTGTAATCGCCAATCCATGTTCCACATCGCGACGAGCCTGGCCAAGACGAGTGCGGAAGTACTCATAGCCTTGCGGGTCGATCCACGGATAATGCTGGGGCCAGGTGTCCAGGCGCGACTGGTGGATCTGCGGTGCGAAGAGTTCGGTCAGCGAGCTGCTGGCCGCTTCCTGCCAATTGGCACGGCGGGCGAAATTCACATAGGCATCCACCGCGAAGCGAACGCCCGGCAGTACCAGCTCCTGGGAGCGCAACTGGTCCGGGTCCAGCCCGACGGCCTGCCCCAGACGCAGCCAGGCTTCGATACCGCCATCTTCACCGGGGGCGCCATCGTGATCCAGCAGGCGCTGAATCCACTCGCGGCGGATCTCGCGGTCCGGGCAGTTGGCCAGAATGGCGGCATCCTTGAGCGGGATATTCACCTGATAGTAGAAGCGGTTGGCGACCCAGCCCTGAATCTGTTCGCGAGTCGCCCGGCCTTCATACATCGCCACATGGAACGGATGATGGATATGGTAATAGGCGCCCTTGGCGCGCAGTGCCTGTTCAAATTCGGCGCGGGACAGCGCAGCTTCGCTCATCTTGGCTCCTAAAGTTCGATGCTCATGCCGTCATAAGCCACTTCGACGTTACGGCGAGCCAGCTCGGCGCGCTCCGGGGAATCTTCGTCGAGGATGGGGTTGGTGTTGTTGATGTGGATAAGTACCTTGCGCTGTTGTTCGAAACCTTCGAGCACTTGCAGCATGCCGCCCGGGCCGTTCTGGGCAAGATGGCCCATTTCCCGACCGGTGCGTGTGCCGACGCCGCGGCGCTGCATTTCGTCGTCGTCCCACAGTGTTCCGTCCACCAGCAGACAATCGGCGGCGTGCATTTTTTCCAGCAGCGCCTCATCGACCTTGCCCAGGCCGGGTGCGTAGAACAGTTTGCCGCCGGTTCTGAGGTCTTCGACGATCAGGCCGATGTTGTCGCCGGGATGCGGATCGAAGCGGTGCGGCGAGTAGGGCGGTGCCGCACTGCGCAACGGGAAGGGGGTGAAGCGCAGGTTGGGGCAGGCGGGAATGACGAAACTGCCTTGCAGCTCGATACGGTTCCAGACCAGACCGCCGTTCCAGTGCTTGAGCATCTCGAACAGCGGGAAGCCAGTGCTCAGGTCTTCGTGGACCATATCCGTACACCAGACCTGATGCGGACAACCTTCGCGCAGGCTGAGCAGTCCCGTGGTGTGGTCGATCTGGCTGTCCATCAACACGATGGCACTGATGCCGGTATCGCGCAGTGCTCGTCCCGGTTGCATCGGGGCGAAACCTTGCAGTTGTGCCCGGATGTCCGGCGAGGCGTTGCACAGTACCCAGTTGACGCCATCGTCGGAAATTGCGATGGACGATTGGGTGCGTGCCCTGGCGTTGAGACTGCCATCACGAAAGCCTGCGCAGTTCACACAATTACAGTTCCACTGGGGGAAACCACCGCCGGCAGCGGAACCTAGAATCTGGATGTACATGTCAGCTCCATACCGCGTGATCTGAAACGCTGAAATAAAAATGGTCCGGCCAATAAAAAAAGCCCCGGCGAACCGAGGCTTTGCACCGCATGGGTATCAACGGCTTGCGAAGTACATGGTGACTTCAAAGCCGATACGCAGATCAGTGTAAGCAGGTTTGGTCCACATGAGAGACTCCTTCAGATGATTGCAGCGGTTGGTGACTACATCTTAGTGCGTACGCACGCGCATACGTTCAGATGCTTAGGAAGCTATCTTACTTAATTTAACGATCTGGCAGGTCGGGAGTTTCATGAAAGATGCCTGTCACAACCCGGTGTTGCCGGCCCAGGCCTCGGGAACAGGGCGGTTGGACAGAATGAGCCATCCTGCGCTGGCATCGTTCAGCTGACCGGCGGCGGCGAGTAGCGAGTGTTTTTCCAGATGTAACAGTGCTTTCTGCAAGGGCTCCGGACCGTTCGCGTCACGCCCGGCCAGGTGAGCCTGCCACAGCAATTCTGCCGTCTGTTCATGGAGCATCGTCGCTGTATCGAACTGCCCGGCCAGTGCCTGCCGCAGGCCGTTAAGGTCGGCGTCGTTGATCAGGTTCGGCAGTTCCCCGAGGAATGTCTCGATGTGCCGGACAATCTGCCCGGAGCTGCATGTGGGCGATTGCACGCCAAGCAGCAGCCCGGTTCGTCCGGCGATTTGCCTCAGACCGCTGAACACGGCATAGCCCAGTTGCAGTTCGACTCGCAGGCGTTGATAGAAAGGAGCCTGTATCAAATGCGCCAACAGACGCCAGGCCGCTTCATCTTCGATGGACAGGCCGGGAGCGCTGCAGAACACCAGCACGGCATCTTCCGGTGAATCCGTTTTCTGTGTCTGCCAGTGCTTGCCGGGTTGTACTGAAGGCGCACCATCTGACACGTCATCTGCCACTCCAGGCATGTCTTGCAAGGCAGCATTGATGAGCGCCAGGCTGTGCTCGGGCAGACCGACGGCAAGGCTGATCCACCGAGAGTTGGCCCAGACCGTCTGAATATCATCGCTGCCGTGTTCCACAGCAGGGTTCAGAAGTCGATCGGGAAGCGCCTTGAGCAATTCCCGGATCGGAATCAGCGCAGGCCCGTTCAGCGCCTGCTCATGGCGAGGGTCAGGATGCAGCAACACTTGCCGGGCGTGTTCGACGATGGCGGGCATCGGTTCGTGAATGCCCTTCAGTCCGAGCTCCCAATAAGTGCCATAAGCGCTGAAAGACACGGCCACACCGGCTTGCCGTGCCTGTTCGATCAGGTTCTGCAGGCTGCCATTTAGCATCCGCCACAGTCGGGGTTGTGCGGCCTGTAACTGCCAGCGCAGAAAGAAAGCGGCTTCAGAACCGTCAGTGCTTTCGGTCGCCAGCAGCGGATTGGCGGATGGCAGGCACCATTCGACTTGTCCACAGGCCGGGTTATCCACAGGCTGCGCGGTGAGAAGGGTTTCGGGCTTCAGTTGGTCGAGCACTGCGCCCAGCGCCTGAAGGCCGTCAGCGGAAGCATTGCGGCAAAAATGATGTGCCAGCTCCAAGGCGCCACAGGTTTGCAGACGTCGTTGTTGCAGGCGACGGTATTCATCGATCAGCCCGGGCCAGTGGATCTTGAAGAAAGCGAGCCAGTCGAAAAACAGCGTGGCCAGGGTGCCGGACGAATCAGGCGCTGCGCCCACGCAGTCGATATCGAGCAGCAACTGGCCATTGAACTGATACAGCGGCGTTGCCTTGAGCGATTCGGCCAGCTCCCGCTCAACCAGTTCGGCAACCAGCCCGCCAGCCTGTGGCCCCATCAGCCAGTGACAGAAAAATGCGACAGCCTCTTCGGTATTCGCCGCCAAGCCTTCACAGGCAAAGAGCAGGTGCGTATTGGCTGTTTTGCGATCTGATTGTTTATCGATCAGGCGCGGTGGCGTTTGCTGTGTGACTTTGCCTGCTGCCCTGAAGCTTGCGCCATGCTCTGTGGCCAGTGCCTTCAATTCGTCCAGCGATTGCGGACCGCTCAGGCAGAGGGTGATTTGCCCGGCTTGATAGAAGTGCTGATAAAACCCGTGAAGCGCCTGTTGAAAGGCCGGGTTGGGCACTGACAGGCTGTAACGATTGCCTGCATGAAAACCCCGTAACGGATGCTGCGGATTGATGGGCTCAAGCAGACAGATCTGCTGGCGGGCCTTGGCATCCTGAGTCCAGGCGATGAACTCGGCATGCAGCACCTCGCGCTCGCGCAACTGATCGGGCAGTGACATGCGTGGATGCGCGAGCATGTCGCACAGCCGTTCCAGCCCTTGGGCGAATGCCGAGGGTGGCAGCTCGAAGAAGAAGTCTGTGGTCCGTTCGCGGGTGCTGGCATTGATCTGCCCACCATGGCGCTGCACGAAAGCCATGAGGTTCTGGTCGGCCGGGAAGCGCTCGGTGCCCAGGAAAAACAGATGCTCCAGAAAGTGCGCCAGCCCCGGCCACGCCTGGGGAACATCATGGCTGCCGGCCGCGACCCGAAGCGATGCCGCGCAGCGCCGGAGCCGTGGTGCATGACACAGCACCACGTTCAAGCCATTGGGCAGCACCAGTCGCTGGATATCGGGCATGACCGTTTCCACGGAAAACAAGTCGTCATGCTAACGGATATGAGAGTAGGAGCGAATTCATTCGCGAAGACGGCACTTCTGATTGTAGGAGGCAGCTTGCTGGCGACTTCTGTTGTCGCCAGCAAGCTGCCTCCTACAGCATTACCAGCGCTGTACCAGAGACACCACAACACTTAACAATGCGAAGTAACCCCTGTCAGCCCGCCAGCAACCAGACACCCGTTGCCGCAGAAGCAGCACCTGCGATCCGCACCAGTGGTGCAGCTGCCTGAGGCAATACGCGCACGACCGCATAGCCAGCCGCATGCAATGCAGCCGTCGCCGCTACGAAACCGGCCGCGTAAGCCCATGGGCTGGACATGTCTGGCAGTTCAAGACCGTGGGCCACGCCATGGAACATGGCAAACACGGCTGTGGCCACGACAGCCAGTGCCAGCGGAGGACGGACAGCCAGCGCAACGGCCAGGCCCAGCGCCAGTACCGAAGCTGCGATGCCGCTTTCCAGCGCAGGCAGTTCCAGTCCGGCAAAGCCCAGCAGGCCACCGATCAGCATGGTGCCCACGAAGGTGCAAGGCAGTGCCCAGCGTGCGGCACCTTGCTGTTGTGCGGCCCACAAGCCGACCGCAAGCATGGCCAGCAGGTGATCCAGGCCACCGACCGGATGGCCGAGGCCCGCGATCAGGCCATTATCGCCATGGCCCGGATGCGCCAGAGCCAATGTCGGGGTAAGCAGCAAGGCGAGGGTGCCGAGGACTTTTTGGTAATTCATGAACAGGTTTCCTTGGAGGTTTGAATTCAGGCGTTGATCGTCAGCAGACCCTGGCGCTCGATAATGGCAATGATCTCTTCCAGACCCTGGCCGGTTTTCTGATTGCTGAACACGAACGGTTTGTCGCCGCGCATCTTCCGGGTATCGCGATCCATCATTTCCAGAGAGGCGCCTACTAATGGTGCCAGGTCGATCTTGTTGATCACCAGCAGGTCGGACTTGCAGATGCCGGGACCGCCCTTGCGCGGCAGCTTGTCGCCTGCCGACACGTCGATCACATAGATGGTCAGGTCCGACAGCTCCGGGCTGAAGGTTGCGGAAAGATTGTCGCCACCGGACTCGACAAGGATCAGGTCCAGGCCTTCGAAGCGGCGATTGAGCTGGTCAACGGCTTCGAGGTTGATGGAGGCGTCTTCGCGAATTGCCGTATGCGGGCAGCCGCCGGTTTCCACACCAATGATGCGTTCCGGGGCCAGGGCTTCGTTGCGTACCAGAAAGTCGGCATCTTCGCGGGTATAGATGTCGTTGGTCACGACCGCCAGGTTGTAGCGCTCACGCAAGGCAAGGCACAGAGCCAGAGTCAGTGCGGTCTTGCCGGAACCGACCGGGCCACCGATACCGACGCGCAGAGGTTGGCTGTTCATTGAGTTCTCCATGGGTTCTAGGACCGGAACAACCGGCTGTATTGACGTTCATGGGCCATGCTCGCCAGTGACAGGCCGAAGGCGGCGCTGCCGATCTGTTGGCTGTCTTGAGCAGTGGCGTTGTGTTGGGCCTGCTGCAACAAGGGCAGCAGTTCACTGGTCAGTCGTTGGGCGGCCTGCTGGCCCAGCGGCAGGGTTTTCATCAGTACCGCCAGCTGGTTCTCCAGCCAGCTCCAAAGCCAGGCTGCGAGCGCGTCCTGAGGGCTGATTTGCCAGGCGCGTGCGGCCAGCGCCCAGCCCAGGGCCAGATGCGGCTCGCCGGTCTGTTCCAGAAAGCGGCGGGCAGGGCGATCCAGTTCCGGCAGGCCATTGAGCAGCTGTTGCAGGGAATAACCCATCTGCCGGCTTTCCAGATGCAGCTCGCGGGTTTCCCGGCTGGCACGGTGTTGCTCGCTCAGTTGCAGCAACTGGCCCCAGTCTTCATCGACGGCGGCTGTGCAATGGGCGAGCATCAAGGGCGCCTCGAAACGCGCGAGGTTGAGCAGCAACTGATCGCCGATCCAGCGCGCAGCGGTGTGCGGATCGACGACGATGGATTGCTCAACGGCCATTTCCAGCCCTTGCGAATAGCTGTAGCCGCCAATCGGAAGCTGGGGGCTGGCCAGACGCAGAAGCGCCCAGGCACGGTTCACTTGCGTACGCCGAACTGGTGCAGGCGAGGCGCGTAATTGAAGTCTTCCTCGCCGGGCCGGGAATGATGATGACCGCCGCCATAGGCACCGTGTTCCGGCTGGAAGGGCGCTTCGATGGTTTCGGTGGTCGCTCCCAACTGATCGAGCATGGCCTTGAGCACATAGTCGTCCAGCAGGCGCAGCCAGCCGTCGCCCACTTGCAGGGCCACATGACGGTTGCCCAGATGATAGGCCGCGCGGGTCAGTTCAAACGTGCTGCGGCAGGTGACATGCAGCAGTTGTTCGGGACGGGCGCAGACCCGCACGATACGACCATCTTCGGCCTGCAGGAATTCACCGTCATGAAGAGGAGGCTGTCCGCGTTGCAGGAACAGTCCTACATCTTCGTTCTCGGCACTGAAGCAACGCAGGCGGCTTTTGCTGCGGGCCTCGAAATTCAAATGCAGCTCGGCGGCCCACTCGGTTTGGGGGTCGATTCTTTTATGAATCACCAGCATCAGAAAGCTTCCAGCTAATTGCGATGCTTCAAATCAGAGCAAGGGGCTTGCCAACAGTACAGGAATCGGGAAAAAGCGGGCGCGATTGGGTGGCTGAACAGAAAAGCGTCAATTAAACGCCCGATTATGGTGCGGTGATTTGTTTGTGTTTCAGGATGGTGCGAATTTTCTGACGGAAATATCAGTCAATGCTTCCAAGGCCCTTCCAGTGCTTGGCACCCATGAAGATGAAGCGCAACTGTTGGGTGATCTTGGCCTGGGGAGTCAGATGGGCTGCGAGCGTGGCAGCAGGCGGGTCGATCAGCTCTGGCAGCATGGCGAAGACGCTTTTGACCACCAGATCGGCAATCACCGACAGCGCCTTGATATCGAGGTGTTTCCACTTGGGCATTTTCGCCAGGTCGGCGGTCAGGTCGGCACTGATGCCTTCACGCAAGGCTCCCAGTGCCTGACGCACCTTGAGCGAGCCGCCATATTGCTCCCGTGCCAGAAACAGGAACTGCGAACGGTTGGCTGCCACCTGATCGAGAAAGATCTGTACCGATGCCTGAATCAGCCCGCCCATGACCAGTTCGTTATGGCGTACCAGGCGAATGGTTTCACGAAAGGTCTGACCCACTTCACTGACCAGCGCCAGCCCCAACTGGTCCATGTCCTCGAAATGGCGATAGAAGCCGGTCGGCACAATGCCTGCCGTACGCGCGACTTCCCGCAGGCTCAGGCTGGCGAAACCGCGCCCGCTTTCCATCAACTGATGCGCGGCGTCCAGCAAGGCTCTTCGGGTCTGTTGTTTCTGTTCGGCGCGGGGCAGCATGAGGTAAAGAGATCTACGATTGGACTATGTTGCACTCTAGCAAATGAGCTTTGCATGCGTCGAAAGGCTTTTGATGGGAGAGCCTGACGCGGCTACCTTTTCTCTTCGATGGAACCTGTCGGGCTATTTACCTATCACAGCAAACCCTCGGCGCTTTTGTCAGTCGAAGGAACATGTCGTATTCAACGCACCATGGCCGGGGCGTTGGTTTTTGGAGTGACGTGCGATGACGCGCAGCCGCAAGATTTTCGCCTGGACAGGCGCCACGTTGTTATTGGTGCTTGCCGTATTGGTCATTGTGATCGCCACCTTCGACTGGAACCGCATCAAACCCACCCTCAACGAAAAAGTCAGCGAAGCGCTGCATCGTCCGTTCGCCATCAATGGTGATCTGGCCGTGCACTGGCAACGCGAACCGGAATCCGGTGGCTGGCGCGCCTGGGTGCCATGGCCGCATTTCGTGGCTCAGGACCTGAGCCTGGGCAACCCCGAGTGGTCCAAAACTCCGCAAATGGCCACGCTCAGGCAAGTCGAGTTTCGTCTTGCCCTGCTGCCTTTGCTGGTGCAGGAAGTCGTGATCCCACGCATCGACCTGACCGGCCCCGAGGCGAAGCTTGAGCGTCTGGCCGATGGCCGCGCCAACTGGGTGTTCGACCTGCCCAAGTCCGATCCCGACGCCGAGCCCTCCAGCTGGGCGCTGGATATCGGCGCGATCAAGTTCGACAAAGGCCTGGTCAGCTTCAACGACCAGACCTTGAAGACTCAACTGGATGTGGTGATCGATATGCTGGGCAAGCCGATCCCCTTCGGTGACATCGTCGGCAGCAAGGAGGTCAAGAAGGCTCAGGAGAAGGGGGCTGTCCCGCAGGACTACGCCTTTGGCCTGTCGGTCAAAGGGCAGTATCACGAGCAGAAGGTGAACGGGACGGGCAAGGTCGGTGGTTTGCTGGCCCTGAAGGACGCCACGCAGCCTTTCCCGGTACAGGCCGATCTGAAGATCGGCGATACGCAGATTGCAATTGCCGGCACCCTGACCGATCCGCAGAACCTGGGGGCGCTGGACCTGCGTCTGAAACTGTCCGGCACCAGCCTGAGCCATCTTTATCCATTGACCGGCGTTGCCTTGCCTGACTCGCCCGCCTATTCCACCGACGGCCGACTTATCGCCAAAATCCACGACGCTGCCGGAGCGAACTTCCGCTATGAAGGCTTCAACGGCAAGATCGGCAACAGCGACATTCATGGCGATCTGAGTTTCGTGGCCAGCCAGCCACGGCCCAAGCTCAGCGGGGTATTGGTTTCCAACCAGTTGTTGTTCAGCGATCTTGCGCCTCTGATTGGTGCCGATTCCAATGCCGCGCAGAAAAAGCGCGGTGGCGAGAGCAAGCAGCCCAAGGGCAAGGTCCTGCCTGTGGAAGAGTTTCAGACCGACCGCTGGCGGGCGATGGATGCCGATGTGGAGTTCACCGGCAAGCGGATCGTCCAGAGCCCGGATCTGCCCTTTACCGATCTGTATACGCATCTGTTGCTCAATGACGGTCAACTGAGCCTGCAACCGCTGCGCTTCGGTGTGGCTGGCGGCAGGCTGGATGCCGAAATCCGCCTGGATGGCCGCACCCAGCCGCTGCAGGGACGGGCCAGACTGTCGGCACGCAACTTCAAGCTCAAGCAACTGTTCCCGACCTTCGAGCCCATGAAGACCAGCTTCGGTGAGCTCAATGGCGATGCCGATATCAGTGGTCGCGGCAACTCGATTGCGGCCTTGCTGGGCACCGCCAATGGCGATTTGAAGATGCTGGTCAACGACGGCGCCATCAGCCGGGGCCTGATGGAGATTGCAGGGCTCAACGTGGGTAACTACGTGGTCGGCAGGCTGTTTGGCGACCAGGACGTGAAGATCAACTGTGCGGCATCGGATTTCGGCATCAAGGACGGCCTGGCTACCAGTCGCCTGTTCGTGTTCGATACCGAGAACGCAATCATCTACATCGACGGTACGGCGAACTTCAAGACCGAACAGCTGGACCTGAAGATCAACCCCGAGTCCAAGGGTTTCAGGGTGTTCTCGCTGCGCTCGCCCCTGTATGTGAATGGCCCGTTCGCCAGCCCCAATGCCGGCGTACAATCGGGTCCATTGTTGTTGCGCGGAGCGGGCATGGTACTGCTGGGCGCCACGGTCGGTCCGGCGGCGGGTCTTCTGGCGCTGGTCGCTACGGGGGACAGCACGCCGAATCAGTGTGGGCCGTTGCTGGAGCAGATGAGGGCGGGCAAGGCACCCAAGACTGTGAACTGAAACTGATTGTGCGGGCTGTGTAAATACTGTCTTTTGAACCGTCGCGAGCAAGCTCCCTCCTACAATAACTCGTGAGAGGGAGCTTGCTTGTAACGGATGCTTGAAGGTTTACAGGTCGTTCAGGATATCCGCCATGTCGTCCGCATGCTCTTCTTCCTGTGCCAGGATGTCTTCGAAGATGCGGCGGGTCGTCGGGTCGGATTCGCCGATGTACTGAATGATTTCACGGTAGCTGTCGACGGCAATGCGTTCGGCGACCAGATCTTCGTAGACCATTTCCTTGAGCGTCTTGCCTGCGACGTATTGGGCGTGGGAGTTCTTCGACAGGGTGTCGGGGTTGAACTCAGGCTCACCGCCCAGTTGCACAATGCGCTCAGCCAGCTTGTCGGCGTGCTCGGCTTCCTGCTGTGCATGTTCCAGAAACTCATCTGCCGCCACGCTCGCCTTCAGGCCGTTGGCCATGAAGTAGTGACGTTTGTAACGCAGTACGCAGACCAGCTCGGTTGCTAGCGACTCATTGAGCAGACGCAGAATGGTTTCCCGGTCCGCGTTATACCCTTCGGTGACGGCACCGTTCTCAACGTTTTGACGTGCGCGTTCACGCAGGCTGCTGACATCGGATAGCTGGGGTGCAGAAATCATGATTTATCTCCAGAGTTCATCAGGTTTTCGTCCCGCTCTTGATCAGGGGTTAGGCGAGATCGTCAGTACGTGTGAGTGATGAACATCGAGAAAAGTTTTATCGAATTTCGGATGACCCGCCGTTTTCAGCAGATGTAAAAAATATAAGAAACGACTGCATGACAGCGTGGTCCCTAACTTGAGGCATTCATTTATGGAGAGACAAAATGCTCAAGTTTCTAGGTGGCACCGTCGGCATCATTTTCCTGATCGGTCTGATCGTGGTCATTGCGCTGTTCAAGCTGGTTTTCTGAAACACAGCCAATGAAAAAGCTCGGTGCATGATGCAGCGAGCTTTTTTTCATTCTGCCTGACAGCTATCACATGGCGCGTTCGTTCGCTTCGCGCTGCTCACACGTCATGAAGCCTTTGTGGTTCACGCGGCCGTCGCCGTTGAAGCTCACGTGATAGACCTGCTTGTGACCGTCCTTGAACAGTACGTAGTTGTTGCAGGTTCCCGGGTTGACCTTGCGCTCGATGGTGGACGACGGCTCGCCGCCAATGGTCAGGACCTGCTGCCGGGTCATGCCGTTTTCGACCTGCTTGACCAGCGGTTCGTCGCGATAGGTCACGAAGTCCACCGGATTCTGTACGGTAGTCGAGCCACAGCCCGCCAATGTCCCCAATACACAGGTAGCTGCCAGGATTTTCTTGTACATCGTTGTCTCTCCGCATGACAGAGCCGGTCTTGGCCCGATAGAAGTTGGAGCCGGGAAGGTGCGCGAGAGTTCGATAATTGATGGCGATAAGGCAGTACGTGTGTTTGTCATATAAATCTGTCTTGCTCCCAAACACCGCTAGGCTTTGTCTGAAAAGTAATTGCGCGTCGATCATGCTGTGTTGAAAACAGCCTGAGCGTGCGGTGATTTTTCAAACAAACCCAAAGGTTCCAGCGATTGGCTAACGTGGGAGAAGGCATATATGGCGCAAGAACAAGCTACACGATATCCGTTGCTGCTCGTGCCCGGGCTGTTGGGGTTTGTGCGTTTACTGGTCTATCCCTACTGGTTCGGCATCATCAAGGCGCTGGAGCGAGGTGGGGCGACGGTGATTCCGGTCATGGTTTCCGGGGTCAATTCCACCGAAATACGGGGAGAGCAGTTGCTCAAGGTCATCGAGAAGACCATCCGCGAAACCGGTGTTTCCAAGGTCAATCTGATCGGTCATAGCCAGGGCGCGCTGACGGTTCGCTATGTCGCTGCCAAGCGCCCGGATCTGGTGGCTTCGGTGACGTCCGTGGCCGGTCCCAATCATGGTTCCGAGCTGGCGGATTATCTGGAGCGTAATTTCCCGGTGGGCAGTCCGGGCGGGCATGTCGTGAATGCGGTGATCGGTCTGCTGTCCTGGACGATCACAGTGTTTGAAACCGGGTATCGCGGGCCGAAGTTGCCGATGAATATCTCGGCTTCCCACCAGTCCCTGACCACGGCCGGAGTGGCGCTGTTCAACAGGCAGTATCCGCAAGGGCTGCCGCATACCTGGGGCGGGCAGGGCGAGGAACTGGTCAATGGTGTGCGTTATTACTCCTGGTCCGGGATTCTGAAGCCGGGCTTTACCAATCGTGGGCGCAACCTGATCGACGGGACCAACGTGACCTGCCGGATCTTCGCCCGCACTTTCGTCAAGGAAAAGGGCCAGTCGGATGGCATGGTCGGGCGTTTCAGCTCACATCTGGGCACCGTGATCGGCGATGACTTCCCCCTCGACCACTTCGATATCGTCAACCAGACCTTCGGCCTTGTGGGCAAGGGGGCGAACCCTGTAAAGCTCTTCCTTGACCACGCCGCACGCCTGAAAGCCGCCGGTCTTTAGGTCGTCTGCCGCAGCGGGGTCTTCCAGCGTTCTGCCAGGATGACTCCGCACAAGGTCAAGGCACCTCCCGTCAGGTGGTAAAGCGCCAGTTGTTCGCCCAGAAAGGCTGCTGCGATCAGCGCGGTAGCAATGGGCATCAGGTTGAAGAACAGCGTCGTGCGACTCGGTCCCAGTCGCATGATGGAAGTCATCCACAACCATGGTGCGAGCATCGAGGTCGGAATGGCCGCATACAGGACCAGAGGAATGTTGCTCATGTTCAGGCCCGTTCTGGGCGAGAGAATGAACAGCGGAAACAGCACAATGATCGCCACCAGAATTTGCAGGTACAGCAACTGCAGAGGCGGCAGGCACAACTGCCACTTTTTCAGCAGGGTGCTGTAGACGGCATAGGCAGCGGCCGCGACCAGAACCATCGCATCCCCTCGATTGATGCCCTGTTCCACAAGCGCGTTCAGGTTGCCGGCCGACACCACCACGACCACGCCGGCAAAAGACAGTAAGGCCCCGAGCAAGGCGCCGAAAGTCAGGCGATTACCCAGGCAGGCAATCGAAAGCCCCAGCGCCATCATCGGCACCAGGGACTGAATGATCCCCATATTGGTGGCCGTGGTCATGCCGGCGGCGAAATACGCCAGGCTCTGGTACACCGCCATGCCGAGCACGCCCAGAATGACGATCTTGCCCAGTACCGGCTTGATCAGCGCCCGGTTCTTCCACACCGGCCTGAGCATGAAGGGCGTAAACAGCAGACCTGCCAGCAACCAGCGATAGAAACCGATCTCGGAAGGGAAGATCACCAGCGATGAAGCCTTGGTAATCACGGTATTGGCTGCCCAGATCAGAATGGTCAGCAGAGGAAATGCGTATTGCATGGGATAACCGATAAAAAACCTGAGGTGATTATCCACCCGATGAGGCGTCTTGGCTCGACATACATCGCAACATCTTTGACTACACTCTTTTGAGGCTGCGCTGATCGGCACGGTCGTTCTGGAGAGTTGACCCGATGAAGACGCTCGGTATTTCTTTGTTGCTCGTTGGTCTGATGGTATCCACTCAAGGTTTTGCCGCCACGGAGCAGCAGAACAAAATGACTTCCTGCAATGCTGACGCCAGTGCCAAATCGCTCAAGGGCGATGAGCGCAAGGCATTCATGAGTAACTGCCTGAAGGCTGCACCGGCTCCGGCGCAAACCCAGCAGGAAAAAATGAAGACCTGCAACGCGACCGCCACCACCCAGGCCCTCAAGGGCGATGCCCGCAAGAGCTTCATGAGCGATTGTCTCAAGAAGAAATAATTTTCCGGCGAGGGACGAATCCGTCCGAATGCCGGTTCAGGTGCGGGAAATAAAGCCCTCCGGCCCAATTCCCGCCGCAGCTCTTCAGCCAAGGGGCGTGCTATTGCCGTTCGGGCCTTCGGATCACTGGTCCTCGGCTCTGATCGCTGGCAGACTGCCGTCTTCTTTGGGCCGCTCGTTGAGGCTTTATGCCAACGTTTTCTGCGCGTCAGGTATTGATAGCCAGCTGGATTCTGGTTTTTGGTGGTTTGCTGCTGATCCTGCCTTTCAAGCTTTTGCCAAGTCTGTTGGCGGGGCTGCTGGTCTACGAACTGGTCAACATGCTGACCCCCAGGCTGCAACGCCTGATTTCCGGTGAGCGCGCCCGATGGCTTGCCGTGGCCCTGTTGGGAACCATCATTGTCAGTCTGCTGACGCTGATTTTTGCCGGTGCCATCAGTTTTGTATTGCACGAGGCCGAGAACCCCGGCGCGTCACTGGACAAGTTCATGGTCCTGGTGGACCGAGCCCGTGGGCAATTGCCGCCTTTCATCGATGCCTACCTGCCGGCCAGTGCCGCCGAGTTTCAGGTATCCCTGGGCCAATGGCTGCAAAAGCACATCGGTGAGTTGCAGATGATCGGCAAGGGCGCGGCCCACATGTTCGTGACCATGCTGATCGGCATGGTACTCGGCGCGATCATCGCCCTGCAGCGGATCTCGGACGTTCATACCCGCAAGCCACTGGCTGCTGCGCTGTTCGACCGACTGAGCCTGCTGAGCCGTGCGTTCCGCAATATCGTCTTTGCCCAGATCAAGATCTCGCTGCTCAACACCGCTTTCACGTCGGTGTTCCTGGCGATTGTCCTGCCGTTGTGGGGCATTCACCTGCCGTTGACCAAGACCCTGATCATCATGACCTTCCTGCTCGGCCTGCTGCCGGTGGTGGGTAACCTGATGTCCAACACTCTGATTTTCATCGTCGGCATGTCGGTGTCGATCTGGGTAGCCTTTGCGGCGCTGACTTATCTGATCGTGATCCACAAGGTCGAATACTTCCTCAATGCGCGGATCGTCGGCGGGCAGATCAATGCCAAGTCCTGGGAACTGCTGTTGGCCATGCTCCTGTTCGAAGCAGCCTTCGGCCTGCCGGGCGTGGTGGCAGGGCCGATCTACTATGCGTATCTCAAGAGCGAACTGCAGAAGGAAGGGTTGGTGTAAGGGAAGTTTTGAGCGGCAAGCTATAAGCGACAAGTCAAAAGCACCGCCTGTTCGCCTTTGCTTTTTCTTGCCGCTTACAGCTTGAAGCTTGCAGCTTTTATCCGTATCTCTTCCTGGCCTCAATCGCCAAACCGCTGCCGATGCTGCCGAAGATATTGCCTTCCACATGGCGGGCATTGGGCAGCATGGCCGACACGCTGTTGCGCAGTGCCGGGATTCCGCTGGAACCACCGGTGAAGAACACCGTATTCACCTGCTCGACACCCACGCCTGCATCGCTCAACAGTGTGTTCACGCTGTCACGCACGCGCTCAAGCTGCGCGTCGATGGCCGACTCGAACATGGCTCGGCTCAGGTCCACACTCAGGCCGCTTTCGATGCGGTCCATGGAGACGTGGCGGGTTTCGGCGTGGGTCAGCTGGATCTTGGTTTCTTCCACTTCCATCGCCAGCCAGTGCCCGGCGCGTTGCTCGATCAGTTTGAACAGCCGGTCGATGCCGCCGGTATCTTCGATGTCGTAGCGCATGCTGCCCAGGGCCAGCTGGGATTTCTGCGAGTACACGGCGTTGATGGTGTGCCAGGTCGCGAGATTCATGTGATGGCTGGTCGGCATGTAGGCACCGCTTTTCATGCGGCTGCCATAACCGAACAACGGCATTACGCCTTGCAGGCTCAGTTGCTTGTCGAAGTCGGTTCCGCCGATATGCACGCCGCCGGTGGCCAGGATGTCTTCGTGGCGGTCGTCGCGGATGCGGCGCTCGGGGGAAAGACGCACCAGCGAGAAGTCTGACGTACCACCGCCGATATCGACGATCAGCACCAGTTCTTCGCTGTTGATACCGGACTCGTAGTCGAAGGCGGCAGCAATGGGTTCGTACTGGAACGACACGTCCTTGAAACCGATCTTGCGAGCGACTTCGGCCAGGGTGTCTTCGGCTTCCTGGTCGGCTTGGGCGTCGTCATCGACAAAATGTACCGGGCGACCCAGCACAACCTGTTCGAATTCCCGGCCAGCGGTGCGTTCGGCACGCTTTTTCAGCTCACCGATGAACAGCCCCAGCAAATCCTTGAACGGCATGGCCGTGCCCAGCACGCTGGTGTCGTGCTTGATCAGCTTGGAGCCCAGCAGACTCTTGAGCGAGCGCATCAGGCGGCCTTCATAGCCCTCCAGATACTCGTGCAGTGCCAGGCGGCCATACACCGGGCGACGCTCTTCCATATTGAAGAACACCACCGATGGCAGAGTGATCTTGTCGTCCTCCAGCGCAATCAACGTTTCCACGCCCGGCCTTTGCCAACCGACAGTGGAATTGGACGTGCCGAAATCGATGCCGCAGGCACGGGCCGGGGATTGGTCATTCATGTCTTTTACGTTCCAGTCAAAAAACGGCCGCGCAGTGTATGCGAGTACATCGTGAATGCGTAGCGGGGAAAACAGTAGACAGGTTGTTATCGGTAATTGCCCCCAAGGCTTGAACTCTGGCTGCGCACCCCAATCTTCAGGGAATTGTCGGCAGACCGGGCCGTATTTCATGTGCCCGGCGCCAGATGCGTTACATTATCCAGCGCGAAATTATCCGGATTGCCTCAAATTAAGAGGATGCTGTGCGCATTAGACCGACGCATGGAGTTGCGCTGGACATATTGGGGATGGGTGATCGTTAGATGGATTTCAAAGATTATTACAAGATTCTCGGCGTCGAGCCGACGGTCGATGACAAGGCGCTCAAGGCGGCCTATCGCAAGCTTGCGCGCAAGTATCATCCGGATGTCAGCAGAGAGGCTGGCGCGGAAGAGAAGTTCAAGGAGGCTTCGGAGGCTTATGAGGTCCTGAGCAGCCCGGAAAAGCGCGCCGAGTATGACGAGATACGCAAGTACGGACGTCAAGGCCGGCCTTTTCAGCCACCACCTGGCTGGCAGAGTCGTGCGGGTGGCGGTGGTTTTGGTGGCGACACCACGGACTTTTCCGAATTCTTCAGTTCGATCTTCGGTGGTCGTGCCCAGCAGCAGGGTGGTCGTTCGCGTAACCCGGGACGCAAGGGGCAGGACGTGGAGATGGAGCTTGCGATCTTCCTGGAAGAAACCCTGTCGGGCGAGTCCAAGCAGGTCAGCTTCAAGGTGCCTCAGCACAGCCCCAACGGGCAGCGCATGGCCGACATCACCAAGACCCTGAACGTGAAGATTCCTGCCGGAGTCGTGGATGGCGAGCGCATTCGCCTCAAGGGTCAGGGCGCGCCCGGTGTTGCAGGTGGCGAAAATGGCGATCTGTATCTGATCATTCGCCTGGCGCCGCATCCGCTTTTCGAGGTGGAGAACCATGATCTGGTCATCACCGTGCCGCTGGCTCCATGGGAGGCTGCGTTGGGTGCCAAGGTCGCGGTGCCGACCCTGACCGGCAAGATCAACCTGACCATCCGCCCGGAAAGCCAGAACGGACAGCGCCTGCGCATCAAGGGCAATGGCCTGCTGGACAAGAAAGGCGAGCGTGGCGATCTGTACGCTCAGCTCAAGGTTGTCATGCCCCGTACGATCGATGATGCCACCAGGGCGCTCTGGCAGAAGCTGGCCGACAAGTCTGCCTTCGATCCGCGGAGTCAGTGGGGGAATTGAGTCGCTCTCAGGTGGTCGACAAGTCGGCCACCTGCATGTTCAGGCGCCTCGGGGCAGGATCACGGTAAAGGTGGTTCCTTCACCGAGGGTCGACGTCACGGTAATGCTGCCGGCGTGGGCATTTACCACTTCCTTGACGATGAACAGCCCCAGGCCAAGACTGGTCGAGGGCTTCACTGTGCCTGATTCCGGGTTCACGTTGCGTACCATCGGATCGAAAATCGTGCCGATGGCATCCTCGGAAATCGGCTCGCCGTCGTTATGGACGATCAGTTCAACGTTATCTTTGCGGCCAGTGATCCTGACCATGACGGCATTGCTGGCGGCACCATGCTGCAGCGCATTGCCGATGAGGTTCTGCAGCAACTGGCCGATCCGTGCACTGTCCCACTCGCCTCGGGTGTCGCCGTCTATTTCCAGCGTCGGTGTGCAGGCCGGCTGCCCGGCGCAGGCTTCTTCGATGGCTTCGCGGCAGGCGGCGGCAAGGTCCATGGGCTTGCGCTCTACCGGCAGAGAGGCCCCGAGCCGGCTGCGTACGAACTCCAGCAGATCTCCGACCATGGCTCCCATGTGACGCGTGCTGTTCTTGATCTGGGCAATGTAGGCAAGCGTCTTCTCATTCGGCTCTGACTTGCGCATCAGCAGA
The DNA here is from genome assembly GCF_017165765.1 of Pseudomonas capsici. Lineage (GTDB taxonomy): Bacteria > Pseudomonadota > Gammaproteobacteria > Pseudomonadales > Pseudomonadaceae > Aquipseudomonas > Aquipseudomonas capsici. Next base: position 68,561 of record NZ_JAFGZD010000025.1, read on the forward strand.
TCGGTGGACATGCTGACTGCCTGCAACGGCGCACGCAGGTCATGTCCGAGGATGGCCAGGAACATGTCCCGTGAACGAGTGACTCGCTCGACATAGGCAGCGGTGGATTCGGCGAGCGCTTCGTCGATGACCTCGTTGAAACGGATCATGTCTTCAAAGGCAGTCGGTTCGGGTGTGGTCAGGCTCTCGCTCCACAACCGAGTGACGCTGGCTCGCAGGTGGCGAAACTCGGATGTCATCTGCACCAGATCGAAGCCCACCGTATGCCGGAGCTCGCCATGGCTGGCGGCGGCTTCCTCCAGATTCGGCATCGTGCCACCGGCTTTGACCTTGGCTTTGCTGCTGGCAGTGTCCATGTCTCTGGCGGCAGCCAGCAGAATCGACCGGGCATGGTCGCGCAGTTCGACACTGTTCATGGTGTCGGCTGCCGGTTTCAGGGTCTTGGCGAAGTCTTCCCATTCATCGACGATGCTATCCACATGAGCGACGATGAATTCAGATAGTCGCATTGCCGGTTACCTTGCTTCTGGGGTAATGAGGGGTGCCGGGCATATTACCGTTTTTGCCTTGTCCGACAAACAGCCGTCTGACGCCTTTGAAGAGGCGGATACTGTCATTTCTGACAGGTAGACGAGGTGAGAGGGCAGTTATAGGTTGCTCGCTAGCGATGAAGCCGTCTGGTGAATGATGTATCGCGTACATCCCACTCCTGTAGATCAAATAGGAGAAATTGAATCATGAGTGTTATGAATGTTGATGATGACAGCTTTCAGGACCAGGTATTCAATACGGACAGGCTCGTACTGGCCTAGTTCAGTGATACGGGGAGCAGTGACAGCGCCCTGACCAGCCGGATACTGGATGATCTCGTGACAGCGCTCGATGACCGGGTATTGATACTTCGGCTGCATGCCGACAGCACTGAGGCGACTGTCGAGAATTTCGCCGTGGACAGCGTGCCCACCGTCATCTTTTTCAGGAACGGTGCTGAAGTATCGAGAATGACCGGTGTTCACGATCAGGACGATTACGAGCAGGAGATCGAGAGGCTTCTGGAGGACTGAAAACCGGCAAGGGCCTTCCCGAAGGAAGGCCCTTGCTGGATCAGAACAGGAAATACCGCTGCGCCATCGGCAGCACATCCGCCGGTTCACACCAGAGCAACACGCCATCGGCCTTGACCTGATAGGTCTGCGGGTCGACATCGATGTCGGGCAGGTAGTCGTTGTGAATCAGGTCCTTCTTCTGCACGCTGCGGCAGCCCTTGACCACACCGATCTGTTTCTTCAGGCCCAGTGTTTCCGGCACGCCTGCATCGAACGCCGCCTGGCTGATGAAGGTCAGGCTGGTGGCATGCAAGGAACTGCCATGGCTGGCGAACATCGGGCGGTAATGCACCGGTTGAGGCGTCGGGATCGAGGCGTTGGCATCCCCCATCAGGCTGGCCGCGATGGCACCGCCCTTGAGAATCAGGGTGGGTTTCACGCCGAAGAACGCCGGACGCCACAACACCAGATCCGCCCACTTGCCCACCTCGATGGAGCCCACTTCATGGCTGATGCCGTGGGTGATCGCCGGGTTGATGGTGTATTTGGCGATGTAGCGCTTGGCGCGGAAGTTGTCATTGCCCGGCCCGTCTCCAGGCAGCGGCCCGCGCTGTTTCTTCATTTTGTCGGCGGTCTGCCAGGTGCGCATGATCACTTCGCCGACACGGCCCATGGCCTGGCTGTCGGAACTGAGCATCGAGAACGCGCCCAGGTCGTGAAGGATGTCTTCGGCAGCAATGGTTTCCCGGCGGATACGGCTTTCGGCAAAGGCCACGTCTTCGGCGATGCTGGGGTCCAGGTGATGGCAGACCATCAGCATGTCCAGGTGTTCGTCGATGGTGTTGCGGGTGAATGGCCGGGTCGGGTTGGTGGAACTGGGCAGGACATTGGGCGAGCCGCAGGCTTTGATAATGTCCGGCGCATGGCCACCACCGGCACCTTCGGTGTGATAGGTGTGAATGGTGCGGTTCTTGAACGCGCCCAGAGTGGTTTCGACAAAGCCCGATTCGTTGAGCGTGTCGGTGTGGATCGCGACCTGCACATCGTATTCGTCGGCCACGCTCAGGCAGTTGTCGATGGCTGCAGGTGTGGTGCCCCAGTCTTCATGCAGCTTCAGACCGATGGCCCCGGCCTTGACCTGTTCGATCAACGGACCGGGAACGCTGACGTTGCCCTTGCCGGTCAGGCCGATGTTCATCGGGAACGAGTCGGCGGCTTTCAGCATCAGGGCCATATGCCACGGGCCGGGTGTGACGGTGGTGGCATTGGTGCCGGTGGCCGGACCTGTGCCGCCGCCGATCATGGTGGTCACGCCGCTCATCAGTGCTTCTTCGATCTGCTGCGGGCAGATGAAGTGAATATGCGTATCGACGCCGCCAGCGGTCAGGATCATGCCTTCACCGGCAATCACCTCGGTCGCCGCGCCCACGGCAATGGTCACGTCCGGCTGGATATCCGGGTTGCCCGCCTTGCCGATGGCGGCGATGCGCCCGTCCTTGATCCCGACGTCGGCCTTGACGATACCCCAGTGATCGATGATCAGGGCATTGGTGATCAGGGTGTCCACGACCTCGGCGGCCAGCAGCTGGCCCTGGCCCATGCCGTCACGAATGACCTTGCCGCCACCGAATTTCACCTCTTCGCCGTAGGTGGTGAAGTCTTTTTCGACTTCGATCCACAGTTCGGTATCGGCCAGGCGCACCTTGTCGCCCACGGTGGGGCCGAACATGTCGGCATAGGCTTGTCGGCTTATTTTCATCTATCGGGTCTCGGGTTCGGAGCTGCAAGCTTCAAGCTGCGAGCTGCAAGTAAAAGCGGATCGCAAGCGCTGTGCTGCTGTTTCTTGCAGCTTGTAGCCTGGCGCTTGCAACTGGAACTGACACGTTCTAGAGATCGCCCATGACGCGTCCGGCAAAACCGAAAACCCGCCTCAATCCGGCCAGGTCCACCAGTTCCACTTCCCGCGACTGACCCGGCTCGAAGCGCACGGCGGTGCCGGCCGGGATGTTCAGGCGCATGCCGCGGCTGGCGGCACGATCGAAGGTCAGGGCGTCGTTGGTTTCAAAGAAATGAAAGTGCGAACCGACCTGGATCGGGCGGTCCCCGCTGTTGGCGACGGTCAGACTGATAGTGCGACGTCCGGCGTTGAGTTCGATCTCGCCGGGCTGAATCTGGTATTGGCCAGGGATCATGTTGGTTGCCCCAAGGTTTTGAAATAAATGGCGGTTGGCATGTAGCGACCATCCGGTGTGGCGCAGTAATCCGGCAGTTCGCCGACACGGGTGTAGCCGAGGGCGCGGTAGAAGGCTTCCGCAGGCGAACCGGCTTCGGTGTCCAGATGCAGCAGGCCGCGCTTGTGCTGGACGGCGGCATGCTCGACCGTTTCCATCAACTGGGTGCCCAGGCCGCGACCTCTTGCCTGTTGCAGCACCATGAGTTTTTGCACTTCGGCACGATTGAGCCCGTTGGGCTTCTGGCACAGCGACAACTGCGCGCTGGCCAGCACCTGCTCGTCCTGGACCACCACCCACAGCAGCAGGCTGCCACTGGCAATATCCGGTTTCAGGCTGTCGCTCCAGGCGAAGGCCTGCGCAGTATCCAGATCGGCCATGAATCCTACCGAAGCACCGTTGTGTACGGCATCGAGCAACAGCTCGGCCAGTCCGTGACGGTAATGCGCAAAACTTTCAGCGGTTACACGACGTAACTGTGCAGGATTCATGGGCATGTCCTAGTGGGGTTGCGGAGCCTGAGAAGCCGGTGCCAATGCGCCGGGCGAGAGGTCCAGCTGCATGAAGGTCAGGTCCAGCCAGCGCCCGAACTTGGTGCCCACCTGGGGCATCTGCCCGGTGGTCTTGAAGCCCAGGCGTTCATGCAGGGCGATGGAGGCTGCATTGCCGCTCTCGATGGCCGCCACCATGATGTGCTTGTCGCAGAGACGGGCGCGCTCGATCAGCGCGGCCATCAGTCTTGGTCCCAATCCCTTGCCGCGCTGATCGGTGCGGACGTAGACCGAATGCTCGACCGTATGCCGGAAGCCCTCGAAAGGACGCCAGTCGCCAAATGACGAATAGCCCAGGACTTCACCCGCATCGTCGACAGCGACCAGGATCGGATAGGCCTGAACCTTGCGCGCCTCGAACCAGGCCTGACGATTGGCCAGGTCCACGGGCTGTTCGTTCCAGATCGCCGTGGTGTTGAGCACCGCGTCGTTGTAGATGGCGAGAATGCCCGGCAGATCGGCGGGCATTGCATCGCGAATCAGGTCGTTCATAAGTCTCCTGCTCAGGCAATCGGTTGATGCACGGTGACCAGTTTGGTGCCGTCCGGGAAGGTGGCTTCCACCTGGATCTCGGGGATCATTTCCGGGATGCCTTCCATGACCTGATCGCGGCTCAGCAGTGTGGTGCCGTAATGCATCAGCTCGGCCACGGTCTGTCCGTCACGGGCACCTTCGAGCAGGGCTGCCGAGATATAGGCCATGGCTTCCGGGTAGTTGAGCTTCACCCCGCGAGCCAGACGGCGCTCGGCAACCAGACCGGCGGTGAAAATCAGCAGTTTGTCTTTTTCGCGTGGAGTCAGGTCCATTGTCGGGTCCGTTTTTTAAATTCTGATGTGTTGTTCGTTGTGGGAGGGAGCTTGCTCGCGACAGCGGTGCTGTTGACGAATACGCTGCATGAATAGCATGTGCCCTGTTGCGGGCAAGCCCTCTCCCACAACGCCTCCCATACAATCATGTATTCCAGATCCTGGGCGTTACCGCCTCGCGGCCCAGCAACGCCGGGCGCAGCAGTTTCCATAATTCGATCAGCCAGGCCCGTGCATGCAGGGCCTCATCCGCCAGACAGCGGGCGACCACCAGACCCGGCAATTGGGTCAGGTCACCACTGACCGGGTTGGGCAGCGAAAGCGAGCGGCAGGCTTCGAGCATTTCGCTGTCGATTTCACCGGTGATCAGCAGGGTCGCGAAGACGGTCCTGCCGTTCAGTCCGATAGGCGAATCCAGCAGACCGTCGCCACCGACAATGCGCTGTCGTTCGTGCCATAGCAACTGGCCGTCGCGACGGATATCCAGATGCGACTGAAAATGCCCCTGCTCGAAACGCTCGCCACTGGCCGGACGCCCCAGCGCCACCACATCCCAGTAACACAGCCGGGCATCGCCTTGCAGGTCGATGCGGGTGGCCAGTTCGGCCTGGGCCTTGCTGAATACGATGGTTTCCTGCGGCAGCCACTCCAGCGTTGCACCGGGTTCGACCCGCAGCTCCAGTTGCTGATAGGCCGGGCTTGCGGCGCGATACCACTTGGCTGCGCCGGGGCTGGTCAGTTGCGCCCAGGCCTGCTCGCCGACCGTGGCCGAGATGTCCAGCCGGTCCCCACCCGCAATGCCGCCGGGCGGGTGAACGATGATGTGCTGACAGACCTGCGGGTCTTCGGCATACAGATGTTTCTGCACCCGCAACGGCCCTTTGTGGCGTCGCTGGACCGGCCGCGTGGTGTCGCCGAAACGTGCATAGCCCAGTTCCAGCTCGGCGTGCCAGCTGGGTGTAAACAGGGCGGTAGGGGCAGGCAGATTCATGGTGTCTTCATTATTCTGTCGAGTCATGCACCTTAACGGATTGTTGGCTCAAATGGTGACAAGACCACGAACGCCCTCGGCTTCCATGTTCTCGCCGCGACCCTGCTGGACGATCTCGCCACGGGACATCACCAGATACTGGTCTGCCAGCTCGGCGGCGAAGTCGTAGAACTGTTCCACCAGCAGAATGGCCATGTCGCCGCGCTCGGCCAGCTTCTTGATGACCGCACCGATTTCCTTGATGACCGAAGGCTGAATGCCTTCGGTGGGCTCGTCGAGAATCAGCAGGCGAGGTCGACTGGCCAGAGCCCGACCGATTGCCAGTTGCTGCTGCTGACCACCGGAAAGATCGCCGCCGCGACGATGTTTCATCTGCAGCAGCACCGGGAACAGCTCATAGATGAACGCCGGAACCTCTTTGGCTTCGGAGCCGGGAAAGCGCGACAGGCCCATCAGCAGGTTTTCCTCCACCGTCAGCCGTCCGAAAATCTCCCGGCCCTGAGGTACATAGGCAATACCGGCATGTACCCGCTGATGCGGTTTGAACGTGGTGATGGGCTTGCCTTCCCACTGCACCGAGCCCTCTTTGGACGGCAACAACCCCATCAGCACCTTGAGCAATGTGGTCTTGCCCACGCCGTTACGTCCCAGCAGACAGGTGACTTCACCGACTTTCACGTCGAAGGACAGGCCGCGCAGAATATGACTGCCGCCGTAGTATTGATGGAGTTTTTCGACTTGAAGCATGCTTCGTTCCTCAGGAGCTATAAGCGGCAAGCTACAAGCCGCAAGAACAGTCAAAACCACGCTGCTTTTTCTTGCAGCTTGTGGCTTCAAGCTGACAGCTGGACGCCTCAGCGCCCCAAATACACTTCGATCACGCGCTCGTCGGCCTGGACATCCGCCAGTGAGCCTTCGGCCAGAACGCTGCCCTGGTGCAGCACGGTCACGTGATCGGCAATCGATCCGACGAAGCCCATGTCGTGCTCCACCACCATCAGCGAGTGCTTGCCGGCCAGGCTCTTGAA
>NZ_JAFGZD010000026.1 GCF_017165765.1 Pseudomonas capsici
GCTTGAATGATTCTGTGTACTTACTCATAACGTCCCCCAAGGGTTGGATGGGTGTCCAACTTCTTGGGGGCAGTTCAAGTTTCGTTTGCGCCCCTACTGATCGACAGACAGCGCCAATCAGTTTGCACACGGCCCCATTGATTACTACTTGATGAAGTCCAGCAGATAGCCATTGATCTCATCGATCAATGTCGTGCACATGCCATGGGAGGCACCAGGGATGATCTTCAGCACCGAACCGTGCACCAGTTCTGCGCTTTTCAGGGCCGAAGCGGCGATGGGAACGATCTGGTCGTCATCGCCATGCAGGATCAGGGTGGGAATATCGAACTTCTTCAGGTCTTCGGTGAAGTCGGTTTCGGAAAACGCCTTGATGCAATCCAGCTCGCCCTTGATGGAACCCAGCATGCCGATGGCCCAGAACGCATCGATGGTTCCCTGGGAAACGTTGGCACCCTCGCGGTTGAAACCATAGAAAGGTATCGCCAGATCCTTGAAGAACTGCGAGCGATTGCTCGTGACGCTGTCGCGAATGCCATCGAAGACTTCAATGGGCAGTCCTTCGGGGTTGGCCTCGGTCTTGAGCATGATCGGCGGCACTGCGCCAATCAGCACCGCCTTGGCCACCCGTCCGGTGCCATGACGGCCAATATAGCGGGCAACTTCGCCGCCGCCTGTAGAGTGCCCGATCAGGACCGCGTCCTTCAGGTCCAGCGCCTCGAACAGCTCGGCCAGATCGTCGGCGTAGGTGTCCATTTCATTGCCATCCCACGGCTGGCTTGAGCGGCCATGTCCGCGCCGGTCGTGAGCGATGACCCGGTAGCCGAGGCGGCCCAGGAAGTTCATCTGGGCATCCCAGGCATCGGCATCCAGCGGCCAGCCGTGGGAGAACACTATCGGTTGCCCGGTGCCCCAATCCTTGTAGTAGATCTCGGTGCCATCTTTGACTTTCAACAGGCCCATAAACATCAATCCTCATGTTATGCAGCAGTGACAGGAACAAGGACGACATTCGCGCGACGTCATACGCAATCGACGCATCGAAGGTGTTGGAGTTGAGACTAGACCGGAATAAGGGCACAGCCTTGTGTGGATGTGCCCTGGTGGACCGATGGTTCGTTCAGGCAGGTTCGCGCTGGCTGTCGATGTAGCGAATGAGCGTGTTGACGGTCTGTTGCAGTTCGCCGGAGTTATCCAGCAGGAAAACCGAAGGATTAGCGGCCAGTACATTCACGGCAAAGGAAGCGTTGCGCTCCAGCCTTGCCTCGATTTCCGTGACCGACTCACGTCCTCGGGCCAACAGACGCTGGCGCAAGACCTGCTGATCGACGGTCAGCAACACCGCCAGCAGAGTCGGATAACGTACTTGTGCCTGCTGCAGATGAGCCCTTGAACCATTCATGAGCACGTTATGGCCTTCAAGCAGCCATTGGTCTATTTCGACGGGAATGCCGTAGTGCAGACCATTGGCCTGCCAGCTCAAGGCAAAGGCGCCCTGCTCGCGCATGCTCTCGAACTGTTCGACGCTGACGGCCTGGGCCGCTTCGCCCACGGCTTCGGCAGAACGGGTAATGACCCGCCGTACGATCCGGCAATCGTTGCGGGTCAAGGTTTCCCGTGCGGCATCCAGCAGGCTGTCCTTGCCTGAACCGGACGGCCCGATGAGATAGATCAACCTGCCCACCATCAAAACACCCTCGCCAGACATTGCGGGTAACGACAGGCCGTGGAGCGGATGAAGATGAACGATTCACACCACGGCCAGTAAAAGACTGGCCGGATGATAATCGTTCAGGTGGATATTCAGTAGTCCTGTTTCGTACCTCAGATACGGAAACTTCCCACCAATTGTTGCAAGCGGGCAGCCTGCTCTTCCAGCAGGTTGCAGGCATCCAGCGTCAGGCGCAGGTTATCGACACCCTGCTGGTTGAGCGTATTGATATGTGTGATATCGACGTTGATCGACTCCACCACAGCGGTCTGTTCTTCAGTTGCAGTGGCAACCGACTGGTTCATGCCGTTGATTTCATCGATACGCCGGGTGACGCTGCCCAGACGCTCACCGGCACGGTTGGCGATGCTCACGCTGTCTTCGCTCTGACGCTGGCTTTCGGTCATGTTCACCACCGCTTCGCGGGCTCCGACCTGCAGCTCTTCGATCATGGTCTGCACTTGCTGGGCAGAGTCCTGAGTCCGGTGCGCCAGGTTGCGGACCTCATCGGCCACGACGGCAAAACCACGGCCCGCTTCACCTGCGCGGGCAGCCTCGATGGCAGCATTGAGGGCCAGCAGGTTGGTCTGCTGGGAAATGCTGGTGATGACCTCGAGAATCTGCCCGATATTGGCAGTCTTGCCATTGAGGCTCTCGATGTTGACACACGACTCGCTGATCTTGCCCGACAGCTCGTTCATCGCGGCAATGGTCTGCTGCACGACGCTCTGCCCTTCACCGGCCAGATCGCTGGCATCGCTGGACTGCTGCGAAGTGCGAGCGGCATTCTGAGCGATTTCCTGGGCGGCAGCGCCCAGTTGATTGATGGCTGCGGCAACACTTTCGGTACGGTTGGATTGCTGATCGGAGTTGGTCATGGACGAATTGGACGCCTTGACCACTCGCGTTGCGACTTCACCCAGTTGCCCGGCAGTGGAAGCCACTTCGCGAATCGAAGTGTGGATACGCTCGACAAAGTGGTTGAAGGACTGCGCCAGTTCACCGAACTCATCCTGAGAGGTAATGGCCAGCCGCTTGGTCAGGTCGCCCTCACCGTCCGCGATGTCACGCATGGCGCGCCCCATCTGGTGCAATGGCTGCATCAGCACACGAATCAGCAGGCCCAGCAACAGGATGATCACCAGTACGACCACACCCATGGCGGCGAGCGCCGAAGTGCGGAACTCGCTGAGCATCGCGTAGGCCGCCTCCTGATCCAGTACCAGAGCGACATACCAGTTCGCGGTTGAAATACCCTGGACCGGCGTGAAGGAGACGAACTCCGTCTTGCCGCCGGAGGTGATTTCACTGACCCCGGCCACGATCTTCGGCGTGTTGTCCGGATAGGCTTCGCTGATGTTCTTGAGGATCAGCTTGCTGTCCGGATGAATCAGGATCTTGCCATCGGCGCTGACAATGTAGGCATAACCATGGCCGCCGAAATTCAGGGAGTTGATGGTCTTGCTGATGCTGTCCAGGGAAATGTCCGCACCCGCAACACCGGCGAACTGATTCTGGATCTTGACCGGAGCCGCCAGGGTGACCACCAGCTTGCCCGAAGAAGCGGCAATGTAAGGTTCGGTGACGATGACACCGGGCGCATTCTGCGCCGCCTTGTACCAGCCTCGGGTCCGTGGATCATAATCGGCGGCACGATTGCCGGCCGGAATGGAAAACATCACGCCTTCGGTGCTGCCGAAGTAGCTGAGCTGGAAGTTCTCGCTGTAAGCCTGCAGACCGATTGCCCGCTGCAATTGAGGCAGGGCCTTGCCATCGAGGGAAATCTGCTGGCCCATGGACTGCAGCAGTTGCGAACGGCTTTCCAGCCAGGTCTGAATATTCTGCGTCGTCAGAGTACCCAGCTGTTGCAATTCGGACAGGACATTGGACTTCAAAGTTTGGCGTTGTCGATAATCATTGATGACAATAAACGCACTAAACGCGACAACCACAATCAACGCAGCCGCCAGCAGAATTTTCTTGCTGAAACCTAAACTTTTAATCATGAGGATACTTCCATGCAGAAACCGTAACGGCGATATAGCGATCACCAGAAAAGCCTGACAACTGTGTCGTTTCTACGAACCAGGGAGATTGACAAAAACCGCTGATTAGCCAGTAGGTGCATGCAATCCAGAAAGCTTTCAGCAACAGCTCGCCCCGGAAACGGAGCGAATTGATATCATACACACATGCATTTTCCATGACAATTTCAGCTTTTTATTTAAAAGCCCTGTCTGAAAACGTTTTCTGATTAAAGTTTTTCATGGATGACGCCAATAAAGTGTCGAACAACCGCACTTAATGATCAGTCTGGCGAGTACACATATTTTTTAAACGGGTATGTCTTACTTACCCATAAACTTCTCATAAACTTTTTATTGGCTTTTTTCAACGCCGCTCATCGCATTGTATATACATCAGAGGATGTGCTGCGGATGCAGGCACTGAGATGCACCTCTCACAATCCATCGGCAAACGTGCACAGAGGAAAAAACTGACTATCGTTGAATCATCCGACGTATGAGGATGCAATCGATGACCCTTGAAAAACTGTTTGACGATTTGCACAGCCTGCCCAGCATTCCCAAAGTGGCCCAGGACCTGATGCTGCAGTTCGATAACGCCTCCTCCAACCTGGAAAGCATCGCCCGCAATATCGAGAAGGACCCGGTGATTGCAGCAAAGGTGCTGCGCCTGGCCAACTCAGCCCGGTTCCGTGGTTCCAGGGAGTCATCCAGTATCGAAGACGCAGCCATGCGCCTGGGTTTCAATACCTTGCGCACACTGGTGATGGCCTCGGCAGTGACCGGCGCTTTCAAGGCCGGACCGAGTTTCGATCTCAAGGCGTTCTGGCTCAAAAGCTTCCAGGTCGCCGGGATCTGCCGAATGCTGGCCAAGCAGACCGGCGCCGATCCTGAGATCGCTTTCACCTGCGGAGTCATGCATAACATTGGCGAACTGCTGATCCAGACCGGCGCGCCACAAGTGGCAGAGCGCCTGAACAACGCCGCCAAGGCCGGGACAGCAGGACGGGCAGCCAACGAAACACTGCAACTGGGCTTCGGTTATCCGGAGGTGGGTGAAGAACTGGCCCGGCGCTGGCAATTGCCGAAGGTGATTCAACAGGCCATCGCCTATCAGGCGCGCCCGATGCAGGCTCCCGAAAATGCTCCTCTGCCGCGCATCGTGGCTCAGGCCATCGTGATTTCCGATGCACTTGAAGCCCATGACGGCGCCACACCCGAAGCACAGAAGGCCGCTACCGGCCCGCTGACCGAGGAAGTGGATCTGGACGCCCTGTTCAAGGGCCTGCCGGCGGTACTGGAAGCGGACAAGGCGTTTTCACAGCTGCTGTCTTGATCATTATTCGCGAAGGAATTGGCTCCTGCCGGGTTTGTACAGGAGCCAATTCAGTCGCAAAGGCTATTTCAGAAGCAAGCCTGAAACCAGAGCCTTGTTGAACATGGCCGGATCTTCCATCTGCGGTGCATGCCCCATGCCCTTGAACTCGACCAGGGTAGCGCCCGGGATCATCTCGGTAACCTGCTTGCCCAATACCTTGTAGTTGCCTATCCGGGCCTTGACCTCCGGTGGTGCAATGTCGCTGCCGATGGCCGTGGTGTCTGCATCGCCAATCATCAGCACGGTCGGGACCTTGAGTTTCGGGAATTCGTAGAAGACCGGCTGGGTGAAAATCATGTCGTAGATCAGCGCCGAGTTCCAGGCGACCGCTTTCTGGCCCGGTCCCTTGTTCAGACCGGCCAGCATATCGACCCACTTGTCATACTCGGGCTTCCAGCGGCCGTCGTAATACGTCTTCTGCTCGTACTGGCGAATTCCTTCGGCGGTCACCTTCAGCTCACGTTCGTACCATTGGTCGATGCTGCGATAAGGCACACCCAGGGCTTTCCAGTCTTCAAGACCGATCGGATTGACCATCACCAGCTTTTCGGTCTGTTGCGGATACATCAGCGCATACCGTGTAGCCAGCATGCCACCGGTGGAATGACCGACCACCGACACCTTGTCGATCTTCAGGCTGGCCAGCAAGTCATGGGTATTGGTTGCCAGTTGCTGAAAGCTGTATTGGTAGTAACCGGGCTTGGTGGAGGTGCAGAAACCGATCTGGTCCGGCACCACAACGCGATAACCCGCAGCGCTCAAGGCCTTGATGCTGTCTTCCCAGGTAGCGGCACAGAAATTCTTGCCATGCATCAATACGGCCGTACGGCCATTGGCCTGGCCGGTGGGCGCAACATCCATGTAACCCATTTCCAGTTTCTGCCCCTGGGACTGGAAGCTGAATTTTTTCAGGGTATGGGGATAGGTGAATCCCTCGAGTTGCTGGCCATAGCTGGGCGTTTCGGCAAACACTGCGCCAGGCAGCGTCAGTGTCATGAGCAAGCCTGCGATCTTTACAGCACGCATAAAGAACCTCCTGTAGGAAATGGAGCGTGAACATGCGGGAACTCAGCATGCTGGCCTACAGACTTGCTCCTGTCACGCAAGCAGACATTTCATAGTGTTAACGCCGAGTCATATAGACTGTCGCCATCCTTTCGAAGTACGACCCGCCATGGTGCAAAGGAATAACGATGAATCGCAATGAATTGCGCAAGGCAGACATCAACCTGATGGTGGTTTTCGAGACATTGATGCTGGAGCGCAATGTGACGCGCACCGCCGAAAAACTGTTTCTCGGCCAGCCGACCATCAGTGCCGCACTCAACCGGTTGCGCAGCCTGCTCAACGACCCGCTGTTCATCCGGGTCGGCCATCGCATGGAGCCTACCGCTCGCGCCCATGAAATTCTCAGGCACCTGACTCCGGCACTGGATGCCATGTCCACGGCGCTCAGCCTGGCCAGTGATTTCGATCCCTCGGCGAGCACCATGACTTTTCGCATCGGCATGTCGGACGACGTGGAGTTCGGCTTGCTCCCCGCCTTGCTCCAGGCGATACGCAAGGAAGCGCCGGGCGTGGTGCTGGTGGTCAAGCACGTCGATTACCTGAATATCTCGGAAGTGCTGATGTCCGGCGAGATTACCGTAGGTATCTGCCTGACCCGCGACCTGCCGGCCAATGCCAAGCGCAAGCCATTGCGCAATGTTCAGCCACGTGTGGTCAGGGCCGACAAGTCGTCGAAGCCCATGACCCTGGATGAATACTGTTCTCGCCCTCATGTGGTGGTGTCCCATGCCGCAAACGTCAGCAGCTTTGCCGATGAGTGGCTGACGGCACTGGGGCGCAAGCGCAAGGTCGTGTTGTCCGTGCCGCGTTTCACCACCCTGCCCGCGCTGATGGCCGGCACCGACCTGATCGCCGGTCTGTCCGACTTCACGGCCAGTGCCATGAGTGCGTTGGGGTTACTGCACGATGAGCCTTTGCCCTTCAGTACGCCGGGGCTGGATCTGTCGATGACATGGTTGAGCGTGATGGACAGCGATCCGGCAGAACGCTGGTTGCGCAGCCGGATCGAGGAATTCATGGGCGAGCACCGGACGGTGCCCACCCTGGAGGGCATCAGCCAAAGCGACCGGTGATGTAGTCTTCGGTCTGGGTCTTGGAAGGCTTGGTGAAGATGGTGTCAGTGTCGCCGTGCTCGATCAGTTCGCCCATGAACATGAACGCGGTGTAGTCCGAGCAACGGGCCGCCTGTTGCATGTTGTGGGTCACGATGATCACGGTGAACTGCTCTTTCAGCTCGGTGATCAACTGCTCGATACGACCGGTGGAGATCGGGTCGAGTGCCGAGGTCGGCTCATCGAGCAGCAGGACCTGAGGACGCAGCGCAATGGTACGTGCGATACACAGACGCTGTTGCTGACCACCGGACAGGCTGGTGGCGCTGTTCTTGAGCTTGTCCTTCACTTCATCCCACAACGCGGCACCACGCAGGGCCTGCTCGACACGGTCTTCCATTTCACGGCGCGAGAGCTTTTCGTGGTGGCGGATGGCGTAGGCGATGTTCTCGAAGATCGACATCGGGAACGGTACCGGCTTCTGGAACACCATACCCACCTGACTGCGCAGACGGTTCATCGAATAGCCCGGTGCCAGGATGTTTTCGCCATTGAGCAGCACTTCGCCGCGCGCTTCCTGTTTCGGGTACATCGAGTAGATACGGTTGAACACGCGCAGCAGAGTGGACTTGCCGCAGCCGGACGGGCCGATGATCGAGGTGATCCGCTTTTCGGGGATCATCATGTCGATGGATTTCAGTGACTTCTGTTCGTTGTAGAAAAACTCCAGACCACGCACTTGGATCTTGGTTTTTTCGTTGGCAAGGGAAAGGTTGTTCATCAGGACGCCCTATTGCGCAGAAGAATTAAGCGAGAAAGCAGACTCAGAACCAGTACGAAGAGCGTCATGACCAGTGCACCGGCCCAGGCCAGGGAGTGCCAGTCTTCGAACGGACTCATGGCGTACTGGAAGACCACCACCGGAACGCTGGCGATAGGCTTGAGCAGGTCGCTGCTCCAGAACTGGTTGCCGAAAGCGGTGAACAGCAGTGGCGCGGTTTCGCCGGTGATACGTGCCAGAGCCAGCAGAACGCCTGTCACCACGCCCGCCTTGGCGGCACGCAGGACGATTTGCAGGGTCAGCTTCCATTGCGGCACACCCAAGGCCAGTGCGGCTTCGCGCATGGTCGAAGGTTGCAGTTGCATCATTTCATCGGTAGTACGCACCACCACCGGAATCACCAGCAACGCCAGGGCAAGGGCACCGGCAATCGCCGAGAAACCGACCTGTTGGCCTGTGAACTGGTTGAGCGGCAGCACGACCACGGTGTACACGAACAGACCCAGCACAATCGACGGCGCCGACAGCAGAATGTCGTTGATGAAGCGCACCGCATTGCCCAGCTTGGAATAGCGGGCGAATTCGGCCAGCCAGATACCGGCCATCAGGCCGATTGGCGTACCGATCAGCAGGCCGATGCCGGACATCAGCAGGCTGCCATAGAACGCGTTGGCCAGACCGCCTTCGACACCCGGCGGCGGGGTCATGCCGGAGAACAGTTGCAGGTTCAGGGCATCGATGCCCTTGATGATGGTGGTCAGCAGAATCCACACCAGCCACAACAGACCGAAGGCAGTGGCACCGCAGCTGAGCACCATTGCAATCTTGTTCTTGATATTGCGAACCCGATACAGGCGCTCGTTACCGGTTACGTCGTTACTCATAACCCCTCCTTACGCGAAAGACGCGACAACATCAGACGTGCAAGGGCAAGCACGATGAAAGTAACCACAAACAGCAGGAAGCCCAGTGCGATCAGCGCCGAACGGTGCAGGTCGGTGTAAGCCTCGTTGAATTCGTTGGCGATGACCGAAGCGATGGAACTGCTTGGCATCATCAGGGATGCGGAGAACTGGTGGGCGTTACCCAGAACGAAGGTCACCGCCATGGTTTCACCCAAGGCACGGCCAAGCCCCAGGAACACACCGCCGACCACTGCCGAGCGGGTGTAAGGCAGAACGATGTCCCAGACCACTTCCCAGGTAGTGCCGCCCAGGGCGTAGGCAGACTCTTTGAGGGTCGTGGGAACGGTACGGAAGACTTCCTGCATTACCGAAGTAATGAACGGCGTGATCATGATCGCCAGGACGATACCTGCGGTCAGCATGCCGATACCCAGCGGCGGGCCCTGGAACAGAGTGCCGATAAAAGGCAGGCCACCCAGGTTTTCATTGATCCATGGCGACAGGTGTTCAGCCATGAACGGGCCGAACACGAACAGCCCCCACATGCCGTAGATAATCGAAGGAATGCCGGCCAGCAACTCGATGGCCGAGGCAATGGGCATCCTCAACCAGGGCGGCGCGACTTCCGTCAGGAAGATGGCGATGCCGAAACTCACCGGAACGGCGATCAGCAAAGCCAGAAAAGAAGTAACCAACGTACCGTAGATCGGAACCAGGGCACCAAACTTGCCGTTGTTCACGTCCCACTCGGCACTGGTCAGAAAACCAAAACCAAAGGTCTCGAATGCCAGACTTCCGCCCCACAGGGTCGACAGGGCAATACAACCCAGCAGTGCCAGCACCAGCATGGCCGCGCCTTGCAGCGAACGCCTGAACCAGGCGTCATGTCGATGATCCCGCTTGGCGCGCTTTTCGCCTTCGGAGTCGATGTCTGAGACGTTAGCGGACAGGTATTGGGTGTTTTCAGTCATGTTGAGTCCACTCGCAAGAAAAAGCCCCCGTCACCGAACCGATATCGCGGTTGATGACAGGGGTGAGCTACAGGCTTGAATCACTTACTTGGTGAATTCGGTTTTCCAGTAGCCTTCTACACGTTCAACCAGCGATTTCGGCAGAGCGACGTAATCCAGCTCTTCTGCCTGCTTCTGACCGTTTTCCAGAGACCACTTGAAGAAGTCGAAAGTGGCTGCACTCTTCTCGGCGTTCTTGGCCTTCTTGTACATGATGATCCAGGTGGTCGCAGTGATCGGCCATGCTTCGTCGCCCGGAGCGTTGGTCATGATCAGACCGAAATCCTTGGCGCTCGCCCAGTCGGCAGTGTCAGCCGCAGCAGCGAAAGTCTTGGAGGTCGGGGTCACGAACTTGCCAGCAGCGTTTTTCAGCTGGGTGTAGGCCAGTTTGTTGGTCGCAGCGTAGGAGTACTCGACATAGCCGATGGAACCCTTGATCTGCTTGACGTAGGCAGAAACACCTTCGTTACCCTTGCCACCCACACCGACCGGCCATTTGACGGTGGAACCGAACTGCAACTCCTTGTTCCACTCCGGGCTGACCTTGCTCAGGTAGTTGGTGAAGTTGTAGGAAGTGCCCGAGCCGTCGGAACGGTGAACAACGGTGATGTTGGTCTTAGGCAGATTCACGCCAGGGTTGAGGGCCTTGATGGCCTCGTCGTCCCAGGTCTTTACCGTGCCCATGAAGATCTTGGCCAGGGTCTCGCCATCCAGCTTCAGCTTGCCGCTTTCGATACCTTCGACGTTGACGATTGGCACGATGCCACCGATCACGCTGGGGAACTGACCCAGGCCAGCGGCCTGCAGGTCTTCTGCGGACATCGGGGCATCGGATGCGCCGAAGTCAACGGTGGCTGCCTTGATCTGAGCGATACCACCGCCCGAACCGATCGACTGATAGTTGATGCGGTTTTCAGAATTCTTGCTGTAGTCCTGGGACCACTTTGAAATAACCGGGAAAACGAAACTCGAACCAGCGCCAGTGACATCAGTCGCATGGGCAGCACCGCTCAGGCACAGCGAAGCGATCAGAAGCGACAAGCGTTTTTTAGTCAGCAGTATCACGGTAATACCTCAGTCCAGGAGAAAGTGTGGTGGTCCACTTAAGGAGGCCCGAGGCGGATTTAAAACCTGAAATGTTTCTGTTTAATGACAGTCCGTCGACTGGTGGCAGAAATGAACGTTTTTTGTAATCGATCTCCTACGCCGGGCCGACCGAAAAAGCCGTAAAAGCCCCGTATTTACTGGGTTACTCTCCTGCCAATCGAAAAATATCAATTTGCCACCACCAACCAATAGCACAGCGCCATCTCTGTTTTTTAATTGTAAGAAAGTACGTTTTCTTAGAACCGATACCAGGCCACAGATACTTTTTTATAGCCATAAAGCCTTGAGTACCCCGTCGGTCGGACACGTCGCACCTATTGTCTGCCAGGCCACACCAATGACAGGTAACGACCCACCCTGGAGACTCACATCATGATCGGTAATCGAATAGCAGCACTGAGCCTTGCCACCTTACTGGCCGGTATCAGCTCAGGGGCATGGGCAGGCTCGACCGGCCCGACTCACCCGGAAGGCCATGACCCGGACAGTCCGGCCATGGAATTGAAAAGCGATCAGGAAGACAACACGGACGGCAGCAGCCCCGAAGCAGACGGCAGGGTCCCGGACCCGAAGCAAACCAACGGGATGGGCAATGACAGCACCCAAGGCTCCAACGGGGATAACGACAGCACCACGCCCAATGACAAGAAGCCCTCGGACCGCTGAAATCAGCCCGGCAGCCCGGGTGCCCACTGCACGTAACACACTTCCACAGGCATGCCATGCTCGGCACAGAAATCCAGCCAGCGCAGTTGGTTATCCTGTAGCCGGTCACCGGGCCCCTTGACCTCGATCATGCGGTAGCGGCGCTGCTCGGGGAAAAACTGAATCAGGTCCGGCATGCCGGTGCGATTGGCCTTGATGTCTTGCAGCAAGCGGCGAAACCAGTGGCCAAGATGCTCGGCAGGCAGGCAATGCAGAGCCTGCTCCAGCAGTTCAGGAGTCAGAACGTTCCAGAACACGAAAGGCGATTGCAGTCCGGACTTGCTCTGAAAGTGCTCACGAATCGTCGCCTGATAGGTGCCGCTTTCCAGTTGGGCCAGACATTCGTCGAACAGCGCTGCACGACGCTGATAGAAGTCCGGGCTGAGCAAATCGCTGGGAGCACTATGGAAGGGATGGAAAAACGCTCCCGGCAGCGGTGCGAAAATCGCCGGCCAGCACAACAGACCGAACAGTGAGTTGATCAGCGCATTCTCGACGTAATGCACCTCGCTGCCCTCTTCGGCCAGATGTTCGCGAATCAGGAACTCGACACTCAGGCCAGGAACAGGCACAACACTCAGATCCAGGCGCGACACGCTGCGAGCGGCCGCACGCTTCTCGACCGTCAGGCCCAGCTTGCGCTGCAAGCGCGGCAGAATGCGTTGCAGATGCTGAAGCTCGGCATCGTTCTGCGGCATGGCCCTGACCTGTTCCAGCAGCGCCATGGCCTGGGCGTATTCGGCACTGAGTTCCAGAACCCGGATCTGCCGCGAACGGGCTCCCGGATAATTGCACTGGCGATAGACCTCCAGGGCCAGAGGCCACTCCTGCAGACGCTCGGCCTGCTGCCCGATATGGAACAACAGCTTGGCACAGCGTCTTTGCAGCCAGGGATTGCGGGTTTCGATGGCCAGCGCCTGCTCGGCCAGCAGTTTCAGTTCGATACCCTGCTCCATGGCTTCCCGGCAGGCATGCAGTTGCAGGCAGACGTCGATGTCCACCCGTTCGCCGATGGCCCGCGAGTCCTGCGAGAACTCGACCTTTTCGTAGCGAAAGATCCCCAGATCCGCCAGCACGAACTCCGACCACTCCTGATGCAGATTGCCGAAATACAGCAGGCGCAGGCGATCGCACAACGGCATCACCTTCAGCTCGAAGACCTGATCGTCCAGATCGGGATGCCATTGATCCAGAGGCTGGGCAACTTCATAGATCGATTGCAGACGCGCGAGCCAGTCCGGCTTGCGTTCCGGCCCCTTCACCGCATGGGCCTTGAAGCACTGGCTCAGTTCATCCTTGCGCAGCAATTGAAACAATGCGTCCAGTTCCAGCAGCGGACGCGAATCGATCCAGCCCTGTGCCAGCAAGGGCAACGCCGCTTCGCGGGTATCGCCAATCTCGTCGTAATCGAGCTTGCTGGCCCGGAACAGCGTGCCCTTGCGCATGACCATACGCACCAGCAAGGCCTGGGCAGGCGTCGGCAGCCCGGAAAACTCACTGATAAACCGGCGCTCGTGTTCATCGAGCAGATCGTCGTAACGCTGAACGATCCAGGCAAGGACCTGACGAAAGTTTTCCAGGTAATAAAACGGATTGTCGAGAGGTGAAATACTCAAGGATGCGGTCACACAAGGCAGAGACAGGCGGCCAAGGATACTGGTTATCCGTACAGATTCCAGCCATGATGCCACCGGTTTTTACGCGGGCCGATAAATGGTGCATTTCGCAAAAGAGTCGGCGAGCCGTAAGATCGACCTTTTTGGCAAGGAGCGGATATGCAAGCGCCGCTGGTTTACCTCGCAGGTTTCGATGTGTTCCGTCAGGACGCCATCGAATATGGCCAATACCTGAAGCAATTGTGTACAGCCCAGGGTCTTGAAGGCTTGTACCCGTTCGACAATGAAGTGCCGCCCGGGCTATCCCCTCACGATACAGCGCAATTGATCTGCACGATGAACATCGCAATGATCCAGCGCTGTACGGCGGTACTGGCCAATCTCAACGTCTTCCGCGGCCTGGAACCCGATTCCGGCACCGCTTTCGAGGTCGGCATGGCGGTGGCGCTGAACAAACCGGTCTGGGGCTATTTCGATCCAATAGCCTCGTTGCGCGAACTGGTGCCTCACGATGAAAAGGGTTTCGACAGCCAGGGTTTCGTCGTGGAAGACTTCAACCTGCCCCGCAACCTGATGCTGGCCTGCACCTGGGCGGGAAGCAGCCCGAGTGCAGAGTCGGGGATCGAGGCATTGGCCCGCTATCTGACCTCAAAGCAGGCGTAATGCCCGTCAGTCAAGACACAGACAAGACTTATGCCACAAGGTGATTCATGACCTTGACCGGAGCTCAACCCAATGTCGCAGAGCCGATATCGCCGGTGATGGTCGGGTCCAGCTTGTCGGCATCGACAAAATCATCCAGGCCAAGGATATCCAGATCCAGATAGCCTTCCGGGTCATTGTCTTCATCGGCATCGGCATCGTTCAAAGGCGACTGGTCGCCACCAAAATGCTGTGCCGGACGGGCAACAGAGGGAAAGTCTGTGGCGAATGGAGATACCTGCATCGCTGTCTGGCTCCTTTTTATCTCATGAAATCAGATACGTCCTGCGCATCTGCATGACCACAGGCTAGCGCAGCCGTGGATGAAAGCGCAAAACCTCAGGTCCAGCCTACAAACTCGCCACCGTTATCACGCAACATCTGCAGCATTTTCTGTGCGGCCGGAGACAGATAACCACTGCTGCGCAATGTCACGCCAATGGTGCGTTTCATCGTAGTCTGTTCCAGAGGCACTTCGCGAAGATGTTGCATGTTCTTGCCAAACTCCAGTGACTCCCTGGCGATAAAGCTCAGCAGGTTACTCTGGGCAATCAGCCCCGGCAGCAGGGAAATGGAATTCGCCTCGATCTGCACCACCGGCAGCGGCAGGCCATGGGCAGCAAAGGTCGCATCCAGCCATTTGCGTGAAGACACGCCTATGGGCGGCAACACCCAGCGATAGGCATTCAAGTCGCTCATCTGCATCGGGGCCTTGAAAATCGGGTGGTGCTTGCTGGCAATGACTACCGCTTCGTCCTTGAGAATCGGATAGCTGACGACCTAGTCATCGTCAGGAATCAGCGAGCAGATAATCATGTCCAGTTGCCCGGAGCGCAGGGACTCGCCGAGCAAGTCGTCCTGACCGACCACCAGTTTCAAGGTCACGTCCGGTGCACGTTGCAGCAGAGCCGAAGTCAGCTTGGGCATCAGATACTCGGCCATGGTAGCGGCACAGCCCACGCGAATATTGCCCACCATGCCACTGGCGAAATCCCGGACCTCGCGCTGGGTCTGGGCAATGCTCTGCTGCAATTCCCTGCCCCGGGCCTGGAGCAGTTCGCCCACCGGGGTCAGCTTGATGCGTCGCCCGTCACGCTGGAACAGGCGCGTTCCAAAGGACTCCTCCAGACGCTGAATGCTTTTAGTCAGCGCCGGCTGGCTGCGATTGAGCTTTTCGGCTGCACGTCCCAGATGGCCCAGCTCAGCGATGGTTTCAAAATAAGTGAGGTCCCGCAGGTCCATATCCATCAACCAAAGTTATCAATTCATGATTATTAGAAAATAGACTTGATCGATTGAAGTGTCGATACTTTGTGCGACCGGTCAGTTCCTGATCGGCAGCCAAAGTCTGGGAGAACCTCCTTGCCACGTGCTTCAAGCCTGACGCTATCCACGCTGCCTCACCTGCCCCAATGGGTCAGTCTGCTGCTGTTTGCAGGTGCCTCCGGGCAATTTCTCAAATACCTGAATGTGCCTGCGGCGCTGTTCCTCGGTCCGATGCTGGTCGCCATCGGCTTCGGTGTATCGGGTGCAACCATCCGCATGCCTAAAAAACTCTTTCAGTTGGGCCAGGGCACGGTGGGCGTGCTGATCGCCCATGCCATGACCATGGGCGTGCTGATTACCGCGATCCAGTCCTGGCATGTGATGTTATTCGCCACGATCCTGACCGTGCTGCTCAGTGCCGTGGTCGGGCTGGTGCTGGTGCGCTTTGCCGGCATCCCCAGCAACACGGCTGCCTGGGGCACCTCGCCGGGTGCGGCATCGGCGATGGTGGCCATGTCCGAAGACTACGGCGCAGACTCACGGGTGGTCGCCACCATGCAATATGTGCGAGTCGTGTGTGTGGTGGTGGTCGGCTCGCTGGTCAGCCGCTTCATGGGTGCACCCGATAGTGGTGGCGCAGACCTGCACAGCAGTGAAGCGGCATTGCAGGGCCTGAGCCTGCTGGACTTTGGCCTGAGCCTCGGGGTTATCGCATTCGGTGTGCTGCTGGGCTCGCGAATGCCTGCCGGCGCATTGCTGGTGCCACTGGTGCTCGGCGGGGCTTTGCAGTTGAGCGGCCTGCTGCAGATCACGATCCCCACCTGGATGCTGGCGATGGGATATGGCGCAATAGGCTGCTACATCGGCCTGCGCTTTGACCGCGAAACCATCAGCTACGTCTGGCGACGCCTGCCGATGATGATCTTCGCCTCGATGCTGCTGATCGTGCTGTGCGCCCTTTCGGCCTGGCTGATTGCCGTGATGCTGGACAAGGATTACCTCTCGGTCTACCTGGCCACCAGCCCCGGCGGGCTGGATGCGATGGCGATCATTGCCATCGACACCCATGCCGACGTCGGTTTCGTGCTGGCGATGCAGACCCTGCGCCTGTTCGGCGTGATCCTGACCGGCAGCTTCCTGGCCCGGCAGATCATTCGCCTGACTGACCGCAAGGCGCCTTCACACTCGCGCCCCGCTCAACCTGACAGCAATTCTGCATCGTAGACCTGTCCACGGCGCACGATCGAACCTTGTTCGAGCAAGGCACCCGGGGCCAGCACCGCATTGGCACCGATCCGGGAATGATCGCCGATCAGAGCACCGAACTTGTCACAACCGGTGCCTTGCAACCGGTTGCCGACCAACACATTGACCTGCTTGTCGGTACGCTCATTGCGGTAATTGCAGACGATGCTGCCTGCCTCGAGATTGACTCCAGCGCCCAGGATCGAGTCACCGACAAAATTGAAATGGGCCAGTTTGCTTCCGGCGAATACAAACGACGTCTTCAACTCGGCACCCGGCCCGATAATGCAATGCTCATCGAGCCAGCATCCTCCGCGCAAATAGGCACCGGCAGCGATAAAACAACCGGGCCCGACGATCAACGGCCCCTTGAGCACCGCACCCGGCTCGATGATCGCCGTGCAATGCACGGCTACGTCATCGACAATCCGGTAATCCTCCCGAGAAAGCCGGGGCAGCAACTCGGCCAGCACTTCAGGCGCCTTGCTCGCCAACTGCCAGGGAGACAGGGTTTCCCAGCCCGCAAGGCCTGAAGCCAGGAACCCGTTTATGTAATTGACAATCCTGACCATTGCAACGCCTCAAACATGGAACAGACGTCCACCGTAGAGCACTCAGGCCGATCCCGCCAGGGCACTGGCCAGACTGGGTGCCAACGGCAATACCGGCAGCAGGGTTGCCTGATAGGCGTGATACAAATCCGGTTTGCCCGGCCAGATATCCGCACTGGGCACATTCTGCTCGTTGAGTTCGTGACGCCAGCTACCGTGTTCATGGTCGATGAACAGGGTTTCGTTGAACTCCCAGAAACAGCGATACCAGTCCTCGTACTGCTTTTCGCCTGTACGTTGCAACAGCGCAGCGGCTGCGGCTGCCGCTTCGCAATGGGTCCAGTGCAGACGATGACGTACTACCGGGCGATTCTCCCAGTCGAGGGTGTAGACGATGCCTGGAGCACCATCGACATCCCAGCCGTAGCGGCAGGCATTGGCAAACAACTGTCGGGCATCGTTCAAAAGCCACTCAGGCGTCGGGCGGCCTGCGCGCTTGAGTGCGGCCTCCAGATGCAACACCAGACGCGCCCACTCGAAGGCATGCCCCGGCGTGGTGCCGAAAGGCCGGAAACCGTCTGCGGGATTGTCGCGGTTGTAGTCGGGCAACGGCTGCCAGGACTGGCTGAAATGCTCGACGACCTGGAAATCATTGGCCGCTGCATGCCCATGGATGATCCGCTCGACGATACTCAGCGCCCGGTCAAGCCATCGCGCGTCGCCGGTGACATCCGCCAGAGCCAGGAAGGCCTCGGTGCTGTGCATGTTGCTGTTGGCACCACGATAGGCTTCTTCGCCCTGCCAGTCCCGGGCGAAGGATTCGCGCATGGCGCCCTCTTCTTCGCTCCAGAAACGGGTCTCGATGATCTGTATCGCATCGGACAGCAGCGCCTGGGCACCCTCGCGCCCGGCCACCACCGCCGAGCTGGCAGCCAGGGCGACAAAGGCATGCAGATAGGCCTGTTTGTCGGTCTTGCCACCCTCCTGCAAGGCAGCACTGAACCAGCCACCGTGCTCGGCATCGCGCAACGGACCGCTGAGGGCCGCAATACCGTGGTCCACCAGCGCGGCGCAACCGGGAATGCCCTGGGCGTGGGCCATGGCGAAACTGTGGGTCATGCGGGCGGTGTTCATGGTCTGGGCCGTGGCACCGACCATGAGACGGCCATAACCGTCGAGACTGCCGAAGCCGTTTTCCAGCTTCGAGGCCTTGGCGAAAGTCAGCAGGCGCACGCCTTCCTGCGCAAGCCATTGATGATGACGTTGCGAAAGCAGCCAACTGCTGAAGTTGTAGTTGTTATTGTCCATGACGCGATGCCGCCTCCAACGATAAGAAATTTACCGGTGGTCTTTCCGACCGTGGGCAATCATGCGCGCCACGGCCGGTCAGCGGCAAGCGAACCTGTAAAGGTTCTGCTTCAGACCTTGAAGTTGGACACAACCTGATTCAGGTCGGCAGCCAGGCGCGACAGCTCATGGCTGGAGGCGCTGATCTGGTTTGCGCCCTGGGTGGACTGCATGGACAGGTCGCGGATGTTGACGATATTGCGATCCACTTCACGTGCCACTTGTGCCTGTTCCTCGGCGGCGCTGGCGATGACCAGGTTACGCTCGGAAATCTGATTGATGGACGAAGTGATTTCGCTCAGGGACTCACCCGCTCCCTGGGCAAGCGACAAGGTGGAATCGGCCCGGTCGCGACTGGTCATCATCGACTCAAGCGCCTGGGCCGAACCATTACGCATGGCACTGACCATGTTGTCGATTTCCAGAGTCGACTGCTGGGTACGATGGGCCAGTGCCCGTACCTCGTCGGCCACCACCGCAAAACCACGGCCCGACTCACCGGCACGCGCGGCTTCGATGGCAGCGTTGAGTGCCAGCAGGTTGGTCTGTTCGGCAATGGAACGAATGACATCCAGCACCTTGCCGATGTCCTGGGACTGATCGGCCAGGTTCTGAACCAGCGACGAAGTGGCCTGGACATTGGTGGCCAGAGTCTGGATCGACTGAACGGTTTCGATCACCCGCGCCTGACCGGCCTTGGCAGAGGCACTGGAATGGTTGGAAGCATCGGAGGTGGACACTGCGTTGCGCGCCACTTCTTCAACGGCCGAAGTCATCTCATTGACTGCCGTGGCCGCCTGATCGATCTCGGCGTTCTGTTGGTTCAGCCCGCGATAACTGTCTTCAGTGACCGAGTTGAGTTCAGTCGCAGCAGAGGCCAGTTGGGTAGCGGAGCTGCTGATATTGCGCATGGCGGTGCGCAGGTTGTCTTTCATCTGCTCCAGAGCACGCAACAGGCGAGTGACTTCGTCACTGCCATCTACCACGACGTCATGGGTCAAATCCCCCCTGGCCACATGCTCGGCGGCCGATACCGCGCTCTCCAGCGGCCTGACGATACTGCGGGTCAGCAACAGGGCCAGACCGATAGTGCCCAGTGCGGCCAGGATCACGAACGCAATCACGATATTGCGGGAATGGTCATACTGGATTTCGGCGGCCTTGCCTTCGGAATCCACCTTCTGGTTGTAGAACTCGGCCATGTCACTCAGTTGCTTGCCCGAGCCATCGACGATGGTTTTCATGTCCACCAGCAACAGCTTGTTCAAGCCGGCACTGTCACCCTGACCAGCCAGCACGAATGAACGCTCCAGGGCTTTCTGATATTCGCCCAGGCTGATACGGAATTGATCGGCAAGCGTCTTCTCTTCCGGGGTATCGACAAACTTGTCGAGAATTTCGAGTTTCTTGGCCAGATCCTGGTTACGCACGTCCATCTGGCTGCGATAGGTAGGAATATTCTTGGGATCCGTGTCCAGCGCCATGCGCAGGGAAATCGTGCGAATGCGCAGCATGATTTCGCGAATGTCGTTGACCACTCGCATGCTCGGCAACCAATTGGTTTCAACCGCGATTTCGCTTTGGCGAATCGCCGACATCTGTACAAGCGAGAACCAACCCAACAACGCAACCAACAGGGAAATCAGGGTAAAACCCAGGCCCGCACGGCGAGCGATAGTTAATGTGCGTAAGTTCATGGCGAGAGACTCTTATATTTGGAAGGCAGTTTTGCAACCGGTTGTCAGACAACCTCCTATCATATCGACGGCTAGCAAGGCTTCTTGAGAGCAGAACGGGATCATTTTTTCGAGAAGAGCAGCGTACTTTTGCGACAGGGCCTGTAATCAACAGGCCCCGCTCAAACAACTGTTTCAAACTTTATGCATTCACTTGCCCGCAACACGCTCGGCCGCCAGCTCGGCCAGAAGATTGCGTCTTGCAGTCGTGATAATGGCGACCGGATCCTTGGGCAGATCATGTTCGACGATATAGAGAGGTCTGTCGGTTCGCTCATAAGCCGGAATGATTTCCTTCCAGCTCAATAGCCCTTCGCCCAGAGGCGCGAAGTTCATTTCATCGTCTCGCACTCCAATGCCGGAGTTGTCCTTGGCATGAATGGCAAACAGTCGACCTGCGTATTGCCTGATGAAACGGGCTGGGTCGTGTCCGCCGCGATAAATCCAGGCCACATCGACTTCAAGCAACAGGTTCTCCGGCTTTGTAGAACTGACCAGCCACTCGAAAGCGGTCTTGCCCTGATACTTTTTCATTTCGAAGTCATGGTTATGGTAGGCCAGCTTCATGCCGTACTCCCGCAACCTGGCACCCAGACGATCAAGCTCAGCACCCAGCTTGCGCCAGCCTGCGGCATCGGTCGGACGGTCGGCCGGATCAAGCCAGGGCAGCACCAGCACCTTGTTGCCGATGGTCTGGTTAAAGGCAATGGTGGCCGGAAGATTGTTGCGCAGGGTCGCCAGTTGTTCGTGGGAAGAGACGACGTTCAACTGATACTTGTCCAGCAGGAACTTGAGTTCATTGGCCGTAACGCCCTGATTGCCCACCACTTCAAGGGAGCGGAAACCCGCGCTTTTTGCCATGGCCAGTTGTTGCTCGAGCGTACCGGCATTGCGCAACGTATACATTTGCAGGGCAATCGGACTGGTTGCACTCGAAGGCGGCGCAGCCATTGCAGCAGCTCCTCCCGTTACAACTCCGATAAAGAGTGCAGACAGTACGGCAGACTTCATGAAACCCATGGCAACTTCCTTTGGTTATTGATTTATTCAGGACTTGGAAAACGTGATACCGGCCGGCCGCGCATCGCGAAAAGCCAGAAGAAAGACCAGCACGACACCCAGTGAAAAGGTCGCCGGGAATAACCAGATGCTGCGCCAGAGATGGCCTTCGGGGCCTGCGTAATAATCGGAGACATGCCCTGCGACCCAGAAACCGATCAGCATTCCCACGCCATAAGTGGCCAGGGTAATAAGTCCCTGGGCAGAACTTCTGAAACGCTCGGATGCTTTGGCGTCGGTATAGATCTGGCCCGACACAAAGAAGAAGTCATAACAGATGCCATGCAAGGCAATGCCCGCAAACAGCATGAAAGCCAGGTCGCCATTATTGCCGTAGGCGAACAGCAGATAACGCAAGGCCCAGGCCAGCATCCCGACCAGCAAGGCAATCTTGATACCGAAGCGATGAATGAAAAGCGGCAACAGCAGCATGAAAACCACTTCGGAAACCTGGCCCACCGCCATTTTTGCCGTGGGGTTGGCCACACCGATTTCTGCCAGAAACGAGTTGGCGTTCTGGTAATAGAAAGCCAGCGGAATGCAGATCAGAATCGAAGCGACAAAGAACACCAGATAACTGCGGTCCTTCAACAGCCCCAGGGCATCCAGCCCGAGCAGTTGCCTGAAGCTGTCCCGACCCGATGTGGATTTCTGCGACGGCGTACTCGGCAGGGTAAAGCTGTAAAGCCCCAGCGCCAGTGACGCCAGGGAAGACATCAGGAAAGTGCTGCGCAAGGCACCGGACGAGATTGCATCCTGAGAGTCCCAGGTGAAGACAAAACTGATCACTACCCCGGCCACGATCCAGCCGATGGTGCCCCAGACGCGGATGCGGGCGAACTCCAGGGCCGGGTCTTTCATCTGCCGGAACGCCACCGAGTTCACCAGCGCCAGAGTCGGCATATAGATGATCATGTAGGCCAGCAAATAGGGATAGAACTGACTGAAATCAGGCGCACGATACAACTGGTACAAAAGCACTGCGCCCAACAGGTGCAGCACGGCAAGAATGCGTTCGGCGTTGAAATAACGGTCGGCGATCAGGCCGATGACAAAGGGCGCGATAATCGCGCCCCATGATTGTGTAGAAAATGCCATGCCAACCTGACCGCCGCTGGCACCCAGGCTGGTGGAGAGAAAAGTCCCCAGGGTGACGAACCAGCCTCCCCAGATAAAGAATTGCAGGAACATCATGGCGCTCAGACGCGCAGTCATAGGGGTCATAACAGTCACCGTTTTATTTTTATAGCGGTAAACAGCAGTGGGTTCAGGTGTCGGACTCAGGCGTCGGGCAACCCCAGCAATCGGCGGTTGGATCGCTCATCGGCTGCCACACTGGCGAAATCGTCGAAAGCCTTCCGGGTCCTGGTAATCATGTGTTGCCGGATAAACGCCGCGCCTTCGGCCGCGCCCTGCGCGGAGTCCTTCAGGCAGCATTCCCACTCCAGCACCGCCCAACCGGCAAAGTCGTATTGCGCCAGTTTGCTGAAGATGGATTTGAAATCGATCTGGCCATCACCCAGGGAACGAAAACGACCGGGACGTTCGACCCAGCCCTGATACCCGCCGTAGACCCCGGCTCGGGCATCGGGACGGAACTCCGCATCCTTGACGTGAAACATGCGAATGCGCTCGTGATAACGGTCGATAAAACCCAGGTAATCCATTTGCTGAAGCAGCAGATGACTCGGGTCATACAGAATCGTGGCCCGTGGATGGTGATCGACGGCCTGGAGAAAACGCTCGAAACTGGCGCCATCGTGCAGGTCTTCGCCGGGATGAATCTCGTAGCACAGGTCGACGCCCGCCTCATCGAAGCAATCGAGGATCGGCAACCAGCGTTTTGCCAGTTCGGCAAAACCCTGCTCCACCAGCCCCGCAGGCCTTTGCGGCCATGGATAGACATAAGGCCACAGCAACGCGCCGGAAAAGGTCGCATGCGCCGTCAGCCCCAGACGCTGGCTGGCCCGTGCAGCCAGCTTCAACTGATCGATGGCCCATTCGGTACGCGCCTGCGGCTGACCGCGCAGATGAGCCGGCGCGAAGTCGTCGAACAGCGTGTCGAACGCCGGGTGCACCGCCACCAGCTGGCCTTGCAGATGCGTGGACAGTTCGCTGATCTCGACCCCGGCCTCGGCGCAGACGGCTTTGAGTTCATCGCAATAGCTCTGACTTTCGGCGGCCCGGGCCAGATCGATGAACTGCGTGCCCAATGTCGGCAACTGAATGGCCTTGTACCCCTGGGATGCCGCCCAGCGAGCGATGTTGGGCAGAGTGTCGAACGGTGTTTCTGCAGACATGAACTGGGCGAGGAAAATGCCCGGCCCGCGCAAACCGTTGGAAGTCTGGCTCATGAGTGTTCTCCCTGAATGCAGACCAGATCGGTCCACCTGGCATCGCGATGGCTGGCGATCACGGTTTCGATAAAGGCCATGCCGCGTAGTCCGACATCGATGCCGGGGACACCCTCGGCATCGCTGCCGGTGATGTCGCCACGAATGGCGCTGGCGAAATCGCCGTAGAGGTTGGCCATCGCTTCGAGATAGCCTTCGGGATGCCCGGCGGGCAAACGCATGCGCCGGCTGGCGGCATCACACAGCCAGGGCTGGCCGACACCCGAACGCAAGATGCGCAGAGGCTGGTCGAGAGAACGGTGGATAAGGCTGGCGGGATCTTCCTGACGCCACTCCAGGCCACCTCTACTGCCATAGAGACGAATCTTGAGGGGGTTCTCCTCTCCGGCACAGACCTGGCTGGCAATCAGCACACCACTGGCACCTTCAGCCATCCTGAACAGCATCGAGGCATCATCGTCCAGTTGCCGGCCTTCGATATGTACACCCAGCATCGCGCACAGTTGCACAATCGGCTGACCGGCGACGAACTCTGCCAGGGAAAACGCATGGGTGCCTATATCGCCAATGCAACCGCCCACTCCCGACTGCTCGGGTCGCCCCCGCCAGTCGGCCTGCTTGTTGCCCTGCCCCGCGACATCCTGACTGAGCCAGCCCTGGGGGTACTCGACAATCACCTTGCGAAGTTCGCCGATCACGCCACTGCGTACCATCTCCCGGGCCTGCCAGACCATCGGATAACCCAGATAGGTATGGGCCAGGCCATAAAGGCGGTTGCTGCGATCTACCACGTTCTTCAAATCCAGCAGCTCGGCCAGATTCAATGCGGCGGGCTTTTCGCTGAACACATGAAAGCCCGCGCTCAGCGCCTGGCTGGCAATGGGTGCATGCAGATGATTGGGAGTGACGATCACCAGCAACTCCATGCGCTGGTCTGCCGGTAACGCGCGCTCGGCTTCGAGCATGTGCTGCCAATCGTCATAGCAGCGTGACTCTGGCAAACCCAGTACCAGGCCTGTATTGCGGTTGTTCCGGGCATTGCGGCTGAACGCGCCGCACACCAGCTCATAGCGTCCATCAAGCCCGGCGGCCTGGCGGTGAGCCTTGGCAATGAACGCGCCCTCACCTCCGCCGACAAAGCCCATTCTTATTTTTGGAATTGCTGCATTCATCACGAAATCTTCTCTGGTCGAAGCAAGGTCAGGCTCAGGTTTTACTGACATGTAACCGGTTACATCGTGACGAGAACTTATCCCCTCCCATCTCGGGTGTCAAACTCCGGATCAGGGTTATGGAAGATTTCTGCACACGCTCAACCTGCGGTAAGCTCGCAGACCGCACAGCCCGAAACGAGGTGGTTTTGTCCAATATCCGTGAAGTAGCCCGACTGGCAGGGGTTTCGGTAGCCACCGTGTCGCGAACGCTCAAATCCCCCGAGCGCGTACTCCCCGAGACCCGCGACAAGGTCAATGCCGCCGTGGAACAGGCCGGTTATCGTCCCAACCTCATGGCGGTACAGTTTCGCTCCCGCAAGACCGCCAATCTGGTCATTCTGGTGCCGACCATCGCCAACACCTTCTTTGCCCGGGTGATCAGCGGCGCTCAGCAGGCCGCCCAGGCCGCCGGTTATCGACTGCTGCTGTGCGACACCCAGGGGCGCGAGGAAATAGAACGGACATTCGCCGAACTGGTGTATGCCCATCAGGCAGATGGCGTGATTCAACTGCGCGCCTACGACCCTTACGACACAGCCTGCTCCAGCGCCGACCTGCCCCCCATCGTCAACGCCTGCGAAGTGATCAGCAATGGCCGCCATCCGACCATCAGCCTGGATAACCATGCCGCGGCCAAAGCCATGACCGAACACCTGATCGGGCTGGGGCATCGCCGGATCGGCCTGATAAAAGGCCCCCGGAGCAGCCCGCTGACCCGCGACCGCGTAGCCGGATATCTTGATGCACTGCAGCAGGCCGACATCGAATTCGATCCCGCCCTTGTCTGCCACGGCAACTTCAGCCTGCAGGCCGGTTATGACGGCGCGAGCAACATTCTGGAACTCCCCGAACGGCCAACCGCACTCTTCTGCGAGAACGATGAAATGGCCATCGGCGCACTGAAACGCATCAAGGAACAAGGCCTGCGCGTGCCCGAAGACCTTTCACTGGTAGGCTTCGACGATATTCCACTGGCGGCCTACTGCGACCCGCCCCTGACCACCATCTCCCAGCCTGCCGAAGCATTCGGCCAGACAGCCGTCGAGATGCTGATCGCCCTGATCGAAAAGAAACCCATCGAACAGCGCCATATCGTGCTGCCGTTTGAAGTGACGTTGCGCAACAGTACTGCTGCGCCTGTTTTCAAGGGGCAGTGATAAAGGATCGCCCTCTTTCGGTCAGGCGATACATTTGTCTAGGGCTGCGCGGCGCACTCATGTCAGTCATCTCTACCAGCCCGGCCGCCAGAGCGGGGGCCAGATAATTTGTACGAAACGATTGACGATGATTGAGCCCTAAAAGCTCCATCAAACTTGCAGCACTCAGCTCGGGGTTACTCGTCATAAAGACTTCAAGCAGTCGTTTTACTTGTGCGGTTACTTGTGCGGTTACTTGTGCGGTCGCGTGTACGGAATTTGAGTCGGCTTGAGCGGCTTCATCCAGCGCCTGCTGCAACGCAACCAACATGAACTCGACAAAAGGTGTTGCTTCCGAAGCTCTGTCAGCAGCAGACAATGCGCTGTAGTAGTCTTCCTGCTGATCACGAATAACCGTTTCAACCGGCAGAAACGCCAACACCGGTCTCCACTGACTCAGCATCAGCGTTTGCCAGAGACGCCCCATTCGACCGTTACCGTCAGCAAACGGATGGATGAATTCAAACTCGTAATGAAAAACGCAACTGGCAATCAATGGATGCAGATCAGATGTTCTTGCCCACTCCAGCAAATCACCCATCAAGGGCAAAACCCGACTGGCGGGTGGTGCCATATGCATAAGCTGATCGCCACGATAGATACCGACACCACCCGATCTGAAATGACCTGCATCATCGATCAAGCCATGCATCAATGTGCGGTGCCCTTGCAAAAGATTCTCAAGCGAACCAGCACTCCAGCGCGGCATGGCCTCATAAGCAGCAAAAGCATTACGCACTTCCTGAATCTCGCGAGGCAATCCCAGCACTCGCCGCCCCTCAAGCACCGCCGTAACCTGCTCCAGGCTCAGGGTGTTGTTTTCAATGGCCAGCGACGCCTGAATCGTACGAATCCGGTTCCCGCGCCTGAGCATGGGAGTCTGGCTGGTTTCATCCATGGCGGACAAGCGCCCGACCCTCTCGCTGATGTTCGCGACCAGAGTCAACATACGTGGAGTCAAGGTCAGAGGGGGTTGGTACATCCTCATTACGCAGCCTTTACATGCTCAGTGACACGAAGGCATCAGATGACCTCCGCAATTGCAAACGCCGTCACCTTAGGGAAGTTCGATGACAGGCGTCAACAACAGCATTTACCGCCCCGCCAGCTCCCAGACCAGCGCCAGATCACGCGCCCGGTCATGCAGCAGGCTCGCTGCATTGCGGCAGGCTTCGTCCAGGGTCATTGGCCCGCTGGCAAGGGCGAACGCGGCGCTGATGCCGTGTTCGTAGAGGCGCTCATAACCCTCGCCCAGAGTACCGGCCAGAACTATGACGGGCACATGATGGCGGGCGGCGACTCTGGCGACACCAAAGGGCGTCTTGCCGCGCAAGGTCTGGGCATCGAAGCGTCCTTC
Organism: Pseudomonas capsici; assembly: GCF_017165765.1. GTDB lineage: Bacteria > Pseudomonadota > Gammaproteobacteria > Pseudomonadales > Pseudomonadaceae > Aquipseudomonas > Aquipseudomonas capsici. Next base: position 27,388 of record NZ_JAFGZD010000026.1, read on the forward strand.
CCCGGTAATCACAAGGTCCGCACCCTGCAACGCCTGTTCAAGCCCGGTGAGATCGGCCACCACTTCCACACCCGCCCTGAAGGAGGCCTTGAGATAGGCCTTGGCCGCAAAGCCCATACCGCCCGCTGCACCGCTGCCGGGGCTGTCACGCAGATCCTGACCGATCGCAGGCACGGACAGATCGGCGAAATGCCCGAGGGCGGCATCCAGCGCCAGCACCTGCTCAGGAGATGCACCTTTCTGCGGGCCGAAAATATGCGACGCACCGTTCGGGCCGCACAAGGGATTGTCTACATCGGCAGCAATTTCAAAGCGGATATCGGACAGACGCGGATCAAACCCGCTCAGATCGACACGAGCCAGTTGCGCCAGTGCCAGACCACCCGGCACCAACGGCTGGTCATTGGCATCGAGAAAACGTGCGCCGAGCGCCGCCAGCATGCCGGTGCCGGCATCGTTGGTCGCGCTGCCGCCAATGGCCAGGATCACCCGTTGCGCTCCGGCATCCAGTGCCTCGGCAATCAACTGGCCCGTGCCGTAAGTGGTGGTGATGCAAGCGTTGCGTTGTTCGAGAGTCAGTAATTGCAGGCCGCTGGCCATGGCCATTTCGATAATCGCGGTGCGACTGTGGGGCAACCAGCCCCAGTGGGCCTGAACCGGGTTTTGCAGTGGGCCGCAGACTTCGGCGCTCATCAATTGCCCGTTACAGGCAGCCAATACGGCTTCGATGGTGCCTTCGCCACCGTCGGCCATCGGGCACTGGATCAGTTCGGCAGTCGGCCAGACGTCGGCAAGGCCGCTGGCAATGGCAGTAGCGACAGCCTGAGCGCTGAGACTGTCCTTGAATGAGTCGGGTGCGATGACGATTTTCATTGTTGTTCTCCATATCCGATGCAGGGATGTTCTCACCCCGTCATGGATTTTCCGCCTGACCTTCGCACAATGAATCTCAAAGGTTATCGGTCATTTGAACAAAACTTCGTCCTCAGCCAGACCTCGGCGTCATCTGCACACCCAGATACAAACGCAGCAAGTCATCGGTCTTGTAAGGATCACATCCCGTCAGCTCGGCGATCTTTTCCAGCCTGTAGCGCAGGCTGTTGCGATGGATGCCCAAAGCTTCGGCGCACGCCTGGCTTTCGCCGCTGTATTCGAACCAGCTGCACAGGGTTTCCAGCAACTGGCCATGATTGTGCAAACGGCCAATCGGTTCGGCTACCTCCTGTGCGAGCCAGTCGTGACGATGACGCCAGAACAGCACCGGCAGACGATAAGCCGACAGACGCAACAGGCGCTGGTCGGGCCGCGACTGGCTGGCGTAATCCAGCAGGTCCTGCGCTGCGCTGCAGGCATTGCGCAAAGCGGGCAGATCCGCCGATTGTTCGGCGGTGGCCATGCGTAACACCGGCCAGCCATGCTCGTCGAACTGCTTGAGCAGTAAGGCATCGTCCCGATCCTTGCCCTGTGCCCGACACCAGTACAGCAAGGTAGGTTCGCGCATCACGCACCAGCTGTCGGCATAACGCCCATTGAGCCAGGCAACCAACTGGCTGGCCGTGGACGCCGGCTCGGACAGGCGGATCAGAACCGCCTGTCGTGGCAACTGGGGTTGCAGTCCCAGTTGTCGTGCTTCATCCACCAGGCTTTCCGGACAGTCCTGCAACAGCAGGCGGGCCAGCAGGTCTTCACTGCGCTGCAAGCGCCATTGTCGATCGGCCTGCTGACGACGATGTTCCATCAGCATTTCGGCGGTCATGCGCACCAGTTCGCCGTAGACACGCACCTCGTCCGGCTCACCGGTAATGCCCAGTACGCCCACCAGCTTGTGGTCAAGCATCAGCGGCAGGTTCACGCCGGGTTTGACGCCCCCCAGATGCAGCGCGGCCTGGGAGTCGATCTCCACCACCCGGCTGTTGGCCAGGACCAGTTGCGCCCCTTCATGCCGGGTACACAGACGCTCGGGATCGCCACTGCCGATGATGATGCCCAGGTAGTCCATGACATTGACGTTGTAGGGAAGGATCGCCATGGCCCGATCGACAATGTCCTGAGCCAGCACTCGATCAAGAGCGAACATGAAAAAGACCCTGCCAGGAAGATTTGGAATGGATGGCCATGGGATACATTTTTGGGTTTATCGAGCTCTGGAGTGTGCCTGCAAGTCTGAGGATTGTCTGTAGCCGGGTCTGTGCACTACAGCGGCACCAGGCGTTCGCGACTGTTGCTCAGGTGGGTCCACATTGCAGCCCTTGCGGCATCGGGGTCTTTGCGACGAATGGCGCTGAGCAGGGCTTCATGTTCGAGGTTGGCCAGATAGCCGTGGGGAGCCATGCTGGCTCCGGCACGCTCGCTCGATTCGATGCGTGTGCGAGGAATGATCGCGCTGCCCAGGTGCTGCATGATTTCAATGAAATACGGGTTGCCTGTCGCTTCGGCGATCAGCATGTGAAAGCGCTTGTCGGCTTCCACGCAACTGTCTTCATTGGCCAGCAGGTCCTGATAGTCATCCAGCGCCTGACGCATCGCCGCCAGTTGCTCATCGGTGCGACGCAGCGCAGCCAGGGCCACGGCCTGGGTTTCCAGGCCGATGCGCAGCTCGAGGATGTCCCGCACCCTGGAAACCGTTTCGACCTTGAGCCGCAGCCCGGTCTGGTCGCTGCGCTCCAGCACGAAAGTACCGACGCCATGGTGAGTCACGACCAGCCCCGACGCCTGCAATTTGGAAATCGCTTCGCGCACCACAGTGCGGCTGACACCGTGCTCACGAACGATCTCGTTTTCGGACGGCAGCTTCTGGCCGGGAGCAATCTTGCCCAGCAGGATCCGCTGGCTGAGCTCGGTGACCAGATCGGTGGCCAGACTGTGCTGACGACGTTTTGAAGAGGCGATGCTGGGTTCTTGCATGGCGGTCATGTCCTGCTGGCTTCTGACCTTCTCACTTGTCTGAAACAACGAGCGCAAGGTCGACGATGGGCTGGATCATAACACTGGACAGCCTCCGGGAGGCCCACTCGCCAAGGAGTTTGCACTTGTCTAACTTGTCAGACAAGTGATCAGAAAATCAAAATAATGCCCCTTTCGCCCGCAGATATTTTTTCAAGACCCGCCTGCCTGTTTTTCATCACCGGCAGCCTTCTCGCCGCTCCTTGAATTCCGCCAAAAAATCATTAAACCCATTAAAAACAGGATAAAAACAGCAAAAAAACCAAATAACCCTCCAAGCCATACTCTTCTGAAAAAAACAGAAAACGCCCGATAACAAGCGACAAGGGGGACTTGCGCAGCAAACTTTTACTTGTATGATGACCGACAATGCAAGGGACACATCTTGCACATACCCGCATAAAAACAACGAGTGGGAGATTCAACCTTGAGCACGTCCAATCCCGGGATAGCTGATCACAAGGACCCGATCCTGAGTTCGGCCATATCCAAAGTAAAACGCCACGTTCTACCGCTTTTCGTCATCATGTTCATCGTGAACTACATCGACCGGGTAAACATCGGCTTCGTGCGTTCGCACATGGAGCACGACCTGGGCATCGGTGCTGCGGCCTATGGCCTGGGTGCCGGCCTGTTCTTCATCGGTTATGCACTGTTCGAAGTACCCTCCAACCTGCTGCTGCAAAAAGTCGGCGCCCGAATCTGGCTGACACGCATCATGTTCACCTGGGGCATCGTCGCCTCCTGCATGGCATTCATCCAGAACGAAACCCACTTCTACATCCTGCGCTTTTTGCTGGGCGTGGCCGAAGCCGGTTTCTTCCCTGGCGTGATCTACTACTTCACCCGCTGGCTGCCCGGAGCCGAACGTGGCAAGGCGATTGCCATCTTCCTCAGCGGCTCGGCCATTGCCTCGCTGATTGCCGGTCCGCTGTCAGGCCTGTTGCTGCAGATCAGTGGCCTGGGCATGAAAGGCTGGCAGTGGATGTACTTCATCGAAGGCATGTTCTCGGTGGGACTGTGCTTCTTTGTCTGGTTCTGGCTGGACTCCAAACCTCACGATGCCAAGTGGCTGACCCGCGAGGAACAGGACGCCCTGGTCAAGGCCATCGACGACGAGCAACTGGCCCGCGAAGCGGCAACTCCCATCAAACCGTCACTGGGCAAGCTGCTCAAGGACAGCCAGATCATTCTGTTCTGCCTGATCTACTTCTTCATCCAGTTGACCATTTATGCCGCGACCTTCTGGCTGCCCAGCATCATCAAGAAAATGGGTGACCTGAACGACATTCAGGTGGGCTTCTTCAACTCGATCCCCTGGCTGCTGTCGATCATCGGCATGTACGCCTTCGCTTCGCTGTCGGCCAAATGGAAATTCCAGCAGGCCTGGGTCGCCACTGCCCTGCTGATCGCCGCCGCCGGCATGTTCCTGTCCACCACCGGCAGCCCGATCTTTGCCTTTGTCGCCATCTGCTTCGCCGCGCTGGGCTTCAAGTCGGCATCGTCACTGTTCTGGCCCATCCCGCAGGCCTATCTGGATGCACGGATCTCCGCAGCCGTGATCGCATTGATCAACTCGGTGGGCAACCTGGGCGGTTTTGTCGCGCCGACCACCTTCGGCATTCTCGAACAGAACACCGGCTCGATTCAGGGCGGGCTCTACGGCCTGACCGCAACGTCGCTGATTGCCGCCGTCATCGTCTTTGCCGCCCGCAACAAGCCCAAGCCTGGCGCCACCCCGGTTGCCGCCGTACAGACATCGGCCAGTCATTGATCACTCACGGACTCGCCTTTAAAAGGATCAGACCATGAACACTCCAAACAAGACCCCTGTCATCACCAGCCTGCAGGTCGTGCCGGTGGCAGGCCACGATGACATGCTGCTCAATCTCAGCGGCGCGCATGGACCTTACTTCACCCGCAACATCGTGATTCTCAAGGACAACGCCGGTAATACCGGCGTGGGTGAAGTCCCTGGCGGCGAGCGCATTCGTCAGACCCTGGAAGATGCCCGCTCCCTTGTCGTCGGCAGCAGCATCGGCACTTATCAGAAGATCCTCAACGACGTGCGCCAGGCATTCGCCGAGCGCGATGCTGGAGGTCGCGGTCAGCAGACATTCGATCTGCGCATCACCATTCACGCAGTCACTGCACTGGAAGCCGCACTGCTGGACTTGCTCGGCCAGCACCTTGAAGTGCCCGTAGCCGCACTGCTGGGCGAAGGCCAGCAACGCGACTCGGTGGAAATGCTCGGTTATCTGTTCTATGTCGGCGACCAGCATCAGACCAACCTGCCCTACCGCAGCGAAGCGGATGCCGATAACGACTGGTTCCGGGTCCGCCATGAAAAGGCACTGACGCCCGAGGCCGTGGTTCGCCTGGCAGAAGCGGCTCACAGCCGCTATGGCTTCCAGGACTTCAAGCTCAAGGGCGGCGTATTGCGCGGCGACGAAGAAATCGAAGCGGTGACCGCACTGGCCGAACGCTTCCCCGATGCACGCATCACCCTGGACCCGAACGGCGCCTGGTCATTGAAAGAAGCCATCCGCCTGTGCCGCGACCAGCATCATGTACTGGCCTATGCCGAAGACCCGTGCGGTGCGGAAAACGGTTTCTCCGGTCGCGAAGTCATGGCCGAGTTCCGCCGCGCCACCGGCCTGAAAACCGCCACCAACATGATCGCCACGGACTGGCGTGAAATGGGTCATGCAATCCAGTTGCAGTCCGTGGACATTCCGCTGGCCGACCCACACTTCTGGACCATGCAGGGCTCGGTACGGGTTGCCCAGATGTGCAACGAATGGGGCCTGACCTGGGGCTCGCACTCCAATAACCATTTCGATATTTCCCTGGCGATGTTCACCCACGTAGCCGCTGCGGCACCGGGCGATATCACCGCCATCGACACCCACTGGATCTGGCAGGACGGCCAGCGTCTGACCAAGGAGCCCCTGCGGATCATCGGTGGCCATGTGCAAGTCCCGAAAAAACCGGGACTGGGTATCGAACTGGACGTGGATCAGCTCAACAAGGCCCACGAACTGTACAAAGGCATGGGCCTGGGCGCCCGCAACGATGCGGTAGCCATGCAGTTCCTGATTCCGAACTGGGAGTTCAACAACAAGCAGCCTTGCCTGGTGCGCTGATTCCTCCCTTTCACCGACACACTTGCCTTTCCCCCTGGCAACCGGCGCGTAACCCCCTTACGCGCCGTTTTTTACCCTGCGCATGACGTGCTATGGTGTGCACAACATTTGCCGCGGCTGAACGTCATGTTGCATATCGCCCGCACTCACCCGCGCCTGGGCCTGGCCACCTTGATGGGCCTGGCTGGCGGCATCGCTTCCACCTTCCTTTATAAAGACGCCTCCTTTACCAGCAATTGCCTGACCGGCTGGAACCTCGGCGTGTGGCTTTACCTGATCCTGATCTTTACCCGCACCCTGCGCAGCAATGCCGAAGACGTCAAGAGAGTCGCCTTGATCGAGGATGAAAATGCCGGTGTGGTCCTGATGACCGTGAGCATCGCGGCGCTGGCCAGCCTCGCGGCAATCTTTCTCGAACTGGCCGGCAACAAGGACATGGTCGCCAACGAGCGCATGCTGCATTACGCCTTTACCGGCCTGACCATTGCAGGTTCCTGGCTGATGATCGGGGTAGTCTTCAGCCTGCATTACGCCCGCCTGTTCTATACATGGAAAGGCAAGGAGCCGGCCTTGCGCTTTGCCGATGGCGAAACCCGGCCCGACTACTGGGACTTCCTGTATTTTTCCTTCACCTTGAGCGTCGCCGTACAAACCTCGGACGTAGGCGTGGCCAGCCGGAACATGCGCCGGATCGTCCTGGCCCAGAGCCTGATCGGCTTTGTGTTCAATACCGCGATCCTGGGGTTTTCCATCAACATCGCTGCCAGCCTGTTTGGCTGACAACCTGAAAAACCAGGCCACTGGAGCCCTCGAATGACCAAAACAAGCATTGCAGTGATCGATGACTGGCAAGACGTCGCCAGCGACGTTGTTGACTGGTCCGTGCTGGCCCCCATCGGCGAAGTCAGTTTTCTTCATGAATTCCCGGCCGATACCGCAACCCTGGTGCAGCGCCTGCAAGGTTTCGAGGTCATTTGCGTGATGCGCGAACGCACCCTGTTCGATGAAGCCCTGCTGAGTCAGCTCCCCCGCCTCAAGCTGCTGGTGACCGGCGGCATGCGCAACGCCGCCATCGATATCAAAGCCGCGAAGCGGCTGGGGATCGAGGTCTGTGGCACCGAGAGCTACAAGCATGCCGCACCGGAACTGACCTGGGCGCTGATCATGGGGATCACCCGCAACCTGGTTGCGGAAGCCAACTCATTGCGCGACGGGAAATGGCAAGTCGGCCTGGGCAGCGATCTGCATGGCAAGACCCTGGGAATTCTGGGGCTGGGCAGTATCGGCAAATGGATTGCCCGTTACGGGCAGGCGTTCGGCATGAAAGTCATTGCCTGGAGCCAGAACCTGACAGCCGAAGCAGCGGCCGAGTCAGGGGTAACCTATGTCAGCAAGCAGGAATTGTTCGAGCAGGCCGACGTCCTGTCGGTCCATCTGGTGCTCAGCGACCGCAGCCGCGGACTGGTGGATGCACAGGCTCTGGGCTGGATGAAACCGAGTGCCTATATCATCAACTCGTCCCGGGGGCCGATCATCGATGAGGCAGCGCTGATTGCAACCTTGCAACAACGCAAAATTGCCGGTGCGGCGCTGGATGTCTTCGATATCGAGCCATTGCCGACCGAACATCCGTTCCGCAGTCTGGACAATGTATTGGCGACCCCGCATATCGGCTATGTCACCGAAAACAACTACCGGACCTTCTTCAGCCAGATGATCGAAGATATCCAGGCCTGGCATGCGGGAGCGCCGATTCGCGTGTTTGCCTGATCGGCAAGAAGGTCTTCGCGAGCCGCCTCGCGAAGACCTCATGACTTACAGGGTGTAGGAGAAGCCCACCTGAACGGTGCGAGGCGCGCCCGGGTAAGCAAAGGCATTGCCCCATGCGCCTTCTTCAAACTCCTTGTCGAAGAGGTTTTTCACATCGAGGTTGAGCTTCAAGTGCTCGTTGACCTTGTAGTAGGACAACAGATCGAAAACCGTGTAGCTGTCCATGTCGAACGAATCGTTGACCGTTCTCCCCTCACGCTGCGCCACATAACGACCACCCGCACCGACGCCCAGGCCTCTCAGGACGCCGTCCTGAAATTCGTAGACATTCAACAGGCTGACGCTCTGCTCCGGGATATTCGCCAGGCGAGTACCTTTTCTCAGCGAGTTGTCCTTGGTGACTTCAGCGTCCACATAGGCATAGTTACCCATCAGGCGCCATTCGGGAGTCAGGTTGCCGACCACGTTGAGGTCGAAGCCACGGCTACGCACCTCACCCGCTGCCACACTGAAGGTCGGGTCGACCGGATCGCTGGTCAGGACGTTTTTCTTGTCGATCTGATAGACAGCCGCATCGACATTCAACTGACGATCAAGGGCCTGCCACTTCACGCCGACTTCATAGGACTTGCCTTCTTCGGCCTTGAAACCACCGCCCAGACGGCTCGCCCCGGTGTTTGGCTTGAAGGAGCGCGCCGTGTTGGCGTAGACCGCAACCGTGTCGGTCAGGTCGTAGACCAGGCCCAGACGTGGAGTGACGGCGTTGTCAGCCTTGGTGAAATCTTCGGTGTTGGAAATGTACGAGTCGTAGTCGTGCTCGAAACGCTCGAAACGGGCACCGGCCAGCAATTTCAGACGCTCGGTCAGGGCCACCTGATCCTGCAGGAACGCAGCGTAGGTCTTGAGGTTTTCCTTGTCATGGGTCGTGGTGCGGGTCAGCGCCGGACGCGGCTGGCCATAGACCGGATCGAAGATATCGATGGTGTAGGCGTTCGCACCTGCCGCGGAGCGTTGGATGATCGACTTGTAGTCGTAATCCTCATATTCCACCCCCGCCAGCAAAGTGTGCTCGAAGCCACCGGCCGTGAAGTTACCGGTCACATTGAGCTGCCAGTCGCGGTCGGTCCATTCCAGCTTGCGGTAGTTGTAGTTGCGTCCCAGCGTGCGGCCATCGGGGTTGATTCCATTGGCTTCGACCGCATCGCCCTGCATGGTGCCGTCGAGCAGCTGGAAGCCGCCGCCCAGCTTCCAGTTGTCGTTGAGGTCATGCTCGAAACGTAACTGCGCCATGCTGGTGTCGGTGTGTAGCTTGCCCGCATCCTTTTCGCCGAAGAACGAGTCACGGGAAGCCGTGCGCGGCTGATTGGTGTAGCGGGTCAGGCCACGGTCGAGGGGCGCATTGTTGCGCATGAAATCACCCTCGAAAATGATGCGGGTCGCGTCGTTGACCTGCCAGCTCAAGACCGGCGCAATGCCGTAGCGCTCGGTTTCGACATGATCGCGGAAGGTGTCGCCACCCTCGCCCACCACGTTCAGACGATAGGCAAAGCGGCCTTCGTCATCCAGCGGACCGCTGGCATCCAGAGTGCCGCGCTTCATGCCCTGATCGTTGATCTGGCTGCCCAGGGTAACGGTTCTTTCTGCCAGCGGCTGCTTGGACACCACGTTGAACGTACCACCGGGATCGCCACGGCCATAGAGTGTGGTCGCCGGGCCGCGCAGGACTTCAAGACGTTCGATGGTGTTGGCATCGGGCATGCTCGGATAGCCGCGGTTGATCGGGAACCCGTTGCGGTAGAACTCGCCAGTGGTAAAGCCACGCACGGTGAAGGTCGTCAGGCCCTGAGCACCGAAATTGTTGGCACGCCCCACGCCACCGGCGTAGTCAAGCGCATCCTGCAGACGTACCGCGCCGATGTCTTCCACCGCTTCGCGGGTGACAACGCTGACCGACTGCGGGGTTTCATGCAAAGAAGTGTCAGTGCGAGTGGCACTGGCCGAACGGGTCGCACGATAGCCCTGTACCGGCCCTGTCGCCTGCTCGGTGTCGGCAGTGCTCTGGATGTCGATGTTCTGCAACTCGATCGACGCTTTATCGGCAGTAACGGAATCAGCCCATGCAGCCTGGCTGATCGCTTGGATGACACAAAGAGAAAGCAGTGTACGACGCATCAACGTGGATATCCCCAGATGAAAATACCGGGCCTTCATTGGACCTGGCAGGTTTTTTTGGCGCGAATAGTACAGATTCTCATTAGTACTTGATACAAATTGCTAATAAATAAAAATGGACATGGTCCGCCCTCTCACCAAAGCACCGAAAAAAAGGCAAACTGACGTCCTGCACAGCCTCATCAGGAGCCAGCCTAAATGCCACTTTCCCACCAGCCCGCTGCGGCCAACTGCGCTCTGCTGGTCATCGACATGCAATACGACTTCATGCCCGGCGGCCAACTGGCCGTCGCCGACGGCGATGCCGTGCTGCCCTTGGTCAACCGCCTGGGCGAACGCTTCACACAAGTGATCGTCACTCAGGACTGGCACCCGGCCGGCCACATCTCCTTTGCCTCCAGCCATCCGGGCCGCAAGCCTTTCGAGAGCATCCCCCTGCCCTACGGCCCTCAGACGCTGTGGCCGGATCACTGCATACAAGGCAGCACTGGCGCGCAATTGCATGCCGATCTGGATCTGCCCCATGCGCGCCTGATCCTTCGTAAAGGCTGCAATGCGCAGATCGACAGCTATTCCGCGTTTCTGGAAGCGGATCGCACCACCACGACCGGGCTGGCCGGCTACCTGAGAGAACGCGGCATCGACACGTTATTCGTGGTCGGTCTGGCACTGGATTTCTGCGTCTCGTGGTCGGCCCAGGACGCCCGCAAGGCCGGTTTCAATACCTACGTGATCGAAGATGCCTGCCGCGCCATCGATATGAACGGGTCACTGGAAAATGCCTGGCAGGCGATGCTCGCGAGTGGGGTAAAGCGGGTAAGGAGCGAGGACGTATTGACCCCATAAAAGCTTGCGCCTGAACAGTCGAACGAACGACCGCTGGTCCGTGTCTGAACCAACAGCCCACAGACGCAGGAAGTTGAGTTCCATGGACCAGACCCCAGACGGCAAGACCCCCGGCCTGTCAGCCGAAGAAGAACGCGAAATCGATGAAAACCAGCCGCCTCGTGCGGCTGTCCTGCATGAAACCATTCGTATCCAGGGCGACCATGAGCTGGAACGCAGTGCGGCGGCGCTGTGGTGGTCGGCGCTGGCGGCGGGCCTGACCATGGGGCTGTCGCTGATGGCCATGGGGCTGTTCAGGTCGCGTCTGGCAGATGTGGAAGCCAGTCATGTGATTGCCAGCCTCGGTTACTCGGCAGGTTTTCTGGCAGTAATCCTCGCTCGCCAGCAACTCTTCACGGAAAACACCCTCACCGCCGTATTGCCGGTCATGAGCAAGCTGACCCTTGGCAACGTCGCCAGGCTGCTGCGCCTGTGGACCATCGTTCTGCTGGGCAATCTGGCCGGCACCCTGCTGGTGGCCTATGTGATGCTGAACCTGCCGATCTTCGATGCCAAAACCGATCAGGCATTTCTGGAGATTGGTCGCAAGGTCATGGAAAACGACATCAATCACATGTTTTCCAAAGGCATTGTCTCCGGCTGGATGATTGCGACCATGGTCTGGATGATCGCCTCCATGGAGAACGCTAAGATAGCCATCATTGTCATGATCACTTATCTGATGGCGCTGGGTGATTTCACCCATATCGTGGTCGGCTCAGCCGAAGTGTCCTATCTGGTATTTGCAGGCGAAGTTGCCTGGCAAGATTTCTGGCTGGTCTTCGCCGGCCCTACCCTGGCCGGCAATATCATCGGCGGCAGTTTCATTTTCGGGCTGCTCAGCCATGCGCAGATCCGCAGTGAAAAGGACACCACGGCCAAATGGGAACGCGATCGCAAGAAACGCCATGCCGAAGCCCTGGCGCAAAAAGAACAGAAACAGGCTGAAAGTGCATAATCCGACAGCAGCGGATCAGGACAATAAAAACTTCTTAAACTTTTATTCAGCAAACACCCGGACATTAAAAGGCAAACTACGGTTTTCCCGTATTTATTCAGGCAAAGATCATGACCAGAATCCTGGCAATCGAAGACGATGCTGTCACCGCAAGGGAAATCGTTGCGGAGCTCAGCAGCCATGGCCTTGAAGTGGACTGGGTGGATAACGGTCGCGACGGCTTCGCCCGGGCCGCGAGCGGCGACTATGACCTCATCACGCTGGATCGAATGCTGCCGGAAATGGACGGTTTGAGTATCGTGACCAACCTGCGCGCCCAGGGGATTGCCACCCCGATCCTGATGATCAGCGCGCTGTCGGATGTGGACGAGCGTGTGCGTGGCCTGCGTGCCGGAGGCGATGACTATCTGCCAAAGCCTTTCGCTTCCGATGAGATGGCGGCACGGGTCGAAGTCCTGTTGCGCCGCAGCAATCCCGTGGCGGCAGCCAAGACCGTACTGCAGGTTGCCGATCTGGAACTGAATCTGATCAGCCGGGAAGCCTGCCGGGGCGGCAAGCCGCTCACCCTGCTACCCACCGAATACAAGCTGCTGGAATTTCTCATGCGCAACAGCGGGCAGATCATTACCCGGATGATGATTTTCCAGGAGGTCTGGGGCTATCACTTCGACCCGGGCACCAACCTGATCGATGTGCATATCGGACGTCTGCGCAAAAAGATCGACCCACCCGGCACCCCGCCGCTGATCCAGACCGTTCGGGGCTCCGGCTATGTTATTGCCGAACCCGTCTAAAGGCTGGCGTTCTTCAAGCAGCCGTCTGCTGGCGCTGTACAGTTTTCTGTTCGTGGCCTGGAGCGGCATTCTGCTGGGGGTGTTGTACTGGGAAGTCACGTCCTATCTTGGCAACCTTGCCCGCCATTCGCTGATGCAGCGTCAGCAACTGTTTTCCCGCTTCGAGGGCAACGCGCTGGTGGATGCACTGGCCACCAGCATGACGTTCGATATGCGCTCCGTCGATGCCTATGGTCTGTTCGATGCCAATCTGCAACCACTGGCCGGGCCGATCCGCCAGATCCCTTCCAGTCTGCCGCTCGACGGCCAGATTCATCAATTGAGCAATTGCATCGATTCAAACGATCCTGAACTGCCGAGCGACAGCTGCGACGCCATCGCCACCAAGACACCCGACGACCGCTGGCTGGTGCTGGTTCGCGACAATGGCTCGCTGTTCGCGGTCTCGACCCTGATCCTCAAGGCCCTGCTGTGGGGCATCTCCCTGACCATCATCCCCGGCATAGCCGGCTGGCATCTGCTGCGCCGCCGCCCCTTGCGCCGCATCCGCGCCATACAGGCCAGTGCGGAATCGATCATCGCCGGTGACATGTCGGGACGCCTGCCGGTGTCCAACAAGCGTGACGAGCTGGACATGCTGGCGGTGATCGTCAACGTCATGCTGGATCGCATCGAAAAACTGATGAACGAGGTCAAAGGTGTCTGCGACAACATCGCCCATGATTTGCGTACCCCGCTGACCCGTCTGCGTGCTCAGCTCTATCGCATCCAGCAGCAGTCGGCAGACGACTCACCTCAGGCGATGCAATTGGCCCAGGTCATTGCCGACGCCGACACGTTGATGGCCCGTTTTCGAGGACTTTTGCGTATTTCGGAAATCGAGGACCATCAGAGACGCTCGGCCTTCGTGAAACTGGATCTGCGCCCGCTCTTGCAGGAACTTCACGACTTTTACCTGCCACTTGCCGAAGAAGACGAAGTCCTGCTAATCCTGCAACTCAATGAGCCGTTACCGACGCTGGTCGGTGATCGCGCCTTGTTGTTTGAAGCCCTGGCCAATTTGCTGAGCAATGCAATCAAATTTACACCTGCGGGTGGCACAGTCCTGATCAGCGCCTATAGCAAAGGCAATGGCAACATCCCTTGCATCGAAGTTCAGGACTCGGGGCCCGGTATCCCGCCCTCTGAACGCGAAGCCGTTTTCCAGCGCTTCTATCGTTGCGAAGACGGCAACCAGCAAAGCGGTTTCGGCCTTGGCCTGTCGGTGGTTGCCGCCATTGTCAATCTACATGGCTTCAGTCTGCAGATCGGTACCAGTCAGTACGGAGGTGCCAGCATCGTACTGGAGTGCCAACCCGTGAATACCCTGGTATAAAGCAGGGTCTTCAAGCCTGAAAAACCCTGCCGTGCCTGCATTTTGACGAAGATAAAGGCTCTAGCCTGCGGCAAAGAGCACTTCGTTATAAATCTGTCACAAACAGGCAAGAGTCGATTTGTAACAATTCATTTCAAAAAGTGACTTTGTTGGACCGATTCAGCCAATACAAGTTCCACCCCTTTGACGAGTTTTTCACGCTCGATACGTTGCTTTTCACCGAATAATATCTCTTTGATATCACCCCCGCCTTCTGCCCCCGGAAACAGGGGACACCGCTCATCGGCATTTTTATGACGTCAGCTACTTGTCGCTCCGATGCCTCTGCGTTATCAATAGCCACCGTGATTCACGTTCTTCCCGCAGCACAACCATAACAATAAAGACTCAATGGATTTCGCCACTAACCAGGCGAGGCTTTGGCATGGCCGCGAAAGCAGAGAAAACCGTATCAATTAGTAGGATCGACTTAGCCTGGGAGGCTTATATTTATGGGCGCGCAATCAAAGATCATAAGCGTTGGCGAGTTCAAGCTTTACACTGAAACCTATTGGAAAAGCAGCTCTGCAAAGACCGTTCTGCTGATTAACGGGGCACTTTCCACTACCGGTTCCTTTGGCCAGACGGTCAAGTATTTACAACCGCACTACAACCTCGTGTTGTTCGATCTGCCTTTTGCCGGGCAATCGCGCACCCACAATCGCGACGATCTGATCGTGACCAAGGAAGATGAGGTCAAGATCCTTCTGCAGCTCATCGATCGCTTCCAGGTCAACTACCTGCTTTCGGTTTCCTGGGGCGGCGTATCGGCGCTGCTGGCACTGGCCGAATCGCCACCCACGGTAGAAAAAGCGCTCATTTCCTCTTTCTCTCCGGTGCTGAACGAGCCAATGCTCGACTACATCGACAAGGCGCAGATCTACCTGGCAGCTCGTGAAAAACGCAAGATCGGTTCCCTGCTCAACGACACCGTTGGCAAGTACCTGCCGCGTCTGTTCAAGCTGTACAACTACAAGCACCTGATCAGTCTTGCCGAGCACGAATACAAGCAGATCGACTTCCATATCAGCCAGATCCGCAAACTGAGCGCCAGCAACTATGTCGAGCGTTTTTCCTCGATCAAGATTCCGGTGCTGTTCGTCAATGGCGACAAGGACGAATACACCACGGTCGAAGATGCCCGCAGTTTTGCCGACTACATCGCCCAGAGCAGCTTCAAGGTAGTCCCCGATACCGGGCATTTCCTGGATCTGGAGAGCAAGGCAGCCTGGCTGGCGTCGCAGAAGAACGTGCTGGAGTTCTTCGGCACCGAGCAAGTCAGCAGCGAGCAAGTATGGCCTGACGCAACCGCGATTGCCTGACAGCACCCGTGAAACGGTGATTCACCGGTGTTGGCTTATTCCACAAGGCAGTGGCTGTGTTGTTGATGACTATTGACCCTGAAACTCTTTTACGTTCGTTTTGCCGTGTTACCGGAAAAATCCGGCCTTCGCACCACAGACCCTTTTCGGGCCGGCCCTGGCTGGCTCTGGGACTTCACTGTGCTCTGGCGCTCTCGACAAGCGCTTGCTCTGCGGGGACACCTGCGGAAAAAGCGCCGGTTCGTGTAGCAGTCCAGCAAGTGACATCCAGCGATGTCACGACCAGTGTCGTCCTCACAGGCGACATCCAGGCGCGCAAAGTGACCGATCAGGCCTTTCGCGTGTCAGGCAAGCTTGTGCAGAGGTTCGTGGATGTGGGTGATCGGGTGCGGGCCAATCAGGTATTAGCCAGACTGGACCCGCGAGAACAAAAGACCGACCTCGAGTCGGCAAATGCCGAATTGGCAGCCCGGGAATCACGGTTGCGCCTTGCACAAAACAACTATCAGCGTCAGCAGACATTACTGCCCAAAGGCTATACCAATCTCAGTGAATACCAGCAGGCACTCTCCGCTCTGGAGAGTGCCCGCGGGGACCTGGCTTCGTTGAAGGCCCGTCAGGCCAATGCCCGTGATCAGGTCGGTTATACCGAACTGATTGCCGTGGCCGACGGGGTCATTACCGCTCGCCATGCCGAAGAAGGCCAGGTGGTACAGGCCGCCACACCGATTTTCAGCCTGGCTCATGATGGTGAACGTGAAGCCGTGTTCGCCGCTTATGAGTCCTTGCTGAGTTCGGATCAGCCCGGCGGTGCCGTACTGATCAGGACACTGGGCATGCCCGATATCGAAGTGCCCGGCAAGATCCGCGAGATCACCCCCATCGTATCCGCATCCAGCGGCACGTTGCGGGTACGGGTCTCCCTGCCGGACACCTCTGCGACTCTGGCGTTGGGAACCGTCGTCAGCGCACAGCTTCTGACCCGTTCGCAACGGGCATTCACTCTCCCCTGGTCGGCCCTGAGCCGCACCCAAGGGCAACCTGCCGTCTGGCTGCTGGACGACACGTCCCGGGTCAGGCTGGCCAAGGTGCAGGTGATGCGTTACGAGCAAGGACAGGTTGTCATCGCCTCCGGCCTGTCGGATGGCGACAAGGTGATTTCCAAAGGCGCTCAGTTCCTCTATCCCGGACAAAAAGTCGATGTCGCCGAACACACGACCAGCAGTCCTCCAATCTCCGCCGCGTCATCGGAAAACACGCTATGAGTCTGACCGTAAAGACCTGCATACAACTGTGGCTGTTTTGCGTGGTGCTCATGTTTCTCTCGGGCTGTCGCGACAAACCGGTTCGCGAGTTCATCGAGCGGCCTGTGCTGTTCACCGAAATCGTCGACCAGCGCAACGACCTGCACGGGCGTTTCGCAGGCAGCATCCAGCCGCAATACGAAGTGGCATTGGGGTTTCGTGTCGCCGGGCGCATCGCCACCCGGCATGCAGAAACCGGCCAACTGGTGCGCAAGGGTGACCTGCTGGCCACCCTTGAACCCAGCGACCAGCAGAACCGGTTACGCGCACAGCAGGCAGAGCTGAGCAAGGCCCAAGCCTCATGGCAACAGATCCGGGATGAACAGTTGCGCTACCAGCAACTGTTCGAACGAGGCGTGGGTTCGCAGGCGCGTCTGGACCGGTTGAGCAGCGACTTGCGCAGTCAGGAAGCCATTTTGCATCAGGCGAAAATTGCCGCCGAACAGGCCAGCGATCATCTTTCCTACACGCGCCTGCTGGCCGAGTTCGACGGTGTGGTCACCGGCTGGCATGCCGAGGTCGGCCAGGTGATGGTCACCGGTCATTCAGTGGTCAGCCTGGCCCGTCCGCAAAGCCGCGAAGCCGTGGTGGACCTGCCGGTGGAACTGGCAACGAACCTGGATAGCGACATGCAGATCAAGGTGGTTTCCCAGTTGAACGAACAGGTGTTCGTCAGCGCTCAGGTTCGCCAGTTATCCCCGCAGATCGATGCCGCTACCCGTACACAGCGGGTACGCCTGACCCTGCAGCAGATTCCGGACAGTTTCCGCCTGGGCTCGACAGTCAGTGTCGAAATCAGCAGCCATGTGCCTGCTTTCCGCGAACTGCCCGACACCGCCCTGCAGGAGCGCGACGGTCAGGCACAGGTCTGGGTCATCGATCCGCAGACCGCCACCCTGAACCCGCGCACAGTGCAGGTCCTGACGCGCCATGGCTCATCGGTGCGGGTCAGCGGTGAATTGAATGATGGCGACAAGGTCGTGATCGCCGGTGTGAACAGCCTGAGGCCAGGCCAGAAAATCCGTATCGAACGTGAGGTCAGTTTGTGAGAGAGCGCTTCAATCTGTCTGCCTGGGGCCTCAAACACCGCACGCTGGTCTGGTACATGATGTTCGTTTCACTGCTGATGGGAAGCTGGTCGTTCCTCAATCTGGGCCGTGAGGAAGACCCGTCTTTCGCGATCAAGACCATGGTCATCCAGGCCCGCTGGCCGGGCGCGACACTGCCCGACACCTTGCAGCAGGTGACCGACCGCCTGGAAAAGAAACTCGAAGAAATCGACGCGCTGGATTACGTGAAGAGCTACACGCTGGCAGGCGAATCGACGATCTTCGTGTTCCTTAAAAGTGAAACCCGCAGCGCCGATATTCCCGCCGCCTGGTATCAGGTGCGCAAGAAGATCATGGACGTGCGCGGCGAACTGCCCAGCGGCATTCAGGGGCCGGCCTTCAACGACGAATTCGGCGATGTGTTCGGCAGCATCTACGCCTTTACCGCCGACGGCCTGTCATTCCGCCAGTTGCGCGATTATGTCGAGCAGGTCCGGGCTGACATCCGCAGCGTACCGAACCTGGGCAAGATCGAACTGCTGGGTGCTCAGCGCGAAGTCATCTACCTGAACTTCTCCATCCGCAAGCTGGCGGCGCTGGGCATCGATCAGCGTCAGGTATTGCAAAGTCTGCAGGCGCAGAACTCGGTCACACCGGCCGGAGTCATGGAAGCCGGCCCGGAACGTATCGCCGTGCGTACCAGCGGCCAGTTCACCAACGAACAGGACCTGTTGGCAGTGAACCTGCGCTTTGGCGACCGTTTCTTTCGCCTGAGCGATCTGGCCACGGTCGAACGCCGTTATGCAGACCCGCCCTCCTCGCTCTTTCGCTTCAACGGTCAGCCCGCCATCGGCCTTGCAGTGGCGATGAAGCAAGGCGGCAATATCCAGGAATTCGGTAACCGCCTGCAGCAGCGTATCGATGAACTCACCGGCGAACTGCCGTTGGGTATCGATGTGCATCTGGTGTCCAGCCAGGCCGATGTGGTCGACAAGGCCATCGGCGGCTTCACCCGCGCCCTGTTCGAGGCGATCCTGATCGTGCTGGTGGTGAGTTTCATCAGTCTGGGTATTCGCGCAGGCCTGGTGGTGGCCTGTTCGATTCCACTGGTACTGGCGCTGGTGTTTGTCTTCATGGAATACAGCGGCATCACCATGCAGCGTATTTCACTCGGCGCGCTGATCATTGCTCTGGGTCTGCTGGTGGACGATGCGATGATCACCGTGGAGATGATGGTCACCCGGCTTGAAGGTGGAGACTCCCTGCAACAGGCCGCGACCTTTGCCTACACCTCGACCGCCTTTCCGATGCTCACCGGCACGCTGGTGACCGTCGCCGGTTTCGTGCCCATTGGCCTGAACTCCAGTTCGGCGGGTGAATACGTGTTCACCATGTTTGCGGTCATCGCCGTCGCCCTGCTGCTGTCCTGGCTGGTGGCGGTGCTGTTCGCGCCGCTGATCGGCATCTATATCCTGAAAAAACCCGAGGGTCATCAGGCGCACAACAGTGCCTGGATGCGCGCCTTCCAGCGCGTGCTGTTGCAGGCTCTCAAGCACCGCTGGTGGGTGATCGGCATCACGGCCCTGGTCTTTATCGGCTCGCTGTTCGCCGGCAGGCTGCTGCAGAACCAGTTCTTCCCCGACTCCGATCGCCCGGAAATCCTGGTGGATATCTACATGCCGCAGAACGGCTCGATCGAAGGCACCCGCCAGACCATGGACCGCTTCGAGGCCACGCTCAAGGATGATCCGGACATCCTGCGCTGGAGTTCCTATGTGGGCAAAGGCGCGGTGCGTTTCTATCTGCCGCTGGACCAGCAGTTGAATAATCCGTTCTATGGACAACTGGTGATTGTCAGCCGTGGCGGCGAAGGACGTGACCGGCTGATCGAACGCCTGCGTCAGCGCTTTCGCGATGACTTTGTCGGCGTCGGCGGCTATGTCCAGTTGCTGAATATGGGGCCGCCCGTGGGCTGGCCGGTGCAGTATCGGGTCAGCGGCCCGGACATCGAACAGGTTCGCAGCAACGCCATGGCCCTGGCCGCCATTCTGGATGCCAACCCCAATATCGGGCAGGTCATCTATGACTGGAACGAACCGGGCAAGGTGCTCAAGATTCATATCGCTCAGGACAAGGTGCGCCAGTTCGGCCTGTCGTCCGAAGATGTCGCGCAGATTCTCAACAGTCTGGTCACCGGTACCAGCATCACTCAGGTGCGCGATGACACCTACCTGATCGACCTGATAGGCCGTGCCGAAGATCAGGAGCGCAGTTCCCTGCAAACCCTGAGCAGCCTGCAGATCCCGACACCCAACGGCGCCACAGTACCGCTGATGGCATTCGCCACCCTGAGCTACGAACAGGAACAGCCACTGGTCTGGCGTCGTGATCGTCTGCCGACCATCACGCTGAAGGCCAATGTCATCGGCCATCTGCAACCGGCAGCGCTGGTCAAGCAGTTGCAACCGCAGGTCAAGGCATTCACGGATCAATTGCCGGTCCGCTACTCGGTGGCTACAGGCGGTGCGGTAGAAGCCAGCGCCCGCTCACAGGGACCGATCCTGAAAGTGGTGCCCTTGATGCTGCTGTTGGTGGCGAGCTTCCTGATGATCCAGCTGCACAGTGTGAAAAAGCTGCTGCTGGTAGTCAGCGTCGTGCCACTGGGCCTGATCGGTGTAGTCACCGCGCTGCTGCTGACCGGTTACCCGCTGGGCTTTGTGGCCATTCTCGGGATACTGGCGCTGATCGGTATCATCATCCGCAATTCGGTGATTCTGGTGACACAGATCGATGAGTTCATGGCGGCGGGCGAAGATGCCTGGACAGCGGTGGTCATGGCCACCGAACACCGCTGTCGACCGATTCTGTTGACCGCAGCGGCAGCCAGCCTGGGAATGATCCCGATTGCCCGAGAGGTGTTCTGGGGCCCCATGGCCTACGCCATGATCGGCGGTATTGCGATAGCCACCGTATTGACGCTGTTCTTCCTGCCCGCCTTGTACCTGGTCTGTTACCGGATCCAGGCACCCAAAGGCTGATCGCCGGATCAGAGCTCGACAGCAGAAAAATCGAACAACGACTGCGCGGACTCGATCAGCATGCTCTGCTTGATCGGGGCCGGACAGTCGAGGTTGCGGAACTGCTCGACTACCGTGGCGTAGCTGACGTGATGCTCATGCTGGGTATGCGGCCAGTCGCTGCCCCAGACCATGCGCCGCGCACCGAAGGACTGAACCAGCAAAGGCAACGCAGCATTGGCGAAATCCATGTTCTGCTCGTCGCTGCCGCCCAGACGGTAGATGGCAGAAACCTTCATCCAGATCTGCCCGCTCAGGCCCAGCTCCAGCAAGGCCTGAAACGCCGGATCGGCCACGCCGAGACGTGCGTCTGGCCGACCAAAATGATCGACCACGATCTTGCAGCCAAACGGCAGCAGATCACGAATCAGCCCCGGAAGATCGGCCACATGGCGATGCAATTCAATATGCCATCCCAACGCCCAGACGTTCTTGAACAGGTCCCGCCAGCCCGCCTCATTGAAGTCCGGTAAAGGCTTGCCCATCAGATTCAACCTGATGCCGACAACACCCTGATCGGCCATGCGTTGCAACGCCGAACGGCTGACGGTGTTATCCACCACCGCCACACCGCGCAGTTGCTCCGGAGCATGGGCCAGGGCATCCAGCAGGTATTGATTGTCAGTCCCGAGAAAACTGGGCTGCACCAGCACACCATGGCTCAGCCCATGCTCGCGCAAGTGCGCCAGATAGGACTGCAGCGTGGCTTCGTAATCAGGGGTATAGCGTCGCCCCGGAATCAGGCTCAAACCATTGCCGAAGACATGGGCATGAGCATCGATACCGAGAATCGGCGAGGTACAGGGATCAGTCATGGAACTCATCTACAGAATGAGCGCGGTGCCGGGACACCGCGCAGAGAATGGGCCGATCAGGCCTGCTGTGGTGTGCTCTTGTCGGCGGCATCGGTCGGGACACTCGCGCCTTGCAGAGTGCGTCCCCGGGTTTCCGGCAGGCAGAGCGCCGCCACCATCGCCACACCGTAGGCAATCCCGGCATCGATACCGATAGCCGTACCCAGCGACATGGATTCGCTCATGTGCCCGACCAGGAACGGGAAGACAGCCGACAGCACACGACCGAAGTTGTAGCAGAAGCCAACCCCTGCCCCGCGCACATCTGCCGGGTACAGCTCGTTGAAGAACGAACCGAGGCTGGCCGGAATGCCTGCCGCGAAGAAGCCCAGCGGGAAACCGAGGAACAGCATCTGGGTGTTGGTCAGCGGCAGCATCAGATAGCACTGCACGGTAATCACACAGCACAGAGCGAACAGCACGATGTTCTTGCGACGACCGATACGGTCGATCAGCATGCCGCTGGTAATGCAGCCACACCAGAAAGCAAAGATGATCACTGCCAGATAGCCACCGGAACTCAGTACCGAAAGATTGCGTTCGGTCTTGAGAAAGGTCGGCAACCATGTCATGACCGCGTGGTAACCACCATGCGCACCCAGCCCCAACAGACCGCCCAGCAGCGTCACGCGCAGCAGCTCGGGACGGAAAATACCTGCCATGGATTTGAAAAAGTTGCCCGACTCTGCCTTTTCCTTGTGCATGCGCTGATAGCTTTCCGGCTCCTCAACGTTGCGGCGCACCCAGATGATCAGCAAGGCAGGCAGCAGACCGATGCCGAACATCACCCGCCAGGCAATATCCTGCGGCACGAACGAATAGATCAGGGTAAACAGCAGCACCGCCAGGCCCCAGCCCACAGCCCAGGCACTTTGTACGGTACCCATCACTTTGCCGCGGTACTTTGACTGAATGGTCTCGGCCATCAACACCGCACCTGCTGCCCATTCACCACCGATACCAAAGCCCTGCATGGCCTTGACGATCAGCAACTGGTTGAAACCGGTCACGAAGGCCGACAGGAAGGTGAAGAACGAGAACCACAGAATCATAAGTTGCAGCGTGCGGACCCGGCCATAACGGTCGGACAATGTACCGCCCACCCAACCGCCCAGTGCCGATGTGACCAGGGTCACGGCACTGATCATGCCGGCGTCGCCCTTGCTCAAGGCAAAAGCAGCGATCAGCGCCGGAATCGCCAGACCGAACATCTGCACTTCCAGCGCATCCAGCGACCAGCCGCCGAAGCAGGCCCAAAACGTCTTGCGTTCCCGTGGAGTGACTTCGCGATACCAACTGAACATGCGCAATATCCTTATGAAGCGTGCAGTGAATGACGGAATTGGAGGCTTAACGAATTTCTACGCTGTAACGGAAATGGCTGGCATGCCCACGGGAGCGGCGCCATTCCAGCGGCTCGCCGGCGTAATTACGCGCCAGCCGCTCGATCACGACTACCGGGCTGCCGGCCTGAACCTGCAACATGCGGGCATAGACGTCAGTAACGGACTCGGCTGTCAGGGTTTCCTCGGCATATGCCACAACCTGACCGCACAACTGCTCATAGATCGGATAGAGCAAAGGCCCCTGAGCATTCAGATCCACCTCAAGCAAGGCCTGGAACCGGACACGAGGCAGCCAGATTTCTTCGGTCAGCACCGGCTGCGCATCCAGCAGTCTCAGGCGGATCATGCGAATCACCGGGGCATCCGGAAGCAGGCCAAGGGCATGGCTGACTGCCGACGGTGCAGTGACGGGTTCGATAGACAGAATCCGGCTTTCCGGAACCTGCCGGACACCGGACTCGGTCTGGAAACGGAAGAAGCGGAACAACGAGGACTGGAACTGTGCACGTCGAATGAAGGTGCCCCGCCCCTGCTGGCGTTCGAGAATGTTGTCATTGACCAGCATATCGATGGCCTTGCGCACCGTACCGGTGGACAGGCAATACTCGGCAGAAAGCGCGGCCTCGGTAGGGATCGCCTCACCTGGACGCCAGCGATTATTGGCAATCTGCTCGGCCAGACAATCACGCAGGCGTTGGTAGAGCGGCAGGCGTTCATCACTTGAGAGCTTATTCATTCCCTGATTCATCCAGTCATATATATGAATGTGTGCAGTATTGTCTCGTTACAAATGGATCGTCAAGGACTGGAGGCCAAATTGCCATCATTTATTTGGAGAATGCACTCGGCGCTACGGCTTTCGAGGACGGGTTTCACAGGGGATGCGGAGCGCTTGTCGCCCTGCAGCGCCAAGGTGGACCTGGCTCACAGGCAATTGATGTGGACTGGCGAATGCCGAGAGCAATGCAGGAGAGGAAGCCGTGAATCTCATGTCGCCCCGGATAGACAAGGACGTAAAGCCTCACGGACTTCCTTGGTTAGACTATTTTCTTTTACGAGCCGTAAACATCGAGAGCCAAATCAATATTCAACTCCCCCATATTTCTTAGCAAAGAACTGTCGAGGATGTCGCCGGTATTTCCAGACGAATACCACCCTATGAAAAGCTCTGATCTATCCCCGTTATTCTTGACCCATTCAAAAGTGGACTTATATTTCATCAGATCGGCAATCGTCTTTTCCAGAAACTCATGCAGCTCGCCGCTCTGCTTATCTGCCAGCTTGAAAGAGCAGTAATTTCTGTCGTAGACCCCACCCAGTTCTTGTCCGCGGGGGCCTTTTCTTGGCTCACCCATTTTATTCTTCCATTTGGGAGAAAGTCCGAGCTGCTGGCATATCATATCGGGGTCAGTATTCACGCCAAAAAAACGCAAAGAAACTGAAAATTTAAAAGAATTCATCCCCCTCTCCCTCAAGGCAAGTAAGTGCTGATAGGGCCATTATTGACCGCATTACCGTTTGAATCACCCGTTATCACATCTCCATTTGGTGCAACTCCGGTCCAGTCACGCGGCCCAGCCCCAACACCATCTTTGACGCCATGAAGATCGTCCTTGTCAAGGCCAGGTACTTGATCAATCGGTATTGTTCCAGACGGACAGTTTTTAGGTTTTGAGCCAGGCTTTGGTTTGGCATACATAGGCGTTGAACCAGGAATCGTGGCTACAGCGGCCGCGCCCCCCACTAACGCACCCATCCCCCAAAAGCCGGCACCACTGGCAGCTGTTCCTGTTCCTCCCAAGGCTCCAAACCCCAGGAACCAGACTAGTCGACCATCAGGATCGAAATAATTGATCGGGTTCTGATAGGCGTACCCAAACGTGTTCAGCCCACCGCCCAATCCAATCGGATCACTTTGCACATACCGCCCGGTGGCCGGATTGTAATCCCTGTAGTAGTTGTAGTTCAGTTGCGTCTGCGCATCGTGGATCTGCCCTGGAAAGCGCAGCGCCACGCTGGTTGCCACACCGTCACCGTCGACATCTTCCTCTGGCGCGCCGACACCATAGGCATCGCTGTTCCAGCGCCATAGCAAGGCTTGGGTGCTGTCGGTAGCCAGACGCGGTGTATTCAGATGATCAGTGTGCAGGTAGACCAGTTTGCTGCTGCTCACATCTCCAAGTGACGAGAAGCTGGCCGTCAGTTGAGCAATCGGCATGTTGTCCAGCCAGAACCAGTATTGGCCACCGGTTTTCAGGCCGTTTGCATCATAGAAAGTCTGGCCGATGAGTTTGCCGCTCAGGTCATACAGGTAGGCGGTGGTGCCCACAAGTGCCTGGCTGCCCATCTCGTACACCTGCCTGGTGACCCGCTGTCCCAGGGCGTTGTATTTATATTCGGCGATCTTGTAGATGCTGGCCTGATGGACCTGACTCAGACGGCCCTCATTGTCATAAGTCAGACGCAGGCCATTGATCTGCGTGTGATTACCCGCCGCATCTGCTGGCACCGTAGCGCCATTGAGGGTGGTCAGCCGATTGCTGTCACTGGCATAGGCGAGCGTCTGGGTTTCAGTAGCAGCACCTGTGGCGAGATTACTGGTGGTACGGCGGGTGCGATTTCCGGTAGCGTCAAGACTATAAGCTTTTCTGACAGTGCCGTTCTGCTCCTGACTCAGACGACCCAAGGCATCGTATTGGTACTGAACCGCACCCCAAAGGCTGCTGGTCGTCCCATTGATATTGCTGTCTGGATCGTAACGATAGGCGGTTTGCCAGTTACCGACCTGTTGCTGGGTCAGTTGATAGTCCTGATCGTAGGTTTTCGACAGCAGAATACCGTTACCCCAGGTCAGGGACCGGACAGGACCGAATGGCTGATAAGCGATGTTGCTGGCCAGAGTAACGGTCTTGCCTGCCACGACCAGTTGTATACCTGTGACCTGCCCGGCGCTGTTGCGGGTATAGGTCATCCCGATATTGGACGGGTAACCGATCTTCACCAGATTGTTGGCCGTGTCGTAGCCATAACTCAGGGTTTCGGAGTAACTGCCGTTGTTGATGCCCACCGAACGTTGTTGCCCGATCAGATTACCTGCAGCGTCGTAGGTGTAACTCAGGGTTCCGGCGCTGTCCTGAATGCCGGTGCGACGTCCAATTCCGTAATTGCCGCCCGCGGTCTGGTCATACAGAAACCTGATGTTCAGTGCAGGCGTTGCGGGATAGCTTTTGGCAGTCAATCGATTGAGGGCATCGTAGGCATATTGAGTCACGACGCCTCGTGCATCCGTGCTGCGAGTGAGGTTATTGGCCTCATCGTAGACAAAGGCACTGGTCCCGGTGTCCGGGCTGGCGGTCTTGAGCAGGTTGCCTTGCCCGTCATAGACATACTGGGTGGTGACCCCGCGAGGATCGACAACCTGGGTAATCCGGTCATCGGCGTTGTAAGCCAGCGAAGTCGCCCCTTGCAGTGGATCGACAATCTTGATGACCCGGTTCAGCGCGTCGAAAGACTGTTGGGTCTTGTTGCTGCGCGGCGTGGTGTCACTGGACAGGTTATCGTTCAAGTCGTAGCTGTAACGTCGGGTCTGATTGGCCGCCCCGACAACTTGAATCAAACGCCCCAGTTCATCGAAAGAACGGCGCTGCTGGCGAACAACGGTTCCGCTGCCGTTTTTAATGACCCCGGCAGTACGGTTGCCCATTGTATCCAGTGTGTAGGTAACACTCTCACCGAGAATATTACGGACGCCCGTCAAGCGTCGGGCGTTGTCATAACTGTACTCAACCCAATTGCCGTTGCCACCGGTCACTTTAATGACATCGCCTACGGCATTGTACTCGTATCGGGTAGTACTACTGCCGAGAGTCGTGCTTGCCAACAACCCATTCGTTGTATAGGACAGCGTTGTAATAGCGCCATTGGCATCGGTAATTTTCTGTGGGTTGCCTTGCACATCATAATTGGCCAGCGTCGTCACTTGCCCGAGCGCATTTGTTACCGAAGTCAGATTGCCCTGAGCATCGTAGGCAAAGCGGGTTATATCGTTTACATCGGTGCGAGGCCCATTGACTGTTTCCAGTTGGCCCAAGGATGTATAAGTGTAGGTCGTCGAAGCAGCCAGCGCGCTGTCGGACATACTGACGACAGCCAAAACCACCAGAAACGACAGTTTAGAAAATTTGATAACACTCACGAATCAGACTCCATAACAGATACTTTCAGCTCCATGAATTCACACCCGACTGACAACAGAGGTATTGATCAGTCGCCCCTGAGCGTCATAGCTGTAAGTCGTTATGCTGGTAGGCGTAGTGACCTTGACGGGCTTTTGAAAAGTGGCATGCCATTCGGTCAATGTTTCCTTCGACACAGCCGTACCGACTGCAACAACGGTACGTACCATCAGATCCCGGTCGTTGTAATAATATTCGGAGCGGACGCCCATATTATCGATCCAGGCCGACATCCGTCCTTTCTTGTCATACTCGAACTTCGAGTTCGAGTAAGGGCAAGACGGCGTCGGTTCACCGATGATTTCCACTATTCGCCGGCTGAAATAAATCGTCTTGAACTTATAGGTGGTCTGCTTACCCAACTCATTGGTCACAATGGTTGTCAGATCATCTTTATAGCTGAGCTTGCTGGACTCCACGCTTCCTGTATGTTCGCTGGATATGGCACGGTATGAATCGTCATACGTCCATGTTGCAAAACGAACTCCCCGCTCATCCGTTATACCGGTCAAAAGCCAGCTGGCATTGGGAACTTCATAATGGTATTTGCGCGTTAATGTCTTGCCATCCACAATTTTGCTCAAGGACGCAATGCGTGTACCGTCGGCGGCGTAACTGTACGTAATGCTGAGGCCACCCACTTTGGCGCTGGTGAGTTGTGAAAGCACACCCAGGGTCATGACCAGAGTCTGCCCGAAAACATTTCTGACCGTGACGGTATTATTGGCCGAATAGGTCAGCGTCTGGACAAGTCCCTCTGTGTCCTTGATGGAAGTCAGCTTTCCGGCCGAATCAAATGTCATCTGACTGCCGTCGGTTGCCGTGTGCAAATACCCACTGCCACTGGCCGACAGCTTGCCAGTCGCACCGTACAAGGGCTGAAAGCTCTTTCTCATAAATACATGCCGGGTGCCGTCAGCCCGAACATAGGTAATTACAAACTGACCGATGGACAGGTTATCCGAATAGTTATGACGCCACACGCCATCATAGCTGTTATAAACTCGCTTCAAGCTTATTGGCGATACGCCTTTACCGGTGTAATCGATTTCCTCCTGAAACTTGTTTCCCGAAATAAGATTAATCGGGTTGCCCACCATGCCACAAGGTTGCGGCATATCATCATTGCGGGCCTCATCATCTCCTCCACCCCCGACTTCACCGTCCAGAGGTAGAACTATATCGCACCCCATTCCCCAGACTGTCATCGGGGAGCTAGTCAATATGAAAGCCGCCAACACATACGCCCACATATTTCTTGAATCTCGAGAACGCTTTTTCAGAATATCTTCCATGTTCAACCTTGCAATACGACTGTAAAAGCTGCGTTAGCAGATCCATTGACCCATTCCAGATTCACCGGTCTCACTGCCAGATCGCCGTGCTGAAAATCGGAGAAATATTTATCGACCACTGTTTCTGCCCGCAATCGGGGAGCGGCTTCAACTATTGCGCTGTGTGCAATATCACAACATTCGCTGCTGGCCAGCAATCGAGTTCCATAAACATGATTATCACGCAATACGAACACATCAAATCCGGAAGAAAACCGGGAAGCCGTTGCGGCTAAAATACGCTCTGACAGAATCGGAAAGGACACAGCCATATCCACAGAGCCGTCAGAACGTGTCTTTACTCGGGAAGACACCAGAGGCCGGGATTTTTCTCTTAAATAAGAATCCGTCTGAAGCACCAGAAGGTCGACGCCTTCCACTGGGGTAAATGTCGAATCCACAACGTTAATCTTGAGATTAACCTTGGGTAATCCATACTCCCCTGCTGCTACACCCTGCGGAACCCAGCGTTCAAGAAAATGCCTGACCCGCCCGGATAGAGTATTTCCGCCTTTATTCAAGCGATAGATATCAGGTAGAGTTTTTTCACTTGCCACTGCCTTCAAGGGCAAACAAGTACCGGCCAGTAAAAAACCTTTCAATACATGACGCCTGGTACACGCCGAAATCTTGTTTTTAATCATCTTGTCAACTGCTCTTCCGCATGCGCCTCAATATAGACATCACTGGTCGGATAGGCGCAACACAGCAATACAAAGCCTTCGGCTATCTGCTCATCGTCCAGATATGAGCCATTTGACTGATCAACGGATCCACCGATAACTCTTCCAACACACGACGAACAAGAACCCGCACGACAGGAGTACGGCAGGATAATATTGTTTTCTTCGGCCTGATCCAGAATATAAACGTCATCACGGCAGCGGAAAGTGCAACCGTCGATTGTTACGTTATATACCTGCCCACCGCCTCCACCGCCTCCACCCGGCTTTATTGCGGGAGCCGTTACTGGAATACTCGGTAAATTCATAATGCCGCCAGCCATCTTTCTATCCTTAAGTAAAAATGCTGAATAAACACTTACATACCCATCGCTGACCTTGAGCAACGGCCTACATAGAGGTCGCAATCTGTACCGGGACCGATACACATCGACACATCCGAAGGAAGACGTGCGAGCTGGCTTTTTTTTCAAAAAACTCTTTCAAAACAGAAAAATAGATTTAAACAGCCGTTTAAACGCAGTGCTTTCAACACCCGCCCCCAGTTGCGCCTTCGAGCAAAGTGACTGCTTTCAACTATCGTTTTCAGAAATATCTTGTATCAATCCGCCATGCCTACCTAATCTCCGGCAAAGTCGTTAGCCTGCTCTGCATTCTGTCCCGACCTGTCTGATCCGTTCCTTTGCGCGGCTTTCAGTCCATTGTTCAAGCGAGAATATCCATGAATACCTCGATCCACGCCCGGCACGGCGCAATCACCATGACCAGGGGGCTGGTGATGTTGTTTGCCTTCTGCTGTGGCGCCATCGTCGCCAACATCTATTACGCCCAGCCGATCATTGAGCTGATAGCGCCGGACATTGGTCTGTCCAGCACCATGGCCAGCCTGATTGTCTCGTTGACCCAGGTGGGTTACGCGCTGGGGCTGTTCTTTCTGGTGCCGTTGGGCGATCTGCTGGAGAATCGGCGCCTGATGCTGCTGACCACCGGGGTTGCGATTCTCAGTCTGTTGGGTGCCGCATTTGCCGAGCAGCCCAATCTGTTTCTGGTGGTATCGCTGCTGGTGGGTTTCAGTTCGGTTTCAGTGCAGATGCTGATTCCGCTGGCGGCGCATCTGGCACCTGAGGAAACCCGCGGGCGGGTGGTCGGCTCGATCATGGGTGGTCTGTTATTGGGAATTCTGCTGGCTCGCCCGGTTTCGAGTCTGGTCGCCGACCATTTTGGCTGGCGTGCGGTATTTGGCTCGGCGGCGGTGCTGATGGCCGGGATCAGTGTGGTGTTGGCAACCACCATGCCCAAACGCGTGCCGGATCATCGAGCGTCGTATGGCCAGTTGCTGTTTTCCCTGTGGGCTCTGCTGCGCCAGCAGCCGGTACTGCGGCAACGGGCGTTTTATCAAGCCTGCATGTTCGCCACTTTCAGCCTGTTCTGGACAGCCGTACCGCTGGAGCTAGCGCGCAACCATGGTCTGTCGCAAAGCCAGATAGCCTTGTTCGCCCTGATCGGTGCCATCGGCGCAATCGCTGCGCCCATCAGTGGACGCCTGGCCGATGCCGGACATAGCCGGATCGCAACGCTGAGCGCCCTGCTCTTTGGTGCCTTGAGTTTCCTGCCAGGCCTGATTCCGGCTCCCTACAACCTGATCGGTCTTGCCGTGACCGGTGTAGTGCTGGATTTCTGCGTGCAGATGAATCTGGTGGTGGGACAACGTGCTGTCTATGCACTGGATGCCGCCAGCCGAAGCCGGCTCAATGCCTTGTACATGACCAGCATTTTCATTGGCGGCGCCATCGGCTCGTCGGTTGCCAGCGTGCTGTTCGATCATGGGGGCTGGGTGTGGATCAGCGTGGTGGGCACAGCCCTGCCCTTGATTGCACTGCTGGTTTTTTTGAGGGATTCGCAGCGGTAGGCTGCTTCGCGAATGAATTCGCTCCCACCGGGTAGGAGCGAATCGGGCGGCGCTCCGCTCATTCGCGAAGGTCAAGGCTTCTGGAACGTATGCTCCAGCCACCGCTTCAGGTCGGCAACTTCTTCCTGGTTGATGGTATGTCCCATTCCTTCATAGGCATGAAACTCCGGTTTGATGCCTAACCCCTTCAAGGTTTCCTCGGTCCGGGTTGCGCCACTGAAAGGCAACACCGGATCTGCGGTGCCATGGGCAGCGAACACGTTGAATGTCTTGAAGCGCTCCTCGGGCTTGAGGCTGGCTTTCAGTACAGACAGCACCGGCCCGCTCAATGCCGCGATGCCACCGACCCTGTCCGGATCACGTAGCGCCACTTCATAACTCATCACAGAACCCTGACTGAAGCCCACCAGCACGACCTTGTCAGGCTGGGTCCGGTATTTCTGTGTTGCCTGCTTTATGAAAGTTTTCAGCAAGTCCCCGCTGTTTTTCAGGTCCTCGGTCACGCCATCGTAGTTGCCGTCTTCGATCCGGCGATTGAACCATTTGTAGCCACCGGGCCTTACCTCGATGGGTGCCCGCACGGACAGGTAGTTGTAGTCCGGGGACAAGAGATCCTTGAGGCTGAACAGGTCAGCTTCATTGCTGCCGGAACCGTGGATGAAAATCACCAGTGGCTTGTTCGGCACATCGGCACTGGCCTGGGCCAGGTATGTCAGAGACAGATCGGTGTGCAAGGTATTTTCTGCCTGCACCATAGCCGAGAAGGCAAACAGCAAGGCGGCAAGAAACTTCAGCATGTGTCCATATCCTCCAGGGGCACTGCCTGCCAGCGGCAGTGCCGTGAGTGGGCGTCGAGCCTCATGATAGCTGCTTAGTTCTGCATGCCGGTTCGTGAGACTTGCGGTGTGAGCAATTGCATCTGCTGGCGGTAGTCGTCTGTGACCTGACGTGCCTGGCTGTTGCTGGTGATGACCCGCGGGGTAATCAGTACGATCAGCTCGGTGCGGTCCTTGGATTTGCTGGTCGCGCCGAACAGCCAGCGCAGTCCGGGAATACGTCCCAGATAAGGCACCGAACTCACGGTTTCGGCATTGTCCTGCTTGATCAGCCCCCCCAGCAATACGGTCTGACCGCTTTGCGCCGCCACCTGAGTTGCCACCGAGCGGGTGGAGATGCGCGGGTTGCCGTTGTCATCGGTCACACCCGAACTGTCGGCATCGCTGACCTGTTGCTGGATGTCCATGTACACCAGACCGCCCGGATTGATGCGTGGCACCACATCCAGAATCACGCCGGTCTGTACGTATTCGACGCTGCTCAGGGTCGTATCGGAAGTGTTGGTATTGACCGTGGTCTGGCTGATGGGGATGTTGTCACCCACCTGAATCTGCGCCTGCTGGTTGTTCATGACCACCAGCGACGGCGCCGACAGCACCTGAGTTCGGCCATTGGTTTCCAGAGCACGCAGCGCGACTTGCAGATTGCTGCTGACAAAGGAGTAGAACAGCGAATCCGTCGCGCCCAGCCCGGCCCCGCCGGAACCCAGTGCGCCCTGGCTACCTGCGGTATTGGCTACCGTGGTGCTGGTGGAGTTGCCCGCCAGGCGGCCCAGATACCACTGCACCCCCATGTCCAGCTCGCCGGTGAGTTTGACTTCCAGAATCCGGGTTTCGATCTGCACTTGCAGCGGCGGATTATCGAGGCGCTTGATGGCCGATTCGATTTCCTTCCACTGCGCCGGACGCGTGCGGACCAGCAACTGGTTGCTGCTCTTCTGTGCGGTGATCCGGGTGCTGGAGTCAAGGCTCTTGCTGGCGTTCGAGCCTTGGGCGCTGTCAGCGGAATCGCTGTCGCTGCCCTGATATTCTTCCTGAGCCTCACTGTCGTCGGCATTCTGGTTATTCATGCCGCTATTGTTGTTCATGCCACGGTTGTTGCCGAACCCGCCACTGTTGCCCAGACCGCCGGAACTGCTGTTGAAGCCAGAGCCGGAGCCAAAGCCACCACTGGAGTTGGGCGACGACAGCGTGGCCGTGCGCAGACCCGGCGCGACCCGGGCCGGGGAGTCATCCTTGATGGCGGCGGTGCCGTAGATCTGGCGCAAGTATTTGGCCAGGTCGGTAGCCTTCATGTTGCGCACGTCGTAAACGTACATCTGTGGCTCGTTGCCGCCACCTTCGTCGATGGTGTGAATCCACTGGCCCACTTCATTCAGGTATTCGGGCTGAGAGGAGATCGCCACCACCGAGTTGGTCCGCTCGATGGGCAAAAAGCGCACCATGCCTGCCAGCGGCATGCCGCTTTTGGGGCCGAATATCTTTTGCAGCTCAGGCATCAGTTCGCTGACAGAAGCACGCTGCAGACCGAAAACACCCACCGACATGCCTTTGAGCCAGTCGACGTCGAAGGTGTCGATGGTGTCCTGATAGTTGGCCAGTTCATCGGGCGTGCCCGCCATGCTCAGGACATTACGGGCCGGATCGACCAGCAGGAAGGCATTTTCCCGGGCAAAGGGTTTGAGCAGCTTCTGCATTTCAGTGGCGGAGATGTAGCGCAGCGGGAACAGCCGCGCCGACAGGCCGGCACCGGGTTGCGCCACCGGCATTTCCGGCACCAGCTTGCCCGCCACAGCCTGGCTGGACGGCAGGATCACATAGCGGTCGCCCTGACGAATCATCGCGTTGTCGGTCCAGGACAACAACGTTTCCAGAATCGACAGCGCCTGCTGCTTGTTCACCGGTTTGGAGGTGGAGAAGCTCACATCGCCTTTCACGCCCTGGGCAATGCTGTAGTTCTCATGCAGCAGGTCGCCCATGATGCTGTTGATCACCGCCTGGATCGGCTGGTTGGTGAAGTTGAACACGATATCGCCGGTCTCGGCCTGGGCGGCAGTCGAAGCCGAAGGCGTACGGACAAACCGTTGATTGCCTTTGATGATCTGTCGTTGCGGCGAAATCGCCGAGGGCTGTGGCTGGGCGTCGACAGGAGCGTGCTCGGTGCGAGGATCGACCGGAGGACGTTGGGAA
Source organism: Pseudomonas capsici (assembly GCF_017165765.1). Taxonomy (GTDB): domain Bacteria; phylum Pseudomonadota; class Gammaproteobacteria; order Pseudomonadales; family Pseudomonadaceae; genus Aquipseudomonas; species Aquipseudomonas capsici. The sequence goes on from NZ_JAFGZD010000026.1 coordinate 61,609, forward strand.
CCCGTGCCTTGCAGTGCTTCCTGCAGCATGCCGTTGTCGGGGTCAAGAGAGTCCGGCGTGGTCGCGCAGCCGCCGAGAGCGACGGCTGTGGCCAGACAAAGCAGGGGTGTGCGCAAGGTAGCGATGGCAGGAACTCCAGAAAAGGTACCCATCACGGGGCTGAATCGTTGGTTAAGGTAATAGGGGGCGTATTCGATGGTGGCGGCAGACGCGGCGCGGGCAGGCGCAAGACTTGCGTGCGACCATCGAGACTGAATGTGGCTTGCATGGGCTCGACACTGTCCAGCGTCCAGCCATTGGCCAGACGCTGGCCCTGTCTGATTTTCAAGGCCGGACCATCCGCCTGCCGGAGCAGCGCGACCCGCAGGGAGCCGTCGATGATGACGCCGCTCAGGGTCATGCCCGACAGGCTTGTGGCCTGCACATTGGCTTGCTCCACAGCACGATCCGGGCTGCGGTCCGTGCTGAACAGCGGGGTTTTCCAGGTATTGGACAGGCTGTCCAGCGTCGCTTCGGGGGCACGCTGGGCCTGCGTCGAATGGTTGACCGGGTTGCGCGGAGCCTTTTCGGGCAGCCAGTCCGGCGAGTGAACGGCCCCACTGAACACCAGAGCAATCAGCGCCGCCAGCAACGTGGCCAGCCCCAGCAGAGCCCATTCGACAGGACGCAATGCACTGATCATTGCTCGCCCTCCCCGGCCGAAGCCGGTTGCAGGTAACCGCGCACCAATAGATGCACTACCAGCTTGCCCGCTCCGCCGGTTTCCGGAGCATTGGCATTGCGACGAATGCTCATTTCATCGACGAACAGAAACGGACGCTGATATTCCAGCGCATGCAGGATGGCCGTAAGCGGCTCAATGGCGCAGTTCAGCGTCAGGCTGACCTTGACCTGGCGATAAGGCTCGGCACTGTCCTGCTCGGGGGTGATCGGCATGCGCTGGGTCAAGGCACAGCCACCGCCGGTTGTGGCGTGGCTGTTGATAAGGTCGGCAATGCGCTGCATCAGATCGGCGGCCACGGCACTGGGGTCCTGCCCCGGCAACAGGCTGGTACTGCTGGCCGGATCGTTACGGGCCTGTTCCAGTTGCTGGCGCAGGGAGTCGCCCTGTTGCAGCAAACCGGCATAGCGCTGTTGCTGTTCGCGCAACTGCTCGGTCTGTTCATTGATCTCGCGTAGCGGGCCGGCGAACCAACTGTCGATCAACAGCCAATAGGCCAGATAAAGTACCAGCGCCAGAACGATCAGGGCCGCGCCCCGACGTTCACGGCTTGTCAGTGGACGGCGCATCGGCGTTCTCCTGATGCAGATGGGCACGCAGGGAATACTGATCCTTGCCGGTCCGGGTATCGGGCTGGATCACGCCCTGAAATTGCGCGTTATCCAGACTGTGACAATTCTTGGCCCGGGCAATCAGGGCACTGGCCTTGGCGCTCTGGCCGGAAAAGGAGATTTCGGCGCTGTCACTGATTTCCAGACTTTCGATCCAGGTGTCCTCAGGCAGACAGGAGGTCAATTCGCTGAGCAACGCCGACAAGGGTATTTGAGCCGCCTTGCGCCGTATCAGGTAGTTGGCCGCGCCACGGGTATTGGTCAATTGCTGGCGCAGCTTCTGGACTTCGGCGACCTGGGCCTTTTGCGCCTGTACGCTGGCCTGCATTTCTTCCAGCAAACGCTGACGGTCGTTGAGCCAGAGCAGCATCAGGCCAAGCAGCAAGGCACCACAGGCCCACAGCAACCAGCGCTGCACGCGATGGCCGGAGCGAGCCTGACTGGAGCGCAAAGGTGTCGGCAGCAGATCGATACCCATCCGTTGTGCGCCGGCCCCCACATCCACGGCATCTGGTTGCAGGCCCCGGGCAGCGCATTCGGCAAGAATGTGATCCAGGCGCTCGCGCAGAATGGCCACCAGCGTGACCTGAATGAAGCTGGCACTGCGGCTTTCCTGCCGGGCGACAAAATACAGTTGTCCGGCATCGAACGGGGTAAAGCGGTCCAGTTCGTACCCCACCACCGTGGATAGATTACGGGCCGCCGCCGAGGGCAACTGCAGGGTCTGCACCAGCACATCGGTTGGCGACAGCAGCAGGATCCGGCGCGTATCGGCTGACGCTTTGGGCAAGTGCGATGGCAACGGCCATGGATAGACCTGCTCGACGGTTTCATGAACCAGCCATTTGCGCACACGAACCGGCAGGCAAGCCTGTAGCTCCGCCAGCCATAACTGCCAGCCACGCTGTGCCAGACTTCCACGCCACTGCTGGGCAACCCGGTCGCGTAATGCGAAGACAGGTGCCAGACGTGCTGATAATGAATTCATTCTTGCCAACGCAGCACCTTGTAAGGCTGTGCGTTTTCCCCCGCTGGACTCAATAGAACCGTGATCTGTAAATGGGCGGACGTACCACCCGGTCGTTGTGCCTGGCTGTCGATGAACAGAACCTCGCCGGGATCGGCCCCGACTGCACTCTGGTTCGGCAGATTCAGACTGCGGCGTATCAAAGCTGTTGCAAATGCCGGATCGGGCCGCTCCAGGCCGCTCCAAAGCGTGACTTCCGGCACCAGGCACACATATAGCGCCTGACTCATGCCCGGCAATTGACGAATCTCTTCGATTACCCGCAACGGCGGTTGCCCTCCGTTGCGTTGCGTCTCCAGAAACTGCGCAATGCCGCCTGCCTGATTTTTCGCAGCACCACAGGCCTGCAAGACTCTGGAAATATCCGCAACCGGCGCACTGTTGAGGTCCAGCTTGCCCAACTCGCTGCGCACACTGACGAGCAATTGAGTGTCATCGAACTTCAAGGCAACCGGACGTCCATCCGCTATCCAGGCCTTGCGCTGCGCCGGGTCGAGCAGGCCTTGTATCGCCATATTCATGCCCGCTTCGGCCGCCAGAATCGCCTGGATGTTCTGCCGCAGCCAAAGTGCCTGGCGACTTTCCAGTTGCACCCAACCGGCCAGCCCGCCGAGCAGCAGGCTCAGCAAAGCCAGTACCCAGAGCACCACCAATAGCGCAACACCCTGCTGATGCGGGTAAAAACGCTTCATTGGCCACCCGCTCCACCGGACAGGTCCAGACGCAAGGCAACCACTTCACTGACCCAGGCCACCGGCCCGTTCAGTTTCATATCGATACGCACGGCACTGGGCAGACGGCTTGGCCATGGCCACTCGGCCAGCCACCCGGTCGGCTTGCCCTTGGGCGAGAAACCGCGGTAACTGAACGTCAGCGCCTGCACATTACTCAGCAGAACCTGAGGCTCGCCCCATGGCTGCACGGTCGTGCCGCCCGTGCCGGACCTGATCTGCTCGAACGCCACTTGCAGGTCGCGCTGCCCTTCAGGCCCGCTCAATTGCAAGGTATGACGCTGAATACCCCCACCCAGTTCACCAGGCAGGGTCGCAACGAACTGCAATTGCTGGGCCGAACCCTCGAAAAACCCGTTACTGACGCTATCGTCCTCGGAAGTGTCCAGCGGCAATGCCTGACCAATCGAACTGCGCAGAAATGCCTGTGTCGCCCGCACCTGGTCAAGGCTGACGGTGTAACGCTCGGCCTTCAATACCGCGCGATTGGCCCCCAGCAAGGCACCTGCAATCAGCACCAGCAAGATACCCAGAAGACTGAGCACCAGCATGATTTCCAGCAGCGTGAAACCACGCTGAGAGGTTTTCAAAATCCCGCTCCGACTGACACACCGCGCAGTTTCAAAGTGCTGAACTGCGCACGACGCTGATTTTCCTGAAGCGTCAGATCAAGACGAAACAAACGTGTCTGGGTACCCCGCCCCGGCATCTGACGAATACTCAGGGTCCAGTCGATACCGGCCAATGCCCCCTGTCGCGTGCCGTTTTCCAGCGGCCCGGCGCTTTCCTGATCCAGAATCGTGCGCGCAGCATGGCTCAACCGGTCACTGTGGGACACCTGCTGCAATGAACGGGCACTCTGCCCGAACGCCACCAGCAACACACTGCTGCACAGCGCCATGACCGTCAGGGCCGCCAGCATTTCCAGCAGCGTAAAACCTGACTGCGAGGTGTTCATCAAAGGGTTCGGACCTGAACGCTGCCGGTCAGCCAGCCGATATCGATCCGCCAGCGACGATCACCATTGACCAGTGTGAGGTTACCGCCACTGGAACCGCCATCAGGGTAAAACTCCACCGAAGATCCCAGATCGGCCGCCGTCTGCATCTTCACTTGCAAGTGTTCCGGCCAGTGCTGCAGACGCTTGCCGGGAGCCTTGAATGTCATCTTGCGCAGGTCGAACACTGTGCGGGCCGGCTGCCCGGTGACAATCGCCCGGACCCGTGTAGCACGCAGCGCTTCGACCATGTCGCCCACGGCACGGCGCTCGCTGGCAGCACTCAGACCCTGTTGCAAACCGAAACCCACCAGACCTACGGCGATGCTCATCAATACCAGCACCACCAGCATTTCCATCAGGGTGAAGCCCCGGTTCGCGACAGGAGAACTCATGACGCCTCCTTACTCCCAGTTGCCCAGGTCGGCGCTGTAGCCTTCACCACCAGGCTGACCGTCCTGACCATAGAAAATCAGATCGAAGCTGCCGTGCTGACCCGGAAAGCGATAGCCGAAAGCATGGCCGAACGGGTCCTTGAGATCCGAAGGCTTGGCGTAAGGGCCGTTCCAGCCCGAAGCATTGCCGGGTTTTTCCACCAGTTGCTGCAAGGTCTTGGGCGGCGAGCCGACATCCAGTGCATAGCTTTCGATCTTCATGCCCAGACTGGCCAGTTGCGCCTTGCCTGCACCGTATTTGCCCTTGTCCACGTTACCGCCCACCTGGCGCACGACAATGGTCGCCACGATGCCCAGCAGAACAATCACGGCAAGCATTTCCAGCAGGGTAAAACCGCCCTGTCGGCGTCCGGGTTTGAAGCGCGTACGGTTGACACTCATCGGAGTCATTCCTCATTCATGAATTCAGATATTGCTGGTCAGGCTCATCAGCGGCAGCATGATTGCCAGCATGATCACCGCGACCATGCCCGCCATGACCACCGTCAGTGCAGGCACCAGCGCCGCAAGCATGCGGTCGATGCCGCGTTTGGCTTCCACATCGAAGACATCGGCGACCTTGAGCAACATGCTGTCCAGCTCGCCCGCCTGTTCGCCAACCTCGATCATCTGCAAGGCCAGATCGGGCAACAGCGGTTGTGCACCAAAGGCACTGGCCAGTGTGCCGCCGCCCTTGACCGACTCCGCCGCCTGCTCCACCTGCACCTGCAAGGCGCGGTTGGTACAGACCTGTCGGGCGATGACCAGCGCCTGCAATAACGCCACGCCATTACTGAGCAAGGTGCCCAGGGTACGAGTCAGGCGTGCGGCTTCGATTCGCTGCAGCAACGGACCGATCACCCGGATGCCCAGCAAGCGACGGTCACGGCGCTCGCGACGTTGCGGATCGCGCAGACGCACGGCCATGGCCCAGGCCAACACAATCAGCCCGGCAAACAGTGCCAGACCGTAATTTCCCAGAAACTGGCCAAGGTCGAGAATGACCTCGGTAATCAGCGGGATCGGCACGCCCAGATCCTTGAAGATCGGCACGAATTGCGGCACCACATAAGCCAGCAGCAAGGCCAGGGAGCCCAGTACGCCGACCACCAGAAACGCCGGATAGATCAACGCATTGATGACTTCGCCGCGCAGCAACTGGCTGCGCTCCAGATAATCGCTCAACTGCCGCAGAGTGCTTTCCAGCGCACCGCCGGCCTCACCGGCGCGAACCATGCTGATATACAGCGGCGAGAACTGACTGCCCTCTTCTTCCAGAGCGACAGACAGCGGTTTGCCGGCTTTGACCTGTTCGCGAATGCGCTCGATCAAGGCTCTGGTCTGAGGCTGGCCGGGTTGTTTGAGCAGAATTCCCAGGGATCGTTCCAGAGGCTGGCCCGCCCCCAGCAGCGTCGCCAACTGCTGGGTAAAGCTGACCAGTGCCGCGCCACTCAACAGCCCGCGTCCCAGGCTACGACGCAAACCGCCCAGACCGGCGCTTTCTATATGCAGCACCATCAGGCCACGCTTTTGCAGGGCGGCCACGGCTGCCTCCTGATCCCTGGCTTCAAGTGCGCCATTCTGCACGGCACCCGAAGCATCCAGAGCACGAAACTTGAACAGGCTCATGAGCCTTCACCCCGGGTGACGCGCAGCACCTCCTCCAGCGAGGTCACACCGGCCACGGCCTGACGCAGCCCCTCTTCATGCAGGGTGCGCAAACCACCACGCCGGGCGGCTTCTTCCAGGGTCGCGGCATCGGCATGACGCATCAGCAGGCTGCGCAACTCTTCATTCATCACCAGCAGTTCGGTGATTGCGCTGCGCCCGCGATAACCGCCGCCCGGCGCATCGGCACGGGGTCGGTAGAGACGAATCGGACGCTCGTCGGTGAAACGCTCAAGCCCATGCTCGGCGATCAGTTCCGGCGGTGCATCGAAGGCTTCACGGGTAGCCGGGTCCAGACGGCGCACCAGCCGCTGGGCCAGAATGCCATTGACCGTGGACGCAATCAGGTAGCTTTCCACCCCCATATCCAGCAAGCGCGTGATACTCGCCGCTGCGCTGTTGGTGTGCAGGGTCGAAAGCACCAGGTGACCGGTCAGCGAAGACTGGATGGCGATACGGCAGGTTTCCAGGTCGCGCATCTCACCGATCATGATGACGTCCGGGTCCTGGCGCACAATCGAACGCAATGCTCCGGCAAAGTCCAGGCCGATGGCAGGTTTGACCTGAATCTGGTTGATGCCTTCGAGCTGATACTCCACCGGATCTTCAACGGTGATGATCTTGCGCTCGGCGGTGTTGAGTCGCGACAAGGCGGTATAAAGCGTGGTGGTCTTGCCGGAGCCGGTGGGGCCGGTCACCAGCAGAATCCCGTGGGGACGCTCCAGCACTTCAAGGAAATGCTGCAGACGCTCGCCATCGAAACCCAGGCTCGGGAAATCGAAATCGATGGTCTGGCGATCCAGCAGACGCATGACCACCGACTCGCCAAAACTGGTGGGTACGGTAGAAACCCGCAAATCCAGCTCCTTGCCCTGGATGCGCAACATGATCCGTCCGTCCTGAGGCAGACGGCGTTCGGCGATGTCCAGCCGAGCCATGATCTTGATCCGGGAAATCACCGCCGCCGATGAGCTGGAAGGTGGCGCTTCGGCTTCGTGCAATACGCCATCGATGCGATAACGCACCTTGAGCTGACTTTCGAAGGGTTCGATATGAATGTCGGAGGCACGCTGTTCGACTGCTCGTTGCAGGATCAGGTTGACCAGACGAATCACCGGGGCTTCGGAAGCCAGATCCTTGAGATGCTCGATGTCTTCCAGCGAACCGCCGTCTTCATCCAGATTTTCAATCAGGGTACCCATGGCCGAACGCCCCTGGCCGTAATAGCGCTCGATCAGGGTTTCGACTTCATTGCGCGACCCGATGGAAAGCCCGACCGGCACCTCACATGCATAGGCAATGGCCTGGAACGGATACAACACGGCGGGGTTCGCCGTTAGCACCTGCAAGCCGTTGTCACTCCAACCCACCGGCACCACTTGATAGTGGCGCATGAAACGCTCGGTCAGCGGGGGCAAAGGATCCAGCAAGGGCGGCGCAGCTTCGGCCATCAACAGCGGGGCATTCAATAAAGCGGCCCAGGCCCGTGCCAATTCGAATTCGGAAACCAACCCCAACCGGGTCAACAAAGCCAGCAGGTCAGTACCTTCCGATTCCTGCTGCAAGCGCTGCGCGCGTTCGAGATCCTGGGTTTTCAGACCGGCATTGCCCATCAGCCAGGCACACACCTGAGCGGCATCGGGAATCAGGAGCTGGGTAGCATCGACGGGTTCTGACTGCATTTGGGAGGAAATCTGTATACATCGGAGGGGCATAGACTACAGCACTCCCTCATAACGAGGGAGGCCATGCTCAGAAACGTCTTACATCAATCGGACTGTTTCTGAGTAGTCGTCGAACTCTGCGGACGACCACCCTTGGTCGTTTCGACATTCTGTTTGCGAGTAGCCTTGGTGTCCTGAGTCTGAGTCATCACCGTGGAGTCGCTTGCGCCGGAAGTCGCATCAGCATCCGTTGCTTCAGCCGCAACTACGGCACCACTAAGCGCCATACCCAAGACAACACCCGCACCAAAAATCGACAACTTCATAGCAAATACTCCCACCAACTAAATTCAAGAATTACATCAAGCCAGGTCAGAAAACCTGATCAGACCTGGCAACTAAGCAGCGAGCCATCAAGCGGCTTTCGCCCAATGGACAGGGCCAGAAAATTTCTTAAACCCATCGACCAGTAGGTTTAACAAGAGTTCCAAAATTGTAAAGAAAAAAGTCAAAACCCAACAAAAACACACTTTTATTTGACTTTTTATTGCTCTTTTCGTCTTAATTGTTTCGTTTTGTTATTTCAAAGCGCCATCATGTAGTGGCTCTTTAGAATCAAACAAGCTGAAAAATTAAATAATAGTTACATGCTAAAAACATCATAAAACAGCAACACCCGCTTGAAGTTAAAACACTTTGAATCGCGGTGACGGGAAACTGTTGCCCAATGAAAAGTCATGAAGTCAGCGACCCCCATCGCCGCTTCTCGCTGCATGAACCCTTATTGAACAAGTTGTTGGAGAGACGCATGAACAAACGGAAAATGATCGGCGCCCAGTCGGCCCTGGCCCTGCTGGCATTGGCTGTATCTCAGGTGCACGCTACCGACGCCGCTCAGCAGGAAGCTCGTGAGGCACGCGCCGAAAAGGCAGCGCAAAAGACCCTGGACAAGATGACCCAGGAAGAAAAACTGGCCTACATCGGTGGTACCGGTGGCTGGGACGTGAAGCCACTGTCCGGTTACGGTATCCCGCAGATTCACGGTGCCGATGGTGGCGTCGGTGTGCGTTACACCAGCGAAGGCAACGATCAGGGCGTGGTCTATCCGTCCGGTCCAAACCTGGCGGCCACCTGGAACCCGCGCCGCGCCATCGACCTGGGCCGTGCCCTGGGTTATGACACCGCCACTGGCGGCTACCAGTTCATCACCGGCCCGGGCATGAACCTGTATCGCATGCCCTATGGTGGCCGTGCGTTCGAATACCTCTCCGGTGAAGATCCGTTCCTGGGCGCCAGCCTGGCACCCGGCGTCATCAACGGCATCCAGGCACGTGGTGTATGGGCCAACGCCAAGCACTACGCGGCCAACGACCAGGAAAGCAACCGTTTCAACCTGAACCAGATCATGGATGAGCGCGTACTGCGCGAGATGTCTCTGCCTGCCTTCGAGTCGGCTGCCAAGAACGGCAACGTCGCGATGATGATGTGCGCCTTCCAGAAAGTGAACGGTGAGTTCGCCTGTGAAAACGATCACCTGATCAAGCAGATTCTCAAGAAGGAATGGGGCTTCAAGGGCTTCGTACAGAGCGACTACAACGCTGTCGTCCATGGTCTGAATGCCGCACAGGCAGGCACCGACCTGGACATGATGGGCTACCAGATGAACAGCACCATCCTCAAGCCTTACCTGGACAGCGGTGAGCTGAGCGCTGCGACCATCGATGACAAGGTCCGCCGCATTCTCAAGCAGATCTACTTGTACAAGTTCGATACCAAGACGCCGCTGACCACCCATAACATGAACAGCGCCACCAGCAACAAGGTCGCCTTGAACGCGGCCCGCGAAGGCATCGTGCTGCTCAAGAACCAGAACGACCTGCTGCCGCTGGACAAGCAGAAGGTCAAGAAAATCGCCGTGGTCGGCAACCTGGCCAAATATGCACCGCCTACCGGTTTCGGCAGCGCCAACGTGCAGGCAACCCGCTACGTCAGCGAGTTGAGCGGCCTGCAGCAGATCGCCCCGAACGCCAAGGTCGAATTCATCGACGGCCTGTCGCTGGACCCGAAAACCACTCAGTGGACCAGCACCAATATCGCTGGCGACGAAGTGAAAGGCATGAAGGTCGAGTACTTCAGCAACGCCAACTGGTCCGGCGATGCGGCAGTGACCCGCACTGAAAGCCATGTGGATCTGGACTGGGCCAACGACACCGACCTGCCGTTTGCCAGCAATACCTCAGCCTCGGATCCTTACACCAGCAAGGGCTCGACTTCCGGCTCGCTCACTGGCGATACCTCTTCCACTTCGATTCGCTACACCGGCAAGATCACCCCGACCCAGAGCGGCGAGCAGGTGTTCAAGGTTCGCGCCGACGGTGCCGTGCGCCTGTACGTCAATGGCAAGAAGATCATCGACAACGGCGACGGCAAGCCACTGCCGGACAACAACATTCCGCCAACCATTCCCGAATACGCCAAGATCAACCTGGAAGCCGGCAAGAGCTACGACGTGAAGCTCGAATACTCGCGTCGTGCCGGTTACCTGTCGACCATGGGCGGCCTGGTAGGTGTGCAGATGAGCTGGGCAGCGTTGAACGCTCCTCAGGATCTGTCCGGCTACGATGCGGTGGTGGTTGCGGTCGGTAACAGCGCCGAATACGAAGGTGAAGGTTTCGACCACAGCTTCGACCTGCCTGAGTACCAGAACGAACTGATCCAGAACATCGCCAAGGTCAACCCCAATACCGTGGTGACCATGTACGGCGGTACCGCCCTGAAAATGAGCGACTGGATCGATCAGGTTCCGGTGGCACTGCATGCGTTTTACCCGGGCCAGAACGGTGGTCAGGCGCTGGCCGAAATCCTGTTCGGCAAGGTCAACCCATCGGGCAAGCTGCCAATCAGTATCGAACGCAATATCGAAGACAACCCGGCCTATGCGTCTTTCCCGAAATTCGACAACGAGAATACGCTCAAGGAAATCAACTACAAGGATGACCTGCTGCTGGGTTATCGCGGTTACGAGAAGAAAGGCATCAAGCCGCTCTACCCGTTCGGTTATGGTCTGTCCTACACTACTTTCGGCTACAGCAATATCAGCGTTACGCCGGGCGTAGCGGTGGGCAATACGCCAATCAAGGTTTCGTTCGACCTGACCAACACCGGCAAGGTCGGTGGTTCGGAAGTGGCGCAGTTGTATGTGGGCCAGCAGAACCCGAAAGTCGAGCGCGCCCTCAAGGAGCTCAAGGGCTACAAGAAGGTGTTCCTCAAGCCGGGTGAAAGCAAGCGCGTGACCATCGAACTCAACGATCGCTCGCTGGCTTACTACGACGTCAACGCCAAGCAGTGGGTGGTGGATGCCGACACCTTCAACCTGTCGCTGGGCAGCTCGTCTCAGGATATCCGTCTGAACGCCAAGCTGGTCAACCCGTTCCGCCAGGAACTCTCGACCACCACCAGCAACCCGCTGCCACGTTCGGCACTGAACTCGGTGAATGTCAGCAAGCCAGCGGTGAAGACCGGTGGGGTGTTTGAGCAGGAAACCGAGTAAACGTCGCATGGGATCACCCGCCGCCTCGGCGCCGCGCTGTCGCGCAGCAAACAGGTGTCGTGTGATTGCCGATTGAAGGTTCGGCTTGAGGCCGCCTTGCGCCTTTACGGCGCGTCACTTTGGTTTCGGCCAAAGTAACCAAAGCCATTGCTCC
>NZ_JAFGZD010000027.1 GCF_017165765.1 Pseudomonas capsici
ACAAGCTACAAGCTACAAGCTACAAGCTACAAGCTACAAGCTACAAGCTACAAGCTACAAGCTACAAGCTACAAGCTACAAGCTTTTGACTTGAAGCTTGCCGCTCAAAGCTTGCAGCTCTCCCGCTCAATCATCACTGACCGAAATGGTCGGCATCGCCGGGCTTGCCGCTTCCTGCAACACGATCCGGGCACCCACATGCCGCGCCAGCTCCTGATACACCATCGCAATCTGGCTTTCCGGCTCGGCAATCGCCGTCGGCTTGCCGCCATCGGCCTGTTCGCGGATCAGCATCGACAATGGCAGCGAAGCCAGCAGTTCGACGTCATATTGCGAAGCCAGCTTTTCACCGCCGCCCTCACCGAACAGATGCTCGGCATGTCCGCAGTTCGAGCAGATATGCACCGCCATGTTTTCCACGACGCCCAATACCGGAATATTGACCTTGCGGAACATCTCGACGCCTTTCTTCGCATCCAGCAAGGCCAGGTCCTGAGGTGTCGTGACAATCACGGAGCCGGCAACCGGGACTTTCTGCGCCAGGGTCAGCTGGATATCGCCCGTCCCGGGCGGCATGTCGATGACCAGATAATCCAGATCATTCCAGGCCGTCTGGGTAACCAGTTGCAGCAAGGCACCGGACACCATCGGACCGCGCCAGACCATAGGCGTGTTGTCATCGGTCAGGAAAGCCATGGACATGACTTCGACGCCATGCGCCTCGATAGGCACGAACCACTTCTGATCCTTGATGCGCGGTCGCGTGCCTTCGGGAATCCCGAACATCACGCCCTGGCTCGGACCATAGATATCCGCATCCAGAATGCCGACCCGCGCACCTTCACGGGAAAGGGCCAGCGCCAGGTTGGCGGCGGTGGTGGACTTGCCGACCCCGCCCTTGCCCGAAGCCACGGCAACGATGTTCTTCACATTGGCCAGACCGGGAACCTGCGACTGGGCCTTGTGAGGATGAATGACCGTGCGGATATCGACCTTGGCCGAGGCGACGCCGTCGAGGCCTTCGATTGCGGTCTGCAATACCTGCGCCCAGCCCTTGCGGAACAGTTCTGCGGCATAGCCCAGCTCAAGCTGCACGCTGACTTGTGCGCCCTGAATCTCAATGGATCGAACGCAACCGGCACTGACCGGGTCCTGGTTCATGTAAGGGTCGGTGTATTGGCGAAGAATCGTCTCCACCGCTGCGCGATTGACTGCGCTCATGGGCTTACTCCGAAAAGAGACTGACTAAAACAGGCGGCTATCCTACCCGTTATGTCGAAGGCCGACATGGTTTCACTGCGAAGACCCGTTGCGAGGTGAAAAAAATCGCTCAGCCCTTTATAGTGGCCGACCTCCGTTCCAGTTCAAGTAGCCGAGCCCCATGTCCGAGCCACGCAAGATTCTCGTTACCAGCGCCCTGCCCTATGCCAATGGTTCCATCCACCTTGGCCACATGCTCGAGTACATCCAGACCGACATGTGGGTGCGTTTCCAGAAGCATCGCGGCAACCAGTGCACCTACGTCTGCGCTGACGACGCCCATGGCTCGGCCATCATGCTGCGCGCAGAAAAGGAAGGCATCACCCCGGAACAACTGATCGACAACGTCAAGGCCGAACACAGCGCCGATTTTGCCGACTTCCTGGTGGACTTCGACAACTTCCACTCGACTCACGCCGAAGAAAACCGTGAGCTGTCGAGCATGATCTACACCCGCCTGCGGGATGCCGGGCACATTGCCACGCGCTCGATCACTCAATACTTCGACCCGGAAAAGAAAATGTTCCTGGCCGACCGCTTTATCAAGGGCACCTGTCCGAAATGCGGTACCGAGGATCAGTACGGCGACAACTGCGAAAAATGCGGCGCAACCTACGCACCGACCGACCTGAAAGATCCGAAATCGGCGATTTCCGGCGCAACGCCTGTTCTCAAGGACTCCAAGCACTTCTTCTTCGACCTGCCAGCCTTCGAGGACATGCTCAAGAGCTGGACCCGCAGCGGCACCCTGCAAGACGCCGTGGCCAACAAGATCGCCGAATGGCTCGACAGCGGCCTGCAGCAGTGGGACATCTCCCGTGACGCGCCGTATTTCGGCTTCGAGATCCCGGACGAGCCGGGCAAATACTTCTATGTCTGGCTGGATGCGCCCATCGGCTACATCGCCAGCTTCAAGAACCTGTGCGCACGCCGCCCGGATCTGGACTTCGATGCCTACTGGAAAAAAGACTCCACCACCGAGCTGTACCACTTCATCGGCAAGGACATCGTCAACTTCCACGCCCTGTTCTGGCCTGCCATGCTCGAAGGTGCCGGCCTGCGCAAGCCGACCGGTATCAATGTCCACGGCTACCTGACCGTGAACGGGCAGAAAATGTCCAAGTCGCGTGGCACCTTCATCAAGGCGCGCACCTATCTGGAACACCTGTCGCCCGAGTACCTGCGTTACTACTACGCAGCGAAGCTGGGCCGTGGCGTCGATGACCTGGACCTGAACCTCGAAGACTTCGTGCAGAAGGTCAACTCCGACCTGATCGGCAAAGTGGTGAATATCGCCAGCCGTTGCGCAGGCTTCATTCACAAGGGCAACGGCGGCGTTCTGGTCGAGGCCAATGCCGCACCGGAACTGACCGACGCGTTCCTGGCAGCAGCACCCGGCATCGCCGAAGCCTACGAGGCTCGCGACTTCGCCCGCGCCATGCGTGAAACCATGGCCCTGGCCGACCGCGCCAACGCCTACATCGCCGACAAGGCTCCGTGGTCGCTGGCCAAGCAGGAGGGCAAGCAGGATGAAGTCCAGGCCGTATGCGCCCTGGGTATCAACCTGTTCCGCCAACTGGTGATCTTCCTCAAGCCAGTCCTGCCAGCCCTGGCTGCCGATGCCGAAAAATTCCTCAACGTCGCTCCGCTGACCTGGGACGATCACAAGACGCTGCTGGCCAACCATCAGCTCAATCCGTTCTCGGCGCTGATGACCCGTATCGATCCTGCCAAGGTGGAAGCCATGACCGCCGCGTCCAGAGAAGACCTGGCTGCCAGCTCCACTGACGCAGCACCGACAGGCAACGGCGAACTGACCAAGGACCCGCTGTCGGCGGAAATCGATTTCGATACCTTTGCCGCGGTCGATCTGCGGGTTGCCCTGATTCTCAAGGCCGAACATGTGGAAGGTGCCGACAAGCTTCTGCGTCTGACCCTGGATATCGGTGACGAGCAACGCAACGTGTTCTCGGGCATCAAGAGCGCCTACCCGGACCCGAGCAAGCTGGAAGGTCGCCTGACCATGATGATTGCCAACCTCAAGCCGCGGAAAATGCGTTTCGGCATTTCCGAAGGCATGGTGATGGCAGCAGGCCCTGGTGGAGAAGAAATCTACCTGCTGAGCCCCGACAGCGGTGCCAAGCCGGGTCAGCGTATCAAGTGACATGAACCAGGGCCCGATAGCCGCATCCGTGTGGCTATCGGGCCTTCGTATGTCCGCGACCTTGTCTATCGTTAAAGAGGCTCACCAGCCTGCTCGCCATCCGGCAAGATCATGACCGATTTCATTTACACCCTCCTGAGTGCTGCCCTGATCAACAACTTCGTGTTGCAGCAACCGCTGGGTGCCGACTCCCTGACTCGAACGCATACCCTGCCAAGGCATCGCCTGCATGCATTGGGCATCGCTACCTGTTGCTTGATGCTGGCGAGCAGCCTTGTCTGTTATCTGGTCCTGCATTACGCACTGATGCCCTTGAGTCTGGGCTACCTGAAGCTGTTCGTGGTTCTGCCGGTGATTGTGCTTTTGCTGCATCCGGGCCTGATATGGCTCAAGCAACTGTTCCCCCGGCTTGACTTCGACGGCCTGTGGCCCTTGCTGCTGGCCAATGCTGGCGTGTCTGGCGTGGTGCTGCTCGGTATCGAACCTGATCAGGGGCTTGTGCATCTGCTGGCGCTGGCTCTGGGTGCCGGTCTTGGTTTCTGGCTGGTATTGAGCCTGCTGGATGATCTGGGACAAAGAGTTCGCTCGGCTGATATTCCACAACCGTTTCGCGGGCTGCCGATCCAGTTGATCGGCGTCGGGCTCATGGGGCTGGCCTTTCTGGGCTTCAATGGACTGGTCAAGGCATGAATCTGATACAGCGCATCGACGCCCTGCTTCCGCAGACCCAGTGCGGCAAGTGTGGCCATCCCGGTTGCAAGCCTTACGCCGAAGGCATTGCCAGTGGCGAGGCTATCAACAAGTGCCCGCCCGGAGGCGAGGAAACCATTGCACAACTGGCGCAGTTGCTGCGAATCCCGGTCCTGCCGCTGGATACCGAACGAGGCTCGGCGCCTGCACAGGTCGCGTTCATTCGTGAAGCCGAATGCATCGGCTGCACCAAGTGCATCCAGGCTTGCCCGGTGGATGCCATTGTCGGCGCGGCGAAGCAGATGCATACGGTCATCATCGATGAGTGCACAGGCTGCGACTTGTGTGTGGCCCCCTGCCCGGTGGACTGTATCGAGATGCATCCACTGCCCCTGGCGAGCGTTACACCGATTGTCGGCGGCCTTGCGTCGGGCACCGAGCAACTCCAGGCACGTGCACAGAAACGCAATCATGCCCGCCATCGCTTCGAGTCGCGCAATGCTCGCTTGCATCGCGAACAGGAACAGCGCCTGGCAGAGCGCCAGGCTCGGGCGCAGAGGCCGCTACCGGCAAGTACCTCGGTCATCGAACGCGGTCGCGCCGACAAGTCCGTGGCGGAAGACGAAGCACTGAAAAAAGCTCGTATCACTCTGGCCATGAGCCGTGCGCAACTGAACAAATCCCTCAAGGCTTTCGGCCATCCGCCCATCGCGGAACAGGCGGCACGGCTGGTGGAACTGCAACGGGAATTCGAGGACGCCGAGCAGGCGCTGGAAAAACTGCTTGCTGCTGCCGCCGCACAACCCAGGCAGCCCGTGGCCAAGGTCGACAACAGCGGAGTAAAACGCGCCAAGATCCAGTTGGCCATGGCCCGCTCCGCACTGAAGAAAGCCGAAACAGCAGAGGCTCCGGCAGAACAGCTCGCCGCCCTGACTGCAGAGCTGCAAAACGCTGAAATGGCCTTGAGCGCAGCCGAAGCGGCATTGGCCGATGCAAACGCCTGAACACCTGCAGAAATCCATGGGCACGGTCCTGCTGGCAGTGGTGCCCGGCGCGCTGACGCTGCTCTGGTTATACGGCTGGGGCGTGATGATCACCTGGTTGCTGGCCGCCGGCACGGCGCTGCTCGTGGAGTTCATCTGCCTGCGATTGCGCGGGCAATCTGCGCGCCAAGGCTTGATGGACGGCAGCGCGCTGGTCAGCGCCACCCTGCTCGCCCTCGCCCTGCCCCCTTATTCCCCGTGGTGGCTGACCGCTCTGGCCAGTGGCTTTGCGATGATTTTTGGCAAACACCTGTATGGCGGCGCAGGCAGGAATCCATTCAACCCGGCCATGCTCGGTTATGCCTTTGTGCTGGTGTGCTTTACCCTGCAGATGAATCACTGGCCCGCCACGCATGGTCTGAGCCTGATGGGTGGCCTGCAACAGATCTTCGGTTTCAGTACAGGTCCGCAGCCAGATGCATGGGTCCAGGCCACGGCTCTGGATGTACTGCGCCTCAACACCCATCTGACCATCGACGAACTGTTCGCCGCTCACCCGGCATTTGGAAGCATGGGCGGTCGCGGCACGGAATGGGTGAATCTGGCCTTTATTGCAGGCGGCGCGTTATTGCTACATCGACGGATCATCAGCTGGCATGCCCCGGCAGGCATGCTCGCCAGCCTGTTCGTAATCAGTCTGCTGTGCTGGAACGGCTCAGGATCGGACTCCAATGGCTCCCCCGTCTTTCACCTGCTGAGCGGTGCCACGATGCTGGGTGCCTTCTTTATCGCCACCGAACCGGTATCCGGCCCTTCCAGCCCGAGGGCACGTCTGCTGTTCGGGATCGGCATCGGTCTGATGACTTATGTAATACGTACCTGGGGCGGCTACCCGGATGGTGTGGCCTTCGCCGTGCTGCTGATGAATCTGGGCGTGCCAGCCCTGGAGCGGCTGACCATGCGCTCATCCCCGGAATCGGTGTCATGAAGCCCCTTGGCCTGGTCGTCATTCTCGCCATCGCCGGGGTGGGGCTCGGTCTCGGCATGGCGCTGCAACAGGCTGCCAAACCGCGTATTCAAGCGCTACAGGAAGAGGCCCGCGCTCAGGAATGGTCGAGCGTTCTAGCAGTCGGCAGTTATGACAATCAGCCATTGCATCACCCATTGAGGCTACCCGTAAACGATACCTCGGTGCGCGCGGCCTTTCTTGCCAGCCGCGAAGGCAAGCCTTGTGCAGTGATCTTTCATAGCCAGGGCCAAGGCTATGCTGGCCCGGTGGAATTGCTGATCGGCGTATCGATTGAAGGCAGGCTGCTGGGGATCAAAGTGCTCGAACAGCATGAAACACCGGGCATGGGTGCCCGCATCGTGACCGAACCGCAATGGCTGAAGGGGTTCTCGGGCAAATCGCTGAACGACGGGGCCTTCGATCAGATCGCCGGAGCGACCATCACCTCCAGGGCAGTTGTCGGAGCCATCCACAACACCTTGCGCTACTTCGACGAGCACAAGGCCCTGCTTGTGGGGAGCCAACCATGAAACTGTCCATGCCCAGCCTGATTCTGCTCGTGCCGCTGATTGGCGTTACGGACTCGCTGATCGTAGCACTGGCTTTTCTGCTGGTCTTCGCTGCCATCGCAACCTTGCACAGAGCCTTGTTGAAGTTGTGTGCGCCATTGCTGGGTGCCAGTCAGAAGTGGCTTGCCAGCGCCCTGATTGCTGCCACGCTGGTTACCTGTGCAGAAACGGGGGTGCTGCTTCAGGCTCCCGACCTGCACAAGGCTCTGGGAATCTATCTGCCCTTGATGGCCATCCATTGCCTGCAGATCCAGACCGTACGGATCGGCCGATATGCTTTATGTGGATACGCGCTTCTGATGCTCTCGCTGGGGTTCGTACGCGAACTGCTGGGAAACTGGACGATCCTGAGCAATGCCCACTGGCTGTTTGGCAATTCTGCAATCCAGTGGCAAATTAGCCTTCCGGCTCCCGCCTTGCACATGGCAACTCTGGCACCCGGCGGCTTCATTCTTCTGGGCCTTCTGCTTGCCGCATACAATGCCTTGACCAGGCCGACACCTTCCAAGGAAATACCCCTTTCATGAATGCCGCAAAACGTCTGGAAATCTTCCGCAGGCTCCACGAAGACAATCCCGATCCCAAAACCGAGCTGGCTTACACCACACCGTTCGAGCTGTTGATATCGGTGATTCTGTCGGCACAGGCAACCGATGTCAGCGTCAACAAGGCCACGGCAAAACTGTATCCGGTGGCCAATACGCCGCAGGCCATTTATGAGCTGGGCGTCGAAGGATTGTCCGAGTACATCAAGACCATCGGGCTCTATAACAGCAAGGCCAGGAACGTCATTGAAACCTGCCGACTGCTGATGGAGCTGCACAACGGCGAAGTCCCGCAAACCCGTGAAGCCCTGGAAGCATTGCCGGGCGTGGGCCGCAAAACCGCCAATGTCGTGCTCAACACGGCTTTTCGTCAGGTAGCCATGGCGGTCGATACCCATATTTTCCGCGTCAGCAATCGCACCGGCATTGCGCCGGGCAAGAACGTGGTGGAAGTGGAAAAGCAGCTCATGAAATTTGTCCCGCGCAACTACCTGCTCGATGCCCACCACTGGCTGATCCTGCATGGCCGCTATGTATGTCAGGCACGCAAGCCACGCTGCGGCAGTTGCCGGATCGAGGACCTGTGCGATTACAAGGAAAAGACCTCGGACGATTGAGCAATAGAAGAACCCATGCCTGATCGATTGAAAAAATCTTTTTTACCAGCATCGGGATTATCGATATAAGGTGCGCCAACGACAGCCAAAGCCTGGAGTCAACTTTCATGAGTACTGGCAAAGAGCAATTGGACGTAGAAGACGATTTCATCGCTGTCGATTCGGACGAAAGCGAGCAACCACCGGTCGAGCCTGCCAAGACCAACCTGAGCAAGCGACGCACCATCGATAACATGCTTGAAGAGCGGCGCTTGCAGAAACAACTGGCCGATTACGACTTCGACCTCTAAGCGCCCTCTTGCAAAACCTGATCTCAAAGCCTCTCATCGGGAGAGGCTTTCACATGGGCTCGCCTGATCGATACTGCGCAGGCCCGCAGGGTGCCTTACCGGCATGATGGTCAGACCAGCCCGTTGCGCTGGGCAAGTTCGATCAGATCGACCAGCGAGTGCGCATTGAGCTTGAGCAACAGGCGCGTCTTGTAGGTACTGACGGTTTTATTGCTCAGAAACATGCCATCGGCAATTTCCTTGTTGGTTTTCCCTCTGGCCAGCTGTTGCAGCACCATCATCTCGCGCCCCGAGAGGCGATCGACCATATCGGCCTCGCTGGCATTACCCATGCTCGAACGAACGGTATGCAGGGCCTGATTGGGAAAGTAGCTGTACCCCGACAACACCGCCTTGATGGCGCTCAGCAATTCGGTAAGGTCCTGTTGCTTGCAGACATAACCCGCCGCTCCCGCCTGCATGCAGCGCATGGAAAAATGGCCAGGTGCCTGTGAAGTAAGAATCAGCACCTTGAATGGCAATGTCATTGCAGATAGACGGGCAATGACCTCCAGGCCATCGAGCTTGGGAATCCCTATATCCAGAATGACGATATCCGGCAAGTGTTCGCGAGCCAGTTGCAACGCATCCACTCCATTGTCCGTCTCCGCAATGACCTCATAGCCATGGCGCTCCATCAGCATGCGTACAGCAAGGCGAATGACAGGATGATCATCCACGATCAGCACTTTATTCATGGGCAGTCCAATTTTCGCTATTCGAATTTTCAGAGTCAGCACAATAGCTTAGTCGTTTAGTGCTTTGCATGACGCTCACCCTCGCGGACTAACAGCCAAAGACCGTTCCCACACATACAACAGAAAATTCCTACAAATTTCGCTATTAACGAATTATTTTTTATATTTTTCATAGAGCCTCCCCTTCGGAATTCGATGAAATTATTACCGTCTGGAGTGCTGAGATAGAGCATCGCAACTCAGGTAAAACAATTATTGCCATAACGTCAAGCATTAGTCCTTTGCCTCTGAGCCCAAACGGACAATAGCCGATGAACATCGAATCGCCTCCATGGTTACGCCACCTTGATAATTGTAATAATGTGGTCAGATGCCATGACCATAGCTCCTTGCCATTACTTCAATACTGAAATCGAAAAAGCAAGAATATCGAACACTGCTACCAGATACTTTCTCGAATACGGGCTCAATGACATCAGGACCTCATGATCAGTGCCACAGCCCCTTCCGAACGCCGACCGGCCCTGTCGCTACAGACCTGAAAGCAAGAGGCATAATCATTGACTTCAGGAATTTTCTCCCGGAAGTTATATACCAGCGCAACGTTTAAAAAATACACACATAAATACACCTTTCTTATACACATCCAGGCGAAAAGACCGATAGCACAAAATACTCAGAATATTCCTACATTACGGAACAGCAAAACCTCCAGCAGCCCGATGTACCGTAAAAACCATTCAAGATGCTGACTTTACGCTATCACCACGATAAAAGTGATACATAGATACTCCCCGCAGCCGTGTTTCATACCTTTCTCTGGCAGGCCTTACACACTTCATCTCTACGAATGGCTCATTCGACAAGTAGCTAATACTATATTTCATTCCGCTTCCATCCCTGCCGCCCCAAAGAGGAAACGTACTACACAACTAGCAGACGGCAGATAGCGGCATGTAAGACCACTTCAAACCCACTAAGTCAATTCATGTAACGCACCGTTTTTTTACTTGCAAATTCTATTACCAGTCGTTACTTTTTTAACAACGAACTCATTACTTTCTGCCAACAACTATGTGCAGTTAGATTGGAGCGACCCAACAACCGACGTCATTTTAATGACGCCATGAATAACACTGCTTTATATGGACTCTGCTTATCAAGAGAGTCGAAAGGATTCGGGCAACATGAACATGGCCGATCAGGAATACCCTCCCTTTGACAAGCCCGGACCGGGCCTGACAATTCTTTTGAATTGGCCATGCGTATAACCATGTTCAAAAAGGGATATACCATGAACAACAAAACATCTCATTCATCCTCAAAAAATATAACACCCCTTGATCTGACTGAGGCGGTCGAACAGTTTGTTGCACAAGGAGGTGTAATTGCCGTGATACCCGATGGCGAAACAGCAGAATCGCCAGTTCTCTCGGTGGCAGAAGATACAACGCCTCTGGATGCCGAACTTGAAAAGAGTTCCAAACTGGAGTTACTCAGAAGTCTGGTTGCCAAAGGCGCCGGAGTTTCCGCCTTGCAATATTCATTGAGAATGAACAAGAAAGAAATTCGCCAACTGGCCCAGGAAAATGATGTAAAGATAAAATTCAGTCGCCCTATAAGAGAGGTCAATAAAGAAACCCATTACGACACGACAGATATTGATGATGTGGTGGCCGGTCATGCCATGCATTATTCCAGCCTCGGTTATACCGCACCGGAGATTGCACAGATACTTGATCTGAGTGTGCGGCAAGTCTGGAATATCGGCAAAGCCTACCGTTTCGAATTCAAACAGAAGAGGGACAGTGACACACCCTGAATACGCTCACCACAAACAGATCAACCGACGCGGTATCGACTGGACTTCGTGTCGATACCGCTCACCGACCTCGCAAAGCCACTCATGACAGTGCCCCGAAACGCCCTCTCCCGGTTCGATTTCCCTTTATCCCACACGCACAACCAGGGGCAGCACTGATCTACAGAGCTTCAGTGGAGAATATCGGCACGGAAAAACGAAGGCATGACAGTGCATTGCGCACTGCAAATAAAAATGCAGCCCCGAAGGGCTGCATTTCATGTATCAAGCCGGGTTCAGAAGAACTTGCGGCCCTTGTTCGCGGCAATGCGCATGCGCAGGGCATTGAGCTTGATGAAGCCTGCAGCGTCCGCCTGGTTGTACGCACCACCATCTTCTTCGAAGGTAGCAATGTTGGCGTCGAACAGCGACTCTTCGGACTTGCGACCGGTAACGATCACATTGCCCTTGTACAGCTTCAGACGCACGACGCCGTTCACATGAACCTGGGACGCATCGATCATCTGCTGCAGCATCAGACGCTCAGGGCTCCACCAGTAGCCGGTGTAGATCAGGCTGGCGTACTTGGCCATCAGCTCATCCTTGAGGTGAGCGACTTCACGATCCAGGGTGATCGACTCGATGGCGCGGTGAGCGCGCAGCATGATGGTGCCGCCGGGCGTCTCATAGCAGCCACGGGACTTCATGCCCACATAACGGTTTTCAACGATGTCCAGACGACCGATGCCGTTTTCGCCACCGATACGGTTCAAGGTAGCCAGTACGGTGGCTGGCGTCATCTCGACACCGTCCAGAGCGACGATATCGCCGTTGCGATAGGTCAGTTCCAGGTAGGTCGGAACGTTCGGCGCGTCTTCAGGAGACTTGGTCCAGCGCCACATGTCTTCTTCGTGCTCGGTCCAGGTGTCTTCCAGCACGCCGCCTTCATAGGAAATGTGCAGCAGGTTGGCATCCATCGAGTACGGAGATTTTTTCTTGCCATGACGCTCGATCGGGATGGCATGCTTCTCGGCATAATCCATCAGCTTTTCACGCGAAAGCAGGTCCCACTCACGCCATGGCGCAATCACTTTGACGCCAGGCTTGAGGGCATAGGCGCCCAGCTCGAAACGCACCTGATCGTTACCTTTACCGGTAGCACCGTGGGAAATGGCGTCAGCGCCGGTTTCATTGGCGATTTCGATCAGGCGTTTGGCGATCAGCGGACGAGCGATGGAAGTACCCAGCAGGTACTCGCCTTCGTAGACGGTGTTGGCGCGGAACATCGGGAACACGAAATCACGTACGAATTCTTCACGCAGATCGTCGATGTAGATTTCTTTCACGCCCATGGCCTGAGCCTTGGCACGTGCCGGCTCGACCTCTTCACCCTGACCCAGGTCAGCGGTAAAGGTCACCACTTCGCAGTTATACGTATCTTGCAGCCACTTCAGAATGACCGAAGTATCCAGGCCACCGGAATACGCGAGAACTACCTTGTTTACGTCCGCCATGCCATCACTCCACCGGGTTGTACGGAAAACCGCTGATTCTACCGTTCAAACCAGCAAATTTACAGGGGCGCGACAGCTTGTGACGACGAGGCGACAGGGTATGTCAGCCTCGCGACAGGAAAGAGAGGATTACGAAGTGCGGGCAGCACTGGCGGAAGAAGCGACCGGAACCGGCTTTTCTTCGGGAGGGACACGCTCAAGATGCACATTTACCCGACGGTTGCGCGCCCGGTTGGCATTATTGGTGTTGGGTGCCAGTGGATAACGCTCGCCATGAAAACGCAGGGTAATCTGTTGCTCGGGGATACCCTGGGCTTTCAGATAGTCCATCACCGCCAGCGCACGACGCCGGGACAGGTCGCGGTTGGTCAGACGGTTGCCGCTGTTATCCGAATGGCCGTCCAGTTCGATATGGTTGACCGTCGGATCGGCGCGCAGATACGCAATCATGTTGTCCAGACGCGCCTTGGCCTTGGCGTCCAGCTCGATGCCGCCGCCGGGAAAGCCCACTTCGGCCTGCTTGATCTGATCGAAATTCATGGGCAGCAGTTTGGTCGTGCACAGCTGATAGTCGCTGAATGCCTTGCTGAACCTGACGGGCAACAGCCGTATCTCCATCGGGCCGCCGCCGTCACGGCTACTGTGACGAATGAGCGGGGTGCGCCCTTCCATCAAGCCACTGATCAGACGTCCGGCCTGCGCCTCGGAGCTATTGAAAGGAATCTCGCCATTGCTGACCCGCACCGAACCGAGGTTGATATCACCGCGTCCCGGCTGCCAGGGCGCAGCCGCAGCCAACAGAGTGGCCGAGCCATTGCCCAGCATGTTGTAGGACGGCTTGAGCCGGAATGTGGCCTGCTCACCGGCACGACGCACGAACTCACCGACCCCGAAGTCAGTAATCGGCTGGCTCAGTCGACACTCGAACTGATCCCCTTCGACCTTCCACTCGATACTCTCCAGACGGGTCTGGAAACTGACAGCCATCGCGGGGAGGCTGGCAAATACGCTGAGCAAGGCGAGATATAGCTGGCGCACGGGAGGCTCCACTTATAAAAATGACGCGAAACAAAAAATGCTTCTTACGTCGGGCTATCGGTAACTTCCTACAAAACTTGATAGCGAGTGCCTGAGAGAGTCTTTTCCGGTAGCATTCCCAGCGAGTTTTACCCGCCTGGAATCCCCAATGTCTGATCGCCTGACCCTTCTGCGTCCCGATGACTGGCACATCCACCTCCGTGACGGAGCTGTTTTGCCTCACACCGTTGCTGACGTTGCGCGCACTTTTGGCCGCGCAATCATCATGCCCAACCTTGTGCCACCAGTACGCAATGCGCAGCAAGCCGATGCCTATCGCCAGCGCATTCTGGCTGCTCGCCCGGCTGGCAGCCGCTTCGAGCCGCTGATGGTGCTTTATCTGACCGATCAGACCACGCCCGAGGACATTCGCACGGCCAAGGCCAGCGGCTACGTCCATGCGGCCAAGCTGTATCCGGCCGGTGCAACCACCAACTCCGATTCTGGCGTCACCAGCATCGACAAGATTTTCCATGTCCTGGAAGCCATGGCCGAAGTAGGCATGCTGCTGCTGGTGCATGGCGAAGTGACCCGCGGGGAGATTGACGTCTTCGACCGCGAGAAAATCTTCATCGACGAGCACCTGCGTCGTGTGGTGGAGCGCTTCCCGAACCTGAAAGTGGTGTTCGAGCACATCACCACCGGTGAAGCCGTACAGTTCGTCAACGCGGCCTCGGCCAACGTTGCGGCGACCATCACTGCGCATCACCTGCTCTATAACCGCAACCACATGCTGGTGGGCGGAATCAGGCCGCACTTCTACTGCCTGCCGATCCTCAAGCGCAATACGCACCAGACAGCCCTGCTCGATGCCGCGACCAGCGGTAACGGCAAGTTCTTCCTGGGCACCGACTCGGCTCCGCATGCCCAGCACGCCAAGGAAGCCGCCTGCGGTTGTGCCGGCTGCTACACGGCCTACGCCGCTATCGAGCTGTATGCCGAAGCTTTCGAGCAGCGTAATGCGCTGGACAAGCTGGAAGGTTTTGCCAGCCTCCATGGCCCGGCCTTCTACGGTCTGCCTGCCAACCAGGACACCATCACGCTGGTGCGTGACGAGTGGACCGCCCCTGCCAGCCTGCCGTTCGGCGAGCTGAGCGTAATTCCGCTGCGCGCCGGAGAAAAACTGCGCTGGCGCCTGCTGGAGGACAATGCGTGAGTGAAGATCATTACGACGACGAACTGGACGGCCACGGCGGTGGCGGATCTCGCCATCCGATGGCAGCTCGTTTTCGTGGCTACCTGCCTGTGGTCGTCGACGTTGAAACCGGTGGTTTCAACGCGGCAACCGATGCCCTGCTGGAAATCGCTGCCGTAACCATCGGCATGGATGAAAAAGGTTTTGTGTTCCCGGAGCACACCTACTTCTTCCGTGTGGAACCGTTCGAAGGTGCCAATATCGAAGCGGCAGCACTCGAGTTCACCGGTATCAAACTCGACCATCCGTTGCGCATGGCGGTCAGCGAAGAAACCGCGCTGACCGACATCTTCCGCGGCGTGCGCAAGGCGCTCAAGGCCAACGGTTGCAAACGCGCCGTGCTGGTCGGTCACAACGCCAGCTTTGACCTGGGCTTCCTGAACGCTGCCGTCGCTCGCCTGGATATGAAGCGCAATCCGTTTCATCCGTTCTCCAGCTTCGACACCGCAACCCTTGCAGGCCTGGCCTATGGTCAGACAGTGCTGGCCAAGGCCTGTCAGGCTGCCGGCATGGACTTCGATGGACGCGAGGCTCATTCGGCCCGCTATGACACCGAAAAGACCGCTGAGCTGTTCTGCGGCATCGTCAACCGCTGGAAGGAAATGGGCGGCTGGGAAGACTACGATGACTGAAGCTTGTGCTTCATGAATAAACCGGCCTTGTGCCGGTTTTTTTATACCTCTGTTTCAACGACCGCTCATCGGACTTGAGAAAGCGTATCCAAAACAGTTTTGACAAGCATTCTCATTAAGATTAACCTCCTCGGCACAAAGCAATAACCAGCGACGGTTACCGACTTATGTATGTTTGCCTCTGCCAAGGTGTTACTGACGGCCAGATTCGGGATGCAATCCTCGAAGGCTGCTGCAGTTATCGTGAAGTGCGTCAAACGCTGGGTGTTGCCAGCAAATGCGGTAAATGTGCCTGCCTGGCAAAGGAAGTGGTACGTGAAACCCTGACAGAACTGCAAAGCAGTCAGGTATCGCTGGCTTATCCAGCAGAATTTTCCGCTGCCTGATTGACCCCATTTCAAAGAACCGGACCTTGCGTCCGGTTTTTTTATGCCTGTAATTCAAGTGCTTAGCGTCAAGATGCGGAACTCAAACATTCTTATTCTTATTTAATTTCACTTAGTATTCAATAACTTAGGTTTGACAGGCCTCTAAGTGCAGCTCAAACTCGCGCTTTATATACACAAGCCATCGGCAGGACCTCGAACATGAAAGGCGACATTACAGTCATCCAGCATCTCAACAAGATCCTCGGAAACGAGCTGGTCGCGATCAATCAGTACTTCCTGCATGCACGCATGTACGAAGATTGGGGTCTGAAAAAGCTGGGCGCTCATGAGTATCGCGAGTCCATCGACGAGATGAAGCACGCCGACAAACTCATCAAGCGCATCCTGTTCCTCGAAGGCCTGCCTAACCTGCAAGAGCTGGGCAAGATCCTGATCGGCGAGCACACCAAGGAGATGCTTGAGTGCGACCTGAAGATCGAAAAGAAAGGCCTGGCCGATCTCAAGGCTGCGATTGCGCACTTTGAAACCGTTGGCGACTTCGGCAGCCGTGAACTGCTGGAAGACATCCTCGAATCCGAGGAAGAGCATATCGACTGGCTGGAAACCCAACTGGGCCTGATCGAGAAAGTCGGTATCGAAAACTACCTGCAGTCGCAGATGGGCGATTAAGTCTTTCAGGGCAGCCGCCAACAAAAAGCCCCGCCTCTGATGATCAGAGCGGGGCTTTTTTAGCTTTTAGCTGAGCTACAAGCTACAAGCTACAAGCTACAAGCTACAAGCTACAAGCTACAAGCTACAAGCTTTTGACTTGAAGCTTAAAGCTTGTAGCTTGCAACTATTTAGCGTTTTCAGCCGCTTGCTTGAGCAGAGGCTGCAACTCACCGTTCTGGAACATTTCGGTGATGATGTCGCTGCCGCCGACCAGTTCACCGGCGACCCACAGTTGCGGGAAAGTCGGCCAGTTGGCGTATTTAGGCAGGTTGGCGCGGATTTCCGGGTTCTGCAGGATGTCGACATAGGCGAACTTTTCGCCACATGCCATCAGCGCCTGGGAGGCTTTGGCCGAAAAGCCGCACTGCGGGGCATTCGGAGCGCCTTTCATGTAAAGCAGAATGGTGTTGTTGGCAATCTGCTCTTTAATCGTTTCGATGATATCCATGGAGCACCTCGGCTGAACTTTCCGACTCAGTTGTCGGCACGGTGGCGCATTGTAACGGAATCCCGTGCCAGACGCTCAGTCTTGAACTCAACAGGCAGTCACTTGCACGGGAACGCCATTGAGCACGGCATTGCCGGACAAGGTATCGAGCTGTCGCTCGTCGGTCAGATCATTGGCGCTGACACCCGGCTGCGCCTGTGCGATGTCCATACGCACCCCGGCACGCGAGTGCCCCCAGCCATGGGGCAGGCTGACCACGCCGGGCATCATCTCCGCGCTGCCCAGCACCTGAACCTCGATCGTCCCGACCCGCGAGTCGACCCTGACCTGCTGCCCGTCGCTCAAGCCCCGGCTGGCCAGGTCATCGGGATGCATCAGCAATTGATGCCGTGGCTTGCCTTTCACCAGACGATGATAGTTATGCATCCATGAGTTATTGCTGCGCACATGCCTGCGTCCGATCAGCAGCAGTTCCCCGGCCTGTGGTGCTGGCGATTCGATAAAGCGCTGCAGATCGGCCAGCACCACCTCAGGCGCCGCCTGGATACGTCCGTTGGCGGTTTTCAGGCGCGTTGTCAGGTTGGACTTCAAGGGTCCAAGATCAAGCCCGTGAGGATGATTGCCCAGTGCCTCGACCGACAAGGCGTGCTCCGATGCCTCGCCATACCGCCCCTTGCGCAGACCATGGTCGATGATCAGCGCTGGTGCCATGGTCGGTTTCAGCTCCTTCTGGGCCTTGGTCGCAAAGGCCCTGGCCAGCCCGACGAAAATCTCCCAGTCATGCAAGGCGCCTGCGGGCTTGTCAAAAATCGCCCGATTGAACCGAGTGACGTTACGTACCGCCAGGAGATTGAAGGTCGTGTCGTAATGATCGTTTTCCAGCGCCGAAGTCGAAGGCAGGATCAGATCGGCATAACGGGTGGTTTCATTGATGTACAGATCAATGCTGAGCATGAAGTCCAGCCCGTCCAGAGCCCTTTCCAGCTGGCGACCATTGGGCGTGGACAAGACCGGGTTGCCTGCAACCGTGACCAGAGCGCGTATCTGCCCTTCCCCTTCGGTCAGCATCTCCTCGGCCAGGGCCGAAACCGGCAACTCACCGCCATATTCGGGCAAACCGGAAACTCGACTCTGCCACAGGTTGAAATGCCCGCCCGAGGTCGAGCTGACCAGATCCACTGCCGGTTCGGTACACAAGGTGCCGCCCACCCGGTCCAGATTACCGGTCACCAGATTGATCAGTTGCACCAGCCAGTGACACAGCGTGCCAAAGGCCTGAGTGGAAATGCCCATGCGGCCATAGCAGACAGCCTTGTCGGCAGCGGCGAAGTCCCGGGCCAACTGGCGAATCTGCTCGGCAGGAATGCCGCAACGCGGACTCATGCTCTCGGCGTTCAGAGCCTTGATCGCTTCTCGCACCTGATCAAGACCATCGACAGGCAAATGAGTCTCCCGGGTAAGTCCTTCCTCGAACAGGGTATTGAGCAGACCGAAAAGCAGTGCCGCATCGCCGCCAGGCCGGACAAACACATGCTGGTCGGCAATGGCCGCCGTCTCGCTGCGCCGGGGATCGACCACCACTACTTTGCCGCCGCGTTTCTGGATCGCTTTCAGACGCTTCTCGACATCCGGCACTGTCATGATGCTGCCATTGGAAGCCAGCGGGTTGCCACCCAGGATCAGCATGAAATCCGTGTGATCGATATCGGGAATGGGCAGCAGCAGGCCGTGGCCATACATCAGGAAACTGGTGAGGTGATGGGGCAGTTGATCCACCGAAGTGGCCGAGTAGCGATTGCGAGTCTTGAGCAGCCCCAGAAAATAGTTGCTGTGGGTCGTCAGCCCGTAGTTGTGTACGCTGGGGTTGCCTTGATAGACCGCGACCGCGTTCTGGCCGTGTTGCTGCTGAATGGCAAACAGACGCTCGGCGACCAGCTCGAAAGCGTCCTGCCATTCGATCGGCTGCCATTGATTGCCCACACGTCGCATGGGCTGGCGCAAGCGGTCGGGATCGTTCTGGATATCCTGAAGCGCCACGGCCTTGGGACAGATGTGGCCACGACTGAAACTGTCGAGCGGATCGCCCTTGATCGATGTAATGACTGGAGCCGCACCCGCAGATGCAGTGGTTTCAATGGTAAGGCCGCAAATGGCCTCGCACAGGTGGCAGGCGCGGTGGTGCTCGGTCCTGATCATCCCAACCTCATATTCTTGTCATGGCAGTCAGAGTGATTGCATTGACAAGAATATGGAGCGTTGACAGCAAGCGCGCCAGAGACGTTCGTCTCGTGAATCGCGAACCATCAGGCGGGCAGATGGCCTGGGATCAGTTGCCGATAGGTGTCACGACCTTGCGCTGCAACTGGATTTCCGTGACGGTTTCGATCTGCTCCTGGGCAACATGCACCCCGGTCAGTTCGCCGATCAGGCGCCAGTGATCGTCAAGACCCGAGCTGATGGTCGCCATACGATCGATCATGCGACGACCGGCTGCGCGGGTAACTTCGTCTTCACTGCGCAACAACTCAAAGGACATCGACGTCATCGAAGCGGTGAGGTGTGTCAGGGTACGAGCGGTCAACCCAAGCAGCTCCGTCAGTTGTCGTTCCTTTGAGTCCATTCCCAGCCCCTCGATTGAATTGAGCAGTTACTTGTAACTCTTTATAACTCACGTACGCAGTTAAGGAAACGGGCAACTTTTCAATGCCGTGAAGCACGTCGCATTAGCATAGAGGCCCAAGACCGGACTTTTACAGTATCGGCATCAATTGCCAAGCACTGTTGGGTCAGTGTACAAATGCTGCCTTCTGCAATCAGCGGGCCGGCCACAGGGCTGTTTCAACCAGCGCCTCTGCGGTTACGGACTTCGTTATCTCTGAAGTAAGCATGCTATTGGTAAGACGCGACATTTTTTTATACTATCGCGCCTTCCTTATTCGTCGCCCCCGTGCGGCTTTCGCCTCAGGTCATGCCGTTTTCCCGATAAAAACCGGCTTTCGGAACCTGAGGTCTGTTGCAAAAAAGGTAGTTAATAATGAGCGCCAGGCACTTTCTCTCGATGATGGATTACACCCCAGATGAGCTTCTGGGCCTGATCCGTCGTGGCGTAGAGCTTAAAGACCTGCGAAATCGCGGCGTGCTTTTTGAACCACTGAAAAATCGAGTGCTGGGGATGATCTTCGAGAAATCCTCGACACGTACCCGTCTTTCCTTTGAAGCGGGCATGATCCAGATGGGTGGCCAGGCCATCTTTCTGTCCCATCGCGACACTCAACTGGGCCGTGGCGAGCCGATTTCCGACAGCGCAAAAGTCATGTCGCGCATGCTCGATGCCGTAATGATCCGGACTTTTGCCCATAGCAACCTGATCGAATTCGCCGCCAACTCCCGCGTCCCGGTGATCAACGGACTGTCCGACGACCTGCATCCGTGCCAGTTGCTGGCCGACATGCAGACCTTCCTGGAGCACCGCGGCTCGATCAAGGGCAAGACCGTGGCCTGGATCGGTGACGGCAACAACATGTGCAACAGTTATATAGAAGCGGCCATACAGTTCGACTTCCAGTTGCGTGTGGCCTGCCCTTCCGGCTACGAACCAAACCCCGAGTTCCTGGCACTGGCCGGCGATCGCGTGACCGTCACCCGCGATCCGAAGGAAGCGGTTGCCGGTGCGCACCTGATCAGTACCGATGTCTGGACCTCCATGGGTCAGGAAGAAGAAACCGCCAAGCGCATCGCGCTGTTCGCGCCCTTCCAGGTCACCCGGGCCTTGCTCGATCTGGCTGCCGAAAACGTGCTGTTCATGCATTGCCTGCCAGCGCATCGCGGTGAAGAAATCAGCGCCGACCTGCTGGACGATGAGCGTTCGGTCGCCTGGGATCAGGCCGAGAACCGCCTGCATGCCCAGAAAGCCCTGCTGGAGTTTCTGGTCGCGCCGTCCTATCAGCCAAAATGAGCCATGCCCTGCTGCTGAATCTGCGCAACCTGGCCTGCGGTTATCAGGATCAACGCGTGGTGCAGGACCTCAACCTGCACCTCAACGCCGGAGATATCGGTTGCCTGCTGGGGTCTTCGGGCTGCGGCAAGACTACGACCCTGCGGGCCATTGCAGGGTTCGAACCGATCCATGCCGGCGAGATCACCTTGGCCGGTGAAGTGATTTCCCGGCCCGGCTGGACCCTGGCACCGGAGAAGCGCCGGATCGGCATGGTATTTCAGGACTATGCGCTGTTCCCGCATCTGAACGTGGCGCAGAACATCGCTTTCGGCATCCGCAAACACCCACGCCTGAATCAGGTGATCGACGAACTGCTGGAACTGGTCAACCTGGGCTCACTGGGCAAACGTTATCCCCATGAGCTTTCCGGCGGACAGCAGCAGCGTGTCGCCCTCGCCCGAGCCCTGGCACCGGAGCCGCAACTGCTGTTACTGGATGAACCGTTTTCCAACCTTGACGGCGAGTTGCGCCGACGCCTGAGCCATGAGGTGCGCGACATTCTCAAAGCCCGTGGCACCAGCGCGATTCTGGTGACCCACGATCAGGAAGAAGCCTTTGCAGTCAGCGACCACGTCGGCGTGTTCAAGGAAGGCCGGCTTGAGCAATGGGATACGCCCTACAACCTCTATCACGAGCCTCAGACGCCTTTCGTGGCCAGCTTCATCGGCCAGGGCTATTTCATTCGCGGACAGTTGATCGATCCGCAATCGGTACAGACCGAACTCGGCGTGCTGCATGGCAATCGCGCCTATCCGGGGGTCAGCGGCAGTGCCGTCGATGTGCTGCTGCGTCCGGACGATATTGTCTACGCAGCGGACAGCGACCTGAAAGCACGAGTGGTTGGCAGGACATTCCAGGGCGCTTCAACCCTGTATCGCCTGCAATTGCCGACCGGCAGCCAGCTTGAGGCCATCTTCCCCGGTCATGCCGATCACATGACAGGAGAAGAAGTCGGGATTCGGGTCACCACCGAACATCTGGTGCTGTTCCCGGCAGCGGGGAGTGTTGCAGCGAATTCGGTGTTGTAGAGGGCTTCGTGAATGGCGGGAGCAAACTACTCCCTGCCGATCGCTGCAAACACCGCACGGGTATGTTCCGCCAGAACCGCCGCCGACAATTCTACCTCCAACCCGCGCCGGCCTGCACTGACGTAAATCGTCTCGAACGGCTGGGCGCTCTGATCGATGAAGGTGCGCAGACGCTTCTTCTGCCCCAGCGGGCTGATCCCACCCAGCAGATAACCGGTTGCCCGCTGAGCCGCAGCCGGATCGGCCATCTCGGCTTTCTTCGCAGCGGCGGCACTGGCCAGAGCCTTGAGATCCAGGGTGCCGGCAACCGGTACCACGGCCACCAGCAACTCTCCCTTTTCCGTACTCGCGAGCAGGGTCTTGAACACCCTTGCCGGTTCAAGGCCCAGCTTCTCGGCCGCTTCAAGCCCGTAAGACGCTGCTTTCGGATCATGTTCGTAACTGTGAATCCGGTGTTCGGCGCGAACTTTCTTCAATAAATCCAGCGCGGGGGTCATCAGGACACTCCAGGTCACTCAAGGCGGCCTCTACTTTAGGCGAAATACGATGCAAAAGCCCTATCTCAAGGCACAATGCTGAGTGATGGCTGTTTAAAATCAAAAAAAATATTTCCTACACAAGATGGAGAAATTTCAAATTTCGCTGTCAGAAAATATCGTCAATGGTTCACTTTCAACCTTTGACAGGGTTGTTTCTTGTCTATATTTTTTCGTTTACGAATATTTTTGAAATTTATTTTTCAACAGGATTCGTAAAACCGCCCCGGGAATGGGGTTTTCCCGAGACGGCAGATGATGAGCATCGGTGCTTTGCATACGAAGCCGCAAAAAACAAAAAACGAGGTTCACATGACCATATCAATGCAACAACCGACGCTACGAGGCCAGTGTCTGGCCGAATTCCTTGGCACCGCTCTGATGATTTTCTTCGGCACGGGATGTGTTGCAGCGCTCAAGGTCGCAGGTGCTACATTTGGCCTGTGGGAAATCTGCATCATCTGGGGTCTGGCCGTCAGCATGGCGATCTACGTCAGTGCCGGAGTTTCGGGCGCTCACCTCAATCCCGCCGTCAGCATCGCCCTCAGCCTCTTTGCAGGTTTTGAAAAGAGAAAACTCCCCTTCTATATAAGCGCCCAGATCGCCGGAGCCTTTTGTGGCGCAGGTCTGGTCTATCTGCTTTACATCAGCCTGTTCTTCGAATTCGAACATGCTCACAACATGATTCGTGGCAGTGTGCAAAGCCTCGAACTGGCATCAGTCTTTTCCACCTACCCTAACCCGTCCATTTCCGTGGGCCAGGCGTTCCTGGTCGAAGTAGTGATCACCGCCGTGCTGATGGGCGTGATCATGGCCTTGGGCGATGACAGCAACGGTCTGCCACGCGGCGCAATGGCTCCCTTGCTGGTCGGTCTGCTGGTTGCCGTTATCGGCGCATCCATGGGGCCGCTGACCGGTTTCGCCATGAACCCGGCACGGGATTTCGGTCCTAAACTGATGACATTCCTTGCAGGCTGGGATGAGATAGCCTTCACCGGTGGACGCGACATACCGTATTTCCTGGTTCCGATCTTTGCACCGATCCTGGGTGCCTGCCTCGGTGCTGCCGGCTATCGCGCGCTGATCGCCCGTCATCTGCCCAACGCCGTCGTCGCTGAAAAGGCTCCTGAAGCCATTCGCGGCAAAGCACAGACTTCCGTTTGAACACCCCCAATAACGCAAGGCAATCGAAATGACAGACTCTCAGAACAAGAATTACATCATTGCCCTTGATCAGGGCACCACCAGTTCACGTGCGATCATTTTCGACCGCAACGCCAACGTGGTGAGCACTGCCCAGAGCGAATTCGTCCAGCATTACCCACAGGCTGGCTGGGTCGAACATGACCCGATGGAAATCTTCGCCACCCAGACCGCCTGCATGACCAAAGCCCTGGCCCAGGCAGATCTGCACCATAACCAGATCGCGGCCATCGGTATCACCAACCAGCGTGAAACCACTGTGGTCTGGGAAAAGGACACCGGCCGTCCGATCTACAACGCTATCGTCTGGCAATGCCGCCGCAGCACCGAAATCTGCCAGCAGCTCAAGCGCGACGGTCTTGAGGAATACATCAAGGACACCACCGGTCTGGTCACCGACCCCTACTTCTCCGGCACCAAACTCAAGTGGATTCTGGACAACGTCGAAGGCAGCCGCGAGCGCGCACGCAAGGGCGAACTGATGTTCGGCACCATCGACAGCTGGCTGATCTGGAAATTTACCGGCGGCAAGATTCATGTCACCGACTACACCAACGCCTCACGCACCATGCTGTTCAACATCCACACTCTGGAGTGGGACCAGCGCATGCTTGAGGTGCTGGATATCCCTCGCGAAATGCTGCCCGAGGTCAAGGCATCTTCGGAAGTCTACGGTCACAGCAAAAGCGGGATTCCGATTGCCGGTATCGCCGGCGACCAGCAGGCAGCACTGTTCGGCCAGATGTGCGTGGAACCGGGCCAGGCGAAGAACACCTACGGCACCGGCTGCTTCCTGCTGATGAACACCGGCAAGAAAGCCGTCAAATCGGCCCACGGCATGCTGACCACCATTGGCTGCGGCCCGCGCGGCGAAGTGGCTTATGCACTGGAAGGCGCAGTGTTCAACGGCGGTTCCACTGTGCAGTGGCTGCGTGACGAACTGAAAATCGTCAACGACGCTCTGGACACCGAGTACTTCGCCAACAAGGTCAAGAACAGCAACGGCGTCTATCTGGTCCCGGCCTTTACCGGTCTGGGCGCGCCCTACTGGGACCCCTATGCCCGTGGCGCCCTGTTCGGCCTGACCCGTGGCGTGAAAGTCGACCACATCATCCGCGCAGCGCTGGAATCCATCGCCTACCAGACCCGTGACGTACTGGACGCCATGCAGCAGGACTCGGGCGAACGCCTGAAGGCTCTGCGTGTCGACGGTGGCGCGGTGGCCAACAACTTCCTCATGCAATTCCAGGCCGACATCCTCGGCACTCGGGTCGAACGCCCGCAAATGCGCGAAACCACCGCTCTGGGTGCAGCATTCCTGGCCGGTCTGGCGATTGGCTTCTGGGGCAGCCTGGACGAGTTGCGCAACAAGGCGATTATCGAACGCGAATTCGAGCCACAGTGCGACGAGGCAGCAAAAGAGAAGCTTTACGCAGGCTGGAAAAAAGCCGTCGAGCGCACGCGTGACTGGGAACCGCACGAAAACGAAGAGTAAGCATGACGGGGAGCAGGATTATTGAGGCTGACAGCCAAGGCCCGGCTGCGGCATCATGGGCGCCATTTGCAGAGGGCGCCCAAGGAAAAACAATGAACCTGCCTCCCCGCCAGCAACAGATCCTCGAACTGGTTCGCGAACGCGGCTATGTCAGCATCGAGGAAATGGCGACGCTGTTCGTCGTGACCCCACAAACCATCCGCCGTGATATCAATCAACTTGCGGAAATGAACCTGCTGCGTCGCTACCACGGCGGCGCGGCCTATGACTCGAGCATCGAGAACACCGCCTACGCCATGCGTGCGGACCAGATGCGCGACGAGAAACAACGGATCGCCGAAGCCATCGCCGCGCAGATCCCGGACAACGCCTCGCTGTTCATCAATATCGGGACCACCACCGAATCCATCGCCCGCGCCCTGCTCAACCACAACAACCTGAAGATCATCACCAATAACCTGCATGTGGCTTCGATCCTCAGCGGCAAGGATGATTTCGAGGTATTGCTGGCCGGTGGCAACGTGCGCCGTGACGGCGGAGTGGTCGGTCAGGCCAGCGTGGACTTCATCACCCAGTTCAAGGTCGACTTCGCGCTGGTCGGGATCAGCGGTATCGACGAAGACGGCAGCCTGCTGGATTTCGACTATCAGGAAGTCCGGGTTTCCCAGGCGATCATTGCCAATGCCCGACAAGTGCTGCTGGCTGCGGACTCCAGCAAGTTCGGGCGCAACGCCATGGTGCGGCTTGGCCCCATCAGCCTGATCGACTGTCTGGTGACCGATCAGGCACCGGTTCCGGCATTGCAGCAACTGCTTGCCCAGCACAAGATCCGCCTCGAAGTGGTCTGATTTCAGCGGTCTTTCGCGAATGAGTTCACGCTTCTCGCAGCAAAGAACTCAGTCGCGAAATCGATGAAGCTCATTAGAAATGGTTTGGCAACTTACGCTGATGGCGAACTCTCAGCACTTGAATCTGGTCACCTTTAATCTGATAGGGGGCTATGAATGGATAGCGAGTAAAGACTAATTCGCGCACCTGCGAATATTGAGTCGGACGCCCCGTTGCGCTGAACACAGTCAACTGCTCCAGCCTTGCCAGAATGTGAAAAATCACTTCGTTTGCTGCTTGGATGCCTGAGTGTGAGAGGTAGTGTTCATGGATGGTCAGCAGGTCGCTTTGCGCCTTTTCAGTCAAGGCGATTGTTGGCACGTGCTACCCACTCGGCTTTCACCGCCTCAAGATCAGTCAGACGCCCTGCTGCGGCATCAGCTATCCCTTCCTCTATTGCGTGCAGATAGCCCGCTTCCATTTCTACATATCGCTCAACGGCACGTTGCAAATGATATTGGCGGTCACGCTCTGTGGCCTGCACCAATTCATCGAGTTTCCTCACCAATGAGTCTTCGATGTTGAATGACAAAGTGGGCGATGCCATGACGTACCCCCAAAATTGGCGACTATATGGATGTGCGCAAGACTGGAAAGTATACCCCTGCGGATGCAAGTGCAACGTGGGTTCAATGAAAGG
Organism: Pseudomonas capsici; assembly: GCF_017165765.1. Classification (GTDB taxonomy): domain Bacteria; phylum Pseudomonadota; class Gammaproteobacteria; order Pseudomonadales; family Pseudomonadaceae; genus Aquipseudomonas; species Aquipseudomonas capsici. The sequence continues at coordinate 26,419 of NZ_JAFGZD010000027.1, forward strand.
GGAGATCATGGCTTTGGCATCTTCAAAAGGATTGGAGGTGTTGAATTTATCAAGCGCTACTCATTTTTTTAGGTAGATGTTTAATACCAGCAAGATTTTGCCCGCTTACTCATGTCCCAGATAGCAAGACGCCTCTCTATCCATTGAGTGAAATTTCCGAGAGAATCCCGGCCGCTTGCGCCTCTCGATTCGGGTCCCTAACCTCCTGCTGTCGCTGCAAAATCAGCGACCGGGTTTGGTAGACCTGAATTACGTAGGCGCAATGCGCCACCTTTTGCGAGGCGCATTTTTACGGCCTGCGTTTTGGTGGCCGTGCGCATGGCGTCTTCGGACGCACCGGGCGCCTACGACCGGTTCTACCAACCTGCGTACGGCCGCCACCCGTCGTTTGGTAGCGAGGGTGACGGCTCCTTAACTTACGTAGGAGTTATCACCATGCTCAAAATCACCCCAGATCCACCCGCTATCCCCATCACCCCGTTCATCGCCAACGATGACCTGAGCCATGAAGAAGCGCTTGTCCGTGCCTCGGATCTGCTGCGTTGCGCCATGGCCACAGCCTACGAATGCGGCGATAACCTCAGCGGCTCGCAGCGAGCCCTGGCGTTTTCCGTTGTTCATCTGATCGAGATGGCCCACACCCTGCTGGAACGCTCGCTGCGCTAGACGAATATTCGCAGTTTAATCCCCTTCCTCAAGGCCGACGTTCCAGGAGGGGGACTTGCCCGAGAAGAGCCCCCTATCGGCAGGAACACGTTCATCCAAAAACTGTCCTACGATGTTCACTTTTTTTCCTTTCCTGTCCCCCTCATCAATATTTTCAATAAATACCGGCTGGTAGCGCCTTGTTTCTTGCGCTATTATTTTCACAAACGAACATTAATGTTCAAATTCGCCTTTCGAGCGTTATTCAAGAATTGTCCAGGAGGCCACCCAATGCCCCACTCCAGCGCGTCAGCACCATCGCTTTCCGAGGTCTACGACATTGCCGTTATCGGTGGTGGCATCAATGGTGTCGGTATTGCAGCGGATGCCTCGGGCCGCGGTCTGTCGGTTTTCCTTTGCGAAAAGGATGACCTGGCCAGCCACACCTCGTCGGCCAGCAGCAAGCTGATCCACGGCGGGCTGCGCTACCTGGAACATTACGAATTCCGTCTGGTGCGAGAAGCACTGGCCGAGCGCGAAGTGCTGCTGGCCAAGGCACCGCACATCGTCAAGCCGATGCGCTTCGTCCTGCCCCATCGCCCACATCTGCGCCCTGCCTGGATGATCCGTGCCGGCATGTTTCTGTATGACAACCTCGGCAAGCGCGAAAAACTGCCAGCCTCGCGCAGCCTGCGTTTCGGCGCGGACAGCCCGCTCAACGCTTCCATCACCCGCGGTTTCGAATACTCCGACTGCTGGGTCGATGACGCGCGTCTGGTGGTTCTCAATGCCATGGCGGCCCGGGAAAACGGCGCACATATCCACACCCGCACTCGCTGCCTGAGTGCCCGCCGCGTCAACGGCATGTGGCAGCTGGAGATGGAGCGCGCCGATGGCACGCAGTTCTCGATCCAGGCCAAGGCACTGGTCAACGCTGCTGGCCCATGGGTCGCCAGGTTCATTCGCGAAGATCTGAAGCTGGATTCGCCTTACGGCATCCGCCTTATCCAGGGCAGCCACCTGATCGTGCCAAGGCTGTACGAAGGCGAGCACGCGTTCATCCTGCAGAACGAAGACAAGCGCATCGTGTTCACCATCCCGTACCTGGACAAGTTCACCATCGTCGGCACCACCGACCGTGAATACCAGGGCGACCCGGCCAAGGTGCAGATCACCGATGGCGAAATGGATTACATGCTGAAAGTGGCCAACGACCACTTCAAGAAGCAATTGAGCCGCAGTGACGTGCTGCATACTTATTCAGGCGTGCGTCCGCTGTGCAACGATGAATCCGATAATCCATCGGCCATCACCCGTGACTACACCCTGTCGTTGTCGGGCAGCGAAAGCGAAGCGCCGATTCTTTCGGTGTTCGGCGGCAAGCTGACGACCTATCGCAAACTGGCCGAATCGGCGATGGCGCAACTGGCTCCCTTCTTCACCCGGATGAAACAGAGCTGGACCGCCAATTCAGCCCTGCCCGGCGCAGAAGAGATGACCACACCTCAGGTGCTGGCAACCGAGCTGAGCAAGCGCTTCCCATGGCTGCCTGTTTCCATTGCCCAACGCTGGTCCATCACCTACGGCAGCCGCAGCTGGCGTCTGATGGATGGCGTCAACAGCCTGGAAGACATGGGTGAACATCTGGGTGCAGGCCTGTACACCCGCGAGGTCGACTACCTGTGTGCCCAGGAATGGGCAACCTGTGCCGAAGACATTCTGTGGCGTCGCACCAAGCTCGGCTTGTTCACCACGCCTGAAGAGCAGGCCGGAGTGCAGGGTTATCTGGAAACTGTGGTTCGTAACAAAGCGGCCTGATGGACAGCTTTCGTGAATGAGTTCGCCCACAGGCCTTGGGGGAATTCATTCGCGAAAAATCCGCCCCCACAGAACTAACAGGCGATGAAAGCAGCAGGCAGATTGCGTATCTGCTCCGGCTCACGCAGGACGTAGTGGTCATCGCTGGTCAACTCATGCAGCAACTCTTCACGCAACAGATGAAAGTCGAAGCTGCTGCGCTGGCGCGGATGCGGCAGTCTTATATCCACAATGCGCTTGATGCGGCCCGGCCTTGGTTCCATGACCACCACCCGGTCGGCCAGAAAGATGGCCTCTTCCACATCATGGGTCACCAGTATCGTAGTGATTCTGGCCCTTTCACGAATGGCCAGAAGCTCTTCCTGCATCTGCTGACGTGTCAGCGCATCCAGCGCGCCAAACGGTTCATCCAGCAACAGGATACGCGGACTCGCCACCAGCCCGCGGGCAATGGCAACCCGCTGGGCCATGCCGCCTGAAAGCTGGTGAGGATAGGCCCTGGTGAAGTCCTTGAGGCCGACCAGATCGATAAAGTCAGCAATTCTCTGCTTCATCTCCTTCCGTTCAAGCCCTTCGTTGACCAGCCCCAACTCGATGTTTTCCTCGACCGTCAGCCACGGGAACAGGCGATGCTCCTGAAAGACAATCCCCCGCTCGCTGCCGATACCGTTGACTGCCTTGCCGTCGACCTGGATTTCACCACGAAACTCGGTATCCAGTCCGATCAACAAGCGCAGCAACGTGGACTTGCCACAACCGCTGGACCCCACAATGGCGATGAACTCGCCTTGTGCGACCTGCAGGTTGAATTCGCGGATCGCTTCCACATCACCATGCCCGGTCTGGAACACCTTGCCCACATGGTTGAAGTTCACGATGGAATGGGTCTGGGCTGTCATGCATGCCTCCAGCGCGTCGCACGCGCTTCAATGCGTTGTCCGGTTTCGTTGAGTGCTGCGCCGGTCAGTCCTACCAGCAGCATGCCGCTCATGATCACGTCCATGCGCAGCAGTTGTTGCGCGCCGATCATCAGGCTGCCAATCCCGCCGTTGGATGGCATGAAATATTCGGCACCGATGGTGCCCAGCCAGGCATAGATCAGGCTGAGGCGCAGGCCAGCGAAAATCCCCGGTGCAGCACCCGGCAGCACCATGCGGGTCAGGCGTTGCCACAAGCTCAGGCGCAGCACCTGAGCCGCTTCCCTCAGTTGCGGCGACAGGTTGGCCACGCTGCGCTGGGTCGCAATGAACAGCGGAAAAAACGCTGCAAGCCCGACGAATACCCATTTGGCAGGCTCACCCAATCCGAACCAGGCCGTGATCAGCGGGACCCACGCAAAAATGGCGACTTGCCTGAACGCCGACAGTGTCGGCCCCAGAAAACGTTCCAGCGGTTGGGACAGCCCGAGCAGCAAGCCCAGAGAGAATCCCGATATGCCGCCCAGAAACAGACCACCCAAAGCGCGGCTCAGGCTCAGGCCCATGGCGTGCGGCAACGAACCATCCAGCAGGCCGCCCCACAGGGTTTCGAGTACCAGCAGGGGTGAAACCAGAATATTGGCATTCACCCAGCCCCACTGGCTGGCGGCTTGCCACAACGCCAGCAAGGTAAAAGGCAGAATCCAGGGAACGACTCGATCAAGCCCCTGCGCCGGGGCACGACCGCGAAACTCGGCAGTTGCGGCATGGGGCCAGAACACCCATTTGCGATCCGCCAGACCGATACCGCGATCCATCAGCACACCAATCACGCCGATCACGGCAATGCAGACAAACACGACATCGAGCATGAACAGTTGTCGCGCCCATACCATCAGGTAACCAATGCCTTCACTCGATGCCAGCAGTTCGACCGCCAGCAGCGAAGACCAGCCAGACGACAGCGCCAGCCTCACTCCGGCCATGAACGAAGGCAAGGCCGCTGGAAGAATGAGGCGGCGGATCAAGAGGTGAACAGGCAGACGCAAGACAGCCGCAGTTTCCCGCAAGCGGGGTTGGGCATCGCGAACGCCGATCAGGGTATGCAGGGTGACCGGAACGATGACGGCCTTGATCATCACTACCAGCTTGAGCATCTCACCAATGCCGAAAACCACCATGAACAGCGGAATCCACGCCAGAGTCGGCACTTGCGCCAGCGAAGTGAACGTCGGCAGAACCAACCTTTCGGCCCGGCGACTTAAACCCAGCCAGGCGCCCAGCACGGCCCCTGCCGAGATTCCCGCCAGCAGACCCCAGAACAGGCGTTGCAAGCTGATCCACAGATTGCCCGGAAGGTCAGTGCTGGCAAGCTCCAGAGCGCTTTGCCAGACCAGTGAAGGCGTCGGCAGGATCTGCTCGCTCATCCAGTGATTACGGCTGGCAAACCACCAGAGCACAGCCAGTGCCAGCGGCAGATACCATGCCAGCAGAAAGCGTTTGAGCGCAGGTGCAACAACCCAGTGCCGGGAAACGGCGACAGACTCTGGAATGGAAAGGAGGGAGTCACGAGCCATATCAGAACTCCGCTGTCGGCTGCTGCATAAAGGCTATTTGCATATTCTTGTCCGATCTATAAAAACAGACAGGAATTCCATAAAGAGATAAGTATCACCATTTAAGGGTGTATGCAGGCCAGACATCCAATGCATTTAAGGAATACTTTCATTGCATGAAATGCATGTCCGGCAACATGCCATTCAATCCGTGGCTTATTCCATTGAGTGATTAAATATGGAATTAATATTATTTCTGGAATGATCAAAAGCTGTGTCTGATTAGGCGCTCTGCGAGATCTATTCAGGACAGTCCATGAAAAACCTTTTCAAATCCCTGGCCTTCGGGTGCGCCCTTGCCCTGACCGCCATCGCCAGCCATGCAGCCGATCTCAAGGAAATCCGCATCGCTGTGCCGGACCTCAGCGCCGGGACCGGGAACAGCGGGGGCGGTGTAGTCGATGTACTGCGCAGCCAACAGATTTACGAAAAGGCTTTTGCCGATCAGGGCATCAAGATCCAGTGGATATTCTTCAAGGGGGCTGGCCCGGTCATCAACGAGGCGTTTGCCAACCAGCAGGTTGACCTGGCCTATCTGGGTGATCTGGCAGCCATCATCGGCAAATCCAACGGGCTCGATACCCGCCTGCTCAGCGCCGCAGCTCGCGGCATCAAACACTATCTGGCGGTGGTGCCGGGTTCAGGCATCAAGACTCTGCAGGACCTCAAGGGCAAACGGGTTTCTGTATTTCGCGGCACGGCCAGCCAGTTGTCCTTCGATACCGCACTGGCCAGCCAGGGCCTGAGCGAGAAAGATCTGAAAGTCATCAACCTGGATTTCAATGCTGCATTGGCCGCCCTCGCCGCCAAGCAGATCGACGCCACCTGGGCACTCTCGGGCCTGACCGCTCTGGAAGCCAAGGGCCTGGCAGAACTGCCTCTCAGTTCCAAAGACCTGGGGGGCGCAGGCAATATCCAGGGCGTGCTGGTTGCAGCCGGAACCTTCGTCGACGCCCATCCCGAAGCCGTGGCTCGTCTGCTCAAGGCCCAGGAGCAAGCCACCCGCTGGCTGACCGACGAGGCCAACAAACAGGCTTACATCGATCTGGTTTCCAGCTATGCAAGCTACCCGGCAGCCATTCTGGAAAAAGACCTGAGCACGGAAAAGATGGGCGACCTCTTTCCCTCGCAACTCGACCCGCAATTCCTCACCGCCTTGCAATCCTCCGTGGACATTGCCGCCAGAGAGCGGTTGATCCGCAAGCCGTTCAAGGTGAGTGAATGGGTGTTGAAGCAGTAATCGATTTCGCGACTGAAGTCGCTCCCACTACGCTCCTACCGGATCATTCGTTACCCCCATCCACCTCGACAATCACCTCAATCATCGCCCGCGCCGCGGGCGACAGTCTGAAGCCCGCCCGGCTGACGATGCCGTAGCGCGCGCTCAGGCTGTCGAGTTCATCAGGCAGGTTGCGCCAGTGCAGGCGGGCCAGGGTACCGTTGGCGATGTCCTGCTCCAGTGCCTCTTGCGGACCGATGCCGATGACGTTGGAGCGCTGCACGATCTTCATCAGGACCGGGAAGTGGGCGGTTTCGATATGCAGGGTGAAGTCGGAACGGCCGCTGAGGTTGGCCAGCCCCTTGCGGATGCCTGGCGGGATCAGTGTCGCGCCCAGCGGGTAGTCGAACATGTCGTTGGTGGACAGGCTTTCCTTGCTCAGCAACGGATGCCCTGCCCGGCAAAAGAACATCCCGCGTCGTGCCGTCAGAGCGCGAGTCTGGAAATTGGGGTCTGACTCGAACTGGCGGGTGTCGGCCACGAAGAATTCGATCTCTTCCCGCGCCAGGCTGCGGGCCAGTTTTTGCCAATTGTTCACCTCCAGGTAGGCACGCACACCGGGGTGGGCCTCGATGAAACGGGACATGGCCTCAGGGATCAGGCTCATGGCTGGCGCCGGGCCGGAGCCAAAGCGGATTTCACCGGCATCGAGCTTGGTCATCTGCGCCACTTCGCTGCTCAGCAACGCCGCGCCTTGCACCAGCCGCAATGCATGTTGCAACACCACATGCCCTTCCGGCGTGGGTCGCAGGTCCTTGTTGGCGCGCTCCACCAGCACGCAACCGAACTCTTGCTCCAGGCCCTGGATACTGCGACTGAACGCCGGTTGGGTAATCCCCATGGCGTCTGCGGCACGCACGAAACTGCGGTGCTCGTTCAGTGCGATGAAGTAGCGTAACTGACGCAGATCCATATGCATTCCAGGCATTTGAAAATGAGGCCAAAGGTATTGGCCTGGTGAGTGGGTTGAGGTTTTAAATGCAAGCTCTTATGCCGTCAAAGAACAAAATAAACACCCGATAGACATTATGGTTATAACCATAGACAAAGAGGATTTGCCATGAGCCAGGCAGCACTTGCAACCCACCCCATCCCCGTGACGCTGGATATCCAACCGATTGCCGGCCGTATCGGCGCGCAGGTCAATGGCATCGCGTTGAGCGCGGATCTGGATGCCGCCACCGTAGACGCCATTCAGGCCGCACTGGTGCAGTACAAAGTGCTGTTCTTTCGTGGCCAGACGCATCTGGACGATCAGAGCCAGGAAGCCTTCGCCAGACTGCTGGGCGAACCCATCGCTCACCCGACGGTGCCGGTGCGCGACGGGACTCGCTACCTCATGCAACTGAGCGGTGCCGATGGTCAGCGCGCCAACTCCTGGCACACGGATGTCACCTTTGTGGACGCCTACCCCAAGGCTTCGATCCTGCGCTCGGTCATCGCACCGGCCTCCGGTGGCGATACCGTCTGGGCCAATACGGCTGCCGCCTACAACGACCTGACGCCGGAAATACGCGAACTGGCCGACAAGCTCTGGGCTGTGCACAGCAATGAATATGATTACGCGGGCATCAAGCCTGGCGTGACCTCGGAAAAGCTTGAGCAGTACCGCAAGGTATTCGCCTCTACCGTGTACGAAACCGAACATCCGGTGGTGCGGGTACATCCGCTGAGCGGCGAGAGAAGCCTGCTGCTCGGCCACTTCGTCAAACGCATCAAAGGGTATTCGGCAACCGATTCGGCCCATCTTTTCAGCTTGCTGCAAAGCCATGTCACGCGCCTGGAAAATACCGTGCGCTGGCGCTGGACAGCAGGAGACGTGGCGATCTGGGATAACCGCTCGACCCAGCATTATGCCGTGGACGACTATGGCCAGCAGGAACGCATCGTGCGTCGCGTTACCCTGAAAGGCGAAGTCCCGGTGGGTGTCGCCGGGCAAAACAGCGTCACCATAAAAGGTGCCTGACCGGAAAGGTTCGCGGGCGCTCACACGCCCGCGATGTTTCACCAGACGCCGATCTGTACCATGGCGTTCTCTTCCTGCTCGCCATAACGGAAGCGCTGTCCGCGCAGATCGATTTCCTCGTTGCTGATCGTCGTGCGCCGCTTCAGGCTGCGCAACCAGTCGAACAGATAGCTCTGGTGCTGCTCGCGCACATGAGCGAAAGCCGGATCGGCTCCCAGATCGTTGAGTTCCCGAGGATCGTTTTCCAGGTCAAACAACTGGGCGCGGAAACCGTCATAGGCCAGATACTTGAAACGCTCGCTACGCACCATGTACATCCGGCAACGGTCGATGGGCTGCCCCAGGCGCTCACGGGCAGGAGCCTGGAATGCATAGTCGTATTCGGCAATCGCGAACTGGCGCCATTGCGGTTGCTGACCATGCAGCAGCGGAATCAGCGACCGGCCTTCCAGACGGTGCCCGGCACCCGGCAAGCCCAGTGCGTCGAGAAAGGTCGGCAAGGCATCGATGGTTTCCACCAGACGCTCATCGACGCTGCCACGGGTCACGTCGGCCGCCGGACGCGGGTCGCGCACGATCAACGGCACCCCTACGGCCGGTTCGAGCAGAAACTCCTTCTCGCCCAGATAGTGATCGCCAAGGAAATCGCCGTGGTCGCTGGTAAAGACAATCAGTGTGTCGTCCCAGCGGCCAGTGCTTTGCATCACATCGAACAGCCGCCCGAGCTGATCGTCCACCTGTTTCACCAGCCCCATGTAGGTGGGGATGACATTCAGACGCACTTCCTCGCGGGAGAAATTGCGGCTTTCCTGATGCTCACGAAATGCTGCGTAAACCGGATGATCGCTCTCCTTGCCCGCCTCGGCACGAATCGGCGCAATCACATGTTCCTTGCCGTAAAGCGCGTGGTAAGGCGCCGGAGCGATATAAGGCCAGTGCGGCTTGATGTATGAAAGATGCAGGCACCAGGGTTGCTCACCCTGCTCCGCCATGAAGTCGATGGCGCGGTCAGTGGTGTAGACGGTTTCCGAATGCTGCTCCTCGATGCGGGCCGGCAGATGCGAATGGCGCATTTTCCAGCCACTGAGGATTTCGCCATTCTCGCCCTCAGCGGCATTGGCCCAGTCATGCCAGGGATTGACCCCGGTGAAACCCAGACTGCGCAGGTGATGGGTGTAAGGTGCGCTTTCGCGCTTGTCGGCAAAAACCGGATCGTCCGGGTAGATGCCGTCGTGACGAAAGAACGCCTCGAACCCGACTTCGTTGAGGTTCTCGGCCTGCTCACTCTCAGGCTCAAGCGCCAGACGTTGCTGGGCATCCAGATTGGGCGTGGCATGGGTCTTGCCCACCAGCGCGGTACGGATTCCGGCCGGGCGCAGGTAGTCGCCAATGGTGAGTTCATCCAGCGGCAGCGGCACGGAGTTCCAGGCCACCTGATGGCTGCTGACGTAACGGCCCGTATAGGCCGACATCCGCGACGGTCCGCAGATGGTGCCCTGGGTATAGGCGCGGGCGAAGCGCACGCCCGCCTGCGCCAACCGATCGATATTCGGGGTGTGCAGATGCGGGTGGCCGTAGCACGACAGATAGTCACGGCGCAGTTGGTCGCACATGATGTACAGCACGTTCTTGATTGCAGTCATGGGGGATTACCTGTCAGGTCAGAGAGCGTTGCCAGCGGCGTCGTATTCAGGCCAGAAGCCCGTCAGTTTTCGCTCTTGTACAGCCTCTTCGACAAATCGGGGCTCGACCCACTCATCGACAGAGAACGTGCGGCGGATCAGGCCCAGTTTTCTGGCCTGCTCGACGCTGTCCTGCAGGGCCGACTTGAGGAACGGATCGATGCGCGGCGAGTTGCGGAATTTCAGGTCATCGTCTTTCAATTCACGCACAAACAAGGCCGCGGGCGTGGAGCTTCTGTCGCCCATCAGCTTGCTGTACTCCGCCAGGCTACCGGGATCGCTCAGCCAGAAAGCGTTCTTGACCAGCACCTTGAGCAGACGCTGGGTCAGTTCCGGATGCTGGTCGATAAAGGCCTGAGTACCGATCAGCCCGGCCTGGGTAGTGGACTGGCGGGACAGTTGCTTAGTGCTCAGCGGAAACAGAATGCCCTTGCTCTCTAAACCCAGCACGCCCATGCCCGACCAGGTCGCATCGATCTGCCCACTGACCAGCGCGGCCCTGGCGGCAGCCCAGTCCAGGCTGATGATTTGCAGGTCACGCTCTTTCAGGCCCTGACTTTCCAGCGCCCGGGCAAAGGACAGTTGATCCGCCGTGCCACGGTAGACCGCGACCCGCTTGCCCTTGAGATCGGCCAGTTGCTTGATACCCGATTGCGGCGTGACGGCCAGATACATGTTGGCACCGCGAGCGCCCAGCAACAGACGAGTCTGCAAGCCGCTGGAACGCCCGATGATTGCCGCCAGGTCGCCCAGCCAGGCGAAATCCAGTTGCTGGTTGGCCAGGGCTTCGTTGACCGCAGGCCCTGCACCTTTGAAGAAATGCCATTGCACTTTCACGCCCGAAGCGGCGAACTCCTGTTCAAGCTGCTGCTGGATATGCGCCAGCCCCACCACGCCCTGCACGAACGGCTGGCTTCCGGCGCCTTGATCCGGCGAGCCGATGCGGATGGTCAGCCCTTCATCGCTGGCCTGGGCACTGCCCAGCAGGCCGGCGAGAAGCACGCCCAGCAGGGGCTTGAAAAAGTGTCGTATGGATTTGTTCATGATTCGGTCCATTGCTGTGCAGCCTGTAATGGCGGCTATTTCGCGATCCGGGCGGGTATTCAGCAAGTGCATTTGTTGAATAGTTGATATGCAAGATCTGCATGGCGGACGGTTTCAGACCGCCAGATTGGTCAGCAACGATTCGTGGGCAGCATCCTCCGCCTGATCGATGTTCTTGATCTCTTCGATCATTTCCTGAGCCAGTGGCGACAACCGATAACCCGCACGACTGACAATGCCATAGCGGGTGTACAACTCTTCGCACTGGTCATCAAGCCCTTCGATGCGCAAACGCACCAGTTCCTGCCGGGCGTAATAGAGTGCATCGCTGTAGGAGCCGCTGATGCCGATTGCATCGGAATTCATCACCACAGCCAGCAGGCTGAAGGTGTTTTCGCATTCGACATTGGGAGCGAAATCCGGCTGGCCGCTCAGGTCGGCCAGCACCTTGCGCAGATTCGGTGGCCGCAGGGTCGCGGCCAGCGGGAAGCTCAACAATTCGCTGGCAGTGACGGTCTCGCGCTGCGCCAGTGGATGCCCGGCGCGGCAGCAGAAGTGCCATTTGCGAGGCCGCAGCTTGTGGGTGACATAAGCGGGGTCGGCCTCGAACTGCCGGGTGTCCGCCACGAAAAACTCGAACTCTTCGTTGAGCAGGCGCTTGCCCAGGCTCTGCCAGTCATCCACCTGAAAATGCACCCGGGCCTTGGGCAAACGGCTGATGAAACGGCCTATGGCACGAGGCACCAGGCCCGACGCCGGAGCCGGGCCGCAACCGAAACGCAGCTCACCCGCTTCCAGCGCATTGAACTGGCTGATCTCGCTGGTCAGTTGTCTCGCACCGCTGACCAGACGCCGCGCATGTTCAAGCACCACCTGCCCTTGCTGGGTCGGCGTCAGGTCTTTGCTCACCCGATCGATCAACTGGCAACCGACGCTGTGCTCCAGCGCCTGGATGCTGCGGCTGAAAGCGGATTGCGAGAGGTTCACCGCCACAGCGGCGGCGACGAAGCTTCGATGCTCGGCCAGAGCAATAAGGTGTCGGAGTTGGCGAAGGTCGATATGCATTTTTCACATGAAAAGTATCGGGCAAATGCATTTGCTCTGCCTCGGTAGCACTCCTTATAAAGGCAATCTCTTATTCAGTAAAACCTTATAAATACATATTGAAATAACTAAAAAGAATATTAGTAATGCAGAAGGAATGACCGACCTTGGCATTGCATCACAGGAGCCGCGACATGAATGCCCAACAATCCGCCACCCCTATCGCCACCGGGCGACTCAAGCGTTTGCCGCTCGCCCTGTTGCTGGCAGGCTGTGCAGGCTTTTCCCTTGCCCACGCATCCGAAACCCCGTCCACGACCAGCGCTGCAAGACCCGACAGCGGCACCACGGCAGATGAAACAAGACTCAAGACGGTCACCGTCACCACCCGCCGCCGAGAGGAAAGCTCGCAGAACGTGCCTACGCCCATCAGCGTGCTGGACGGGGCTGCGCTGGAAAGCCAGCGGATCTATCAGATCCAGGATCTGCAACAACTGGTGCCGAGCCTGAACGTGGCTTACATGCATGCCCGACAATCGAGCGTCTCGATCCGCGGACTGGGTAATAACCCGGCCAGCGACGGGCTGGAAGGCAGCGTTGGCCTGTACATCGACAACGTCTATCTGGGGCGTCCGGGAATGGCAGTGTTCGACCTCATGGACATCGAGCAACTGGAAGTGCTGCGCGGCCCGCAAGGAACCCTGTTCGGCAAGAACACCACGGCCGGCGTCCTGAATATCAACACCCGCGCCCCCAGCTTTACTCCGGAACGCAGCATCGAGACGTCCATCGGCGAGCGGGGGTATTTCCAGACCAAGGGCACGATTTCCGGTCCTCTCAACGATCAACTGGCCGGACGCTTCTCAGCCTATCGCAGCCGTAGCGACGGCGATCTGGACAACGTCTTCGACGGCAACAAACTCGGCGGCGGTGCTCGCGAAGGCTTCCGTGGACAGCTGCTGTTCAAGCCCAACGAAGATTTCAGCCTGCGCTGGATTGCCGACTACAACGAGGAAAGCTCCAGCGCCGGGACCCGCGCCCTGTTCAGCACCGGGCCGACCATCAACGGGGTCAATCGCTACGAAAGCCGTGCTGCCGCAGCAGGCGCAACGCTGGTGGATGGCTCGCATCGCAAGGTCAACCTCAACAGCGACCAGCGCGTGACCGTGCATCAGGGCGGCACTTCCCTGGAAGCCAACTGGAAACTGGCCAACGACTTCACCCTGACCTCCGTGAGTTCTTATCGCTGGTGGAACTTCACGCCACGCAACGATGACGGGCTCAATGCTTCGGCCTCCTACAATGGCGGGGTGTCGGTGGAAGACAAGCAGTGGTCCCAGGAGTTACGCCTGGCGTCACCCACCGGTGGTTTCTTCGATTACGTCGTCGGCGCGTACTACTTCGGTTCCGATCTGGATAACACCTCGTTCACCAACTACGGCCCTCAGGCCGATATCTGGAATGGCACGCCGACCGGCGCACTGGCCGACGTCAACAGCCTGGGCAAAGGCCATATCGAAACCGACAGCTTCGCCCTCTTCGCCCAGGGCACCTGGCACCTCACGCCAAAACTGGATTTCACCGCCGGTGTTCGCGGCACGTACGAAGAGAAGAATGCCTGGGTGCAACGCGATGCTCCGCAAGGCGGTGCCACGCTCACCGGAGCGGCCCTGGCCGCACGCAATGCCCGCACAGGTGCCTACGAATCGGGTGATCTGAGCCAGTACACCGCCAGCCCTTCGGGCATGCTCAACCTGAGCTACCACTTCACCGATGATCTGCTGGGCTACGCCACATTGTCCCACGGCGAGAAATCCGGCGGGGTCAATCTGGCGGTCGGAACGGCACCCACCGCCGGTGCCGATTCGCTGCTGATCGGTACCGAACGCGCCAACAACGCAGAACTGGGCCTGAAAAGCACCCTCTGGGATCGTCGCCTGCAACTCAACGCCAACCTGTTCTGGACCCAGGTCAACGGCTACCAGACCAACGCCTATGACAACGACAACCGCGTGCAGTACCTGACCAACGCCGGCACCGTACGATCTCGCGGCCTGGAACTGGAAAGCACCATTTTGCCGATTCGCGGGCTGACGCTGAACATCAATGGCTCCTACAACGATGTCCGTTACACCTCTTACAAAGATGCGCCTTGCCCGCCTGAAGTCAGCCTGCTGGCCGGAGCACCTGCTTCGTGCGACCTGAGCGGCCATCAGGTGGTCGGGGCGTCCAAATACATCGCCAACGTCAATGGCGAGTACAAGTGGGGCCTGGATAACGGCCTGCAAGAGTACGTCACGGCCAGCTATGCGTTCCGCTCCAAAGCCGTGGGCACCGTTGAAGACTCCGATTACGCGCAGATTCCCAGCTACGCCGTCGTCAACCTGAGCACCGGCTTGCGCGGGGATCTGGGTCAGGGCCAGTGGGATGTTTCGCTGTGGCTGAAGAATGCCTTCGACAAGACCTATTACACGACCCTGTGGAGCGAACCCAACGGCGGTTACGGCGGCCTGCTGGGCGCACCCCGCACGCTGGGCATGACTGCACGTTATGACTTCTGAGCACCGTCGCGAGCAAGCGGCCTCACACAAATGATGCAGTGGGAAGGAGTTTGCTCGCGACAAGACCAGTGAAGCCAATGCATCTTTTTCGCCTCACTTCACACTTACAGTCGCCAGCAAGCTGCCTCCCACTTCAGATCCAATCAGTCGTAAAAACTCACTCCTGCCCCCTCATTCGGTTTTCCGAACAGCCCATTATCCGGGGTTCGGAAAGCCGGACACAGGCAACTCTCAAAGCCCACGCATTTCATTATTAAATTCAATAAAATCAAATACTTGACCAATATCAAAATCCTTGGCACGACTCATGCTCTACACTTTTCGTCGATCGCTTCGACTGTCGCGTGTGTCTAGCCCGGACGCCGTTGAAGCATTCACTGAGAAATCTTAATAAAAACGAATTCGAGGATTCATCGATGCGTATCGTTCCCCAACTGTTGGGCGCAGCAATCGCTGCCACTCTGATCAGCACTCCAGTTCTCGCAGAAGAATTGACCGGCACACTGAAGAAGATCAAAGAATCAGGCACCATCACCCTCGGTCACCGTGACGCGTCCATCCCGTTTTCCTACATTGCCGATGCTTCCGGCATCCCGGTTGGCTACTCCCACGATATCCAGCTGAAAATCGTTGAAGCCATCAAGAAAGAACTCGACATCCCCGACCTGAAGGTCAAGTACAACCTGGTCACCTCCCAGACCCGTATCCCGCTGGTGCAGAACGGCACCGTCGACGTGGAATGCGGTTCCACCACCAACAACGTCGAGCGCCAGCAGCAAGTGGACTTCTCGGTCGGCATTTTCGAGATCGGTACCCGCCTGCTGTCCAAGGCCGATTCGTCCTATAAGGACTTCGACGACCTGAAAGGCAAGAACGTCGTGACCACCGCCGGCACCACGTCCGAGCGCATCCTCAAGGCGATGAACGCCGACAAGCAGATGGGCATGAACGTGATCTCCGCCAAAGACCACGGCGAGTCCTTCCAGATGCTGGAGTCGGGCCGCGCCGTTGCCTTCATGATGGACGACGCCCTGCTGGCCGGCGAAATGGCCAAGGCCAAGAAGCCGACCGACTGGGCTGTGACCGGCACGCCACAATCCTATGAAATCTACGGCTGCATGGTTCGCAAAGGCGACGCTCCGTTCAAGAAGGCCGTCGATGACGCCATCGTCGCCACTTACAAGTCGGGCGAAATCAACACCATCTACAACAAGTGGTTCCAGTCGCCGATTCCACCAAAAGGCCTGAACCTGCAGTTCCCGATGAGCGACGAGCTGAAAAAGCTGATCGCCGAGCCGAACGACAAGGCCGCCGAAGCCAAGAAAATCTGAGTAACCGACACACCGTGACCTCACGGTTTTCCGAACAGGCTGCCACCTGTTCGGAAAACCGCTCATCACTCACTGTACCCAGACGATAAACGCCAGGACGGAGTCTGAAGGCGAGTCTGGAGTGCATAAGGGCTCGAACGGATTCATGCGAGACGGGTGCGTGCATTTCGACAACAAGAGGGGGAGACCCTGATGAATTACAACTGGGACTGGGGCGTATTCTTCAAGTCCACCGGTGTCGGCAGCGAAACCTATCTGGACTGGTTCATTTCCGGTCTGGGCTGGACCATCGCCATTGCTGTGGCCGCGTGGATCATTGCCTTGATACTGGGTTCCATACTCGGTGTCATGCGTACCGTGCCAAGCCGCCTGGTGGCTGGCATCGCCACGATCTACGTGGAAATCTTCCGTAATGTGCCACTGCTGGTGCAGCTGTTCATCTGGTACTTCCTGGTGCCCGACCTGCTGCCTGAAAACCTGCAGGAGTGGTACAAGCAAGACCTCAACCCGACGACCTCGGCATTTCTGAGCGTCGTGATCTGCCTGGGCCTGTTCACCGCTGCACGGGTTTGCGAACAAGTGCGCACCGGTATCGAGGCCCTGCCAAAAGGCCAGGAATCCGCGGCTCGCGCCATGGGTTTCAAACTGCCGCAGATCTACTGGAACGTGCTGCTGCCACAGGCTTACCGGATCATCATTCCGCCACTTACCTCCGAATTCCTGAACGTCTTCAAGAACTCTTCGGTGGCGTCGCTGATCGGCCTGATGGAGCTGCTGGCGCAGACCAAGCAGACCGCCGAGTTCTCCGCGAACCTGTTCGAAGCGTTCACGCTGGCGACACTGATCTACTTCACCCTGAACATGAGCCTGATGTTGCTGATGCGTCTGGTCGAGAAGAAAGTCGCAGTACCGGGACTGATCTCCCTGGGGGGTAAATAATGGACTTCAGTGGAATCGTTCCGGCCATTCCAGGCCTGTGGAACGGCATGGTCATGACCCTGAAACTGATGGCCCTGGGCATCGTCGGCGGTCTTGTCATCGGCACCATCCTGGCCTTGATGCGCCTGTCATCGAACAAGCTGCTGGCCAATATAGCGGGCGCTTACGTCAACTATTTCCGCTCGATCCCGCTGCTGCTGGTCATCACCTGGTTCTATCTGGCGGTGCCGTTCGTGCTGCGCTGGATCACCGGGGAAGACACGCCGATCGGTGCGTTCACCTCCTGCGTCGTGGCGTTCATGATGTTCGAGGCCGCGTACTTCTGCGAAATCGTGCGTGCCGGTGTGCAGTCCATCTCCAAGGGGCAGATGGGTGCCGCCAAGGCCCTGGGCATGACCTACGGGCAAATGATGCGCCTGATCATCCTGCCTCAGGCATTTCGCAAGATGACTCCGCTGTTGCTGCAACAGAGCATCATTCTGTTTCAGGACACCTCTCTGGTGTACACGGTCGGTCTGGTGGACTTCCTCAATGCCTCGCGCGCCAGTGGCGACATCATCGGTCGCGCCAATGAATTCCTGATCATCGCCGGTCTGGTGTATTTCACGATCAGCTTTGCCGCCTCGTTGCTGGTGAAGCGTCTGCAAAAAAGGTTTGCCATATGATTTCCATCAAGAACGTCAACAAGTGGTATGGGGACTTCCAGGTACTGACCGATTGCAGCACCGAGGTCAGCAAGGGTGAAGTGGTCGTGGTCTGCGGTCCGTCCGGTTCCGGCAAATCGACCCTGATCAAATGCGTGAACGCCCTGGAGCCTTTCCAGAAAGGCGACATCGTGGTCGACGGCACTTCGATCTCCGATCCGAAGACCGACCTGCCGAAACTCCGTTCGCGGGTCGGCATGGTGTTCCAGCATTTCGAGCTGTTCCCGCACCTGAGCATCGTGGAAAACCTGACCATCGCGCAGATCAAGGTACTGGGCCGCAGCAAGGCCGAAGCCACCGAGAAAGGCCTGAAGCTGCTGGATCGCGTGGGGCTTTCCGCCCACGCCCACAAGCATCCCGGCCAGCTTTCCGGTGGTCAGCAGCAGCGTGTGGCGATTGCCCGCGCCCTGGCGATGGACCCGGTGGTCATGCTGTTCGACGAACCGACCTCCGCCCTCGACCCGGAAATGGTCAACGAAGTGCTCGACGTGATGGTTCAACTGGCTCACGAAGGCATGACCATGATGTGCGTGACCCACGAAATGGGCTTCGCCCGCAAAGTGGCCAACCGCGTGATCTTCATGGACAAGGGCCAGATCGTCGAAGACTGCGCCAAGGAAGAGTTTTTCGGTGATGTCAGCGCACGCTCCGAACGTGCCCAGCAGTTCCTCGCCAAGATCCTCCAGCACTAGGAAATACCGTTCGCTACCCTGCCCCGCTTCCCGGGGTGTGGGTAGCTGTTCGGCTCAGGACGACTGTGATGAAATGCGACCCTCATATCTATAACGCTGCGCCGCCATCACTCGCCGTGAAACCCCGTCTGATACGCCAACTGTTTCTGCCTCCGCTGATCCTCATGCTGATGATCGGCCTGGGCTATATCGCTTATCTGTTCAGCGAGACCCATGGCATCAAGAGCCTCAGCGAAAATGGCGAACGCCAGCTGGAGCTGCATGCCCGTACGGTCGAAAGCGAAATCAACAAGTACACCTATCTGCCCAGCGTCCTGGAGCTTGAATCCAGTGTTTCGCAACTTCTGAGAAATCCCACTCCCGACCTGCAGGGCAAGGTCAACAGTTACCTTGAAGGCCTCAACCGCCGCAGTCGCAGCCGCGCCATTTATGTCATCGACACCACCGGCCGCGTGCTGGCCACCAGCAACTGGCGCGATGCTGACAGTTACCAGGGCGAAGACCTGTCGTTCCGCGCCTATTTTCAGGATGCCGTGCGAGGCTTGCCCGGCCGCTTCTACGGAATCGGCACCACCGTAGGCGAGTCCGGTTATTACCTGGCCCACGGGCTGGAAGAAAGAGGCCGGATCATTGGCGTCGCCGTCATCAAGGTGCGCCTCGAAGCACTGGAAGAACGCTGGCAACGGGCGCGCATGGAAGCCTTTGTCAGCGATGAAAACGGCATCATCATCCTGTCCAGCGACCCGGCACGCCGCCTGAAGTCGGTACGCCCGCTGAACCCCACCATCAAGGAACGTCTGGCGCGCAGCCTGCAATATTACTGGTGGCCGCTGAACGAACTGGTGCCGCTGGAGCGCGAAACCCTGGCCGAAGGTGTCGAAAAGCTCACCTTCCCGGCCAATGTCAGCGTCGACCGCGAGCACACCCAGGTCAGCTATCTGGCCCAGACCCGCCAGTTGAGCGACACACCCTGGCACCTGACCCTGCTGACACCGCTCGAAGACCTGCGCCGCGAAGCCGCCAGCCAGGGCATGCTGGTCGCCGTGGCCTGTGCGCTGGTGGCCTTTCTGCTGATTGCCTGGAACGAGCGTCGCAAGGTGATTTCCACCCGGCTTGCGGCCCGTGAAGCCTTGCAGGCCGCCAATGACGAACTGGAACGCAAGATTGCCGAGCGTACCGAGCATCTGCGCGCCAGCAACGAACGACTCAAGGCGCAGATCCGGGAACGCCGACAGGCCGAAGACACACTGCGCAAGGCCCAGGACGAACTGGTTCAGGCGGGCAAGCTGGCGGCTATCGGGCAGATGTCCACCAGCATCGCCCACGAACTCAACCAGCCGCTGGCCGCATTGCGCACCCTGTCCGGCAATACCGTTCGTTTCCTCGAACGCGGCGCTCTGGACACCGCCAGCACCAACCTGCGGACCATCAACGAGCTGGTGGACCGCATGGGTCGCATCACTGCCAGCCTGCGAGCCTTCGCCCGACGCGGCAACGATCAGGGCCAGGCGCAGTTGCGCAAGGCCGTGGAGGCTGCCTTGCAGTTGTTGAGCGTCAGGCTCGAGAACTTTGCCCTGGACCTGCATCAGGACTTCACCGATGCCGGGCTGGGAATCGATCAGACCCGACTGGAACAGATTCTGGTCAACCTGATCGGCAATGCCCTGGACGCAATGCATGCCCAGCCCAAACCCGAGTTGTGGCTTGAGGGCGAGGTTGTCGAGGATCGCTATCGTCTGCGCGTGCGTGACAACGGCCATGGCATCGACGACGAGGCCCGCAAGCATCTGTTCGAGCCGTTTTTCACCACCAAACCCGGTGAACAGGGCCTGGGACTGGGCCTGACCCTTTCCGCCAGCCTCGCAGCGGCAGCAGGTGGCAGCCTGAGTGCAGAGTATCCGGCAGGCGGTACAACCTTCGTGCTGTGGCTGCCGCTGGTCAAGGATGGGGAGACCGATTCATGAGGGCTTCCCCGCGTCTTTCGTACTTCAAATACCTTTCGCGAATGAATTTGCGCCTACAGGGTTGTGGGCGTGCAGAGAATCAGTCGACCTCAAAGGACCTGAGCGTTCACCATGAGTAATTCCAAAATGAACACCGATCTGACTGTACTCATCGTCGAAGACGATCCCCACGTGTTGCTCGGCTGCCAGCAGGCGCTGGCGCTGGAAGACATTCCCAGCGAAGGCGTATCCAGTGCCGAAGAGGCACTGGCGCGCATCGGTGACAACTTCGCCGGAATCGTCATCAGTGACATCCGTCTGCCGGGTATCGACGGACTGGAGTTGCTGACCCGCCTCAAGGCTCGCGACAGCAGCCTGCCCGTGGTGCTGATTACCGGTCACGGCGACATCTCCATGGCGGTCAATGCCATGCGCGACGGTGCCTATGACTTCATGGAAAAGCCCTTCTCGCCGGAACGGCTGGTGGATGTCGCCCGCCGCGCCCTCGAACAGCGCGGACTGGCCCGGGAAGTCTGGGCGTTGCGCAAGCAACTGGCCGAACGCAACTCGCTGGAAGGCAAGATCATCGGACGCTCGCCGGCCATGCAGAATCTGCGGGCGCTGATCGCCAACATTGCCGACACCTCGGCCAATGTGCTGATCGAAGGGGAAACCGGCACCGGCAAGGAACTGGTCGCTCGCTGCCTGCATGACTTCAGTCGCCGCACCAAAAATCAGTTCGTGGCCCTGAACTGCGGCGGGCTGGCGGAAAGCCTGTTCGAGTCGGAAATCTTCGGCCACGAAGCCAACGCCTTCACCGGTGCGGGCAAGCGCCGGATCGGCAAGATCGAACATGCACACAACGGTACGCTGTTCCTCGATGAAGTGGAAAGCATGCCGATCAACCTGCAGATCAAGTTGTTGCGGGTCTTGCAGGAGCGCACTCTGGAGCGACTGGGGTCCAACCAGAACGTCGAGGTGGATTGCCGGGTCATCGCGGCGACCAAGTCCGATCTCAATGAGCTGAGCAAGGCCAACCAGTTCCGCAGCGACCTGTATTACCGCCTCAATGTGGTCACCCTTGAGCTGCCGCCACTGCGCGAGCGGCGCGAAGACATCCTGCAATTGTTCGAGCATTTCCTGCAGCTGTCGTCACTGCGCTTCGACCGCGAACCGCCACAACTTGACCGGCAGACGGCATCGGCCTTGATGAGCCATGACTGGCCCGGTAACGTGCGCGAGTTGCGTAACGTGGCCGAGCGTTACGCGCTGGGACTGCCGGTGTTCAAGAAGTCCGATCAGGCCGAGAGCCAGAGCCTGGGGTTTGCCGAGGCCGTGGAAGCCTTCGAGCGCAGCCTGCTGCGCGAAGCCCTGCAACGCAGCGGCGGCAACCTCAGCCAGGCCAGTCAGGAACTGAGCATGGCCAAGACCACGCTGTTCGACAAGGTCAAGAAATACGGGCTGCAAGCCTGAAGCCGTAAGGGAAGAAATCGTGGATCTGTTACTCAAGGCCCTGCTGGGCGCAGCCGTTGTCGTGATCCTGGCCGCACTGGCCAAGACCCGCAATTACTATATTGCAGGCCTGGTACCGCTGTTCCCGACCTTTGCGCTGATCGCCCATTACATTGTCGGCAAGGGCCGCTCGCTCGATGACCTGAAAACCACCATCCTGTTCGGCATGTGGTCGATCATCCCCTACTTTGTCTATCTGGCGGCCTTGTACCTGCTGGTAGACCGCTGGCGCCTGGAAGTCTCGCTGGCACTGGCAGCAGTGGCCTGGCTGATTGCTGCCACGCTACTGGTAACGTTGTGGGTGCGATTTCACGGGTGATTCGCACCGTCTTCGCTGGGTATTTTGTTGCCCGTGAAGCTGTCGCGAGCAAGCTTCCACAGGATGAGTGCAATTCCTTGTGGGAGGGGGCTTGCCCGCGACGGGGCAATACGCTCAACGCTTCGTGATGCGCTGATAGGCGGCCAGTACGGTGCGTTCCGATTGCACCAGATAGTTCTCGAGCATCACGGTCGCTTCCTCTACACGCCCTTCTTCGACGCAGCGCAGGATCTTCGCGTTCATGTCCAGATAAGGCACATGCAGGAATTCCGGGTCGTCGAGCAGCCCGAAAGCCAGTCGCAGCTCAGCTGATATCTGCCCATAGAACACCACCAGCCGCGGGCTGTCGGCCAGTTCGACAATGGCCCTGTGGAACATCATGTTGGCAGTCCCCACCGCCACCCAGTCCTTTGCTTCCCTGGCATGCATGCCGGCCTCGACCGCTTCGCGCATCTTCAAGGCTCCTGGATGCAGCGGGAAGCCTTGAGCAATGGCCTTGCACTCGATGAAACGGCGCACGCGATAGATGTCGATGATCGACGCCATATCGGGCTCGGCCACGGTCACGCCACGGTTGGGCTCGTGCTTGAGCAATCCCTCGCGGGTCAGGACCCTGAACGCTTCTCTCAAGGTGTTACGGGAAATCTGCAGGCTATCGGCCAGTGCCGCTTCGGACAGGCGCTGGCCGGGAACCAGCTCGCCTTCGACCAGCATTCTGCGGATTTCCTGGGTGATGGTTTCTCCCAGCGTGCGAGGAAGGGAGGGAGAAGCGTCGTTCATGAGCAATCCAGAATGAGAAAAACCGGCAGATGTTCCCTGAGAGCTTAGTGCGTGGCAAGGCACAAGCGCGCCGCGTGCTTCATTAAGTAGCGCTCACGGGTGAAAGGGTAACAATATGGTGCAAATAACTCACTCAAAGATATATGATTGTTCAACAATGTATTGGCTATACGCCTACATTACAGCGGTATTGAATAGGGTTTGGCACGCTCATTGCTCAAGCAAGATACCTCTCACTGTAGGAATCAGGCCGTGACACAGACCACCAAAGAGTTTACAAAAGCGCGGCGCGCATCGTTGATCGCCGCCATTTTCATGATGGCGACGTCAGCTATCGGGCCAGGCTTCCTGACCCAGACGGCTACGTTCACTGCAACGCTGGGAGCGGCGTTTGCTTTCGGCATCCTGGCCTCGATCCTGATCGACTTTGTCGTTCAACTGAATGTCTGGCGAATCGTGACCCTGACCAAAATGCGCGCAGCCGATCTGGCCAACGCGGCCATTCCGGGGAGCGGATACCTGTTGTCGGTACTGGTGATCTGCGGTGGCCTGGTTTTCATGCTGGGTAACATTGCCGGTGCGGGCCTGGGTTTGAATGCCTTGACCGGCCTCGATCCCAAATGGGGCGGCTTGTTGAGCGCACTGCTCGCCATCGCGATTTTTTCGTCGCACCGGGCGGGCGTTGCC
This sequence comes from Pseudomonas capsici, assembly GCF_017165765.1. Classification (GTDB taxonomy): domain Bacteria; phylum Pseudomonadota; class Gammaproteobacteria; order Pseudomonadales; family Pseudomonadaceae; genus Aquipseudomonas; species Aquipseudomonas capsici. The sequence goes on from NZ_JAFGZD010000027.1 coordinate 49,898, forward strand.
ATGGACCGCATCATGATCGTGCTGGGCCTGCTGAAAGTGGGCCTGATCATTTTCGCGGCCTTCGCGACTCATCCGCCGCTGGGTGAAGCCCTGCGCCAGACGGTACTGCCCGATCTGATCGACTTCGCCTCCATCACGACCATCGTCGGTGGCACAGTCGGCGGCTACATCACCTATGCCGGTGCTCACCGCCTGCTCGATCGCGGGACCGTGGGTGTGGAACACATTGAAGCGGTATCCCGTGCTGCACTGACGGGCATTCTGGTCACCGGCGTTGCCCGTTACATCCTGTTTCTGGCTATTCTCGGGGTCGTTGCCAGCGGCGTCGTCATCGACGTGTCGGGTAAAGGCGCAAACCCTGCTGCCCAGGCGTTCCATGCGGCTGCCGGCGATATCGGCATGATGATGTTCGGTCTGGTGCTGTGGGCAGCAGGTATCAGCAGTGTGATTGGTGCGTCTTATACGACAATGTCCTTCACAACCGTGTTCTCGAAACGAATTACCGAGCGTGTACGTAACCTGGCCACTGTCGGTTTCATTGTCATTACGCTCTCGGTGTATATGTTGCTGGGTAAACCACCGGCAGCGCTGCTGGTATTCGCGGGCGGTTTCAACGGCCTGATTCTGCCGCTGGGCCTGAGCATATTCATGTACGTGGGCTGGCGCCGTTCCGACCTGATGGACGGCTATCACTACCCTCGCTGGCTGCTGGTGCTCGGCGTGCTGACCTGCCTGTTGTCCTGGTTCATGGCCTACAAGTCGGCAGGTGCCATCTTTGCCTTCATCAACGCGGCCTGATTTCAACGGAGATAATTTACATGCGTGCGATTGACCTCAACAGCGACCTGGGCGAAAGCTTCGGCGCATGGAGCATGGGTGACGATGAGGCGGTTCTCGAAATCGTCAGCAGTGCCAACGTCGCCTGCGGCTTTCACGCCGGTGATCCGGCCGGAATCCTGCGAACCCTGGAAGCGGCAGCCGCCCGTGGCGTTGCCATCGGAGCCCATGTGGCCTACCCGGACCTGGTGGGTTTCGGACGACGCAACATGGACGTACCGTCCGACCAGTTGACGGCCGATGTGATCTATCAGATCGGCGCACTGCAGGGCCTGGCCCGCAGCGTCGGCACACGGGTGACTTACGTCAAACCCCATGGCGCGCTGTACAACACCATTGCCGGCGATCAGCGTCAGGCAGCGGCGGTTATCCAGGCGCTGCTGCGCATCGATCCCCAATTGAAGCTGGTGTGTCTGGCCAATTCACCATTGATCGGCTGGGCCACCGAGGCTGGCCTGTCCTGTGTGGCCGAGGCCTTTGCCGACCGTGCCTATACCACCGAAGGCACGCTGGTCTCGCGCTCGAAGCCTGGAGCCGTGCTGCACGATCCCGAACTGATCGCCCAGCGCATGTTGCGTCTGGTTCGCGACGGCGTCATCGAGTCCGAGAACGGCAGCCTGATCAATCTGCAAGCGGATTCGATCTGTGTACACGGCGACAACCAGGACGCGGTCGCCATCGCCCGCAACCTGAAAAACAGCCTGCTTGAAGCAGGCGTCACCATCCGCGCATTTACCTGAGGTGGATCATGCGTTTCTATCCGGTCAGCCTGGACGCACTCCTGGTTGAATTGGCGAATCTGGACGAGACTCTCGCCCTGTTCGACTCGCTGCAGCAGGAGCCCATTGTCGGCGTGGAGGAGATCATTCCCGCGGCGCGCACCGTGCTCGTGAGCTTTCGTCCCGCATCCATCAGCCGTGAGGTGCTGGCGGCAAGAATCGCGTCGCGCAATGTCCACGGCAAGGTTCGCGAAGCCGGCAAGCTGGTCGAGATTCCCGTGCATTACAACGGCGAAGATCTGGACGATGTAGCCCGCGAACTGGACATCAGCGTCGAGGAAGTGATCAAGCGCCATACCGGCAGCGATTACGATGTGGCCTTCTGCGGCTTTGCGCCGGGCTTTGCCTACCTGAGCGGCGGTGCCGGTTTTCTGGTGCCACGTCGCAGTACGCCGCGCACCCGCATTCCGGCAGGTGCCGTGGCGCTGGCTGGCGGCTTCAGCGGCGTCTATCCACAGGCCAGCCCTGGCGGCTGGCAGATCATCGGCGTGACCGAATCGAAAATGTGGGACCTGGGACGTGATGAGCCGGCATTGTTGCAGCCGGGCTATCGTGTGCGTTTTCGCGATGCGGGTCCTCTGTCTGACTCAAGTGTCTCGGTGGCCGCGCCGAACCGCCCGACAACGGCCCCTGCTACCGGAAACGCTCTGGAAATTCTTTCTCCCGGCCTGCAGACCCTGTTCCAGGATCTGGGTCGCCATGGCCGCGCCGGCCAGGGCGTATCGGCTTCCGGCGCCATGGACCGGGGCGCGTTGCACGCGGCCAACCGTGCAGTGGGCAACGCGCCGGACAATGCCTGCCTGGAAATCCTCATGGGTGGCCTGAGCCTTGTCAGTCATGGTCCGTCAGTGATCGCCATTACCGGAGCCACTGCCGCGATAGAAGTGCGTACCGCTGAAGGTCAATTGCTGCGCCCGGCGCTCTACACGCCTTTTGCCTTGCAGGATGGCGATCGGGTCAGCATCGACGCGCCCACTGCAGGACTGCGCAATTATCTGGCGATTCGTGGCGGTTTTACCCATGAGCCGGTGCTGGGCAGCCTGTCCACCGACACCCTGGCTCAGGTCGGCCCTGCGCCACTGGCGGCAGGTGACCGTATCGGCTTCAGACAGAGAGTGGGCGGGCCTGCAGTATCGATCAGCGAGCAACCGGCGCTCGACATGCCACGCGCCGATCAGGTCATCACTCTGGATGTGGTCATGGGCCCGCGCAGTGACTGGTTCACTCCACAGGCCCAGGCTTTGCTGGCCGAGCAAACCTGGCGGGTGACACCGCAGTCGAACCGTATCGGCATTCGTCTGGCGGGCGATCAGTCGCTGGAACGCGTCATCGAAGGTGAGCTGCCCAGCGAAGGCACAACAGTCGGTGCCATCCAGGTTCCGCCCAGCGGTCAGCCCGTGCTGTTCCTGGCCGATCACCCGTTGACCGGTGGCTACCCGGTTATCGGTGTAGTCGCGCCGTATCACCTGGACCTGGCCGGTCAGATTCCGGTCAATTCCCGTATTCGCTTCAAGCCGCTGGGCGCCTTTGAGCCCGTGCGTCCTGCCCTTTCAGACGAGAAACAAAACCAATGAAAAAGGTTCTGATTGCCAACCGTGGCGAAATTGCCGTCCGTATCGCCCGTGCCTGCCGCGACTATGGCATTGCCTCGGTGGCGGTGTATGCCGATGCCGACATCGATGCGTTGCATGTGCGCCAGGCCGACGAAGCCTATGCGCTGAACGGCGAGCGGCCTGCCGATAGCTATCTGAATATCGAAAAACTGCTGGCGGTAGCGGCACGTGCCGGTGCCGACGCGGTTCACCCCGGTTATGGCTTTCTCTCGGAACGCGCCGACTTTGCCCGCGCAGTGATCGATGCCGGCCTGACCTGGATCGGCCCGGACCCGAGCACCATCGACGCCCTGGGTGACAAGGTCCAGGCGCGACGTATTGCCCTGAAGGTCGGGGCACCACTGGTGGCCGGTACCGAAGACCCGGTGAACGACGCCAGCGAAGTGGTCGCATTTGCCGAGCAGCATGGTCTGCCGATTGCCATCAAGGCAGCGTTCGGCGGGGGTGGTCGCGGCCTGAAAGTGGCCTGGAAGCTCGAAGAAGTCAGCGAGCTGTACGAGTCGGCGGTGCGTGAAGCCGTTGCAGCATTTGGCCGTGGCGAGTGCTTTGTCGAGCGCTTTCTGGATCGCCCTCGACACATCGAAGCGCAGATCATCGCCGATCGCCATGGCCGGGTCGTGGTGGTGGGCACTCGCGACTGCTCGCTGCAGCGTCGCAATCAGAAACTGATCGAAGAAGCACCGGCGCCTTATCTCGACGATGCCTTGCGTCAGCGCATCCATGATTCGGCACGCGATATCTGTGCCGAAGCCGGTTATGTCGGTGCAGGCACAGTGGAGTTCCTGCTCAGTGCCGATGGCACCCTGTCGTTCCTCGAGGTCAACACTCGCCTGCAGGTGGAACATCCGGTAACCGAAGAAACCAGCGGCATCGATCTGGTGATCGAGCAGTTGCGGGTTGCCGAAGGTCTGCCGCTGTCGTTCGAGGGCACGCCGACGCCTCGCGGCCACAGCTTCGAATTCCGCATCAACGCCGAAGACGCAGGCAATGGCTTCCTGCCCACGCCCGGCCCTGTCGAACGGTTCCAGGCGCCGAGCGGCCCGGGTGTCCGGTTGGACACCGGCGTGGTCGAAGGCTCGCGGGTTTCACCGAACTTCGACTCGATGATCGCCAAGCTGATCGTCACCGGCGCTACCCGTGAGCAGGCCATTCGCCGTGCCCGCCGCGCCCTGGCCGAATTCCATGTGGAGGGTGTGGCAACTGTGCTGCCGTTCCATCGTGCCGTGATGGACCATGACGATTTCACCGCCGCCGACACTTTCGCCGTGCATACCCGCTGGATCGAGACGGATTTCGCTGAAAAGGTGACCATCGCGCCACGCAGCGCTGCAGCCACCGATCCGGGCGTACTGCGCACTTTCGTCGAGATCGACGGCAAGCGTCACGAACTGGGTTTGCCAGCGGCACTTCTGCGCGGGGTCAGCCTGAACGCGGCGGCCCCCGCCACTGAGAGTGTGGCGACTGCCGAAGCTCATGACCCGCAAGCGATCGTCACGCCGGTCGCAGGCAATCTGCACGCCTGGGTCGTTGCCGATGGCGAGTCAGTGCAGGCCGGGCAAGTCATCGCAGTGATGGAAGCGATGAAGATGGAAACTTCGATTCTGGCGCCTTGTGCCGGTCAATTGCAGATTGCCGAACAACCCGGCAGTTACTTTGAAGCCAAGTCCCGGATCGGGCGCATAGAAACAACTCTCTGATTCACTAGTTTCCTGCTGGCAAGTTACGCACAACCGGGTCATTACCTGGTTGCTGCGTGCTGCCCGCAGGAATGTTCCAGGCAACTTTACATGACCAATAAAAATAAAGCGTATCGATTGAATCTGCCATTACTCGGAGCATAACGAACATGTCGATCAATAAGACTTTTGCACTTGTCAGTACTTGCGCACTGTTTATTCCAATAACGGCTTCGGCGGACTTTATTGCCGACAGCAAGGCCAGTGTCGATCTGCGTAACTTCTACTTCAACCGTGATTTTCGCAACGGCCCACCCACCGCCCAGCGCGACTCGGCTCAGGAATGGGCGCAAGGAGCGATGCTGAGATTCGAGTCGGGCTACACCGCCGGAACAGTGGGCCTGGGCATCGATGCTCTGGGTATGGTCGGGCTCAAGCTTGACGGCGGTGACGGTTCAGGCGGCACGGGCTTGCTGCCCGCCGACCTGAGTTCAAGAAACGGTCGTGGCTCACAGGACGAATATTCCAAACTGGAGCTGACGGCCAAGGCCAGGGTGTCCGAAACCGTGCTAAAGGTCGGCTCACTTGCCTTCCGCTCGCCGGTGGTGTCGAGCAATGATACGCGCCTGCTGCCATCGACCTTCGAGGGCGCGATGCTGACTTCAAAGGATATCGACAAACTGGTCTTGCAAGGCGGCAAGCTGGAGCAGATCAAATTCAACAGTTCCTCGAACTATCAGGATTTCACCGGTAACCGCATCGGTGGCGTCAGCGATGATTTCAGCTTTGCCGGCGGCACTTACAACTTCAGCAAGAACCTCAGCACCAGCCTGTATTACGGCAATCTGGAAAATGTCTATCGACAGTTCTTCGGTGGCGTGGTCTACGAGATTCCGCTGGCTGCACAACAGTCGCTGAAGTTTGACCTGCGCTATTCCAGAAGTACCGAGGACGGCAACTTCCGCAACCTCGATAACCGTGCGGCCAACGGTATGCTGTCCTACACCCTGGGCTCGAACGTGTTCAGCGCTGCCTATCAGCGCATGAGCGGCGATGACCCGTTTCCGTACATCGCCAATACCGACCCGTATCTGGTCAACTTCGTGCAGATCAACGACTTCGCAAACATTGAAGAGCATTCGTGGCAACTGCGTTATGACTACAACTTCGCTGCGCTGGGCATTCCCGGCCTGACCTTCATGAGTCGCTATGTCAGCGGTGACAATGTGCAGGTGGCAGGCCGCAACTCGGGCAAGGAATGGGAACGCAATACCGATATCGGTTATGTCATTCAAAGTGGTTCGCTGAAGAATGTCGGAATCAAACTGCGCAATGCCACGGTTCGCTCGAACTTCGGTAATGACCTGGATGAAACCCGGTTGATTCTGAGTTACACAGTCGCCCTCTGGTAACCCGCAAAGACTTCAATCCACACGCGAAGAAACAACGGTGTGGGACCGGTCTATTCCCGGATAAATCCGGTCCCACAGGCAGGAAAGAACAGCCCTAAACGCTGTTGCTGGCGATCTGCCGGATTGCGCCGACAAACACATCCACCGGTTGGCCGCCGGATATAGCGTATTCGTCATTGAAGACGATGGTGGGAACCGAACTGACGCCACGAGAGATCCAGATTTTTTCGGTCTCGCGAACTTCGGCGGCATATTCGTCGCTGGCCAGGATGGCTTCGGCACGCTGGCGATCGAGCCCCACCTTTTGCGCCACGTCGGCCAGAGTCTGATGATTGGACGGATCGCCCAGATCGGTGAAGTAGGTAGCAAGCAAGGCGTGTTTCAACGCTGGCTGCCTGCCTTCCAGTTCGGCCCAGTGCAACAGGCGATGGGCGTCGAAAGTGTTGTAGATGCGGCGCTCGCCCGGAGTAAAGACAAACCCCAGTTCCGCACCACGCGCCCGGATATTTTCGTGAATGTCGTTCATCTGCTCGGGCGTGGAGCCGTATTTTTCGGCAAGGTGCTCCTTGATGTCCTGGCCCTCGGCAACCATGTCCGGGTTCAGCTCGAAGGGCTGGAAATGAATCTGTGCCTGCACTTCATCACCCAGCGCTTCAAGGGCCTGCTCCAGCGCACTCAAGCCGATGGCGCACCACGGGCAGGAAACATCGGAAACGAAATCGATTTTCAGAGGAGTGGTCATGGTGACGCTCGCATTTGGCAGAAAGCAGTCACCATACACGTGCGCCTTACAACTGCGCCATATGCCGCCCGTCCTCGTGCTGCGCCTTGAGATAGGGCAAGACGGCTGCCAGCAACGGAGCCTTGAACGCCTCCTGGAAACGATGCGCCAGACCGGGAATCAGGCGCAACTGGCTGCCCCGGATATGCGCGGCGACATGCACGCCATGCATGACCGGCAACAGCGGGTCGGCCGTGCCATGCACCACCAGTACCGGCAGACGCAGACGGTTGAGCAGTTCGACACGACTGGGCTCGGCCAGAATCGCGGTGATCTGGCGTTTTACACCTTCGGGATTGAAAGCACGGTCATAAGAGGCGGCAGCCTGTTGCAGAAGCATGGCCCGGTCATCATGAATCTCCGGGCTGCCCAACGCTGCCAGGAGGTCTGCCTGCTGCTCGATTGCAACTTCGCGATTGGGCGCGCCACGACGGGCCAGCAATTGCAGCAGCGCGGCATTGGGCATCGGCAAGCCCTGGGCACCGGAGCTGGTCATGATCAGGGTCAGGCTTTCGACCCGTTGCGGGGCCAGGTCGGCAAGGTGCTGGGCAATCATCCCCCCCATGCTCGCACCCAGCACATGGAACTGGTCGACGTGCAATGCATCCATCAAGCCCAGCGCATCGTCGGCCATGTCGGTCAGGGAATATACCGCAGACACCGGCAGGCCCAGTTTGTAGCGCAAGACTTCATAAGTAAGGTTGGCATCCGCAGGCGGTCGGACCCAGGACGACAGACCGACATCGCGGTTGTCATAGCGAATCACCCGATAGCCTTGCTGACACAGGGCAACCACGACTTCGTCAGGCCAGTGGATCAACTGCCCGCCAAGACCCATGACCAACAGCAAGGCAGGGTCGGATTCATTGCCGATACTTTGATAGGCAATCCGTACTTCCTTGAGTTCGGCAATCTGTACAGGAGCGCTGACATCGCATCGAGAGGCCGCAAAAGACGGCAAGCCGCACAAGAGCGCGGCCAGAAAAAGTAAAACCCGCATGAAAAACACCAAAAGACAGATCCCCAGTGGGCGGCAAGTCTGATGATGTTTTTCAAAGCGCGCTGCCACAGTTGCGTGACAATTTGATGAATCGGGATCAACGGCAAAGTGCCTGCTGAAAACGCCTTACAGCAGCTCGACCCGCAATTGCCGCGCTGCCGCAACCATGTTGACCAGTGCCGCTTCGGTTTCCGGCCAGCCACGGGTCTTGAGGCCGCAGTCGGGGTTGATCCACAGGCGCTCGGCCGGGATGTGTTGCACGGCCTTGGTCATCAACTTGACCATCTCGGCAGTGTCCGGGACCCGTGGCGAGTGAATGTCGTAGACGCCCGGCCCGATATCGTTCGGGTAATCGAAGGCCTCGAAAGCTTCCAGCAACTCCATGTCCGAGCGCGAGGTTTCGATAGTGATCACGTCGGCATCCATGGCTGCGATGGACTCGATCACGTCGTTGAATTCGCTGTAGCACATGTGGGTGTGGATCTGGGTTTCGTCACGCACGCCCGAAGCGCACAGACGGAACGCTTCCACGGCCCAGTCTAGATATTCCTGCCATTGCGCCTTGCGCAGCGGCAGGCCTTCACGGAAAGCGGCTTCGTCGATCTGCACGATCCGGATCCCGGCTCGCTCCAGATCCACCACTTCGTCGCGAATCGCCAGGGCCAGTTGTCGAGCCTGGACTTGGCGCGATACGTCTTCACGGGGAAACGACCACATCAGCATGGTCACCGGGCCGGTCAGCATGCCCTTCATGACCTTGTCGGTCAGGCTCTGGGCATAGCGAATCCACTCCACCGTCATGGCCTCGGGACGACTCAGATCGCCAACGATCACCGCCGGTTTCACGCAGCGCGAACCGTAGCTCTGTACCCAGCCATAGCGGGTAAATACATAGCCATCCAGTTGTTCGGCGAAGTATTCGACCATGTCATTGCGCTCGGCCTCGCCGTGCACCAGTACATCAAGACCCAGACGCTCCTGGATCTGCACGGCATGGCGAATTTCATGGCGCATGGCGTCGGTGTAATCATTGAGCGACAGCTTGCCTTGCCTGTGCGACTGACGCGCCAGACGGATCGATGAAGTCTGTGGGAATGAGCCAATGGTTGTGGTCGGAAAAGCTGGCAATTGCAGGCGGGCACGCTGCACTTCAATGCGCTGGGCAAAGGCTGACTGACGCTGGCTGTCGGCAGCGGTGATCGTCGCCAGACGCGCCTGCACATCCGGCTTGTGAATACGTGGCGACTGCTCACGACTGGCCTGTACGGCACGGCTTTGCGCCAGTGCTGCCAGCACTTCAGGGCTCTGTGGATCATTCAGGGCCTGACTGAGCACGGCAATTTCCCCGCACTTCTGCACGGCAAACGCCAGCCAGCTTTTCAGTTCGGCATCGAGTTGGTCTTCACGCTCCAGATTGACCGGGCTGTGCAGCAGCGAGCACGAACCGGCGACCCACAGGTTGTCGCCAAACCGCGCCTGAGCCAGTTGCAGGGCCTCAAGGGCCTTGTCCAGATCGCAGCGCCAGACATTGCGCCCGTTGACCACGCCCAGAGACAGCACCTTATAAGTCGGCAGACGGTCAAGCACCGTTGCAAGCTGCTCGGGAGCGCGTACCAGATCGATGTGCAAGCCATCCACCGGCAGGGAAACCGCCAGCCCGAGATTATCTTCCAGGCCACTGAAGTAGGTGGCGATGAGTTTTTTCAGCGGTGAATATTGCAGGCTGTGATAAGTACGCTCGAAAGCATTTTTCCACTCCTGAGGCAGGTCGAGGGTCAAAATCGGCTCGTCGATCTGTACCCACTCGACACCTTTCGTGGCCAGGCGGCCGAAGATTTCGCCATACAGCGGCAGCAGACGCTCCAGCAGGTCCAGCTTGTCGAAGTCGTCGCCCTTGGCCTTGCCCAGCCACAGGTAGGTCAGCGGACCGATCAGCACCGGCTTGACCTTGTGACCCAGTTCATGGGCCTCATCGACTTCTTCGTACAATTGCTCCCAGCTCAACTGGAAACGTTGATCCCGGGAGAACTCAGGGACCAGATAGTGGTAATTGGTATCGAACCACTTGGTCAGTTCCTGTGCATATTGAGCCTTGGCCTGAGCACCGCCGCAGCAGGTGCTGGCGCCACGGGCCATGGCGAACAGGGTATCGAGAGTCGGCAGGCCTGCGGCATCTCGGGATGAGGCGAAGCGCTCGGGAATGACGCCGAAGGTCAGGGAATGGGTCAGTACCTGATCGTACCAGGCGAAATCGCCCACAGGCAGCAGCTCAATACCGGCATCCTTCTGCAGTTGCCAATGGGCAGCACGCAATTCACGGCCCGTGGCACGCAGGCCGTCCTGATCCAGATCGCCCTTCCAACAGGCCTCCAGTGCCTTCTTCAATTCACGATCAGCGCCAATGCGCGGAAATCCAAGGTTATGTGCCAGAGCCATGCTGCGTCCTCCCTAAAAGATGGCGCTATTGTCGACAGCCAGGCAAACATGAGACAAACTCATTGTTTTCTTGTTGGTCACAAATTTTATTCATGGAGCGCCGAAGGTGATTGAAATACGCCACCTCAAAACCCTGCACGCTTTGCGCGAGGCCGACAGCCTTGTGGAAGCCGCCGAGCGCTTGCACCTGACCCAGTCCGCCCTCTCCCATCAGTTCAAGGAACTGGAGGAACGCATGGGCATGCAACTGTTCGTGCGCAAGACCAAACCGGTGCGCTTCACCAGCGCCGGGCTGCGCCTGCTGCAACTGGCCGACTCATTGCTGCCGCAACTGCGCAGTGCAGAGCGCGACATTGCGCGACTGGCGGGCGGTACGGCCGGACGCCTGCACATGGCTATCGAATGCCACAGTTGCTTTCAATGGCTGATGCCCACCATTGACCAGTTTCGCGACTCCTGGCCGGAGGTAGAGCTTGATCTGTCCTCGGGTTTCTCTTTCGCGCCTTTGCCCGCTCTGGCCCGGGGCGATCTGGATCTGGTGGTCACCTCGGATCCGCAGGACATTCCCGGCATCACCTATGTACCGCTGTTCACCTACGAAGCGATGCTGGCTGTGGCCAATCAGCATGCACTGGCGAGCAAACCCTACATCGTGCCGGAAGACCTGATGACCGAAACGCTGATCACTTATCCGGTGGAGCGGGATCGGCTGGATATCTTCACGCGCTTTCTGGAGCCGGCCGACATTGAGCCGGCACAGGTCCGCACCTCGGAACTGACGGTGATGATGATGCAACTGGTGGCCAGCGGACGCGGCGTATGCGGCATGCCGCACTGGGCACTGCACGAGTACAGCTCGCGTGGGTACGTAAAGGCCAAGCGGCTGGGGGAAAAGGGACTGTTCGCGACGCTTTATGCAGGTATCCGCGCCGACATGCTGGATGCGCCTTACATGCGCGATTTCCTGCTGACCGCGAAAGACACGTCGTTCTCGACTCTGGACGGGGTGAGTGCGGTGCGTTGAATGCGCTCTGTGCTCGGCGCTGCTTGCTGGCGACAACGGTGAAGTCGCCAGCAAGCTGCCTCTCATCAGGCAAGACGCAAGGCCATGAATAAAAAAGTATTTTTCGTGGGTTAAAACGCGCTCCGGTGGACATATCCATTATTGGTATGGGCTGGTTCTACCGGTTCCGCCTTTACGGCGGCCCCCTTTGTTTCGGCAAAGGGGGGAAACCATGGGCTCC
>NZ_JAFGZD010000028.1 GCF_017165765.1 Pseudomonas capsici
TTGGTTACTTTGGCCGAAACCAAAGTGACGCGCCGTAAAGGCGCAAGGCGGCCTCAAGCCGAACCTTCAATCGGCAACCACGCGGCACCTGTTTGCTGCGCGACAGCGCGGCACCGGGGCGATGAGCGAACTCCCACAGCATTACCAGCGCTGTACCAGAGAGACCACAACACTTAACGAGGGCAGAGTCCATTCATTCACGACCAACCGTAACAAAATCATTCCACCGTAACGAATTCACTCCAAACTTCTCCGATCCCCAACCTGCAAGGCTTTGATCAGACGGGAATTTTGCAGCCCTGCATTACTGTATCGATTTCGCTACACCCCTCATTTCAATCGTACCCCAAAAACATCACAAATCATTGATTTAAAACAACAAATCCATATTGGCCGCAAAATTGCTACTGAGCCTCGCATTATGCCGGCATCAGCCGCGGTCTTTACCCTTGAGGAGTTGTTATGAGCGAGTTGCGATTCACCGTTGAACACGAATGGCTGCGGGCCGAAGCCGATGGCAGTGTCACGGTAGGCATCACACCTTATGCACAGGAATCGCTCGGTGATGTGGTCTTTGTACAGCTCCCCGAATTACAGACCTACACTCAACACGCTGAAGTCTCGGTAGTGGAATCGGTAAAAGCCGCCAGCAGCATCAATATGCCGCTGGATGGCGAGGTGGTCGCCGTCAACTCCGAACTCGACAGCACCCCGGAACTGGTCAACGAAGATGCGCTGGGCGCAGGCTGGTTCTTTCGCTTCATCCCGCAAGACGCCAATGCCATTCACGGCCTGTTGGATCAGGACGCCTATGACCGACTGATCAAAGCCAACGCTGAAGCCTGAGGAGCGAGCCATGACTGACCTGAACACCGCCAACGAATTCATTGCCCGCCACATCGGCCCACGTGCCAGCGACGAGCAGGCCATGCTGAAAACCCTGGGCTTCGACTCCATCGAAGCACTGAGCGAAAGCGTGATCCCGCAAAGCATCAAGGGCACCAGCGTTCTGAACCTGCCGGCTGGCCAGAGCGAAGCGGATGCCCTGGCATCGATCAAGGCCATCGCCAGCAAGAACCAGTTGTTCAAGACCTACATCGGCCAGGGTTACTACAACACCCACACCCCGGCTCCGATCCTGCGCAACCTGCTGGAAAACCCGGCCTGGTACACCGCCTACACGCCGTATCAGCCAGAGATTTCCCAAGGCCGCCTGGAGTCGCTGCTCAACTTCCAGACCCTGATCAGCGACCTCACCGGCCTGCCGATTGCCAACGCATCGCTGCTGGACGAAGCCACTGCCGCCGCAGAAGCCATGACCTTCTGCAAGCGCCTGAGCAAGAACAAGGGCAGCCAGCACTTCTTCGCTTCGGCCCATTGTCACCCGCAAACCCTGGACGTGCTGCGCACCCGTGCCGAGCCATTGGGTATTACCGTTGTCGTGGCCGATGAAGCGGAACTGGGCGATGTCAGCGACTACTTCGGCGCGCTGCTGCAATACCCGGCCAGCAATGGCGATGTGTTCGACTACCGCGAACTGATCGAACGTTTCCACAGCGTCAACGCTCTGGTGGCGGTGGCAGCCGACCTGCTGGCTCTGACTCTGCTGACGCCACCGGGCGAATTCGGTGCCGACGTGGCCATCGGCAGCGCCCAGCGTTTCGGTGTGCCGCTGGGCTTCGGCGGTCCGCATGCGGCGTATTTCTCCACTCGCGATGCTTTCAAACGCGACATGCCGGGCCGTCTGGTCGGTGTATCGGTGGATCGCCACGGCAAACAGGCCCTGCGCCTGGCCATGCAGACCCGCGAGCAACATATCCGTCGCGAGAAAGCCACCAGCAACATCTGCACCGCACAAGTGCTGCTGGCCAACATCGCCAGCATGTATGCCGTCTACCACGGGCCTGCGGGACTGACGCAAATCGCCAACCGCGTGCATCGCATGACCGCGATCTTCGCAGAAGGCCTGAACCAGCTGGGCCTGAAAGTCGAACAGGAATTCTTCTTCGACAGCCTGACGATCAACACCGGTGGCAAAACCGCCTCGCTGCACGCCAAAGCACGCGCGCACCATATCAATCTGCGTGAAATCAACACTGAATACCTGGGCCTGTCCTTCGACGAAACCACCTCGCAGTCGGCCGTCGAAACCCTGTGGGCGATTTTTGCCGCCGACGGTCAGAGCCTGCCGGACTTCGCAACCCTGGCTTCCAGTGCCAAGTCTTATCTGCCCAAGGCCCTGGCGCGTCAATCGGCGATCCTCAGCCATCCGGTCTTCAACCGCTATCATTCCGAAACCGAGCTGATGCGTTACCTGCGCAAGCTGGCCGACAAGGATCTGGCGCTGGACCGCACCATGATTCCGCTGGGCTCCTGCACCATGAAGCTCAATGCTGCCAGCGAAATGATCCCGGTCACCTGGGCCGAGTTCGGCAACCTGCATCCGTTCGCACCTGCCGAGCAAAGCGCCGGCTACCAGCAACTGACCAGCGAACTGGAAACGATGCTCTGCGCCGCCACCGGTTACGACGCCATCTCCCTGCAACCCAACGCCGGTTCCCAAGGCGAATACGCAGGCCTGCTGGCGATCCGCGCCTACCACCAGAGCCGTGGCGACGAAGCCCGAGATATCTGCCTGATCCCGTCGTCCGCCCACGGCACCAACCCGGCCACCGCGCATATGGCGGGGATGCGCGTGGTGGTGACTGCCTGCGACGCTCGCGGCAACGTCGATATCGAAGACCTGCGCGCCAAGGCCATCGAACACCGCGATCAACTCGCGGCACTGATGATCACCTACCCTTCGACCCATGGCGTGTTCGAGGAAGGCATCCGCGAAATCTGCGGCATCATCCATGACAACGGCGGCCAGGTTTACATCGACGGTGCCAACATGAATGCCATGGTCGGCCTCTGCGCACCGGGCAAGTTCGGCGGCGACGTTTCGCACCTGAACCTGCACAAGACCTTCTGCATCCCGCACGGCGGTGGCGGCCCGGGCGTCGGCCCGATCGGCGTGAAGTCGCACCTGACCCCGTTCCTGCCCGGCCACGGCCAGATGGAACGCAAGGAAGGTGCAGTCTGCGCAGCGCCATTCGGCAGTGCCAGTATTCTGCCAATCACCTGGATGTACATTCGCATGATGGGCGGCGAAGGCCTCAAGCGCGCTTCGCAACTGGCGATTCTCAACGCCAACTACATCTCCCGTCGCCTGGAAGACCATTACCCGGTGCTCTACACCGGCAGCAACGGTCTGGTGGCCCACGAATGCATTCTGGACCTGCGCCCGCTCAAGGAAACCAGCGGCATCAGCGTCGATGACGTTGCCAAGCGCCTGATCGACTTCGGCTTCCACGCTCCGACCATGTCGTTCCCGGTGGCTGGCACTCTGATGATCGAGCCGACCGAGAGCGAATCCAAGGAAGAGCTGGACCGCTTCTGCGAGGCCATGATCAAGATCCGCGAAGAAATCCACGCGGTGGAAAACGGCACCCTGGACAAGGATGACAACCCGCTGAAAAACGCTCCGCACACCGCTGCGGAAATCGCCGGTCAATGGAGCCATCCGTACAGCCGCGAGCAGGCCGTGTACCCGGTCGAATCGCTGATCGAGGGCAAATACTGGCCACCTGTGGGTCGTGTCGACAACGTGTTCGGCGACCGCAATCTGGTCTGCGCCTGTCCGTCCATCGAAAGCTACCAAGAGGCGTGATCGCCCAGCCTTCGCGAAAACATTCATTCGCGAAGGCCTCCTCTCCAAACGGAATCCATCATGCCAACAGAACAATTGCTGACCACACCGCTACACACCCTGCACCGCGAACTCGGCGCAAAAATGGTGCCTTTCGCCGGTTACGACATGCCTGTGCAATATCCGGCCGGCGTAATGAAAGAACACCTTCACACCCGTGAAAAAGCCGGTCTGTTCGATGTTTCGCACATGGGCCAGATTCTTCTGACCGGTGCCGATGCTGCGCAGGCACTGGAAACCCTGGTCCCGGTGGACATCATCGATCTGCCGGTCGGCATGCAGCGCTATGCGATGTTCACCAACGAAAACGGCGGCATCCTCGATGACCTGATGGTCGCCAATCTGGGCAACGATCAACTGATGCTGGTGGTCAATGCCGCCTGCAAGAACGAAGACCTGGCGCATCTGCGCAAGCATCTGGGCTCTCGGTGCACCATAGAACCCCTGTTTGAAGAGCGAGCCCTGCTCGCCCTTCAGGGCCCGCTGGCAGCGGTCGTGCTCGCTCGTCTGGCCCCACAGGTAGCGAGCATGACCTTCATGCAGTTCACCCGTGTCACGCTGCTGGGTATCGAATGCTATGTGAGCCGCTCGGGCTACACAGGCGAAGACGGTTATGAAATTTCGGTTCCTGCCACACAGGCCGAAGCACTGGCGCGTCGCCTGCTGCAAGAGCCGGAAGTGGCTCCAATCGGCCTGGGTGCCCGTGATTCGCTGCGTCTGGAAGCCGGTCTGTGCCTGTACGGCCATGACATGAACGCCGAGACGTCACCCGTAGAAGCCAGCCTGTTGTGGGCAATCTCCAAGGCCCGGCGCGCCGAAGGTGTTCGTGCCGGAGGATTCCCCGGTGCCGAAAAAATATTCGTCCAGCAGCAGGCCGGCGTAGAAAAAAAACGTGTCGGCCTGTTACCGCAGGAACGTACACCGGTGCGTGAAGGCACCGAAATCGTCGATGCAGAAGGCCAGACAATCGGCAGTGTTTGCAGCGGCGGTTTTGGCCCGACGCTGGGCGGTCCCCTGGCGATGGGTTATCTGGACAGCCACTTCGCTGCGCTGAATACGCCGGTCTGGGCGATGGTACGTGGCAAGAAAGTCCCGATGCTGGTAAGCAAAATGCCTTTTGTTGCACAACGTTACTTCCGCGGTTAATAACGGCGTCAAAAAAACAGCAATTATTCATGGCACGATTACCCTGTTGCATGACTCTTTTCGAGAGTCGGGCAACAGGGTTTTTGTCGTCGAAAACAATGCCCCGACAAAGTGCATGAACGGTCCATGATCGGGCAGTTTTGCACCCTCGCTGGAAGATCTCTGCAACTCATCGAGGAGCATGAAAACAAGGGGCAAACCGGGGCTTGTTTTTGTAACGAGAGTTGGCGTAGAGTTTCCTGACTGTGTTTGCATAGGTCGCTGAATCTGGACCTGGGCAGTAGCTCAAAGCGTTGCTACATCCCGTTCTACGTTTCTTACTTCTTGCAACCAGCCCCAGTACTCTTTCGTGTGAAAGAGGCTGTCACCAATTCAAGCGTCAAGGAAATAAGAAAATGTCTCAACGTCAGAGCGGCACCGTCAAGTGGTTCAACGACGAAAAAGGTTTTGGTTTTATCACTCCAGAAAGCGGTCCGGATCTGTTCGTACATTTCCGCGCAATTCAAGGTAACGGCTTCAAGAGCCTGAAAGAAGGCCAGAAAGTGACCTTCATCGCCGTGCAGGGCCAGAAAGGCATGCAGGCAGATGAAGTACAGGCCGAAGGTTAATAACCAAAGCCCGAAAAGCCCCTGATTTATTGATCTCAGGGGCTTTTTTATGGACGCGATTTCGTAAGATGCGGTCTTGACCGTAATCGAGAGCTTCGCAATGTCCAAACACCTGCTTCGACCGCAAGGCGATTTCGCCCCCGCCGGCCTTGCTCGACGTCTGGCAGCCATCTGTTACGACGCCTTCCTCTGCTTCGCCCTGCAACTGGTTACCGCATTCCTCTACAAGCTGGTGCTGATGGCTTTCATCGGCGAGGCCAGACTGCGCGTCCTGTCCGAATCCGGTTCGCTGGATGGCGATCCCCTGCTCTCCTCCATTCTCCTGCTGGTCACCTTCGGCTTCTTTGCCAAGTTCTGGACCCATGGCGGCCAGACGCTGGGCATGCAGGTATGGGGCATTCGCGTGCAGAACGCCGACGGCACCGCTATCAGCCTGATGCAGGCGCTGCTGCGCTTTATCGTGTCAATCGCGTCCTGGCTGTGCCTGGGGCTGGGCTTTGTCTGGAGCCTGTTCGACAAGCAGCAGCGCACCTGGCATGACCTCTACTCCAACACCCGACTGGTGCGGGTTCCCAGACAGAAATAGCGCCCATGAAAAAGCCGACTCAAGGTCGGCTTTTTCAACTCACTGAATGATCATCCAGCGCGGCGAAGCAACAACACACCTGCCAGGGCGCAGGCACCCGCCGGTACCAGCACCGCGAACAGCGGCGAGAAACCGAACACCAGACTCGACGGGCCCAGCAGATCCTGAATGATGCGGAAGGTAAAGCCGACCAGCACACCCGTGAAGACACGTTGCCCCAGAGTCACGGAGCGCAGCGGGCCGAAGATAAACGAGATAGCCATCAGCACCAGCGCCACAGTCACCAGCGGCTGCAGGACCTTGGTCCAGAAGGCCAGCCAGTAACGACCATTGCTCAAGCCCTGATCCGCCAGATAGTGGGCGTAGCTCCACAGGCCGGAAATCGACAGCGACTCGGGCGGCATGATGACCGTGCTCAGCAGTTGCGGGCTGAGGGAGACTTCCCAACGTTCCACCGGAGTGTTGATGACCTCGGTGCTGCCATCACGGAAATACGTGGTGCTGACGTCCTTCAGCTCCCAGTAGTCGGTCATGTAGTTGGCCTGTCTGGCAAAGCTCGACGTCAGCATGTGGTGCTGCTCATCGAAGCGATAGCGCGTCACGCCATACATCAGCCCGTTGGGCTGAACCGTGTTGATGTGGATGAACTCATCGCCCTGACGGTGCCACAGGCCATGCTTGGCACTCTGGGAATCGCCGCTGCCCTGAGCCAGCGAGCGGGCGGCCTGAGCCTGGTTTTCGGCGTAGGGCGCAACATACTCGCCCACCAGCACACCGGCAGCCATCAGGAACAGCATGGGCTTCATGACCGCCCATACGATGCGTGCAATCGACACACCGGCGGCACGCATGATAGTCAGTTCGCTGCTGCTGGCCAGGGTACCCAGGCCGATCAGGCAACCGATCAGGGCGGCCATCGGCAACATGTCGTAGACCCGCCGCGGGGCGGTCATCAGAACGAAGCTGCCGGCATCCATCAGTGTGTAGCTGTCGCTGATATCGCCCATCTCGTCGATGAAGGCGAACAGCGAAGCCAGACCCAGAATGATCCCCAGCACCGCCATGATCGCCAGGAATACGCTTTTACCAATGTATCGATCGAGCTTAACCACGAGCCACCTCCGCTACGCTACGGCGACTCGCCATTTTCAGCCGCAATGGCTCCCAGTAAATCAATGCCATGCCTATCAGCAGGAAAATCCCGTGGACCCACCACATGCCAAGGCCGAGCGGCAGCTTGCCTTTCTCCAGGGCGCCACGCACGGCAATCAGGATGGTCAGGTAGGACATGTACAGCAGAATCGCCGGCAGCAGCTTCAGGTAACGCCCTTGACGCGGGTTGACCCGTGCCAGCGGCACAGCCATCAGGGTCACGATGAAGACCAGGATCGGCAGCGAGATACGCCATTGCAACTCGGCCCGATAGCGTGGCGTGTCGTTGCCGATCAGCTCGCTGGTGGGAATCGCTTCACGATCGGTGACGTCTTCGCTGATTTCCGGCTTGGGCAGCATCGCGCCATAGGTGTCGTATTTGACCGCCCGATAATCGGCCTGCCCCGGATTACCGTCGTAACGGTAGCCGTTTTCAAGAATCAGGAAACGGCTGCCATCCGCACGTACTTCCTGGTGGCCCTTGTCGGCTACCAGCACGGTGATGCTCGGTTCCTTGTTCTTGTCGGTGGGAATACGCCGCTCGGAAATGAACACGCCGCTCAGGTTGGTGCGGTCCTCGGACAGCTCCTGGGTGTAGGTAACCCGCGTACCGTCGCGCAACGCCTGAAAACGACCCGGTACCAGGGTGTCGAACTCGGTCATCGCATCCTGCTTGTTGATCAGCAGCGAAAACTGGGTTGCGCCTTGCGGCGCGAGGCTGAAGCTCAGCCAGGCAACCAGCAGTGCCACGACGGCAGCCGGAGCCATGGTGATAGCGAGCAGACGCTGCTGACTCATGCCGGTAGCGGCAAGCACGGTCATTTCACTTTCCAGGTACAGACGGCCATATGCCAGCAGAATACCGAGGAACAACCCCAGCGGCAGGATCAACTGCAGGAAGCCCGGCAGACGGAAGCCCATGATCATGAAGAGCACGCCCGGATCGAGCGCACCCGAAGCAGCCTGGGCCAGGTACTTGATGAAGCGCCCACTCATGATGATCACCAGCAATACAGCGCTTACCGCGCTCAAGGTGATCAGCACTTCTCGGGACAGATAACGGAAGACAATCAAACCAGACACTCCAGAGTTGTCAGGCTCAGGCAGCCGAACAAGGAAAAAATGAGCCACGGCAACCAGACATTCACACCCGGCAAAGGTGCGAGCCGCCAAAAAATATGCGGCATTATCCTGTGATTGAGTGTTCCTGTCACTGCGCGGTCTGGATAGATCTCACAACAACTTCCTACACAGACCGTACGAGCTGTTGTTCGGGGTTGTCAGCGGCTGCAAAGCGGGGTCAAACTGCAAGGCTTGACGCTGGCGTCGGCTGCACAAGGCTTCGACTTGCCGCACACATCATTCATTTTGCGAAAGCTCGCAGTCTATTCGGGGACCCGACATGGAATTGGTTGTTAAAAGCGTAAGCCCAGAAACCTTGAAGACCGCCACCCTGGTGGTTGCCGTGGGCGAAAATCGCGTTCTGGGCACCGCGGCTCAAAGCGTGGACACGCTCAGCGGCGGTGCCATTGCCGCCGTTCTCAAGCGCGGCGATCTGGCAGGCAAGGTTGGTCAGAGCCTGTTGCTGCACAGCCTGCCCAACCTCAAGGCCGAGCGCGTCCTGCTGGTGGGTATCGGCAAGGAAACCGAACTGTCGGATCGTCAATTCAAGAAAGTCATCGCCAGCGCGCTCTCGACCCTCAAGAGCCTGGGTGGCAGCGATGCCGCCATCGCCCTGGATCAGGTGGCGGTGAAAAATCGCGACACTTACGGCAAGGCCCGCCTGCTGGTGGAAACCCTGGCTGACGGCGAATACGTGTTCGACCGCTTCAAGAGCCAGAAAGCCGAACCTCGCGCCCTGAAGAAAATCACCCTGCTGACCGCCAAGGCCAGCGTTGCCGATGTAGAACGCGCAGCCACCCACGCCCAGGCCATCGCCAAGGGCATGGCTTTCACCCGCGATCTGGGCAATCTGCCGCCCAACATCTGCCACCCGACTTACCTGGGCGAAGAAGCCAAGGCACTGGGCAAGGCCCACAAGAACCTCAAGGTCGAAGTGCACGACGAGAAAAAACTGGCCGAACTGGGCATGGGCTCGTTCCTGGCCGTGGCTCAGGGCAGCGCCCAGCCGCCGCGCCTGATCGTCATGAACTACCAGGGCGGCAAGAAAAGCGAAAAACCTTTCGTGCTGGTCGGCAAGGGCATCACCTTCGATACCGGCGGCATCAGCATCAAGCCGGCAGCCGGCATGGACGAGATGAAGTTCGACATGTGCGGTGCCGCCAGCGTGTTCGGCACCCTGCGCTCCGTGCTCGAGCTGCAACTGCCGATCAATCTGGTCTGCATCCTGGCCTGCGCCGAGAACATGCCGAGCGGCACCGCGACCCGTCCGGGCGATATCGTCAAGACCATGAGCGGCCAGACCGTCGAAATCCTCAACACCGACGCCGAAGGCCGTCTGGTCCTGTGCGATGCTCTGACCTACGCCGAGCGCTTCAAGCCGCAGGCGGTCATCGACATCGCGACCCTGACCGGCGCCTGTGTGGTTGCGCTGGGTGGCCATACCACAGGCCTGCTGGGCAACAACGACGTGCTGATCAATCAACTGCTGGACGCTGGCAAAATGGCCGACGACCGTGCCTGGCAACTGCCGCTGTTCGATGAGTACCAGGAGCAACTGGACAGCCCGTTCGCCGACATCGCCAACATTGGCGGCCCGAAAGGCGGCACCATCACCGCGGCCTGCTTCCTGTCGCGCTTCACCAAGTCTTATGACTGGGCGCACCTGGACATCGCCGGCACTGCATGGCTGAGCGGTGGCAAGGAAAAAGGCGCAACCGGTCGTCCGGTTCCGCTGCTGACCCAATACCTGCTCGACCGCGCCGGCGCATAAGATGCCAGGCGGGATATCGGCCTTGCTGGTCGATATCCCGCCTGATCTGGAACAGAAATGACTCAAGTCGACTTTTACATTCTCCCCAGCGCCGATCCTGCGGCACGCCTGGATTTCGCCTGCAAGCTGACGGAAAAAGCCTGGCGCCTGGGTCACAAGGTCTATCTGCATTGCAGCGATGCCGCCCAGCGTGAAGACCTCGACGCCCGGCTGTGGCGTTTCAAGGGTGAAGTCTTCCTGCCCCACGGCGAAGCCGAAAGCGATCAAGAGGCCCCGGTGGTACTGGGCCTTGGGGACGATCCGGGGCAACATCAGGACCTGCTGGTCAACCTCGACCTGCGCATCCCGACCTTCTTCAAACGCTTCGCCCGGGTGGCGGAAGTGGTCGTCGAAGAGCCGGCAATACGTCTGGCGGCACGAGAGAGTTTCCGCTCGTACCGCGAACAGGGTTATCCTCCGCAAGATCACCGACTACAGCGTCTTTGAGTACACGATGGATACTTCAAAAAAAGCTGAACCTGCGCTTCTGCTGGACGATCTCGAATCGATCCGCCAACTGCTCGGCGATGACAACCTGCAACCGCCCCTGCTGACGGATACTGTCCACCGCGAAGTCCAGATCCCGTTGCTGTTCGACGTCGTCGGCAACAAGCCCGACAGAACACCGGAAGCGGATTACGACAACCCGGACATTCCGACGCTGCAGCCCGACACAGCAGTGCAAGCAGCAGCCCCCGAGCCCGCTGCAGAACCGCAACCCGGCCCGAACCCCGATGCCCTGCTGCATCTGGACAGAGAACTGCGGGCCGCAGCGCAATTGATCATGCAAGACGTGATCGACGACTTTGCACCGCATATCGAGACGGAGATAAAGCGCCGGCTCGAGGCAAGGGTAGAGAGGCTTTTAGCCTCAGCGGCAAGCGGAAAGCTCTGAAGCTGCAAGCGACAAGCCTCAAGCGGCAAGAAAAAGCTCTCCGCTTGCAGCTTGTAGCTTGTAGCTTGTAGCTTGTAGCTTGTAGCTTTCAACCTGCAGCTTACCGCTTGTAGCCTGCAACTCCCCCCCGGTCTATACTTGTCGGCTTTTCTGAATCAATGCCACAGGGTCCCGCCGCGCATGGACAAGACTTACCAGCCGCACGCCATCGAAACTTCCTGGTACCAGACCTGGGAGTCCGAAAACTATTTCGCTCCGCAGGGCGCGGGTGACTCCTACACCATCATGATTCCGCCGCCGAACGTGACCGGCAGCCTGCACATGGGGCATGGTTTCAACAACGCGATCATGGATGCCCTGATCCGCTTCCGTCGCATGCAGGGCCGCAATACCCTGTGGCAGCCGGGTACCGACCATGCGGGTATCGCCACGCAGATGCTGGTAGAGCGTCGCATCGAGGCTCAGGGCCTGAATCGTCACGACCTGGGTCGCGAGAAGTTTCTGGAAAAGGTCTGGGAATGGAAAGCCGAGTCGGGCGGCAACATCAGCCGTCAGATCCGTCGCCTGGGCTCGTCCGTTGACTGGAGCCGCGAGCGCTTCACCATGGACGACGGCATGTCCGCCGCCGTACAGGAAGCCTTCGTTCGTCTGCATGAAGACGGCCTGATCTACCGTGGCAAGCGTCTGGTCAACTGGGACACCAAGCTGCACACCGCGATTTCCGACCTGGAAGTGGAGAACCACGACGAGAAAGGTCATCTGTGGAACCTGCGCTACCCACTGGCCGATGGCGCGAAAACCGCTGAAGGCCTGGATTACCTGATCGTTGCCACCACTCGCCCGGAAACCATGCTGGGTGACGCGGCCGTCGCGGTAAACCCTGAGGACGAGCGTTACAAGGCACTGATCGGCAAGTTCGTCGAGCTGCCACTGGTTGGCCGTCGCATCCCGATCATCGCCGACGACTACTGCGATCCTGAATTCGGCACCGGTTGCGTGAAAATCACCCCGGCTCACGATTTCAACGACTACGAAGTCGGCAAGCGCCACAACCTGCCGCTGCTGAACATCTTCGACAAGAACGCTTCGGTACTGCCTGCCGCTCAGGTGTTCAACCTCGACGGCACACTCAACGAATCCATCGATGGCCGTCTGCCTGCCGAATACGCCGGCCTGGACCGCTTCGAAGCCCGCAAGCAGATCGTTGCCGCCTTCGACGCCGCCGGCCTGCTGGTCAGCGTCGACGACCACGCCCTGAAAGTCCCGAAAGGCGACCGCTCCGGCACCGTCATCGAGCCGTGGCTGACCGACCAGTGGTACGTATCCACCAAGCCATTGGCCGAGCCGGCCATCGCTGCCGTGGAAGACGGCCGCATCGCCTTCGTGCCCAAGCAATACGAGAACATGTACTTCTCGTGGATGCGCGACATCCAGGACTGGTGCATCAGCCGTCAGCTCTGGTGGGGCCACCGTATCCCGGCATGGTACGACGAGTCGGGCAAGGTCTACGTCGGTCGCGACGAAGCCGAAGTCCGCGCCAAGCACAATCTGGGGCCGGACGTTGCGCTGCAACAGGACAACGACGTACTCGACACTTGGTTCAGCTCGGGCCTGTGGACCTTCTCCACCCTGGGCTGGCCGGAAAAGACCAAGGCACTGGAAACCTTCCACTCCACCGACGTGCTGGTCACCGGCTTCGACATCATTTTCTTCTGGGTCGCCCGGATGATCATGCTCACCATGCATCTGGTGAAAAACGAAGACGGCACCCCGCAAGTCCCGTTCAAGACCGTGTATGTGCATGGCCTGGTACGTGATGGCCAGGGTCAGAAAATGTCCAAGTCCAAGGGCAACGTCCTGGACCCGCTGGATATCGTCGACGGTATCGACCTGGAAACCCTGGTGCAGAAGCGCACCAGCGGCCTGATGCAGCCACAGCTTGCCAAAAAGATCGAAAAGCAGACCCGTCAGGAGTTCGCCGACGGCATCGCCAGCTACGGCACCGACGCCCTGCGCTTCACCTTCTGCTCGCTGGCGTCCACCGGTCGCGACATCAAGTTCGACATGGGCCGCGTCGAAGGCTATCGCAACTTCTGCAACAAGATCTGGAACGCAGCGCGCTACGTGCTGGACAAGGGCGAAGACTGCGGCCAGAACGGCGAAGAAGTCGAACTGTCACTGGCTGACCGCTGGATCATCTCGCAACTGCAACGCACCGAAGCCGAAGTGACCCGCCAGCTGGATCAGTTCCGTTTCGACCTCGCTGCGCAAGCCCTGTACGAGTTCATCTGGAACCAGTACTGCGACTGGTATCTGGAATTGTCCAAGCCTGTGCTCTGGGACGAAAACGCTCCGATCGAACGTCAGCGCGGCACCCGTCGCACCCTGGTTCGCGTGCTGGAAGTCGCGTTGCGTCTGGCGCATCCGTTCATGCCGTTCATCACCGAAGAAATCTGGCAGCGTCTGGCGCCACTGGCCGGCATCAACGGCAAGACCATCATGCTGCAGGCCTGGCCGGTGGCCAATGAAAGCCGCATCGACCCGGCTGCCGAAGGCGACATCGAATGGCTCAAGGGCCTGATGCTGGCCGTGCGTAACATCCGTGGCGAAATGAACATCGGCCCGGGCAAGCCGCTGCAACTGTTCCTCAAGAACGTCAACGCCGAAGACCAGCGTCGCCTGAGCGAAAACGACTACCTGCTCAAGAAGCTGGCCAAGCTCGAATCCATCACCGTACTGGCTGAAGGTGCAGAAGCGCCGCTGTCGGCGACCGGTCTGGTGGGCGAGATGGAAGTGCTGGTGCCAATGGCCGGCCTGATCGACAAGGGTGCAGAACTGGCGCGTCTGGACAAGGAAATCCAGCGTCTGCAAGGCGAAGTCCAGCGCGTGGGCGGCAAGCTGTCCAACGCAGCGTTCGTCGACAAGGCACCGCCTGAAGTCATCGCCAAGGAACGCGCCAAGCTGACCGAAGCCGAACAGGCCCTGAGCAAGCTGGCCGAGCAACACGCCCGCATCGCCAGTTTGTAAGCGACAAGACAGGCCAGCCCGCTCGCGGGCTGGCTTTTTATTGGCTGACCTATTCGCGAGCAAGCTCGCTCCCACAGACTGCGCGGGAACGAGCTTGCTCGCGAATAGGCCGGACACCACCTATCACGGCCGAAGCAGAATCATGAACGAAAGCACCAAGCCTCCCCGCAAAAAGCCCCAGCGCCCCGCCAAACCGGCAGAACCCCGCGAGAAGGCCACGCTGCATCCGCGCAATCGCCATCAGGGTCGCTACGACTTTCCCAGGCTGATCAAAAGCAGCCCGGAACTGGCCGAGTTCGTGATTCTCAACCCCTACGGCAAGGAAAGCATCGACTTCGCCAACCCCGCGGCGGTGCGGGTCTTCAACCGGGCGCTGCTCAAGGCCCTGTACGGCATCGCCCATTGGGATATTCCGGCCGACTACCTGTGCCCGCCGATTCCGGGACGCGCGGACTACCTGCATTTTCTCGCCGACCTGCTGGCCAGCGAGAACAATGGCGAAATTCCACGCGGCGCGCCGATCAAGGCCCTGGACATCGGCACCGGAGCCAACTGCATCTATCCCTTGCTGGGCCATAGCGACTACGGCTGGCACTTCGTAGGCTCGGATATCGACAGCACAGCCATCGCCTCCGCCACGACCATCATCAAGGCCAACGGCTTGAGCAAGGCCATCAGCGTGCGTCAGCAGACCAATCGCAAGCACATCCTGCTGGGCCTGCTCGACAGCAGCGAACGCTTCGAGGTGAGCCTGTGCAACCCGCCCTTCCACTCTTCACTGGAAGAGGCACAACGCGGCAGCCAGCGTAAATGGCGCGCACTGGGCAAGGCCGACCCCAAGCGTAAGCTGCCGGTACTCAATTTTGGCGGACAATCCCAGGAGCTGTGGTGCGAAGGTGGCGAGATCGGCTTCGTGACCCAGTTGATTCACGAAAGCTCACAGATACCTCAACAGGTGCGCTGGTTCAGCACCCTGGTTTCCAAGGCTTCGAACCTGCCTGCAATCCAGGCAGCGCTGGCACGGGCCGGCGTGTTGCAGAGCCGGGTCGTGGAAATGGGTCAGGGCCAGAAACAGAGCCGCTTCGTGGCCTGGACCTTCATGTAGGAACCCATTCATTCGCGAATGAGCGGAGCGCCGCCCGATTCGCTCCCACAGGAACCAAAAAAGCCGTGCCCGGTTATCCGGCGCACGGCTTTTTCACAGCAAGCGTGAGCTTACTTGTTGATCGAGTCGTTCAGCACTTTGGCCGGTACGAACTTGATGACTTTCTTGGCAGCGATTTCGATGGCAGCGCCAGTCGAAGGGTTGCGGCCGGTGCGAGCTGGACGCTCAGCAACTTTCAGCTTGCCGATACCCGGCAGGGTGATTTCAACACCGTTTTCCAGTTGGTCGGCAACGATTTGGCCCAACTGCTCAAGAGCATTACGCGCGGTGGTTTTTGGCGCGTCGATAGCTTCAGCGATATCGGCGATCAATTGGTCTTTGGTAAGAGCCATGTGGTGTTCCTTCCCTATCAAATTCATTTGGATTGCAGAACGTAACGTCGGCCAAAGGCCGGGCAATGAACCAGACTCCGCTGGCAGCCACGATAAATCGCGAAATGTAGATACTTAAACCGGGATTTGGTTCGGCCCACACGTAGACGATCTGCATGCTTGGCGCGCTAGAGTGCGCAAGACCGGGCAAAACTAGCACAGAGCCGGGTAAATATCCGCCCTTACCTATCCTTTTGGTCAGGTTTAAGCGGTATTTGCTCAAAAATTGATCACAAAACATCCTGTCGAATGGAAAACCGGGCTCTGCAAGGCCATTTATCGCAGGCGTGCGTTACACTGACGGCCTTGCACGAGCCGTCCGCTCTTCATCATTACCAGCCGAGATATCCATGCCGATCCGTCACTGCATCGTCCACCTGATCGACAAGAAACCCGATGGTACGCCCGCTGTTCTTCACGCTCGCGATACCGAACTCGCCGAGTCCCAGGCCATCGAGAACATGCTGGCGGACCTCAACGAGAGCTATAACGCCAAACAGGGCAAGGCCTGGGGTCTGTTCCATGCCGAATCCGGCGCGCACCCGTTCAGTGGCTGGCTGAAAGAGTATCTGGATGGTGCAAAGGATTTCACGGCGTTCTCCCGGGTTTCGGTGGAACACCTGCAGAAGCTGATGGAAGAATCGAACCTGTCGGTGGGCGGTCATGTGTTGTTCGCCCATTACCAGCAAGGCATGACCGATTACCTGGCCATCGCCCTGCTGCACCACAGCGAAGGCGTGGCGGTGAATGACGAACTGGACGTGACCCCGTCGCGACACCTGGATCTGGGCCAGTTGCACCTGGCTGCCCGGATCAACATTTCGGAATGGCAGAACAACAAGCAGTCCAAGCAGTACATCTCGTTCATCAAGGGCAAGAACGGCAAGAAAGTCTCGGAGTACTTCCGCGACTTCATCGGCTGCCAGGAAGGCGTCGACGGCCCCGGCGAAACCCGCACCCTGCTCAAGGCCTTCAGCGACTTCGTGGAAAGCGAAGACCTGCCGGAAGAGTCGGCCCGCGAGAAAACCAAGACCCTGGTGGATTACGCCAGCAGCCAGAGCAAAATGGGCGAACCCATGGGCCTGGAGGAGTTGTCGGAGCTGATCGACGAAGACCGCCCGCGTGCGTTCTACGATCACATCCGCAACAAGGATTACGGCCTGTCGCCTGAAATCCCGGCGGACAAGCGCACCCTGAACCAGTTCCGGCGCTTCACAGGCCGCGCAGAGGGCCTGTCGATCAGCTTCGAGGCACACCTGCTGGGTGACAAGATCGAGTACGACGAGCAAGCCGGTACGCTGATCATCAAGGGCCTGCCAACCCAGCTCACCGACCAGCTGAAACGGCGCTGATTGTCATGCTGCTGCGCACCCTCAAGAAATTCGCGCTGATCATGCTGGTGGTCGTGGTCTATCAGAACTGGGGCAAGATCGAGAACCTGTTCAACCCGCAACCGGCCAGCGTTGCGCAGAGCTACAGCCAGGCCAGGGTCGTGATGTATGCGACCGAGTGGTGCGGCTACTGCAAGCAGACACGGCGCTTTCTGGACAGCAAGGGTATTGCCTTCACCGAATACGACATCGAGAAGTCGGCAGAAGGCCGCAAGGCCTATGAAGCCCTGGGCGGACGCGGCATCCCGCTGCTGGATGTCAACGGGACGCTGATTCGCGGCTTTTCGCCGGACGCTATATTGGCGGCCCTGAAGTAGGAACAATCGGGCGGCGCTCCGCTGATTCGCGAAAAAGAGCTTCGCGAATGAATGGGCTCTGTCTGCATTAAGTATTGCAAGTCCGTCAGAGGACTGTAGGAGGCAGCTTGCTGGCGACTTCACCGTTGTCGTCAGCAAGCTGCCTCTCATCAAACATAAATGCAACACCATGAATTAAAAGGCTTTTCTGTAGGAGCGCGCTTGCCTGTTTGCTGCGCGACAGCGTGGGCGATCTCCTGCCGCACGGTATCTACGCCCGCTTCTCGATCCGGAATCCGAAGCGTGGAAAATGCACATGCACCACGCCTGCCCGCGGGTCTTCACGGCGCAGGATCAGTTCCTCGCGGCCACTGAATACCAGTTCCCCTTCCACCGCTTCCACACCGTAATCGACAGCCGAAATCGCAACACGATCACCGGCCTTGAAACCATTGGGGTCGACAAACACCTCATCGGGCAATGCGGCAGGCGTGGCATCGGCGGCGATCTGGATGGCTTCGGCAGCTGTGAGTTCGTTGTGTGCGCCATGACCGAAGCCCAGCACCCGCCCAAGCCAGGCCGATACTGCCGGATAATCATCCACCAGCGGTGAGGTCACGGGAGTCTGCTTGAGGAACCAGAGAGTGTGTGCCACCGAGAAGTCGGCAATGGAAGGCTCGCCAAACAGGAAGTCGCCATTGCGCTCCAGTTGCTGCTCAAGCCGCCCCATCAGTGTGGGCCATTGATGCTGCGCCTGCTCCAGCGGCAGACGCGAAGCGCTTCCGCCATCGAACAGTGTCGACCTGTCCGCAACAAAGGTCTTCAAGGCTTCAGGAGGTACCTTGGCAAAACGCACGGCCAGGGAAGCGGGCTGGAACACCAGACTGACTGCATGCATGAACAGCACCGAATCGCCCCAGGCAGCAAGACCGGCTACCGTGAACTCCTGGCCTTCGGGATAAAAGGTCGGGGAGGTCTTTTCCTGTTCCAGGCGACGCGCGATCAATGCTGTATCGCAGTAGATATCCGCACCGATCTGCAACACCGGGGTCTTGCGATAACCACCGGTCAGGGCCGTCAGGTCTGGCTTGGGCATGACCGGCGGTATGATCACCGACCGCCAGGACAAGCCCTTGAAACCGAGCATCAGGCGGGCTTTTTCGGCAAACAGCGATGCAGGGTAATGATGAAGAATCAGCTCTGACATGCTTTGGCCTCTCAGGCGCAGGAAAAGCAACAGCTTACCTCCCTGCACCCGGGCAGCCTACAGGATCAGGCTGATGACACGGCATCACGCTGAGTGATCGGAGACCCCGTATAACTGGAGGCCAGGACTTCCTTGGCGCTCTTGCGCAGCTTCTTGATCAGACGCTCCTGACGCAATGCCTCGCCCTTGCTGCCCCAGACCTCGACATAGACCAGCGCGACCGCCGGACTGGAATGGAAGAAACGTGCGCCCTTGCCACTCTGGTGATCGGCAAAGCGTCGATAAGGATCATCACTGATGCCGCAATACAGCGAACCATTGGCTGCACGCACCAGATAGACAAACCAGGGCTTGTCGACAGGTGCTGCAACATCGATCGCGGCATTCATGGCGTCAGGCATGGGGCTTTTGGGTAAACGCCTTGAGCCCTTTCTGGGCCTGGGCACGAATCGCGTTCTGCACCAGCGGCGTCCAGCCCAGCAGCAGGCCTTTGGTACCCAAGGCCTGACGCGACCAGCGCCACAGGTCAAAGTGGTCATGATGTTCGCAGATCTTGCCGTCACGGAACACGAAACGAGCCTGGATGTTATTGACCACGGTGCGGCCTGTCTGGCTGAACAGGTAAGTGGCGACCCAGTGCGCACCGCCGCTGCGCTCATCGGCGCGGACATTGTCGAAGACCACCGAGAAATCCTGGGCACGGGAAGTCAGCATGCGCCACATGTCACCGGCCTGCTTGCCACGCAGTTCGCCGAAGACCGGGTCGCTGAACAGCACGTCATCGCTGTAGCAGGCAGCCATGCCTTCGGCATCCAGACGGGCAAACGCCTCATAGAAACGGATGATCAAGGCGTTGTTGATTTGCATTTTTTGTTCGTTGCTCATGCATTCAGGTCCATTGGGAGCAAAAGAAGGTGAACGATAAGCGGCAAATCGACACTTTGCCATCATCATTCGCAGGATAAATGGTGCCCTTCAGCAACCCGCCAGGTGCGAATTCATCCGCGAAGGTGCCTTCGCGAATAAATTGGCTCCTGCCGCCGTCAAATTTTCTCGCTCGATACCTGCACATACAAGGCCCGACCCGCGCCCATGCCGGCGATGATCGCCCCCAGCCCCAGTGCGGCGAAAATCCAGCCGATCGAATCCCAGCTTCCGCTCACATCATGCACCACGCCCACCGCCAGCGGTCCTATGGACGCGATGGTGTAGCCGATACCCTGCGCCATGCCCGACAGGTTGGAAGCCACATGGGAATCACGGGAGCGCAGCACGATCAGCGCCAGAGCCAGGCTGAACGTACCGCCCTGCCCCAGCCCCAGCAGAATCGCCCAGCCCCACAGCCCTTCCAGCGGCGCATACAGGCAACCGAACAAGCCGCCCAGAGTCATCAGCATGACGAGCACGATGGCCAGACGCTGATCCTTGCCACGTGTCGCCAGCCAGGGTGCACTCAGGGCACTGACCAGTTGCACGATGATCGAACCGGACAGCAGCAGGCCGGCCTGGGTCGGGGTCATGCCGCGATCGATCAGCACCGAAGGCAACCAGCCGAAGACGATATAGGCCAGGGAGGATTGCAGCCCCATATACAGGGTGACCTGCCAGGCCAGCGGATCACGCAACAGACCGCGCACGCGATACGCCACCTGATGGTTGGCATGCAGCTCGCGGGCCTGGGGCAACCAGACCAGCGCTGCCAGCAGCGCCGGGATCATCCAGAATCCCAGGCCGACACTCCAGCGATTATCGAAATACTGGGTCAAGGGCACGGTCAACCCGGCGGCAATCGCGGCACCAAGGCACAGCGCCATGGTATAGACGCCGGTCATTGCTCCGGCCTGCCGGGGGAAATCACGCTTGACGATACCGGGCAGCAGGACACCGATGATACCGATGCTTGCACCGGCCAGCAGGCTCCCGGCAAACAGTCCGACCTCACCGAAGTTGCTGCGCAGCAGAACCCCGGCAGCCAGCACCAGCAGAATCCCCAGTACCACCCGCTCACTGCCGAAGCGTCTGGCGAGTCTCGGTGCCAATGGCGCAAACAGCCCCAGACACAACACCGGCAAAGTCGTCAGAAGCCCGGCCCTGGCCGACGACAGCCCGAGGCTTTCGGACACCGCATTGAGCAATGGTGCAACGCTGGACAGCGCAGGCCGCAGGTTCAGGGCCACCAGCACCAGGCCCAGCAACAGCAGCCATGGGCGTTTGAGAATGGAAGTGTCTTGGGTCGGGGTCGTGCTCGCCTGAGGCGCCTTGGTCGTCATGAGTCTCTCTTGGGCAGGATGTCTTGCAGCGCATAGCGCAAAGGGTGTGCATCCTGTTGGAGAACCTTGCCGAATACAAGTTCGCTTGAAAACAGGCATGAAAAAACCGGACACAAGGTCCGGTTTCTTCATGCAGCCTCTGCGACTCAGTGAATGATCTGGCTGAGGAACAGTTTGGTACGGTCGCTTTGCGGGTTGTCGAAGAAGTCGTTAGGCGAAGCCTGTTCGACGATCTCGCCCTTGTCCATGAAGATCACGCGGTTTGCCACGGTACGGGCAAAGCCCATTTCGTGGGTTACGCAGAGCATGGTCATGCCTTCTTCGGCCAGGGAAACCATGGTGTCGAGTACTTCCTTGACCATTTCCGGGTCGAGTGCCGAGGTCGGCTCGTCGAACAGCATGATTTTCGGCTTCATGCACAAGGCACGGGCAATCGCCACACGCTGCTGCTGACCACCGGAGAGCTGGCCCGGATACTTGTTGGCCTGCTCCGGGATGCGCACGCGCTCCAGGTAGTGCATGGCGATTTCTTCGGCCTTTTTCTTCGGCATGTTGCGAACCCACATCGGTGCCAGCGTGCAGTTCTGCAGGATGGTCAGGTGCGGGAACAGGTTGAAGTGCTGGAACACCATGCCGACTTCGCGGCGGATGGTTTCGATCTGCTTCAGGTCGGAAGTCAGTTCGGTGCCATCGACGATGATGCGGCCCTGCTGGTGCTCTTCCAGACGGTTCAGGCAACGAATGGTCGTGGACTTGCCCGAACCCGAAGGGCCGCACAACACGATACGTTCGCCCTGACGCACGTTCAGGTTGATGTCTTTCAATACATGGAACTGGCCGTACCACTTGTGTACGCCTTCCATCCGGATCATGCCTTCAGCGCCCAGAGGCTTACTGATAACTTCACTCATCACAAAACTCCTAACGCTTGTGGCCTGTGTCCAGCTTACGTTCCAAATGCATGGAATAGCGGGACATACCGAAACAGAAGATCCAGAACACCAGGGCCGCGAAGACATAGCCTTCGGTGGCCATACCCAGCCATGCCGGGTCGGCGGTGGCTTGCTTGACGCTGTTGAGCAGGTCAAACAGACCGATGATGATCACCAGACTTGTATCCTTGAACAGCGCAATAAAGGTGTTGACGATGCCAGGGATAACCATCTTCAACGCCTGCGGCAGGATCACCAGACCCATTGCGCGCCAGTAGCCCAGGCCCATGGCCGCTGCGGCTTCGTATTGACCCTTTGGAATTGCCTGCATGCCACCGCGCACCACTTCGGCAATGTACGCCGACTGGAAGAGGATGACGCCGATCAGGGCGCGCAGCAGCTTGTCGAAGTTCATCCCCTCGGGCATGAACAGCGGCAGCATCACCGACGACATGAACAGCACAGTGATCAACGGCACACCACGCCAGAACTCGATGAAGGTCACGCACACCACACGCACGGCCGGCATGTTGGAGCGACGCCCCAGCGCCAGCAGGATACCCAGCGGCAATGCACCGGCAATACCGACGGTCGCGATCACCAGGGTCAGCATCAGGCCGCCCCACTGACTGGTTGCAACTGTGCTCAGACCAAACGCGCCACCATGCAGCAGGTAGAACGCGATGACCGGGTAAAGCACCAGGAAGCCGATGGCGTAGAACGCC
Source organism: Pseudomonas capsici (assembly GCF_017165765.1). GTDB lineage: Bacteria > Pseudomonadota > Gammaproteobacteria > Pseudomonadales > Pseudomonadaceae > Aquipseudomonas > Aquipseudomonas capsici. Next base: position 22,455 of record NZ_JAFGZD010000028.1, read on the forward strand.
TTGCGCGGAAACTTCGAGATGAACAGAGGCGCTGCACCGACAATCGCCAGGATTGCAGTGAGGTCGACCCTCCAGCGCAGTTCGGTCGGGAAGTAGCCATACATGAACTGGCCAAAACGCTGCTGGACGAATACCCAGCAGGCACCTGCCTTGGTGCAGTCTTCCTTGGTGGTGCCGATCCAGTTGGCATCCAGCAGCGACCAACTGATCATCGGCGGGAGGATCAGGTAGATCAGGTAGAACGAGAACAGCGTCAGCAACGTGTTGATCCAGCTGGAGAACAGGTTCTGCCGCATCCATGCAACCGGACCGAACACTTTGGCCGGTGGTGGCATGTCAGGTTTGAAAGTATGAGTCGTCATGCGCGTTTCCTCACCGCTCGATCAGCGCAATGCGCTTGTTGTACCAGTTCATCAGCATGGAGATGCTGATACTGATCGCCAGGTACACACTCATGGTGATGGCAATGACTTCAATGGCCTGACCGGTCTGGTTGAGTACCGTACCGGCGAACAGCGAAACCATTTCCGGATAACCAATGGCTGCCGCCAGCGAAGAGTTCTTCGCCAGGTTCAGGAACTGGCTGGTCAACGGCGGGATGATCACTCGCAGAGCCTGCGGAATGATGACCTTGCGCAGCGTTGGCCCGGGACGCAGCCCAAGGGAGCGAGCCGCTTCGGTCTGGCCGTGGCTGACCGACTTGATACCCGAACGCACGATTTCGGCGATGAACGCCGCGGTGTAGATGGTCAACGCCAGGGTCAGGGAGATCAGTTCGGGGATCAGTACCCAGCCGCCGGTGAAGTTGAAGCCTTTGAGCTGAGGCAGTTCCCAGTGCACCGGGCTGCCGAAGATCAGCATGCTCAGACCTGGAATGACCAGCAACAGACCCAGGGCGGCCCAGAACTTGTGGAACGGTTCGCCGGTGAGTTCAAAGCGCTTGTTGGCCCAGCGCACCATGACGATCACCGCCACGATGGCGATGACAATGCTGGCCAGGAATGCCCATGCACCTTCGGCAGGAATTGCCTTGGGCATGTTCAACCCGCGGCTGCTGACAAAGAACATGTCCAGGTAGCCGTGAGCCTGACGTGGTCCGGGCAGGGTCAGGAAGACGGCGGTGTACCAGAACAGGATCTGCAGCAACGGCGGAATGTTGCGGAAGACTTCGACATAAACAGTCGCCAGCTTGTTGATCATCCAGTTCTGGGACAGGCGAGCGACGCCGATGATGAAACCCAGAATGGTCGCCAGGATGATACCGATGACCGATACCAGCAAGGTGTTGAGCAAGCCGATGACGAAAACGCGGGCATAGCTGTCCGCTTCGGTGTAATCGATCAGATGCTGGGCAATACCGAAACCGGCACTGCGCTCAAGAAACGAGAACCCCGATGTGATACCACGATGCTGCAGGTTGGTCTGGGTGTTGTCGAACATGAACCAGCCCAACGAGACCACCGCCACTACGGTGATGATCTGAAATAACCACGCGCGCACTTTTGGGTCGCTCAAAGAGAGCTTTTGCTTTGGTGCGACGATTTGCTTTTCCATGAAATGCCCCAGGAAAAATCGAACAGAACAACGCCCGACAGGCTTGAAAGCCTGCCGGGCGCCGGGTCAATCAGCGAATTGGTGGAGCGTACTGAATGCCACCTTTGTTCCACAGAGCATTCTGGCCACGCTTGATTTGCAGCGGGGTCGACTCGCCCAGGTTGCGCTCGAACATCTCGCCGTAGTTACCTACCTGCTTGACGATCTGAACAACCCAGTCCTTGCGCAGCTTCAGGTCTTTGCCGTACTCACCGTCAGCACCGAGCATACGGGCAACGTCAGGGTTCTTGGTGGCCTTGGCTTCAGCTTCGACGTTCTTGGAAGTGATGCCTGCTTCTTCAGCGTTCAGCTGAGCGAACAGGGTCCAGCGAACGATGGAGAACCACTCTTCGTCGCCTTTACGCACGACCGGGCCCAGAGGCTCCTTGGAGATGACTTCTGGCAGAACGATGTAGTCGTCAGGCTTGGCCAGCTTGCTGCGCTGTGCGTAGAGCTGCGACTGGTCGGAGGTCAGTACGTCGCAACGGCCGCCTTCCAGCGACTTGGCGCTTTCGTCGGAGGTGTCGAAAGTGATCGGAGTGTATTTCAGGCCGTTGGAGCGGAAGTAGTCGGAGACGTTCAGCTCGGTGGTGGTACCAGCCTGGATACAAACGGTTGCACCGTCCAGTTCCTTGGCGCTCTTGACGCCCAGCTTGTTGTTTACCAGGAAGCCGATACCGTCGTAGTAAGTCACGCCGGTGAAGACCAGACCCATGCCCGAGTCACGGGAGCTGGTCCAGGTGGTGTTACGCGACAGAATGTCGATTTCACCCGATTGCAGCGCGGTGAAACGCTCTTTGGCGTTCAACTGGCTGAATTTTACCTTGGTCGCGTCACCGAAAACGGCAGCAGCTACGGCACGGCACACGTCTGCGTCGATACCGGTAATCTTGCCTGTAGCATCTGGAACGGAGAACCCTGGCAGGCCATCGCTGACGCCGCACTGAACAAAACCTTTCTTCTGGACAGCGTCAAGTGTGGCACCGGCGTTAGCTGCACCGGTCACGCCGAGTGCTGCTACAGCTGTAACGACCGCCAGTGTGGATTTCAACATCTTCATTCAAACCTCCAGTGTGCTCTTTATTGTGTGGGTCTTCAGTCACGCCGCACCCTTGTGAGGCATTAATGACCCGTGCTGGCTTTTTTTTGGGTCATGCGACGCTGGACCTGAATCGCGAATCGAGTACGAGGCCACCTCATCACTCACATTCACCATTCATTTATAGCCCTTGTACCAAAGCCCCGTATTTTTCCCGGACCAGAGCGGTACAGGATCAATCATGGCAAGAGTCCTGACGCATGGACTCCCGTGCTGCCTTCGATCGTCACAAGTAGTAGCCTAATAGTGTTACCGATCGATGTGAGCGCTTTGACTCCACACGTTCCATAGCAAAGGCCGTACCATCATGCTGGCGATGTCGAATTAGCGACAGGTCAAGTCGAAAACTTGTAACCTTGCGACATCTTCTTTCACTTTTAAACTGCATGCGCACCTAATTAATGCGCAGAAAAATAACCAACGCACACTATTGGAGCACTCATGAGCGAGTCCTTGATCCTGCAACCCACCGCCGAACCCGATGCCTGCGTCATCTGGCTGCACGGCCTTGGAGCCGACCGCTATGACTTCCTGCCCGTCGCCGAGGCCCTGCAGGAAACACTGACCACCACGCGCTTCATCCTGCCTCAGGCGCCGAAACGTGCTGTCACCGTCAACGGTGGTTATGAAATGCCGAGCTGGTATGACATCAAGAGCATGACCTCCGAAGCCCGCTCCATCGATCACGATGAGATGGAAGCCTCGGCCCAACAGGTTCTGAACCTGATCGAACAGCAGCGCGACAGCGGCATCGACCCCGCAAGAATCTTCCTGGCCGGCTTCTCCCAGGGCGGCGCCGTGGTGCTGCACACGGCCTACAAGCGTTGGCAGGGGCCGCTGGGCGGCGTGCTGGCGTTGTCCACTTACGCACCGACCTTCAATGACCAGATGACATTGTCAGCCAGTCAGCAACGCATCCCGGCCTTGTGTCTGCATGGTTTCCATGACGAAGTGGTCCACAATGCCATGGGACGCGCCGCTTATGAGTACCTCAAGACTCTGGGTGTAACCGCTCAATGGAAAGAGTACCCAATGGGCCATCAAGTGTTACCCCAGGAAATTTCCGACATCCAGATCTGGCTTGCCGAGAAGCTTCGGTAACGTCTTCTTCAAAGCGCTTTGAACAGGCCTGATCGGAGACCTTTGTAGCGAACCGAGGATGACACTACGCCGCGCCCGATTCTTGCATTACACTGCTCGGCGTACATTCCTTAATCAATTGACGAGATGACCGTGCTCAAAGCACTTAAAAAGATGTTCGGTAAAAGCGAGGCTGAGCAGCTCGCGCCCAACCATGCAGCATCAAGCCCTGTTTCCCCGACTCGCACTGAAAGCGAATCACAGAATCGCGCCGCTCAGGCTCCAGCTCCGGCAAAGGAGCCCGCGGCTCCCGCGCAGACCCGAAACGCCAAGCCCAAGGCCGAACGTCCACGCCGGGAGCGCGCGCCCAAGCCGCCGGTCGTCGCCTGGAAACTCGAAGATTTCGTCGTAGAACCCCAGGAAGGCAAGACCCGCTTCCATGACTTCGACCTGGCTCCCGAACTGATGCATGCGATCCATGACCTGGGTTTCCCGTACTGCACGCCGATCCAGGCGGGCGTACTGGGTTACACCCTCAAGGGCAGGGACGCCATCGGTCGTGCCCAGACCGGTACCGGCAAGACCGCCGCGTTCCTGATCTCGATCATCACGCAACTGATCCAGACACCACCGCCCAAAGAGCGTTACATGGGCGAGCCCCGTGCCCTGATCATCGCCCCGACCCGCGAACTGGTGGTGCAGATCGCCAAGGACGCCGCGGCGCTGACCAAGTACACCAACCTCAACGTCATGACCTTCGTGGGTGGCATGGAGTTCGACAAGCAGCTCAAGCAGCTCGAAGCGCGCCATTGCGACATTCTGGTCGCGACACCGGGACGCCTGCTGGACTTCAACCAGCGCGGTGAAGTGCATCTGGATATGGTCGAAGTGATGGTCCTCGACGAAGCCGACCGCATGCTGGACATGGGCTTCATCCCGCAGGTCCGCCAGATCATTCGCCAGACCCCGCACAAGGGCGAGCGTCAGACACTGCTGTTCTCCGCGACCTTCACCGATGACGTGATGAATCTCGCCAAGCAATGGACCACCGACCCGGCCATCGTCGAGATCGAAGCCGAGAACGTCGCCAACAGCAATGTCGAGCAGCATATCTACGCGGTGGCTTCGGCCGACAAGTACAAACTGCTGTACAACCTGATCAACGACAATGGCTGGGAACGGGTAATGGTCTTTGCCAACCGCAAGGACGAAGTGCGCCGTATCGAAGAGCGTCTGGTACGTGACGGCGTAAACGCCGCGCAACTGTCAGGCGATGTCCCTCAGCACAAACGGATCAAGACGCTGGAAGGCTTCCGCGAAGGCAAGATCCGCGTCCTGGTGGCGACAGACGTCGCAGGCCGCGGCATTCATATCGACGGCATCAGCCACGTGATCAACTTCACCCTGCCGGAAGTGCCGGACGATTACGTGCACCGTATCGGGCGTACAGGCCGTGCGGGTGCCGATGGCGTCTCGATCAGCTTTGCCGGGGAAGACGACTCTTACCAGCTCCCGGCCATCGAAGAGAAACTGGGTCGCAAGATCAGTTGTGAAATGCCGCCGACTGAGTTGTTGCGGGCTGTGGTACGCAACAAGGCCTGACCCTTCTTCGCGAATGAGTTCGCTCCTGCGGCTTGTGCAGGAGCGGATTTATCCGCAAACACCCCCACTTATTTCCAGCGATCCGCCGCTGCCTGATCACTGTGCCGTCCTTCGACCCAGCGCGGGCCTTCGGCGGTGTTTTCGCGCTTCCAGAACGGGGCGCGAGTCTTGAGGTAGTCCATGACGAAATCGCAGGCCTCGAACGCGGCCTGACGATGGGCACTGGCAACGCCGACAAACACGATGGGCTCGCCCGGCTCCAGGGCACCAACCCGATGCAGCACTTCAAGCCTGAGCAATGGCCAGCGCTGTTCGGCTTCTGCAACGATCTTTGCCAGGGCCTTTTCGGTCATGCCCGGATAATGCTCCAGAAACATGCCCGAGACTTCACGCCCTTCGTTGAAGTCGCGCACATACCCCACAAAGCTCACCACCGCACCGATGCCGACATTGGCGGCATGCAGTGCATTGACCTCGGCCCCCGGATCGAACGCCGCCGCTTGCACGCGAATCGCCATGCTCAGCCTCCGGTCACGGTCGGAAAGAATGCCACTTCATCGCCATCCGCCAGCGGCTCATCCAGCTGGCACAGCTCCTGATTGCGGGCGCACATCAGGTTCTGCTCGGCCAACACCTGCCAGACCTCGCCCCGCTGCACCAGATGCAGGCGCAGCTCGTCCAGCGTGGCGAAAACACCGTCGACACGCTCGCCGTCCAGCCCCAGGGCTTCACGATAGCGGGCGAAATACTGAACCTGAATACTCATTGCGCAGCTCCCGGCTCCGCTGCAACGAAATGACCACTCTTGCCGCCGAGCTTCTCCAGCAAACGTACCGACTCGATGGTCATGCCACGATCAACCGCCTTGCACATGTCATAGATGGTCAACGCGGCAACACTGGCGGCGGTCAGGGCTTCCATTTCAACGCCCGTCTGCCCGGCCAGCTTGCAGCGCGCCACGATCAGCACGGCATCGTCACCCTCGGCACTGAGCTCGACCTTGACGCTGGTGAGCATCAGCGGATGACAGAGAGGGATCAGGTCACTGGTTTTCTTGGCCGCCTGAATACCGGCAATACGCGCAACGGCAAACACATCCCCCTTGGGATGACCACCGCTGACAATCATTTGCAGGGTTTCGGGCAACATGCGTACAAGCGCCTGGGCCACAGCCTCACGGGACGTCACGGCTTTATCGGTGACGTCGACCATATTGGCGCGACCTTGGGAATCGAGATGAGTCAGCACAGCCTTACTCCGGAACAGGAGAGGCGATTGTAGATAGCCATGGGCACAAGCTACAAGCTACAAGCGAAGCACGTTCCAGCCTCTCTTGCAGCTTATAGCTTGCCGCTTGTCGCTCACTACCTACAAATGACTCTCCGCATACTCGGCCAGTATCGAGCGTGGAACCCCTTGCAGGGTGATGTGCACGCCGTTGGGGAAGTCCTTGAAGCGCTCCGTCAGATAGGTCAGCCCCGAGCTGGTGGCTGACAGGTAAGGGGTGTCGATCTGCGCCAGGTTACCCAGGCAGACCACTTTCGAACCGGCACCGGCACGGGTGATGATGGTTTTCATCTGGTGCGGCGTCAGGTTCTGGCACTCGTCGATCAGGATCAGGCTTTGCTGGAAGCTGCGGCCCCGGATGTAGTTGAGGGATTTGAACTGCAACGGCACTTTGCTGAGGATGTAGTCGACGCTGCCATGGGTGTTTTCGTCATCCATGTGCAAAGCTTCGAGGTTGTCGGTGATTGCCCCCAGCCACGGCTCCATTTTTTCCGCCTCGGTGCCGGGCAGGAAGCCTATTTCCTGATCCAGGCCTTGCACGCTGCGGGTGGCGATGATGCGACGATAGCGCTTGCTGACCATGGTCTGCTCGATGGCAGCGGCCAGCGCCAGGATGGTCTTGCCGGAACCGGCAGCGCCGGACAGGTTGACCAGATGGATATCCGGGTCAAGCAATGCGAACAGTGCCAGCCCTTGATAGATGTCACGGGGTTTCAGCCCCCAGGCTTCCTGATGCAGCAAGGGTTCCTGGTGCATGTCGAGAATCAGCAGTTCGTCGCTGCGCACGCCTTTGACCCAACCGACAAAGCCCTGCTCGTCGATGATGAACTCGTTCATGTGAACCGCAGGCAGGCTCTCGCTCAATTGCACGCGATGCCAGGTGCGGCCATGATCCTGACGGGTTTCGACCTTGCTGACCCGATCCCAGAACGAACCCGGGATATCGTGATAACCACGCGACAGCAGCGAGACGTCATCGACCAACTGGTCGGTGCTGTAGTCCTCGGCGGCAATGCCACAGGCCCGCGCCTTGAGGCGCATGTTGATGTCCTTGGTCACCAGCACCAGACGCAAGTCCTTGTCGCGGGCATGCAGGTCGACCAACTGGTTGATGATGATGTTGTCGTTCAAATGTTCGGGAAGAAGGCTGTTGGGCTCCTCACGCTTGCTCATCAGGATGGACAGGAAGCCTTTGAATACGCCCGTACCACGGTCGATGGGCACGCCCTTTTCGACCTCTTCCGGTGAGGCTTCACCCAGGGTCTTGTCGATCAGGCGGATGGCCTGCCGGCACTCGGCGGCGACCGAATGCTTGCCGTCCTTGAGCTTGTCCAGTTCCTCCAGAACCGTCATCGGAATGGCAACGCGGTGTTCTTCGAAGTTCAGCAGTGCATTTGGATCATGGATCAATACGTTGGTATCGAGCACGTAAAGGATAGGCTGGTTAGTGGAAGGGTTGCGTCCGTGATCATCCATACTCGCTCACCTTTATAGAAGCCAGGCGGCGCAGAACCACTACAAAGCTGCGCCACGAAAAGGCCGCCGGTTCCTTCCCTTGAGACAGGGAAGAATGTTGCTCAAGATGGGGTCGTTGAGGACGCCACCTGTGTTGCAGGTTTCGGCGGTCTGTTGTCGTAATACAGCAAAACCGATGACAGAAAAAAGCTCTTTGACAGTTTTTTGAAGTTTATTTCACAGTATGACGAATAGCGCTTGGCGGGGGCCTCCAGCACGTTTACAGTCGGAAGTCATCTCGACCCGGATTGGCCGAAAAAACCGGCCTTCCCTCTCCCCGGAATCCCCTCAAACCCTTATTCCTCCTGGGTATCGGAGAAATTCCGGCAGTCATCCCAGACCAGCTCGCTCTGTGCGGTATTGGCCAGCAGCAAAGGCAGCGCCGACTGCGCCTTGTTGCCCATGTCATGAAACACCACCGTACCCCGCCGCCAGAGCAGCATGAGGGTCAGCACCCGATCCCCCACCTGCTGGGCCGAGAGACGTCCCATGACGTCCTGGGAATCGATATTCCACAGCGAAACCCGCAAGTGCTGCGAGCGGAAGTATTCGCCACTGTCGGCGCGACGATGACCGTAAGGCGGTCGGAACAGCGGTACGAAGTTGTCCGGGAGAACCTGCTGGACCAGAGCGGCACTGCGCTGCACGGAATCCTGCCAGTCGACCCAGTTGCTGTGGGAACGATACTCCCAGCCTTGAACCCCTACGCACTGCTGCCTGTAGAGTGCCTGCAGACTGGCGGCCGAGCTGCCTTCCAGGCGCGCCTGCAGGTTTTTCCCCAGCACGAAGAAAGTCGCCGTCATTTTCTGCTGCCGCATGAAATCGGCCAGCCAGTCAGTATTGCCATCTGCCGGGCTTGGCCCGCTGTCGAAATTGAGCATGAAGGTGCGATCAGGCATTTCATCGCCGCTCATTTCATCGGAGTTGTAGCGCTCGATTTCACTGCTGGTCTGCGGAAACAGAGCGGCCATGTACAGCAATTCGTTCAGGTAGCGCTCGTGGAAAACCGAACTGGGTCTGGCCCAGGCGGCATAGAAGGAATCGGGTGAAACCTGATACTCCTCGGCGCGCTGACGCAATTGCTCCATGTCCTCGACCAGCACACAGAAGTTCGCATCTTCCTCACAGCTCTTCTGCGCCGCCTGATAGTTCTCCAGCAGACGCAGCCACAGACGGTGGCGCACCACATTCAATGACGGCACGTTGATGTAGCGCAGCCCCAGGCGCTGCTTGAGCCCTTCTTCGCCCAGCGTTTCGCTGACAGCCAGGGCATGGGCGAAAGCCAGGATCTCGGCACGGGAGGCGACATCGAACAAGGCCGGCGTCTCCAGGCTCTCAGGCCAGACGCTGCGATCGATGGTGGCGACTTCAGGCACCGCCGCCTGAGCTTCAAACCAGAACAGACACGCGCAAACTGCTAAAACGATACGCAAAACCAATGCCCTCTCGATCCAATATCAACGCCATCACCCGCGCCGCACTATAGCCGATCCGGGGCAGTGTCTTATGTCCGGCCCGTTACAAAGCCACAGCCCGTCAACGTTTCTATCGCCACCATAGCTGGAGTCATCCGCCATCACCCCCTAGAATCGGCCGACGATCAAAGGAGACGACTTCATGCTGATGGTGATTTCCCCAGCAAAAACCCTCGACTACGAAACCCCACCGACCACTGAGCGCTACACCCAGCCGCAATATCTGGATCACTCCCAGGAGTTGATCACCCAGCTTCGCGAACTGACGCCCGCGCAGATCGGCGAACTGATGCATCTGTCCGACAAGCTCGCGGGGTTGAACGCAGCGCGCTTCGGCAGCTGGACTCCAGCCTTCACACCCGATAACGCCAAACAGGCGCTGCTGGCCTTCAAGGGCGATGTATATACCGGCCTGCAGGCGGAAACACTGACCGACGCCCAGCTTTCCTACGCCCAGGATCACCTGCGCATGCTATCCGGCCTTTATGGATTGCTGCGCCCTCTGGACCTGATGCAACCCTATCGCCTGGAAATGGGCACGAAGCTGGCCAATGCCCGTGGCAAGGACCTCTACGCCTTCTGGGGCACGCGCATCAGCGAATGGCTGAATCAGGCCCTGGCCGACCAGGGCGATGACCTGCTGCTGAACCTGGCTTCCACGGAATATTTCTCTGCGGTCAAACGTTCGTCATTGAAAGCCCGCATCATCGATACCGAGTTCAAGGATCTGAAAAACGGCCAGTACAAGATCATCAGCTTCTACGCCAAGAAAGCCCGGGGGATGATGAGCCGTTTCGTGATTACCGAGCGGATCAACACTCCTGAAGCGCTGAAGGAATTCGATGTGCAGGGTTACCGTTACAGCGCCGAACAATCGACACCGGACAAACTGGTGTTCCTGCGAGACACCCCAGAGCAGTGATGGCGTCAATGTTGCGTAGCGCGACTGGCGCTACGCACATTGACATCGCTATTTCAAACACTCTTCGCCATTTTTATGACGCCGGATAAACATCACCTGATGCGGCGTTCATTTTCCAAACGAACTTTCTCGAAAAAAAGACAACTTTTTTGAGCAGTGGCACAGCGCCTTCCTGCCGTAATGGCAAAAAAATATCTCCTCTCGGGAACCCCTTTATTGATAAGGCCTCCAACAAAAATGCCATCATTTTGAAAGTATGAGCTGCCAAAAGCAGATCGGAATTTTTCTCAAAAACAGGACGAGCGGCCCGGAACTAATCGCGAACCCATATGCTCCTACATCCCGTAACAATTCTCGACAACCCTGTAAGAGATCACTTACAGCGCAGCGAGAGCAAAAGGAAGTTGCCAGAGATCGAGTGTAATTCTGCGGAATCACTACTTAAGACTCTGAACTTAAACTCACATCACTAATTGAATCAGGTAGACAAGCGAACACCGTGATCAGCGGTGTATAGAGCAGGGCTCCAGATCGTCAAAGCCAAGGCTTGCAGATCGACCTGCCGAGGATCGCTATACAAGGAGTGGTTTGCCACAACCAAGAGAGCACGGCCCGCTCCCACAAGGAGAGAGGGACCTGCCACTTGCACTTAGTGTCATTGAGTTTGCCACCTTTGTTGGGCACTCATTAATTAAATATGCCTGCGTTAGTTCAGCGGCCTTTAGAGGTCGTACTGACTCGCGTGTGACATCTGCTGGCCAAAATTATTATCCAGCCAACTTTATGGCGTGAAAATCGAGGAGAGTACGATGCGTATCAGCATCTTTGGTTTGGGTTATGTCGGTGCAGTATGTGCCGGTTGCCTTTCTGCACGTGGTCATGATGTTGTTGGTGTGGATATTTCCAACACCAAGATCGACCTTATCAACAACGGCAAGTCGCCTATCGTTGAGCCGGGCCTGGAAGAACTCCTGGCACAGGGCATTCGCAACGGCAAACTGCGCGGCACCACGGACTTCTCCGAAGCCATCCGCGCCACCGACCTGTCGATGATCTGCGTAGGCACGCCAAGCAAGAAGAACGGCGACCTGGAACTCGACTACATCGAGTCGGTATGCCGCGAGATCGGTTATGTCCTGCGTGACAAGACTTCCCGCCACACCATCGTGGTCCGCAGTACCGTACTGCCGGGCACCGTCGCCAACGTTGTGATCCCGATTCTGGAAGACTGCTCCGGCAAGAAAGCCGGCGTCGACTTCGGCGTTGCAGTGAACCCTGAGTTCCTGCGCGAAAGTACCGCGATCAAAGACTACGATCACCCACCAATGACCGTTATCGGCGAGTTCGACAAGGCCTCCGGTGACGTTCTGCAATCCCTGTACGAAGAGCTCGACGCACCGGTTATCCGCAAGGACATCGCCGTTGCCGAAATGATCAAGTACACCTGCAACGTGTGGCACGCCACCAAGGTCACTTTCGCCAACGAAATCGGCAACATCGCCAAGGCGGTCGGCGTCGACGGTCGTGAAGTGATGGAAGTGGTCTGCCAGGACAAGCAACTGAACCTGTCCCAGTACTACATGCGCCCAGGCTTCGCCTTCGGCGGTTCCTGCCTGCCAAAAGACGTTCGCGCCCTGACCTACCGTGCAGGCAGCCTGGACGTGGAAGCACCGCTGCTCAACTCCCTGATGCGCAGCAACGTCTCCCAGGTACAGAACGCTTTCGACATCGTGGCCAGCCACGACACCCGCAAAGTCGCCCTGCTGGGTCTGAGCTTCAAGGCCGGCACCGACGACCTGCGCGAAAGCCCGCTGGTCGAACTGGCCGAAATGCTGATCGGTAAAGGTTTCGACCTGAGCATCTACGACAGCAACGTCGAATACGCTCGCGTACACGGCGCCAACAAGGATTACATCGAGTCGAAGATCCCTCACGTATCGTCCCTGCTCAACTCGGACTTCGATGAGGTCATCAACAACTCCGACGTGATCATCCTGGGTAACGGCGACGAGCGCTTCCGCGCCCTGGCCGACCAGACTCCAAAGGGCAAGCACGTTGTAGACCTGGTGGGCTTCATGTCCAAACCGACCAGCGAAGATGGTCGCGCTGAAGGTATCTGCTGGTAAATCAGCCGCAAGCGCCAAGCACCAAGCCACAAGCTCAAGCGTTACCGCTTGCAGCCTGGGGCTTGGTGCTTGCAACTGACTTTGGGATACAGATCATGGATATGGACAGGCTAAAGCACGGCCTACTAGAGGCCGCCGGCTGGCTGTTTTACCTGAGTTTATTAATGGGCATCGCAACTGCATTGCCCACAAGTATCTTCGACTCACAATCGAGGAATTTTATTTTCCTGATTGGTGCCGTGGGTATCTGGCGCTACTCCATGGGCATCACGCATTTCGTGCGCGGGATGCTGTTTCTGTATGTGGTCTATCCACACTTGCGCCGCAAGCTGAAAAAGCTGGGCAAGGCTGCAGATCCATCCCATGTGTTTCTGATGGTCACCAGCTTCCGTATCGAAGCCCTGACCACAGCCCAGGTGTACAGCTCGGTCATTCGCGAAGCAATCAACTGCGGTCTGCCGACCACGATCGTTTGCTCGCTGGTGGAAATGTCCGATGAACTGTTGGTCAAGAGCCTCTGGGCCAAGATGAACCCGCCCGAGCGTGTGAAGCTGGACTTCGTGCGCATCCCCGGTACCGGCAAGCGCGACGGCCTGGCTTATGGCTTCCGCGCCATCTCGCGTCACCTGCCCGATGAGCGTGCAGTGGTAGCCGTGATCGACGGCGACACCGTGCTCAATGAAGGAGTGGTCAAAAAGACCGTTCCATGGTTCCACTTGTTCGATAACGTCGGCGGCCTGACCACCAACGAGTTCTGTGAAGTTCGTGGCGGTTACATCATGAGCGAATGGCACAAGCTGCGTTTCGCCCAGCGTCACATCAACATGTGCTCCATGGCCCTGTCCAAGCGCGTCCTGACCATGACAGGCCGCATGTCGGTATTCCGCGCCACCGTGGTCACCGACCCGGAGTTCATTGCCGACGTGGAAAGCGACTCGCTCAATCACTGGCGTCTGGGGACCTTCAAGTTCCTGACCGGCGATGACAAGTCGAGCTGGTTCAGCCTGATGCGTCTGGGTTACGACACGTTCTACGTACCCGATGCCGCCATCAACACCGTTGAACACCCTCCTGAAAAAAGCTTCCTCAAGGCCAGTCGCAAGTTGATGTACCGCTGGTACGGCAACAACCTGCGTCAGAACTCACGTGCATTGGGTCTGGGCATTCGTCGTCTGGGTCTGTTCACCAGCATCGTGTTGTTCGACCAGCGTGTGTCGATGTGGACATCCATTCTGGGCCTGACCGTCGCCATCATTGCCAGCTTCAAATATGGCGGCGCATTCATCCTGATGTACCTGCTGTGGATCGGCATGACCCGCCTGATCCTGACACTGCTGCTGTCCTGCTCGGGACACAGGATAGGGCCTGCCTACCCCATCATTCTCTATTACAACCAGATCGTCGGCGCCCTGATGAAAATCTACGTTTTCTTCCGCCTGGATCGACAGTCCTGGACTCGCCAGGACACGAAACTAAGCCGCGACATGGCCAGCTTTCAGGGCTGGTTCAACACCTGGTCGTCCCGAACCATGACTTTTTCAGCTGGCACCATCTTCGTCGCAGTACTGCTGACGATGGTGTGACCGGGCCAATGAATCAATTGCTCAAGTAGGAAAAATAGCCATGAATACAGCCGTGAATGCGAACGTCGTACATGAATCCGAAGCCCAGCGCCAACACGCCCGGGTCAAGATTCCAGCCAAACTGCGCCTGCTCACCGGTGAGCAGAATGCCCCTCTGGTACGGGTCGAAGACCTGTCGGCCGGTGGCCTCAGTTTCGTTGCTCCCAGCCAGATCAAACTGACCGAAGGCGAAGTCATCAAGGGTCGCCTGCAGTTCCTCATCGACAACCTTGGCCTGGCCATGGACGTCGAGATGCAAGTGCGCTCCATCAGCTCCAGCGGGCGTATCGGCTGCCAGTTCCAGAACCTTGAAGCACAAGACATCGCCACCCTGCGCCACATCATCACCTCTCACCTGAGCGGCGACATCGTCAGCCTGGGTGAAGTACTGGCTACCCTGCAGCGCGACAACTTCACCAAGGCTCGCAAGAACAAGAAAGAAACCACAGGCATGAGCGCCCTGGGTCGTCTGCGTGCAGTGACCTTCAGCCTGGGTATCTTCATCGTCGGTCTGGCAGCTTTCGGCTTCATCTTCAAGACCGTGTACGGCCTGTACTTCGTCAGCCACGCTTCGGCCGGCCTGGTATCGGTGCCGAGCATGGAAGTGACCATGCCTCGCGAAGGCACCGTACAGAGCCTGGTGCAGACCAACGGCGAAGCTGCCAAAGGCGCACCGCTGGCCACCTTCAACACCAGCATGCTGGAAATGCTCAAGGGCGGCCTGACCGGTGAAGACCTGCAGCCAGCCAAGATCGAAGAGCTGTACGGCAAGCAATTGAGCGGCACCATGACCAGCCCTTGCGATTGCGTTGTCGTCCGCCAACTGGTGGCCGACGGTCAGTTCGCCTCCAAAGGCCAGGTGATCTTCCAGCTGGCGCCACGCAACGCGCCTGCTCTGGTTGAAGCCCGTTTCACCTATCGCCAGTTCAACGACGTCAAGCCAGGCACTCCTGTGAGCTTCCAGATCGCCGGCGAAGATCAAGTACGTACCGGCAAGATCATCAGCAGCAGCAACCTGAGCAATACCGACCTGTCCACCGACATTCGTGTACAGATCCAGCCTGACGAAAGCCTGAGCAGCTCGCTGGCCGGCCGTCCTGTCGAAGTCGTCAGCGACCGTGGCCCGTCCGTGAACTGGCTGATCGATAAAGCCATGGCTGCGGGTCTGTAATCATGAATGGCCCACTACGACGCCTGTCGACCCCCACGCTATTGAGCCTCGCCGTCGCGCTCGGCCTGAGCGGCTGTGCCGGCCTGCCCGATCAACGCCTTGCCAATGAAGCCCTTAAAAACGGCGACACCGCACTGGCGCAGCAGAACTATCGGCAACTGGCGGACCTGGGCTACAGCGATGCACAAGTCGGCCTGGCCGACATCCAGGTCAGTACCGGGGACCCTGCCCAGCTCAAAGAGGCAGAAGCCACCTATCGTGCCGCCGCCGAAACGTCACCTCGGGCTCAATCGCGTCTGGGGCGTCTGCTGGCCGTCAAGCCCGATGCCACAGTGGCCGAGCACCACGAAGCGGAAGCCTTGCTCACCAAGGCATTCGCCAATGGCGAGTCCGGCACCCTGCTGCCGCTGGCCATGCTCTACCTGCAATACCCGCAAGACTTTCCGAACGTGAATGCCCAGCAGAAGATCAACCAGTGGCGTGCCACGGGTTATCCGGAAGCCGGTCTGGCCCAGGTGCTGCTGTATCGCACCCAGGGCACTTACGACCAGCATCTGGATGAAGTCGAAAGCATCTGCAAGCAGGCACTCAACAGCACCGACATCTGCTACGTCGAACTGGCCACCGTGTATCAGAAACGCGGCCAGACCGAGCAGCAGGCAGCACTGATCGAACAACTCAAGAGCGCCCATGCCTCGGGGCGCGTCAGTGCCCAGCGAGTGGACGGCGTAGCCCGTGTGCTGGGTGACAGCCAGATCGGTACTCCGGACGAGAAGACCGCCCAGCAACTGCTGGAAGATATCGCCCCCGGCTACCCGGTTTCCTGGGTCACCCTGGCCAAACTGCTGTACGACTTCCCTGAACTGGGTGACGTGGACAAGATGATGGAGTACCTGGACAACGGTCGTGCTGCGGACCAACCCCGCGCCGAACTGCTGCTGGGCCGTCTCTACTACGAAGGCAAATGGGTGCCGGCCGACGCGAAGAAGGCCGAAGAGCATCTGCAGAAAGCCGCAGCGACCGAAATCTCCGCCCACTACTACCTGGGTCAGATCTACCGTCGTGGCTATCTGGGCGAAGTCTATTCACAGAAAGCTCTGGACGAATTGTTGATCGCCGCCCGTGGCGGCCAGAACAGCGCCGATTTCGCCATCGCTCAACTGTTCTCCCAAGGCAAGGGCACCAAGCCCGATCCGGTCAACGCATGGGTCTTCGGCCAGTTGGCACTGGCTCAAGGCACACCGCAAGCCACCGAGCTTGCCCAGGTACTCGATGCTCAACTACCGCCTGAAAAACGCGCCGCCGCCCAAGGGCTGCTGCAACGCGAACAAAAGGTCCGGGGCGTCACAGCCAGACAGAACGTACTGGTTCAGACCCTGACAGAAGAAAAAGACGGTGAGGAAGCGCTATGAAGTTGAATCCCCTGATGGCCGCCGGCATGGGCCTAGGTTTTACTCTGCTGTGGGCCTGCCCGACTCTGGCTGCGCTGACTGAAGAACAGAATTTCGGTATTGAAGTAAAGATCAGCGCACAGTCCGAAGACGACCGTGACCTGGGCACCCGCTCGGGCGGTGACGTCCAGGGCCTGGGCCTGGACCTGCGTCCATGGGTCTACGGCCAGAGCGGCAACTGGAGCGCTTACGCCATGGGCCAGGTGGTCACCGCCACCGATACCATCCAGACCGACCCGCTGGAACAGACCACCACGACCAACAATGGCGAAACCGGCACCCAGCGCTCGCGCGGCAACTCCAGCGAGCGCGAAGTCGACAAGAGCTACGCAGCCCTGCGTGAATTCTGGATCGGCTACAGCGGCTTCACGCCCTACCCGGGCGAAATCCTCAAGGTAGGTCGCCAGCGTCTGCGCAACGATGACGGTCAGTGGCACGACACCAACATCGAAGCCATCAACTGGACCTTCGACACCACCTTGCTGCGTGCCGAACTGGGCGCTGCACAACGCTTCAGCGAATACCGCACCGACCTGACCGAACTGGCTCCGGACGATGAAGACCGCCTGCACCTGTTCGGCTCGGCCAGCTATCAGTGGACCCCAGGCCAATGGGTAGGTATTCGTGCCCACCACAGCCAGGATGACGGCAAGCTCAAGAACCAGAACGAAGTCCTGGACGATCTGGACAAGACCTCCAACGGCGACCTGACCTGGCTGGGTCTGACGGCTGACAGCGATGCCTACAACCATCGCAACACCAATGCCGTCAACTACTGGGGCAGCCTGACCGGCATGACCGGCAATCGCGACGAAATCGGCGCCATCTACAACCCTGCCACCGATCAGTACCTGGCTGGCCAGAAAACCAGCCGCGACGTCAACGGCTGGGCCACCGATCTGGGTATCCGGTTCCGTCTCGATCCACAATGGCAAGTCGGTGCCGCCTATGCGCGCGCCAGCAAGGACTACGTCCAGAACGGCCTGGAAAGTAACCGCTCCAACTGGACCGGCACACGCTCGCGCATTCATCGCTTCGGTGAAGCCTTCCAGGGCGAAATGGCCAACGTGGAAACCGGAACTCTGTTCGCTTCGTGGCGCATGAACGACGAATACGACGCGTCCCTGATCTACCACAAGTTCCGTCGCGTGGACGGTAACTCGGGTATCGGCGGCGCGGGCATCAACCCTAACCGGGAAATCACCGATGCCAACGGCGTACCGACCAACACCTTCAGCTCCCTGCCGCTGGAAGACGGCCGCAAGGACCTGGGTCAGGAAATGGATCTGGTCGTCACCAAGTATTTCAAACAGGGCCTGCTGCCTGCCGCAGTAAGCCAGTCGATCGATGAACCTTCGGCACTGGTGCGCTTGCGTGCAGGTGTCTTCAAGCCCGGCGACGCTTACCACAATGGCGTGGATGACTACATGCACCGCGCAATTGTCGACGTCATCTGGCGCTTCTGATGCGAACCGCCAAAGGAGTGCGATGAGATGAACAGTCAAGCAAGCAATGTGCGCAAGCGCACCTGGCCTCACGCCCTGCTCGAAAGCGCAGTGCTGAGCAGTGCGCTGCTGATGGCCAGCACTGCAGCGCTGGCCAATACTGCGCCGGTCGCCCCCGCTTCAAACGTAAAGGAACTCAAGGAGGCCAAGAGCTACAACATCAGCAGTGCGCCCATCGAGCCGCTGGCAATGGACAAGCCTGTGCTGCCGGACATCAGCGGTTATACCGCTGAAGCGGCCCTGAAAAAGATCGACCGCAGCAAGCCGGGCAAAGTCACCGTGGCGCGCATGATGGAAGAAACGGGCCTCAAGGAATTCATCGGCGGCGATAACAAGATGGCCGAATGGGTTGCCCGCCAGCGCGGCATCCCGCAAGCCATCATGATCTCCGACGGTTATGTGAACCTGCAGGACCTGGCCAAAAAAGTGCCGAAACAGTTTCTGAGTGAAGTCTCGCCAGGCGTGTACATCGCGCGCCTGCCGATCCTGGTCAAGGAAACCGGCATCTTCGAAATCGACAAGAGAACGAAGGAACTGCGTCTGTCCCAGGAAAAAGGCTCGTTCCTGGTCAGCGAAGGCAAGTTGCTCATCACTCACACCCGGGTCGACGCCTGGAGTGAGCAGCGCAACGGT
The DNA here is from genome assembly GCF_017165765.1 of Pseudomonas capsici. Lineage (GTDB taxonomy): Bacteria > Pseudomonadota > Gammaproteobacteria > Pseudomonadales > Pseudomonadaceae > Aquipseudomonas > Aquipseudomonas capsici. The sequence continues at coordinate 41,536 of NZ_JAFGZD010000028.1, forward strand.
CTGGCACTGTATCGCAAGCCCGACGAGTTCCGGCCTTTCGTGCTGACCTGGGGTGGCTCCGAAACCTGGATCGCCAATACCAAGATGTCGAGCATGGGCTATGACCAGAGCAAGTCCTACGGCATCAGTATTTCGCAGTACACACCCAACACCGCGAAGATTCTCAATCGCCCCGAGCCGACCGGCTGGATCGTCGATTCGGAATTCTATGACATGTGGTACGGCTTCTACTGCTACGAAACCCGTGACTTCGTGATCAAGGGCAATACCTACAAAGACAACATCGTCTACGGCATTGACCCCCATGACCGCTCGCACAATCTGATCATTGCCGAGAACGAAGTCTACGGGACCCGTAAAAAGCACGGGATCATCATTTCCCGGGAAGTGGACAACAGCTTCATCTTCCGCAACAAGAGCCACAACAACAAACTCTCCGGCGTGGTACTGGACCGTAACAGCGTCAACAACATCGTCGCCTACAACGAGATCTACCAGAACCACACCGACGGCATCACGCTGTACGAAAGCGGCAACAACCTGCTGTGGGGCAACCGCGTCATCGCCAACCGCCGCCACGGTATCCGCGTGCGTAACAGCGTGAACATCAAGCTCTATGAAAACGTCGCCATGGCCAACGGTCTGATGGGCGTCTACGGCCACATCAAGGACCTGACCAATACCGACCGCGACATCGCTCTGGACCCCTTCGACGCCGAAGTGTCGCTGATCCTGGTAGGTGGCGAGCTGACCAGTAACGGCTCCGGCCCGCTGTCCATCGACTCGCCCCTGAGCGTAGAGCTTTATCGCGTGTCGATGCTCGCCCCGACCAAGCAAGTAGGCATCAGCCTCAACGGCATTCTGGGTGAGCGTCAGGACGAAATCCTCGACCTGATGATACGTCAGCAGAAAGCCGTGTTGATCGACCCCGTTGAAAGCCAGACCGAACTGCGGGAATGAGGAAAGGTATTTTTATGCACGCCAAACTGATCAAGCTATTGAGCCTCTCCAGCCTGACCGCCGCCTTGATGGCCGCCGCTGGAGCGGCTCGCGCAGATGACTCGCAAGCGCCGACCTTCACCGCCGAGCCTTGCTGCAGCCTGTGCCCTGCTGCCCATGACGCGAAAAACTACACCACGCGCTATCAGCAGAACTTCACCACCCTGATTCAGGCCGAAGGCGACTGGCTGTTCCGTACCCAGGAAGACCTGCGTACCGAGTTCGACACAACGCCCGCCGGCTATCGCCGTCTGCAGGAACTGCACGATGCCTTCAAGAGAAAGGGTGTCGAGCTGGTGATGGTCTATCAGCCGACTCGTGGCCTGGTAGATCGCAACAAATTGTTTCCTGCCGATCGCGACAAATACGACTACGACAAGGCTCTGAAAAACTATCAGGCCATGCTCGGTCGCTTCAGCAAGATGGGCTACTGGGTGCCGGACCTGTCGCCGTTGACCAACGAGCAACAGGCCCATGATTTCTACTTCCGCGGCGACCAGCACTGGACACCTTACGGCGCTCAGCGCACTGCGAAAATCGTTGCCGAAACCGTGAAGAAAGTCCCCGGCTATGCCGACATTCCGAAGCGTGAATTCGAGAGTCACAAGTCCGGACGCATGGGCAAGACCGGAACCCTGCACAACATGGCTGGTCAATTGTGCGGCACCAGCTACGCGATTCAGTACATGGATCAGTTCACCACCGAGCCCAAGGGCGAGGCCGGTGACGGCGATCTGTTCGGTGATTCCGGCAACCCGGAAATCACCCTGGTCGGTACCAGTCACAGCGGCAAGAACTACAACTTCGGTGGCTTCCTTCAGGAATACATCGGGGCCGATGTGCTGAACGTGGCATTCCCTGGTGGCGGTCTGGAAGGCGCAATGCTGCAGTACCTGGGCAGTGAAGACTTCCAGCAGCGTCCACCGAAGATCCTGATCTGGGAATTCTCGCCGCTGTATCGCCTGGACCAGGAAACCATCTACCGCCAGATGATGGCGCTGCTGGATAACGGTTGCGAAGGCAAGCCTGCGGTATTGAGTGCCAGCACCACACTCAAGCCGGGCACCAACGAAGTGTTGGTAAACGGCAAGAACGGTATCAAGGACATCCGCAACAGCAAGAACCAGATCGATATCCAGTTCGAAGATACCTCGGTGAAAGTTCTGCAGGCCAGGCTCTGGTACATGAACGGTCGCCATGAAGATCTGAAAATCGAGAAGCCGGACACCGCCGATACCGACGGACGCTTCGCCTTTGAGTTACGAGAGGACGAAGACTGGTCAAACCAACAATTGCTCGCTCTTGAAATTCAAGGCCCGGAAGCCGGAACAGAACCACTGAAAGTCGAAGCAAAAGTATGCAAGCGCAATGATCTGCCAGGCACTGCGCAACACACCGCTCAAGCCGGACTATGAGGTGACTTATGCAGACTCCGAAACTGATACGCCCTACCCTGCTGTCGATGGCAATCCTGTCATCGATGGCATGGGCATCGGGTGCATCTGCCACAAGCACGCTGGTTCCCCCACAGGGTTACTCGGCACCTATCGAGAAAATGAAAACCGGCAGCCACGACTTCACATGTGACGCCGTGCCGAAACCGTACACCGACAAACTGGTGTTTCGCAGCAAGTACGAAGGTTCCGACAAGGCTCGGGCAACGCTCAATGAAGAGTCCGAAGAAGCCTTCCGCGATGCAACCAAAGACATCACGACACTTGAGCGCGGTATCAGCAAAGTCGTCATGCAGTACATGCGTGACGGCCGCCCGGAACAACTCGATTGTGCGTTGAACATGCTCACCACCTGGGCTCAGGCCGATGCGCTCGAGTCCCGCGAGTTCAACCACACCGGCAAGTCCATGCGCAAATGGGCACTGGGCAGCATGGCATCGTCCTATCTGCGCCTGAAGTTCTCCGAGTCGCATCCGCTGGCCAACCGTCAGCAGCAGACTCAAGTCATCGAAGCCTGGTTCAGCAAACTGGCAGACCAGGTAGTCAGTGACTGGAGCAACCTGCCCATGGAAAAGATCAACAACCACTCGTACTGGGCCGCATGGTCGGTGATGGCGACCGCTGTCGCCACCAACCGCCGCGACCTGTTCGACTGGGCGGTCAAGGAATACAAGATCGCTGCCTATCAGGTCGACAAGGACGGCTTCCTGCCCAACGAAGTCAAGCGTCGTCAGCGCGCCCTGGCGTATCACAACTACGCCCTGCCGCCACTGGCAATGATCGCCAGCTTCTCCCTGGCCAATGGCGTCGACCTGCGTAACGAAAACAACGGCGCGCTCAAACGCCTGGGCGACCGGGTACTGGCCGGCGTCAAGGATCCTGACGACTTCGCCTCCCGCGGTGGCACGAAGCAGGACATGAGCGAGCTGAAAAAAGATCCGAAATTCGCCTGGCTCGAACCGTTCTGCTCGCTCTACAGCTGCAGCCCGGATGTGATCGAGCACAAGCATGAGATGCAACCGTTCAAGACGTTCCGTCTGGGCGGCGACCTGACCAAAGTCTACGACCCGTCCCATGACAAAGGTGACAAGGGCGGTTCGTGATTCACGCATGGCTCTGTGGGAGGGAGCTTGCTCGCGACTGAGCTGTTCGTGAGCAAGCTCCCTCCCACAGAACAGGCACAGGTAAATGCAGTATCCCCCCCGATTTTCATGGGGGGTTTGGGGGGGCTTTGAGCCCTTGAATGTTGGACAAACGGAGAGATAAGGATGGTTTTCTCATCCAACGTGTTCCTGTTTCTGTTCTTGCCGATCTTCTTCGGCCTGTACTACATAAGCGGGCAACGCTACCGCAACCTGTTGTTGCTGATCGCCAGCTACATCTTCTATGCCTGGTGGCGTGTGGACTTCCTGACGTTGTTTATCGCCGTCACTGTCTGGAACTACTGGATCGGCCTGCGGATCGGGGCCAGCGGAGTCAGAACCAAAACGGCGCAGCGCTGGCTGTTGCTCGGCGTGGGCGTCGACCTGTGCATCCTGGGCTACTTCAAGTACGCCAACTTCGGTGTCGACAGCATCAACGCGGCCATGACCTCGATGGGCCTGGAGCCATTCATCCTGACCCACGTACTGCTGCCAATCGGTATCTCGTTCTACATCTTCGAGTCCATCAGCTACATCATCGACGTCTATCGCGGCGATACACCGGCCACGCGCAACCTGATCGACTTCGCTGCATTCGTTGCGATCTTCCCGCACCTGATCGCCGGTCCCGTACTGCGTTTCCGCGACCTGGCCGATCAGTTCAACAACCGCACACACACGCTGGACAAGTTCTCCGAAGGCTGCACGCGTTTCATGCAGGGCTTCATCAAGAAAGTGTTCATCGCCGACACCCTGGCAGTTGTTGCAGACCATTGCTTCGCACTGGAAAACCCGACCACAGGCGATGCCTGGCTGGGTGCGCTGGCCTACACCGCACAGCTGTATTTCGACTTCTCCGGTTACAGCGACATGGCAATCGGTCTGGGTCTGATGATGGGTTTCCGTTTCATGGAAAACTTCAAACAGCCTTACATCAGTCAGTCGATCACCGAGTTCTGGCGCCGCTGGCACATCAGCCTCTCCACCTGGCTGCGTGACTACCTGTACATCACCCTGGGCGGCAACCGTGGCACCAAGTTCGCCACCTATCGCAACCTGTTCCTGACCATGCTGCTGGGTGGTCTGTGGCACGGTGCGAATATCACCTACGTGATCTGGGGTGCGTGGCACGGCATGTGGCTGGCGATCGAAAAAGCGGTCGGCATCAACACCAAGCCTTACCACTTCAACCCGATCCGCTGGGCGCTGACCTTCCTGCTGGTAGTCATCGGCTGGGTCATCTTCCGCGCTGAAAACCTGCACGTTGCCAGCCGCATGTACAGCGCCATGTTCAGCTTCGGTGACTGGAACCTGTCGGAACTCAACCGTGCAAGCCTGACCGGCCTGCAAGTGGCGACGCTGATCCTGGCCTACGCAACTCTGGCGTTCTTCGGTCTGCGCGACTTCTACCAGGGTCGCTCGGAAAGCGACAAGCCCAAGGCCGACGGCCCGGCGACCGCAGAGCCCGGCACCATCAAGGCCGTACCTGGCGACGCACCTGGCAGCATCAACCTGCCTGGCTACACCGTCGGTACCAACGCCCAGGTGCAACCGGCCTACTGGACTGTCGACTGGTCTCGCTACGCCATGCGTGCGCTGATCCTGCTGCTGTTCATCGCTTCGATTCTCAAACTTTCGGCGCAGAGCTTCTCGCCGTTCCTTTACTTCCAGTTCTGAGGAGCCTGACATGACCCGTTCATTACGAATCCTCTACGTCACGCTGTTCATGTCGCTGCTGGTGATTCTGGGTATCTGGTCGTTGCGCAGTTTCAGCAACTTCTCGACCTCGGCCGAAACCACAGTGCTGGACGGCAAGTGGACCAAGGCGGCGGAAACTCATTACGACGATGAGTTCCCGATCAAGCGCCTGGGCACCAACCTCTGGGCCGCCCTGGACTTCAAGCTGTTCAACGAAGGCCGTCCGGGCGTCGTGATCGGCAAGGACCAGTGGCTCTACACCGACGAAGAGTTCGATGCCATTGCCAATGGCGAGAAAAACGAAGCGGACAACCTGGCAATTATCCAGGGCGTACGCGACGAGCTGAAAAAGCAGGGCACGGAACTGGTACTGGCGATTGTTCCAGCCAAGACCCGTCTGTATCCCGAGCACATGGGCAAGAAAAAACCGGCCACCCTGCACACTGACCTGTACCAGCAATTCCATGCTCAGGTCGCGCAAGCCGGCATCTTCGCCCCTGACCTGCTGGCGCCGTTGCAGGCCGCCAAGCAGAAAGGCCAGGTGTTCCTGCGCACCGACACTCACTGGACCCCGCTGGGTGCAGAAGTGGCCGCGCAGCAACTGGGTGTCGCGATTTCCAGCAAGACTCCGTTGGACGGCGAACCCGAACAGTTCGTTACCCAGGCCAAGGAAGCAACGCCCTACAAAGGCGACCTGACCAACTTCCTGCCACTGGATCCGCTGTTCAGCAATTTGCTTCCAAAGCCGGATGATTTGCAACAACGCAGCACAAATCCTGTCGAAGGAACTGCCGCCGGTGATGATGCCTTGTTTGCAGACACCGAAATTCCTGTCGGCCTGGTTGGCACCAGTTACAGCGCCAACCCCAACTGGAACTTCGTCGGCGCCCTGAAGCAGGCATTGCGCAGCGACGTCGTCAACTACGCAGAAGACGGTCACGGACCGATTCTGCCGATGCTCAAATATCTGCAAACCGATGCGTTCAAGACCACCCCGCCACAAGTGGTCATCTGGGAATTCCCGGAGCGCTATCTGCCTGCTCACAACGACCTTGGCGAGTTCGATCAGAAGTGGATCGCCGAGCTGAAGAAGTCACGTGATAGCCAAGAGAATCTGGCCTTTAACACCAAACAATCCGAGTCGCCTGTACAGGCGCAAAACTGAGAGGACTCAATCATGACCCTACAGCACACTCCAAATCGTTCGGCCAAGAAAAGCCTGTTCAAAACCTGCGCGCTGGCTGCAACTCTGGGCCTGATGTCCCTGCAAGCATTTGCCGGTGACTCTGCCCTCTACGGCCCGACCGCACCGAAAGGCTCGACCTTCGTGCGCGTCTACAACGCCAGCAACGCCGAGATCAGCGCCAGCGTCGGCAACACCAACCTGAACGAAGTCGCGCCACTGGGCAGCACTGCGTTCAGCTTCATGCCACAGGGCGACTACACCGCCAAGATCGGCAGCCAGAGCCTGCCGGTGAAACTGGCTGGCGACCACTATTACACCATCGTCAACAACGCCAGCGGCAAGCCGCAACTGGTCGAAGAAGCCCCGTTCAAGAACAAGCAGAAGTCGCTGGTTCGCGTACAGAACCTCAGTGACAAATCGCTGACCCTGAAAACGGCCGACGGCAAGACCGAAGTGGTCAAGACCGTATCAGCCAAAGGCACCGGCGAGCGTGAAATCAACCCGGTCAAGGTCAGCCTGGCGCTGTACGACGGCGACAAGAAAGTCACTGACGTGAAGCCTGTTGCCCTGGAGCGTGGCGAAGCCGCCGTGCTGTACATCACCGGCAGCGGCAGCAACCTCTCGCCAGTGTGGGTCAAGCCACCGGTAGCGACTCGCTAAGAATCAAGTTGGCGGGTTCATGGCCTCTGTCAGCCACGGGCCCGCTAGCGCAGTACAAGAACAAGACAGAAACGACAGAAACCACGTACAGCCCTTATTGACTTATTGAATGCTATTGGAGAAACAAAATGATTCCAGTGATCTTGTCAGGCGGTAGCGGTTCACGACTCTGGCCGCTTTCGCGTAAACAATTCCCTAAACAATTCCTGGCACTGACAGGCGAACACACTCTGTTCCAGCAGACTCTGGAGCGTCTGGTGTTCGAGGGTATGCAAGAGCCCATCGTGGTCTGCAACAAGGAGCATCGTTTCATCGTAAACGAGCAGTTGGCAGCACTGGACCTCAACACCCAGGCCATCCTGATGGAGCCGTTCGGGCGCAACACCGCACCCGCCGTGGCCCTGACGGCGATGATGCTGGTCAATGAAGGCAACGACGAGCTGATGCTGGTCCTGCCGGCCGATCACGTGATCGACGATCAGAAAGCCCTGCAACGCGCACTGGCTCTGGCCACCGTTGCAGCCGAGCGTGGCGAAATGGTTCTGTTCGGCGTACCGGCCAACAAACCGGAAACCGGTTATGGCTATATCAAGTCCACCGCCGATGCCCTGCTGCCTGAAGGCGTGAGCCGCGTCTCGCACTTCGTCGAGAAGCCAGACGAAAAACGCGCTGCCGAATTCGTCGAGGCAGGCGGTTACTACTGGAACAGCGGCATGTTCCTGTTCCGCGCCAGCCGCTTCCTGGAAGAGCTGAAAAAGCACGATCCGGACATCTACGACACCTGCCTGCTGACCCTCGAGCGCAGCCAGCACGATGGCGGTGCCGTCGACATCGATCCGGCGACCTTCGCCTGCTGCCCGGACAACTCCATCGACTACGCCGTCATGGAAAAAACCCAGCGCGCCTGCGTCGTGCCGCTGTCGGCTGGCTGGAGCGATGTCGGCTGCTGGTCGTCGCTGTGGGAAGTGCATGAAAAAGACAGCAACGGCAACGTCACCAAAGGCGATGTCGTCATTCAGGACAGCCGCAACTGCATGATCCACGGCAACGGCAAACTGGTCTCGGTGATCGGCCTGGACAACATCGTAGTCGTCGAAACCAAGGACGCCATGATGATCGCCCACAAGGACAAGGTCCAGGGCGTCAAGCAGATGGTCAACACCCTCAACGAGCAGGGCCGCAGCGAAACCCAGAACCATCTGGAAGTCTATCGTCCGTGGGGCTCCTACGACTCTGTGGACATGGGCGGCCGCTTCCAGGTCAAGCGCATCTCGGTCAAACCGGGCGCCAGCCTCTCGCTGCAGATGCACCACCACCGCGCCGAGCACTGGATCGTGGTATCCGGTACGGCTCAGGTTACCTGCGACGAGAACGTGTTCCTGCTGACTGAAAACCAGTCGACCTACATCCCGATCGCTTCGGTACACCGCCTGAAAAACCCGGGCAAGATCCCGCTGGAAATCATCGAAGTCCAATCGGGCAGCTACCTGGGTGAAGACGACATCGAACGTTACGAAGACGTCTACGGTCGCTCCGGTGCGCTGGAAGCGGGCGTGAAGACTCAGACGATTGCAAGGTAACAGAGAGCGGTAAGCTGCAAGCCTCAAGCTACAAGCTGTATGGGTTTCAGACTTGCAGCTTGTAGCTTGCCACTTGCAGGTCAAAGAGCAACAGGACCTCAACACTCTTTTGCGTACCCCATCCGCAAAAGTTTGTTGAGGTTTTTTTGGGCTCACACTCAGAAGACCTCCCCGGCTGGATCATAACCACTACGTCGGGCTGCGCGAGCGTTCTGTTTGGCCATGAGTCGCGATGGTAATTTAGTACCCATGACAAAGGACGAATATGTATCGGCGTTACGCAGCAAAATCGGCAGGCCTACCGCAGGATCCTGAAAGGCCTGAGCCGCATTTTCAGGTGTAATTGGGTGCCCGGCCACAAAACTCATGGCAGGCCAATAGCGATTCGTGATGATCGTGGGGTCAGGGCCATATTTTCTGATATCCGCAAACATGGCGCGGTAATGAGCCGACCACTGCTTGAGGGCCTCATCCGTAACACTAGATGGCAGCTGGTTAACCGGAAAATAGTAATAGTCCACCGTATTATCGGCGGCATGACTGGCCTCATGGATGAGTGTCCAGGCAACTTCCAGCGGGTGGTGGTTCAGAAAGTTGGCATTCAGTGAAATCGTCCTCATTGGCGCAGACTCGGTCAAATGCGAGGTTCTGCCAGCGATTGCTGAGTCCGAGACAAAAAGGCTGACTTTCCATTGGGCATCAGTTAACAATGACCCTATAAACGCTCTCTGTCTGGTAAAAGAATTTATCAATCCCTCGATCAGTTGCTGCTTGTATGCAGCATCCATATCACCAAATGCGCTGATCATTCTGGCAACGCCCTGCATTGGCGTGACCTTTGGCAACTCATTCAGAACGCCCTTTAACAACTTGTCGGCAAGCCTGGCGACCGACTTGAAAGTGCTCGCCTGCTCCGCATTGAACTCCTGCAGCCCTCTTGCAGTGATCTTCAAACCAAACGGCACCAACATATTCATTTCCTGTTCATCCAGTACGTCATAGGGCGCAGCTCCCTTCGCATCGATAAACCGCATGGGTGAATTGCGTACAAAGCAAAACAGATTCAAGCCGCCCTCCTCTTCCGCCGGGTCCGGGTTGATCCAGTGCTGCAACCACGGCGCGTAATAGCGCATGCCGTAGTAATACAACCCCGTCGCATCCCGCTCCTTGCCGGAGTAACGCACAGTCTTGTAGCTGGCCTCGATGGCACTTCGCCCTGCCCACCATGACGTCCCGCCAAAGGGGTAATAATGTTCCTGGCTGATGATCTGTGCCTGTGCATCCAGCTCCAGCGTGCTGGAGCCCAAGTGATCGGTCAGGCTGTAGCGGTATTGATCGTTGTCGAGGTCGTCAGGCTTGCCCTCTTGCCAACGCAGTACCCGGACGCTGCTGCGACCGGCCTGAGCGGTGATGACATGCAGCATTTCACCGGTCGCGGTATCGGTGCGAACTTCCAGCCCCGGCAGGTAGCGCACTTCAGCCATATGAGTGACGGCCTTGGCCTGGGTAGTCCGCACCTTGCGCAGGCGCTGACCGCTGGCGTCGTAGACATAACGCTCGCTGTCGTCGATACCGGACTCGCGCACAATCGGCCGCACCTCCTGCAACTGGTTGCGAAGGTCCCAGTTCAGGGTTTGTCCGGCTTGCAGTTGCAGCAAGTTACCGTTGGCATCAAAAGCCGCGGCAATGTCTTCTTCAGTGGGTGGCTGATTATTTTCTACCAACAGACTACGGTTACTCTGCCTGGCGGTCACCAGCGTTCGTGAATGATTTTGCGACCCGACATGGGTCAACTGCTGCAGATTCCCTCCGGCATCGTAATGGTAGGTTTGCGTGTAATTGGCCAGTTGCGTCGGGTCGGCCGGGCTCTGGAAATCAGGAAACACCGGTCCGTGATTGACCAGCGCCAGTTCACGCCCCGTGGCTTCGCTTAATTGATACAGCGTGTCGTATTGATAGCTCGAAACCGGCTCGATGCGCTGATTGGCGAAGTAACGGACAGGCTGCGCAAGGTCTTCGAGCCGGATGACATTGCCTACAGGATCGTAGTCGCAAGTCAGATCCTGCATGGATTCGCCACCGCTACGGACCGCTTTGAGCCTTATCAGGCGACCGTCTTTTTCGCCATAAGTCGCACTGCTGATCACACCATTGCCCGCCGTTTCGGATTCGACACGGCCTTGGGCGTCGTAGCGGATATCGCTGACAAGGCACTGTTCCGACTGGCCATTGAGCCGCAAGAAACAGGCGTGCAACTGACCGGCAACGCTATGGACAAAGCGCTGCAGATTGCCCTGTGCATCGGTTTGTTCGAGAGAGTCGCCCAGCGGGTTGAATCGCCAATGCGAAACCGCCCCGGCCCCCGGCTCCAGCAATGCATCGCGCTCGGATTCCGGCTCGGGCCAGTCAGGAAGGATAAGGTCTGCGAGAAAATGCTGCGCCTGTTCGATCACGGCACCTGTCAGGCTGAACTCGGTACTCAGTCGCGTACCCGCCGGATCGTCGTGGCGAATCAACTGACCGCACTGGTTATGGACCGTCGAACCCACATCGCCATAGGTCAGCCGTTCGACACACTGTTCATTCTCGAAGACTGCCGTCGGCCTGAGCAACGCATCGTAGTCCGAGCGTCGGACCGTGCCGCGTCCATCCCAGCCTTGCAGCATCTGGCCAGCTTCGCCTGGCAGCGAAACACGCCAACCGGCGTCCACGCTGTCACGGGCCAGTACCTGAGCGCTGAGGGAATGGATATTGACGAGATTGGCCGGGCCGTCACTCTCGCCGAGCCTGGGGTCCTGGCTTTCTGTCAGTCGCCCTGCCGGATCGAACAGCGAGCGATGGGAACGAGCAATCGCGGCTTCATCGGCCTGATGACGATACCAGGCCACCCAACACACAGTCAGACCACGAGGATCGATGACCGTGAGCGTCGGTGTGTCGCGATGCAAGGCTGCGGATTGCCCATCCATGGCGTTGTCCTCTGCAAGCTCCTGTTTGCAGCCTAGTGTGTACAGCGCCATGAATGGCAGCCACTCCGAAACTTCGGATGGGCGGTAAACGCGTGAGCCCGGAAGAGATCAGCGGAAGATTCAGGGCGGGCGACAGGGCAAAAATCAAATGTTTTCTGCGGGTCACCCATGACATCTGGGTGGAAGGCAAGGACTCCATCGAATATGAAATTGTTTAAATAAGGTTCAACAACGCCAGGTCAGGTATGCCACGGGAGAGTCAAGCATTGGTCAACCTCCCCTGCCTTTCGGTACGATGCCAGTCTCTACGCTGAAGAGATGCCCATCATGCTCATCGGTATTGTGCTTATCCTGACCTGGCTCATCCTGCTGTTGCGCTATCCGGCAAAGGCCTTGCCTGTATCACTGGTAGCTGCGGCAGGCCTCGGGATCGTGGCCGCCGTCGTGATCTGGCAGGACAACCGCGAAGCACATCAACTCGATCGCCTGGGGCTGCGCCTGGATTATTCGCCGCAACAATGCCCGGCAGGCAAACCCTTGCTGGTACTCATCGACAACACCAACAAGGTCCCGCTGCGCGAACTGCGCTGGCGCGTGGCGGCCTATGCGCCCGGCGATACCGTGAACCTCGCCGAAGATGCCTACACTGCACCGCATTACAGCGGCCCCGGTGAGTTGCAGCCGGGCAGTCAGTGGCAGGATTGTCTGCCGTTGCCACCGTTGCGGCCGGGCTATCGCCCACAAAGCCTGGAGTTTCGTCCCGAACACCTACAAGGCAGCTTCTCGGATTAAGGAAAACCAAATGCCCACAGCACTTATCACCGGCTGCTCGAGCGGCATTGGCCGGGCTCTGGCGGATGCATTCAAAAACGCGGGTTATGAAGTCCGGGCCACGGCACGCAAGCCTGAAGATGTTGCCGACCTCAATGCTGCTGGTTTCAGCGCCGTGCAACTGGACGTCAACGACAGCGCCGCCCTCGAACGTCTGGCAAGCGACCTTGAACGACAGGGCATCGGTGTGGATGTGTTGATCAACAACGCCGGCTATGGCGCCATGGGGCCACTGCTCGATGGTGGTGTAGAAGCCATGCAGCGCCAGTTCGAAACCAATGTGTTTTCCGTGGTAGGCGTCACCCGCGCACTGTTTCCGGCATTGCGGCGCAGCAAGGGGCTGGTGGTGAATATCGGCAGCGTCTCGGGCGTATTGGTCACCCCTTTTGCCGGTGCCTACTGTGCCTCCAAGGCGGCCGTCCACGCCTTGAGCGATGCATTGCGCCTGGAACTGGCACCGTTCTCGATTCAGGTCATGGAAGTGCAGCCCGGTGCCATCGCCTCAAGCTTCGCGAAAAACGCCACCCATGAAGCCGAGCAACTGATCAGCGAACAATCCCCATGGTGGCCCATCCGCGAAGGTATTCGCTCCAGAGCCAAAGCCTCTCAGGACAATCCGACGCCCGCCACCGACTTCGCCAGGGAACTGCTCAAGGCCATCGAGCAGGCAAACCCGCCACGCCTGCTGCGTCTGGGCAACGGCTCGCGAATCCTGCCGCTGATGTCATGGCTGTTACCCAAGGGGCTGCTGGAAGGCGGTTTGAAAAAACGCTTCGGCCTCGACAAGACGTTGTAACTCCCCTCTCGCCTCCTTTGCGCCGCACTGAAACTCGATAGCCCCCCATATGGGGGGCTTTGCCCACAAAGGCAGCCCTCTAGCATACGCACCAATCAGCAGCAAAAAAAATCCTCAACAGATTCTTTGCGCCCCAAAATTGCGCGCAACAAATAAAGCTTACCGTTGAGCTGCCGATACACTCAAACGGAGGCAAGACCGCTATGGCAGGCTGATATTCGATCACCTATGCAACTCCTTACAGCAAGGAGCGAATAGCAACACACATCCGTTTACGATCAGTCTGCAAGAAACGAGGTCTGCAAATGCTTAAAAATGCTCCTTTGAGTATGAAGTTACTGCTCATTCTGATGTTCCCTCTCCTTGGGCTTCTGGCCTTCTCCGGCATCTACATTGCCGACAAGATCCAGACTCTGGATGCCATGAGCCGCACCGTTTCGGCCAGCACTGCTGCACAAAAACTGAGCAACCTGGTCACCACGATCCAGCGCGAACGAGGTGCAAGCGGGGTATATCTGGGCAGTGGCGGCAAGTCCATGCAGGACAAACTAAAGAGTTTCCGTGCAGACACCGACAAGGCAGCAGCCGTCATGAAAGCCCTGCCTCGCCAGAGCGGCCTGGACAAGGTATTGCAGACAATAGACGAGCTCGGCCCCTTGCGTCAGAAAGTGGATGCGCTGGGACTCAACAGCACCGAGTCGGGCGCACGCTTCACCGACATGATCAAAAACCTGGTCGACTTCACCTACTCTCTGGAAGCCAGTGTCGATGAACCTGCAATCCTTCGGGCGCTGAGCTCGCTCAACCAGTTCGTGGCGATGAAAGAGCGGGCCGGTCGCGAGCGCGTGCTGCTCGGTCTGGCCTTCAACCAGAATCGCTTCGATGCGAGCCTGTTGTCGCGTTTCAGCCGTAACCTGGGTGAGTTCAGCGGCTACTTCGAAGCTTTCCAGCGCTGGGCACCGCAGGTCTTCAAAACCAGGATGGACAACGTCCTGCAACAACCCGGTTCGCTCGAAGTAGCCCGCCTGCAGCGTCTGGCCTTCGACACACCATTGGGCGACGCGCTCAATATCAAGCCTGAAGACTGGTTCAACCTGTCGACCAACCGTATCGATCAGATGGGCATTGTCGAAGAAGAACTGAGTCAGGCCGTACTGGATCTGGCAACCGATGCTCGCGCAGATGCACAGAGCAGCCTGTACATCGCAATCGTGACCGTGGTTGCAATGCTGATCGCCGTGCTTTGCCTGGCACAGCTGATCATCCGCAACATCAAATTTGCCGTCAGCGACGTCAACCGTACCCTGATCGCCCTGTCGACAAGGGATCTGACGGTCAGAACCCAATACACAGGCACGGATGAGTTCGGCGAAATCTCGCGCAACCTGGACAACATGGCCCAGCAGATCAGCGAAGTGATCCGGGAAATCGGCAGCGCGACCACCAAAGTCGCCCTGGGTGCCGATGAATCCTCGGCGGTCGCTGTCCAGACCAGCCAGAACGTTGCCCAGCAACGCCAGGGCACCGATCAGGTCGCCACCGCCATCAGCGAGATGAGCGCCACGGTCAAGGATGTCGCCCGCAGCACCACCGACGCCGCCGAAATGTCGCAACGCGTCAACAACAGCACCGTGCAAGGCAAGACCGAGATCGACAACACCATTCGCCTGATCAAGGACCTTTCGGTTCAGGCTGAACAGACCTCGCAGATCATCAACAACCTCAAGGGCGAGAGCGATTCCATTTCCTCCGTTCTGGACGTGATCCGTGGCGTCGCCGAGCAGACCAACCTGCTGGCCCTCAACGCTGCCATCGAGGCCGCAAGGGCTGGTGAACAAGGCCGTGGCTTTGCAGTGGTTGCCGACGAAGTGCGCCAACTGGCGAAAAAGACTCAGGACTCCACCGTCAGCATTCAGAACATGATTGCCAACCTGCAGTCAGGCTCCGACAGCGCAGCACAGTCGATGAAGGAAACCCTGAACAAGGCTCAGGAAGGCGCAAGCAACGTAGTGCGTGCTGGCGAACTGCTGGAGGAAATCGCCAACGGCATCGCGAGCATCAGCGACCGCAATATCCAGGTCGCCTCGGCTGCCGAAGAACAGAGCCTGGTGGCCGAAGAAATCCATCGCAACGTCAACGACATCAACACACTGGTCGTTCAGGTCAGTGCAGGTGCCGAACAAACGGCTCATACCAGCCGCGAACTGGCGCGTCTGGCCGAACAGCAACAAGGACTGGTCAACCGCTTCAAGGTGGTTTGAGGCCCAGACCGCACGCCATCTGACAGTGGCAGGCAGCTTGCCGACGACAGAGCACAGTCGCCAGCAAGCTGCCTCCCACTTCATCCTGCTTTGAGTCGCAGACCTTGAGCCTTGGCTGCGACGGATTTCAACGCGGCTCGACCCTCGCCAACGAACGTTCCAGTTCAGTCTTTGCCATACCAATCAGATGCACCACCGAAAACGCCAGATCGCGTTTCGGGCCGTTGAGGCTATCACCGGTTTCGTAGGCAGTGGCCGCTGCACAACGCAGCAGGTCGCTGACGTGGAGCAGGGATTCTTCGAGGGTCATGTGTAATGAATCATGGGTTACGTTTGTCATTAAGAAGTTCTCCGGTAAAAGCCGCCATAGATGAAACTTGCACTGGAGAGAATCGTAAGGGCTGCTAAACCCGATCGCAGATATCAGCGACGGATGCAGCCTAGAGTCATAAATAATCTTGAGCAAGGACCCGGAACACTCTCGGAAACTTCACTCATAGGAAAGGGAAAAGGTTGTCGGATCTGGCTGTAAGAGATGGTTTTTCGTTAGCAGACGTAAACTTCCATGCAATGGAATCTATGGATCTGGCCTGCCGAAAACCGTCATAACGGTGGGTTGATGGATCAAATCAACTCTCAATCCAGTCTTCAAACCGCAACCCTGATACCCGATCAAACTCACGCCGGTTGTTGGTTACCAAATAAGCCCCAGCGAGCGGCTGCGTTCTCGTCGTATTTCGACACGCTGCAAAGCCTTCGACAACTGCCAGATCCCAAGACGTTTTCACCCGAGCAACATCACATCGCCATTATGCGCAAGAAGTTGCACACTTTTCTGTGGATAACATGTGATCAGTTCTCTACACCCCATGCCAATCAAGGCCTACAGAGAAGTGCGCAAGAAGTTGCGCAGTGGTGCGCAACTTCTTGCGCACTTTCAACGGGTTTTTCCTCTGAAAAGTCCCCCACGCTCCAAATAAATCACGCATCCATTTGATTTATATAGCTATTTTTTCAACTGGCACAAAGCTTGATGAGTAATCGCCACCCACCAGGCAAATTCGCCTTCCGGGACCCTCAAAGTTTCAGCAAGGAGAGCATCCATGGCTACACCAGCGTACATGTCCATCACCGGTGAAAAACAAGGCCTGATCACTGCCGGCGCCTTCACCGCCGACTCCGTGGGCAACACCTATCAGGAAGGCCACGAAGACGAAGTGATGGTGCAGGCATTCCACCACGACGTGATCATCCCGCGTGACCCGCAGTCCGGCCAGCCTACCGGCCAGCGCGTTCACAAGCCGGTGAAAATCACCAAAGTGTTCGACAAGTCCTCGCCTCTGCTGCAAGCGGCCCTGACTTCCGGCGAGCGCCTGAGCAAAGTCGAAATCAAATGGTTCCGCACTTCGGCTCAAGGTACTCAAGAGCACTACTACACCACCGTTCTGGAAGACGCGATCCTCGTCAGCTCCAAGGACTACATGCACAACTGCCA
>NZ_JAFGZD010000029.1 GCF_017165765.1 Pseudomonas capsici
GGAGCAATGGCTTTGGTTACTTTGGCCGAAACCAAAGTGACGCGCCGTAAAGGCGCAAGGCGGCCTCAAGCCGAACTCTTGACAACCACACGGCACCTGTTTGCTGCGCGACAGCGCGGCACCGGGGCGGCGGGCGAACTCTCACAGCATTAACAGCGCTCGCTGTACCAGAGACACCACAACACTTAACGAGAGCAGAACCAATGAATTCGCTACCTACGGTGTAGGAGCGAATTCATTCGCGAAAGGACGGTGCGACTTACGCCAGCACCGGCTCCGCCTCTGGCTTGACCGGCTGAAGCGGCAGCAGAGGTGCATGAGGATCGGCTTCAATCGAAGCACGCCATGCGGCCAGCCACTCGGGATGACCGGCGCTCCAGACCTGCTGGTGCAATCGGCCCAGAGCAACCGGGTCGCTGAGCAGCATCAGACGCTCATGGTTACTGAGCTTTTCAGGTCCGACCTTGAGTGCATGCTCGACGCGCTCATGGCGAACCGTCTCGACAGGCTGAGCCAGACGGTGACGGGAAGTCGCCAGCGCGCACGCCAGGGCGTTCTGCTGAGGATCGACCACCGCACGGATGAAGCCTTCCTTCAGAGCATGCCAGCGGTTCTCATGGGTGTACTGATCGGTGGAGATCAGTTCCTGAGGCGTGTCGTACTCTTCCGGGATCAGGAAGAAGCTTTCGTCACGCGCCTTGAGACCCAGCTTGGTACGGCTGGAAATCACCGATACCGGAATCGACAGCATCAGGGAAACCACGATCGGCGCAAGCCACCACAGGAAGCTCGGGTTCAGCCAGGCCACCAGCAAGGCCCAGCAGGCGCCCAGCAGGGTCTGCGGACCGTGGCGTTTGATCGCCTCGATCCACGGCGTGGAATCGTCGTCGCGTTGCGGAGAGTTCCAGGTCGCCGCCCAGCCCAGGAAAGCAGCCAGAACGAAACGGGTGTGGAACAGCATGCGAACCGGGGCCAGTAGCACCGAGAACAGCATTTCCAGCAGCATCGAAACCGTGACCTTGAACTTGCCGCCAAATGCCTTGGCGCCCTTGGCCCAGATCAGAATGACGCTGAGCAGCTTGGGCAGGAACAACAGGACAATGGTGGTCGAGAACAGTGCGACGGCTTTTTCCGGGTGCCATTGTGGCCACAGCGGATACAACTGACGCGGTTCAAGGAAGTAGGTCGGCTCCATCAATGTGTTCACTGCCAGCAAGGCGGTGGACAACACCAGGAAGAAGAACCATAACGGTGCCGACAGATAGGACATCACACCCGTCAGGAACACCGCACGGTGAACCGGGTGCATGCCCTTGACCAGGAACAGCCTGAAGTTCATCAGGTTGCCGTGGCACCAGCGACGGTCACGCTTGAGTTCATCCAGCAGGTTGGGCGGCAACTCTTCGTAGCTGCCCGGCAGGTCGTAAGCAATCCACACGCCCCAGCCGGCACGGCGCATCAGCGCGGCTTCGACGAAGTCGTGGGAAAGAATCGCACCGGCAAACGCGCCCTTGCCCGGCAACGGCGCCAGTGCGCAGTGCTCGATGAAGGGTTTCATGCGGATGATCGCGTTGTGGCCCCAGTAATGGGATTCACCCAGTTGCCAGAAGTGCAGACCGGCCGTGAACAGCGGACCGTAGACGCGGGTCGCGAACTGCTGCATGCGTGCATACAGGGTGTCCATGCCCGAGGCACGTGGCGCAGTCTGGATGATACCGGCGTCCGGAGTGGCCTCCATCAGGCGCACCAGACTGGTCAGACATTCGCCGCTCATCACGCTGTCGGCGTCGAGCACGACCATGTAGCGGTAATCGCCACCCCAGCGACGGCAGAAGTCATCGAGGTTGCCGCTCTTGCGTTTGACGCGACGGCGACGACGACGATAGAAGATCTTGCCGAAACCACCGGTTTCGCGGCACACGTCCAGCCAGGCTTGCTGCTCGGCTACAGCGATGTCGGTGTCGTTGGTATCGCTGAGCACGAAGAAATCGAAGCGGTCCAGATCGCCCGTTGCAGCAACCGACTCGAAGGTCGCACGCAGACCGGCAAACACCCGTGGAACGTCTTCGTTGCAGATCGGCATGACCAGAGCGGTACGCGCACCGGCTTCGATCGGCTCGTTACCGGCGCTGGCACCGGAAATACGGTATTTATCGCGACCGGTGAGCAATTCGAGAAAGCCCATCAGTGCCGTCCAGAAACCGGCCGAAACCCAGCAGAACAGGATGCCGAACAGCAACAGAATGCTGGTCTGCAAGGCGTAAGGCAGAACCTGCCAGGCGGTCTGCACGAAGGTCTGGCGGGTGATTTCGTCCAGCGAAACCAGCGACCAGCCCTGATACGGCAGAATGCCTTTCATGTACCAGCCAGCCACGATGGTCTGGCCAAGCATCAGCAACAGCAGAATGTAACGACGAATCGAGCCGACCGTACGCCAGCGCGCCTTGGGCAGATCACGGGGCAGATCGCTGTGATCGGGCTTTGGCGGGTTGGTCTTGCCGGTCAGGCGACGCCAGCCACGCACCAGAATATTGGTGCGCCATGGCTCCGGAACCACCTTGGTACGGCGGATCGGTGGCGTGGCCTTCAGACGGATGCGACCACTGGCATCGACTTCGAGCAGCTCGGCATCCTGCAGCTCGTCAGCCGTGGACAGCGTCAGGCGACGGCCGACGGACGCCTGGGCGACCTCGGCCTTGTCGCTTACCGGCTGTGCGGAAAGACGCTCGTGCAGTTCAGCGAAAGACTTGCAGCTGGCAAGTTCTGCCCGCTGCTCGTCACTCATCGGCAGGTGTGCCAGGTACTCGTTCAGAGACTCTGGCACGGAGAGAGAATTACTCATCGCTTGGCAACTGGTAGCTCCAGGTCTCGGTCATGACTTGCAGGGTCTTGGCCGGCTCCGGATGGGTGGGTGCGGCCTCGGCTTCAGGCTGCTTGATCTCTTTACCTTCAGCATCCTTGGCCACTTCGGCCTTCGCGACTTCAGGCTTGTCAGCTTTTGCTGCATCGGCCTTCGGTGCTTCGGCTTTCTTGGCCGGATCGGCCTTGGCTACGTCGGCCTTGGCGGCTTCAGGCTTGGCATCGCCAGCCTTGGCGGCATCGGCTTTCGACGCATCGGCCTTGGCTACAGCGGCGTCAGCCTTGGCAACTTCCTTGGCGGCTGCAGGTTTGGCAGCTTCCTTGGATGCTGACTTCTTGTCATCTTTGTCAGCGACAAGCAGCGCAGGTTCCTTGCCAGGCTCGGCAGGAATTTCACGCAGCAGGTAGGCACGCATTTCGGTCGGCTTGCTGCGGTCCTTGACCTTGACCCGCAGGGTCAGGCGATAGCCCTTGGTCACCGGGTTGTAGCGCAGGTTGTTCTCGACCAGCTCGACGTTGTCGTCGGTGGTGACCTGACTGCGGATGGTCTTGTCTTCAGGCAGGGCGGCCAGAACCGGACCTACGAAGTCGACCAGGAAGGCCAGGCTGCCGTCCGGCTGACGAACCAGGTTGGACTGCCTTACGTCACCGATGGAGCGCTGGGTCTGCTTGACCCAACCCAGATCGGGCGAGTGAATGGCGTTTTCCTGCATGGTCCAGTGCAGACGGTAGTTGAACTCCATCGGCTCGCCTGGAGCCGCCAGGGTGTCAGGCTTCCAGAACGCAACGATGTTGTCGTTGGTTTCGTCGGCAGTCGGGATCTCTACCAGATCGACAGTACCTTTGCCCCAGTCGCCCTTAGGCTCGATCCAGGCGCTTGGGCGCTTGTCGTAGCGGTCGTCGAGGTCTTCGTACTGGCTGAAGTCACGGCCACGCTGCAGCAGACCGAAGCCACGCGGGTTCTCGACCGAGAAGCTGCTGACGGCCAGGTGTTTCGGGTTGTTCAGAGGACGCCATACCCACTCGCCATTGGCTGCCTGGATCGACAGACCGCTGGAATCGTGCAGTTCACGACGGTAGTTGGGCACACGCGAAGGCTGGTTGGCACCGAACAGGAACATACTGGTCAGTGGAGCCACGCCCAGCTTGGTGACGTTTTCACGCAGGTACATGCGCGACTTGACGTCTACCAGGGTGTTGGTACCAGGACGCAGGGTCAACTGGTAGGCACCGGTGGCACGAGGCGAATCGAGCAGTGCGAAGATCACCAGATGGTTGTCGTCCGGGCCCGGCTTCTCGATCCAGAATTCCTTGAAGCGAGGAAACTCTTCGCCGGACGGCAAGGCGGTATCGATCGCCATGCCACGCGCGGACAGGCCATAGACCTGACCCTTGCCGATCACGCGGAAGTAGCTCGCGCCCAGCATGGTCATGATCTCGTCCTGCTTGTCGTCCTTGTTGATCGGATACAGGACGCGGAAGCCCGCATAGCCAAGCTTTTCAGTGGCTTTAGGGTCGATCTTGATATCGCCGAAGTCGAAACGGTTGGCGTCGTACTTGATCTCTTCGACGGTCGTGGCCGTGACTTCGTTGATCTTGACTGGCGTGTCGAAGTGCATGCCCTGGTGATAGAACGACAGCTTGAACGGCGTCTTGTCAGTCGCCCACTCAGCCTTGTCTTCACGGAAGCGGATCTTCTGGTAGTCCGCGAATTTCATTTCGCGCAACTCGGTAGGCAGATTGCTCTTCGGAGCTTCGAACTTCTGCCCGGCCATTTCTTTGGCCTTTGCCGCTACATCATCAAGGTTGAATGCCCACAACTGGCCTGAACCCAGCAGGCAGACAAGAGCCGAGCTTGCCAAAAGCGCACTACGCAACCGTTTGACAGGTGTCTTTGGAGCATCACAGGGACTAACAATCACGAGCAACCCTCGCCGAAAACAGATGAAAAAACCAACGGCCAGCTATCAGATGCCGGGTTGGCGAGCATTGTTCCGACTCCGAATGGGCTTAATGATTCCCCAATCAATGTCAGAACCCGCTTCTGAATACGCAGAGGACCAACTATCGCCGGTCCTCGTAGCGCGCGATTATCCAGTAGCGCGCGTCACAACGCATCATGTATGACAAAGATTTTCTTGCACGCAGGACTAATAAATCCGGGGCGGGCAGAGATTTCCTCTTGTCAGGTATCAAACAAAAATGTCACAGGGCCATCATTCACCAGATGCACCTGCATGTCCGCACCAAATTGGCCCGCTGCAACCACCGGATGCGCGATCCTGGCCTGTGACAATAAATAGTCGAACAACTGCGCGCCCAATGCCGGAGGAGCTGCTTTTGAAAAGCCGGCACGCATGCCGCTTCTGGTATCGGCCGCCAGAGTGAACTGCGAAACCAGCAGCAGACCACCTTCCACATCACGCAATGACAGATTCATCTTGCCCTCGTCATCGCTGAATACCCGATAGTTAAGCAGCTTATGCAGCAACTTATCGGCACTGGCCTGAGTGTCTTGAGGCTCTATCCCCACAAGAACCAGAAGCCCCTGATCCACAGCACCTACAACTTCTCCAGCAACTTCCACACGCGCACTTTGCACGCGCTGCAACAAGCCTTTCATATATAAGAAATCCCATCGTACAGGCTGTGTGGGAGCAAATCGGGCGGCGCTCCACTCATTCGCGAAACAGCTTCGCGGATAAATCCGCTCCCACAGGGTTACGCTTCTTCGGGTGGCAGATCGAGCAGACGCCGGGCGATCTGCGAAGCGGCACGCACCAGCGCATCGGTAATGCCAAGTTCGGCAGCGGCATGCCCGGCCTCGCGAATCACCTGCAACTCACTGTTGGGCCATGCCTGATGCAGCTCCCAAGCGTTATCCAGCGGACAGATCACATCGTAGCGGCCATGCACGATGACGCCAGGCAGATGAGCGATTTTAGGCATGTCGCGAATCAGCTGGTTTTCTTCCAGGAAGGCATTGTTGATGAAGTAATGCGATTCGATACGCGCAATGGACAGGGCGCGCTGGGGTTCGGCAAAGCGGTCGACGACCTGCGGGTTGGGCCGCAGGGTCGCTGTGCGGCCTTCCCAGGTGGACCACGCCTTGGCGGCATGCATCTGGGCGATCTGATCGGAACCGGTCAGGCGCTTATGGAAGGCTGCCAGCAGGTTATCGCGCTCATCCAGCGGGATCGGTGCCACGTAATCCTGCCAGTAATCGGGGAACAGGCGGCTGGCACCGGACTGGTAGAACCATTCGATTTCCTGGGCACGACACAGAAAAATGCCGCGCAGGATCAGGGCATGCACGCGATCGGGATGAGTCTGGGCGTAGGCCAGAGCCAGGGTCGAGCCCCAGGAGCCGCCAAACAGCACCCACTTTTCAATCCCCAGATGTTCGCGAATGCGCTCCAGATCTGCCACCAGATGCCAGGTGGTGTTGCTTTCAAGGCTGGCATGCGGGGTCGAACGGCCGCAGCCGCGCTGATCGAACGTGACGATGCGGTACAGGTTCGGATCGAAATAACGGCGACTTTGCGCATCGCATCCTGCACCCGGCCCGCCGTGAATGAACACCACAGGCAACCCTTCGGGCGACCCGCTTTCATCGACATAGAGCACATGCGGCTGTTCCACAGCCAGATCGTGCCGGGCGTAGGGTTTGATCTGCGGGTACAAAGTCTGCATACATGCTCCATAAGTCCAGTTCAGAGGCGTCTATTATTCTGCCGTTGGGCATCATAAACCCGAAACGAGGAATGAGCATGCTGCTCATTGCTCATCCGGGTGGAACGATCGATGCAAGCGATTTGCCAATTGCTCGGATTCGCGAACCAGAGCATTGCAAGCGAGTCGAAACGCTAGCGACTTGCTCGGTTATTTAAATTTTTTCAGGAAATAACTGACGACACGCCTACAGTCAAAGAACCCACTTTTCACTCGTCTGACTACTTGAGGTCGTACCGATGTCTCAGGAACCACTTGTTCGTGACGCTGATGTGGCCGCTTTTCGCGCCGCCGTTCTTGCCAAACTCACCTATGCAGTGGGCAAGGACCCTGACCATGCGTTTGAGCATGACTGGTTTGAAGCTGTAGCCCTGGCTGCCCGTGACCACATGGTCGAGCACTGGATGGACCATACGCGACAGATTTATCGCAAGGTCCAGAAACGCGTCTACTACCTGTCCCTCGAATTTCTGATCGGGCGGCTTCTCTACGACAGCCTGAGCAACCTCGGCCTGCTGGAAATCGCCCGCGAAGCCATGACCGAACTGGGCGTGGACATCGAGCGTATCCGTCTGCTGGAGCCGGATGCGGCACTGGGCAATGGTGGCCTGGGCCGCCTGGCAGCCTGCTTCATGGAAAGCATGTCGACCCTGGGCATTGCCGGTCATGGCTACGGTATTCGTTACGAACACGGCCTGTTCCGTCAGGCGATAGTCGACGGCTGGCAGCAGGAGCAGACAGAGCACTGGCTGGACTTCGGCAACCCGTGGGAGTTCGAGCGCCCCGAGGTGGTCTACTCCATCGGTTTCAGCGGTAGCGTCGATACGGTGCTTAATGAAGCAGGCGAGCCGCGTCAGGTCTGGCGTCCGGCGGAAACCGTACGCGCCATTGCCTACGACACCCCCGTGGTCGGCTGGCGCGGTAAAAGCGTGAATACTCTGCGCCTGTGGCGTGCACGCGCACTGGATGACCTGCATCTGGAGCGTTTCAACGCCGGCGACCACTTCGGTGCGGTTGCCGAAGTCGTGCGGGCCGAAAGTATTTCCCGCGTGCTTTACCCCAACGATGCAACGGAGGCAGGCCAGGAACTGCGCCTGCGTCAGGAGTACTTCTTTGTTTCGGCGTCCCTGCAGGACCTGCTGCGTCGCCATCTGAACATGCACGCGACCCTGATGGATCTGCCCGAGCACGCGTCCATCCAGATGAACGACACCCACCCCTCGATTGCCGTGGCCGAGCTGATGCGACAGCTGATCGACACCCACGGAATCGCCTGGGATGCAGCATGGAAAATCACCGTGGGCACGCTGAGCTACACCAACCACACCCTGCTGCCCGAAGCACTGGAAACCTGGTCCGTAGGCCTGATGGAACGCATGCTGCCGCGGCACATGCAGATCATCTACCTGATCAACGCCCAGCACATCGATACCCTGCGCGCCAAAGGCGTGCATGACTTCGACATTCTGCGGGCCGTGTCGCTGATCGAAGAAGACAATGGCCGCCGGGTACGCATGGGCAACCTGGCATTCCTGGGCTCTCACAGCATCAACGGCGTTTCCGCGCTGCACACTCAGTTGATGCGCAAGACCGTATTCGCCGAGCTGCACAAGATTTATCCGGAACGGATCAATAACAAGACCAACGGCATCACCTTCCGCCGCTGGCTGTACCAGGCCAACCCGAAGCTGACCGAAATGCTGGTGGAAGCCCTGGGCGAAGACGTTCTGGACAATGCCGAGAAACGTCTGATCGAACTGGAACCGTTCGCGGAAAAAAGCTCCTTCCGCAAACAGATGGCAGACCAGCGCCTGCACAGCAAGCGCGCATTGGCAGCCATCATCCATGAACGTCTGGGAGTCGTGGTCAATCCTGCCGCGATGTTCGACGTCCAGGTCAAGCGTATCCACGAATACAAACGCCAGTTGCTCAACCTGTTCCACACCGTCGCGCTGTATCAGGCAATCCGCGCCGAACCCGGTACGGACTGGGTGCCAAGGGTGAAGATCTTTGCGGGCAAGGCAGCGGCCAGCTATCACTCGGCCAAACTGATCATCAAGCTCACCAATGATATCGCCCGCACCGTCAACAACGATCCGACCGTGCGCGGCCTGCTCAAAGTGGTGTTCATGCCCAACTACAACGTCAGTCTGGCCGAAAGCATCATTCCGGCCGCCGACCTCTCCGAGCAGATTTCCACTGCTGGCCTGGAAGCCTCCGGCACCAGCAACATGAAATTCGGCCTCAACGGCGCGCTGACCATCGGCACGCTGGACGGCGCCAACGTGGAAATGAGCGAGCAGATCGGTCTTGAACATATGTTCATCTTCGGTATGACCTCACAGGAGGTAGAAGCCCGCAAGCAGGCTGGCGACTTCAGTGCATACGCCGATGTGGCGGCATCGGGCCGTCTCAACGATGTGCTGCAGGCCATTCGCGGCGGTGTGTTCTCGCCGGACGATCCGAACCGCTATGCGGGCCTGATCGATCAGTTGCTGGCCTACGACCGCTTCCTGGTCTGCGCCGACTTCGACTCGTACTGGGCTGCCCAGGCCAAGGTCGAAGAACGCTGGCACGACTCCAAGCAATGGTGGCGCTCGGCAGTTCTCAATACGGCGCGCATGGGCTGGTTCTCGTCGGACCGCACCATCCGCGAATACGCCGCAGACATCTGGAAAGCGCTGGAGTAACCCTGTAACGCCCGTGGGAGCGAATTCAGTCGCGAAGCCGTTTTTTGAAGACGATAGATGTCTTCGGATGTATGGCCTTCGTGAATGAATTCGTTCCCAGCGGTTTTTTCCCTCTCGCCCCCCATCCCTTTTGCTCACAGGTATTGGCATATCGCTATCTGTGGTGGGATATTTCACACATCACTGCCAAACTCTTTCGCAATACATCGGTGCGCAAGCAGGCATCGGCTGCCTGCCCAACCCTGAGGAACCCGTTCGTGAGTCGTCCGCTCGTCATCAAAATCGCTGTGCTCGGCGCAGCCCTGTGCGCAGCGATGACTGTCAATGCCCTGGAAAAACCGGCGGACTTCACCAGCCAGACGCCCTTGACCCTCATCGGCCAAGGCCCGCTATATCGCATCGAACTGCCTCTGGCACTGCAACTCAATGCCCGCCAGGCCAATCTGAATGATCTTCGTGTATTCGATGCCAACGGCCAGGCTCAAGCCTTTGCGCTGGTGCGCAAACAGGAATCCCACGAAGAGAACCCGGCACCAACGGCGGTGAAGTGGTTCCCGCTGTACACCACTGCCGAAGCAGGTGATGCAGCGCCGGTCATCCGCAGCAAGCGCTCGAACGACGGGGCCCTCATCGATGTCCAGCCACAAAGCGACATCGAAGCCGGTGAAGAAATACTGCGCGGCTGGTTGCTGGACGCCAGCGCGATCAAGGCCCCCCTCGAACAACTGCTGATCGACTGGAGTTCCGAACGCGAAGGCTTCCAGCATTTCAGCATCGAGGCCAGCGATGACCTCCAGCACTGGCAGGCCTGGGGCGAAGGACAAGTGGCGCGGCTGACGCTCTCCGATGAAGTGGTCGAGCAACGGGAAGTCGGTCTGCCCGGCCACAACGCCCGCTACCTGCGCCTGCTGTGGCGCTCACCGCAGAACGCACCAACCCTGGTTTCTGCTCACGTACTGAGTGCCAGCCCCGACAGTCCGCCGACCACTCTGAGCTGGTCGCCATCGATAACGGGGGTCGTCGAGCATCCCAACGAATATGTCTGGCAGTTGCCGACAGAACTGCCGGTGGAACGGGTGAAAATCGACATCAGCCAGGACAACAGCCTGGCACCCGGTACGCTCTATGGGCGACTCGATGCCGGCCAGGAATGGCAGGTCCTCAGCAGCGGCCTGCTGTATCGCCTGACCCAGAACAATGGCGAGATCGTGCAGGATCAATTGCAGCTCTCGGGACAGAACGTGCGGCAGTTGAAACTGGTCGTCGATGATCGTGGCGGCGGACTGGGCGCACAGGCTCCCGGGCTGAGCGTTGCCGTGCCTGCGACTCAGGTGGTGTTCCGGGCCAGCGGCAACGGGCCGTTCGTCCTCGCCATCGGTCATGTTTCGGCACCGGCTGCGCAACTGCCTCTGACGACGCTGATGCCTGACTTTACCCCGCAGAAACTGACAACCCTGGGCAAGGCCAGACCAGCCACTGCGTCTGCTGCCAACGTAGCGGTAACTGCTCCGCCAGTGGCTGAAAGCATGGATTACAAGCGCATGGGCCTGTGGGCCGTGCTGGTACTCGGCACACTATGCCTGGGCTGGATCGCTCTGAGCTCTTTGCGCACCTCAAAACATTGATCCATCACGGCTTCGAGTTGCGGTTTTGCAGCTACGCTGAGCAAGCGTATGAACTCAATTCACCATAAGCCAGTCTGATAGCAGTATTACGCAGCCACTCGCGCTAAACTGCGCGGGTTTTTCATCCCCCATTTTCGGAGCTATCCATGTCCCGCGTTACACTGAGTCGCTTTTTGATTGAGCAGACCCGCAGCAACAATACTCCTGCCGATCTGCGTTTCCTGATCGAAGTAGTGGCGCGAGCATGCAAGGAAATCAGCCATGCCGTCTCCAAGGGCGCACTGGGTGGCGTACTGGGCAGCATGGGGACCGAGAACGTACAGGGCGAAGTGCAGAAGAAGCTCGACGTGCTCTCCAACGAAATCCTGCTTGAAGCCAACGAATGGGGCGGTCATCTGGCCGGTATGGCGTCCGAAGAAATGGACAACGCCTACCAGATCCCCGGCAAATACCCGAAAGGTGCCTACCTGCTGGTATTCGACCCGCTGGACGGCTCCTCGAACATCGATATCAACGCGCCAGTCGGCACGATCTTCTCCGTTCTGCGCTGCCCTAACGAATACCTGAGCCAGAACGAAGCCCTGAACGAAAAAGCCTTCCTGCAACCGGGCACCGAGCAGGTAGCCGCCGGTTATGCGATCTACGGCCCGCAGACCATGCTGGTCCTGACGCTGGGCGATGGCGTGAAAGGCTTTACCCTGGACCGCGAAATGGGCAGCTTCGTGCTGACCCACGAAGACCTCAAGATCCCGGAGTCCACTCAGGAGTTCGCGGTCAACATGTCCAACCAGCGCCACTGGGAAGCTCCGGTCAAGCGCTACGTCGAAGAAATGCTGGCCGGCGAAGAAGGCCCGCTGAAAAAGAACTACAACATGCGCTGGGTTGCCGCGATGGTTGCCGACGTGCACCGCATCCTGACCCGTGGCGGCCTGTTCATGTACCCACGCGACAGCCGCGAGCCTTCCAAGCCGGGCAAACTGCGTCTGATGTACGAAGCCAACCCGATGTCCTTCCTGGTCGAACAGGCCGGCGGCGCATCCACCGATGGCCACCAGCGCATCCTCGACATCCAGCCTGAAGGCCTGCACCAGCGTGTGGCCGTGTTCCTGGGTTCCAAAGAGGAAGTCGAGCGCGCCACGGCGTATCACAAGGAATAAGACCATGTCCGCTCCCTGGCTGCCTCTGCTGCACTGGTGGTTCGGCTCTGCCGAATCCGCCAGCGAAGTGGTGAAGGCCAAGGAGAAACTGTGGTTCGGCAAAAGCAAGACCACCGACACCGAGGCTCGCGGGCGCTTCGGTGCGCTGGTCGAACAGGCGCTGACCGGCGGCCTGAAAGAATGGGCAGAAAATCCCAAGGGCTGGCTGGCGCTGGTCCTGCTGCTCGATCAGTTGCCGCGCATGCTCCATCGCGATACGCCCAAGGCTTTCGCCGGGGACGAACGTGCTCAGGCACTGGTGCAACACGGCCTGAAACTGGGCAGGGATCAGCATCTGGAACCGCTTGAACGCACCTTCATCTATCTGGTGCTGGAGCACAGCGAAAACCTCGACGTGCAAAACCAGGCCATTGCCTGCTTTGGCAAACTGCTCCCGCTGCTGCCTGCCACCGACCGCGACTATTTCAATCAAAGCCTCGATTACGCTGAGCGTCACCGGAAAATCATCGCCCGCTTCGGTCGCTTCCCCCATCGCAACGACATTCTCGGCCGTACCTCGACCGATGAAGAGATCGAGTTCCTGAAGACACCCGGTTCAAGCTTTTAGCTTCTTCGCGAAGCGAAACGCTCTGGCCCGCCACCCTGCATGAACTGCCATCAGGGATTTACGAGCCAAGGGAACCAGATAGCGGTTTTATCTTCTAAGCTTTCGGCATTGCGCCAGCCAGGTTCAGAGACCTGTTGCTGCGACGCAGCCTCCTTCCGTTCAGGAGCTTCATCCATGTCTTTGCGCTCTCTCGCGTTACTGTCGTTTTGCGTGCTGCTGACTGCCTGCAGCAAGATCACTCAAGAGAATTACTCCAAGCTTTCCGCCGGCATGCCCAAGGCGCAGGTCGAAAGCCTGCTGGGCAGCCCGACCGAATGTTCCGGCGCACTGGGAATGTCCAGTTGCACCTGGGGCGACCAGAAAACCTTTATCAGCGTGCAGTATGCTGGCGACAAAGTGCTCATTTTCTCGGGCCAAGGTCTGAAATAACACATGATCAAGCTACTTCTACGCTTCGGAATCCTCGTCATGGCCAGCTTCCTGGCCATCGGTTTCGCCCACTCGGAGGACAACCTCGAACCCAAGACGGTCGACAGCGTCGACCTGAACCGCTATCAGGGCACCTGGTATGAACTGGCGCGGCTGCCGATGTTCTTCCAGCGCAACTGCGCACAGTCCGAAGCCCATTACACACTCAAGCCTGACGGCAATATCGGCGTGACCAACCGCTGCCGGACAGCCGAAGGCAAGTGGCAGGAAGCAACCGGAACCGCCTCGCCACAGGTAGCGGGCAAGACCGACAAGCTGTGGGTGGTCTTCGACAACTGGTTCTCGCGCCTGCTGCCGGGTCTGGCCAAGGGCGACTACTGGGTCTTGTACATCAGTGATGACTACAAGACCGCCGTGGTCGGCAACCCTGATCGCAAATACCTGTGGCTGCTGTCCCGCACACCGACCGTGCCGGAATGGGTCAAACAGGAGATGCTGAGCAAGGCACGCCAGCAGGGCTACGACACCAGCCGGCTGATCTGGCGTGAGGATGATTCAAAGATCGGGAAGTGATTTGCGTCTATGGATAGTGAGAAGGGGTTTGCCGCGACAAGCCCCTTTCGTGAATGAATTCACTCCTGCTCGGACCTACCCCAGCAACTCTTTAAGCACCTGCGCAAACGCCCGGCTACTTTCCTCTTCTGCCGCATGACGCCCTTCGCGCACCACCCAGCGGCCATTGACCAACACATCGCGAACCTGACGATCACCGCCCGCAAACAGCCAGCGGTTGAGGATCGCGTCGCCGGATGCAGTGGCCAGATACGGGTCGGAACCGTCCAGCACCACCCAGTCGGCACGCTGCCCGACCTCGAGCCTGCCGATACTCTGCCCCAGTGCCTGGGCACCGCCCGACAGTGCCGCATCGAACAGGGTCCGGCCCACCATGGGTTGATCGCTGCGATACAGCCGGTTGCGGCGCTGATCCCGCAGGCGCTGGCCGTATTCCAGCCAACGGAGTTCTTCGACCACACTGACCGACACATGGCTGTCCGAGCCAATCCCCCAACGTCCACCCTGGGCGATGTAATCCACCGCCGGGAAAATCCCGTCACCCAGGTTGGCCTCCGTGGTCAGGCACAGACCGGCCACACTGCCACTCTGTGCCATGAGGGCGACTTCATCCGGCTCGGCATGGGTCGCATGCACCAGGCACCAGCGCTGGTCCACGGCCACGTTTTCGTACAGCCACTGCAACGGACGTCGGCCACTCCAGCTCAGGCAATCATCGACCTCCTTCTGTTGCTCGGCGATATGGATATGCACCGGGCACTGCCGGTCACTGGCGGCCAGCACTTCACTGATCTGTTGCGGGGTGACAGCACGCAGCGAGTGAAAGCACAGCCCCAGGTTCTGAGCCGCCTGAGCGGCAATGACCGGCCTCAAGCGAGCCTGCAGATCCAGGTAACTTTCGGTGCTGTGGATAAACCGGCGCTGCCCTTCGTTTGGTGCTTGCCCGCCAAAGCCCGAATGGCTGTAGAGCACCGGCAGCAAAGTCAGGCCAATGCCCGCCGATGTGGCAGCCTGACTGATCTGCAAGGCCAGCTCGGCAGGATCGGCATAAGGTTTGCCGTTGGTGTCCTGATGGACGTAGTGAAACTCCGCGACCGACGTGAATCCGCCCTTGAGCATCTCGATATAGAGCTGCCGGGCAATGACGCCCACCTGCGGCGCACTGATCTTCCCGACCAGCCGATACATGAGGTCGCGCCAGGTCCAGAAGCTGTCGCTGGGATTGCCTGCCACTTCCGCCAGCCCCGCCATCGCGCGCTGGAAGGCATGGGAATGCAGATTAGGCATGCCGGGCAGTAACGGACCACTTACCCGTTCCGCGCCCTGGCGATCCGCATTGGCTTGCACCGAACTCAATAAACCGTCGGCACTGACCTCCAGACGGACATTCTCGGCCCAACCGCCCGGGAGTAATGCGCGCTCGGCAAAGAAGGCTGGCATTGACTTCACACCTCAAGGTTGTAATTTGTATATACATATACAGACGTTCGAATGCCCGGTAAACCTCTGCATGCTTGCCGCAGCGCAGGTTAATGGTTAGCTTGGGCGCTATTTCGTAGCTGAACCATCCAGACAAGGACCCGCACGTGCCGATTCCGCCCGCCTCTTCTCCCTTGGCAGCCCAGATGGGCGAAAGTCCGGCACCGCTCTATGCCCGCGTCAAACAGATGATTGCCCAGCAAATCCAGAACGGCACCTGGCCGCCGCATCATCGCGTGCCCTCGGAAAGCGAACTGGTGACCCAACTGGGCTTCAGCCGCATGACCATCAACCGTGCCTTGCGCGAGCTGACCGCCGAGGGCCTGCTGATCCGCATGCAGGGTGTCGGCACTTTCGTCGCCGAGCCCAAAAGCCAGTCGGCGCTGTTCGAGGTCAATAACATCGCTGACGAAATCGCCGCCCGGGGTCACAGTCATACCTGCAAGGTCATCGTTCTCCAGGAAGAACCTGCCGGTTCGGAACGGGCACTGGCGCTGGACATGCGTGAAGGCCAGAAGGTGTTTCACTCGCTGATCGTGCACTTCGAGAACAATATCCCGGTGCAGATTGAGGACCGCTTCGTCAATGCACTGGTCGCACCCGACTATCTCAAACAGGATTTCACGCAGCAGACGCCTTACGCCTATCTGTCGCAAGTCGCGCCGCTGACCGAAGGCGAACACGTGGTCGAAGCGATTCTGGCCGATGCCGACGAATGCCGGTTGCTGCAGATCGATGCCGGCGAGCCCTGTCTGCTGATTCGCCGTCGTACATGGTCAGGACGCCAGCCGGTTACTGCCGCTCGCCTGATCCACCCCGGCTCCCGCCACCGCCTTGAAGGACGTTTCACCAAATGACCCGGACCAAAATCCTGCGCGCCATCGATTACCCTCGCATGCCGTGGAAAAACGGCGGTGGCAGCACCGAAGAAATCACCCGTGATGCCGGGCAGGACCTGGACGGCTTCGGCTGGCGCCTGTCGATTGCCGATATCGAGACTTCTGGCGACTTTTCGGTATTCGCCGGTTACCAACGGATCATCTCGGTGATTCAGGGCGCAGGCATGACGCTGGATATCGACGGTGTCACCAGCCGCCCGTTGCTGCCTTCCGACCCGCTGGCCTTCAGCGGCGACAGCCAGGTCAGTTGCGCACTGCTCGACGGGCCTATTCGCGACTTCAACCTGATCTATGCTCCACAGCGCTACAGCGCCCGCCTGCACTGGATCGATGTACGCCAGCCACAACGGGTGTTCAGTTCCGCCGGCATCTTTTTGCTGTTCAGCGTTGCCGAGCAGATCGGCGTCAGCGTGAATGTCGGTGCCTGGGAAATCCTTGGCAGACACGACTGCCTGCAAGTGGATAACCCCGGCGGCCTGCTGGAAATAGAGCTGCAAGCCCCCAGTGCCAGCCGCTGCTGCCTCATCGAACTGAGCGCCCTGCGCGCTTGAATCAAGATCCTGTTTCAAGGACGAGCATGACCCGACTTCCTACACGGGAAACACCAAGAGCCGTTGCCATTCTCGCCCGCTTCCTGGCATCGGAATCGGCAGGCGGCATTGTCCTGATGGGCGCGGCACTGGCTGCCCTGATCGTTGCCAACTCACCTCTGGCTTCCGGTTATTTCGCCATTCTGCACAGTGTCTGGCTGGGGCTTTCCGTCGAGCTGTGGATCAACGACGGGTTGATGGCGATCTTCTTCCTGATGGTGGGCCTGGAAATCAAACGTGAAGTCCTTGCAGGCGGGCTCGCCACCTGGGAACAGCGCGCCCTGCCCGGCTTTGCCGCCGCGGGCGGCATGCTGGTCCCGGCGCTGATCTACCTCGCCATCAACTGGGGCAATGCGCAAACCATCAGCGGCTGGGCCATTCCGGCGGCCACCGACATTGCCTTCGCTCTCGGGGTCCTGTCGTTGCTGGGCAAGCGGGTGCCGACGTCCCTGAAAGTCTTCCTCGCGGCGCTGGCGATTCTGGACGATCTGGGGGCCGTGACCATCATCGCCTTCTTCTACAGTTCGGGCCTGAATCTGCCGATGCTGCTGGCATCTTTCGCGACTCTGGCGCTGCTGGTCGTGATGAATCGCCTGAAGGTCCGACGCCTGTTGCCTTACCTGATAACCGGTGCACTGCTGTGGTTCTTCGTGCTGCAATCGGGTGTGCATGCCACGCTGGCCGGTGTGGCGCTGGCACTGTGCATTCCCTTGGGCAAGCCTGAGGAAGAAGCCCGCTCGCCGCTGCTGTTTCTCGAAGAGAAGCTGCATTACTGGGTCGCCTTCGCCATCGTGCCCGTGTTCGGATTCGCCAATGCCGGGGTTTCGCTGGCCGGTATTTCCGCTGACAACCTGCTGGACCCGGTGCCCCTCGGTGTGGCCCTGGGTCTGTTCGTCGGCAAGCAGATTGGCGTATTCCTGGCCGCCTTGCTGGCGATCCGGGCCGGGCTCGCAGTCCTTCCACAGGGCAGCAACTGGGTACAGCTCTATGGCGTGGCGCTGCTTTGCGGTATCGGTTTCACCATGAGCCTGTTCATCGGCAACCTTGCCTTCCCGGGTGCAGCGCATCTGGTGGACGAGGTGAAGATCGGCGTGCTGATGGGTTCTGGCCTGGCTGCGATTGCCGGTGTGCTGCTGTTGCGCAGCCGTTTCAGTCGGTCCTGAAAAAATATTTTCAAATCACTGCATCCAGATTGTTTTCTCGTGGGTAGTACATACAGCAGCCACTTCGAGTTGCTGAGCGCGGTTAAACAATCTGGAGATTTTCTGCATGAACGCAAAACGTTTGCTCTGCCTTGCAGGTAGTACCCTGGCTCTCACTTGCCTGACTTCTGTTGCCATGGCTCAGACCAACCTGCCGGAGAGCGTCCGGGTCCCGGACGGCCACAAGATCACCCTGGAAACCACTGGTGTGGGCGAGATCACTTACGAGTGCCGCGCCAAGGCCAACTCCGCCAGCGAAACCGAATGGGTGTTTGTCGGCCCCAAAGCCGTCCTCAATGATCGCAGCGGCAAACAGGTCGGCACCTATTACGGCCCACCCGCCACCTGGGAATCCAGGGACGGCTCCAAGCTGACCGGCACTCAAGTGGCCGTAGCGCCCTCCAGCGCGGGCAACCTGCCTTATCAACTGGTCAAGGCCAACCCGGCTGAAGGCAAAGGTGCTCTGACCGGCACGGCCTACATCCAGCGCGTAGCCTTGAAAGGCGGCGTTGCGCCTGCCACTGCCTGCACAGCCAGCAACAAGGGCGCGAAGGAAGTGGTCAAGTATCAGGCCGACTACATCTTCTGGGCCAGCAAGTGATTGAAGCCACTCTATCGGGTGTCGCGCAGTCAGTAGTCTATGCTGCTGCGCGGGGGCCTGGTGATGTCAACGAGGCAGCAATCATCCATTGATGGCGGATCGACGTGTCTTCACACGAATCTCTTTTTGACTACGAAGCCACGCTGCATGCCTGCGCTCACGGTGAGCGCCAGGCATTGCAGCGTCTCTATCAACAGGAAAGCGCCCGGCTGCTCGGCGTCGTCGTGCGGCTCGTGCGTGACAACGCACTGGCGGAAGACATCGTGCATGATGCGTTCCTCAAGATATGGACCCATGCGGCAAGCTTCGATCAGACACGAGGTTCGGCACGCGGCTGGATTTTCAGCGTGACCCGGCATCTGGCACTCAATCGCCTGCGCAACAATGCCCGGGAAGTGCATCTGGAAGACGACGGCAGCGAAGACCATCATCAACCGGCCACGCTTGAAGGCTGGCAGGAAAGCGGTGATGCCTTCGACTGGCGCGTCAACCCGGGACGAATCCAGTTCTGCCTGGAACAACTGGAACCGGTGCGGCGCAACTGTGTTTTCCACGCTTACGTGGACGGCTACTCGCATCAGGAAATCGCGCAGAAAATCGGCGCCCCATTGGGTACGGTCAAAGCCTGGATCAAGCGCAGCCTGACGGCTTTGCGGGAGTGTATGGGATGACTCGGCCCACCGACGAAAACATCCATGAGCTGGCTGGGGAATATGTACTCGGCACCTTGTCTGCGCAGCAGAGAAGCGATGTACAGCGCCGTCTGCCACACGAGCCCGCCTTGCAGGCCGCAGTCGACGCCTGGGAAGAGCGCCTGCTGCCACTGACCGATATGGCCGAACCTGTGACGCCGACGCCCGGACTCTGGAACCGGATCGAACGCAACCTCACAGGCTTCGCGGCGAGCAAGGCAGAACCACAACGTATCCGCTGGTGGGACAACCTGTCGATCTGGCGCGGTCTGGCTGGCGCAGGTCTGGCTGCATCGCTGGTACTGGGTACGATGCTTGCCATCCAGCCGACACAGGCTCCGTCCTACCTGGTCGTACTCGTTGCCCCTCAGGACAAGGCACCCGGCTGGGTCGTTCAGGCCAGCAACACACAGGAAATCCAGCTCATCCCCCTGGGCGAAACCCAGGTCCCGCCGGACAAGGCACTGGAGTTCTGGACCAAGGCCGACGACTGGCAGGGTCCGGTATCTCTGGGCCTGGTAAAACCGGGCCAGACCCTGCATATACCGCTGGATAAGTTGCCCCCGCTGCAACATAACCAGTTGTTCGAGCTGACACTGGAGAAGTCCACGGGCTCGCCTGTTGGCAAACCGACGGGACCTATTCAGTTTATTGGGCGGGCGGTGAAGGTGATTTAGCCTGCTGCACCGCCTCCACCGTCAGTGAATGCGCTGCTGGTACTGACAAGGATCGAACCGCAACACAATCCCGATCATCAACACCATCACCGCCGTCAACGTCCACCACGCTCCCTCGAAACTCCCCGACTGGTCACGGATGACGCCAGCCAGCAGAGGCGACAGCCCCGCAATCAGATAGCCGATGCCCTGGACGAAGGCTGTCAGGCTGCCAGCGCGGGCCGGATTATCGATGTGGTCCATCGAAATGATCAGGCTCATGGGAAACAGGCCGCCAATCCCAAGCCCCAGCAGGCAAGGCCACAGCAACGGCATGTGATCGAACGACAGGATAAGGCCGCAGAAACCGGCAACGATCGACAGCAGCAAGGCAGCCAGTGCCCAACGTTTGTCCCGGGTCTGGTTGACCATCGCGGGTACCGCCAGGCCGGCCAGCACTTCCATCGCTGTCAGGAACCCCAGTACCAGCCCGGCGTCCTGCTCGCTCCAGCCTTTCTCCACGTAATAGGGTGCCAGCCAGGCCAGCACGCAGGTGTAGGAAGCCGTGCCAAGACCGAAGAACACCGCCAGTAACCAGGCGCGTGGCTTTGCGGAAAACGAGTCGGTCTTGCCCTTGGGCGCTGCTTCGACGACCGGAATCGCCGAGCGTTGCAACGTCCACAAGACCAGTGCCAGGAACGCGAGACCACCCCATATCGCCAGCGAGACCTTCCAGCTACCGCTCTGCTTGAGCACGAAGGGCGAAAACGACGCCGCCAGTGCAGCTCCGCCCATGATCGAAGTGACATACAAGCCCATGAACAGAGACATGTTGTCCTTGAAACGGGTCTTGATCAGGGCCGGCATCAGCGCCTGAATCATCGCGATCCCCAGTCCGGAAAAGACTGCGCTGACAATCAGCTCCATTGCGCCATCAATGAACAGCCGGGAGGCACTGGCGATACCGATCACCAACAGCGATAACCCGATGGCCCGATGCTCGCCCAGGGATCGGGCCAGTCGCATCCCGAAAAACATCCCGAGCCCCATCGCCATCACCGGCAGCATGGTCAGCAGCGAGGCAAGACTGAAACTGAGAGGAATATCCCCGCGAATAGCCGACAACAGCGGCCCGACAGCCGCCATGCTGGGGCGAAGATTCAATGCAACCAACACGACACTGGCCATCAACCAGAAGGCGTGACTGGTTGAAGTACGTATGTTTTCCATCACAAGACCTGCAATCCCTAAAGCCACGATTAGGCCTCTCAACCGCACAGGCTACAAATGAAAATCTGCGGGGAGGTATTGAGAAATTAGGTTTGTATGGAGAGAGCGATGGTCTTTATCGAAGCCTGCGGATGTTGTCGTTGATCTGGTTCTGGATGGTGCGCATTGTTTGCGCTGTGATTTGCTCGAGGAACATGCTTTTGGCCATGTCCGTGAACTCGCTGGCAACGTCGCAGACTTTCTCAATGATGGCATCTGTCTCGCGAGCCGAAAGCCCGGCTTCCTGTATTCCAAGCAAGACAAGGCTCTTGCGACTTATGTCCAGAGCTTCGCCCATCACATCCATCTGATGGTAACCGCCAGGTCCGTCACAGAAGGTCACGTCATAAGCAGGAGCCAGTGTCCACTCGCCGGTTGCCGACATGATGTACGCGAAATTCTTGGGATGATCGTCCCGGTTGTTGAATACAACATTGAAAACGACTCGCTCGTAAGCAATCGCCTGCTCTCGAACATCGTTGGTACACATCAAGGTCGCACGCAGGAAATTGGCATAATCCAGCGTGCCGGGCGTCTGAAAGTCTGCTCCCGTAAAGGCAGCCAGACTTTGCATGGGGACCCGCATACCGGCTTGTCGATCAAAGCGTCTGGTAGCAAAGGCCGCCTGCCCATTGGGAAGCTGGAAGTACTGCGTTTGCGGGGTCTTGATAGCGCACTTGTGCAAACACTCGGAGTAAACCGCTTCGATTGCACAGACTTCTGGATGCTCCTGCCTGGCAGGGAACTTGATCAACCAGGCCTCTAGGTCAGGTGCAGCCGTAGTGGTGAATATCTCACTTGCAGGTGCGCGATAGAGCAAGGCTTTTGGCCTGGCACCTTGCGGGGAGCCGCCCATTTGCAAAAGCTTCTGCAAAAACTCGCCACCTTCACCATTGAGTACGTCCTGGACCTCGGCAGCCAGTCGGGCAAGGGGAATATCTTCCTGCGATGCATATGCCTCTGGTGCCATGGGCTCGAATGACATCGCGCCCATGGCATTGGCACCAATGTATGTCAGTCGCTCCAGAGGACCAATACGTGCGGGGTTCAGACCTCGGCGCTTGAACAGGCGATCCATCAACAGCATGCCCCAGCCGTCCGGCAGGGAGTCATAGATTGGCCCAGGCAATCCCAACTGGTGAGCCGGAAAGTCTTTGCGCAATGCCGGACCGTTCAAGGGAAGCTTGTAGGCCGACAGCTCCAGCCCCCTGCTCTTGGCCTCATCACTGAACTCAAACGCTATCAGAGGGCGTCCGGTAATGGAGCTTGATGAGACAAGCGTGCCCCAACGCCAGTGTTCGCCCCAGCCATCGTAGTAGACGTCGACTTGCCTAAGCATTATTGGGTTTCCTCTTGGCACGATGGCGGCTGGCGCTGTTTTCGTAGCGAAGAATGTCGTCCAGGCTTTCCAGTCTGGGCTGGAACAGCCCTTCCAGCTCGCCGATGCGTCCAAGCACCATAGCAACGCGAACAATACTTTCGAAGGCCACGTTGCGACCTGCCTCCATATTGGACACAGTATTGACGCCGATGCCTGCACGCGCAGCCACATCAGCCTGGGTCATCTGCTGCGCCAGTCGCTCCTTGCGCAACCGCTCGCAGAGTAGTTTGACCAGCTCATCGGGCCTTCGAAATCCTAAATCCATAATATTGTGGCTTAAATCCAATTCAAGAACTTAATCCACAATACTACAGATTTAAAAATCAATTATCTCCCTTTTACCAACAAGCCCCACCACAAGGCAAAATCATTACCCCGCTGTTACCCATCGCCCCAAAACCGTGCAAAAAATCTCTCCAGTAACAATTCTCCGTTGACTGCACGGCAGGTCCACATACCCGCAGCAACTCCCGAACCACACGGTTTACAGGGGTTCCAGGCTTTCCATGCCTTTCTTCATCTACCTGTGAAGAAAGTTGGTCCCTCGATTGCATATGCTTGTATGTACAAGTAGAGACAGGTTATAAAAGCCAAGCTCCACTCAACAGAATTCGCCTGAGTGCCAGGCACCGCTCGCCCGTCATCGGGCTGGTTTGGATTGATCGCTGAGGATTTTTTTGTGACCGACACTAATCAAGACCGCAAACAAGACTGGACCCGCCACCGCGATGTGGAAGTGCGGGCTGCCCGTGGCACTCAACTGACGGCAAAGAGCTGGCTGACCGAAGCGCCGCTGCGCATGCTGATGAACAACCTTGATCCAGAAGTGGCCGAGAACCCGAAAGAGCTGGTGGTCTACGGCGGGATCGGGCGGGCGGCACGCAACTGGGAGTGCTACGACAAGATCGTCGAGAGCCTGACCCGGCTCAACGATGATGAAACCCTGCTGGTGCAATCCGGCAAACCGGTCGGCGTGTTCAAGACGCACAGCAATGCGCCGCGTGTACTGATCGCCAACTCGAACCTGGTGCCGCACTGGTCCAGCTGGGAGCATTTCAACGAGCTGGATGCCAAGGGTCTGGCAATGTATGGCCAGATGACGGCGGGCAGCTGGATCTACATCGGCAGCCAGGGCATCGTTCAGGGCACTTACGAAACCTTCGTCGAAGCGGGCCGCCAGCATTACGACGGCAACCTCAAGGGCCGCTGGGTACTGACCGCAGGCCTGGGCGGCATGGGTGGCGCGCAGCCGCTGGCCGCGACTCTGGCCGGAGCCTGCTCGCTGAACATCGAATGCCAGCAGAGCCGTATCGATTTCCGTCTCAAGACCCGCTACGTCGACGAACAGGCCACGGATCTGGACGACGCCCTGGCACGTATCGCCCGCTACACCGCCGAAGGCAAGGCCATTTCCATCGCCCTGTGTGGCAACGCGGCTGAAATCCTGCCGGAAATGGTCCGCCGCGGCGTACGCCCGGACATGGTCACCGACCAGACCAGCGCCCACGACCCGCTCAATGGCTACCTGCCCAAAGGCTGGAGCTGGGAAGACTACCGCGCCCGTGCGCTGACCGAGCCGGCCGCCGTCGTCAAGGCAGCCAAAAAATCCATGGCCGAACACGTCGAAGCCATGCTGGCTTTCCAGAAAGCCGGGATTCCGACCTTCGACTATGGCAACAACATCCGTCAGATGGCCAAGGAAGAAGGCGTGGCCAATGCCTTCGACTTCCCGGGATTCGTGCCCGCCTACATTCGTCCGCTGTTCTGCCGCGGCATCGGTCCTTTCCGCTGGGCAGCCTTGTCGGGCGATCCGCAGGACATTTACAAGACCGACGCCAAGGTCAAGGAACTGATCCCCGATGACGCCCACCTGCACAACTGGCTGGACATGGCCCGCGAGCGCATCAGCTTCCAGGGCTTGCCGGCGCGTATCTGCTGGGTCGGCCTGGGCAAGCGCGCCAAGCTGGGTCTGGCCTTTAACGAAATGGTCCGCCGTGGCGAGTTGTCTGCGCCTGTGGTGATCGGTCGCGACCATCTCGACTCCGGCTCGGTTTCCAGCCCAAACCGCGAAACCGAGTCCATGCGTGATGGCTCCGATGCCGTATCCGACTGGCCACTGCTCAACGCCCTGCTCAATACCGCCAGCGGCGCGACCTGGGTTTCCCTGCATCATGGCGGCGGTGTCGGCATGGGCTTCTCGCAGCATTCGGGGATGGTGATCGTCTGCGACGGCACCGATGAAGCGGCCGAGCGTATTGCTCGCGTGCTGCACAATGACCCGGCCACGGGCGTGATGCGTCACGCCGATGCCGGTTACGACATCGCCATCGATTGTGCCAGAGAGCAGGGCTTGAACCTGCCAATGATCGGGCGTTAAAGGCATTTGCCTCAGGCGTGGCGGCTCAGGGCCGCCACACCGAGACAGTCAGGATGGACACTGATAACGCCCGCAGGCCGGATGCCTACTTGAAGCTGCCGTCATCCTTTTCAGGCTTTGGAGCATCGACAATGAAAATGAAAAAAGCGCTGTTAACCACTCTGGTATCCGCTGGCCTGCTGGTCAGCGCCGGTGCAAGTCAGGCAGCCGGGTGGTGCGAGTCAGGCAAGCCGGTCAAGTTTGCCGGTCTGAACTGGGAAAGCGCGATGTTGCTGACCGACATTCTTCAAGTCGTCCTGAGCAAGGGCTACGATTGCAGCGTGGATGCGCTGCCGGGCAACTCTATTGCCATGGAAAATGCCCTGAGCACCAATGACATTCAGGTTTTCGCTGAAGAGTGGGTAGGCCGCAGCGAAGTCTGGAACAAAGCCGCGGCAGCCGGGAAAGTCGTCGGGGTCGGTGCTCCGGTGGTCGGAGCCGTCGAAGGCTGGTACGTGCCGCGCTATGTGATTGAAGGCGATGCCAAACGCAAGCTGGAAGCCAAGGCACCGAACCTGAAATCCATCGCCGATCTGGCCCAGTACTCTGCGGTGTTCAAGGATCAGGAAGAGCCCGACAAAGGCCGTTTCTACAATTGCCCGGCCGGCTGGACCTGCGAGCTTGAAAACAGCGAAATGCTCAAGACCTACGGCCTGGAAAGCAAGTACACCAACTTCCGCCCAGGCACCGGACCGGCGCTGGACGCAGCTATTCTGTCCAGCTACAAGCGCGGTGAGCCCATCCTGACGTATTACTGGTCGCCCACTCCGCTGATGGGCCAGGTCGATCTGGTTCGCCTGGAAGAGCCAGGCGTCAACAAGACCATCGACATCAAGGTCGGCGTATCCAAGGCGTTCCACGAACAGGCGCCCGAGCTGGTCGCCGTACTGGAGAAGGTCAACCTGCCTATCGACCTGCTGAACCAGAACCTGGGACGCATGGCCAAGGATCGTATCGAATCGCCGAAACTGGCGAAGATGTTCCTCAAGGAGCACCCGGAAGTCTGGCATAAGTGGGTCAGCGAAGACGCGGCAAAAAAGGTCGAGGCCTCTCTGTAAATCCCGGAGCAGATTTATCTGCGCAGGCACAGGCGACATGGCTGTGCCTGACAACTTGATCGAGAGCACCTTATGTTTCCCGAAAGTTTTACCTTCTCCATTGCCAACTGGGTCAACGACGGGGTCGATTCGCTGGTCACCGAGTACGGCGATGTGTTCCGGCACATCTCCGATACCTTGCTGTGGGCCATCGTCAATCTGGAAAGTCTGTTGCGCATGGCGCCCTGGTGGCTGGTGCTGATGATCGTCGGCGGCATTGCCTGGCATGCGACGCGAAAAGTCGTCACCACCGCTTTGATTGTCGGCCTGTTGTTCCTGGTCGGCGCTGTCGGGCTGTGGGACAAGCTGATGCAGACCCTGGCGCTGATGCTGGTCGCCACCTTCATCGCGGTGCTGATCGGCATTCCGCTGGGCATTCTGTCGGCGCGCAGCAACCGCCTGCGCTCCGTGCTGATGCCGCTGCTGGACATCATGCAGACCATGCCCAGTTTCGTGTACCTGATCCCGGTACTGATGCTGTTCGGGCTGGGCAAGGTCCCGGCCATCTTCGCCACCGTGATTTACGCCGCGCCGCCGCTGATTCGCCTGACCGACCTGGGCATCCGTCAGGTCGATGGTGAAGTGATGGAAGCGATCAACGCCTTCGGTGCCAATCGCTGGCAGCAACTGTTCGGCGTACAACTGCCACTGGCGATGCCGAGCATCATGGCCGGGATCAACCAGACCACCATGATGGCGCTGTCGATGGTCGTGATTGCTTCGATGATCGGCGCGCGTGGCCTGGGCGAAGACGTTCTGGTGGGAATCCAGACCCTCAATGTCGGGCGCGGCCTGGAAGCCGGTCTGGCCATTGTCATTCTGGCGGTCGTCATCGACCGCATCACCCAGGCCTATGGCCGCCCACGGCATGAGGCGAGCAAATGATGAGCCTGGCAGCAGACAAAATCGTCGTCAAAAACGTGTTCAAGATCTTCGGCAGCCGCTCGCAAGAAGCGCTGGCGATGGTGAAACAGAGCAAGAGCAAGGATCAGGTACTGGACCAGACCGGCTGTGTGGTGGGCGTCAACGACCTGTCGCTGTCGATCGGCAGCGGCGAGATTTTCGTCATCATGGGCTTGTCGGGTTCGGGCAAATCGACCCTGGTGCGCCACTTCAATCGCCTGATCGACCCTACCAGTGGCGAGATTCTGGTGGATGGCGAAGATATCCTGCAGTACGACATGGAGGCCCTGCGCCAATTCCGTCGTCACAAGATCAGCATGGTGTTCCAGAGCTTCGGCCTGCTGCCGCACAAGAGTGTGCTGGACAACGTGGCCTACGGCCTGAAGGTGCGTGGCGAGAGCAAAGCCCTCTGTCAGGAGCGTGCGCAACACTGGATTACCACCGTGGGCCTCAAAGGCTACGAAAAGAAATACCCGCATCAGCTCTCTGGCGGCATGCGTCAGCGCGTCGGTCTGGCGCGTGCGCTGGCGGCCGACACCGATATCATCCTGATGGATGAAGCGTTCAGCGCTCTCGATCCGCTGATCCGCGCCGAGATGCAG
Source organism: Pseudomonas capsici (assembly GCF_017165765.1). Lineage (GTDB taxonomy): Bacteria > Pseudomonadota > Gammaproteobacteria > Pseudomonadales > Pseudomonadaceae > Aquipseudomonas > Aquipseudomonas capsici. The sequence continues at coordinate 27,460 of NZ_JAFGZD010000029.1, forward strand.
GACCAGTTGCTGGAGCTGCAAGCGACGCTGAAGAAAACCATCGTGTTCATCACCCACGACCTGGACGAAGCCGTGCGTATCGGCAACCGGATCGCGATTCTCAAGGATGGCCGCCTGATTCAGGTGGGAACACCCAGGGAAATCCTTCATTCGCCCGCCGACGATTATGTTGATCGCTTCGTGCAGCGGCGCGCAGTCACCGTTTAAGGATTGTGTCGATGCAACGAGCAGAACAGATCGTTTTCGGTGATGCCCCGACAGGCTGGCAGGACGTGGTGGCCGTAGCCCGTGATGGCGCGCACCTGATGCTGTCGGAAAGTGCCTGGGCTCGCATCGACAATGCCCAGGCCATCGTCCAGCGCATCGTTGCCAGCGGCGAACGAGCCTACGGCGTGAATACGGGCCTCGGTGCGTTGTGCAATGTCTCACTGGAGGACGAACAACTCAGTCGCCTGTCGCGCAACACCTTGCTCAGCCATGCCTGTGGCGTAGGAGCACCGCTGCCCGACGAGCAGACACGGGCCATCATCTGTGCCGCGATTCTCAACTACAGCCAGGGCAAGTCCGGCATCCATCGCCGGGTGGTGCAGGCGCTGCTGGCCTTGCTCAACCACGGCATCACGCCGCAGGTGCCGTCACAAGGCTCGGTGGGTTATCTGACCCACATGGCACATGTCGGCATCGCGCTGCTGGGTGTGGGCCAGGTCAGTTATCGCGGGCAAATCGTTCCAGCGCATCAGGCATTGAGCGAAGCAGGTCTGGCACCTGTCGAACTGGGGGCCAAGGATGGACTGTGTCTGGTCAATGGCACGCCCTGCATGACCGGCCTGAGCTGTCTGGCCATTGCCGACGCCACGCGCCTGACCCAATGGGCCGATGTCATCGGTGCCATGACCTTTGAAGCGCTGCGCGGCCAGCTCGATGCCTTCGACGAAACCATCCTCGCCCTCAAGCCACATCCGGGCATGCAGCAAGTCGGCAAGAACCTGCGCAACCTGCTGGCAGGCAGCGAAGTTCTCGCCAGCAGCCAGGGCATTCGGACCCAGGATGCACTGAGCATACGTTCGATACCGCAAGTGCATGGCGCCACGCGGGATCAGTTGGCCCACGCGATCAGGCAGGTCGAAACCGAGCTGAATGCGGTTACCGATAATCCCTTGCTGCTGGGCACGCCCGAGGATTACCGGGTGGTGTCGCAAGCCAACCCTCACGGCCAGTCCGTCGCCATGGCGGCGGATCTGCTGTGCGTGGCGGTGGCGGAGCTGGGCTCGATTGCCGAGCGGCGTCTGGATCGGTTGATCAACCCGACCGTCAGCGGTTTGCCGGCGTTTCTGGTCAGCCAGCCGGGTGTCAACTCGGGGATGATGATCGTCCAGTACGTGGCCGCATCGCTGTGCGCAGAAAACCGCCAGTTGGCCCAACCGGCAGTGGTCGACAACTACGTCACCTCAGGCCTGCAGGAAGATCACTTGAGTCTGGGCACCAGCGCCGCCCTGAAGCTGCACAAGGCAGTGGCCAATGCGACACAGATCCTGGCCATCGAATATCTGCTGGCGGCCCAGGCGTTCGAGTTTCTCAAGCAGCAGCGCTTCGGGACAGGCACCGACATGGCCTGGCGAGCATTGCGTGAACGGATCCCCGCTTACGACGAAGACCGCTGGCTGGCCCCGGATATTGCCGACAGCGTCACCGTACTCAAGAACGAAGAAGTGCTGGAGAGGATTTTCCGGCACTGTCGTGAACAGACGACAAACCCATAAAAACAGGGCTGCAAGGCGGCACGCTGCAAAAGAGCAGCCGCCTGACATCAATCAAGGAGTAGCTGCATCGTGACCAAACCCTCTGCCAAGTCATTGAATCTGATCCCCGGCCAACTGACGCTGGCGCAACTGCGCGAGATCTATCAGCAACCGGTAACGCTGAAGCTCGATAACAGTGCCGACCGGCAGATCGACGACAGCGTGGCCTGCGTGGAACGCATCCTGGCCGAGAACCGCACGGCTTATGGCATCAACACCGGTTTCGGCCTGCTGGCCTCGACGCGCATCGCCAGCGCGGATCTGGAAAACCTGCAACGCTCGCTGGTGCTGTCCCATGCCGCCGGTGTCGGGCAGCCGATCAGTGACGAACTGGTCCGCCTGATCATGGTGCTCAAGGTCAACAGCCTGAGCCGTGGTTTCTCCGGCATCCGGCGCGTGGTGATCGATGCCCTGATCGCCCTGATCAATGCCGAGGTCTATCCGCATATCCCGCTCAAGGGTTCGGTGGGGGCATCCGGCGACCTGGCACCGCTGGCGCACATGTCGCTGGTGCTGCTGGGTGAAGGCAAGGCTCGCTACAAGGGCGAATGGCTCGATGCCGTCGATGCGCTTGAAGTCGCCGGTCTGAAACCGCTGACCCTGGCCGCCAAGGAAGGTCTGGCGCTGCTCAACGGAACCCAGGTTTCCACCGCATTCGCACTGCGTGGCCTGTTCGAGGCCGAGGACCTGTTCGCGGGAGCCATGACCTGTGGCGCTCTTACCGTGGAGGCCGTACTGGGTTCGCGTTCGCCTTTCGACGCTCGTATCCATGCAGCCCGCGGCCAGCGTGGCCAGATCGATACCGCCGCCTGCTATCGCGAATTGCTGGGAGAAAGCAGCGAAGTGTCCGAATCCCATCGCAACTGCGACAAGGTTCAGGACCCCTACTCCCTGCGTTGTCAGCCACAGGTCATGGGTGCCTGCCTGACCCAGTTGCGTCAGGCCGCCGAGGTGTTGGAGATCGAAGCCAATGCCGTTTCCGACAACCCGCTGGTGTTCGCAGCCGAGAACGATGTGATTTCCGGCGGCAACTTCCACGCGGAGCCCGTTGCCATGGCCGCCGACAACCTGGCGCTGGCCATCGCGGAAATCGGTTCGCTGAGCGAACGCCGCATCTCGCTGATGATGGACAAGCACATGTCGCAGTTGCCGCCATTCCTGGTGGCCAACGGCGGAGTCAACTCCGGCTTCATGATCGCCCAGGTTACCGCTGCCGCCCTGGCCAGTGAAAACAAGGCTTTGGCCCACCCGCACAGCGTCGACAGCCTGCCGACTTCGGCAAATCAGGAGGACCATGTGTCCATGGCTCCGGCGGCCGGCAAGCGGTTATGGGAAATGGCAGAAAACGTTCGCGGGATTCTTGCCGTAGAATGGCTGGCTGCATGCCAGGGACTGGACTTGCGCAACGGCCTCAAAACCTCCCCGAAACTGGAGCAGGCCCGTGCCGTACTGCGCAGCAAAGTACCACCCTATGAGAAGGACCGTTTTTTTGCACCGGACATTGAAGCTGCCAGCCAGCTGTTGTCTTCAACTTGCCTGAACCCGTTGGTTCCTGCACGTCTGCTACCCAGTCTGTGATGTACCGCGAGCCTGGCAGGGCTCGCAATGGTAGTTCGCTGCGGGAAGCCGGAAGCAGGTGTTCTCGCAGCTATTTGCCATACCCAGTAATGAGATGGACGGAAATGACGTCAAAAGTTGGTTTGAAACGCGGGCTATCCGCCCGCCACATTCGCTTCATGGCTCTGGGCTCTGCCATCGGCACAGGGTTGTTCTATGGCTCTGCCGCCGCAATCCAGCAGGCGGGGCCTGCGGTTCTGCTGGCCTATCTGATCGGTGGCGCAGCAGTTTTCATGGTGATGCGCGCCCTTGGTGAAATGGCTGTGCATAACCCGACTTCCGGCTCGTTCAGCCATTACGCCAGCCGTTACCTCGGTCCTCTGGCGGGTTTCGTGCTGGGCTGGACCTACGCCTTCGAGATGATCATCGTCTGTCTGGCCGATGTGACCGCGTTCGGAATCTACATGGGCTTCTGGTTCCCGGAAGTGCCGCGCTGGATCTGGGTGCTGGGCATCGTGTTCCTGATCGGCGCGCTCAACCTGTGCAACGTCAAGGTGTTCGGTGAAACCGAATTCTGGCTGTCGTTGCTCAAGGTCGGTGCCATCGTCGCGATGATCGTGGCCGGTTTCGGCATCATGCTGTTCGGCATCGGCACCTCCACCGGCGAAAACACCATCGGGATCAGCAACCTCTGGGCCCACGGCGGCTTCATGCCCAATGGCGTCGGTGGTCTGATCGCCTCGCTGGCGGTGGTGATGTTCGCGTTCGGCGGCATCGAAATCATCGGTATCACGGCGGGCGAAGCCAAGAACCCGCAACGCACGCTGCCACAGGCCATCAATGCCGTGCCGCTGCGCATTCTGCTGTTCTACGTCCTGACCCTGTTCGTGCTGATGTCCATCTATCCGTGGCCACAGATCGGCACCCAGGGCAGCCCCTTCGTGCAGATTTTCGACAATCTGGGCATCGCTTCGGCGGCGACCATTCTCAATATCGTGGTGATCTCGGCAGCCGTATCGGCGATCAACAGCGACATCTTCGGCGCAGGCCGCATGATGTATGGCATGGCGCTTGAAGGTCAGGCACCCGCCGGTTTCGCCAGGCTGTCGCGCCAGGGCGTGCCATGGATGACCGTCGTAGTCATGGGCGTGACGCTGCTCGCCGGCGTGCTGCTCAACTACCTGATCCCCAAGAACGTCTTCCTGCTGATCGCCTCGCTGGCCACCTTCGCCACGGTCTGGGTCTGGCTGATGATCCTGCTGACCCAGGTCGCAATGCGCCGCTCCATGAGCCGCGAAGAAGCCGCACAACTGAAATTCCCGGTCCCGTTCTGGCCTTATGGCCCGGCGGCCGCCATCGTCTTCATGCTGTTCATCTTCGGTGTGCTGGGCTATTTCCCCGACAACCGGGCTGCGCTGATCGTCGGCGCGATCTGGATTGTGCTGCTGGTCATCGCCTACTACCTGTGGATAAGACCGCGAAACGCTCAAACTACCCAATGACCCAAGGAGGCCCGGGATGACAACACTCTGGAAGAACTGTCACATCGCAACCATGGCGCAAGGCAACTACTCGATCATCGAGGATGCCGCCATCGTGACTTCTGGAGCCTTCATCCAGTGGATCGGGCCTCAAAGCCAGTTGCCGGAATCCGGTTTTGGCAACACCGTAGACCTGGGCGGCGCCTGGGTCACGCCGGGCCTCATCGATTGCCACACCCATACGGTGTTCGGCGGTAATCGCAGCGGTGAGTTCGAGCAGCGCCTGCAAGGTGTCAGCTATGCCGAGATCGCCGCCGCGGGCGGCGGTATTGCCAGCACCGTGCGGGCGACGCGGGCGGCCAGCGAGGACGAACTGTTCGCCAGTGCCGAGCGACGCTTGAAGCACTTGCTTCAAGACGGCGTGACCACCGTGGAGATGAAGTCCGGCTACGGTCTGGATCTGCCCAGCGAACGCAAGATTCTCAAGGTGATCCGCCGTCTGGGCGAGAGCCTGCCGGTCACCGTTCGCAGCACCTGTCTGGCGGCCCACGCCCTGCCCCCGGAATACACCAACCGCGCCGACGATTACATCCGGCATATCTGCGACGAAATGCTCCCCGCATTGGCGCAGGAAGGTTTGGTCGATGCCGTGGATGCGTTCTGCGAATACCTGGCGTTTTCGCCTGCTCAGGTCGAACAGGTGTTCATCACCGCCCGGCAAGTGGGCCTGCCGGTGAAGCTCCATGCCGAGCAGCTTTCGGCGTTGGGCGGTTCAAGCCTTGCGGCGCGTTATCAGGCGTTGTCGGCGGACCATCTGGAATTCATGACCGAAGACGACGCCATTGCCATGGCGGCTGCCGGAACCGTCGCCGTGCTGCTGCCGGGCGCCTTTTACTTCCTGCGCGAAACCCAACTGCCGCCGATGGATGCCCTGCGCAAGCATGGCGTGCCCATTGCCATCTCCACCGACCTGAACCCCGGCACCTCGCCCGGCCTGTCGCTGCGGCTGATGCTGAACATGGCCTGCACGCTGTTTCGCATGACACCCGAAGAAGCACTGGCGGGCGTCACCCTCAATGCCGCCAAGGCACTGGGTCTGGACAAGACCCATGGCTCGCTGGAAACCGGCAAGGTGGCGGACTTCGTCGCCTGGAACATCGAACGTCCTGCCGATCTGGCCTACTGGCTGGGCGGCGACCTGGATAAACGCATCGTGCGCCACGGCGTCGAATCATCGATCTGAAGGAGAGCCCTGTGGATAACGTTCTGACATTCAAGCGTGGTCGCGTCCCGCTGCTGATCAGCATGCCTCATGCGGGCCTGAAGCTGACGCCGGCAGTCGAAGCCGGACTGGTGGACGAAGCCTTGAGCCTGCCCGATACCGACTGGCATATCCCGCGCCTTTACGACTTTGCCGCCGAGCTGGGGGCCAGCACCCTGGCTGCCGAATACTCGCGCTTCGTCATCGACCTCAATCGCCCGTCCGACGACAAACCGTTGTATGCCGGTGCGACTACCGGATTGTTTCCTTCGATCCTGTTCGATGGCGTGCCGCTGTTCAAGGAAGGCCTGGCGCCTGACGCCGAAGAGCGGGAGCGTTACCTGCAACAGATCTGGATGCCTTACCACCAGACGCTGGAGCAGGAACTGCAACGTCTGCGCGATGAGTTCGGTTATGCGCTGCTGTTCGATGCCCACTCCATTCGTGGTCACGTCCCGCACCTGTTCGACGGTCGCCTGCCGGACTTCAACCTCGGCACCTTCAACGGTGCCAGTTGTGATCCGCAACTGGCAGGCCGGCTGGAAAGCGTATGTGCAGCGGCCAGGGACTACAGCCATGTGCTCAACGGTCGTTTCAAAGGCGGGCATATCACTCGCCATTACGGCGATCCGGCCAACCATATCCACGCCGTCCAACTGGAACTGGCGCAGAGCACCTACATGGAAGAGTTTGCGCCGTTCCATTACCGCCCTGACCTTGCGGCACCGACCCAAAAGGTATTGAAGGCGTTGCTGGAAACCTTTATTGCGTGGGGGCAGGAGAGGTTTGATTGATGGTTTTTAGAGGCAGCTTGCTGGCGACTTTCACCCTCTCGCCAGCAGGCCGTCTCCCATATCATTACCTGCCGTACGCCAGCGCCTCGACCCTGCTCACTTTCTGAGCAATCGCAACCCGTTGAACACCACCAACAGACTCACGCCCATGTCGGCAAACACGGCCATCCACATGGTCGCCATCCCCGCAAAGGTAATCCCCAGGAAGAACACCTTGGTGACAATCGCCAAGGCGATGTTCTGCCTGAGTATCGCCGAGGTATCGCGTGACAGCCGAATAAACGCCGGGATCTTGCGAAGATCGTCGTCCATCAGGGCGACATCTGCCGTTTCAATCGCCGTGTCGGTGCCTGCCGCAGCCATGGCAAAACCGATTTCCGAACGTGCCAGCGCAGGCGCATCGTTGATACCGTCACCCACCATGCCGACGCGATGCTTGCGTGCATACAGGTCTTCGATGGCCTGCAACTTATCCACAGGCAGCAGATTGCCCCGGGCCTGATCGATCCCCACCTGTGCCGCGATGGCCTTGGCGGTGTGCGGGTTGTCGCCGGTCAGCATCAGGGTCTTGATACCCAACTCGTGCAACTGGGCGATGGCCTCACGGCTGCTGTCCTTGACCGTATCGGCCACCGCGAACAGCGCCAGCGGGCCTGAGGCATCCAGCAGCAGAACCACGGTCTTGCCCTGTATTTCCAGCGCATCGAGCCGGGCTTCCAGCTCGGGCGAACACAACCCCAGCTCTTCGACCAGACGATGGTTGCCCAAGTGATAAAGCTGGCCACCGATCTCGCCTTTCACACCACGCCCCGGCAACGCCTCGAAAGCATTGACCTCATGCAAGCCCTGCCCTTGCACAGCCGCCTTGGCGATGGCCTGGGAAACGGGATGATCGGAGCGACCGGCCAGACTGGCAGCGAGAGCCTGCGCGCTGTCGGCCAAGGTCGTATTCAGCGGCAGGTAGTCGGTCTGCACCGGCTTGCCGTGGGTGACGGTGCCTGTCTTGTCCAGAGCCAGGTAATCGAGCTTGCGGCCCATTTCCAGATAGACGCCGCCCTTGATCAGAATCCCCTTGCGCGCCGCAGCGGCCAGACCGCTGACGATGGTCACAGGGGTGGAAATCACCAGTGCACACGGGCAGGCAACGACCAGCAGTACCAGCGCCCGGTAGATCCAGTCGAACCAGGCTCCACCGAAGAACAGCGGCGCAATCAGCGCCACGGCCAGTGCCGTCAGGAAAACCACCGGGGTGTAGATCCGCGAAAAGCTGTCGACGAAACTCTGGGTCGGCGCGCGTGCGCCCTGAGCCGCTTCCACCGCATGGATGATCCGCGCCAGCGTGGAATGGCTCGCCGCGGCTGTCACCCGGTATTCCAAGGATCCGGACTGGTTGATGGTGCCCGCAAATACCTTGTCACCCACGGTTTTTTCCACAGGCAGGCTTTCACCGGTAATCGGTGCCTGATCGATGGTCGATTGACCCGACACTACCTCGCCATCCAGACCAATCCGCTCACCCGGTCGAACCCGGACAATCGCATCCAGTTCGACGCTCTTAACGTCTTTTTCAATCCAGCTTCCATCACTCTGCCTGACGGTCGCCACATCTGGCGTCAGCTGCAACAGGCTGCTGATGGCATTACGGGCACGATCCAGAGACTTGGCTTCAATCAGTTCGGCTACGGTAAACAGGAACATCACCATCGCCGCTTCAGGCCACTGACCGATCAGAACCGCACCAGTCACCGCGATACTCATCAGGGCATTGATATTGAGGTTGAAGTTCTTGAGCGCGATCCAGCCCTTCTTATAGGTGGTCAGGCCGCAACTGAGGATCGAAACAAGAGCCAGCAACGCAACGACCCAGGTTGGGCCAAGCTGGGCGAAATGGACGATTTCCGCGCCCAGCGCCATCACACCGGACAATGCCAGAGGCCACCAATGCTTTTTCGGTGCAGGTACTGCCGGGGCATCCTGGCTCGCGCCCTCCTCGTTGGGCTCGGCCTGCATGCCCAGCGAACCGATGGCTTCACGAATCGGCTCGGTCGTCGGCAGGTCATGCCAGACGCCAAGGATGCGATTGATCAGGTTGAACTCCAGCTTCTGCACACCGGGCAACTTGCCCAGCTTGTTCTGGATCAGCGTCTGCTCGGTCGGGCAGTCCATCTGCTCGATGCGAAAACTGCTCAAACGGCCACCGGCTGCAGGTGCTTCATCAAAAGTGACAGAGGCAGGCGCAGTTGCGCCGGAACAGCAGGAGTGAGCGTGCTGGTGATCGTCGTGCGGTGGAGAAATCTTTGTAATCTGGCCCATGGTCGGCTCCGGGGATCTACCTGTTGCCAAGTGAACACCCTGTAGCCACTATAGGGTCAAGCGCTCAAACGAGATGAAACACATGAAAATCGGTGAACTGGCCAAGCTGACGGATTCTCAAGTCGAAACCATTCGTTATTACGAGCGCGAAGGCCTGTTGCCTGCGCCGGCCCGCAGCGACGGCAATTACCGTTTGTACACCCAGGCGCATGTAGAACGGCTGTCGTTCATACGCAACTGTCGAAGCCTGGACATGACGCTGGAAGAAATCCGCAGCCTGCTCAGCCTGCGTGACAGCCCGCAGGACCAGTGTGAAAGCGTCAATGCATTGATCGACGAACACATCGAACACGTCAACGCCCGCATCGCCAGCCTGCAAGCCCTGCAGGAACAGCTACTGGACCTGCGTCGTCGCTGCGGCGATGGCAAGTCGGACCATTGCGGGATTCTGGAACGGCTGGAAGTGACCGGTGCCGTGGCGGCTGCCGAAGGCGAGCCGTCACATGTGGGCAAGAGTCATGGGCATTGAAGCAGCTGCAAGCTTCAAGCTGAAAGCCTCAAGCAGCTTGTAGCTTGAAACTTGCCGCTTGCAGCTCACCCCTATACCGCCATCGGTGCCGTCATCGCCGGGTGGTGTTCGTAACCTTCCAGCGAGAAGTCCGAAGGTTCGATCAGTTCCAGCCATTCAGGCTGGTAGACACCGGTCTTGGCGAACTCGGGCACGCGGTCCGAGATCACCAGTTTCGGCATCGGGAACGGCTCACGGGTGAGCTGTTCGTTAAGCATGTCCAGATGGTTTTCGTAGACGTGGGCATCACCGATGAAATAGGTGAACCAGCGCGGCGTGTAGCCGGTCAGGCGACCGATCAGGCTCAGCAGCGCAGCACCTTCGGTGAGGTTGAACGGTGTCCCGAGACCCAGATCGTTCGAACGGATGTACAGCGTCAGCGAGATCTCGCGGGTCTGCGGGTTCGGATGCAACTGATAAAGCAGGTGGCAAGGCGGCAAAGCCATCTCGTCGAGTTGCGCGCAGTTCCAGCCGTGGAACAGGATGCGGCGGCTGCCCGGGTCCTTGATGATGGTGTCGACGCACTGGCGAATCTGGTCGATGGCCTTGTACAGCACCACAAAGCTTTCGCCATCCTCTTCGGACTCGGCAATCTGCTTGTAGCCCTGACTGACCGCCAGCTCGATCGCCGCGGCATTGCCGGTTGCAATGCGCTTGTAGGCCGGCCATTTGCGCCACTGCACGCCGTAGATCTCGCCCAGGTCATCCTCGCCCTTGCGGAACGGGTTGTTCAGCCACTGGGTATTCTCGTTGGCGTTCTGATCCCAGACCTTGCAGCCCAGCTCACGGAACTCGGCCGCGCTGTTGGCACCGCGCAGGAAACCGACCATTTCACCGATGGCCGATTTGAAAGCCATGCGCCGGGTCGTGATCGCCGGGAAACCTTCCTGAAGGTCATAACGCAGCATCGCGCCGGGAAAACTGATGGTATTCACACCGGTGCGGTTGGACTGCAAGGTCCCGTGCTTGATCACATGGGCGACTAGTTCGAGATATTGCTTCATAAATTACCTGCTTCCTTGAATCCGCCGGGCAGTCTCACCCGGCGTTTCAGTATTAAACCGTTGCCTTGACGGCAGGCTCGCGCTTGTAGGCCAGCCAGATCATGACCAGACCGGCGATGATCATCGGCAGACTCAGGATCTGGCCCATGGTGACCCAACCCCACGCCAGATAGCCCAGTTGCGCGTCCGGCACCCGGACGAACTCGACGATGAAGCGGAAGATCCCGTAAAACAGGGCAAACATGCCGGAAATGGCCATGGTCGGGCGCGGCTTGCGTGCATAGAGATTGAGGATGATGAACAACGCCACGCCTTCAAGGGCGAACTGATACAACTGCGACGGATGACGCGCCAGTTGCGCAGGGTCGCTGAACGGCGGGAAGACCATGGCCCATGGCACATCGCTTGGCTTGCCCCACAGTTCGGCATTGATGAAGTTGCCGATACGCCCGGCACCCAGGCCGATCGGCACCAGGGGTGCAACGAAGTCCATCAACTGGAAGAAGGTCTTGCCATTGCGTCTTCCGAACCACCAGGCCGCCAGCATTACGCCGACAAACCCACCGTGGAAGGCCATGCCGCCCTTCCAGACCTCGAAGATCAGCAACGGATTGGCGAGGTAGGCCGACAGATCGTAGAACAACACATAACCCAGACGTCCGCCGACAATGACCCCCATGGCCAGCCAGAAAATCAGGTCGGACAGTTTTTCCTTGGTCCAGGTCGGGTCGAAAGCATTCAAGCGGCGCGACGCAAGCAGCCACGCGCCACCTATGCCGACCAGATACATCAGTCCGTACCAGTGAATCTGCAACGGGCCGAGGGATACGGCTACCGGGTCAATCTGCGGGTAAGGCAGCATTGCAACTCCTCAATTGGAACGCTCTTGCGAGCGACTGAATCCGAAAGACAGCTAAATCAGGAAACTGATACCCACGCACAACAGCAACGTAGCGAACAGTCGTTTCAACAGGCGTGGCGACAGTTTATGCGCCAGCCGGGCACCGAAGCGCGCAAAAAACATACTGGTGACCGCAATTCCGAGCAGTGCAGGCAGATAAACGAAGCCCAGACTATGCGGGGGCAGCAGGGGATCGTGCCAGCCCAGAATCATGAAACTTATCGCACTTGCCAGGGCAATCGGAAAACCACAGGCCGCCGAAGTGGCCACGGCCTGCTGCATGGAAAGGCTGCGCCAGGTCAGGAACGGCACAGTCAGCGAGCCGCCGCCGATCCCGAAGATCGCCGAGGCCCAGCCGATCACCACGCCCGCCGCGGTCAAACCGGACTTGCCGGGCACGCCACGGCTGGCCCTGGGCCGGAGATCCAGCGCCATCTGCAGGGCAACCAGCAGCGCGAAGACTCCGATGATCTTTTGCAGGTAAGGCCCGGCAATGTAACTGGCCGTCAACGAACCCAGACCCGCACCAAACAGAATCCCCACGGTCAGCCATGCAAAGATCGGCCAGCGCACCGCGCCCAGGCTGTGATGGGCGCGAACGGAATTGATCGACGTGAAGACGATAGTCGCCAGAGAGGTGCCGACCGCCAGGTGAGTCAGCACCGACGCATCGAAACCCTGCAGGCCGAAGCTGAGCACCAGCACCGGCACGATAATGATGCCGCCACCGACGCCGAACAGGCCGGCCAGCACACCCGCACAGGCCCCCAGGGCCAGATAGAGCACAAATTCCATGGGAGCCCCCAAAATCAGTCCGGCATGTTACCGGAGCATGGCTTGTTGCTCTAGCGGTGGGCGATGGATGAATCGTAGAGTGTCCGAAAAAGGAGTACCGCATGTGTCTGATCGTGTTCGCTTGGCGCCCTTCCACGCCGCAGCCGCTGATAGTGGCCGCCAATCGCGACGAATTCTACGCTCGCCCCACCCTGCCGCTGGCGCAATGGCCGGACCATCCGGACGTGCATGCCGGACGTGACCTGGAAGCCGGTGGAACCTGGATGGGGATCGGCGCAGATGGACGCTTTGCGGCCCTGACCAATATCCGTGACCCGAATCAACCGTTGGGCCTGCGCTCCAGAGGCGAACTGGTTACACGCTTTCTCATGGGCGAACAGTCGCTGGAAGATTATCTGGATGAAACGGCCAGCCGGGCGAGCGAATACACCGGTTTCAACCTGCTAGTGGGTAATGCCGGACAGCTTTACTACCTCAATGCACTGCAACCGCAGCCGCTGCAACTGGGCGAAGGTGTCTACGGTCTCTCCAATGCCGGCCTGGACACGCCCTGGCCCAAGCTGCTCAAGGCCAGGGCCGCGTTGCAGGCGCAACTGGATGACCCGCAGCCTGCCGCGTTGCTGCGCCTGTTAGAGGATGCCGAACCGGCTGCCGAGGCCGATCTGCCCGATACCGGTGTCGGACTGCAAACCGAAACACTGCTTTCCAGTATTTTCATTGCCAGCCCCAACTACGGCACGCGGGCCAGCACTGTGCTGATCGTCAATGCCGATGGCAGCCGGCAGTTGATCGAACGCAGCTTCGGGCCGTATGGCGCAAGATTGGGAGAGGTAGAACTGTGTGCAGGAACGAATTCATTCGCGAAATGATGCTTTCGCGAATGAACTGGCTCCTACAGGGACGTCAGTGGCCTTTGACGGATCCTGGATTGATCATTCGCGATAGCCCCAGATTGCGCAGTGCCAGTTGCAGGGAGCTGCTGATCACTTGCGGGTTGTCGTTGGTCATCAACTGGGCCAGCAGTTCCTTGGCCTTGCTCAGGTTGATCTGACGCAGCATCCACTTCACTTTCGGCAGGTTGGTGGCGTTCATCGACAGGCTGTCGAAACCCATCGCCATCAACAGCACCGCAGCAGCAGGATCGCCCGCCATCTCGCCGCAGATGCTCACCGGCTTGCCTTCGGCATGGGCGTCACGCACCACGCTTTGCAGCGCCTGCAGCACCGCCGGGTGCAGGTAGTCGTAAAGATCGGCCACGCGAGGGTTGTTGCGGTCCACCGCCAGCAGGTATTGGGTCAGGTCGTTGGAGCCCACGGACAGGAAGTCCACCTGACGGGCCAGGTCGCGGGTCTGATAGACCGCAGCCGGAATTTCGATCATGACGCCCACAGGCGGCATCGGCACATCGGTGCCTTCGTCGCGGACCTCGCCCCAGGCCCGGTGGATAAGGTGCAAGGCCTCTTCCACTTCATGGGTACTGGAAATCATCGGCAGCAGAATGCGCAGGTTGTTCAGGCCTTCGCTGGCCTTGAGCATGGCGCGGGTCTGCACCAGGAAGATTTCCGGGTGGTCGAGGGTCACGCGAATGCCACGCCAGCCCAGGAACGGGTTCTCTTCCTTGATCGGGAAGTAGGACAGCGCCTTGTCGCCACCAATATCCAGGCTGCGCATGGTCACCGGCAGCGGATGGAAGGCCGCCAGTTGCTCACGATAAATAGCCAGCTGTTCCTTTTCGCTCGGGAAACGCTGGTTGATCATGAACGGTACTTCGGTGCGATACAGACCGACACCTTCGGCGCCACGCTGCTGGGCGCGGGCGACGTCGGCCAGTAGACCGGTGTTGACCCACAGCGGCATGCGATGGCCATCCAGCGTCACGCAAGGCAGTTCGCGCAGGGCATCGAGCCCTTGAGACAGCTGGCGCTCTTCTTCCACCACCTTGGTGAATTGCTGGCGCATGATGTCACTGGGGTTGGTGAAGACTTCACCGTGATAGCCATCGACGATCAGATCGATGCCATCCACCTTGGAATAAGGGAAATCCACAAGGCCCATGACCGTGGGAATACCCATGGCCCGCGCCAGAATCGCCACATGGGAGTTACCCGAACCCTGTACCGAGACCAGACCGACCAGCTTGCCTTCCGGCACTTCACCGAGCATGGCCGGGGACAGCTCTTCACTGACCAGAATGGTGTTGTCGGGGTAGACCAGCGCCTGTTGCCGGGCTTCCTGCAAGTAACCCAGCAAGCGGCGGCCCAGATCCTTGACGTCCGATGCACGCTCGCGCAGGTAGGCGTCGTCCATCAGTTCGAAACGGTTCACGTGCTCGTTTACCACCGAACGCAAGGCACCCTGCGCCCATTGGCCGGTCTTGATGATGTTGGTCACTTCGCTGCCCAGCGAAGCGTCATCGAGCATCATCAGGTAGACATCGAACAGCGCCAGCTCTTCGGGACGCAACTGGGTCGCAAGCTTGGCCGACAGGGTCCGCATGTCATTGCGCACGCCTTCCAGCGCATTCTGGAACAGGGCCAGTTCGGCATCGATATCGGTGACGACCTTATCCGGGACCACTTCCAGGTCGGCGGGTGGCAGCATGACCACCGCCACACCCACCGCTGCACCGGGCGAACCGGCCACACCGACAAACTTGGCTTCCTGGATACCCTTGCCCTGACGACCCAGACCGCGGATCGAGCCAGTGGCTTCGGCATGGGCGATTACGCCTGCCAGTTGGGCACTCATGGTGACGAGGAAGGCTTCTTCCCCTTCGTCGAACTGACGCCGCTCCTTTTGCTGGATCACCAACACGCCCACCACACGACGGTGGTGGATGATCGGCGTGCCAAGGAAAGAGGCATAACGCTCTTCACCGGTTTCGGCAAAGTAGCGATAACGGGGGTGATCGGCGGCGTTTTCGAGGTTCAGCGGCTCTTCGCGAGTACCGACCAGACCCACAAGGCCCTCGTTCGGCGCCATGCTCACCTTGCCGATGGAGCGCTTGTTCAGACCCTCGGAAGCCATCAGCACGAAGCGGTTGGTTTCGGGGTCAAGCAGATAGACCGAGCAGACCTGGCTACCCATGGCCTCCTTGACGCGTAACACAATAATGCCCAACGCCGCCTTGAGATCCTTGGCGGAGTTAACTTCCTGGACGATCTTGCGCAGCGTATTGAGCATGGCTCGGGGTCGAACTCCGTGTCAGTCGCGCGATAAAAGGCGCGGGGCAAGCTCTTTGAGTGCGCGTCGATACACCTCGCGCTTGAATGTCACCACCTGGCCTAACGGATACCAATAGCTGACCCAACGCCAGCCATCGAACTCCGGTTTACCGGTCAAATCCATCCGCACCCGCTGCTCGTTGGAGATCAGGCGCAGGAGAAACCACTTCTGTTTCTGGCCGATGCATAGCGGTTGGCTATGGGTACGGACCAGTCGTTGCGGCAGACGATAACGCAACCAGCCGCGGGTACAGGCCAGAATCTGCACATCCTGTCGTTCCAGCCCGACTTCTTCATTCAATTCGCGATACAGCGCGTCTTCCGGCGTCTCCTGCGGGTTTATTCCACCCTGGGGAAACTGCCAGGCATCTTGGTTAATACGCCGAGCCCATAGGACCTGACCAGCATCGTTTGTCAGAATAATCCCGACATTAGGACGGAAACCATCGGGGTCGATCACGGCAACAACCTCGCAAACGCATGTCGCCGCATTGTTCCACAAAGGCGCTCAAAGCAGCAACGAGCCTAAGCACCTTATGTGAAGTCTTGTGAAAACCTCGTATTCTTGTGCTCTTTTTTCAGTTATTTCAGCGAGTAACCACATGCGCCTGGCTTTATTCGACCTCGACAACACACTTCTGGGCGGTGACAGCGATCACGCTTGGGGCGATTACCTGTGCGAACGCGGCATCCTCGATGCAGCCACCTACAAGACGCGCAACGACGCATTCTATGAAGACTATCTGGCCGGCACGCTCAACCTGACCGACTACCTGAATTTCACCCTTGAGATTCTGGGCCGGACCGAAATGGCTCAGCTCGATGAATGGCACCGGGATTTCATGCGTGACTGCATCGAACCCATCGTACTGCCCAAAGCGCTGGAACTGATCGCCAAACACCGTGACGCAGGCGACAAACTGGTGGTCATAACCGCCACCAACCGTTTCGTTACCGCTCCGATCGTCGCCCGCCTGGGGATCGACACCCTGCTGGCCACCGAATGCGAGCTGGTCGACGGGCGCTATACCGGACGCACGACAGGTATACCCTGCTTCCGTGAAGGCAAGGTGACCCGGCTCAATCATTGGCTTGAAGAGCATGCATTCAGTCTGGAAGACAGCTATTTCTACAGTGACTCCATGAACGACCTGCCGCTGCTGGAGCAGGTTGCCCATCCAGTGGCCGTGGACCCGGACCCGAAATTGCGTGCAGAAGCCGAAAAGCGCGGCTGGCAGGTGATTTCACTGCGCGGCTGATAGGGCCATCAAGCCGGTTTGAAGACCATCAGACCGGCAATCGCCATGAAACATGCGGCACTGATGATTGCCAGAACCAGCGTGAACCGCAGACGGCCCGCCTTGCCGACCAACCGGCTCACCAGCCAGACCCAGCTGAAAAGCCCCAGGACATAAAGCACGCTACTGGCCAGCACCCAGGTCTGGCCCAGTGACAGGCCGAGCAGATGAACCAGCCACCAACCGCTGAAAGGCAGAACTGCCAGACAGACAGCCATCAGTAGCCAGGCGAACAGAGCCGGGCGTTGCAGCAGTCTGTCATGAGCCCGCGTCTTGATGACCCGCAAAGCCAGCCCCAGAGCGCTTAGCAGCCATAGCGTGATTGCAGCTATATGCAGGGTTTTCAGCGCAGTGATGTATTCCACTTTATAGCCTTCCTCGCAAGCAAAGCTTCATAGAGCGTAGCTCCTGCGGGGTGGTTAGCCCAGAAACAGCCTGTACGCCGGATTCTGGCTCTCGTCCCAGTACGGATAGCCAATCTCGTCCAGCGCCGCGCCCACTAGATGCCGCTCCTCTTCCGGCACCACCAGCCCGGCCACCACGCGGCCATCGGCGGCACCGTGGTTGCGGTAGTGGAACATCGAGATGGTCCAGCGTCCGCCCAGCTTGTTCAGGAAGTTGAACAGCGCCCCCGGCCGCTCCGGGAACTCGAAGCGCAGCACCACTTCATCGCTGACCCGCTCGGCATGGCCACCGACCATGTGCCGGATATGCAGCTTGGCCAGTTCGTTGTCGGTCAGGTCCAGCACCGGGAAACCCTGGTCCGTCAGGCTGGCGATCAGGGCGCTGCGCGGATCGTTGTCCGGGTGGGTCTGCACGCCGACGAAGATATGCGCCTCGCGGTCAGTGTGATAGCGGTAGTTGAATTCGGTGATCTGCCGCTTGCCGATGGCCTGGCAGAACGCCTTGAAGCTGCCCGGCTGCTCGGGAATGGTCACGGCAATGATGGCTTCGCGACCTTCGCCCAGCTCGGCACGCTCGGCCACATGGCGCAGGCGGTCGAAGTTGACGTTGGCACCGGAATCGATGGCCACCAGGGTCTGACCGCTGATACCGCGTTGCTCCACATACTTCTTGATTCCGGCCACGCCCAGCGCGCCGGCAGGCTCGGTGATGGAGCGGGTGTCGTCGTAGATGTCCTTGATGGCCGCGCAGATCTCGTCGGTGCTGACGGTGATGACTTCATCGACGTACTGGCGGCAGACCTCGAAGGTGTGATGGCCGATCTGCGCCACGGCCACGCCATCGGCAAACAGCCCGACCTGATTCAGCACCACTCGCTCACCCGCGGCCATGGCGACTTGCAGGCAGTTGGAGTCGTCCGGCTCGACACCGATGACCTTGATGTCCGGGCGCAGGTATTTGACATAGGCCGCGATGCCCGCAATCAGCCCGCCACCGCCCACCGGGACGAAAATGGCATCCAGTTGCCCCGGTTGCTGGCGCAGGATTTCCATGGCCACTGTGCCTTGTCCAGCGATGGTGTCAGGGTCATCGTAAGGGTGGATGTAGACGAAGCCCTGCTCGTCCACCAGTTTGAGGGAGTAGGCCAGGGCTTCCGGGAAGGAATCGCCATGCAGCACCACCTGAGCGCCCCGGGAGCGCACGCCTTCGACCTTGATCTCGGGGGTGGTCTTGGGCATGACGATGGTGGCCTTGATGCCCATTTTTCTGGCCGCCAGCGCCAGGCCCTGGGCATGGTTGCCCGCCGAAGCCGTCACCACGCCGCGAGCCAGTTCTTCAGGGCTCAGTTGCGCCAGCTTGTTGTAGGCACCGCGGATCTTGAAGGAGAACACCGGTTGCAGGTCTTCGCGCTTGAGCAGTATCTGGTTGGACAGCCGCTCGGAAAGCTGACGGGCACCCTGCAACGGGGTTTCGACAGCGACGTCATAGACGCGGGAAGTGAGGATTTTCTTGACGTACTGTTCGAGCATCGGGGCGTTATCACTGACGAAGGGAGCAAGGCCGAGAAGTCTACTCTGCACTCCGATGAACGACCATACGAATGACGGGGCTTTGCGGCGCAGTCATCGCTATAATGCGGCCCCTTTTTGCACCTTTGGCACCGTGGAGCCAGCATGACCCAGGATCAACTCAAACAGGCCGTGGCTCAAGCCGCTGTCGATTTCATTCTTCCCAAGATCGACGAC
Source organism: Pseudomonas capsici (assembly GCF_017165765.1). Classification (GTDB taxonomy): domain Bacteria; phylum Pseudomonadota; class Gammaproteobacteria; order Pseudomonadales; family Pseudomonadaceae; genus Aquipseudomonas; species Aquipseudomonas capsici. The sequence continues at coordinate 46,605 of NZ_JAFGZD010000029.1, forward strand.
AAGAGCATCATCGGTGTCGGCACCGGCTCCACGGCCAACTGCTTCATCGATGCGCTGGCCAGACACAAGACGGCCTTCGACGGTGCGGTTGCCAGCTCCGAAGCCACCGCAGCCCGCCTCAAGAGCCATGGCATTCCGGTCTATGAACTCAATACGGTCAGCGATCTGGAGTTCTACATCGATGGCGCCGACGAAAGCGACGAGCACCTGAACCTGATCAAGGGCGGCGGCGCGGCACTGACTCGCGAGAAGATCGTGGCCGCCGTGGCCAAGACCTTCATCTGCATCGCCGACGGCAGCAAGCTGGTGCCGGTACTGGGCGCATTCCCGCTGCCGGTCGAAGTGATCCCGATGGCGCGCAGCCATGTTGCCCGCCAACTGGTCAAGCTGGGCGGCGATCCGGTTTATCGTGAAGGTGTATTGACCGACAACGGCAATATCATTCTCGACGTGCACAACATGAGCATCACCAACCCGGTGGAGCTGGAAACCGCTATCAACGCCATCGTGGGCGTGGTCACCAACGGTCTGTTCGCAGAGCGTGGTGCAGACCTGCTGTTGCTGGGTACTGCCGAAGGCGTGAAAACCCTGACTCGCTAAGCAGCGGTCAGCGTGGCCAGAGCTCCCGTCGCGGAACTCTGGCCTGACCAGCCTTATGGCTTGCGAAACCTGTAGAACAGATTCGGTTCGCTCACCACGTAGAGCGTCCCTTCATCATCCAGGGTAAAACCCTCGGCCTGCGGCACGTCCTTGCTCAAACCCAACTTGCCCTTTTTCAAGGAGGCACTGGCGATCGGGCGGCCTTCGTCATTGAGCTCCAGAATCTTTTTCGACTCATCGGACATCAGCAGCAAGTGGCCCGTCGGTGCATCGAAGTACAGGCTCGACATGTCGCGCACGAACAGACCTGCATCGCGCTTCCTGTCGAAGATCACACCCAGACTGTTATCGCTCTGGGGGAAACCGCGTATTTCGACGATCTGCACCGGCTCGCTTTCCTTGGCGATGAACAGCCGCTTGCCCTTGATATCGTAGGCCAGGCCTTCGAACCCCTTGTTGCGGCCCACATCGATACTCAATGTCAGTTGTACTGCATCGGCGGCATCCAGGGCGCGGGTGTTGTCGTCGACATGGACCCTGAGCAAACGCTGCTGACGCTCGTCGCTGATCACATAAACGCCAGGGCTGATGTACTCGATGGCTTCCGAATCGCCGAAACCGGTCAAGGGAATACGTCGCAGGATGCGGCCATCGAGGCTCAGCTCGACCATTTCGTTCTTCTGGTTGGTCACCGTAAACAGGCTTTTGCGATCCGGGTCGTAACTCAGGGCCGAGACATCATCCTCGAGGCCTTCGATTACCTGTCCTTCGATATCGACCTTGTAGCGATCAAGCCCGACGGTCTGCTGCGAGTCCGATTGCCAGAGCATCTGCCAGGCAAACGAAGCGCGCTTTACAAAGCGATACTCCCGATCCGCAAAAAACAACAAGGCAGCCAGAGCGATCATCAACGAAAACAACAGGGCAGAACGGACAGGGCGACGCATCAAGGCAACTCAAATAGTGGTCGGGGCCGCATAGATATCACGGGAATCTGAATTCTTGCTTAATAGCGCAATGACATTGCCGGGCTCAATGTTTACGAAATACGTAGAACAGATTCGGCTCACTGACCATGTACAAGGTTCCCTCCTCATCCAGCGCAACGCCCTCGGCGCGAGGAATGGTGTCCTTCAGGCCGTTCATGCCGCCCAGCAAGGTCATGAAACTGACTTGCTGGTTATTTTCGTCCAGTTCCAGCAGCAGGTGCGAATCGGCGGAAAGCATCAGGGTATGTCCGGTGCGCGGGTCGACACTCAACGAAGAGAGGTTGCGCGCATCCAGCGAAACGTCGGGCACTCGCTGTTTATCGCCTTTCAATACCTCACTGCCATCACTCTTCCAGGTGAACAGGGCCGGCGGACGTTCTTCGCCCAGCAGCAACTGCTGGCGAGTCGGGTCCCAGGCAATGCCCTCGAAGCCCTTGTTCTGATTTTTGGATGGACCAAGATCGTAGGTCGGGTAATCGGCATAGTTCAGCGTCGTGGTGTCGGCCGTGACCTTGACGATACTCAGCATATGCTTGCGCTCATCGGTAATCGCAATCAGACCGTTCTCCAGGACCGCCACCCCTTCGGGATTGCTCCAGCCCAGCAGGGGAATCTTGCGCAGCACATCGCCCTTGAGGGTTAACTCGACCAGAAACGGGTTCTTGCCCATGACCGAGAACAGCGTCTTGGTGACCGGGTTGTAGGACAGATCGGACGCTTCATCCTTCTCCATACCGGGCAGCAGCTTGGCGTCGATGTCCACGTGATAGTCCGGCAGCCAGATACTGGCCTTGCGGGAAGCCTTGCTCTCGAATCGCTCCTGAACCCAGAGCCGTGCCCGATCATCCCAATGCATCGCAAACGCCAAGCCATACCCCATGACCAGAACCAGCAGCAACCAGGCATACCAGCGCATGCCCAGCAGACGGAAACGGGGATTTTGAGACGCGGGGAGTCTGGCCATTCAAGAGTTCCTGAGCAGATATGACGTAGAGCCTTCAGGTGAGAGGCAGCCGGATTATCCAGATCAAGTGTGAAAAAAACGCTAATTGAACGGATATGTATTGCCAGGTGGTTCGGTGATTGTGGAAGGCAGTTTGCTGGCGACAGTGCCACCGCAGACAGAGCCCAAAAAAAACGCCCGAGAGGTCATCTCAGGCGTTTTTCATAGCAACAACCGGATATTTAACGCACAACGCTTTCGAAGCGGGTCTGGCCGGTCAGTTCCAGCACGATCTCGTCACCGGCCTCGAACGGGCCAACGCCTGCCGGGGTGCCCGTCATGATGATGTCACCGGCCTGCAGGGAGAAGTTGGCAGCCATGTGCTGGATCATCGGCACGATGGGGTTGAGCATCAGGCTGCTGTTGCCGTCCTGCACGACCTTGCCGTTGATGGTCAGGCGAATGCCGATGTCGGTCAGGTCCGGATAGGTTTCTGCCGGCACGAAAGGTGCGACAACCGCAGCGCCGTCGAAGCACTTGGCCAGTTCCCATGGCAGGCCTTTCTCGCGCAGACGCGACTGCACGTCACGCAAGGTCAGGTCCAGGCCCGGAGCGAAGCCGCTGATGGCATCGAGCACTTCTTCACGGGACGGGTTCTTGCTCAGCGGCTTGCCGATCAGCACGACGATTTCGGCTTCGTAATGCACGGAGCCACGGTCAGCCGGAATGCTGAAACCGCCTTCCAGAGCCACCACGGAACTGCCGGGTTTCATGAACAGCAGAGGCTCGGTCGGGACCGGATTGCCCAGTTCCTTGGCGTGTTCGGCATAGTTGCGACCGATACAGACCACCTTGCCCAGCGGGAAGTGGATGTTCGTTCCATCGACATATTTGTGCTGGTAGCTCATGACGTCTCCTGGGTCTGATAATTCTGGCTTGGTTGAATAAGGTGTGTCGGCTGATCAAACAGCAAATATCTTGCCCGGGTTCATGATGCCGTTAGGGTCGAAGACCGCTTTCAACGCTTTCATGTATTCGATTTCGACAGGTGAGCGACTGTACGTCAGATAGTCGCGTTTGGTCATCCCCACCCCATGCTCGGCGGAAATCGAACCGTTGTATTTCTCCACCGTCTCGAACACCCACTTGTTGACCTTGGCGCAGGTCCGGAAGAACTCATCCTTGTCCATATTCTCGGGCTTGAGGATGTTCAAGTGCAGGTTGCCATCGCCGATATGGCCGTACCAGAGCACTTCGAAGTCTGGGTAGTGCTCGGCAACGATGGCATCGATCTCGCCCAGAAAGGCCGGAACCTTTGAAACCGTGACCGAAATATCGTTCTTGTAGGGCGTGAAGTGGGAGATGGTTTCGGAAATGTACTCACGCAGCTTCCACAGGTTCTGCAATTGCTGTTCGCTCTGGCTCATCACGCCATCGAGCACCCAGCCCTGCTCGACACAATGTTCGAAGAGCGCCAGGGCATCGTTGGCCACGTCTTCCGTGGTCGCCTCGAATTCCAGCAGCACATAAAACGGGCAAGGCGTGTCGAATGGCGAAGGCACGTCGCCACGGGCCATGACCCGGGCAAACGACTTGTCGGAGAAGAACTCGAAGGCCGTCAGGTCCAGCTTGCCGTGAAAGGCATGCAGCACCGGCATGATCGAATTGAAGTCAGTGGTTCCCAACACCATGGCGGTGAGGTTGCGGGGCGCACGATCCAGACGCATGGTGGCCTCGACCACAAAGCCCAGCGTGCCCTCGGCACCGATGAACAACTGACGCATGTCGTAACCGGTGGCGTTCTTGATCAGGTCCTTGTTCAGTTCCAGCAGCTCGCCCTTGCCGGTAACGACCTTGAGCCCAGCAACCCAGTTACGGGTCATTCCGTAGCGAATGACCTTGATTCCGCCAGCATTGGTGCCGATATTGCCGCCAATCTGGCTGGAACCCGAGGAAGCGAAATCAACCGGGTAATACAGCCCGTTATCTTGCGCTGCGGTCTGCAACTGGCGGGTTATCACACCGGGCTGACAGACGGCCGTGCGCTCGGTTAGGTTGAGTTCCAGAATCCGGTTCATGTAATCGAACGAAACCACCACTTCGCCATTGGCAGCCACGGCAGCGGCGGAAAGCCCCGTCCGTCCGCCCGAAGGCACCAGCGCCACCAGACGCTCGTTGGCCCAGCGCACGATGGCCTGAACCTGCTCGATGCTCTTGGGAAACACGATAGCGGTGGGAGCGGGGGTGAATTGCTTGGTCCAGTCCTTGCCGTAAGCCTCGAGAGAACCGGCATCGGTCAGTACCTTGCCTGGTTCGACCAGGGTCTTGAGCTCATCAATCAAAGCGGGATTGGTCATGGACGCAACTCTCGAACAATTCATGGGCATCCTGAGAACGGTTCACGTTCGGGAATGGGGTTTCGCGGGGTGCATATGCTAGCATACGCCCCCCGCGAATCGTGCCCATGGCCGATCCGGCCCCCTCCTGCCATTTTTCTCCGGGACACAGGTTTACGCAGATGAGCAAGACTTCCCTCGACAAGAGCAAGATCAAGTTCCTTCTTCTCGAAGGCGTCCACCAATCCGCCGTTGACGTCCTGAAGGCCGCCGGCTACACCAGCATCGAGTATCACACCAAGTCTCTGCCGGAAGCCGAGCTCAAGGAAAAGATTGCCGACGCCCATTTCATCGGTATCCGCTCGCGCACCCAACTGACCGAAGAACTGTTCGACAGCGCCAAGAAACTGGTTGCGGTCGGCTGCTTCTGCATCGGCACCAACCAGGTGGACCTCGATGCAGCCCGTGAGCGCGGCATCGCCGTGTTCAACGCCCCGTACTCCAACACCCGCTCCGTAGCCGAGCTGGTTCTGGCCGAGGCCATCCTGCTGCTGCGCGGTATCCCCGAGAAGAATGCTTCCTGCCACCGTGGCGGCTGGATCAAGAGCGCGGCCAACTCCTTCGAGATCCGCGGCAAGAAACTGGGCATCATTGGCTACGGCTCGATCGGTACTCAGCTGTCGGTTCTGGCCGAAGGCCTGGGCATGCAGGTCTACTTCTACGACACCCTGACCAAGCTGCCACTGGGCAACGCCACTCAGGTGGCCAGCCTGACCGAGCTGCTGGGCCTGTCCGACATCGTGACCCTGCACGTTCCGGAAACCGCTGAAACCCAGTGGATGATCGGCGAGAAAGAAATCCGCGCCATGAAAAAGGGCAGCATCCTGATCAACGCCGCTCGCGGTACTGTGGTAGAACTGGATGCCCTGGCAGACGCGATCAAGGACAAGCACCTGATCGGCGCGGCCATCGACGTGTTCCCGGTGGAGCCTCGCTCCAACGACGATATCTTCGAAAGCCCGCTGCGTGGCCTGGACAACGTGATCCTGACTCCGCACATCGGTGGTTCCACTGCCGAAGCCCAGGCCAACATCGGTCTGGAAGTCGCGGAAAAACTGGTCAAGTACAGCGACAACGGTACTTCGGTTTCCTCGGTCAACTTCCCGGAAGTGGCATTGCCTGCTCACCCTGGCAAGCACCGCCTGCTGCACATCCACGAAAACATTCCGGGCGTGCTGAGCGAAATCAACAAGGTATTCGCGGAAAACGGCATCAACATTTCGGGCCAGTTCCTGCAGACCAACGAGAAAGTCGGCTATGTGGTTATCGACGTAGACGCCGAGTACTCGGACCTGGCGCAAGAGAAGCTGCAACAGGTCAAAGGCACCATCCGCAGCCGCGTGCTGTTCTGATAGCGGCCTGACCGTGGGAGCGGATTCATACGCGAAATTGCTTCGCGAATGAATTCGCTCTCATCAAAAAATACACAAGAGCATGAGTTGAAACGTATTTTCCTGGGATAAAACCGTTCCCGGCGTACATATCCATTATCGGTATGTGCTGTTCTACCGGTTCCGCCTTTACGGCGGCCCCCTTTGTTTCGGCAAAGGGGGGAAACCATGGGCTCC
>NZ_JAFGZD010000002.1 GCF_017165765.1 Pseudomonas capsici
GCTCAATGGCCTGAGCCCTGTCGACTACAGGGCTCAGGCTGCTGGCTAAAATCGTCCAACTTTTGGGGGGCAGTTCAGTCTGTAGGAGGGGCCTTGGCCGCGATAGCCAGTTGAAGGCGCTGAAAATATGTTGTCTGTGAGCTGAAGTCGCGGCCAAGGCCTCTCCCACCAGTTGCTTTGGCTACTCAGCATTACCCCTGAGCAAAAAGGCCGGATGCCCGTTCATCCGGCGTTCTTTTGTTCTGCGGCTTTTCTTCTATCCTGTGTGATTACCACAGTGGCCAAATGGACTGGCGCGTCGCTCCCTTGAACGGGAGAGACGAATACTGTCGCTCACGAGGAACTCGCCATGTCGCGTAGCCTCTGCCTTACCCGTCAATGTCTGGGGCTGATGACCCGCATTGAATGTGTCATCCGGCCCCTTCCTGGCGATGGGGGCATGTGGATGTTGCTCTTCGCCGCCGGGATGTCCGGCGAACAGCCATCAGCCATCAAGTCCCAGGGGCCATTCAACGGTTTGCTGGCTGCTGAGTCGGTGCTGCTCGCCATCACTGAAAGCCTTCTTCTGCATGGCTATGAAAGCGTTGCAGACGTGCCGATCTGGCGGCTGCACATGCAGAGTGAACTGCGCCGTATCGACAGTGACATTGCCCGCTGTGAGCGCACGTTTACCTTCTAGAGGCTGCTGGAAACAGGTGGCGAAGGTTTTTCTGTGTCATTTTGTCACGCCTCTAGAGCTATGGGCTCTCCCTGAATATACTCGCCCGTCATTCCAAATCACTGGCGAGTCTCAATGGAACGTTTTTTCGAGAATGCGATGTACGCATCGCGTTGGCTGCTGGCCCCCATCTATTTCGGGTTGTCCCTCGGACTGCTGGCGCTTGGCCTGAAGTTTTTCCAGGAAATCTTTCATGTTCTCCCCAACATTTTTTCCCTGGCCGAATCCGACCTGATTCTGGTCCTGCTGTCGCTGATCGACATGGCGCTGGTGGGCGGCCTGCTGGTCATGGTGATGATTTCCGGTTATGAGAACTTCGTCTCGCAACTGGATATCGATGAGAACAAGGAAAAGCTCAACTGGCTGGGCACCATGGACTCCTCGTCCCTGAAAATGAAGGTCGCGGCCTCCATCGTGGCGATTTCTTCCATCCACCTGCTGCGCGTTTTCATGGATGCCAAGAATATCGAGACGCAGTATCTGATGTGGTACGTGATCATCCACATGACGTTCGTGGTGTCGGCATTTGCCATGGGCTATCTGGACAAGCTGACCAAGAACTGAGGTCTGCTGCCTGTCCCGCCGCCCGCCTTCTGTGTTCAGCGATGGACAAAGGGGCGGGCGGTTTCGTTTCTGGCGTGTTGCGCCGAGATGAGGTAGAAAACCTGTTCTGATTCCTCTGAAGCAACTGCGAGGTTAGATCATGAATGTTCAGGAATTTACCGATCATGCCCAGGCCGGAAGGATCGACGAGCTGAATCTGATTTCCATCGAAGGCGGTATCTACCTGCTTGAGGTGTGTATGGAAGGTGGCTCGCGCATGCTCAAGAGCGATGAAGGCAAGACTCTGCATCTGCGTTCGGTCGAGCATGCTCGGGACTTGCTCAAGGCATTGCCGGTGGTGCCGTTCTATCTGGTCCATGCGGTGGTTCATGACGAACTGTGCGGCATGCCGGTCAATGATCGCTCGGTGATGCGCCTGCCGATCTCCTTTCATTCATCCTGGTCCTGACTGCGATAGGGCACCACAGCCAATTGTGCTAGGCTGCTTGCCCTTTTGGTTCGGGGCACATCAGGGCGAAGGGCGATGTTCTCGCTGTTTGCGGTCTGGGTGTCCCTCTACGGAGCAGCGTCATGTCCGAAGTCAATCTGTCCACCGACGAAACCCGCGTCAGCTACGGTATTGGCCGTCAGCTGGGCGACCAACTGCGTGACAACCCGCCACCGGGCGTCAACCTGGAAGCCATCCTGGCAGGTCTGAGCGATGCATTCGCCGGTCAGCCAAGCCGTGTCAGCCAGGAAGAAATGTCTGCCAGCTTCAAGGTGATCCGCGAAATCATGCAGGCCGAAGCGGCTGCCAAGGCTGAAAAGGCTGCTGGCGCAGGTCTGGCTTACCTGGCTGAAAACGGCAAGCGCGAAGGCGTGACCACTCTGGCTTCGGGGCTGCAATTCGAAGTGCTGACTGCTGGCGACGGCCCGAAGCCTACCCGTGAAGATCAGGTTCGCACTCACTACCACGGCACCCTGATCGACGGCACTGTCTTCGACAGCTCCTACGATCGTGGCGAGCCTGCCGAATTCCCGGTCAGCGGCGTTATCGCTGGCTGGACCGAAGCGCTGCAATTGATGAATACCGGCAGCAAATGGCGTCTGCACGTGCCGAGCGAGCTGGCTTACGGCGCTCAAGGCGTTGGCAGCATTGCGCCGCACAGCGTTCTGGTATTCGACGTAGAACTGCTGGCTGTTCTGTAATCGGTTACTGACCGATGCAGATGGCTGCTGAACGAATCGCGTTGATTCGTTCAGCAGCAGTACGTGAATGAATCATGTTCAGTGCAACTCTCCTGCCGGGCGCAAGGCCCGCGCGTAACAGAAGAGGAACAGATTGCGCACCAGTTCTTTCAGCACCACAGGCTCGCTGGAACTGAGGCTGTGAACATCCAGATCGCCCTGATCCCGTAATTCCTCCAGCGCTTCCTCTTCCAGTACGGCACAGACTTCGCCTGTCTCGCGGTGAAGGATTCTCAGATAGGGCTGTGGCCGATCCAGCCATGCATCGATCAAATAAGTCATGTTCCATCTCCTGCTTTGGATTTTATGAGAATAATTCCTATTACGATAATAGCAAGCTTCTATTTGAGATTAATTCGCATTTTCTGCCGGATGGTTGATCTGCGTCCATGAAAAAGCCCGTCACTGGGACGGGCTCTTGTGTTTCCGACGAGTGTCAGTGAGTGCGGGCGACCGCGAACTCGCTCAGTCCTACCAGTGCGTCGCGGTATTCGCTGGGTGGCAGGGCGTCCAGGCAGGCAATGGCGCGTGCTGCATAGTCGCGGGCCAGTTGTGCGGTGTAATCCAGGGCACCGGCTTTCTCGACGGCGTCGCGGATGCTTTCCAGATCTTCCAGGCCGCCTTTCTGAATGGCCTGACGAACCAGAGCTGCCTGTTCCGGCGAGCCTTCGCGCATGGTGTAGATCAGCGGCAGGGTAGGCTTGCCTTCGGCCAGATCGTCACCGACGTTCTTGCCCAGTGTCTCGGCGTCGCCGCGGTAGTCCAGCAGATCGTCGACCAACTGGAATGCCACGCCCAGATGATCGCCGAAAGTACGCAGGGCTTCGCTCTGCTCGGTGCTGGCGTTGCACAGGGCGGCGGCGCTGTGGGTCGAGGCTTCGAACAGCATGGCTGTCTTGCCGCGAATCACTTCCATGTAGGTTTCTTCGGTGGTGCTGGCGTCGCGAATCTTGGACAACTGCAGGACTTCGCCTTCGGCGATGATCCGCGTGGCCTTGGACAGAATCTGCATGACCGGCATCGAGCCCAGTTCGACCATCATTTCGAACGAGCGGGAATAAAGAAAATCGCCGACCAGTACACTGGGCGCGTTGCCCCACAGGGCGTTGGCCGTTGAGCGACCGCGACGCATGCCGGACATGTCGACGACATCGTCATGCAGCAGGGTTGCGGTATGCAGGAATTCGATGGTGGCGGCCAGCAGGCGCAGGTCGTCGCCTTCGCGTCCCAGGGCTTTGCCACACAAAAGCACCAGCAGCGGGCGCAGGCGCTTTCCGCCGGCCGACGTGATGTAATCGCCGATTTTCGAGACCAGCGGCACGCGAGACGTCAGTTGCTTCTTGATGATAAGGTCAACGGCACTAAAGTCGTCCGCCACCGCGCGGTAGAAGGCTTGGGGTTGCATCAGCGACAAGTGCTCCAGATAGGTTGCGCCGCATGCTAGGTTGCAGGGTAGGGCATGTCAAGGTATGCCGTCCCGGGCCTTGCAACCCATGCTTGCCTTGCGTACAATCGCGCACCCTAACTTTCCTGGGCAGCACCTGCCTTACGCAATTGCAACCAGGCCGTTCCAGCCTGATGCAGCCATGCCAGCCGATACTCTTCTTATAAAGAGCTGGGTGAGCAGGATTTTCGGAGAAATACCATGTACGCAGTAATTGTTACCGGTGGCAAGCAGTACAAAGTCGCCCCAGGTGAATACCTGAAAATTGAAAAACTGGAAATCGCTACTGGCGAATCCGTCACTTTTGACCGCGTCCTGCTGGTTGGCAATGGCGACGACGTCAATATCGGTGCTCCAGTCGTTGCTGGCGCTACTGTCGTGGCTGAAGTGGTTTCGCAAGGTCGTCACGACAAGGTTCGCATCATCAAGTTCCGTCGTCGTAAGCACCACATGAAGCGTATGGGCCACCGCCAGTGGTACACCGAGATCAAAATCACAGGTATTCAGGCTTAATTCAGCCTAATCCTCATTTGGAGAATTGACTCATGGCACACAAAAAAGCTGGTGGTAGTACCCGTAACGGTCGCGACTCAGAAGCCAAACGCCTTGGCGTGAAGATGTATGGCGGCCAGGCTATCGTTCCAGGCAACATCATCGTGCGTCAGCGCGGCACCCAATTCCACGCTGGCTATGGCGTTGGTATGGGTAAAGATCACACCCTGTTCGCGAAAGTGGAAGGCGTGATCAAGTTTCAGGTCAAAGGCGCCTTCGGTCGTCGCTACGTGAGCATCGTTCCGAAGACTGAAGTCTCCGCAGCGTAATTGCGCAGTAGCTTGAAAAGCCCTGTCTCGCGACGGGGCTTTTTTGTTTGTAGTAAGAGGTTGGTGAGTCTCTTGCAAAGCTGTTTGTGCGGGCTGTTGTGATGTGGACCTTCCGGGTCGCTGGTTTCTGATCGGTATCGCAACGCTCATTTTTGCAAGAGTCTTATGTATTTATGTGGTTCTGCTCGTCCCTGTGGCGGGAGGCGTGCGTTATGAAGTTTGTAGATGAAGTTTCAATTCGGGTAAAAGCCGGTGACGGCGGCAACGGTTGCATGAGCTTCCGTCGCGAGAAATTTATCGAAAACGGTGGTCCCAACGGCGGTGATGGTGGTGATGGCGGTTCGGTCTATATGATCGCCGACGAAAACCTCAACACGCTGGTCGACTATCGCTATACCCGTCATTTCGATGCCGAGCGTGGCTCCAATGGCGGCAGTGCCGATTGCACGGGTCGCAAGGGTGAAGAGCTGGTGTTGCGTGTACCGGTCGGAACGACCGTGATCGATGCGACAACCCAGGAAATCATCGGTGACCTGACCAAGGACGGCCAGCGCCTGCTCGTTGCTCAGGGCGGCTGGCATGGTCTGGGTAACACTCGTTTCAAATCCAGTACCAACCGTGCTCCGCGTCAGACGACGCCGGGCAAACCGGGGGATCAGCGTGATCTCAAGCTGGAATTGAAAGTGCTGGCTGACGTCGGTCTGCTGGGCTTGCCGAATGCGGGTAAAAGTACCTTCATTCGCTCTGTGTCGGCAGCCAAGCCAAAAGTCGCGGATTATCCGTTCACGACCCTGGTACCAAACCTGGGCGTGGTCAGTGTCGATCGCTGGAAGAGCTTTGTCATTGCCGACATTCCCGGCTTGATCGAAGGTGCCTCCGATGGCGCGGGTCTGGGGATTCGCTTCCTCAAGCACCTGGCGCGTACGCGTCTGCTGCTGCATCTCGTCGATATGGCGCCGCTGGATGAAAGCAGTGCTGCCGATTCTGCCGAGGTCATCATCAATGAGTTGATCAAGTTCAGCCCTTCCCTGGCTGAGCGTGACCGCTGGCTGGTGCTGAACAAGTGCGATCAGCTTCTTGAGGAAGAGCAGGAAGCCCGCAAGCAGGAAATCGTCGAGCGTCTGGGCTGGACGGGGGCGGTCTATGTGATCTCCGCGATTGCGAAGGAAGGTACCGAGCAGTTGTCCCGTGACATCATGCGCTACCTTGAAGAGCGCAGCCTGCGTCTGGTCGAAGAGCCTGGTTATGCTGAAGAGCTGGCCGAGCTGGATCAGCGCATCGAAGATGAAGCGCGTGCTCAGTTGCAGGCACTGGACGATCAGCGTGCCCTGCGTCGTAGCGGCGTGAAGAGCGTGCATGATATTGGCGAAGACGACTGGGATGAAGATGATGTGGACGATGAAGATGGTCCGGAAATCATTTACGTCCGAGACTGATCGCATGCAGTAAACTTGAACGCCGCTACTGATTGATAGCGGCGTTTTTGTATCTCGAATCCGTATTAAGAAAATTCTCTGGCTAAGGTTGGAAGATGATGCGCAGCAAAGTGACGGGTGCCCAGCGCTGGGTCGTGAAGATCGGCAGTGCCCTGCTGACGGCGGATGGCAAGGGGCTGGATCGTTCGGCCATGGGTGTGTGGGTAGAGCAGATGGTGGCGCTGCACGAGGCGGGCGTCGAGCTGGTGCTGGTTTCTTCCGGGGCGGTCGCTGCCGGCATGAGTCGCCTGGGCTGGTCTGTGCGACCCAGTGCCATGCATGAGCTTCAGGCTGCCGCTGCCATCGGTCAGATGGGGTTGGTGCAGGCCTGGGAGTCGAGCTTTGCCGAGCATGACCGGCATACCGCGCAAATTCTTCTGACCCATGATGACCTGTCCGATCGCAAACGTTATCTGAACGCTCGCAGCACCCTGCGCACGCTGGTTGAGCTGGGGGTTGTGCCGGTCATCAACGAGAACGACACGGTCGTGACCGACGAAATCCGTTTTGGTGACAACGACACGCTGGCAGCGCTGGTGGCCAACCTGGTCGAGGCTGATCTGCTGGTGATCCTGACGGATCGCGATGGCATGTTCGACGCCGACCCGCGCAATAATCCTGAGGCTCAGCTCATTTATGAGGCGCGTGCCGATGATCCGACGCTCGATGCGGTAGCTGGCGGTACGGGCGGTGCCCTGGGGCGTGGCGGTATGCAGACCAAGCTGCGTGCGGCGCGTCTGGCGGCTCGTTCCGGTGCGCATACGGTGATTGTGGGTGGTCGTATCGATCGTGTGCTGGCGCGTCTCAAGGCGGGTGAGCAATTGGGTACCTTGTTGTCGCCCGAGCGTGAAATGCTGGCGGCTCGCAAGCAGTGGCTGGCCGGTCATCTGCAGACTCGCGGTACGCTGGTGCTGGATGGTGGTGCGGTGGCTGCTCTGGTCAAGGATCACAAGAGCCTCTTGCCTGTAGGTGTGAAGGTGGTTCAGGGCAGTTTCCGTCGTGGCGAAATGGTTGTGTGCGTTGCGCCTGATGGTCGTGAAATTGCTCGCGGCCTGAGTAACTACAGCGCTGTCGAGGCGCAGAAGATTATCGGTCAGTCATCCGATGCCATCGTGCGTGAGCTGGGTTATATGGCTGAGCCCGAGCTGATTCATCGGGATAACCTGATTCTCGTCTGATGCTGGCCATCACAAAGGAAAGTTCGATGCGGGTCATGAAGGCTTTTTTGGCAGCATTGCTGGTCGTGCCTGCCTTGGCGGCGGCTGAAGAGATTGGTCAGGTATCGACGGTATTCAAGTTTGTCGGTCCCAATGACCGGATCGTGGTCGAGGCTTTCGATGATCCCAAGGTCGAGGGGGTGACCTGTTATCTGTCCCGTGCCAAGACGGGTGGGGTGAAGGGTGGTCTGGGGCTGGCCGAGGATCGTGCCGAGGCCTCGATTGCCTGTCGCCAGGTCGGGCCGATTCGTTTCCAGCCGCCGCTCAAGGATGGTGAGGAAGTGTTCAAGGAGCGTACTTCGCTGGTCTTCAAGACCATGCAGGTGGTGCGCTTCCTGGACAAGAAGCGCAATACCCTGGTTTATCTGGTCTACAGCGACCGGATTATCGAGGGTAGTCCGCAGAATGCAGTAACGGCGATTCCGATCCTGCCTTGGCCGCATGCGGATGCGCAATGATGGGGGCTTAGTGGGATTGGTGGTTGTGGGAGGCAGCTTGCTGGCGGCGATAAGCATTCTTTGATGTCGCTGGCGCTGTTAAGTCGTCTCTAGCGATATGCGGGCAATAAAAAACCGACCCTTGGGTCGGTTTTTTAAAAAGCTTATCGCTTAGGCTGCAGCAGCAAGGTTCAAAGCCTTGATGTGAGCGTTCAGACGGCCTTTATGGCGAGCAGCTTTGTTCTTGTGGATGATGCCTTTATCGGCCATGCGGTCGATAACAGGAACAGCCAGAACATAAGCAGCTTGCGCTTTTTCTGCGTCTTTTGCGTCGATGGCTTTGACCACATTCTTGATGTAGGTACGAACCATGGAACGCAGGCTGGCGTTGTGGCTGCGACGCTTCTCAGCCTGTTTTGCACGTTTTTTGGCGGAAGGTGTGTTGGCCACCGTCGAGCTCCTCGAAAGACTTTTATGAAATAGCTAACAAAATAGGCCGCGAATCATGCCGATGAGTTTGTCGCTTGTCAAGGGCAGTTGAGGTGTTCCGCCGAGTGGTCGCTATCTGCACCCGGATATTTATTTCCGGCGTATGACCTGTAAACTCGCGGACTTTCGCTCCGGGCTTTTTGCGGCGCGAAGTATCGCATGAATGAAGGTCTGAGCGCCTATCCTTTAGCCAGGGCATAACACTCTTTAGATGAATCTACTCAAGTCATTAGCCGCCGTCAGCTCTATCACCATGCTTTCCCGGGTGCTGGGTTTCATTCGCGATACCATCATTGCCCGTACGTTCGGGGCCGGGATGGCGACGGATGCCTTCTTCATTGCCTTCAAGCTGCCGAACCTGCTGCGCAGGATCTTTGCCGAGGGGGCATTTTCCCAGGCCTTCGTGCCGATCCTTGCCGAATATAAAAGCCAGCAGGGCGAGGAGGCGACCCGCACCTTTGTGGCTTACGTCACGGGGCTGCTCACGCTGGCGCTGGCACTGGTCACCCTGCTGGGCGTCATTTTCGCGCCCTGGGTGATCTGGGCCACTGCACCGGGTTTTGTCGATTCGCCGGAAAAGTTCGCCCTGACCAGCGACCTGCTGCGGGTGACCTTTCCTTATATATTGCTGATTTCCCTGTCATCCATGGCCGGTGCGATCCTCAATACCTGGAACCGTTTTTCCGTGCCGGCGTTCGTGCCGACGCTGCTCAATGTCAGCATGATTTTCTTCGCCCTGTTCCTGACGCCTTATTTCGACCCGCCGGTCATGGCGCTGGGGTGGGCGGTGCTGGCAGGCGGTTTGCTGCAGTTGCTGTATCAACTGCCGCACTTGAAGAAAATCGGCATGCTGGTCCTGCCGCGCCTCAATCTGCGGGACACGGGCGTCTGGCGTGTGATGAAGCAGATGCTGCCGGCCATCCTTGGCGTATCCGTCAGTCAGATATCTCTGATTATCAACACGATATTTGCCTCGTTCCTCGTCGCAGGTTCCGTCTCGTGGATGTACTATGCCGACCGCCTGATGGAGCTGCCGTCCGGGGTGCTGGGCGTGGCGTTGGGGACGATCCTGTTGCCGATCCTGTCGAAAACCTATGCCAACAAGGATCGTCAGGAATATTCGCGGATTCTCGACTGGGGCTTGCGCCTGTGCTTTTTGCTGGTTCTGCCTTGCACACTGGCGCTGGGCCTGCTGGCTGAGCCGCTGACGGTTTCCCTGTTCCAGTACGGCAAGTTCGATGCGCTGGATGCGGCCATGACCCAGCGTGCGCTGATCGCTTATTCGGTGGGGTTGCTGGGGATTATCCTGATCAAGGTGCTGGCTCCCGGTTTTTATGCTCAGCAGAATATTCGTACGCCGGTTAAAATCGCGATTTTCACCCTGATTGTTACCCAGTTGCTCAACCTGGCGTTTATCGTGCCGTTGCAGCATGCGGGTCTGGCGCTGGCCATCAGTGTGGGAGCGTGTATCAACGCCGGTCTGCTGTTCTGGCAGTTGCGCAGGCAGGACCTGTTTCAGCCGCAGCCTGGCTGGACGAAGTTCCTGTTCAAGCTGATTCTGGCCGTTGCGACCATGTCGGCAGTGCTGCTGGGGCTGATGCATGTGATGCCGGCCTGGAGCGAAGGGCAGATGCTTGAGCGTTTCGTGCGTCTGGGCGTGTTGGTCGTGGCGGGTGTAGCGGTTTATTTCGGTATGTTGCTGCTGCTCGGTTTTCGTCTTCGGGATTTCGCTCGCAAGGCCATCATGTAGCGTTGTTTGACGGGTGGTTGTCGGATTTACGCGTTGCGGTCCGACAACTGTTGTCTGGTCTGGGTGTGCTGCCTGTCGCCCGGGGCCGTGTGTGGTTATAATCGGCCACTTTATGAGCAAGAAGTGCGTTATGCAGCTGGTTAGAGGCCTCCACAACCTGCACCCCTCACATCGGGGCTGCGTCGCCACGATTGGCAACTTTGACGGTGTCCACCGCGGTCATCAGGCTATCCTGGTGCGTCTGCGCGAGCGTGCTGTCGAGTTGGGCGTGCCCAGTTGCGTGGTCATTTTCGAGCCGCAGCCACGGGAATTCTTCGCTCCGGAGACCGCGCCGGCACGTCTGGCCCGGCTGCGGGACAAACTTGAACTGCTGAGCGCCGAGGGTGTTGACCGGGTCCTGTGCCTGTCTTTCAACCAGCGTCTGAGCAAACTGAGTGCCGCCAGCTTCGTCGAGACCATTCTGGTCGGCGGGCTGGGGGTGCAGCATCTTGAGGTGGGCGACGATTTCCGGTTCGGTTGCGACCGCAACGGCGACTTCGACTTCCTGCAACAAGCCGGTAATGCCCATGGTTTTACCGTAGAAGCGGCGCAGACCGTTGAAATCGATGGTGTCCGGGTCAGCAGTACCAAGGTGCGTAATGCCCTGGCTGTCGCGGATTTTGCCCTGGCCGAGCGTTTGCTCGGTCGCCCGTTCCAGATTACCGGACGGGTTCTGCATGGCCAGAAGCTGGCACGCCAGTTGGGTACGCCCACGGCAAATGTGCAACTCAAGCGTCGTCGTGTGCCGTTGAGCGGGGTTTATCTGGTCAGCGCGAACATTGATGGCAAAGCCTGGCCGGGAGTCGCCAATATCGGCGTGCGTCCGACCGTGGCAGGTGATGGCAGTGCCCACCTCGAGGTTCATCTTCTGGATTTTGCCGGTGATCTCTATGGCCGGCGTTTGACGGTGGCTTTCCACCACAAGCTGCGCGATGAGCAGCGTTTCGCCTCACTGGAGGCGCTCAAGACGGCGATCAATGCGGACGTCGCCGCCGCCCGTGCCCATTGGCATGGTTAACCTGACGGATGTGTATGAAGAATGTTTGCGCGACGGTCAGGCAAGGCGCGTACCGGCGAGGAAGCGGTCGGAGTCGCGGGCAACTTTACTTTAGTAAATGAGCATTCCGAGACGGTGCGCAATGCCGCATGAACGAGCGCAGACATTTAGCATGCATATCCTAACCAAGAGCCTGAAATGACCGATTATAAAGCCACGCTAAACCTTCCGGACACCGCCTTCCCGATGAAGGCCGGCCTGCCCCAGCGCGAGCCGCAAACTCTGCAGCGCTGGGACAGCATTGGCCTGTACCAGAAGCTGCGCGAAATTGGCAAGGATCGTCCAAAGTTCGTTCTGCACGACGGTCCTCCCTACGCCAACGGCAATATTCACATCGGTCACGCCGTCAACAAGATCCTCAAGGACATGATCGTGCGCTCCAAGACCCTGGCGGGCTTCGATGCGCCTTATGTTCCGGGCTGGGACTGCCATGGCTTGCCGATCGAGCATAAAGTCGAAGTCACCCACGGCAAGAACCTGTCCGCAGACAAGACCCGTGAACTGTGCCGCGCCTATGCCGCCGAGCAGGTCGAAGGTCAGAAGGCCGAGTTCATCCGCCTGGGTGTGCTGGGCGACTGGGACAATCCGTACCTCACCATGAACTTCGCCAACGAAGCCGGCGAAATCCGTGCGCTGGCCGAAATGGTCAAGGGCGGCTTCGTGTTCAAGGGCCTCAAGCCCGTGAACTGGTGCTTCGATTGCGGTTCGGCCCTGGCTGAGGCTGAAGTCGAATATCAGGACAAGAAGTCTTCGACCATCGACGTCGCATTCCCGATTGCCGATGAGACGAAACTGGCCGAAGCGTTCGGTCTGGCATCCCTGTCCAAACCTGCTGCCATCGTGATCTGGACCACCACGCCCTGGACCATCCCGGCCAACCAGGCGCTGAACGTCCATCCTGAATTCACCTACGCGCTGGTCGATGTCGGCGACAGGCTGCTGCTGCTGGCTGAAGAGCTGGTCGAGTCCTGCCTGGCACGTTACAAGCTGGAAGGCTCGGTGATTGCGACCACCGTTGGCCAGAAGCTGGAACTGATCAACTTCCGTCACCCGTTCTATGACCGTCTGTCGCCACTTTATGTGGCCGACTACGTCGAACTGAGCGCCGGTACTGGCGTGGTTCACAGTGCGCCTGCCTACGGCCTGGACGACTTCAATATCTGCAAGCAGTACGGGATGAGCAACGATGACATCCTGAGCCCGGTGCAGAGCAACGGCGTGTATGTCGAGTCCCTGGAGTTCTTCGGCGGCCAGTTCATCTTCAAGGCCAACCAGAACATCATCGACAAGCTGGCCGAAGTCGGCAACCTGCTGCACACCGAAACCATCAACCACAGCTATATGCACTGCTGGCGTCACAAGTCGCCGCTGATCTACCGGGCCACTGCGCAGTGGTTTGTCGGTATGGACAAGCAGCCTGCCGCTGGTGGCACCTTGCGCGAGCGTGCCGTCAAGGCCATCGAAGATACGAAATTCGTCCCGGCCTGGGGGCAGGCGCGCCTGCACTCGATGATCGCCAACCGTCCTGACTGGTGCATCTCCCGTCAGCGCAACTGGGGTGTGCCGATTCCGTTCTTCCTGCACAAGGAAAGCGGCGAACTGCATCCACGCACTGTCGAACTGATGGAAGAAGTCGCTCAGCGTGTCGAGAAAGAGGGCATCGAAGCCTGGTTCAAGCTGGACGCTGCCGAGTTGCTGGGCGATGACGCTGTCAAGTACGACAAGATTTCCGACACTCTGGACGTCTGGTTCGACTCCGGCACGACCCACTGGCACGTCCTGCGCGGTTCGCACCCGATGGGCCACGAAACCGGCCCGCGTGCCGATCTGTATCTGGAAGGCTCCGACCAGCACCGCGGCTGGTTCCATTCCTCGCTGCTGACCGGCTGCGCCATCGACGACAACGCACCTTACCGCGAGCTGTTGACCCACGGTTTCACTGTGGATGAAAACGGTCGCAAGATGTCGAAGTCGCTGGGCAACGTCATCGCGCCGCAAAAGGTCAACGACACTCTGGGTGCAGACATCATGCGCCTGTGGGTTTCGGCCACGGACTATTCGGGCGAGATGGCGGTTTCCGAGCAGATCCTGCAGCGCAGCGCCGATGCCTATCGTCGTATCCGCAACACTGCACGTTTCCTGCTTTCCAACCTGTCCGGTTTCAACCCGGCCACCGACCTGCTGCCTGCCGAAGACATGCTGGCGCTGGATCGCTGGGCTGTGGACCGCACTCTGCTGCTGCAACGCGAGCTGCAGGAGCACTACGGCGAATATCGTTTCTGGAACGTCTACTCGAAGATCCACAACTTCTGCGTGCAGGAGCTGGGCGGCTTCTATCTGGACATCATCAAGGACCGTCAGTACACCACGGCTCCCGACAGCAAGGCGCGTCGCTCGTGCCAGACTGCGCTTTTCCACATCTCCGAAGCGCTGGTACGCTGGATCGCGCCGATCCTGGCGTTCACCGCCGACGAACTGTGGCAGTTCCTGCCGGGTGAGCGTAACGAATCGGTGATGCTCAACACCTGGTATGAAGGTCTGAGCGAAATCCCCGAAGGTTTCGAATTGGGCCGCGCCTATTGGGAGCGGATCATGGCGGTGAAGGCTTCGGTCAACAAGGAAATGGAAAACCTGCGCGCTGCCAAGGCCATTGGCGGCAACCTGCAGGCCGAAGTGACTCTTTACGCTGAAGATTCGCTGGTTACCGACCTGTCGAAGCTCAGCAACGAACTGCGCTTTGTGCTGATCACCTCCACCGCGACTGTCGCGCCTCTGCTGTCGGCTCCGGCCGATGCGGTGGTGACCGAGGTTGCAGGTCTGAAGCTGAAAGTGGTCAAGTCCGGTCACGCCAAGTGTGCCCGTTGCTGGCACCACCGTGAGGATGTTGGCATGAACCCTGAACATCCTGAAATCTGCGGTCGCTGTGTGGATAACATCAGCGGCGCTGGCGAGGTTCGTCACTATGCCTAATCCAGGCGCTGCAGGCCGTTTCGGTCGTTTGAGCTGGTTGTGGTTGAGCCTGCTGGTCCTGATCGTCGATCAGGCCAGCAAGTATTACTTCGAGAACCGGCTGGAGATGTACGAACAGATCGTCATCATCCCGGACTACTTCAGCTGGACCCTGGCCTATAACACCGGAGCTGCCTTCAGCTTTCTGGCCGATGGCGCCGGTTGGCAGCGTTGGCTGTTTGCCCTGATTGCTATTGTCGTCAGTGCGGTGCTGGTGGTGTGGCTAAAGCGTCTTGGTCGGGATGAAACCTGGCTGGCAATTGCTCTGGCATTGGTCCTTGGAGGCGCTCTGGGTAATCTTTATGACCGTGTCGTGCTCGGCCATGTCATCGACTTCATTCTGGTGCACTGGCAAAACCGTTGGTATTTCCCGGCGTTCAACATAGCCGACAGCGCAATCAGCGTTGGCGCGGTCATGCTGGCTGTGGATATGTTCAAGAGCAAGAAAGAAGAGGAGCCCGCTCATGGCTGAACAGTCATCGACTCAAGGCGAGCTGCGCATTGGTCAGAACACGCAAGTCACCTTGCACTTCGCCCTGCATCTTGAAAACGGCGATACGGTAGACAGTACTTTCGACAAGGCTCCGGCCACGTTCAAGGTGGGGGATGGCAATCTGTTGCCCGGCTTTGAAGCCGCCATCTTCGGCTTCAAGGCCGGTGATAGAAAAACCGTTCAGGTACTGCCGGAAAATGCCTTTGGCCAGCCTAATCCGCAAAACGTGCAGATCATCCCGCGTTCGCAGTTCCAGGACATGGAGCTGTCCGAAGGATTGCTGGTGATCTTCAACGATGCGGCCAATACTGAGCTGCCGGGCGTGGTGAAGAAATTCGACGATGAGCTGGTCACCGTCGATTTCAACCATCCCCTGGCTGGCAAGACACTAAACTTTGAAGTACAAATCTTCGAGGTCAAGCCGATTCTGGCTTCCTGAGCCGGACATCAAGCCCGGCTTCGGCCGGGCTGCTCCGCACGTAAATACGAGGCACAGCATGCAAATCAAACTCGCCAACCCACGTGGCTTCTGCGCTGGTGTGGACCGTGCGATCGAAATCGTCAATCGCGCCCTGGAAGTGTTTGGTCCGCCGATTTATGTGCGTCATGAAGTCGTTCACAACAAATTCGTCGTCGAAGACCTGCGCGCCCGTGGTGCGATCTTCGTTGAAGAGCTGGAGCAGGTGCCGGACGATGTCATCGTTATCTTCAGTGCCCACGGTGTTTCCCAGGCGGTGCGCGCCGAGGCGGCGGGCCGTGGCTTGAAAGTCTTCGATGCGACCTGTCCGCTGGTGACCAAGGTGCATATCGAAGTGGCCCGTTACAGCCGTGATGGCCGTGAGTGCATTCTGATCGGCCATGAAGGACATCCCGAAGTCGAAGGCACCATGGGCCAGTACGACGCCAGTAATGGCGGTGCGATTTATCTGGTGGAGGACGAGGAAGACGTCGCCAATCTCCAGGTGCGTAACCCCGATGCCCTGGCTTTCGTGACCCAGACAACCTTGTCCATGGACGATACCAGCCGTGTCATCGACGCCCTGCGTTCGCGTTTCCCTGCCATTGGCGGGCCGCGCAAGGACGATATCTGCTACGCCACGCAAAACCGTCAGGATGCGGTCAAGCAACTGGCCGATGAATGCGATGTGGTACTGGTGGTGGGCAGTCCCAACAGCTCCAACTCCAACCGTCTGCGCGAGCTGGCCGAGCGCATGTCGACACCGGCATACCTGATCGACGGCGCCGAAGACATGCAGCGCAGCTGGTTCGACGGTATCGAGCGCAT
Source organism: Pseudomonas capsici (assembly GCF_017165765.1). Taxonomy (GTDB): domain Bacteria; phylum Pseudomonadota; class Gammaproteobacteria; order Pseudomonadales; family Pseudomonadaceae; genus Aquipseudomonas; species Aquipseudomonas capsici. The sequence goes on from NZ_JAFGZD010000002.1 coordinate 16,026, forward strand.
CGGTATCACTGCCGGTGCGTCCGCGCCGGAAGTGCTGGTACGCGGCGTGATTCAGCAATTGCAGGCCTGGGGCGCGACCGGTGCCGATGAGCTGTCTGGCCGCGAAGAGAACATCACGTTCTCCGTTCCCAAGGAGCTGCGGGTCAAGTCTCTGCCTTAACGTCAGGCACAAAGATCCGTCGGTCTCTTGTCATCCTCGACTCTGACTCTTCCGGTAATGGCCACTATCACGCGATAGTGGCTCACCGGCTGATCGCGGACGCAGATGTGAAAGGTGCCGTTGGCCGCCTTCCTGAGGCCGCCCAGGCCGGTGAAACTGATGTGTTCCGCAATCTTGCTGTTGCCGACAATCCGGGTTTTGCCATTCATGGCTCGCTCGGCAAGCAATGTATCGTTATCGTCCGGTCCGTTGCCTTTGGTGTCGTCGATGATTCGCCAACCGTTGCTCCAGTCTCCCTCAATGGCATACAGGGTCACCACCTGATTGCGGGTAATGGCTGCAACCCGTGCCGAGCGTATGCCGCCGGCCAGTTCCTGGGCCGCCACCTGCCTGCGATTGGCATCGATAAAGTCTGTAAACGGAGTGCTGGCAACATTGGCAAGAATGGCCACAATGGCAACCACGATCAGTAGTTCGACTAACGTGAATCCTGCATGCTTCATCGTTTTTTCCTCCCTGGAAAACCTTGTTCCAAACGCCATCCGGGCATTCGTCATCGCAAAACAACCGTATATCCTGCTGGATATTTTCAGGCATCGCTGCTGCCTTATAGTCGTAACGTCTAGGAGACACCCAATGCGTTATATGTCCAAGGGCTTCAGCCTCATCGAATTGTTAGTCACTGTGTCTGTGGTGGCGATCGTGGCGGCGCTTGCCGTTCCGAGCTTTACCAGCACGATCCAGAACAACAAGGCGGATGCCGAGCTCAATGATTTGCAGCGGGCGCTCAACTATGCACGTCTTGAGGCGATAAACCGGGGGGTGACGGTACGTATCGCACCAACCAGCGGGGCGGACTGGAAGACCGAGCTACAGGTTTTTCTGGCTTCCGATACATCGGCCACCCCGACTGCGTTGCGCAAGGTTGCGCCCCTGAGCAGCGGAGCAACCCTGACGGCGACTGACGTCACCGGGATCGAATTCAATAATCTGGGCGCCTTGTCTACGCCCACCACTGCGGTGGTGATGAACTACACGCGAGGCTCGATTGCCAGGACCATGAATATTTGTCTGACGGGCCGGATCATTCTGGGTGGAAGTTGCTGATGCTAAATGAAGTGCGACGTCGCCAGACGGGCATGACGCTGATCGAGGTACTGGTCTCGGTCCTGATACTTGCCATCGGCCTGCTGGGTGCCGCCGCGATTCAGCTCAACGCTCTCAAGTACACCGACAGTTCCACCATGACCAGTCAGGCAAGCTTCATTGCCTACGACATGATGGATCGTATCCGGGCGAATGTGGATGGCAATGCGGTCGCCAATGGCACCACCAACGTACTGGCGACTTATGCCCTGGCCAATCTGGCCTCGGCTCCGTCGACAGGGAATCCGGCCCGGGCCCGGGATCAGGACCTTTACGATTTCAAGACCAACATCGCCACTTTTGCCGGCTCCACGGCCACAGCCAGCATCGATGTCAGCGGCGCGCCGGCCGTCACCATCACCATTACCTGGGACGATACGCGGGCGGCGGGTTCCAGCACCGTTGCATCCGGTGGTACTGCGGCCGATAGCACCCTGCAGACCTTTACCCTGACCTCGCGTATCGGGGTGAACCCATGAAGAAGTCATCCAGAGGCTTTGGCCTGATCGAAATCATGGTGGCGCTGGTGTTGGGGCTGGTGGTCAGCATGGGCATCATCCAGATATTCAGCGCCTCCCGAGGCACGTTCCTGACCCAGAATGCCTCGGCCCGCATGCAGGAAGATGCGCGTTTCGTGCTGAGCAAACTGATGCAGGAAATCCGCATGACCGGGATGTATGGCTGTCTGGGGTTCAGCAACTATGTGCCGACTGCACCTGCCATTGCATGGCCTGCTGCGCTGGATAATCCCATCCTGTGGGACAACGCCAATAAAACCCTGACTCTGGTGACCTCCGATATCGGCACCACCGGCAGCTCACCGACCTGGACGATTGTCTCCGACTGCCAGACCTCTACCCAGCTTTATGCCGGGGCAAGATCGCCTGCGGCAGGGCAGACCGCGTTCCAGATGCGTCAGTTGGTCTACACCCTTACCGGCCAGAACCTGACCATCAAATACGGCACAGGCGGGACTGCGCAGCCATTGCTGCAAAACGTCAGTGCTTTCGATGTTTCCTTTGGTATGGCGGGTAACCCCATGACCTATACCTCGACGATCTCGGCTGCCAATGCGCCCGATATACGCAGCGTTCGTATCAGTCTGACCCTGCAAGATCCGGATGGTCGTGTCAGAAACCAGCAATACAATGTGGTTGCCTACCTGCGCAATCGCTTTTAAAGGGCCGTATGCAATGAATTCAAAGCGGTTTTGCATCATGCCGGCATTCCCGGCCCGACAATCCGGAATGGTATTGCTGGTCAGCCTGGTATTTCTGTTGCTGCTGACATTGCTGGGGATTTCCTCCATGCAGAACGCTACCTTGCAGGAAAAGATGGCGGGCAGTGTGGCTTTGCGCAATCAGTCTTTCCAGAAGGCCGAAGCGGCATTGCGACTGGGCGAGTCATCCATCCGGGTGGTGGGTTTTACTCTGGCCAAATGCACCACTAACGCAACCTGCGCTCCCCCTGCCGAATCCACCACGCTTACTGCTGCCGGTACAAATGGCACATCCGGGGTGAGCTGGGTTGCAGCGGGAGGTGGTTTTTATGGCATCCAGAATCTTGGGACCACGGCAACGCCCATAAAACGCCCGCCGACCTGCACAGGCACCGTAACGCTTTATCGTGTCACGTCAGTCGCCATCCAAGGCACATCGAGAACGGTGCTGGAGAGTATCTATGCCAATTGCTAAGGCGTTTCGTCACGGTTTGAAGTATGCGTATGGTGCCTTGGCTGCGCTTTATCTGTCCGCGCCGGTTTATGCGTTCACACCTTCACAAGTACCCCTGTTGAGTGCTTCTGCCGTTACACCCAATGTCATGCTGCAGGTGGATAACTCCGGCAGTATGGATACGATCATTTTTGATTCGGGCTTCGATGCGTCGGCTTCATGGCCCACGATTGATACGGTCAACTGCAATATCTTCAGGTGTGAGCGAGGGTACACAATTCCAACAGGTGATGGTCAGTATGTCTTTTTAAGCGCTTTGACTCGGGATGGATGTACCAGCGGCTATAGTTTTGCCAAGCCCAATAACGGCACGATTTATTGCGTACCTTTGCCTGATCCGGCGCGATCCGGCACTACACGTTATCCAGGTGCTTATCTGTCTTATCTGGTATCACAGGTCAGCTCCAACAGAAGTGTGGCGAATATACCGACCGAAAGCCGTCTGACCTCTGCCATTTCTGTAGCACTGGGCCTGGTCGATGCCAACCGCTCATTGCGGATCGGGTTGGCGACTTACAATGCACCCAACAGTAACGACAGAGGGCCGGGCGGTAATATCAAACAGGCGGTTGCCGACCTGTCGCCTGTTCCGGCCACGACTTATCAGGCAGGCGTTACTCAGGCGACTGCCGATACAAACTACAGGAATCTGCGCGTCGCGATTTCGGCATTGACTGCGGAGGCCAACACGCCTCTTGCTGAAACCTATTATCAGGTGACGCGCTATTTTCGCGGACTTACTCCTTTTCCGTCATACACCAATTCACCGGCAACTTTCACAAGCCCCATTCAGTATCGTTGTCAGAAAAACTATGGTGTTGTATTGACGGATGGCTTGCCTACTTATGACAAGAACTTTCCCACCAATGATGTAGATGATCCCAATCGTTACTTGCCCAACTGGGATCGGGTCAACAATGATGGCCCGAATACCAATGAGGCCAATGAAGGGGATACGCTCTATCTGGACGATATTGCCAAGTTCGCCTATGACATTGATATGCGCAAGGACTCCACATCCCCAGGTGGCGATCTGACGGGGCGAAGCTGGGATAATGCCGGATTCCCGAGACAGAACCTGAGCACCTACGCGATCGGCTTCACGCTCGATAACCAGATGCTTATCGATGCCGCGGACGATAACCATGGCCATGGCAAATACTTTCAGGCCAATGACAGTGCCGGCCTGAATACCGCATTGAACCTTGCGCTTACTGACATCTATGCCAAGGCAGGCTCCGGCGGTGGTGGCGTATCAAGTTCATCGACCCTCCAGGCCGGAACACAGTTTTACCAGACGCTCTACGACCCGACCGACTGGCACGGTACCGTCAGGGCCTTCAACCTCAATGCCACGACCGGAGCCTTGAGTGCGCCGGTCTGGACGACGGACAGCACGATTGTCAGTGGCTCTACTGCCCCTGTTTTCGAGTCGTGGAATACGGGAGCCATTCCTTCGAGAATCACGCTGGACTACGCCAACTTCAGTCCGGCCCAGCAACTGGCATTCACCTCGACCTTGCCTACAGGCGTGACGGGGCCAGAGGTGATTGCCTGGGCCAAGGGCACTGCGAACGCCAAGTTGCGCACGCGCACCAGGCTGCTCGGTGACATCATCAACTCTACGCTGGGCGCGGGCCTGCCCACCGAAAAGACAGCTACCGATCTGGTTGGCGATACCAGTTACACCACCTATCTGGCCAACAAGAACAGCAACATGACCTACAGCCTTCTGGCCAATGCCAACGATGGCTTCTTCAATGTCATCAATGCCAGTAACGGGGTGCGGCGATACGCCTATATGCCTTCCACGTCGCTGGCTTCTCTGGCGACCATTTCTTCAACCAACTACGGCTCCGGGGTGCACAAGTTCACGGTTGATGGGCAGATTGCGGTTTTCGATACTCAATTATCCGCTGGCTCGGCATGGCGTACAGTCGCCTTCTCCGGTCTGGGAGCGGGCGGCAAGGCGTTCTTTGCGATCAAACTGTTTGAAGGGACCAGCAATACCCCCCAGGCAATGTGGGAGGTCAAGGCACCGGACACCTCCGACACCAATAACAGGTTCAACAACTTGGGTTACAGCTACTCCAAGCCTGATGTAGCGCGTATGGCCGACGGGACCGGCATCATGGTAGTGGGCAATGGCTATGGCAGTTTTACAGGCCGGGCGTCGCTGTTCGTGCTGAATGCCAATACAGGCGCATTCATTGCGGAAATCCAGACACCGCTTGTCGTCAGTGGCGAGACTGATAACGGCCTGTCCTCGGTCAAGCTGCGGGTCAACTCGCAGAACGTCGTTCAGGCTGCTTATGCCGGGGACCTCAAGGGGCGTATGTGGAAGTTCGACATGAGTGGTGCGGCGGCTTCCAGCTGGAGGGTCGCTTTCAATGGTACGCCGTTGTTCACTGCGCCAAGGGGAGCCAACCAGCCGATTACTGTACAGCCGCTGTTAATCGATCACCCGCTCAACGGCAAGCTTGTGTATTTCGGTACCGGTAAATTCAGTGAGGCCACTGACAAGCAGACCAGCGCCTTGCAGGACTTTTACGCCATCTGGGATGGTGATGCCGGATCAGGCAATATCGTTGAAGCCAACCTGCAGGCCCAGGCGGTCAATGGTTCGGTGACCGGCAATGGCAATACTTACTTCACTTCCACTACCAACGATGTGGACTGGGCCACCAAGAAGGGCTGGTACATGCCACTGGCAACCGCTGCGCCTTACCTGGGCGAAAGGATTATCTATCCTGCACAGACCTCTCGTGGCCGTATCATTTTCACCACGGCCTCGGTGAACTCCACCGACCCGTGTGAAAGTACCGGTACCGGGCGTCTGTTCGAGCTGGATGCCGCCACCGGCAGCATGCTCAATTATCAGGTGCTCGATACCAACGGCGACAATGACATTACCGCTGCCGACACCCTCGTTGCCGGCCTTGGGATCGGTACGGGGATTCCGGTGGTCGCTTCCATCGTGGCAGGCACCAACGGCAACAACGACAACAAATACCTGATCGACTCCAGTGGCGGAACGCCGGTCAAGCTGCTGGAGAAGGGCGGGAGTGCCAACGTCTTCCAGCGCATCATGTGGCGACAAATCCAGTAGGGAAGGTGATTCATGCGAGCAGTATCCAGAGGCTTTACCTTGATCGAACTCATGATCGTCGTGGCGATTGTCGGTATTCTGGCGGCCGTTGCTTACCCCAGTTATGTCGAATACACGAAGCGTACTCAGCGTTCGGCCATTGCCAGCCTGCTTTCGGAGCAGACCCAGACCCTTGAGCGTTTCTTTTCAAGAAATGGCACCTACGCCGGAGCGCAAGGTTTGAGTGGCGGTAATAGTTATTACAATATCGGCTCGGTCCTTACCGCCACAGGTTTCACCTTGACCGCCACCCCGACCGGCTCGCTCATGAGCGGCGATAAATGCGGTAGTTTTGTCATCACCAATACCGGGGCGATCAGCAATTCAGGCGCCACCAGCGGCGTGACAACCAAGGACTGCTGGGGGCGTTAACTCCTTTTTCTTTGCCTAGAGACCAAAATGCACAAGCAACATGTAGTGATCGTCGGCGGTGGTGTTATCGGGTTGTTGACTGCCTTCAACCTTGCCGCCGAAGTGGCCAGTGTCGTGTTGCTTGATCGCTCCGGCGTCGGTCAGGAGTCTTCATGGGCGGGTGGCGGGATTGTGTCGCCACTCTATCCATGGCGCTACAGCCCGGCAGTTACCGCCCTGGCTCACTGGTCCCAGGACTTCTACCCGCATCTGGCCGAACGCCTGTTTGCCCGGACCGGCGTTGATCCTGAAGTTCACAAGACAGGTCTGTACTGGCTGGACCTGGACGATGAGCAGCAAGCCCTGAACTGGGCGGTCCGTGAGCAACGACCGCTGAGTAGTGTCGATGTGTCGGCTGTTCACGATGCGGTACCGGCGCTGGGGCAGGGCTATTCACGGGCCATTTACATGGCCGATGTGGCCAATGTGCGTAATCCTCGTCTGGTGAAATCCCTCAAGGCGGCGTTGCTGGCCTTGCCCAATGTCGAGATTCGCGAGCAGTGCGAAGTCAGCGGGTTTGTTCGCGAGGGCAATATTGTTCGGGGTGTGAGCACGCCAACGGGCGATATTCTGGGCGACCGTGTCGTGCTGGCGGCGGGTGCCTGGAGTGGCGAATTGCTCAGGAGCCTGGGCCTGGAGTTACCCGTCGAGCCGGTCAAGGGCCAGATGATTCTCTACAAGTGCGCATCCGACTTCCTGTCGAGCATGGTGCTGGCCAAGGGTCGTTACGCCATCCCGCGTCGTGATGGTCATATCTTGATCGGTAGCACGCTGGAGCACGAAGGCTTCGACAAGACGCCGACCACGGCTGCGCTGGAAAGCCTCAAGGCTTCGGCCATCGAATTGATTCCCGAACTGGCGAATGCCGAGCCCGTTGCCCAGTGGGCAGGGCTGCGTCCCGGCTCGCCCGAAGGCATTCCCTTTATCGGCCCGCTGGAGGGTTTCGAGGGGCTGTGGCTGAACTGTGGGCACTACCGCAACGGTCTGGTGCTGGCGCCTGCATCTTGCCAGTTGTTGACGGATCTGCTGCTGGGGCGTGAGCCGATTATCGATCCGGCTCCTTATGTACCGGGTTTTTCGCGAATGAATTCGCCACTACTAAGAGCCAATTCATTCACGAACCGGGTTCAATCCAGCCCCAGCTTCTTCAACCGGTAACGCATCGATCTGAATGACAGGCTCAGGCGCTGCGCTGCCGCCGTCCGGTTCCAGCGGGTTTCTTCCAGGGCCTGCAGGATCAGTTTGCGCTCGATGCTTTCCAGGTAATCTTCCAGATTATCGATATCGGCCAGATTGTGGCCGTCGTGTTCCTGAGGCGTACCGGACTCAGCCAGGCGAAGGTCCGAAGCGTGGATTTCATCGTTTTCGCAAAGGGTGTAAGCACGCTCCAGCATGTTTTCCAGTTCGCGGACATTGCCGGGGAAGCGATAGCTTTTCAGGGTTTCCAGCGCCTGTGGATGAAGACGCGCCGAGGCCTGGCCGCAGTTGGCGGCCAGACGTTGCAGGACGCTGTCCACCAGTTGGTCGATATCTTCGCGTCGCTCACGCAGAGGTGGTACTCGCAGCTCGATGACGTTCAGGCGGTAATACAAATCCTGCCGGAAGCGTCCGGCAGCGACTTCGGCGTTCAGGTCCTTGTGGGTGGCGCAGAGAATTCGCACATCCACGACCTGTTCCTGCTGACCGCCGACGCTGCGTATGGATTTTTCCTGGATGGCTCGCAGCAGTTTTACCTGCATGGCCAGCGGCAAGTCAGCGACTTCATCCAGAAACAGCGTGCCGTTATTGGCCGCCTGAAACAGCCCCGGCTTGTCTTCATGGGCACCGGTGAAGCTGCCTTTGCGATGGCCGAAGAACTCGCTTTCCATCAGTTCGGACGGGATTGCCCCGCAGTTGACCGGCACGAAAGGCTTGTCGATACGTGGCCCTTGCTCATGAATCAGCCGAGCGACCAGTTCCTTGCCGCTACCCGATTCGCCACTGATATAGATCGGTGCCTGACTGCGCGCCAGTTTGTCGATTTGCTTGCGCAGGGCACGCATGGGCGGTGAGTTGCCCAGCAGACGGCTGTCGATGCTGCGTTCTGCCTGGACGCCGGGGTGCAGGCGCAAGGCGCTGCTGACCAGTTCCCGCAGTCTGCTCAGGTCTACCGGCTTGGTCAGGAAGTCGAAGGCACCGGCCTTGAGTGCGTGGATGGCCATATCCAGACTGCCATGGGCGGTGATCATCGCCACGGGGGTCTGTGGGTAAGCCTGTTGAATATGCTGTACCAGCTCCAGGCCATTACCGTCAGGCAGGCGCATGTCGGTCAGACACATGTCGAATGCCTCGCGAGCCAGCCACTCGCGGGCCTCGGTCACATTGCGGGCGCTGCGGGTGTCGAGTTTCATGCGGCCAAGCGTGATCTCCAGAAGTTCACGAATGTCCGGCTCATCATCGACTATCAGAATCTTTTGCCGTTGGGTCATGCTCAGCTCAACTTGAACGGGTGAGCGAAAGTGATACGCATGCAGCTACCGCCCTCGGGACGAGGGGTGTAATCCAGATGCGCCTGGTTGCTTTCGCACAGCTCCCGGGAAAGGTAGAGGCCAAGGCCGGTACCTTTGCTTTCTGTGGTGAAAAAGGGCTCGAAGAGTTTGGCCAGATGCTGTTCGGAGACGCCCGGCCCGTCATCGAGCACTTCCAGGGTGGGCAGGTCGTTTTCCGGGTTATGGAACAGCTTCAGCCAGACCTGGGCCACATCATGCTGCTTGCTGCTGTAGCGCAAGCCGTTGTGCAGCAGGTTGGTCAGCACCTGATTCAATTGCTCCGGGTCCATGCGCGTGGTGAGCATGCCCTGGCCGAATTCGGTATGAACCTTTTGGTTGGCTGGCGCTGAGCTGCGAAAGTCTGCGACGAAGTTCTCCAGCCAGGTTCTCAGGTCGAGCAGTTCGGCTTCGGTTTCGCGGCGTCTGGACAATTGCAGGACGTTCTCGATCACTACATTGATGCGTCGCGATTGATCATGAATGATCTGCCCGAGTCGCCGGTCCGGTGCTGACAGCTCTTCCGATTCGTTGAGCAGTTGCGCTGCATGGCTGACAGCTCCCAGCGGGTTGCGGATCTCATGGGCAATGCCGGCTGTCAGGCGGCCCAGTGCGGCAAGCTTCAGTTGCTGGGCCTGATGGGCGACCTGTGAAAGGTCTTCCAGAAAGATCAGCGTCTGGCGCTGGTCGCCACGGTTGAGTGCGGCGAAGCTGGGTTTCAGGATCGGGCCGATGGCGGAGGTCGATATGCTGCGCGGCGCCATGATGGGATTGATCAGCCATTGCCGCAGGCGATCCACCAGTTGTGGCGAGTATTGATCGATGACCTGACCGACCAGTTTTTCATGCCCCAGCAGGCTCAAGGCGCCCTGATTGGCCAGCAGCACCTGGCGGCGTGAGTCGAGCACCAGAATACCGGTGTGCATGCGTTGCAGGATCAGGGCATTGAGCTCTTCGAGCTGGTCGACATCGGCGGCCCGCTGTTCGGCCAGCACTTCGCTCACTTGCATGCGGGCGGTCAGTGCCTGTACCAGCAGGGCAGCGGCAAAGCACAGGGCTCCCAGCGTACTGGCCTGCACATAGTCATTGGAGGCCACCGGGCTGATGAAGCTGATGTAGAACGTCAGGTAAATGATGCCGATGGCGGAGACGGCAGCAATCAACAGCCCGAGGCGACCGCGCAGCAGAACATTGCTGATGGCGACCGAGGCAATCAGCAGGTTGCCGATACCACTTGAAGTGCCGCCCGCGGCATAGAAGAGGCCTGACAGCATCACCGCATCGGTCACTGCCAGGCTGAAGAGCTGGACTTTGTGGCGGGGGCGCTCAAGCAGCACCACAACCAGAATGTTGAACACCAGATACAGCCAGCAGCCAGCCCGAAACAGGTTCAGATTGGCCAGTTGCAACAGTTCGGTGTCCAGGTCGCTGGAGATCAACAGCACCAGCACAATGCCGATGGTCAGTCGATACAGGTGATACAGCCGCAGGATCCGTTGCGCTTGGGGGCTGCCGAGTGAAAGCGTCTCAGCGGTCACGAGTCGCGGGGCCTTCTAGCCTGTGCGCTTCGCTGCAATACCATTGTTGTTCCTGGCTCAATGCACGATCACGAGGAAGATGAACGCCACAATGGGCACAACGCACCATGGGCGATGCCGCAGTTTCTGGCGGATCTGCAGGTTTTTTTTGAGCAGGCGGGTTGAGCAGGCGCTTGATGAACCACACCGCTGCCGCGATCAACGCAACCCACATAATTATGCGAATCATGACTACCGAGCTTAATGATTGAAGAGTTGGCAGTGTAGCCAAGGAGCAGGCGGGCGGACAGGGTACAGAAGCGAAGTGGAAGCGAATTTATTCGTGAAGAGTCTGATATGCCCGAAGGAAATCCATCGTCTTATCGCGTATGAATCCGCTCCTGCAAATGTGGGGGCCACAAAAAAGAGGCCCGCAGGCCTCTTCGTTGTCATCACCGGTTTCAGTCGAACATGCCGAATGTCATGTAGCTGAACCAGGAGCGGCTTTTCTTGCCTTTCGCTTCTTCGGCTTCACGGGCCTGCTCATCCAGTTCTGCCTGGTTTTCCGGCAGCAACTCTTTCGGGATGGCGTCCTTGGCATCCTGGTACTGCTTCTGGATGTCCTGGTTGGCGCGGGTTTCGCCCGGTGGCAGAGGCGCGCTGCCATTGATCAGACCCAGAGTAGCTTTCGACAGCCATGTACGGTTGTCAGCTTCTGCCTCGCGAGGCGTGAACTGACCGTCAGCCAGTTGCGGATGGTTCGGGTAGTTGGCCTTCAGGACTTCGAGGCTGGTGGCTGCCAGTTCGTCGAGGTGCAGGCGCTGATAGGATTCGACCATCACTGCCAGACCGTCGCCGACCGAAGGCGTTTCCTGGAAGTTTTCCACCACGTAGCGGCCACGGTTGGCGGCGGCGACATAGGCCTGACGTGTCAGGTAGTAGTCGGCTACGTGAATTTCGTAGGCCGCCAGCAGGTTGCGCAGGTAGATCATGCGCTGCTTGGCGTCAGGCGAGTAGCGGCTGTTGGGGTAGCGGCTGGTCAGTTGAGCGAACTCGTTGAACGAGTCGCGTGCAGCGCCCGGGTCACGCTTGGTCTGGTCCAGCGGCAGGAAGCGCGCCAGCAGGCCGACGTCCTGATCGAAGGAGGTCAGGCCCTTCATGTAGTAGGCGTAATCGACATTGGGGTGCTGCGGGTGCAGGCGAATGAAGCGCTCGGCAGCGGATTTTGCTGCTTCGGGCTCACTGTTCTTGTAGTTCGAGTAGATCAGTTCGAGTTGTGCCTGATCGGCATAGCGACCGAACGGATAGCGTGACTCCAGCGCCTTGAGTTTCTCGGTGGCGCTGTTGTAGCTGTTGTTGTCCAGGTCGGCCTGCGCCTGCTGGTACAGCTCGACTTCACTGAGGTTCTCGTCGATGACTTCCTTCGACGAACAGGCCGCAGTCAGTGCGAGGATGGCGATCAGCAGCAGGTGTTTCACTTGCATGGCGGCTTGCGTCCCTATAACGGCCTGCTGTCTTGGGCGGGGCCGTCCTGTTATGATGAACGCCCCGCAAGACCCGCGGGGCAAAAGACGCCGTATTTAACCACAAGCGCGCTGCCGAAACCAAAGGCTAGCCGCCTTCTAGTCTGGCCATGTCCGAAAATATAGAACTTCGCGCAGAGGTGCCGTCCGAATTGGGCGGTCAACGCCTCGATCAAGTCGCCGCACAATTATTCGCAGAGCACTCGCGCTCGCGCCTTTCCGCCTGGATCAAGGACGGCCGTCTGACTGTGGACGGCGGTGTCCTGCGCCCGCGTGACATCGTTCACGGTGGCTCTGTCCTGCAACTGATCGCCGAGCAAGAGGCTCAGGGCGAGTGGGTTGCCCAGGATATCGAGCTGGATATCGTTTACGAAGACGACCAGATTCTGGTGATCAACAAGCCTGCTGGCCTTGTGGTGCATCCTGCCGCAGGTCATGCCGACGGGACCTTGCTCAATGCACTGCTGCACCACGTTCCGGACATCATCAACGTGCCGCGTGCCGGCATCGTGCATCGTCTGGACAAGGACACCACGGGCCTGATGGTGGTCGCCAAGACCCTCCAGGCCCAGACCCAACTGGTAACGCAACTGCAGAATCGCAGCGTCAGCCGTATCTATGAGTGCATCGTCATCGGAGTCGTCACCGCTGGCGGCAAGATCGATGCGCCGATCGGTCGTCACGGCCAGCAGCGTCAGCGCATGGCGGTGATGGAAGGCGGCAAGCAGGCGGTCAGTCATTATCGCGTACTTGAGCGCTTCCGCTCCCACACTCATGTGCGGGTCAAGCTGGAAACCGGTCGTACTCACCAGATCCGCGTGCACATGGCGCACATCAACTATCCGCTGGTAGGCGATCCTGCCTACGGTGGTCGTTTCCGTATCCCGCCAGCGGCCAGCCCGAGCATGGTTGAGTCGTTGAAGACGTTCCCGCGTCAGGCTCTGCATGCCCGCTTCCTTGAACTGGATCACCCGGTTACAGGCCAGCGCATGAGCTGGGAATCGCCGTTGCCTGACGATTTCGTCTGGCTGCTGTCGTTGCTCAAGCAGGACCGCGAGGCGTTTGTCGGGTGAACGACTGGCTGATTCCAGACTGGCCTGCGCCTGCGCACGTCAGGTCTTGCATCACCACTCGTTCGGGCGGGGCCAGTCAGGCTCCGTTCGACAGCTTCAATCTGGGCGATCATGTGGGCGACGATCCGCAGGCGGTTGCCGGCAATCGTCGACATCTGTCTTCACAATTGAATGTGCAGCCTGCCTGGTTGCGTCAGGTGCACGGTGTCGCTGTGGCGCATGCCGACCCTTCTGCGGTGGCCGAAGCCGACGCAAGCTGGACCGACACGCCGGGTGTCGCCTGCAGCATCATGACCGCCGACTGCCTTCCCGCGCTGTTCTGCAATCGTGAGGGCACCCGTGTCGCTGCGGCTCATGCCGGCTGGCGGGGGCTTGCGGCAGGTGTGCTTGAGGCAACGGCCGACAGTTTGAATGCCGCCCCTGAAGACATAATGGTCTGGCTCGGCCCTGCCATCGGGCAGCCTTCTTTCGAGGTCGGCCCGGAAGTCCGGGAAACCTTCATGGCGACCCATCCGCAAACGGCCGATGCCTTCATCCCAAGTGCCAATGCCGGGCGCTTCATGGCCGATATCTACGCCCTTGCGCGTTTGCGGCTGGCCGCCTATGGTGTTTTATCAGTCCACGGTGGCGGGCTGGATACCTTCACTGACTCGCGTTTCTTTTCCTACCGCCGGAGCGCCACCACTGGCCGTTTCGCCTCGCTGATCTGGATCGAGCAAGCCTGATTGCAGGCTTCTTCATGCCGCCGGCAGTCCGCTCCAGCATCAGGCTGACAGGCATCAATAAAGTCAAACTTGAAACCCGCAGAATCGTCCGCATCTAACTGACTATCCAGCAGGTTTTCGTTATAGGTGTGTTCATTGCTCCGGCCTGCTCTGAAGGAAGGTGACTAATGCGTATCGATAGATTGACCAGCAAACTGCAACTGGCCTTGTCAGATTCCCAATCGCTGGCCGTTGGCATGGATCATCCAGCCATTGAGCCCGCGCACTTGATGCATGCGCTGCTTGAGCAGCAAGGCGGTTCCATCAAGCCTCTGTTGCTGCAGGTAGGCTTTGACATCAACAGCCTGCGTAAGGAGTTGAGCAAAGAGCTCGACCACCTGCCGAAAATCCAGAATCCTACTGGCGACGTCAACATGTCCCAGGATCTGGCACGCCTGCTCAATCAGGCTGATCGCCTGGCGCAACAGAAGGGCGACCAGTTCATTTCCAGTGAGCTGGTGCTGCTCGCCGCCATGGACGAGAACAGCAAGCTGGGCAAGTTGCTGCTCGGGCAGGGCGTGAGCAAGAAAGCCCTTGAGAACGCCATCAATAACCTGCGTGGTGACGGCGCGGTCAATGACCCCAACGTCGAAGAGTCGCGTCAGGCTCTGGACAAGTACACCGTCGATCTGACCAAGCGTGCCGAAGAGGGCAAGCTCGATCCGGTGATCGGTCGCGACGACGAAATTCGCCGCACCATTCAGGTCCTGCAGCGTCGCACCAAGAACAACCCGGTGCTGATCGGCGAACCCGGCGTCGGCAAGACTGCCATTGCCGAAGGTCTGGCACAGCGCATCATTAATGGCGAAGTGCCCGACGGCCTCAAAGGCAAGCGTTTGCTTTCGCTGGACATGGGCGCATTGATTGCCGGTGCCAAATACCGTGGCGAGTTCGAGGAGCGCCTGAAATCGCTGCTCAATGAGCTGAGCAAGCAGGAAGGCCAGATCATCCTGTTTATCGACGAACTGCACACCATGGTCGGCGCCGGTAAAGGCGAGGGTTCGATGGATGCGGGCAATATGCTCAAGCCGGCTCTGGCCCGTGGCGAGCTGCATTGCGTCGGTGCGACCACGCTCAACGAGTATCGCCAATATATAGAGAAGGACGCTGCACTCGAGCGTCGTTTCCAGAAAGTCCTGGTGGAAGAACCCAGCGAAGAAGACACCATCGCCATTCTGCGTGGCTTGAAGGAGCGCTATGAGGTTCACCACAAGGTCGGGATTACCGACGGTGCGATCATCGCCGCTGCCAAGCTGAGCCACCGCTATATCACCGACCGCCAGTTGCCGGACAAGGCCATCGACCTGATCGACGAAGCCGCCAGCCGCATCCGCATGGAAATCGACTCCAAGCCGGAAGTGCTGGATCGTCTTGAGCGTCGCCTGATCCAGTTGAAAGTCGAATCCCAGGCTCTCAAGAAGGAAAAGGACGAAGCCGCGATCAAGCGTCTGGAGAAACTGCAGCTCGATATCGAGCGCATGGAGCGTGAATACGCTGACCTCGAAGAGGTCTGGGCTTCGGAAAAAGCCGAAGTGACCGGCTCCGCTCAGATCCAGCAGAAAATCGAGCAATCGCGTCAGGAGCTGGAAGCCGCCCGCCGTCGTGGCGATCTGAACCGCATGGCCGAATTGCAGTACGGCATCATTCCGGATCTGGAGCGCAGCCTGCAGATGGTCGATCAGCACGGCAAGCCGGAAAACCAGTTGCTGCGCAGCCGGGTGACCGAGGAAGAGATTGCCGAAGTCGTCTCGAAGTGGACAGGCATTCCTGTATCGAAAATGCTCGAAGGCGAGCGTGAGAAGCTGCTGAAGATGGAAAGCCTGCTGCACAAGCGTGTAATAGGCCAGAGCGAGGCCGTGGTGGCCGTGGCCAGTGCCGTGCGTCGCTCCCGCGCCGGGTTGTCCGACCCCAATCGCCCGAGCGGTTCGTTCATGTTCCTGGGCCCGACCGGTGTCGGCAAGACCGAGCTGTGCAAGGCGCTGGCGGAATTCCTGTTCGATACCGAAGAGGCCATGGTGCGGATCGATATGTCCGAGTTCATGGAGAAACACTCCGTCGCTCGCCTGATCGGTGCGCCACCGGGGTATGTCGGCTATGAAGAGGGCGGTTACCTGACCGAGGCGGTGCGTCGCAAACCTTATTCGGTGATCCTGCTCGATGAGGTCGAAAAGGCCCACACCGATGTTTTCAACATCCTGCTGCAAGTGCTGGAGGATGGACGCCTGACGGACAGCCATGGCCGTACGGTGGATTTCCGTAATACCGTGATCGTCATGACTTCGAACCTGGGGTCTGCACAGATCCAGGAGCTGGTGGGTGATCGTGAAGCCCAGCGTGCTGCGGTGATGGATGCGGTCAGCACGCATTTCCGTCCGGAGTTCATCAACCGGATCGACGAAGTGGTGATTTTCGAGCCGCTGGCCCGGGATCAGATCGCTGGCATCACGGAAATCCAGCTGGGACGTCTGCGCAGCCGCCTTGCCGAACGCGAGCTTTCCCTGACGCTGAGTCCGGAAGCCCTCGACAAGCTGATCGCCATTGGCTACGACCCGGTGTATGGCGCACGGCCTCTCAAGCGTGCAATCCAGCGCTGGATCGAAAACCCGCTGGCGCAACTGATCCTGTCGGGCAGCTTTGTGCCTGGCTCCAGCATCACCGGCAAGGTGGTGGACGACGAGATCGTGTTTGGCTGATGACTTCTTTATATAGCTGAACGCAAGGGCTCTCCGTGTGAGGGCCCTTTTTCATCACGGTAGCTGGCGGGACAGAAAATCGGGTTTGCGGGCGGTATGCAGGGGATCTGAAAAAAAATCGCAAATCATTGTCTTAAAAGCAATTTAGAGGGTTGACAGGTGTTTTTGAAAATGTAGAATAGCGCGCCTCAGAGACGTGAACGCAACGTTGCAAACGAAGCGAACAAGGTCGAAGAGGTTGAATTAACGAGTTAACAGCGAGTTGATTCAATGCAGTAAGTTGAATCTGAAATCCAACGTTCCGCGATAGCTCAGTTGGTAGAGCAAGTGACTGTTAATCACTGGGTCCCTGGTTCGAGTCCAGGTCGTGGAGCCAGATTTCAAAAGGTTCAATGCAGTTTCAGTCGGGGTATAGCGCAGTCCGGTAGCGCGCCTGCTTTGGGAGCAGGATGTCAGGAGTTCGAATCCCCTTACCCCGACCATATTTGGGTCGTTAGCTCAGTTGGTAGAGCAGTTGGCTTTTAACCAATTGGTCGTAGGTTCGAATCCTACACGACCCACCATTTTTGGCTACAGAGTATCTTTGAAGCCGAATCTTATAGATCTGATGCCAGTTGTATCAGATCGAAGGCAGCTGGTTGAGGTGTCTTGATTTCAACGGGGTATAGCGCAGTCCGGTAGCGCGCCTGCTTTGGGAGCAGGATGTCAGGAGTTCGAATCCCCTTACCCCGACCATATTCAGCACGAAAGTAGTTTTTTTATAGCTACTCTCGATGCGACCCGAAAGATGCCTGGCTTTAGCTTGAACGCTAAAACCGGGCATTTTTCTTTTGTGCGTGATAAAAGTCATCGCATGACGCAAGGAAGCACGGCCGTCGTTGCAAGCCAGAGGCGGCTACTTCATTTCCAGGTAAGGAATATCCATGAGCACGAGCTTACTCAAACGTCCCGAGTTTTTTGCACTGATTGCCGCGATTCTGAACGGCACCATCGGTGTTTTCACCCGTATGGGCTTCGCACACGGCGCAAGCTCCAATCAGATTGCATTCTGGAAGTGTTTCGGCGCTTTCCTTGTGATTGCCCTCTACTGTGCCGTCAACCAGAAGCGCAGACGCGAAACTCTGGCGTTGGCCAGCAAGTGGCCTCAATTCGCCTTGCTCGCGTTTCTGGGAATATTCTGCCTCTACTTTTTTGAAACCTGGGCTTTCGAAGAAGCTTCCATACCGCTGGTGGCCTTTCTGCTTTATGCCGCGGGTGGCATGACCATTATTCTGTCTGCCCTGTTTCTGGGGGAGCGAATCGGTCTGTACAAGATCATCGCTTTTGGCACCATTCTGGCGGGCGTCTACCTGATTCTGAGCTACGAAGGCGAGATCAGCGGCAGCTATCTCGGTATCACGCTGGCATTGCTGGGTGGGCTGGGGTATGCCTTGTTCATATTCAGTTCCAAGCTGATGAACATTGGCAGTGGCTTGCCGCAACTGGCCTGGCTTTTTGGTTTTGGTAGCCTGTATCTGCTGGTGCCTTTACTGAAAGAGGGCTTTGTCATTCCGGGCGGCATGGCTCTTCTGGCCATCGCAGCTCTGATATTGCTGCCCACCATTGGTGGCTTCTATTGCACGACCAAGGCCGTGGATGAAGGAGAGGCGAGTAAAGTGCAGATCATTGAAACCAGCGACCCGCTTTTTGCCACGCTCTTTGCATTTATCTTGTTTGGCGAGTCGCTGGGGTTTGTCGGAACCCTCGGAGCGCTGTGCATCATGGCCGGTCTGCTTTTTGCCCTGAAAAAGAACGACCCGCCTGCTCTTGTCGCCGCAAAGTAATAGATTTTTCGCGAATGAATTCGCTCCTGCCCGGGTTCAATACACCGGTTAAAGTGGGAGCGACTTCAGTCGCAAATACCTGATCCAAAGCCCGCCTTCAAGCAGCCTATGCTGCCCCCTCCATTCTCCTGCAGCCCGAATTATTCTTAGAGAAAGAAGTTATAAGGTTAGCTGCAGGAAAAATAAATCCTGAAAAAATAATACTGCGTTGTAATCTTTCTTTACAGAAATACTTATAAGACGATGTATTTATCAGGGATCGCTTTGATATTCCATACGGTAATAAACTTGTTAAAAAATGGCAGTTGTCAAAAAACAGTGTGTCATTATTATCTGCCCTAAATTTCCACGAGAAATAAAACACTCCTGACGACACAATCAAACGGAGTTGAAACTCACCCATATTAATGGAGGATCCAAAAGGTCTGGAGTTTCTCGAAGGGCCAAAAGCCTTGGCGAGGGTTGCGATAATTCCTCAGCGGTTTTGCTGAGGAATTATCGGCAAACAGAAAGCATACAAGTTATCGGGTAGCGGGTGCCGCATTTTTTGATCTGCAAAACCAGACACCCAGCAAAGACAGGATAAAACCGGCAATTTGTACGGGCACGAGCCTGTCTCCGAAAATAGCCCATGCCTCCAGCGCAGCCAGTGGAGGCGCGAGTAGTAACAGGGATGTTGTTTTAGTCATGTCCCCGTTCCTGATCAGCCAGACCAGAGAAAGTGTTCCCAGTCCTGACAAGACCATAACGGCCCAGGCAAGAGAAAAGATGAAGTTTGCATTGAGGATCAGGTGTGACTCGCCAAGAGACAGTATCAGGATCAGTGATGTAAACGCCGAAAACAGGTTCTGCAGTGCCATGGAAGGCAAGAGTTCAGATGACCCGAGGGAGGTTTTTTGCAGGATGGTGCCAAGGGTTATCGAGAGCACGGAAAGCAGGGCAACCAGTAATACCCAGAATGAGTAATCAGGGTGGTTGCCTGTTTGAAATGAAGGCGAAAGGACGAGGGTGACACCGGAAAGTCCGATCAGGATACCCAGAGCCTGAAGGGGGGAGATTCTTCCCTTCAGAAAGGTGATCGAAATCACGACTGTCAGCAGTGGCTGCAAGGCACCCAGCAGAGCCATCAGAGCGGCGGGTAGTCCTTTTGAAATGGCCCAGTAACTTCCGCCCAGGTACAGCCCGTTGATCAGCAGACCTGCAACGATGTGTTTGTGCCACTCATTGAGTGGAGGCCATATTTTTTTGAATAGTGCAGAAACGACAGCGAACAACAGAAAGGAAAAAAAGAAACGAATGGCCAGGAAGATGTTGGGCGACGCGGAACCCACAATCATTCTTCCAACAATAAAGCCGGTGGACCAAAGGACAACAAACAGGCAGGAAACAATCAGGACCGTGTTGTTATGCAGCTTGGCTTTCAATATGTTCTTCCCTGAATAAATAAATTGGCAGGAGATTTTGAGTTCGACTTTTTGGAAAGTCAATAGTGTTTAAGGCGTGAGTGGGCACTAAGGCTGTCTGAGAAAATTTGTTTTCAAAGAAGCTTTATATTGCCCGCACATCCGGGCGGCTCTCGATCTTGGTATTAACTTTAATGAGGTTCACTATGGGTGCTTTTAATCTTGTCGATTTCTTGTCAGAAGTGAAGTTTGCATACGTCAGGGAAAGTTTTATTTCCCTGGACGGGGATGATGTCACGAAAATCGTAAAAGGGCTGGGTGCCACGGATGAGGATCTGGAAAATCTCAAACGTGTCAGCGATAACCTGCCTCCTGATCCGACGTTGCCTTTTCGAGAGTCCAGGAATGGTCGTTTCGAACTGGACTTCGCCAACTCGAAAATCAACCGGATCGAGTTCCAGCCTTTCGTGCTTTCTGTTCAGGAAGACTTTGTACGCCACGACTCGGGGAAGATAAGAGAGTTCAGGGGGATTGGCGATGACCTGCAACTCAATCGTGCCTTTCAGGCATTGCTGCTTTTCAAGGCATTCTTGATCAAGGATACCTCGGTCACCCCAAGGCCAAGCCTTGATTATGATTCCACCAGTCTGGTTTCAACGGTTTTCAACCTCAGAACCATCACGACACCGGAACTGCTGGGTGAGCCTGCGCTGGAAGGCGTGCATGCCGATGGCGTCGACCATACGATGACGACTCTGTTGGGCAAAGAGAATATTACGGATAACAGTGCGATCACTTTTATCCATGACAACAGGGAAAAGAATGGCACCCGCTGGAACGAGGTCAACCCCGAGTATCGTCGAGGGCAGGCACAGCACAAAAAGTTTCTGGATACATTGCTGATCGCCGATCACCAGAGAAAGCACAGCCTTTCGCCTGTGCATGCGGCCGTGAGCGATGCGCGGGCCACGCGGGACATGCTGATCTTCTTTACGCGGCACCCGACGAAGAAAGGGCATATTTCAAACCCTTATGACTCTTTCAATCCGCACAAAGAGATTCCTCTGTCGATCAATTACCCTGAATTCATTGCGTAGGTGTTTTTCATGAGCCCCATCTGCCGAAAGGATGGGGCTGCGCTTTTTAGAAGAACCTGTGCCGACCTCACGTCGGCAAGTCGATACCGGGTAGTTCCAGATGTGAGCGCAGTGTATTGCCCGTATAAGCGGTGCGATAAGCGTTGCGCCGTTGCAGCTCCGGGATGACCAGATCGACGAAGTCCTGCATGCCTCCGGGAAGATGAGGCCACATGATCGCATAGCCATCCACGAGCCCTGCATCGAACCAGTCCAGCAACTGGTCGGCTACCTGCTGCGGATCACCCACCACTACACGATGGCCTGCTGCGCTGGCGACGCGTTCGATAACCTGTCGCAGTGTCATCTGTTCGCGTTGCGCCATGTCCCGAAGCAACTCGTAACGGCTTTTGATGCCGGGAACGGCAGCCGGGTCCAGCTCCGGGAACGGCCCGTCCAGCGGCCAGTCCGACAGGTCCACACCAATGAGCTCGAACAGCAGGGCTCTACCCACTTCGGGTTGCAGCAGACTTCCCAGTTCGGCCTGTTTCTCGCGAGCCTGCGCCTCGGTTTCACCGACGATCACCAGCACGCCAAGCAGCAGACGTATTCCTTCTGCAGAACGTCCATGGCGTTGCGCCAGGTGGCGAATGTCCGAACCGATGCGCTGGGCTTCCTCACGGGTCTGGGCTGCAAAGAACACGGCATCGGCAGTCTGTGCAGCGAAGCTTCTGCCGACATCCGAAGCGCCGGCCTGGAACAGCACAGGATGACCTTGAGGTGAGCGGGGGACATTGAGCGGGCCTTCGACCTTGTAGAACCGGCCTTCATGGCGGATGGGAGTTACCCGTGCCGGATCGGCGAAGCGGGCGTTTTCCTTGTCACCGACAATGGCGTCATCCTTCCAGCTGTCCCAAAGCTTGCGGACTACGGCGACAAACTCTTCAGCGCGGGCATACCGCTCATCATGGGGTGGCAGGCTTGATCCAAAGTTACGCGATTCCGCCTCGCTGGCCGTCGTCACGATATTCCAGCCAACACGCCCGCCGCTGAGATGATCCAGCCAGGCGAAGGTGCGGGCAACGTTGAACGGCTGCGTGTGAGCGGTCGATACCGTCCCTACCAGACCTATATGTTCAGTCACACCAGCGATAAGGGCGAGGGTGCTGATGGGCTCAGCCCGAAAGGGAATGCCCTTGGCAATATTTTTAAAGCCGTCTTTATCCCGATCCTGTGTCACAGCCAGAATGTCCGGGAAAAAGATCAGATCGAACAGGCCGCGTTCGGCCAGTCGCGCGAAATCCTTGTAGTAAGCGGCACTGAGCACTTGAGACGTGCCGGCTTGTGGGTGGCGCCAGGAGGCAATGTGGTTTCCCCCAAGAGCACCGAATGCAGCCAGGTGCAGTTGACGTTGACTGGTCATGGTTTACTCCTTGTATGAGATTTCAACTAACGGCAACCTTGGCGCTCTGGCTATCGTGCTCCGGGGTGGTATTGCCGCAGATACGTGCGGATATCCGGTTGATGACCCCTTGCAGAACATCACTCATGACATAGTAAAAAGCGGCAATGAGTGCGTAGCACTGCCAGGGTGCAACGACCCGGTTGTTCACCAGTACGGTGGTTCTGAAGAAGTCGGTGATTCCGAGTGGATAAAGCAGTGTGGAGAGTTTGAAAACCACAATGGATATCGCGCCCAGCGCTGGAACACAGGAGATCAGTGCCTGGGGCAATATGATGCGAAACAGTATTGTTCTGCGTGACAGGCCGGTGATTTCGGCGGCTTCGATCTGGAGTTGTTCGACACCGGCGACTGCACTGCGCAGGGCTTCGCAATAATAGCTTCCCCCGATCAGGGTCAGCGCCACGACGGCGGCCGATGCCGGTGTCACTCTGAAAGGTAATACCTCAGGCGATACCAGATAGGCCGCGCTGATAATGAAAAGCGGTGGTATGGCCTGAGTGCTCACAACAATGAAGCCTGCGATAAAACCCGGAAGGCCGCCTGCGAGTCGCAAGCCTGCCAGCAGTGCACCGAAGAGCAGCCCCAGCGATACGCCCGTCAAGGAGTAGATGGCAGTCGTATAAAGGCCATCCAGAAAAAACGGCCATGACGAGGCCAGTTCTTTCCAGACCGGATCGATCAGCGCCCATACCCCAAAAAAACCGAAGATGATCAGTAAGCGGTATCTGCCGATAATGGACAGGATGATGTTCATATCCTGTTCCTTAATCTTTTTTCCATGAAATAACCGGCAGCCATTATCGGTAGCGTCAGCACTGCATAGGAGGCCGCTGCCGCGAGGAAACCGCTCAGGTATTCGAAGGTTTGCGACTGCAGTGTTTCCGAGGCTCCGGTGAGTTCCACTACACCAATGAGCGAGACGATCGAGGTGTTTTTAATGATTTCTGCGGTCTGCAGCACCAGCGAAGGGGCGACCAGACGCAACGCTTCGGGCAGACGGATTGAAAAGGCGGTTCGCGACCATGACAGACCTGAACTCAAGGCTGCGTCTTCGTATTCGCCGGGAATCGCTCTGAGCCCTCCCGACAGGATTTCGGCGCAATAGCCGACTTGATGCAGTACCAGTGCAATCACGCCACACACCAGCGGGTTGAGTTGCAGAAGGTAAAAGCACACGAAAAGTTTGACGATCAGAGGGATTTTCATCGCCAGGTCTACATATCCCCGTGCCCATGCAGAGCGGGCGTGTAGCGCCAGGGCGACAGGAGCACTGAGGATTGCAGTGAACCCCAGGCTCATGACGGCCAACAACAGAGTCGTGGTAAAAGCCGAGGCGAACAGAGTGCTCGCCTCATCCCAGAAAGAGATCAATTCTCGATCCCGGGCTGCAGTCGGTATTCAGACCAGAGGGTGAACTCGGGTTTGTAGCCAAAGTGCTTTTCGTACAGTTCGGCAAACTCGCCACGGGCCCAGATTTTCTGGAGGGTATGGTTCAGGTAATTGCGCCAGAGCGAATCGTTCTGGCGCACGATGATTGCCTGCGGATCGGTAAAGAACGCTTCGCCAATCTTCAGACTGTCGCCATAGCGTTTGGCGTAGGCCTTGGCTGAAAAGCTGTTGAGCAATACGGCATCCGTCTGATTCGAGCGCAGGGCTTCAACGGCATCGCTGTAGTTGTCAAAGAACGTGACCTGGCCAGTCGGTACCAGATCTTTGAAAAGTTGGGCGGCGTAATTGTTCTTTGATGTCGAAACCCTTTTGGGCGGCGTGTAGCTCTTGATGTCGCTACTTTCATCGGCCCTGACCAGCGGCACCACATAGTCCCAGTTATAGACAATGGTGAAGTCCAGTACCTGTTCACGTTTTACGGTAGGAGTCGTCGAGCCGAACATGGCATCGATGTTGCCGTTCTTGATGGAGGGAATCTGCACCGCCCCGGAGATGGGCTTGAACTCGACACTCACATTCAGTTCTTTGGCAACAGCCCGGGCAAGGTCCGGAGCGAAGCCGACGCTCTGACCGTCTGCACCGATCTGGGCCATGGGCGGTGCGCTGGGATCTACGCCAATGACCAGTTTGCCGCGCTGTCTGACCTGATCCAGCACTGACACCGGATCGGCAGCGACAGTGGGCAGGGAAAGAAAAGAAGAAAGCAGCAGAATAGCGGCCCCCAACGCATTTTTTTTCATCGGCTTATTCCCTGTATATCGAGTAGTTGTCCTGGAATACAGTTATTCCGGCTGGTCGCTGTCATGTTGGTCTCGGTTCAATAACGGCATGGCGCAGAGTGCGTGATTAACGATGCAGAATACTTTCGATAAAACGAGCGGCCCGGTCAGTTTTCGGGCTGTTGAAAAAGTCCTCGGCAGGTTGTGTCTCGAGGTTTTTTCCATGATCGAAAAAGGCAACTTCATGAGCGACTTCCCGGGCAAAGCCCAGTTCATGAGTGGCGACGGCCATTGTTGTTCCACCCCGAGCCAGGCCGCGCATGACTTCAAGCACCTCGTGGACAAGTTCCGGGTCCAGCGCCGACGTGGGCTCATCCAGCAGCAGTACATCCGGCTCAAGTGCCAATGCACGGGCGATGGAAGCGCGCTGCGCCTGACCGCCAGACAGAGTGGCGGGCCAGGCTGTACTTTTATCGGTCAGACGAACCTTGCCCAGCGCCTCATAGGCTTTTGCTTCGGCATCCTGATGAGAAAGCTGTCTGACTTTGCGCAAGGCCAGCGTGATGTTTTCCATCACCCGCATATTGGGATAGAGTGCCGGTCGCTGGAAAACAAAGCCGATTCGCCCCCGCACTTCAGGTCTGCGCAAGGCTTCACGATCGATTGGAATGTCTCCCAGAAGCACCTCGCCCTGTGTGGACGGTTCAAGCCCGCTCAGGATCCGCAGTAACGTGCTTTTTCCACATCCACTGGGGCCGCAAAGTGCAAGAACCTTTCCTTTCTCAAGAGAAACGGACACGCCGTCCAACACGATTCTATCTCCAAAAAATTTATATAATTCTTTGGCCTCAAGCATTAAATAACTCCAGGGTGAAAAATTAAATATCCCCTGATAGTGTCAGGTAAGTAGGGTGTATGAGGGCGCTACAATAGGGTCGATAAGTTATCAGTCGCTAAAATGCTTTGCAAATAACAAAAGATTCTATTCTTAGAGAATAGGAAGAGGCGGTTTTTGAATTGTTGTAAAAAAACTTTACATTCATGTCGGTGCAGTCATATCTTCTCCGGGCTTGAAAGGTGAAAGGATTGTCTCTTTTGAGCGAGTCCACAGGTGCATGTGGTTTTATGGTAGAAAGAGAGCGGTAATTTACATGGCAGGTTATGAAGTGGGCATCAATGGAATGAAGGCCTCGCATCTCGGCGAGTCTTGTGATTTTGATTATGAGCTGAACCTGATAGGCGACATACTGACTCCTGTTCTGGGTGAGTATAACTTTTCGCTCGCCATTTATGATCATCACAGTAACATGGTGGTGTCTCGCGGTCTGGTATACATTCCTGCTGTTCTACCCGAGAGCCTGAAGGAAAACTCAGGCGTATTGTCCTCATCGGAAAGTCATACGCATCTGCTTTATTGGAGAATCCTGCCTGATCAGGTCGATATGTTTTTTGTCGTCTCGATAAAGAAGGATGGCTGTGCAGAGATCGATGAGAAAATCCTGTCGGTGGTGGGGCGTATCGGTATCCACTTTTTCGGACAGAATATCCTGCTCAACAGGTTTTCACTCTTTCTCAGGCAGTCCATTCAAGAGAGAGATGCTGTCAGTGGACTCATCGAAGATGGCTTGCTTGTCCTCGATCAGTCCGGTTTTCTCAAATATATAAATGAAGCCGGGAAGAAAATTCTCAGAATAGACGATGCGAAACGCCAGTTCCGCGACCTGCTCGGGTTTGAGCCCATTATCGGCGATGTTTTCACGCAAAAGCGGGGCTATGTAAACAAGAAGGTTGTCATTCGGCGAGGTGAAGAGGAAATCCCGTTGCTGGATACCGCCATCCCCATTGCAGATGATGAAGGCAGCATTGTTTCCGTTGTAAATATATTCAGAAGATTCTCCAAGGCTCCCAGCCCGGTTGATCAAGGCTTGCGCAAGGAGTCAGGCGCAGGGTTCGACAAGCTGCTGGGAGCGTCCATTCTCTTTCAGGATGCTGTAGAGCATGCGAAGCAATATGCCGGCCTGAATGAGGTTGTGCTGATCTCGGGAGAGCCCGGCACAGGAAAAAGTACCTTTGCACAGGCGATTCATGGTGTTGATGAAGTTGCTCATGAAGGAATGCTGATTATCGACTGTCCTGTATTGTCGGCTTCCGAATTCAAGACAAGGGTTCTTTCTTGCGTAACTACGCAGGAGCAGGTCGGCAGGTGGGCGTTTCATCCGGATATTCTTCAGTGCCGGACATTGTTCCTTGAGGGGGTCGATGTTCTTCCCGTCTCTATACAGCTGTATCTTGTACAAGCCTTGAAAGAGTATCAAAAAATAGCCGGGCCCAAGATTATCATGTCAACCAGCGATACGATGGCTGTCGTACTTCACGAACAGCGATTGCATCCAAAGTTGCTCGGGATATTGAGCCGTCACAATCTTGAACTGCCACCCTTGCGGAAAAGACCGAAAGACATAGAGCTTTATGCGGACTTTTTCTGGCGTGAAGCTCAGGTGCAGGAAAGCAAGAGAGTCACTATTCCTGTTCGTCTTTGCAAACTGTTGAAGAAACAGGAGTGGAGCGAAAATATTTCACAATTGAAATCGGTGATTCACAAACTGGCGACTGCTCCTCGTCGTTTCAAGTCCGAAGAAGAGTATGTTCAGGAGGTCAGTGATCTTGTCAGGCTGTCCGCTGTTTCCTATCAGGCTACCCGCCCGGATTTTGATCAGCCCTTGATACACGATGCCGAGAAACAGGCCATTTTTCTTGCGTTGCAAGCCATGAACTTTAACGTCTCCAAAGCTGCACTGGCTCTTGGAATAAGCCGTCCCACACTGTATGCAAAAATGAAAAAGTACGAAATAAGCGCCTGAACCCAGGCGCTTATTCAAACTTGACGCTTACAGCTTAATGCAACTTCATCCGTGGCTCGGTTCCCTTGCCGATCTTGCTGCCCAGCATCAGCATCAAGGTGCGGAAAGCGCCATACAACGCCATCTGGTGCATGCGATACAGCGAGATATAGAACATCCGCGCCAGCCAGCCTTCCAGCATCACGCTACCCATCAGATTACCCATCAGGTTGCCCACTGCCGAGAAGCTCGACAGGGAAATCAGTGAGCCGTAATCCTTGTAGGTGTACTCCGGCAGTGCCTTGCCTTCAATCCGCAGGCGCAGTGACTTGACCAGCAAGGAAGCCTGCTGGTGAGCGGCCTGGGCGCGAGGCGGAACGTTGCGGTCGGTGCCTTTCTGTGGGCAGGCGGCGCAGTCGCCAAAGGCAAAGATGTTTTCATCGCGTGTGGTCTGCAGGGTCGGCAGCACTTGCAACTGGTTGATGCGATTGCTTTCCAGCCCGTCGAGTTCATGCAGGAAGGCCGGGGCTCGAATGCCCGCTGCCCAGACTTTCAGGACCGCCGGAATGAACTGGCCGCTGGCTGTGACCAGACCTTCGGCAGTCACTTCGCTGACGGACGAATTGGTCAGCACGGTCACGCCCAGTTTCTCCAGGGTTTTATGTACCGGCGCGCCGATGCGCTCAGGCAAGGCAGGCAGAACCCGCGGCCCGGCTTCGATCACGGTGATGCGCAGGTTTTCCGGTTTGATCTGGCCCAATCCGTAGGACGCCAGCTCATGGGCGGCGTTGTGCAGTTCGGCGGCCAGTTCCACGCCTGTTGCGCCCGCGCCAACGATGGCCACGGTGATTTCCTGAGCGTTGTCGGCTTGTCCGGCGTGGGCACGCAGATAGTGATTGAGCAACTGCTGGTGGAAGCGTTCTGCCTGCTTGCGGCTGTCCAGAAACAGACAGTGCTCGGCCGCACCCTTGGTGCCGAAATCGTTGGTGGTGCTGCCAACCGCCAGTACCAGAGAGTCGTAACCCAGGCTGCGCGCCGGCACCAGTTCTGCGCCGTTCTCGTCCTGAGTGGCGGCCAGATGAATCTGGCGATTCTCACGATCCAGGCCGGTCATGCGCCCGAGCTGGAACTGGAAGTTGTTCCACTTGGCCTGGGCCACATAGTTCAACTCGTCTTCATAAGAGTTGAGCGAGCCGGCGGCCACTTCATGCAGCAAGGGTTTCCAGATGTGCGTCAGATTGGCGTCTACCAGCGTCACGCTGGCGGTGCCTTTCTTGCCCAGGGTTTTACCCAGACGGGTTGCCAGCTCCAGACCGCCAGCGCCTCCGCCAACGATGACAATACGATGAGTCATAAGGATTACTCGGAAGGTTTAAGGAATTCGGGGGTAGGAGCTCGATCTTCGCGAGCGCAAGGCAGCTCATAGCGTCAGATAGCTCAGTAAACGGCTCAGAAAGCCCAGGCCGATGACCACGGCAACCACCAGAACAAGGAGCAGCAATGGCCGGAAAGGCCTGCGCTCAACCTGATGCTGGGGGGCGTTGAGGTAGTGTTGGACACGTCTTTGGTCGTCCGGGTTCAGACGGCTGCTCATTTTTGCCTCTTGCAGACGTTGTCTGCTGTCAGTGCGTTATACCGCTGTTGGCTCCAATGGTTCGACTCGCAGCATGTCATCCAGTCGAATGATTCCGCTTTGTATCACTCGGGCGGTGATTCCGCCATGGCCGCGTACGGCCTGGAAGGTCCCGTGCCCCAGGCGTTGTTCGAGCCGTGCGCAGGGCTGGCACCAGCCGGTGGTTTCCAGAATGGCCTGGCCGACCTTGAATCGTCGGCCTTTGAGGCTGAACAGGTTGATGCCGCTGATGACCAGATTGCGGCGCAGGTCCTGCGGCACGATGGGGTTATCCACAGGTCTGCCCAGCAGCGAACTGACCACCGCCAGATGTTCCCATTGAATCAGCGTCACCTGCCGGGCATTGCGTGGGCCGGGGCGCGAGTGGTCACCGGTCAGCCCGGCTTCGCGACGCGCTTCCACGGCATCCAGCTCGATCATGTCGAGGCGCGATTGCGGGCGCACGCCGATCCAGCGCACCCGGCCTTGTTGAGGCACATCGGCCAGCAGTTCTTGCAGGGGGCTCATAAACTGATTCCAACATCGAAGACGACACTGCGTCCCAGGTTGGTCCGCAGAAAATCCGGAGCGCCCGGATGGGCAAACAATACCCGTGCGAAGGTCGGGCCGACCAGTGACAACGAGCGCCAGCCCTGGCGCAGGTATTCAGTCGGTGGTGGAAAGTGACTGTTGAGATCCAGCACTTCACGCTTGAGGCTGGCAAACGCAATGATATCCAGCTCGCCCAGATTCAGGCCGCGCTCACGATAATTACTGGCCTTCTTGCTTAACGTGGGAGCCAGCCTTCGCAGCAACTCCGACGCCGGGATACGTTTGGGCTTGGCCTCCCGTCGTACCAACTGGCTCAGAGAGAACGCGCTACGTCGCCGCTCCAGTTCCTCACGCCACTCATCGTTGAGACGTCGACCTTCATCGAGGACAAAGAACACCTCGAAACAGGCATCGCGAAACAGCACATCGGGAGGCTCCTGACCCGCAGGCAGGAAGTCTTCATGGCGATGGGGAATATTCAAGCCTTGCAGCAGGCGTTCACAAACCCAGCGCTCGCGCTCCCACTTTCTCGCATTGGAAAGGAAGGAGTTGGCTTGTTCGGCCTGGATTGTGAGCAGGCGCAGGTAGTCTGAATCATCCATGGCCCAAGCTTAGCGCCCAAATGTGAACGAGAAAAACAAAGACTTGGGTGTTTCGGGAGTTTTTTGCGTGGATTTCAGAAGCAGCAGGTCTGCCATGAAAAATACCGGTTTCCCTGACTAGGCTTTGTACGAAATGTATCTGCGCTCGATGATGCTGCGTTAAAAACAGGCTCGTGCGCGAGTCCGGGCTCGGCGCCCCCATCGCAATGCTCATTTACACCAGTAAAGTCGGGCGCGACTCCGACCGTTCCTCGCCTGTTTTTGCCTTGCCTCACCTTCGCTCGAAAACATTTCGTACAGAGCCTAAAGCTTTTGTTCTTTGCGCCGAACCCATGGCGAGCCAATTAAATGACGCTCAGGAATTCCTTTCTCGCATGGAACGTAGATGAATCCCTATTTCTCCCTTGGTCTGGTCATCCTGTGCTGTGCCAGTGCATACAGCGGATCGGCTTTATCGCGTGATTTGCCTGGGCAGCATGCCGATCTGTTAGGCGTTTATCAGGCCGCAGCTCTCAACGATGCGCAATTGTCGGCTGCCCGCCATGCCTACCAGGCCCAGCGCGAAGCCGTGCCCCAGGCACGGGCCGGTCTGCTGCCGAACCTGACCGCCGGGGCGACCTCCGAAGTGACCCGGCTGGAGCGTGATGAACCTGCGTTGAGCCGCGAGCGCAGCGGTACAACCTTCCGTGCCAACCTCAACCAGCCGTTGTTCCGTATCGATCGCTGGTTTCAATTGAAGGCTGCACAGTCCAGTGTGAGTCAGGCCGAGCTGGAGCTTTCCGCTCAGGAACAGACTCTGGTGCTGACAGCCGCTCAGGCCTACTTTGAGACCCTGCGCCAACTGGACGGTTTTGCCGCTGCCCAGGCTGAAGAGGCCGCCCTGTTGCGCCAGCGCGATCAGGCCCAGGGGCGTCTGGAAGACGGGGCTTCCAGTATCACCGACGTGTATGACGCACAGGCTGCCTATGACAATGCCCGCGCCAACCGTCAGCAGGTGCAGCGAAGAGTGGACGATGCCTATGAGGCACTGGAGCGTTTGACCAAGCACACCTACACCTCGATTGCCGGCATGGGGCATCAACTGCCGGTCGAGGCCCCCGTCCCCAATGACGCTCGCGCCTGGGTGGATACCGCCGTGCGGCAGAACCTTGAACTGCAAGCCAGCGCGCATGCGGTCAGTGCCGCCGAGCAGACGCTCAATCAGCGCAAGGCAGGGCATGCGCCGACCATCGATGCCGTCGCCTCCTACCGCAAGGGCGACAACGACAGTTTTGGCTACAGCAACCCTACCGACTTCGGCAGTAACGGCTATCGCGACAAGGTTGCACAGAGCAGCATCGGCATTGAGCTGAGCATTCCTCTTTACTCGGGCGGGATGACCAACTCCCAGATCAAGGAGTCCATCGAGCGCCTTTATCAGAGCCAGGACGAACAGGAAGACCGTCGCCGGGAAGTGGTGTTGAACACGCGCAATGCCTTTCGCGGTATCAATGCCGGAATCGAGCAGATCACGGCACGCCGGCAAAGCATCGTGTCCGGTCAGAAGTCCGTGGAGGCCAACCAGGTCGGTGTGGATGTCGGCTCGCGCAATATTGCCGATGTGCTCAATGCCCAGCGTCAGTTGTACGCGGCAGTCCGTGACTACAACGATGCCCGCTATGACTACATTCTCGACAATCTCAAGCTCAAGCAGGCGGCCGGCACCCTCAGCCCGGACGACCTGAAAACGCTCGCTGCATACCTGAAACAGGACTACAACCCGGCCCGGGATTTCCTGCCACCCGGGCTTTGAGCGTGTTTTTTACGGTGCGTAGTTCAAAAGTAACAGTGCCGATACATTAGTTTTTGAAAATGTGATATTCATCACAGTGGCTTATTGCCATTGTTTAACAAGTTGATCAGATTTGCCCGCTCAGGCGGCATATCAGCAGGGAAGCGCTATGAACGATTCAGGAATGGGCACTGCGGTGCCTGAAAGCGCCCCGCGCCTCGACACTGGCCTGGCCTCGCTGGTCATGCTTGCGCGCTTCCATCAGGTAGCGGCTTCGTCTGATCAACTTGCCCATGAGTTTGGCAGCCATGACCAGAACCTGTCTCTGGACAGCCTGCTGCTGGCCGCCCGCAAGCTCGGCCTCAAAGCCAAGGCTGCCAAAACCACCACAGAACGTCTGGATCGCACGCCTCTACCTGCCATTGCGGCTGATAACAATGGCGGCTTCTTTATCATTGCGCGCCTGGATCAAGGCAAGGCGTTGATCCATGATCCGCTCGCCCAGCGTCCCGAAGTCATTACCTTCGAGGCCTTGCAGGAGCGCTGGACCGGGCAGTTGGTGCTGATCCGTTCTGAAGCCGGTACGCCGGGCGAGTCTTCCCGCTTCGACTTCACCTGGTTCATCCCGGCCATCGTCAAATACCGCAAGTTGCTGGGCGAAGTGATGCTGGTGTCCTTCGTCCTGCAGATTTTCTCCCTGATCACGCCGCTGTTCTTTCAGGTGGTCATGGACAAGGTGCTGGTCCACCACGGTCTGACAACGCTGGACGTAATTGCCATCGGTCTGGCTGGCGTCATGTTGTTCGAGTCGGCGCTGTCGGGCTTGCGCACCTATGTGTTTGCCCACACCGCCAGTCGCATCGATGTCGAACTCGGCTCGAAGCTGTTCCGTCATCTGATCACCCTGCCGCTGTCGTACTTTCAGGCGCGTCGCGTGGGGGATTCCGTGGCGCGGGTGCGTGAGCTGGAAAACATCCGCAACTTCCTGACCGGCAATGCGATCACCCTGCTGCTGGATGTGCTGTTCTCGGTGGTGTTCATTGCTGTGATGTTCTACTACAGCGGCTGGCTGACCTTGATCGTCTTGCTGTCGCTGCCGCTTTACGTGCTGGTGTCGGTGCTGATTACCCCGGTGCTGCGCAAACGCCTCAACGACAGTTTTGCCCGAGGTGCCGAGAACCAGGCCTTTCTGGTGGAAACCGTCAACGGCATCGATACCCTCAAGTCCATGGCTGTGGAGCCCCAGGCCATCCGCAAGTGGGACAACCAGCTCGCCGGTTATGTCGCTGCCGGTTTCAAGACCCAGAACCTGTCGACCATCGCCAACGAAAGCGTCTCCCTGATCGGCAAACTGGTGACCGTCGCGACCTTGTGGTTCGGTGCCCGACTGGTGATCGACGGCCAGCTCTCGGTGGGGCAACTGATTGCATTCAATATGCTGGCCGGGCGTGTGGCCCAGCCGATCATGCGTCTGGCGCAACTGTGGACCAACTTCCAGCAGACCGGTGTCTCGGTTCAGCGTCTGGGCGACATCCTCAATACCCGTAACGAACTCACCCAGGCCACCCGCAGCGCACTGCCGCCCATCAAGGGCCGCATCGAGTTCGATCAGGTCCACTTCCGCTATCGCCCGGACGGTTCGGAGATCCTGCGCGGCATCAATCTGACCATCATGCCGGGCCAGGTGATTGGCGTCGTGGGGCGCTCGGGGTCCGGCAAAAGTACCCTGACACGCCTGCTGCAGCGGCTTTACGTGCCCGAGCGTGGTCGGGTGCTGGTGGATGGCATGGACCTGGCGCTGGCCGACGTGTCCTCGCTGCGTCGACAGATCGGTGTGGTATTGCAGGACAACATGCTGTTCAACCGCAGCATCCGCGAAAACATTGCTCTGAGCGATGCCGGTGCGCCGCTGGAAACCGTCATGCAAATGGCCAGACTGGCCGGTGCCCATGACTTCATTCTGGAACTGCCGGAAGGCTACGACACCATGGTCGGCGAGCATGGCGCATCGCTCTCGGGCGGTCAGCGCCAACGCATTGCCATCGCCCGGGCCTTGATGGGCAAT
Organism: Pseudomonas capsici; assembly: GCF_017165765.1. Lineage (GTDB taxonomy): Bacteria > Pseudomonadota > Gammaproteobacteria > Pseudomonadales > Pseudomonadaceae > Aquipseudomonas > Aquipseudomonas capsici. The sequence goes on from NZ_JAFGZD010000002.1 coordinate 50,096, forward strand.
CCGCGCATTCTGATTTTCGACGAAGCTACCAGTGCCCTGGACTATGAGTCCGAGCGCATCGTCCAGCAGAACATGCAGGCCATCTGCAAGGGCCGCACCGTCATTATCATTGCCCACCGCTTGTCGGCGGTGCGCGATGCCAACCGTATCGTGGTCGTCGATCGCGGACAGATCGTCGAGCAGGGCACCCACGCCGAACTGTTGACGCATCAGGCCGGCCATTACTCACGCCTGCATCGTCTGCAGCAAGGAGGTGGTCATGTCTAACGCCGAATCCAGCGGACTGCTGCAACGTTATCGCCGGGTATGGCGTCAGTCCTGGCGCCGCCGTCATGAAATGGATGCGCCCAGGCGTCTGGCCCATGAAGTGCAATTTCTGCCTGCTGCTCTGGAGTTGCAGGACAAGCCTACTCATCCGGCCCCCCGCATCTTCATGTGGGCGATCATGGGCTTTGCCACACTGGCCTTGCTCTGGGCCTGTCTGGGCAAAATCGATGTGGTCGCCACGGCCAGCGGCAAGGTCATCCCCAGTGGCAAGACCAAGGTCATCCAGTCCAGCGAAACCGCAGTGGTCAAGGCCATTCATGTGCGCGACGGGCAAGCGGTCAAGGCGGGCCAGTTGCTTCTGGAACTGGACTCCACAGCCGCCGATGCCGATGTCGGGCGGGTGCGCAGCGACCTGCTGGCAGCACGCATCGACAACGCACGTGCCGCCGCCATGCTCGATGCCATCAACCAGCGCAAACCGCCGCGGGACCTGACCGGTATCATTCGCGATGCCGATCCCGAACATGTGCTGGCTGCCGAGCGCTGGCTGCAAGGCCAGTATCAGGAATACCGCAGCAGCCTCGACCTGGCCGAAGCCGAAATCCAGCAGCGCCAGGCGGATATTCAGGCGGCACGCATCCAGGTCGCGAGCCTGCAGAAAACCCTGCCGATCGCCACCAAACTGGCCAACGACTACGAAAATCTGCTGAAAAAACAATACATCGCTCGCCATGCCTATCTGGAAAAGGAACAGGCTCGTCTTGATCTTGAGCGACAACTCAGCGTGCAACAGGCCAGCGTCCTGCAATCCACCGCCGCCCGCCAGGAAGCCGAACGCCGTCGCGAAGGCGTCGTCGCCCAGACCCGTCGCGCCATGCTCGACCTGCTGCAACAGGCCGACCAGAAAATCGCCACCTTCAGCCAGGACCTGACCAAGGCCCGTTACCAGGAAGACCTCACCACCCTCGAAGCCCCGGTCGACGGCACCGTCCAGCAACTGGACGTCCACACCGTCGGCGGCGTCGTCACCCCCGCACAACCCCTGATGGTCCTCGTCCCTGACGGCCAGCCCGTGGAAGTGGAAGCCATGCTGGAAAACAAGGACGTCGGCTTCGTCCGCGCCGGCCAGCCCGTCACCGTCAAAGTCGAAACTTTCACCTTCACCAAGTACGGCACCATCGAAGGCGAAGTCATCAGCGTTTCCAACGACGCCATCGAAGATGAAAAGCGCGGGCTGATCTATAGCAGCAAGATTCGCCTTAACAGCGATACGCTGAATATCAATGGCGTGGATATCAAGTTGTCGCCGGGTATGGCGGTGACGGCGGAAGTGAAGACTAATAAGCGGCGGGTGATTGAGTATTTCTTGAGTCCGTTGCAGCAGCATGCGTCGGAGAGTTTGAGGGAGCGGTAGAAAAAAACGCTATGTGGCCAAGAACAAGGATGAGCAGTTTGAAGAGTTCTTTATTGCTGTTTTGTTGTTTTTCATTGGTCGTACCTTTATTCGCAGAGGCCTCTCACTCATATGATGGTCGCTGTGACGTTGCTCGAATGAAATTTAGTGTTTCTTCGGCAACGTGTGACATTTTGAAGTCTACTTCTTCTGGTGTCGTGATTTTTGGCGTTAATGCCGATGACATGAGTATCGTTGCTCCCGGGAAAGCACAAGGTAATCACGTCATTGTACGTATTCGGCGCGTCGAGATCCCCGTTGCTCGTTCACAGATTGGTTTGCGCGGTTTCGAGCCTGTTTCAATCAGCGATGGGCGCTCGAAATACGAAGTTCGCGGTCGTGTCATTTATACGTTTATCGATAAGGGTGGCGAGGTTGTATACGTGAGTCGTGGTTTGAACACGTATGAAGGCAATCGGATTTTGTCGGGGAGTGTTGAACTCTTATATCAGTTTGATATTGCTCGTGATGATTTTGAAGTACTGAATGAAAAGCTGTTGAAACTAATCGAATCTATTGGTATTCACTGAGAGGGATGTCATGAGCATTGTAAGTCTTAATTCAAGCCAAGTTTCCACGTTAGGCAATCTGCAATCTCAGGGTAATTACCCCGGTGCATACGCTTATCTCAAGACCATTGTCGATCAGCAAGTGGCTTCCAATCCCTCCGGGCAAAATGCTGTTGAGCTGGGGAAAATATCAAACTGGCTTTCTGCTGCTCAATCCATTAACCAGAATGATGGTAGTTTTTATAGCGATATGGTTCGCGGCTCAGTGCGTTTTGCAGCCGCTGCCGATGGCAGGTCTCTCTCGGATGCTGATTTTCAGGTTGCATCGGATGCGTTGGCAAATAATGTTCTTAATGATGTCATCGGCCAAAATGGTATTCCCCCATTACAGGACATTATTGATGCCGACGTACAGTCGGCTGTTTCAGATCTGAATCTGGAGCGCTGGAACTGGGCAGGGACTATTGGCGATATTCTTCCTCCGCCCTTGGGGCTCGATGGTGACTATGTACAAATAGGAGGAGACACGTTCAGCGAGTACATGGGGAACCTGACAGAAGCCTTGCTGCAAAACGTTGCGGGCATGATGAAGTATATGGGGCTGGATGAGCCTATCGGTTCTGTTTTTGAATGGATGTGGGATGACCTGGGACTTGATGAGTTCGGTCAGTCCTTGGGTGGATTCATTTATGACACCGTTCAAAAGTATTTCTCCGATGCGTATTCATATATTGACCCGTTGGTACTGGATCTTGATGGTGATGGTGTCGAGACCGTTTCGCGAGATAAAGGGATCATTTTTGACCATGATGGAGATGGCCATAAGCTTGGAACGGGTTGGGTCGGTGCCGATGACGGGCTGCTTGTACTCGATAAAAATAAAAATGGCAGCATAGACAACGGCTCTGAGCTGTTCGGTGTCAATACTGTATTGAGGAATGGTAAAACCGCCTCAAATGGGTTTGAAGCCATTGCCGATCTTGATGATAACGAAGACGGTATCTTTGATGAGCAGGATGCTGCTTTTACTTCGGTCAAGGTCTGGCAGGATCACAATCAGGATGGTATTTCCCAGTCGAATGAATTGAAGACACTCGCAGATCTGGGAGTCACCTCAATCAATGTGACAGGTGCCGTGCACGGCTCTGCCAATAATGGAAACATCATATCCAATCTTGGCTCCTATACGCGTGTCGATAACCAGACGGGAGCGGAAACCCAAGGTATCGTAGGTACCATCGATTTCGCCCAAAATACGTTTTACAGAGAGTTTTCCGACAAGATTGCATTGGATGAAGAGGCAAAGAAACTGGCCGATATGCAGGGGTCAGGTACTGTGCGCGATCTTCGTGAAGCCAGCATGCTCAGTAGTTCTTTGAAGCAGGCTTTGTCCGATTATTCATCGGCAACTACTCGGCAAGCGCAATTGGCGTTGGTAGATCGTTTGCTGGGGGCATGGGCCGGGACGAGTACCATGGATTCCTTCGATGAGCGAATCGAGGACCTGGGGACCGGTTTTTATCAAGTGAAATTCAGTTATTCGTGGGAGAAGCCCTCTTCCCTTTTTATCTCCAGTGATAATGGTGGTAATAATACGCCTCCTCCTTCCAGAGAACCCACTGCGGCACAACTTGCTCAGCAAAGTGCTCTTGAGAAAATCAAGATACTGGAAGCATTTACGGGTATTGAGTATTTCAATTTTTCCTCCCGAGAGGAAGGTGAGGGCGATAGCAAGAAAATATACTTGTCAGCAAGTTCCGGTAATAGCGCTGGCGGGCATCGCACAGTTGGTGCTTTGCTGACGGGTACAATATATATAACTGAGGAAAATCTGAGCTTGCAAAGCTTCCAGATTGACCAGATCAATAAAGCTTATGATGCATTGGTCGAATCGGTTTACAGAGGCCTGCTATTGCAGACTCGTTTGCAGAGTTATACCTCGCTGCTGGGAGTTTCATGGAGTGGGGAAGGTTTTTTCATTGATTACAGTGCCATCACTCAGGAGCTGGCGCGCGTTCATGCACTGGATCCGGTCAAGGCAATTGTAGACGGAGCAGAACTGGGCGCTTCGTTGAAGAAAGGTATATGGAATGAGTCGATATCAACCTGGCTGAATGAACTTGATGATGTTGGCCTTGCGCAGTTGAAAAATGTATACGGTGGGAAAAATGCCGTGCTGTTGGGAACGGCTGCCGGAGACAGTTACAATGGCACGGAGCAAGACGACTTTCTGGTCGGTGCCAAAGGCAATGATTATTTGACGGGAAGCGGTGGCAATGACTTCCTTATTGGAGGTGATGACAGCGATTATCTTAGCGGCGGAGTGGGTGCCGATGTACTAAGTGGCGGGGAGGGCAGTGATACTATTTATGGTGACGGTGGTGATGATCTTCTGCTGGGGGATACCGGCAATGATTATCTCTATGGTGGTGATGGATCCGACACCTATTTCTTCCGTTCCGGCTGGGGACAGGACACTGTCAATAACTATGACCTGACCACTAACAAACAGGACGTCATAGAGTTTTCCGAGGAAATTTCGCCTTCCGATATTGTTGTAAGTCGTAATTATGATGATCTGCTGTTGAGCCGACGTGGCAGCAGTGATCGCATCACGATCAGTAGCTATTTCAACCGTGACGCTGCTGGCCCTTATGTCCTGGAAAGCATACGTTTCGCTAATGGTACTCAGTGGTCTGTAGATGAAATCAAGGCGATGGTTGTCGTTGCTACCGATGGTAATGACTCGATATGGGGTTATGCCTCAGACGATATCCTCCGTGGTGGCTTGGGTGACGACACTCTTCAGGGGCTGGCAGGCAATGACACCTTGCACGGTGAAGCTGGCAACGATTACCTGTACGGTGGGGCCGGTGCAGACCAACTGTCCGGTGGCGAGGGTTCGGATTATTTGTCTGGTGGCGAGGGTAGCGACAGCCTCCAGGGCGATGCAGGCAACGACAACTTATATGGCGATGCAGGAAACGATCAACTCGATGGTGGTATAGGCAACGATTACCTTTATGGTGGTGAAGGTTCTGACACCTATCTCTTCAGCCGCGGCTGGGGTCAGGACTCGGTCAATAACTACGACTCAAGTGCTGGCAAGATCGATGTAATCGAGTTCGCGGCGGATATCCTCCCGACCGACATCATCATTACCCGGTCAGGAAGTGATCTGATCCTGTCGCTGAAAAACACGACTGACAAAATTACGGTCTCCAGCTACTTCCATAATGACGGCAACACTCCTTACGCTCTGGATCTGATCCGCTTTGCCGATGGAACTCAATGGAGTGTCGAGCAAGTCAAGGTCATGGCAATCCTCAGTACCGAGGGGAACGATGTTCTGACCGGATATGCCTCGGATGACAGCATTAGTGGGGCTCAGGGAAGTGACACCCTTTATGGTGGTATGGGCCAGGACACCTTGAACGGTGGTGCCGGCTCGGATTACCTGTATGGCGAAGACGGTAACGATATTCTTGATGGCGGCTCGGGCAACGATACTCTCGACGGTGGTCGTGGCTCCGACACTTACCGGTTTGCCAAGGGCTATGGCCAGGACGTTATCAATAACGGAACCTACGGCGAAACGGCGGCAGACAAGATCGACGCCATCCAGTTCGACGGCCTCAATCCAGCCGATCTGCGGTTCTTGCGTTCGAGTGACGACCTTGTCATTCAGATCAAGGCGACAGGCGATACCCTGACCGTACGCTCGCATTTCAGCCAGGAAGGCACCTCGACCTATGCCATCGATCAACTGAAGTTTGCCGATGGTTCCGTGTGGGATGGCGTGCAGATCAAGTCTGTCGTTGTTCAGGCTTCGGAAGGTGCTGATACCCTCACAGGTTATGCCACAGCAGACAATCTCTCCGGGCTGGACGGAAATGACACGCTCAGTGGCCGTGCAGGCGATGACGTGCTCGACGGCGGCAACGGTGCGGATACCCTGAACGGAGACGAGGGCAACGATACGTTGCTGGGTGGCGCAGGTAATGACTCGCTAAGCGGCGGCTATGGCAATGACGTGCTGGATGGCGGTTCGGGTAACGACACCCTGGATGGTGGTTACGGCTCCGATACCTATATCTTCCGCAAGGGTTCGGGTCAGGACACCATTTCCAACGGTGTCTACAACGAAACCACGGTTGGCAAGCAGGATGTGATCCGTCTGGAAGGGCTCAACCTGGCCGATATCAGCCTGCGTCGCGAGTCCAGTGATCTGGTCATCCAGATCAAGGAAACCGGCGATACCCTGCGTGTTTCCTCGCACTTCTCTCCTGCCAGTACTTACTACAACTACGCCATCGATCAACTGCAGTTCGCTGACGGCACAGTCTGGGGCGTGGATCAGATCAAGGCGTCGCTGCTGAGTGGCAGCGAGTTCAACGACACGCTCACCGGCTACGAGGCTGACGATACTCTCGACGGTCTGGCGGGCAATGACACGCTGTACGGTGGCCTGGGCAATGACACGCTTGTGGGCGGAGAAGGTCGCGACACGCTGTATGGCGAAGAAGGTGACGACACATTGCTCGGTGGTGCAGGCAACGACAGCCTGAGTGGTGGTAACGGCAACGACCTGCTCGATGGCGGTGTTGGCAATGACACGCTGGAAGGTGGCAAGGGATCGGACACCTATGTCTTTGGCAAAGGGCTTGGTTCCGATGCGATTGATAACACCAGTTACAACGATACAACGGTCAATAAACTCGATGTTGTACGTCTCGATGGCCTGAACATTACAGATGTCAGTCTGCGTCGCGAGTCCGATGATCTGATTGTGCAGATTCGGCAGACCGGCGAGACCCTGCGCATCCGCTCGCACTTCTCTGCCGAGGCCGGCGGCTGGAGCTACGCCATCGACCAACTGCAGTTCGCCGATGGCACCGTCTGGGATCGTGCGCAGATAACCGCAAGCCTTCTCGATGGTACTGAAGGCAACGACACCATCACGGGTTATGACACTGCCGATACATTGGCAGGACTGGCGGGTAATGACACCCTCTATGGTCGTAGTGGCAATGATGTGCTCGATGGCGGTGATGGCAGAGACATCCTCTACGGCGAAGCCGGCGATGACACTCTGCTGGGTGGTGCAGGCAATGACACGCTCACCGGTGGTTCCGGCAACGACACTCTGGACGGCGGCAGCGGCAATGATTCGCTGGACGGTGGCTTTGGCTCCGATACCTATGTGTTCCGCAAAGGTTCGGGCCAGGACACCATCAGCAACTATGCCTACAACGACACGACGCCGAACAAGCTCGATGTTGTGCGTCTGGAAGGCTTGAACGCCGATGATGTGAGTATCCGTCGTGAGTCCGACGATCTGCTGATCCAGATCCGTCAGACCGGAGAAACTCTGCGGGTCGGATCGCATTTCTACAGCGATCAAAGCTATGGATATGCGATCGATCAGTTGCAGTTTGCCGATGGCACGGTCTGGGATCAGGCAAAAATCACCTCGGCGCTTTTGATTGGCACGGAGGGCAGCGACACCATTACCGGCTATGCGACAGATGATGACCTGATTGGTCTGGACGGTGACGACGTATTGAGTGGCCGTGCTGGTGACGACGTGCTCAGCGGTGGTGATGGTCGCGATACCCTTTACGGCGAAGAGGGCAATGACACGCTTCTCGGAGGCTTTGGCAACGACACCCTGTCCGGTGGTGCTGGCAACGATACGCTCGATGGCGGTGCGGGCAATGATTCCCTTGAAGGTGGCAAGGGTTCGGATATCTATATTTACCGCAAGGGCTCCGGGCAGGACACCATCTCCAACTATTCCTACAACGACACCACGGCCAACAAGCTGGATGTCGTTCGTCTGGAGGGTTTGAATACCGGTGATGTCAGTATCCGTCGCGAGTCCGACGACCTGCTGATCCAGATCCGTCAGACCGGCGAAACCCTGCGGGTCAGCTCGCACTTCTACAGCGATCCAAGCTATGGCTATGCGATCAACCAGTTGCAGTTTGCCGATGGCACTGTCTGGGATGAGGCAAAGATCACGGCAGCCTTGCTGATTGGTACTGAAGGCGATGACAGCATTACGGGCTATGCCAGCGATGATGACCTGATCGGCCTGTCGGGCAATGACACCCTGAGCGGCCGTGCCGGCGATGACCTGCTCGATGGTGGCGATGGCAAGGACACGCTCTACGGCGAGGACGGCAACGACACGCTGCTTGGTGGTGCCGGTAACGATACGCTGAGCGGTGGAGCGGGTAACGATCTGCTGGATGGTGGTGCCGGTAATGACACTCTGGATGGCGGCAAAGGCTCCGATACCTACGTGTTCGGCAAGGGCTATGGTCGTGACACGATCAACAACTATGCCTACAACGACACCACAATCGACAAGCTCGATGTCGTGCGTCTGGATGGGCTGACTACGGAAGATGTCAGCATCCGTCGCGAGTCCGACGACCTCGTGATCCAGATTCGTCAGACCGGCGAATCGCTGCGGATCAGCTCGCACTTCTACAGCGATCAAAGCTATGGCTATGCGATCAACCAGTTGCAGTTCGCCGACGGAGTTGTCTGGGACCAGGCTCAGATCACCGCTGCCTTGCTGATTGGTACAGAGGGCGACGATAGCATTACCGGTTACGCGGGCGATGATCGTTTGTCCGGTGCCCAAGGCAACGACATTCTCTACGGCCGTGCCGGTAACGACACCCTGGAAGGTGGTGACGGTAAGGACACGCTCTACGGTGAGGATGGAGACGATACCCTGCTGGGCGATGCAGGCAATGACACCCTCTCCGGTGGCTATGGCAATGACACTCTGGACGGCGGCAGTGGAAATGATTCGCTGGATGGCGGCTATGGCTCCGACACCTATGTGTTCCGCAAGGGCTCGGGCCAGGACACCATCAGCAACTACGCCTACAACGACACCACGGCCAAAAAACTGGACGTGATCCGTCTGGAAGGTCTGAATGCCAGCGATGTGGTGATGCGTCGTGAGTCCGATGACCTGATCATTCAGATCAAGGACAGCAATGAAACATTGCGTGTCAGTTCGCATTTCAATAGCACCCCGCTCTATGGCTATAACATCGATCAGGTGCAATTTGCCGATGGCACAGTGTTGACCAATGAGCAGATCCGTACGGCGTTGCTGACCGGTACCGAGGTCGATGAAACCCTTACAGGTTACGAGTCGGCGGACAGTCTGTTCGGTCTGTCGGGCAACGACACCCTGAACGGGCGTGCCGGTGACGACATCCTCGACGGTGGTGATGGCCGCGACACCTTGAACGGTGAAGATGGCAACGACACGCTGCTGGGTGGTGCAGGCAATGACGCGCTGAGCGGTGGTTATGGCAACGACACCCTGGACGGCGGCAGCGGTAACGACTCGCTGGATGGTGGCTATGGCTCCGACACCTATGTGTTCCGCAAAGGCTCGGGTCAGGACACCATCAATAACTACTCCTACAACGACACCACGGCCAACAAACTGGACGTGATCCGTCTGGAAGGCCTGAATGCGGCCGATGTGGTGATGCGTCGTGAGTCCGATGATCTGATCATTCAGATCAAGGAGAGTGGCGAAACCCTGCGGGTCAGCTCGCACTTCTACAGCAGTGCGATCTATGGTTACGGGATCGATCAGGTGCAGTTTGCCGATGGTACGGTGCTGACCAATGAGCAGATCCGCACGGCGTTGCTGACCGGTACCGAGGCCGATGAAACCGTTACAGGTTATGAGTCGGCAGACAGTCTGTTCGGCCTGTCGGGCAACGACACCCTGAATGGCCGTGCCGGTGACGATATCCTCGATGGTGGTGATGGTCGCGACACCTTGAACGGTGAAGATGGCAACGACACGCTGCTGGGTGGTGCAGGCAATGACGCGCTGAGCGGTGGTTATGGCAACGACACCCTGGACGGCGGCAGCGGTAACGACTCGCTGGATGGCGGCTACGGCTCCGACACCTATGTGTTCCGCAAGGGCTCGGGCCAGGACACCATCAATAACTACGCCTACAACGACACCACGGTCAACAAACTGGACGTGATCCGTCTGGAAGGCCTGAATGCTGCCGATGTGCTGATGCGTCGTGAGTCCGATGACCTGATCATTCAGATCAAGGAAAGTGGCGAAACCTTGCGGGTCAGCTCGCACTTCTACAGCAGTGCGATCTATGGCTACGGCATCGATCAAGTGCAGTTTGCCGATGGCACGGTGTTGACCAACGAGCAGATCCGCACGGCGTTACTGACCGGTACCGAAGTCGATGAGACCCTTACAGGTTATGAGTCGGCAGACAGTCTGTTCGGCCTGTCGGGTAACGACACCCTGAACGGGCGTGCCGGTGACGATATCCTCGACGGCGGCGATGGCAATGACACTCTCAACGGCGATGAGGGCAACGACACCCTGGATGGTGGCAGTGGCAATGACTCGTTGATTGGCGGCTACGGCTCCGACACCTATGTGTTCCGCAAGGGCTCGGGCCAGGACACCATCAACAACTATGCCTACAACGACACCACGGCCAACAAACTGGACGTGATCTGTCTGGAAGGTCTGAATGCTGCCGATGTGCTGATGCGTCGTGAGTCCGATGACCTGATCATCCAGATCAAGGAGAGTGGCGAAACCCTGCGGGTCAGTTCGCATTTCTACAGCAGTGCCATCTACGGCTATGGCATTGATCAGTTGCAGTTTGCCGATGGCACGGTGCTGAACAATGAACAGATCCGTACCGCTTTGCTGATTGGTACTGAAGTCGATGAAACCCTTACAGGTTACGAGTCGGCAGACAGCCTGTTCGGCCTGTCGGGTAACGACACCCTGAATGGTCGTGCCGGTGACGATATCCTCAATGGCGGCGATGGCAATGACACTCTCAACGGCGATGATGGCAACGACACCCTGGATGGCGGCAGTGGCAATGACTCGTTGATTGGCGGCTATGGCTCCGACACCTACGTATTCCGCAAGGGCTCGGGTCAGGACACCATCAGCAACTACGCCTACAACGACACCACGGCCAACAAACTGGACGTGATCCGTCTGGAAGGTCTGAATGCGGCTGATGTGGTGATGCTCCGTGAGTCCGATGATCTGATTATTCAGATCAAGGACAGCGCTGAAACCCTGCGGGTCAATTCGCATTTCTATAGCAGTGCCATTTACGGCTATGGCATCGACCAGGTGCAGTTTGCCGATGGAGTGATCTGGAGCAAGGAGGATATCAGCGCCAATCTGTTCACACCTGTAGCAGTCAGTGCCTTGACTGTCTCCGGCACGGAAGCAAACGAAACCCTCACCGGGGGCGCTGGTAACGATACGCTCTACGGAAATGGTGGAGATGATGTGCTGGATGGCGGTGCGGGTAATGACCGTCTGGACGGTGGTTATGGCAATGACACCTACCTGTTTGGCGCGGGTTCGGGCCAGGATACTGTCTCGGCCTATGATCCAACCCAGAACAAGGTCGATACCGTCAGGCTGGTCGGGCTGAACAGCAGCGATGTGATTGTTTCCCGGGAGAGCAGCGATCTGGTGATCAGGGTAATCGGTACCACTGACATTCTCCGGGTCAGCAGCCACTTCGTCAGCGATGCGACCTATGGCTATCAGATCAACCAGATCGAGTTTGCCGATGGCAGTATCTGGGATCACCAGGCCATCAAGACCCAGGTGCTGGAGGGGCGTGAAACCGACCAGGCTCTGTGGGGCTACGCCAGCGATGATCTGATCGATGGCGGTGCCGGAAACGATACCCTGAACGGTGAAGGGGGTAACGATCTGCTGCAAGGCGGTGCCGGTAATGACACTCTCAACGGTGGTCTCGGCAACGATGTGCTTGATGGTGGTACTGGCAATGACCGTCTGGATGGCGGTGCCGGTGACGATACCTACCTGTTCGGCAAGGGCTCGGGCCAGGACATTGTCTCGGCTTACGATTCAACGCAGAACAAGGTCGATACCGTCAAACTGGTCGGGCTGAACAGCAGCGATGTGATTGTCTCCCGGGAAAGCAGTGATCTGGTGATCAGGGTGATCGGCACTACCGACAGCATTCGCGTCAGCAGTCACTTCGTGAACGATGCGACCTATGGCTATCAGATCAACCAGATCGAGTTCGCCGATGGCAGTATCTGGGATCTGCAGGCCATCAAGACCCATGTACTGAAGGGGCGTGATGGCGACCAGTCGCTGTGGGGCTACGCCAGCGATGATCTGATCGAGGGCGGTGCGGGTGCCGATACCCTGAACGGTGAAGGGGGTAACGATCTGCTGCAAGGCGGATCGGGCAATGACACCCTCAACGGCGGTGCTGGTAACGATGTGCTGGATGGCGGTGCTGGCAATGACCGTCTGGATGGCGGTGCCGGAAACGATACCTACCTGTTCGGCAAAGGCTCGGGCCAGGACATTGTCTCGGCTTACGATTCAGCGCAGAACAAGGTCGATACCGTCAAACTGGTCGGGCTGAACAGCAGCGATGTGATTGTCTCCCGGGAAAGCAGTGACCTGGTGATCAGGGTGATCGGCACTACCGACAGCATTCGCGTCAGCAGTCACTTCATGAACGATGCGACCTATGGCTATCAGATCAACCAGATCGAGTTCGCCGATGGCAGTATCTGGGATCAACAGGCCATCAAGACCCAGGTGCTGGAGGGGCGTGATACCGACCAGTCTCTTTGGGGCTACGCCAGCGATGATCTGATCGAGGGCGGTGCCGGTGACGATACCCTCAATGGCGGGGCAGGCAACGACACTCTGTCTGGAGGCTCCGGTGCCGATACTCTGAACGGCGACGAGGGTAATGACCTGCTGCAGGGCGGATCGGGCAATGATGTCCTTAATGGCGGATCAGGCAATGACATCCTCGATGGCGGTGCAGGTAATGACCGTCTGGATGGCGGTGCCGGTGACGATACCTATCTGTTCGGTAAAGGCTCGGGTCAGGACACCATCTACTACGCCAATGAAAGTCGCGCAGGCAAACTCGATCAGGTCAGGCTGATTGATCTGAACGCGGCCGATGTCAGCGTGGCGCGTGAGGGTTATGACCTGGTGCTTCGTATCAACGGCACGACCGATACCTTGCGTGTCGTTTATCACTTCATGGGTGATGCGACCTCCGGTTATCAGATCGACCGTATCCAGTTCGCCGATGGCAGCGCCTGGGATCAGGACGCGATCAAGACCCAGGTATTGCAAGGCAGCGAGGCTGACCAGTCTCTGGCGGGTTACGCCAGCGATGATCTGATCGAAGGCGGCGCCGGTGACGACACCCTCAGTGGCGGTGCGGGCAACGACACTCTGTCCGGAGGCTCCGGTGCCGACACCCTCAACGGTGACGAGGGCAATGACCTGCTGCAAGGTGGGGCGGGTAACGACATCCTCTACGGTGGCAACGGCAACGACATCCTCGATGGCGGTGCAGGCAATGACCGTCTGGACGGTGGTGCCGGTGACGACACTTATCTGTTCGGCAAGGGCTCGGGTCAGGACACCATCTATTACGCCAATGAAAGTCGTGCAGGCAAGCTCGATACCATCAAACTGGTCGGTCTCAACGCAGCCGATGTCAGCGTTGCACGCGATGGCTATGACCTGGTCGTTCGTATCAACGATACGAACGACAGCTTGCGCGTCGTCTATCACTTCATGAGCGATGCCACGGCGGGCTATCAGATCGATCGCATCGAGTTTGCCGACGGCAGCTTCTGGGATCAGAGCGCAATCAAGGCCCAAACGCTTACCAGCACTCCAGCCGATCAGACCCTGACCGGTTTTGCCAGCGATGACCTGATCGATGGCGGGGCAGGCGACGACACACTCAGTGGCGGTGCGGGCAACGACAACCTGGCCGGTGGAGCAGGTGCCGATACCTTGAACGGCGACGAGGGTAATGACCTGCTGCAAGGCGGGTCGGGCAACGACATCCTCTACGGCGGCAGCGGCAACGACATCCTCGATGGCGGTGCAGGTAATGACCGTCTGGATGGCGGTGCCGGTGACGATACCTACCTGTTCGGTAAAGGCTCGGGCCAGGACACCATCTACTACGCCAATGAAAGCCGTGCAGACAAGCTCGATCAGGTCAGGCTGGTTGATCTGAATGCGGCCGATGTCAGCGTCGCACGTGACGGTTATGACCTGGTGATTCGTATCAACGGTACGACCGATACCTTGCGCGTTGTCTATCACTTCATGAGTGATGCCACAGCCGGTTATCAGATTGATCGGATTGCGTTCGCTGACGGCAGTTTCTGGGATCAAACCGCGATCAAGGCGCAAGTGCTGCAAGGCACTGAAGCGGATGAAACCCTGTCTGGTACAAGCAGTGATGACACCATCAACGCCTCGGCGGGTGATGATGTCGTCAACGGTGGCAGCGGCAACGATACACTTTCGGGCGGTAGCGGTGCCGACACCCTGAATGGCGAGGATGGCAACGATGTGCTGAATGGGGGAGAGGGCAAGGACACTCTCTACGGCGGCAACGGTAACGATGTACTGGATGGCGGTGCAGGCAATGATCTGCTGGACGGTGGTAATGGCGACGACACTTACCTGTTCGGCAAGGGCTCGGGTCAGGACATTATCTACTACGCCTATGAAGGTCGTGCAGACAAGCTCGATACCGTGAAACTGATCGACTTGAACGCGGTGGATGTGAGTGTGCGTCGTGATGGTAATGACTTGCTCATTCGCGTGCCAGGGACCACCGATAGCCTGCGTGTGGTTTATCACTTCCAGAGTGACGCCACAGGCGGTTATCAAGTCGACCGTATCCAGTTTGCCGATGGAAGCTTCTGGGATCAGGCAGCGATCAAGTCCGCCGTTCTGCAAGGCACCGATGCCGACGAAACGCTGGCGGGTACCGCCAGTGACGACAGTATCGATGCGGGTGCCGGGGACGACACCGTCAACGGTGGCAGTGGCAACGATACGCTGTCGGGCAACAAGGGCGCAGATACGCTCAATGGCGATGCCGGAGATGATCTGTTGCTGGGCGGTCTGGGCAACGACATCCTCAATGGTGGTGCTGGCAACGATGTGCTTGATGGCGGTGCAGGCAATGATCGTCTCGATGGCGGAGATGGCGACGATACTTATCTCTTTGCCAAAGGGGCCGGTCAGGACAGCATTTACTACGCCTATGAAAATCGTGCGGGCAAGCTCGATACCGTCAAGCTGGTTGATCTGAATGCAGCGGATGTCAGCGTGCGGCGTGATGGTAACGACCTGCTTATCCGCGTGCTGGGTAGCACCGACAGTCTGCGCGTCGTTTATCACTTCATGAATGATGCGACCTCTGGCTATCAGATTGATCGCATCCAGTTCGCCGATGGCAGTTTCTGGGATCAGGCAGCCATCAAGAATCAGGTGTTGCAGGGCAGCGAAGCCGAGGAAACCCTCACGGGCACCGAGGGTGACGATGTCATCGATGCGGGAGAGGGCGATGACGTCATCAACGGTGCTGCCGGCAACGACACACTGATTGGCAACGCTGGAGCCGATACGCTGAACGGCAACGCTGGCAATGATCTGTTGCAGGGCGGTTCGGGTAACGACACGCTCAATGGCGGAACCGGCGATGACATCCTTGATGGCGGCCTGGGCAACGATCAGCTCGACGGTGGTGATGGCAACGATACGTATCTGTTCGGCAAGGGAGCGGGTCAGGACACCATTTATTACGCCTATGAAAACCGTGAGGGCAAGCTCGATACCATCAAGCTTACCGACCTCAATGCCTCTGATGTCAGCGTGCGCCGTGACGGTAACGACTTGATCATCCGTGTATTGGGCAGCACCGACAGCCTGCGAGTGGTTTACCACTTCCAGAGTGACGCCGCTGGCGGTTATCAAATCGATCGTATCCAGTTTGCCGATGGCAGCTTCTGGGACCAGGACCAGATCAAGTTCCAGGTGCTACAAGGCTCTGACATCGATGAAACGCTGTCGGGTACGTCCAGCAATGACGTGATCGACGCGGGGGCTGGCGACGACACGGTCAATGGTGGCAGTGGCAATGACACCTTGTACGGCGGTGCTGGCGCTGACGCGCTTAACGGCGGAGCTGGTGACGACTGGCTGCAAGGTGGTGCTGGCAATGACACGCTCTACGGCGACGAGGGTAATGATGTCCTGGACGGCGGCGCAGGCAACGACCAGTTGAATGGCGGTAACGGCGACGATACCTACCTGTTCGGTAAAGGCGCAGGCCAGGACACCATCTACTACGCCCACGAAAGCCGTATCGGCAAACTCGATACCGTGAAGCTTGCTGATCTCAATGCGAATGATGTCAGCATCGTTCGTGAGAGCAGTGATCTGATCATTCGTGTGAACGGTACGACTGACAGTCTGCGAGTGATGAGTCACTTCTCCGAGGACGCCGCGGGCGGCTATCAGATCGACCAATTGCAATTTGCCGATGGCACGATCTGGAACCAGTCGCTCATCAAGTCGCACGTATTGCTCGGCAGTGCATCCGATCAGACCCTGCGTGGCTACACCAGTGACGATGTCATCAGCGCTGGCGACGGCGATGACAGCGTCTTTGGTGATGCGGGGAATGACAACCTGTCCGGCGGCACGGGCGCCGATACGCTGTATGGCGACGCAGGCAACGATAACCTCTTCGGTGATGCCGGCAACGACACGCTCTACGGCGGAACCGGCAATGATGTACTCAATGGCGGCGCTGGCAATGACTACCTCAGCGGTGGTGATGGCAGCGATACCTACGAGTTCGGCATTGGCTCAGGCAGAGACACCATCAGCAACTACGACACCAGCAGTGGTACTGATGTGCTGCAGTTCGGTGCCGATGTCAGCCTGGAAGACCTGTGGTTCCGCCGCAGTGGCAACGATCTGGAAGTGAGCATCATCGATACCAATGACAAGGTGCTGGTGAGCAACTGGTATGCAGCCAACGACTACCAGTTGGATCAGTTCAAGACGGCCGATGGCAAAACCCTGCTCGACAGCCAGGTACAAAACCTGGTCGACAGCATGGCGTCATTCGGAGTGGATGCCGGTGCAGAGAGAAACCTGACAGCTGCGCAACAAACGCAACTGGAGGCGGTGCTGGCTGCTAACTGGCAGTAAGTCTGAGAAAGAGGTGTGCCGGTAACGGTGCACCTCTTTTTGAAGAGAGCTGAAGGTTTATACGTTCAGATAGACTTTTGTGTGTGAAGGAGTTTCTTGATTTAAATAAATCGTCAGGCCGTAAAGTTTTACAAAAAAATAAGGAGTTTTTATGCAAACAGGAAATGTTGAGGCTCGAGATAATACATCTGAGGTCTGGTGCGATAAGTGCGCAAGAGAAGGGCAGCGAAAAGGGAGTTTTATAGTTACAGGAGATGCTTCTGCTCAACCTTGTCAAAGACCAAGCTGTGATGACCCTCTGGCAGAAATGAAAGCCAGGAAAAAATAACGCGTCTGGTGAGCGTTATTTCAGATTCGCTCACCAGTTTTTTAAAGTGTGATTCTGTGCAGTTCCATACTGATCCCTGAATTGATATATCCAATCTGATCCGCATTTTTCTCCGCCACCTGAATCTGTACCGAAAATCATCCCTTCCTCACAATACCCACACCGCAGCACTCCGAGAGGCGTCTGCCACCTGCTGTATCGCAAATCTGTTCCTGTAGGAGGCCTGAAATGGCTAAGCTTGCATTGTTTCTGATTGGCTTTTTGATCCTGACCATTGGCATTGGACTGCTGGGTACTATTTCTCCTCTGTAAGCGGGGGAATTCCGGGACATTATCGTGTGGGATATAAAAAGAGATGATCTCGCTGAAAATCTCTTCTGGCCGTTGAATTCTGTCGTCGGCTAGCATTCCTTGTCGTT
Organism: Pseudomonas capsici; assembly: GCF_017165765.1. Taxonomy (GTDB): domain Bacteria; phylum Pseudomonadota; class Gammaproteobacteria; order Pseudomonadales; family Pseudomonadaceae; genus Aquipseudomonas; species Aquipseudomonas capsici. The sequence continues at coordinate 68,184 of NZ_JAFGZD010000002.1, forward strand.
TATAAGCATGTTTTCGGTGCTTGTGAAATGAATAGTCACAGAGAAGGGTAGTATAAAAGCTCTATTCAATCATACGTTTGATTGCAAGTGGCCATTATCCTGTTTACGATAAATCTTCTTTCTAAACGCATGGAGCGACTTGATGAAGATTGTCCATAAGGCTGGCCTCGCCGCAGCTTTCGTACTGTTCTGTACCACCAGTTTGCTGTCGGTGACGCAGGTCGCAAAGGTTCGTGACACTCTTCACAGTCAGGTTTCGGCAAGCATTGCCGAGTCGAGCACTACATTGGCCAGACAGATCGAGAACTGGCTGAACTCCAAGCTCAAGCTCATGGATCTGTTGAGCCAGAATATCGACAGCAACTACAGCACCGAGAACCTTCAGCACCTGATTGGCAGCCCTTTGCTCAAGGATGAATTCATTCTGGTTTTTGGTGCCTTGCAGAGCGATGGCAAACCCATCAAGAACCTGGAGTCCTGGAAGCCGAAACCTGACTGGGACGGACGTACACGTCCCTGGTATGCAGTCGGCAAGGCGGCCAGCCAGGCTGTGCTCACTGAACCCTATGTCGACTCCACAACCGGAGAAACGCTGATTTCTGCCGTGACGCCGTTGCGCGGTGCCGGTGAGTTTCTCGGCGTGATGGGGGGGGATGTCCGCTTGAAAAGCGTGTCCGACACGATCAACACCATGGACTTCAATGGTGCCGGTTACGCTTTTCTGATGAGCAGCAGCGGCAACATCATTTCTCACCCGAACAGTGCCTTGAACGGCAAGAACTACAGTGAGCTGTTCGAGGGCAAGAAGCCTGCTCTGGAGAACAGGCTGCAGCCGGTCAGTGCCGCCGGCAAGGATCTGCTGGTGTCCTTTACGCCGCTGTCCAACCTCAAGGGCATGAACTGGTACATCGGTGTCGTGCTGGATAACAGTATCGTCATGGCCGAGGCCAACAGCCTGAGCTGGCGAGCCACTATTGCCACGCTGCTGGGGGTTCTTATCAGCTTGCTGGTGCTGGGCGCGCTGATGAAGCGGCTGCTCAAACCGCTTGAACTTCTGCACACCTCCCTGCGCGAAATCAACAGCGGTGAAGGCGATCTGACCCGACGTCTACCCGATTCCGGCAAGGATGAGATTGCCCTGCTGTCCCGTGAATTCAATCGCTTCATGGAAAGCCTGCAGACCCTGATCGTTCAGGTGATGGGCAGCTCGCAACAGGTGCATGAAAGCACCAACCGCACTTCCGGCGAGGCCAACCAGGCCGATGGCCGCCTGCAACGACAATTGCAGGAGCTCGATCAACTGGCCACGGCAATGCAGGAGATGGCTTCCACGGCCGAAGAGGTGGCGCGCAACGCTCAGGCCGCAGCTCAGGCGGCGCTCTCGGCCAATGACGAGGTCGACAGCGGTGTGCGTGTGGTGTCGCGCTCGACCGAGGCGATCAAGACTCTGGCCGTCGAAATGGATGAAGCCAGCCAGGCGATTACCGAGCTGGCCAGGCTCAGCCAGAATATCGAATCGATTCTGTCGGTGATCAACAGCATTGCCGAACAGACCAACCTGCTTGCTCTGAACGCGGCCATCGAAGCGGCACGTGCCGGTGAGTCCGGGCGTGGTTTTGCGGTGGTTGCCGATGAGGTGCGCTCCCTGGCCTCGCGCACCCAGCAATCGACTCAGGAAATTCGTCAGATGATCGATCAGTTGCAGACCGGCGTTAAGCAAGCCGAGTCGCGTATGCAACTGAACCGCGACAGTGCCAGCAAGACCGCTGAAGAGGCGGGCGCTGCCAATGAGATGCTGACGGATATCCGTCGGGCAATCATCCGCATCAATGACATGAACATGCAGATTGCCACGGCGGCGGAACAGCAGAGCGCGACCACTGAAGAGATCAACCTCAATACCACCAATATCCGCGATATCAGTCATGAAGTTGCGGCCGGTGCCGAGGTTCAGGTGCGTCAGTGTGCATTGATGGTGGAGCAGGTCGATCAACAGAATCGTTTGCTCAGACGCTTCAATGTCTGAGCTTCAGACGAGCGATAGCTTTTAGAGTCATGGACGGTTGACTTGAGTGGGCATGTTTGTGAAAGCATTCATGCCCACTGTCATTCATGTTCAAGGATTCGTACATTGAAACTCCTGCCCATTCTGCTTCTGGCTTTATTGCCGCTAACCGCCCAGGCTTTGCAGGTCGGTGACCGCCTGGCACCCTGGACCCTGCTCGACCAGTACGATCAGCCCTACACCCTGAATAACCAGACCCGTACGCTTCTGGTCGCCCGCAGCATGGACGCGGCCAAGCTGGTCAATGTCGCGCTCAAGGACAAGCCCAAGGGTTTTCTGGAGTCGCGACAAACCGTGTTCGTGGCCGATATTCAGAAGATGCCCAGTGTGATTGCCAGTCTGTTCGCGATCCCCAAGATGCGTGATTACTCCTATCGCGTCATCCTCGACCGCGATGCGCGTATCGTTCCGCAATATGCAGGCGATGAAGACAAGGTGTTGTGGTTGCAGTTGCGCGATGGGCAACTGGTCGGTCAACAGCAATTCAGCAGTGCCGAGCAGTTGCTGGCCGCGCTTGAAAGACCATGATCGGTGCACAGGTACTGACCGCAGGCAGCATGACGCTGTGCTGGCTGCTGTATGTGCCTGTGTTGTGCTGGGCGGCATGGCGTGCGCCCTGGGTGGAGTTGTTTACCGACAGTCGTCGCCAGCATTTGCTGTTCGGGACGATATTTGCCTTGTTCCTGTTGTGGCTGGTGCGTCGTGATTTTGAAACGGGGGTTTCCTATCACTTTATCGGCATGACCGCCGTGACCTTGCTGCTGGACTGGCCTCTGGCAATCATCGGTGGGCTGGTGGCGCAGTTGGGGCTGCTGGCGCTGGGGCGTCAGGACCTTGCGGCTTTAGGCGTCAACGGTCTGCTGTTCATCGGACTGCCAGTGTGGGTGACAGAGGTCTGCGCGATTCTGGTGGAGCGGGCTCAGCCCAGAAGCCCGTTCGTGTATATCTTCTGCTCCGGCTTTCTGGCGGCTGCGCTGTCGGCTTTGCTCTGCCTGTTGTTGGCCCTTGCCGTGTTATCGCTGGAGGGGATTTTCGGGATGCCGTTCTGGCTGAGCGATTACATCGGCTATCTGTGGCTGCTGATCTTTCCTGAGGCGTTCATCAACGGCATGGTCATCAGTGCGTTGGTGGTGTTCAGCCCGGAATGGCTGGAGACGTTCAATCGCACTCGCTACCTGTCGGCTCCCTGGAACGACAAGTCCAACGGCGGCACCTGACTTCCGGGTGCCGCGTGCGGTCGATCAGTGTCCGCGTGGTGGCAGGTCCAGATCACCGGAGAACAGATCATCTTCGGCATCCGGGCTGACCGGAATCGCATGTTCTTCGGATGCCCAGGCTCCCAGGTCGATCAGTTTGCAACGATCGGAGCAGAACGGACGGGCCGGGCTGGCGGCGCTCCACTCCACCGGGGCGCCACAGGTCGGGCATTGGACGGTCATTGGTTGGCTCACGATTGGCCTCCACGCAAAGTCAGGAAAAAGTGATGCAGCCGCTCGACTTCGCTTTTCAGCCAGGCGGTGTCGCGGTCATTGGTCAGTACATTGTCGGCGTGGCGCAGGCGCTCTTCGCGCTGTGCCTGAACCTTGAGGATGGCCTGGACCTGCTCCGGGCTGGAGCCGTCGCGCTGCATGGTGCGTTCTATCTGCAGGTTTTCGGGAGCATCGATCACCAGAACCCGCTGCACCATCTTGTATTGTCCGGATTCGATCAGCAGCGGCGAAACCAGGATCGCGTAAGGCGATTTGGTCTGAGCCAGATAGCTGACGATTTCCTGGTTGATCAATGGATGCAGCAAGGCTTCCAGCCAGCGTCGTTCTTCCGGGTTCTGGAAAATCCGGGCGCGCAGGGCTCCACGATCCAGTTCACCGCTGGCTTGAAGCACCTCGGCGCCGAAGTGTTCGGCAATCCGGGCCAGTGCCGGACGGCCTGGTTCGACCACCCAGCGGGCGACATGGTCGGCATCCACGGTATGAATGCCCAGGTCGATAAAACACTGTGCTGCTGCACTTTTACCGCTACCGATGCCGCCAGTCAGGCCAAGAATCCAGGGTTTGAAAGCAGGGTTGGTCATTTGAAACCGGCAAACTGCAAATAGGAGTCGGTTATTTGACCACCCCAGAGCAAAGCGATCCACCCCGCGATGGCCAGATAAGGACCGAAGGGGATCGGCGTTCCCGCTTCGACCTGACGAATGCGCATCAGCATCACGCCCAGTACAGCGCCTACCAGCGACGATAAGAGGATCGTCAACGGCAGGATCTGCCAGCCACCCCAGGCACCGAGCATGCCGAGCAACTTGAAGTCACCGTAGCCCATGCCTTCCTTGCCGGTCAGCAACTTGAACAGCCAGAACACCGACCATAGCGCCAGATAACCGGCCACGGCTCCCCAGATGGCATCGCTGAGGGATGTGAACAGGCCGAAGGCATTGACGATAAGCCCCAGCCACAACAGGGGCAGGACCAGAGAGTCCGGCAGTAACTGGTGATCGGCATCGATCAGGCTCATGGCCAGCAAGCCCCAGCTCAGCACCAGTATCGCTGCAGCCTGCCAGCCAAAACCGAAGTGCCAGGCGATATAGCCTGACAAGATCCCGCAGGTCAGCTCGACCAGCGGGTAGCGTTTGCTGATCGGCGTCTTGCAGTTAGAGCATTTACCACCCAAGGCCAGATAACTGATGACCGGAATGTTTTCCCAGGCGCGAATCCGGTGGTTGCACTGTGGGCAACTGGAATGCGGAAGGATCAGGTTGAAAGTGTCCGGCTTTGGTTCGGCGGGCAGGCCAAGCACTTCACGGGCCTGGATTTTCCAGTCCTGTTCCATCATCTTCGGCAGTCGATAGACGACGACGTTAAGAAAACTGCCCACCAACAGGCCTAGAACAAAAGTGGAAATAACGAAGGCCAGCACAGAGCTGGCCAGGAAATCGATGAGGAGCATATCAGACGACGTTTCCGAGCTTGAAAATGGGCAAGTACATGGCAAGCACCAGGCCACCGACGATAACGCCGAGTACTGCCATGATCATCGGCTCCATGAGACTGGTCAGACTGTCGACCATATTATCGACTTCGTCTTCGTAGTAAGTCGCAACCTTGTCGAGCATGGAGTCCAGAGCACCGGACTCCTCACCAATCGCAGTCATTTGAATGGCCAGACTCGGGAAAACGCTCACTGAACGCATGGAGAAGTTCAGTTGCATACCTGTGGAAACGTCTTGCTTGATCTTGTTGACCGCATTCTTGAACACCACATTGCCGGTTGCACCTGCTACCGAGTCCAGTGCTTCTACCAGTGGTACGCCGGCGGCAAAAGTCGTGGCAAGGGTTCGCGCATAGCGGGCAACTGAAGATTTATAAATCAGTGGGCCTATGATCGGGACTTTCAACAGAAATCTATCGATGCTGTCACGGAATTTCTGAGACTGTTTATAGGCTCGTTTGAACATGAAGAAGCCCGCAATAAACAGACCGATAATGGCCAGCCACAGTTGCTGCACGATTTCTGAAAGTCCGATGACCATCAAGGTAAAGGCGGGAAGGTCTGCTCCGAAGCTTGCAAATACTGTCTGAAATTGCGGTACGACCTTGATAAGCAAAATGCCCGAAACAATCACCGCTACAACCATGACTGCAATGGGGTAGGTCATGGCCTTCTTGATCTTGGACTTGAGTGCCTCGGTCTTTTCCTTATAGGTGGCAACCCGATCCAGGAGACTTTCAAGCGCACCCGCCTGCTCGCCGGCATCCACCAAGTTGCAGTAAAGGTCGTCAAAGTACTCAGGCTTTTGCCGCAGGGCCGTTGCCAGGCTGTTACCCGCCGATACTTCCTGCTTCAGAAAATCCACCAGCGCACGCATGTTCGGGTTTTCGGCACCCTCGCTGATGATGTCGAAGGACTGCAGCAGCGGTACCCCCGCTTTCATCATCGTTGCCATCTGTCTTGAGAAAAAGGCGATATCCAGCGGCTTGATCTTCTTGCCCTTGCCGAATATGGAGACGGACTTTTTACGCACCTTGGTGGGGTTGATGCCTTGCTTGCGCAACTGGGCCTTGATGAGTGCCGGGTTATGGCCGCTCAACTCGCCACTCATTTTCGAGCCTTTCTTGTCCAGGCCTTCCCAAGTGTAAACAGTGACTTTGACTGCTTTGCTAGCCATGTTTAATCCTTGGTCACGCGGTTGACTTCTTCAAGGCTGGTGATGCCTTGCATTGCCTTGTGCAAGCCTGAGGTGCGCAGGTCATTGAAACCGTCCTTGCGCATCTGTTTTGAAATTTCCAGTGAGTTGCCTTCTTCCATGATGATGCGTTCCAGCTCCGGGGTTTTCTTGACCACTTCGTAAATACCGACCCGGCCTCTATAGCCACCGTTACAGTGATCGCAGCCGACAGGGCCGTAAATCTTGAACTTGCCGATTTCAGACTCGGGGAAACCTTCCTTGAGCAGGGTTTCCCGCGGAATGTCGAGTTCTTTCTTGCAATGCGGGCAAAGCTTGCGGGCCAGACGCTGGGCAATGATCAGGTTGATGGCCGTGGCAATGTTAAAGGCCGCGACGCCCATATGATGCAGACGAGTCAGGGTTTCCGCCGCACTGTTGGTGTGCAATGTGGACATCACCATATGGCCGGTCTGTGAAGCCTTGATCGCAATCTCGGCGGTTTCCAGGTCGCGGATCTCACCGACCATGATCACGTCCGGGTCCTGACGCAGGAATGCCCGCAGTGCCTGGGAGAAGTCCATGCCCTGGCGCGGGTTGACGTTGACCTGATTGATACCTTCCAGGTTGATTTCCACCGGGTCTTCGGCGGTGGAAATATTGATATCCACGGTATTGAGGATATTCAGGCCGGTATAGAGCGAAACGGTTTTACCCGAGCCGGTGGGGCCGGTGACCAGAATCATGCCTTGTGGTTGCTTCAAGGCTTCCAGATACAGGGCCTTCTGTTCCGGCTCATAGCCCAACGCATCGATCCCCATCTGCGCACTGGTGGGGTCCAGAATCCGCATCACGATCTTCTCGCCCCACAGCGTCGGCAGGGTGTTCATACGAAAATCGATGGCTTTGCTTTTGGACACTCGCAGTTTTACCCGGCCGTCCTGCGGCTTGCGCCGTTCCGAGATATCCAGGCTGGCCATGACTTTCAGGCGTGCAGCAATCCGGCTTGCCAAGTGGATAGGAGGTCTGGCGGCTTCATGCAGGATGCCGTCGGTACGAAAGCGCACGCGAAAGACTTTTTCATAGGGCTCGAAGTGCAAGTCCGAAGAGCCCATACGGATGGCATCCATCAGCATCTTGTTGACGAAGCGTACGACTGGCGCATCGTCGGCGTCATCCTTTCCGGAAATCGATGTTTCTTTTACGTTATCGGCCTGTTCTATATCTAGGCCCAGATCGACATCGGCCATTTCCCCCAAGCCCATGCCGGTGTCGAACAGTTTTTCGATGGCATCGCTGAGCTTGTCGTCCTCAACCAGAATCGCTTCGGTATTCAGGCCGGTGCTGAACTGGATATCGGTAACGGCCTGGTGGTTGGTGGGGTCCGATACGCCCACGAATAGCTTGTTGCCACGCCGCCACAAAGGCAGGGCATGATGCTGACGCACCAGCTTTTCGCTGACCAGTCCCTTGGGCTGGCTTTCTTTATCCAGGCAGTTGAGGTCAAGGAAGGGGACGCCGAATTGATCGGATGCCAGCTCCGCCAGTACCAGACTTTTGACCAGCTTGTTCTGGACCAGATAGCTGACCAGCGAGATCTTGTCGCGTCGTGCCTGTTGATAAGCCTGCTGCGCAGTTTTTTCGGTGAGAAGCTCGGCTTCGACCAATTGCTTGGCCAGACCGGTAAGGACGACATCAGACATAAAGCCACCAGACACAGACAGTGTGAGGTTTATAGCGCAGTCGGGCTTTGCTGCCAAATGGCTGTGCGGGATGTGACGAAAATTGTCAGTTTCTGATGATTTCGGTGGGCGCGAAGAGCACTTATGCTTGGTCTTGGTCAATCAATTGCGCGGTATCTGAATTTGGCATGGCCTGTGCTTTTGTTCCTGCAAGGCACCACCTCATTGACGCCTTGGAGATGTATCCATGCAAACACAAAAAGGTTTTACGTTGATCGAGCTGATGATCGTGGTTGCGATCATCGGTATTCTGGCAGCGGTAGCCATTCCGTCCTATCAAAATTACACCTTGCGCGCGCAGGCCTCTGCTCTGCTCGCAGGCTTGGATTCCGCCAAATTGGCGGTAGCAGAGAACTGGTCTAATGGATCTGCAGCTGCTGATCTTTGCGGTACGGGCGCTAGTGCGATCAGTGGATGTTCAGGTAGTGGTGTTTTGACTGCTTCACGTACAAACCCAGCTGTTACAGTTCGTCTGCAGCCGACCCCGCCAGCAACTACAACAGTTGGTGGAGCTGTTACTTGGTCATGTACTGTTACACCAGCAAACGCAGCTCCTAGCGGATGCCAAGGCTCGTAATAGCTTGAAAGAAAGGCGCTTCGGCGCCTTTTTTGATGTCGGAGGTCTGGAGTCTCCAAGTGTTATCTACAGCAAAAAAACATATTTTTTTCTTCTGCTGCTGTATCACTCTTTTTATCTGTGCGGGCACCTTCGAGTTCTCCGGTCACAACTTCCAGAGACTGGCACAGTTTGTTATTGGCACCCTCTCTGTATTGGCTCTCTGTCTATATTCGACCAAGGGCCTGAATGTCAGTGTGTTTCAACCGGGCATCAAGGCTGTTTTTTCATGTGTGTTGCTGGGCGGAATCATTTCCAGTCTGACAGCCCATCAGCCTCTTTGGGCATTGATCGAGTTATCGGTCTTGTTGTTGTGTTGCGCCATCGCCAGTGCATTTGCCCAGCAGCGAAGAATTCACGGCGCTCGGCTTGATCGGTTTTTCATTGGCTTCGTTGTCTTCATCTGCGCTGTCAAAATACTTCAGTTTCTTTCTGCAACTGCTGCAGCCTTCCTGAGTTTTCCCCCCGCGCTGGATACCGATCTGCTGCTGGAAGGTTTTTCCAACAAGCGTTTCTATGGTCAGTTTCAAACCTTCACCTTGCCGTTGCTTGCATTGCCCCTGCTGCTGGTTTCTGCGCGGCGCTCTATCAAGGTTTCGATCTTTATCCTGCTGAGTCTCTGGTGGATGATCGCCGTGACCGGCGGTACGAGAGGTACATGGCTGGGGATGGGGGCTGCTGTGGCCGTAGCTTCCTGTCTCGGAGGCACTGGACGCTATTGGGCTGGCTGGCAACTGGCAGCCGCCTCAGTGGGCATATTGCTGTTTCTTCTTCTTTTCAGTCTTGTACCGGCCTGGATGGGCATTGACGTCGTCAATTTTGCAGGTGAACGGCTGAATACTTCGCTGTCTGCCCGTGAGCTGCTGTGGCAGCAGGCATGGACCATGATCCAGGAGCATCCGCTGCTGGGGTTTGGTCCGATGCATTTTGCCGATATCTGGAATCCGTATGGCGCTCATCCGCATCAGGCGATTCTGCAATGGGCAAGCGAGTGGGGAATACCTTCCACATTGTGCGTGGCCGGTCTTGCTCTGTATGGGCTTGTGGTGACCGCTCTCTTGTTGCGCAATAGAGCCCACTCTCGGGAGCCTGTCGATTTGCTAAGGCTTTGCCTGTTCGCAAGTCTTGTTGGGGCACTGACACAGGCCATGGTCGATGGCGTCATTGTCATGCCGTATTCGCAATTATGGCTGGCAATCATTGTTGGCTGGTTATTGGCCTTGCATGAATGGCAGATCACACCGGTTTCGCGCAGCCTGATTCTTGATCGTTTATGGATAGCCTGTCTCGTTCTGGCGGCGGGCCTGATTTTCTATACGATCATTCGCGATTTCCCCGACCTGGAGAATCTTCAGCAGCAGTCCGGGCAGAGTTTTGGAGGTCCTTCTCTGCCTCGTTTCTGGCTGCAGGGGATTATCGCGCATCCTCCCGAATGAATTCGGTAAGGGCGAATCCATTCGCGAGACTGCATTTCACGCTGCCGGATGTATTCGCCCTTCACGAATAAATTAATTCGCTTATTCCCTCACCACCCCATCAACCCGCGGTTGCTTGCGAAACCGGCGCTTGACCACAATCACCACGACCAGCACCAACAGCGTCAGCACGCCGAAGAAGATCGCGTTGAAGATCGGAAACGGTTCGTCACGGCTGGTGGTGGGCTGGATTTCGGTGATGTTGGGGAACATCGACAGTAGCTGGATGCGCCAGCCGTAGTAGCGGATCAGCGCCAGTTGCTGGGAGTCGCGTGAGTAGCCCTGGGCCTTGGCCTGGATGTCCGCCGAGTCGAATTTGAAGTACCACGGGAAGCTCCAGCCGGTGTCTTCGTTGCGGTAGACCACGACCTTCTTGGTGTCCGGCTCTTCGGTGTTGATGAAGTAGACATCCCGGGTCGGGCCATCGGCCACGTTGTCGGCATTGATCACGCCGTCCGCATCCATTCTTTTGACTTCCACGCCCGTGACCATCACGACATCATGGCGCGGCAAGATGTAGTGGAGGCTCAGTGCGCTGATCCCCAATAAAACGAAAACCACCAGCCAAATCGACCGTTTGAGCCACTTCATGTCATTGTCCCCCAGTGAAAAATGGCGTGACTTTGCCTTAATCCGAACATTTTGAAGCAAAACAGTTATTACAAAATTCGACAAAGATGCTTAGAAAGCTGCTTTGTTTTCTGGAGACTCACATGATTTGGTTCCTTGAAGGCCAGTCCAGCCAGCGCGAAGTCATCATGGGCGCGCGTCATGCCTTGCCGAAAACGGTACGGATTATCGCCTCCCATCGTCAGGATCGCCCTGAAATTACCGGGCAGGCCGACGTTGCCTTGCAGGAGCCGCGCAACAATGCAGAGCGCATCGACTGGGTCATCCAGACGGCCCGGGAGCTGGGCGTCAAAGTCATTATCGCGGGGCGTGTCGGCAGCTTTTATGAGGCGCATCGCGAGCGTTTCGTGGCCGAGGGTTTTGATCTGGTCACCGGCGGCACCAGTCTGCAGACCTTTCTCAATGTAGACGACAAGAGCCTTTTCACTGCCGCCGCCGAGCAGGCCGGCCTGGCCTGCATACCGGGAATCAGCGCACACAATGCCGAAGAATTGCAGGCGGCCTATGAAACCCTGTCCCGCACAGGCGAGGTCTGCATCAAGCCGACCGTTGGCATCTTTGGCCATGGTTTCTGGCGCTTCAAGGCCGGTGTCGATGACTTCCGCTGTTTCGCCAACCCCGATGCCCGGGAAACCAGTTTCGAGGCTTACATCAATGCCTATCGCCAGTCGGATGACAGGCCGCCGATGTTGCTCATGCCGTATATGCCGGGCAGCGAATGTTCGGTGGATATGGTCTGTGAGCAGGGCAAGGTCGTGGCGTCTGTCGGTCGACGCAAGCAGGGGATGAACCAGACCTTCGAGCGCGACAGCGAGGCGGTTCGGCTGGCGGTACAGGCGGCCGAGCATTTCGGCTGCGATGGTTTGATCAACGTCCAGACCCGCGACGATGCCAGCGGCAAGCCGCACTTGCTGGAAATCAATCCGCGCTATTCGGGCGGCATTGGCTACACACGAGAAACCGGTATCAACCTGCCGGGCATTTTCGCGACCCGGCGGCTTGGGCTGAAAGAACCGGAAACACATTGGCGGGATAATATCCGGGTCAAGGCCATTACCGTGGCTGTACTGGCTACGGTTTGATCGGGATAATAGTTTTTTGCTATTGCCTTGCTCTTGTCAGGGAGGATTGGGCATGAAAGTGCTGGCACCGGGCGCCAATACAGCTATTGCGAATGCACATTGCACATGGCTGCTGGAAAGCGGCAAGGCCTCGGTATTCGGCGAATACGTGGCGGTAGCATTGCTGCCGGTTGACGAAAAACGTCAGCCCAAGGGCGATCCGGCATTGTTGCATCGTGAGCAGGACTGGATGGAGTGGAGCGACGGGCCGGAACGGGTCGGTTGTTCGCTCAGGCTGGATCGTCTGCCCGCCGGCAGTGATCGCGTTCTGGTGATGGCTTATGTCTATGCCGCCACCGGGCCGATTCGCGAGATTTCCAGTCTGCGGCTGGTGATCGACAAGGAAATCGAAGTCCTGGCGGATCTGCGGGACAACGGTGAGGCGTCGATCATTATCGGCGAGTTTTACCTGCGTAACGATCAATGGAAGTTTCGAGCGCTGCATGAAGGCTCTGCCTACGGACTGGCAGCGTTTGGACGCAAGATCGGTCTGGACGTCGATGATCGACACCCACGGCGCAGTTCCATCAACTCTCCAGGCGGTCATCAGCACCAGTCGGCTACCGGTACTGCGTTTGTGGTCGGGCCTTCCCATGTGATGACCTGCGCCCATGTCATCGAAGACATGAACGTGCTGTATATCAGCTCTCTGGAAGGGCGCTTCAAGGTCGAGCCGGTGGTGGTCGATCGACGCAACGACATCGCCTTGTTGCGGGTACAGGGCGCTTCGCCGCTCAAGCCGGCCATCTTTCGGGAGGGCTTGGGGGCAGAACCGGGCGATACGGTGGTGGTACTGGGTTATCCGCTGGCATCGATTTCCGGTGGTAGCCTGCAGGTGACGCAAGGCGGGATATCCAGCCTGTTCGGCTTGCACAGCGATGCCAGCCTGTTTCAGTTCACGGCACCCATTCAGCCGGGTTCCAGTGGCAGTCCACTGTTCGACAACGGTGGCGCGGTTATCGGGATGGTGACCTCAAGTGTGCCGGATGCACAGAACATGAATTTCGCGGTGAAGTCGGCATTGCTTCTGTCTTTTCTGGAAGCCTGCCGCGTGACGGCATCCCATGCCCGTCCGGAAAGGACGTACACCACGACCGAAATTACACGCTCTGCCCAGTCGGCGCTCTGGCTTCTCGAGGCCTCGCGTACATGACGGCTTCCCTCCGGGAAACGGGCAGGCGCAAGGGGCATCGGCCCCGTTAACCAGGAATCTATCCATGGACAGCAGTTCAGCTCTTTCCACCCCCACAAGGCTTCGCGCTGATCTGCTCCGTGGTCGTCTCGACGTGATGGTCGATTCGTCCAGCATCGCGCCGGCCTCCCTGTTCGGCTTTGCCGAGCGGCGAAATCCCAAGCGGGCGTTTCTCTTCGTTTCCCGCGTGCTCGGGCGACATATTCCGGTGCGCCCAAGCGTCATGCTCAAGAGCTTCCAGGACCTTGCCCACAAGATCCCGGCCGATCTGCCGGGGCCGGTACTGGTTATCGGCATGGCCGAGACGGCGGTCGGGCTGGGGGCTGGCGTACACCGCGCCTACAGCGAGTCGCGCCCGGATGCGCTGTATCTGGTCAGTACCCGTCACCCGACCGGCACCGAGCTGTTTGCCCGTTTCGAGGAAGAACACAGCCACGCCAGTGCCCACCTGATCCATTTGCCCACCGACCCTGCGCTGCGCGAGATGATGCTGGGCGCCCGTTCGCTGGTGCTGGTGGACGATGAAGCCTCGACGGGCAAGACCTTCATCAACCTCTACCGGGCGCTGGTCGAGGCGGGACTGAGCAAGGTCGAGCGGGTCGTGACCTGCGTCCTCACCGACTGGTCGGCCGGTGCGGTCAGCAGCACCATGGGCGATGTGGCCGAGCAGGTTTCGTTGCTGCAGGGTTCCTATTCCTTTGCTGAAGATCTGGCTGCGCCACTGCCTGACATGCCGGAGGTCGGCACCGTGGCCATGGGCGACTGGCCTCTGGTCACCGCCAATGACTGGGGACGTCTCGGTGTTCGCTCGGTACGCGATACTCTGGCTCCCGACATTCAGGTCGCCAAGGGCGAGCGTGTTCTTGTGGTGGGCACCAGCGAGTTCGTCTGGCGTCCGTTCCTGCTGGCCGAGCGTCTGGAAAAGGCCGGTGCCGACGTGCATTTCAGCTCCACCAGCCGTTCACCGATTGCCCTGGGACATGCCATCGATCATGCCTTGTCGTTCTCCGACAACTACGGCCTGGGGATTCCCAACTTTCTCTACAACGTACGGCCCGGTCAGTTCGATCGCGTCCTGATCTGCACCGAAACCCCTCAGCAGGCCGTGCCTGCCGAGCTGGTCGAAGCGCTGAATGCCGAGGTGATCTGCGATGAGTAACGAACGTCCGCTGATATTCGTGGATCTGGACGACACCCTTTTCCAGACCGCTCGCAAGACGGCTCCCGGTATCGAGAAACATATGGCTACCGTCGACCTCACCGGCAATGCCAATGGCTACATGACCAATGTGCAGAAGTCCTTTGTGAACTGGCTGCTGGCCCACTCCGATGTGGTGCCGGTCACGGCGCGTAGCGTCGAGGCTTACAGTCGGGTGAAGTTGCCGTTCAGCTCGGGCGCGATCTGTTCTCATGGAGGCGTGATGCTCGATGCTGCCGGTCGCCTGGACAGCGACTGGAATGCACAGATGAAACAGACCCTGGCCGCTTATCAGGGCCGACTGCATGAGCTGAGCGCTGCCACCCTGGCCATTGGTCAGGAAATGGGCGTTTCGTTGCGGGGCTGGGTAGTGGAGGAGGCGAAACTTTTCCATTATGTGGTCACCAAGCACAACGAAAGCGATGACAGCATTCTGACCCGGGTGCTGGCCGAAGTGCAGGCACGTGGCCTGCTCGACGACATGCATGTGCATGGCAACGGCAATAACCTGGCATTCCTGCCCAACGGTCTGGCCAAGCGTTATGCGGTGCAGGAGTGGCTACGTCGTGATCGTGCCGTTAACGGCGAGCGCCCGGTACTGGGTTTTGGTGACAGCATCACCGATCTCGGTTTCATGGACGAGTGTCACTGGTGGGCAACGCCTGCGCGCAGTCAGTTGGCCAGGGTGTTCGCCGGTGCCGCGCATGACTAATCCCGTCCACGGGCTCGATACGGTGGGCAGCGGTAGCTATCTCGCGGATGACGTGCAGTTTCTGCTGCGCAGCGTCGAGATGGCCGCTACCGATGTCGAGGAAAAAGAGCGTCTGATCCAGACGAAGCAAAAGCATTATTCGGAAATGATCAGCCAGGAGTCCGCGCCCGGCGAGGCTCATTGCGCGTTGTTCGAGCGTGCGCTGGTGCAGAACGGCGTGCGCATGGCAACCGACGTACAGGCTCTGGCGCTGGCCCTCGATCAGGCGTGCCAGGGGCGCGAGATCGTTCTGGTGTCCTTTGTGCGCGCCGGTTTGCCGTTGGGCGTCCTGCTGCGCCGGGCCTTGATCGAGCTGGGTCGCGAAGCGCATCACTATGGCATCAGCATCATTCGTGATCGTGGTATCGACTCGGTTGCGCTGGAAGCCATCATTCAGGCCCATGGCGCACAGAACATCGTTTTCGTGGATGGCTGGACCGGCAAGGGTGCGATTTCCGGAGAAATCAAACGCAGTCTGGCCGGCGACAACCGGTTCCCGGAAGAGCCGCGTCTGGTGGTGCTGGCCGACCCGTGCGGCAGTGCCTGGCTGGCGGCGTCCTCCGAGGACTGGGTGATTCCGTCCGGCATTCTCGGTGCCACGGTGTCAGGACTGGTATCGCGTTCCATATGGCCCGCCGATGGCGGGCTGCACGGGTGTGTCGTTTACGATCACTTGCAGGAACATGACGTGACCCGCTCGTTCATTGAGCGGATCGAAAGCCAGCGCCGCAATCTGCAGGCCGTTGTTGCGGCGCAGCCCTGGACGCCACAGCAGCGCATGGAGCTCAGGAGCGCGGCCCGCCAGGTTGTCGACCATCTGGCCGAGCGGTTCGGGATCAATAACCTCAACCGGGTAAAGCCGGGGATTGCCGAGGCGACCCGTGCCGTCATGCGCCGGGTGCCCGATCACGTACTGGTGCGCAATACCACTGACAGCGATGTGCAGTTGCTCATGCACCTGACCGAAAAAGCAGGCATCCCTGTCGAGGAAGCCGCAAATGCCTTGGGGCCCTATCGGGCGATAACCATTATTCGGAGTCTCAGCTAATGGCCATACCTTCGCCTTATGCTTTGGGGGCAACGCTGTATATGCCTGCCACCCGCGACGACATTCTCGATGTGGTATTCGGAGAAAAGATCCCCGAACTGCGTTCGCTGGTCGTGTGTCTGGAAGACGCCGTGGCGCTTATCGATGTCGAGACTGCGTTGGTCAACCTGCGCAATGTGCTGACACGCATCCAGGACCGTGGCGGTCGGCCGGATAATGGCCCGTTGCTGTTTGTACGTCCTCGCGATGCGGCAATGGCGAAAATTCTCAATGACTGGCCGCTGATGACTCACGTCGACGGGTTCGTCGTCCCCAAGCTTTCGCTGCAAAGTCTTGCAAGCTGGGAGGATGCCGTTACCAATCCCGAGCTGGCCCTGATGCCTACACTGGAGACCCCCGAGGTGTTCAACCCGACGGCCATGGTCGAGCTGGGGCAGGCTCTCAAGGTCAATCTGGGTGAGAGGATCATCGCCCTGCGCATTGGCGGCAACGATCTGATGGGCTGCCTCGGTCTGCGCCGCAATCCGGCCATGACGCTGTATGGCACGCCCATGGGGTATGTGATTCCGATGCTGGCCGGCGTGATGGGTTCGCAGGGTTTTGCCCTGACTGCGCCGGTCTTCGAGCAACTGGCAACTCCCGACATCCTCGAACAGGAACTGGCGCTGGATATCTCCAACGGTCTGGTGGGCAAGACAGCAATCCACCCCTCGCAGGTCAATATCATTCAGAATGCGTTTCGTGTGAGCCTGGAAGACCTGAACTGCGCCCGTATGATTTTGAACTCTGTCGCTCCGGCGGTGTTCAAGTACAACGATGCGATGTGTGAACCGGCCACTCATTACAAATGGGCAACCCACATCATGGAGCGCGCCAAATGGCACGGAGTCCTGCCGACTCCCGCTTCGATCGTGGATGCCAGCATTCGACTCGCTGAGGCAGTTAGTTAAATGATAGAGCCTGATCTTGAAGTGGAAGTGGAGCAGCGCCTGCTGGCGGTGTTCGATTTTGACGGGACACTGACCCGCCATGACAGCTTTGTCCCATTTCTCAAATTCGCTTTTGGGCAGCGTGCTTTTTCCGTCCGCATGGCCCGTCTGGTATTGCCAAGCCTGGGCTACCTGGCCAGGCGTGTGACGCGCGATGAACTCAAGGGCCGTCTGATAAAGGCCTTTCTGACAGGCGTTGAGGTGCAGTGGTTGCAGCAGAAGGCCGAAGCGTTCTGCGAGCTGTACTGGACACGCCTGATGCGTCCCGCGGCGCTGGAGTCGGTAGCGGCGGAAATCGAAAAGGGGGCCATTGTCACGCTATGTTCAGCATCGCCTGCTATGGTCCTGCAACCTTTCGCAGATCGCCTGAAAGTCGAGTTGATCGGCACCAATCTTGAAGTGATCGACGGCAAACTCACCGGTCTTATCGAGGGCAGCAACTGTCGCTGCGACTCCAAGGTCATGCGTCTGGAAGGGGTTTACGGGCCGCTTTCACAATTTCGTGTACGGGCCTGGGGTGACACGCGAGGCGACCACGAATTGCTCGCGGCGGCACAGGATGCGCACTGGCGTCTGTTCCATCCGGCGTGGCGTCGGGGCCGCTATAAAGGGCCCGTTAACGCCAAGTTACATAATCGGGATGGCAATGATGGCCCATCGCGGTAAGGCTGTAACACTTTTATCCGAATTCCGTAGTTCACATGGAGCGAAAAATGGCACTCACTTTGGCAAAAAACCAGACGATCTCGCTTGAGAAAACCGCTGGTACAGGCCTTAAGAAAGTCAGCATGGGGCTGGGATGGGACCCTGAAAAGCCGAGCGGTTTCTTCGGCAAACTGTTGGGCGGCGGTGGCGGCGATATCGATCTGGACGCCTCCTGCATCATGCTCGATGGCGACAAGAAGCCTCTGGATCTGGTCTGGTTCCGTCAGCTGCAATCGCGTGACGGTGCCATTCATCACTCCGGCGACAACCGTACCGGTGAAGGCGCGGGCGATGACGAAACCATCAGCGTCGATCTGGAAAAGCTGCCGGCAACCGTGAAATACCTGGTGTTCACCGTCAACTCGTTCACCGGCCAGAACTTCGAAAAAGTCGCCAATGCCTACTGCCGTATCGTCGATCTGGGCTCGCGCAACGAGCTGGGCCGCTTCGATCTGTCCGAAAAGGGTCAGCACACAGGCGTGGTCATGTCCTATCTGTCGCGCACTTCCAGTGGCTGGGATTTCACCGCTGTAGGTCAGGCCACCAATGGCCGTACTGCCGACGATCTGGTCGATCTGGCCATTGGAGCGGTACGCGCATGACTCAACTTGTCCCAGGCGCCAATGCGCCAGTAGCTGCAGGCCCATTGACGGTCGACGTCAGCTATTCCCCTCTAGCGGGCGCGGACATCGATGTCTCCGCGTTCCTGCTGACCAGTGCAGGCAAGGTGCGTGGCGATCACGACATGTGTTTCTTCGGCCAGAAGAGCGTGAGTGGCGGCGCAGTTCAGCTGACGGAAACGTCGGCGGGCCGTGCCGTATTCAGCCTCGATCCGGGCCGTCTGGATGCCGCCATCGAGAAGGTCGCGCTCACTGCAACCATCTATGAAAACAAGGCCAGCTTCGACAGCGTCTCGCGTCTGGCCCTGACCGTCACCGGCGGAATCGAAGCGGTCATTCCTACCAGTGGCATGAAGGAAACCGCGCTGATTCTGGGTGAGCTCTACCTGCGTCAGGGCGCCTGGAAATTCCGTTGCGTCGCCCAGGGCTTTGCTGGTGGCCTCGAACCTCTGGCCAAGAACTTCGGTGTTGAAGTCGCAGCGCCCGAGGCCCAGCCTCCTGCACCTGCACCTGCACCTGCACCTGCACCTGCACCTGCACCTGCACCTGCACCAGTAGCTGCGCCCAAGCCCACCGTCAGTCTCAGCAAGATCACGCTGGACAAGACACGTGCTTCCGTCAGTCTGGAAAAAACCAGCGCCGGTTTCGGCGAAATCAGGGTCAACCTGAACTGGAATCGTCGCAGCGAGAGCAAAAGCAGCGGCTTCTTTTCGATGAAGAAGAGCAATGCGATCGACCTTGATGTAGGCTGCCTGTTCGAGTTACAGGACGGTTACAAAGGCGCGGTCCAGGCCTTGGGCAATTCGTTTGGATCGCTCAACACCGAGCCTTTCATCAAATTGATGGGCGATGACCGTACTGGCTCCATCAGTGACGGCGAGTGGTTGCATATCAACGGAGCGCACTGGAGCAAGATCCGTCGCATTCTGGTTTACGCATTCATTTATGAAGGTGCGCCGAACTGGAAAGAAACCGACGGTGTTGTCACCATCCACGCCCCTGGCCAGCCGCCTATCGAAGTTCGCCTCAACGAGGAAGGCGGTCGTCAGGGCATGTGTGCGATTGCACTACTGGAAAACGACAACGGTGCCGTCAAGGTGACTCGTCGTGTGGATTTCCACAATGGTCACAGTCATATGGACAAGGCATATGGCTGGGGCATGCGCTGGGCTGCAGGTTCCAAGTAAACAACACGATTGATTTTTCTGAGGTGGCCTGGCTGCCTCGTAGGGGATTGAAATGCTGGACTGGTTGAAAACAAACGCAACAGCCGCTCGCGACAAGCTTGCTTCCGAAGTCTCGAAGTTCAAGAACCGTGAGTTCATGGATGCAGTGGTTTCAGGTTGTGCCCTGGTATCTGCAGCCGATGGCGAAATCAGTTCCAGTGAAAAACAGAAAATGGCCGGCTTCATTCAGAACTCTCAGGAACTGAAAGTCTTTGACATGAAGGACGTCATCCAGGCTTTTCAGGATGCCTGTGCCAAATTCGACTTCGATGTCGAAATCGGTCGTGCCGAAGCGCTGAAAACCATCGGCAAGATCAAGAAAAAAGAAGATGCTGCCCGCCTTCTGGTGCGCGTCTGCTGTGCCATCGGTGGTGCAGATGGCAGCTTCGACGAGAAGGAAAAGGCTGTCTGCCGTTCTATCTGTAACGAGCTTGGCCTGAATCCTTCCGATTTTGACCTGTAATTTTTGACCCTTTTGAGGAACGCAGTTAAATGGAAAGCACCGCTCTTGGCTTCCCTCCACTCACCATGGCCGTTTTCGTCGGCCTGGCCATCTCGGCCCTGGCCGTCGACATGTTTTCCCATCGGGGAAACAAGCCGATCACATTGACCCAGGCTTCGGCCTGGTCGATTTTCTGGGTGGCAATCTCGCTGGCATTCGCCGGCTTCCTGTACGTTCAGCACGGCTCCGAAGTCGCCACGCTGTTCGTGACCGGTTATGCACTGGAAAAAGTCCTGAGCGTCGATAACCTCTTCGTGTTCATGGCCTTGTTCGCCTGGTTCAAGATTCCTGATGGCCTGCGCCATCGCGTTCTGTACTGGGGCATCATCGGTGCCATCGTATTCCGCGGCATTTTCGTCGCCATCGGTACAGGCCTTCTGGCTCTGGGCCCGTGGGTCGAAGTGGTGTTCGCGGTAATCGTTGCCTGGACTGCAATCATGATGCTCCGGGCTGGCGATGACGACGACGAAGAAATCGACTACTCCCAGCACATGGCCTATCGCTTTGCCAAGAAACTGTTCCCGGTATGGCCGAAACTGCACGGCAACAACTTCTTCGTAAGACGCGCAGTCCTGGAAGAAGAGATCAAGAAGCCAGAGAACAGCGGTATCACCCTGGCTGCCAAGGGCGCGATCTTCGCGACTCCTCTGTTCCTGTGTCTGGTCGTGGCTGAAATCTCCGACGTACTGTTCGCCTTCGACTCCGTGCCGGCCATCATCGCCGTGAGCCGTGAGCCGCTGATCGTATTCTCGGCCATGCTGTTCGCAATCCTGGGCCTGCGTACCCTGTACTTCGTACTGGAAGCCCTGAAGCGCTATCTGGTTCACCTGGAGAAAGCGGTCATCGCGCTGCTGTTCTTCATCGCAATCAAGCTGGGTCTGAACGCAACCGACCACTTGTTCCATCATGGATACAGCATCAGCGCCAACACCAGTCTGCTGGTTGTGATGGTGGTGTTGGTCATCGGTATTGTCGCTAGCCTGCTCTTCCCGGGAAAAGACGAGTCGGCTGAAGAAAAAGCGTAAACACTGGAAAAAGGAGATAAACGAATCATGGCTTTGACTCTGCAAAAAGGTGGCAACCTTTCGCTGTCCAAAACCGACCCGACCTTGACCAATGTATTGATCGGCCTGGGCTGGGACCCGCGCGCCACTGACGGCCAGGAGTTTGACCTGGACGCCAGCGCATTCCTGCTGGGTGCCAATGGTAAAGTCCGCAGCGAAGCCGACTTCATTTTCTACAACCAGCTCAAGAGCGCCGATGGCTCCGTGGAGCATGCCGGTGACAACCGTACCGGCGCTGGCGACGGTGATGATGAAGTCGTGAAGGTCGATCTGACCCGCGTGCCTGCCGATGTCGAGAAAATCGTATTCGTCGTGACCATTCACGAGGCCGACAGCCGCAAGCAGAACTTCGGTCAGGTGGGTGGTTCTTTCATCCGCGTCGTGAACGAGAAGTCCGGCTCTGAAATCGTTCGCTACGATCTGGCCGAAGACGCTTCGACCGAAACCGCGATGATCTTCGCCGAGCTGTATCGCAATAACGGTGAGTGGAAATTCCGCGCCGTAGGCCAGGGTTACGCAGGTGGCCTGAAGGCTGTTGCCAACGCTCACGGTATGAATTTCTGATTCCTACCCTTACTACTTCTTTTAGAAAAGGATTACGCAAATGGCTGTAAGTCTGAGTAAAGGCGGTAACGTTTCCCTGTCCAAAGAGGCCCCTGGCCTGACCGAAGTCACCATCGGCCTGGGTTGGGACCCGCGTGTCACCGACGGCACCGAATTCGACCTGGATGCTTCCGTTTTCATCGTGGGCGAGAACGGCAAGGTGCTGGACGACAGCGGCTTCATTTTCTACAACAACAAGAAGTCGGCTGACGGTTCGGTCGAGCACCTGGGCGACAACCGCTCCGGCGCTGGCGACGGCGACGACGAGTCTGTACTGGTCAAGCTGCCAAGCCTGAACGCTGCCGTGAAGAAGCTGGTTTTCGGCGTGACCATCCACTCGGCCGACGAGCGCAAGCAAAGCTTCGGTCAAGTGGCCAACGCCTACATCCGTGTTCTGAACAAGGCAGACGGCAAGGAAATCGCTCGTTACGACCTGTCGGAAGATGCATCGACTGAAACCGCGATGATCTTCGGCGAGCTGTATCGCCATGGCGACGAGTTCAAGTTCAAGGCCATCGGCCAGGGCTTCGCAGGCGGCCTGAAGCCACTGGCAGAAGCACACGGCGTATCGATCGGCTAAACCCGGTCAGCGTCATGAAAACCCCGCCAGCGATGGCGGGGTTTTTTATTTGTGGAAGGGGCCTATGGTGGAAACTGGTGGCAGGGTCACAATCCGTGGGGGGGCCTTGGCCGCGACAGCCAGTGTGAAGGTACTGAAAATGTATTGCCTGTAAGCGGGTCGTCGCGGCCAAGGCCCCTCCCACAAGCGATAGATCGGGCTAAAAACTACAGAATTCCCGCACCCTTGGCTGCCTTGAGCCAGTCTGGAAACTCTTCCATCAGCAAGTCGTAAAGCTTCTCTTCCGGGACCTCATCCAGTTGGTCCAGAGCAAAGAAATTGCAGTTATCCACAACCCGTCCGGTCATGTCGTCGAGCTTTTCAAGAATTCCATAGCCGCGTCCGCCCAGGCCGACGAATTGCCAGAAGATCGGCAGTTTCGCCGCTTCGGTCATCAGCCGAGTGATTTCCCTGTTCTGATGAACACCGCCATCGCTGATGAACAGAATGTAGATCGGTGTCCGGTCGCCTGATTGCTTGTAGTAGTCAATGACCATGCGCATGGCCTTGGGCTCGTCATTGACCCTTGCACCCAGCTCCCAGTTCTTCCAGCCACCGTTGTCGGTCTGAATGAAGTCCTTGAAGTTGCCCAGCGACACCGACGACAACTGGCAAGGCTGGGCCCCGAAAGCCCAGCAATCCAGTGCGCCGTCATCATCGAAATGCACTGCCAACGGGATCAGACGGTTGACCACTTCCTGTACGTGGCCGCGACTGTATTGCGCATTCATGGAGCCGGAAGCATCCAGTACCAGGCCGACACGAGCCTTGGTGTCGGTCAGTCTGGCTTTCTCCAGGCTGACCTGAGCTTTTTTCGCCAGGCTGACCAGTTGTGGGGCTGCTTCAGCGATTTTCTTCTCCAGCGACACCCTTGTTGGAGCTGGCGCGGGAGCTTCGGCGATTTCGCCACCGAAGTGCACCACCAGAGCATCCAGTCCGGCGTTATAACCCTGCAGGTTGGATGCGATGCGCCATTCACCGTTCTTGCGATAGAGCTCAGTGACCATGATGGCTTTCTCGGCAGCGAAGGTTGCGCCAGAGAACTCGCCGCGAGCGACTTCGCGCCCGGCATCCTTGATGCTGAAATGGCTGGCCTGGATGTCGCTCATTGCCCCGATGCCATCGATGGACGCCGTGAACACCAGCCGGTCTATGGAGGCGGGCAGCCCGGCGAGGGCAATCTGAAAGTCGCCGCCGTTGATCTGCCTGACTCTGTTGCAAGGGCTGGCGGGCTGGTTGAAGAAAATCATGTAGCGGTCATCCGACAGCTTGCCTTGGGCATCAACACCGAAGCAGACGTAATCGATCACATGGGCGGACTTGATGTCGATGGATAGGGTGAGATCCGAGCCTTGAATCAGGCTGGAAAGCGGGATTCGCTGGCCTTGAGTGATTTGCATGTCTCTTCCTTGTGCATTCGGGGGCTGCCTGCGGCCCCGGGATTGTTCAGCGCTCGCTGCGTGCCACTCCGGCAGGGCTGGCCGCCAGCATGCGTCCGGCCAGGCGCGAGAAAGGCAGGCTTTGCAGCCATACCGTGCCGGGGCCTGTCAGTTTTGCGAAGAACACGCCTTCACCGCCAAACAGCATCGATTTGATACCGCCGACCATGCGGATGTCGTAATCGACGCTTTGGGTCATGGCTGCCAGGCACCCGGTATCCACATCCAGAGATTCGCCTGCCGCCAGCTCGATCTTGCGCACGGTACCGCCCATGTGCACAAAAACCCAGCCGTCACCCTCCAGCTTCTGCAGCACGAAACCCTCGCCGCCAAACAGGCCGGTGAGGATTTTCTTCTGGAGCTGGATACCGATGGAAACGCCTTTGGCTCCGGCCAGGAAACTGTCCTTCTGACAGATCAGCTTGCCGCCGAAGTCGCGCAGGTGCAGGGGCAGGATGGTGCCGGGGTAGGGCGCGGCGAATGCGACGCGACCCTTGCCGGAGCCTTGTTGCGAGAACACGGTGGTGAACAGGCTTTCACCGGTGAGCATGCGCTTGCCCGCGCCGAAGAGCGAACCCAGCAGCCCTGAAGACTGGCTGCTGCCATCGCCAAAGATGGTTTCCATCTGCACGTCGCAGGTCTTGTACATCATCGAACCGGCCTCGGCCACGGCGCTTTCGCCACGGTCCAGTTCCAGTTCGACGAACTGCGTTTCGCTGCCGTAGAGCTTGAAGTCCACGCCATCGGTGGCTTGCCCGGAGCCAAACCCGCTTGAAGTGCCTGGGTCGGGAGTGAACGAAGGTCGTCTGCTGGCCGATGCAACTGCTGGTGCAGGTGTTGGAGCAGGAGCAGCATGGGCGGGCAGGGCCGCTGGCCGGGGCTGGATCATGTCGGGCGTCGGGTCCGGGAAGGGCGTGACGCCATCCTTCTTCATGGCCCGAACTTCCTGGACCTGATAAATCGGCTGCCAGTCCGGCATGCCTTGTTTCCAGCACCATGCGCCCGGCGCTTCGCGAGCGATAAGTCGGGCCGCTGCTGCGTCCATGGGGCCGAGCTGCTTGCCCGCATTCACTACGAACCATTGTTCCAAGATGACGGCTCCTCTCTCTCGAGTTGTGTGCAGGTCAGAGACTCAAGCGCATGGACAGGTCCACCGCTTTCACATCCTTGGTCATCGCGCCAATGGAGATATAGTCGACGCCGGTTTCGGCAATCACTCGCAAGGTGTCGTCATTGATACCGCCGCTGGCTTCGAGTTTGGCGCGTCCTGCTGTCAGACGGACTGCCTCGCGCATGTCATCCAGGCTCAATTCGTCGAGCATGATGATATCGGCACCGGCTTCGAGCGCCTGTTTGAGTTCGTTCAGGCTTTCCACTTCGACTTCCACCGGCTTGCCGGGGGCGATCTTGTGCGCGGCGGCCACGGCCTGGGCAATGCCGCCGCAGGCAGCAATGTGGTTTTCCTTGATCAGGAAGGCATCGTACAGACCGATGCGATGGTTATGGCAGCCGCCACAGGTTACGGCATATTTCTGCGCCAGACGCAGGCCGGGCAGAGTCTTGCGGGTGTCGAGCAGTTTGACCTGAGTATCGCTCACCATGTCGGCATAGTGCTGCGCACGGGTGGCGACGCCTGAAAGCAGTTGCAGGAAATTGAGCGCGCTGCGCTCGCCCGTCAGCAGCGAGCGGGCCGGACCTTCCAGATGAAACAGCGCCTGATTGGGGCTGACCCGGTCGCCATCGGCCACTTGCCAGTGCACCGCAACCCGTGGATCGAGTTGACGAAAAACCGTATCGACCCATGCCGTACCCGCGATCACGGCGGCGTCGCGAGAAATGATGGTGGCCTTGGCCAGCCGCTCCTGCGGAATCAATTGAGCGGTGATATCGCCACTGCCGACGTCTTCGAGCAATGCACGCCGCACATTGGCTTCTATTTCGGCTGTCAGGTCGGCGAGTCGTAAATTCGGCATAGCAGGCTCCACTAACAAAGTCGCAGGAGTATAAGGCACCGCACCTTCGTAACCCACCTGTCCGGCTTGTCCTGTCCGCAAAGTGTGCTGTTGGTCGGTTTTGTAAATTCCTTTGCGATATATGTCGATTGGCGTTGTCTATCGCTGCACATCCCCTGATCTGTAATGCGCTTGTTACAAGGCGCAATACTTCGCTGGCGTTCCGTACAAGTTTTGAAAGATAATCCGACTTGTATTTGACGTCATAGCTTTGACGTAGCGCGAAGACCATGGGGATCGCTTCACAGGCGAAGGTTGCAAACCGCGTTTGTGATGGGATTAAAGCCGTTTCCTGTCTGGGGGTTTGATGCAAAACGACGAAAACGTTGTGCCGTTGAGCAAGGGAATTCCTGCCCAGGGTACAAGTACGCCTTTGGCCCGGCTGCCCGTCGTGTTGTTGCAGGTGCGTGATAAAGCCGCACAGCAGCTCAAGGATGCCTTGCAGGCGCTGTTCGACAACGCTGACGACACCCTGTTCGAGATGGCCGACCGCGCTGTCAGTAATACTGACCAGAACCTGTTTTTCGAGGCCATGCGCGATTTGCGCCTCAAGCGCAAAAGCATCGAGCGGGCGTTTCTCGACAAGTTCTACGAATCTTTCCTGGCGCTGGGCCAGTACCAGATCACCGAGCCCGTGCTGCCGGCAGCGGTCGCGTTCGACAAGCTGTCGCTTGTGCCTAACGACGAGCTGGAAAAAACCGTAGCCGTCGATTCGATGGTCGCCAAGGTCATTAGCCGCGATGGCGTTGCCCTGAGCCAGCTGACGGCGCGCCTGAACGAGCTGATTCCCCAGCCGATCACTGTCGACACCAACCCCATGGGGCCGGCAATGCTGTGCAACTTCTTCCTGCAGGCCAAGCGCAGCCTGGGGGTCGAGATCAAGGTCAAGCTGATCGTTCTCAAGCTGTTCGAGAAATACATCCTGACCAACATCGATCACCTGTATGGCGAAGCCAACCAGTTGTTGATCGCCACCGGCATCCTGCCCGAAATGAAAGCCTTGCCTGCCCGTCGCTCTTCCGACCGGCCTGCTCCCAGGGCGCGGCCCAGCGAACTGTCCGATCCGGCACTGGCGCAGGCGGCGGACAAGCTCGACAAGGGGGTGCTCGAAGTGTTTTCGGCGCTGCAGGAGCTCTTGCTGCAAGTGCGCGGCAACCTGACTCCGCGTCATGGCCCGAGCTCTGAGGTGCGCCCCATCTCCAGCAAGGACCTGCTGCGTCTGCTTTCGCATCTGCAGCAATATGTGCCGACCTCGGATGCCCCCGAAGATTTCGATCTGCGTAACCAGCTCGAGCAACTGCTGACCCGTGTCAGCGTCAAGAGCGGTAAATCTCGCAGTGTCGGTGCCGGCGATGAGGATGTGATCAACCTGATCGCCATGCTGTTCGAATTCATTCTCGATGACCGCAACCTGCCGCATTCGCTGCGGGCGCTGATCGGGCGTCTGCAGATTCCGATGCTCAAGGTCGCCGTGATCGACAAGAGCTTCTTCAGCCGTGGCAGCCATCCGGCCCGCCGCCTGCTCAACGAAATCGCCACTGCTGCACTGGGCTGGGGCGGGCGCGATGACTATCAGCGCGACTCGCTGTACATGCGTGTCGACCAGATCGTGCAGCGTCTGCTCAACGACTTCGTCGACGACCCGGCGATTTTCTCCGAACTGCTGGCTGACTTCCTGGCCTTCACCAGCGACGAGCGCCGCCGTAGCGAGCTGCTTGAGCAGCGTACCCGTGATGCCGAAGAAGGCCGCACCCGTGCCGAGCTGGCGCGTCAGTTGGTTCAGCATGAACTCAACCAGCGCTTGCTGGGCAAAACCCTGCCCGAAGCGGTAGTACGCCTGCTGGAGCAGGCCTGGAGCAAGGTACTGCTGCTGACCTGTCTCAAGCATGGCGAAGGTTCGAGCGAGTGGCTGGCCGGATTGCAGGCCATGGACGACCTGATCTGGAGTGTTGAACTGCACGAAGACCCGGAAGCGCGGCAGAAGCTGCTCGAACTGGTTCCGGGCCTGCTCAAGTCATTGCGCGAGGGGCTGACCAGCGCCGCCTTTGACCCATTCGCCACCAGCGAGTTTTTCAGCCAGTTGGAAGTGCTTCATGTGCAGGCTTTCCAGCACTTCTCCCGCTTGCAGGACGTGCAAGGCGATGAGCTTCAGAGTGCAGATGCATTGACTGAAGTTGAGCCTGCCGAAGGCCCGGCCATGATGGTCGTGATGGAAGAGATCGTCCTGACTGCGCCGGACGAGCCGTTGAGCAATGAAAGTGTCCTGCAATTGCCCAACGACGATGCCGGTCTGCAGATGGTCGACAAGCTGCGCGTGGGCAACTGGGTCGAGATCCAGGAAGACGAAGAGAACAAGTTGCGTTGCAAACTCACGGCTATCGTCGAGCCTTCCGGACGCTACGTGTTCGTCAACCGCACCGGCATGAAGGTGCTGGAAAAGTCCCGCATGGGGCTGGCCATCGAATTGCGTCGCGGCACCATCCGCATCCTCGACGATGCCTTGCTGTTCGACCGGGCACTGGAGTCGGTGATCAGCAGTCTGCGCAAGCTCAAGGGCTCATAAGGCCCGCAGGAGGAGGGGATGCCTGCCAGGGTGCCCCTCCTGTCTGGGTGCAGCGCCTGAAAAAATGTCTTCGCGAATGAATTCGTTCCTGTCTCCGATTCTGTTTGGGCATACTTGTGCCCATCGACCTCGTTCTTCAAGGAGCCTTCATGCAGTTGGACCCCGCAAGCGGTTGGTGTGACAACGTACGGCATTGCCCGTCACCCAATTTCAATGCGCGACCCGAGGGTGAGATCTCGCTGCTGGTGATCCACAACATCAGCCTGCCGCCTGCTCAATTCAAGACGGGCAAGGTCCAGGCGTTTTTTCAGAACCGGCTGGATATCACCGAGCATCCCTATTTCGAAGGCATTGCCGACCTGCGTGTCTCAGCGCATTTTCTGATCGAGCGTGATGGCGAGGTGACTCAGTTCGTCTCATGTCTTGACCGGGCATGGCATGCTGGCGTTTCCTGTTTCCAGGAGCGTGAAGCCTGTAATGACTTTTCCATCGGTATCGAACTGGAAGGCACGGATGACCAGCCCTTTACCGATGCGCAATATGCCGCCTTGATCGATCTGACGCGCCAGTTGCGTCAGGCATTTGTGGCAATCACGCCCGAGCGCATTTGTGGGCACAGCGATATCGCACCCGGACGCAAGACCGATCCGGGGCCATGTTTCGACTGGGCTCGTTTTAAAGCCGCCTTGCAGGACTGAAGTGAGGATCAAGCGATGAGTTTTCTGGTGTTGCTGCTGGCAGTCTGGGTCGAAAAGTTTTCGGCGCTGCGTCAGCGTGTACAACGTGACGGGCCATGGCTGAAGGAACTGGCCAGGCTCGAGTCAAGTCCGCGAACCGCTTCTCGTCCCTGGGTCATGCTGGCTCTGCTGATCCTGCTGCCGCTTCTGATACTGCATCTGGCACTGACCATCGTCGGCTCGGTGGCCTACGGCTGGCTGGCGCTGCCGCTTCATCTTCTGGTGCTGATCTACAGCCTTGGCCGTGGCGACCTGCTGGCTGCACTCGGACCCTTTCGCGATGCCTGCCGGCGTGGCGATGAACAGGCTGCCGTGCATGTGGCCGAAAGAGACATGGGCGTGCTGGCCGACAACAGCGAGCAACTGCTGGAAGGCGTTCAGAGTTACATGCTCTGGCAGGCCTATCAGAGCTTCTTCGTGGTGATTTTCTGGTACTTCCTGCTGGGACCGGTTGCGGCGCTGGCTTATCGCTTGCTGGCCCTGGCGGCCGAAAACGGCAAGACTCCGGCGCTGGTGGAGCGGGCGACGCAATTGCGTCATGCCTTCGACTGGATACCTGTCAGGCTGCTGGCGGCGAGTTTCGCGCTGGTGGGCAACTTCGTTGCGGTCAGCCGGGTGATGCTGCATGAATTGCTCAACTGGAACATCAGCGCTGCGCAACTGATTGCCCGCATCGGCCGGGTCGCCAGCGAAGTCCCGGCACCTGTCATGGGAGCCGATGGCGTGACCAGCCTCGATCTGCTCTGGGAGCTGCTGATACGTGCCGCCATCGTCTGGTATGCGGGTTTTGCGCTGTGGACACTGTTGATCTGATCTGTATTGGGAGCCCATTCATTCGCGAACAGGCCACCCGAACAGTTCACAGGCATTGCGGGTGCTCACCTGCGCCAAGCGTTCGGGGCTGACCTTCAACAGCCCGGCCAGTGCCTTGGCTATCTCCGGCAAATGCTGCGGACTGTTGCGCTGATTGGAGTACATCGCCGGAGCCATGTCCGGCGAGTCGGTTTCCAGGACGATGCTTTCCAGCGGCAGTTCGGCGATGACCCGGTGCATGCGTAGCGCCTGTGGCCAGGTCGCGGCACCGCCAAGTCCGAGCTTGAACCCCAGCTTCATGTACTCCCGAGCCTCTTCCCGACTGCCGGCAAACGCATGAATGATCCCGCTGCGCCTGAGCTTGTGGCGCTTGAGTGTCGCAATCACATCCGCGTGGCTGCGTCGTACATGCAGCAGAGCCGGTAGATCGAAGTCGGCCGCCAGTTGCAGTTGTGCCTCGAAGACCTGCTGCTGGCTCTGGCGGTCCGGGTTTTCGACGTAGTAATCCAGCCCGATCTCGCCCACGGCGCACAGCTGAGGATGGCCTTTGAGGCGACTCAGCCAGTCGCCCAGCTCGGTCAGGTGCTCGGGGCGATGCTCGTCGATATAGATCGGGTGCAGGCCGAATGCTGCATACAGCGACGGATGCTCCAGGGTCAGGTCCCATAACCGTTGCCAGTTACGTTGATAAACCCCCAGAACCACCATGCGCTCCACGCCAAGTGCGCGGCAGTTGTCGAGTACCTGCGCACGATCGGCGTCGAAATCCGGGAAGTCCAGGTGAGTGTGGGTATCGATCAGCATGCCCGGTCAGCTCTCGTGAATGCGCTGCTTGAAGGTCCGTACGATGGCATGTACGCCGGGTTCGTACTGATCGTTTTCGATGGCATCCAGTGCCAGTTGCAGGGCCTTTTCGGCAATCAACTGATGCTGCTGTGCCATGGCATTGACCGGCAGCGGCAGGAAGTCCAGCAACTGGGTGTCACCGAAAGTGCCCAGGTGCAATTGCGCAGGGTTGAGGTCCTGGCTTTGCAGCACATCGAAAACACCTTGCAGCAACACGTAGGACGTTGTGATCAGTGCATCGGGCAAATGTCCCAGGCGTTGCAGCATGTCGCTCATCAGGCGCTGGCCACACTCGCGACTGAAAGCTTCGCCATGTTCGATGGTGGTCGTGCCGGTAAAGCCATCGAGCGCATGCCGGAAACCCTCTGCCCGCGACTGGCTGACGCTCAGTTCAGGCCGCGCGCCCAGCAGGGCGATATGTTCGGGATGCGTTTGTAACAGGCTGCGGGTCAGTTGCAGGCTGGCGTCGTGGTCGTCGCTGACCACCGAGCAGAAGAAATCGGCGTTCATTTCCCGGTCAATGGCGATGATCGGCAGGCCTTTGTTCTGCAGTTCGCGGTAACTGTCGTTGTTGGAGGGCAGGCAACTGGCGACCAGCAAGGCATCGCAGCGGCGGGCACGGAATACCTGCAGCAGTTGCAGTTCGCTGGCGGGATCGTCGTCGGAACTGGCGATCAGCAACTGATAGCCGCGGGCGCGTGCGCCTTGCTCCAGCAGTTTGGCGATACGGGCGTAACTGGGGTTTTCCAGATCCGGCAGGATGAAGCCCAGAGTGCGGCTGTGACGGGTACGCAGGCCCGCAGCTTGAGGATTGGGGCGGAAGTCATGCTGTTCGACCACCGCCTTCACACGCTCGACGGTCGCGGGGCTGATGCGTTGCTGTTCGGCCTTGCCATTGATTACGTAACTGGCTGTGGTGACGGAAACGCCTGCCAGGCGCGCAATATCGCTGAGTTTCACGCGAAAAGTTCCTTTTCGTGGTTGTCTCGTATCAACGAGGAGTTTCGCTGAATGCGGAGCATCTTTACACCAGACCATAGGGGACCCCCAAGTGCTCGGTGTATTTTGAGACGTCTCCTACAGCTATCGGACCGGCTGGGCTTCAACGCGAGTCCATAATCGAGTAACGTGCCGTGCAATTCTAGATTAAACGATTCAGCAAGCTGATATTTGCTGCAAATCAGGATGAAAGTGCAATCCGACAGGCAGCACTTTCGTCTTCCAGGCTGTCGATCACTGATGATCGTCATTAAAACAAGAATCAGGTGGCGCTACGGCGCTGCACAGGAGTCAGGACATGCTCGAACTTTCTCTGGAGCAAATATCCATGGGCCGCACAGCTGTGGATAAGTCGGGCGCGTTGCAACTGATCGCCGACCATCTGGTCGCTGACGGTCTGGTTGCCGAGGGTTACCTCAACGGGCTGATGAGTCGCGAGCAGCAAGGCTCTACCTTTCTTGGCCAGGGCATCGCAATTCCCCACGGCACCCCTGAAACCCGCGATCTGGTATTCAGTACCGGCGTGCGCCTGATGCAGTTCCCTGAAGGCGTGGATTGGGGCGACGGGCAAATTGTTTACCTGGCCATCGGCATTGCGGCCAAATCGGATGAACACCTGCGGTTGCTGCAATTACTGACCCGCGCACTGGGCGAGGCGGATCTGGGCCATGCCCTGCGCGAGGCGAAAACCCCGGAAGACCTGCTGCGGCTCTTGCAGGGCGCGCCTCAGGAGCTGGCCCTCGATGCCCAGATGATCAGCCTCGGCGTATCGGCCGACGATTTTGAAGAACTGGTCTGGCGCGGGGCTCGCCTGCTGCGCCGGGCCGATTGTGTAAACAACGGCTTTGCCGCGATCCTCCAGCAGGTCGAAGCGCTGTCGCTGGGCGATGGCCTGTGGTGGCTGCACAGCGAGCAGACGGTCAAGCGCCCTGGCCTGGCCTTCGTGACACCGGACAAACCCCTGCGCTATCTGGGCCAACCACTGACTGGACTGTTCTGTCTGGCCAGCCTCGGGGAAGCTCATCAGACACTGCTTGAGCGTCTGTGCTCGCTGTTGATCGAAGGCCGTGGCCACGAACTGGGCCATGCCACCAACAGCCGCGTCATCCTGCAAGCCCTGGGCGGTGAGCTGCCAGACGAGTGGCCGACCCGGCAGATTGCTCTGGCCAATGCTCATGGCTTGCATGCCCGTCCGGCCAAGGTGCTGGCGCAACTGGCCAAGGAATTTGAAGGCGAGATTCGTGTGCGCGTGGTGGAAAGCGGCGAAACCGCAGTGTCGGCCAAGAGCCTGAGCAAGCTGCTCAGCCTCGGTGCCCGTCGCGGGCAGACGCTGGAATTCATTGCCGAGCCGAGTATTGCGCAAGACGCTTTGCCTGCCTTGCTGGCGGCTGTGGAACAAGGTCTTGGTGAGGAGGTCGAGCCACTGCCGGTCGCGACCGAGCCGCAGGCCGCTCCCCAAAAAGCTGCGGTGGCCAAGGCTGTGGCTGCGCCCGGCGAGGGTGCCGTGCTGCAAGCGGTGTCGGCCTCACCGGGCATTGCCATCGGACCTGCTCATGTTCAAGTATTGCAAGCCTTCGATTATCCGCAGCAGGGCGAATCGGTGGCTGCTGAGCGGGCGCGTCTGCAACAGGCTCTGGCCGAGGTGCGTCAGGATATCGAAAGCCTGATCCAGCGCAGCAAGGCCAAGGCCATCCGCGAAATCTTCATCACCCACCAGGAAATGCTCGATGACCCGGAGCTGGGCAGCGAGACCGAGCTGCGCCTGAACAAGGGCGAAAGCGCCGCTGCTGCCTGGGCCGGGGTGATCGATGCCGCCGCTTCCCAGCAGGAACAGTTGAATGATGTTCTGCTGGCCGAGCGTGCTGCGGACCTGCGTGATGTGGGGCGTCGTGTGCTGGCGCAAATCTGTGGTGTCGAAACCGTTGCTGCTCCCGATGAGCCTTACATTCTGGTGATGGACGAAGTCGGCCCGTCCGATGTGGCGCGACTGGACCCGGCGCACGTCGCGGGCATTCTGACCGCCCGGGGGGGCGCAACGGCGCACAGCGCTATCGTGGCGCGGGCCCTGGGTATTCCGGCGTTGGTGGGGGCTGGTGATGAGGTCTTGCAACTCAAGTCGGGCACCGTTCTGCTGCTCGATTGCCAGCGGGGGCGGCTGACTGTCGCGCCGGATGAGTCGACCTTGCAGCGTGCGGTCCAGGACCGCGATGCCCGTGAGCAGCGTCTCAAGGCGGCAGCCGCCTCGCGCATGGAGCCCGCAGTGACTCGCGATGGTCATGCCGTCGAAGTCTTCGCCAACATCGGCGACAGCACGGGCACTCCGGCTGCGGTTGAGCAGGGTGCCGAAGGTATTGGCCTGCTGCGCACCGAATTGCTGTTCATGGCTCATTCCCAGGCGCCGGACGAAGCGACTCAGGAAGCCGAATACCGTCGTGTGCTCACCGATCTGGGCGGTCGTCCTCTGGTGGTTCGTACCCTGGACGTGGGCGGTGACAAACCGTTGCCCTACTGGCCCATCGACAAGGAAGAAAACCCGTTCCTCGGCGTGCGTGGCATTCGTCTGACCCTGCAACGCCCTGACGTGATGGAAAGCCAGTTACGCGCCTTGCTGCGCTCGGCTGACAGCGGACCGTTGCGCATCATGTTCCCCATGGTAGGCACCGTAGAAGAGTGGCGTCAGGCGCGGGACATGACCCAGCGTTTGCGTGAAGAAATTCCGGTCAGCGATCTGCAACTGGGGATCATGATCGAAGTCCCGTCGGCTGCCTTGCTGGCCCCGGTACTGGCCAGGGAAGTGGATTTCTTCAGCGTCGGCACCAACGACCTGACCCAGTACACCATGGCCATCGACCGTGGCCATCCGACCCTTTCCGCCCAGGCGGACGGCTTGCACCCGAGTGTGCTGCAACTGATCGACATGACCGTGCGGGCCGCCCATGCCAACGGCAAGTGGGTCGGTGTGTGTGGCGAGCTGGCGGCGGACCCGCTGGCGGTGCCGGTACTGGTCGGGCTGGGTGTGGATGAGCTGAGTGTTTCGGCGCGCAGCATTGGCGAGGTCAAGGCGTGTGTGCGTGAACTGGAACTGAGCACCGCTCAGCAACTGGCGCAACAGGCGCTGACTGCAGGCAGCGCAGCCGAAGTGCGTGCGCTGGTGGAGGCTTTGTAATGGCGAAGATTCTTACCCTGACCATGAACCCGGCGCTGGACCTGACTGTGCAGTTGGGTCAACTGGAGCTCGGGCAGGTCAATCGCAGTGACGCCATGCTCAGCCATGCGGCCGGCAAGGGGCTGAACGTGGCTCAAGTCCTGGCTGATCTGGGGCATGAACTGACCGTGGCCGGTTTTCTCGGCATCGATAATCAGCAGCCGTTCGAGTCCCTGTTTACCCGTCGCGGTTTTGTCGACGAATTCGTGCGTGTGCCGGGCGAAACCCGCAGCAACATCAAACTGGCCGAAGGCAGCGGGCGCATCACCGACTTGAACGGTCCGGGCCCACAGGTCAGCGAAGCGGCCCAGCACGCTCTGTTTGCCAGGGTCGAGCAGATTGCACCTGGCTTCGATGCCGTGGTGGTCGCCGGTAGCCTGCCTCGTGGCGTCACTCCCGAATGGCTGCAAAAACTCTTGCTGATGCTGAAGGGGCTCGGCCTCAAGGTGGCGCTGGACAGCAGCGGCCTGGCCTTGCGTGCCGGTCTTGCAGCAGGCCCCTGGCTGATCAAGCCCAATACCGAAGAACTGGCCGATGCGCTTGATGCACCGATCATCTCTATCGCTGCCCAGGCCGAAGCGGCGACCCGCTTGCGTGCTCAGGGTATCGAGCATGTGGTGATTTCCCAGGGTTCGGAGGGGGTGCACTGGTTCAGTTCCGGCATAGCGCTGCATTCACTGCCACCGAAAGTCACTGTCGCCAGTACCGTGGGGGCCGGAGATTCTCTGTTGGCAGGCATGGTTCACGGTCTGCTTGGTGGCCATGAGCCTCAGAAAACCTTGCGCACGGCGACCGCGATTGCCGCCATGGCAGTGACCCAGATCGGTTTCGGCATTACCGATGCCGCCCGACTCAAACGACTTGAAAGCGGCGTCACTGTACGCAGCCTGACAGAACAATAAGAGAGGATCGTGATGAAGTTAGCCATTGTAACGGCCTGCCCGAACGGCAAGGTCAGCAGCGTCCTCAGCGCACGATTGCTCGATGCGGCAGCCCAGCGTCAGGGTTGGGAAACCAGCGTCGAAGTCGTGGATCCGAACAAGCCCGAACAGTGCCTTTCGGCGCTGGATATCGAAGCGGCCGATCTGGTGCTGGTGGTCAACACCGGCCCGCTGGACCTGAGCCGTTTTGTCGGCAAGCGCCTGTTCCAGGACACGCCGGCCCATGCCTTGCAGGATGTCGACGGTTTCCTGAAGCATGCTGCCGATGAGGCGCAAGTCTATGCTGCGCCTGCGACCGATGAGGCTGTCGCGGTCGGCAGCTCCGGCAGCCAGCCGCGCATTGTTGCCATCACCGCTTGTCCGACCGGTGTTGCACACACCTTCATGGCCGCCGAAGCGATTCAACAGGCTGCCAAGCGTCTGAATTACGACCTGCAAGTGGAAACCCAGGGTTCGGTCGGGGCGCGCAATCCGCTCAGTCCGCAGGCGATTGCCGATGCCGACGTGGTGCTGCTGGCGACGGATATCGAAGTCAATACCGACCGCTTTGCGGGCAAGAAAATCTACCGCTGCGGCACCGGCATTGCCCTCAAGCATTCCGACGCAACCCTGAAAAAAGCCCTGGCCGAGGGGCAGGTCGAGTCGGTGGATGAAGTGGCCAAGTCGCCTTCCAGAAAAGAAGGGACCGGCGTCTACAAGCACTTGTTGACCGGTGTGTCGTTCATGCTGCCGATGGTGGTCGCGGGCGGTCTGCTGATTGCGTTGTCGTTCGTGTTCGGCATCAAGGCTTATGAGCAAGAGGGCACTCTGGCAGCGGCGCTGATGAAGATCGGCGGCGAGTCGGCATTCAAGCTGATGGTGCCGTTGCTCGCAGGTTACATCGCTTACTCCATCGCCGACCGTCCGGGTCTGGCACCGGGCATGATCGGCGGCTTGCTGGCCAGTACGCTGGGCGCGGGTTTCATCGGCGGTATCGTGGCCGGTTTCCTGGCGGGTTACAGCGCGTTGCTGATCAACCGCTACGCCCGCCTGCCGGCCAGTGTCGAAGCGCTCAAGCCGATTCTTATCATCCCGTTGCTGTCGAGCCTGTTTACCGGCCTGATCATGATCTATGTGGTGGGCCAGCCGGTTGCGGGCATGCTCGCCAGCCTGACCACCTTCCTGGACAGCATGGGCACCACCAATGCGATTCTGCTGGGTGTGCTGCTGGGCGCGATGATGTGCGTGGATCTGGGCGGGCCGATCAACAAGGCTTCCTATGCGTTTTCCGTAGGTCTGCTGGCGTCCCAGAGCTATGCACCCATGGCGGCTGCGATGGCTGCCGGTATGGTGCCGCCCATCGGTATGGGCATCGCCACGATCCTGGCGCGCCGCAAGTTCGCGCAGAGCGAGCGCGAGGCCGGCAAGGCCGCGTTCGTACTGGGACTGTGTTTCATTTCCGAAGGCGCGATTCCTTTTGCCGCCAAGGACCCGTTGCGGGTGATTCCGGCCAGCGTGATTGGTGGTGCGCTGACCGGCGCGCTGTCGATGTACTTCGGCTGCAAACTGATGGCGCCTCACGGTGGTCTGTTCGTGATGCTGATCCCCAACGCGATCAACCATGCGTTGCTGTATCTGCTGGCCATTGTCGTGGGCAGCGTGGCGACCGGTGTGATCTACGCAGTGCTCAAACGGCCTGAAGCGGTAGAGATGGAACTGGCAAAAGCCACCGCCTGACACTTGGCTGCGGGTTGTCATATCTCTCCAACATTGGCCTGCTAGGTTTCCCCTTTCGCATCTTGAAAGGGGTTAACCATGAGCCAGTTCGATCTCAAGCGCCGTCGGGTGATTCAGGCTGTCGGAGCCGGTTTTCTGTTGCCGGGTCTGGCACCGGCAGTCATTGCCTCGGTGCAGGATCGCCCGAAGATGACCGAGGGTGTGCAGTCCGGGGATCTGCTGGGTGATCGGGCGATGGTCTGGAGCCGCAGCGACCGCCCTTCGCGCATGGTGGTCGAATGGGACACCCGCAGCATGTTCCCCAATCCGCGCCGGCTGGTGTCGGCGCTGGCCGATCAGCAGACGGATTTCACCGCCCGGGTCGAGCTGAGCGGTCTGCCTGTGGACCAGGCGATTTTCTACCGTGTGCATTTCGAGGATGCCCAGTCGGGTGTTGCCAGCGAGCCCTGGTTCGGTCATCTGCGCAGCATGCCGCAACAGCGTCGCGACATCCGTTTTGTGTGGAGTGGCGACACCGTCGGCCAAGGCTTTGGCATCAACCCGGACATTGGCGGCATGCGTATCTACGAAGCCATGCGCCTGCGCCTGCCTGACTTCTTTATCCACAGCGGCGATACCATTTACGCCGATGGTCCGATCCCGGCGCAGATCACCACCGAAGGCGGGCGTATCTGGCGCAACATCATCAGCGAAGCGAAAAGCAAGGTTGCCGAGACGCTGGACGAATACCGTGGCAACTACCGCTACAACCTGATGGACGAGAATCTGCGCCGCTTCAACGCCGAGGTGCCGCAGATCTGGCAATGGGACGATCACGAGGTCACCAACAACTGGTCGCCCAGCAAACAGCTGGATGATCGTTACAAGGTCAAGGACATCCAGTTGCTGTCGGCTCGCGGGCGGCAGGCCTTTCTGGAATACGCGCCCATGCGTTTGCAGCAGGCCGATAACGGCGGGCGCATCTACCGCAAGATCCCTTATGGCCCGATGCTCGATGTGTTCGTGCTGGACATGCGCAGCTATCGCGATGGCAATGACGCCAACCTGGCCGACAAGCCGGGGCCGACCACGGCCTTTCTGGGCCGTGAGCAACTGGACTGGCTCAAACGCGAGCTCAAGGCTTCGAATGCGCAGTGGAAAGTCATCGCAGCCGACATGCCCATTGGTCTTGGTGTCCCGGACGGCGAAGTCAGCCCCGGTGTGGGGCGCTGGGAAGCCATCGCCAACGGTAACGATGGCCCGGTCCTGGGGCGCGAACTGGAAGTGGCCGAGCTGCTGGCGTTCATGCGGGCACAACAGATCCGCGATTGCGTATGGCTGACTGCCGATGTGCATTATTGCGCTGCCCATCACTATCAACCGGAGCTTGCAGTGTTCCAGGATTTCGACCCGTTCTGGGAGTTTGTGGCCGGGCCGCTCAATGCAGGAAGCTTCGGCCCCAACCCGCTGGACAAGACCTTCGGCCCGGAACTGGTCTTCCAGAAAGCCCCGCCGGCCCAGAACACCTCACCTTTTGCGGGCTTCCAGTTCTTCGGGGAAGTGAACATCGATGGACAGACCGCAGAAATGACCGTAACCCTGCGGGATCTGGATGGTGTGTCAGTGTTTGAGCGCAAGTTGCAGCCTGCGGTTTAGTTTTTCGTGTCATGTGCATTTTGTGGGAAGGGCCTTGGCCGCGACTTCAATTGATGGCCCTGAAAATGTGTTGCCGTCATGAAAGTCGTCGCGGCCAAGGCCCCTTCCCACAATGTGCCTGGAAAACCAGGAACTGAAATTCCCTGCAACACCTTCACTCCCTGCTGGCTTATGATGACGGGACCTAATGACGGGATCAGGTCTGCGGCATGCTGGCTATTTTTCTTGAAACCCTGAACATTACCGCGCCTGTATTTGCCATGCTGTTTCTGGGCGTGCTCCTCAAGCGCATCCATGCGATCAATGATGGCTTCATCGTCGTGGCGTCGGGGCTGGTGTTCAACGTCACCATGCCGGCGCTGTTGTTTCTGGGGATCATTCACGCCAACCTGAACGAAGCGCTGCAGCCCGGACTGCTGATTTTTTTCAGCGTTGCGACCGTGTTGAGTTTCGCGGCCACCTGGGGCTGGGCGATCTGGCGTTGCCCCAGGGAGGATCGGGGCGTATATGTCCAGGGGGCGTTTCGCGGCAACAATGGTGTGGTGGGCCTGGCTTTGGCCGCCAGCATGTATGGGGCATACGGTATTTCGCTGGGAGCGATTCTCGCTGCTCTGGTGATTGTGTTTTACAACGCGCTTTCGACCATTGTGCTGGCGGTCTACAGCCCGGTGATCAAGTCCGATCCGTGGAGCATCTTCAAGAGTGTGCTGGCCAATCCGCTGATCATCAGTGTCATCGGCGCTTCACCTTTCGCCTATTTCGGTATCGGCCTGCCCAAATGGCTGGAGACGTCCGGTAGTTACCTGGCGCAGATGACCTTGCCGCTGGCGCTGATCTGTATCGGCGGTACGCTGTCGCTGGCGTCCTTGCGCAAAAGCGGCGCGCTGGCGATCAGTGCGAGTATGGTGAAAATGGTCTGGCTGCCACTGATCTGCACTTTTGCAGCATGGCTGGTGGGCTTTCGCGGTGCGGAGCTGGGGATTCTGTTTCTGTATTTCGGCAGCCCGACGGCAGCAGCCAGTTACATCATGGCCCGTACTGCCAACGGCAATTACGAGCTGGCCGCCGCGATCATCGTTATCACCACGCTGGCTGCGGCTGTGACGACCAATATCGGGATCTTCCTGTTGCAGTGGGGCGGCTGGATCTGATCGGCTGTCAATGCTGACGCCGCCAGGCCTTCACAATGCCAAAGGCTACCGCGATACCCAGCAGTGGCAGGATGAACTGGATCATCAGGTGCTCAAGCCTTTCGGCCAGCAGCATGCCGGTACTGAACGACACGATATGCAGCCCGTAGGTCAGGTACAGCGCCAGCAGCAACAGCCCTTCGAAGCGGGTGATGCGATAACCGGCGTAAAACAGCGGCAGGCAGAGCACGGCGACGCCGAGCATGATCGGCAGGTCGAACACCAGCGCATTGGGAGATATCGACAACGGCACGGGTGAGATCAGCGCGGTCACGCCCAGAACGCCCAGCAGATTGAACAGATTGCTGCCAATCACGTTGCCCACCGCAATATCCCGCTCGCCGCGCAAGGCCGCGATCAGGGACGTCATCAGGGCAGGCAGGGACGTAACGATGGCCATCAGTGTCAGGCCGATGATGCGCTCTGAAAGCCCCAGATTGATTGCGATCACCACCGCAGCATCCACCAGCAGATGACCGCCGAACGCCAGCGACAGCAGGCCGCAGGCCAGCAGGGCAATGCAGGTCAGGGTGCGGGGTTTTTCCTTGCTGTGGGTGTGTCCATGACGTGCGCCTCCAGCCTGGCGCAGCACGATAAACAGACAGCCCAGCATCGCGCCCAGCAGCAATCCCCCGTCGAGCTTGCTGAACTCGCCATTCCACGACAGACCGATGACCAGCAGACTGGCTCCGATCATCAACGGGATGTCGATGCGCAGCACCTGACGGGCGACCCGCAACGGAATGATCAGGGCACACAGGCCCAGAATCACCAGCACATTGAAGATATTGCTGCCGATGACGCTGCCTACGGCAATGTCGGTGCTGTCGGAATACGCGGCTTGCAGGCTGACGGCCATCTGCGGTGCGCTGCTGCCCAGTGCAACCACGGTCAGGCCGATGATCAGCGGCCGAATCCTGAGGATCGAGGCCAGGCGCACGGCGGCGCGCACCGATAATTCTGCGCCGATCAGCAGAAGCAGAAGACCGCTCAGCAACTGGATGAGCGCGGGGGCGGGAAGGGTCGATAGCTGGATAATTCGGGCTGTCCTCAGTCGAGGCTCTGGACACGCACCGGCGCGGTTCCGCTGCGCAGCATGCCCAGTTGTTCGGCGGCTTCGCGGGATACATCGATCAGCCGGCCTCGTACATGAGGGCCGCGATCATTGATGCGCAGCACGACACTCTTGTTGTTGTCGAGATTGGTAACCTTGACCCGGGTGCCGAAAGGCAGCTCGCGATGAGCGGCGGTCAAGGCATTCTGATTGAAGGGCTCGCCACTGGCGGTACGCTTGCCGTGATGTCGGGAACCGTAATACGAAGCACGACCGGTTTCGTCGTAGCCGTGGGGATCTATGTCATGACTGGCGCAACCGGCCAGCAGGGTGAGCAGGGAGCAGGCAGTGACAAGTCGGCGCATCGGTCAAATCCTGTGATGCCTGTTTAACGATGTGAGATCGGGTTGATCCGCGAAAAGCCCCGAATGGCTTTCGCGGATAAATCCGTTCCAATGGCTTGGATCAGCCTTCGAGCTTGGCCTTCAGCAGTTCGTTCACTTGCTGCGGGTTGGCCTTGCCTTTGGAGGCTTTCATTGCCTGACCGACGAAGAAGCCGAACATCTTGCCGCGTTTGGCTTCGTCTGCGGCGCGGTACTGTTCGACCTGTTCGGCATTGGCAGCGAGCATCTCGTCGAGCATCGATTCGATGGCACCGCTGTCGGTAACCTGCTTCAGGCCACGTTTCTCGATGACTTCGTCGGCACTGCCTTCACCATTTGCCATGGCTTCGAACACCATCTTGGCGATCTTGCCGGAAATGGTGTTGTCCAGGATGCGCTTGAGCATGCCGCCCAGTTGTTCGGCGCTGACCGGCGACTCTTCGATCTCCAGGCCTTGCTTGTTCAACAGGCTGCCCAGCTCGACCATGACCCAGTTGGCCGCCAGCTTGGCGTCGCCGCCGATGCTCACGACCTTCTCGAAGTAGTCGGCCTGCTCGCGGCTGGAAGCCAGCACGCTGGCATCGTAGGCCGACAGACCGAACTGGCTCTGGAAGCGCTCGCGTTTCTGGGGCGGCAATTCCGGCAGGGTGGCGCGGGTTTCGTCGAGGAACGAGTCTTCGATGATGACCGGCAACAGGTCCGGATCGGGGAAGTAACGGTAGTCGTTGGCTTCCTCCTTGCTGCGCATGGCGCGGGTTTCGTTGGTGTTCGGGTCGTACAGGCGCGTCTGCTGGATGACCTTGCCACCGTCTTCGATCAGGTCGATCTGGCGCTGGATCTCGCTGTTGATCGCTTTCTCGATGAAGCGGAACGAGTTGACGTTCTTGATCTCGCAGCGAGTACCGAATTCGGCCTGGCCCTTGGGGCGAACCGACACGTTGCAGTCGCAACGCAGCGAGCCTTCGGCCATGTTGCCGTCGCAGATGCCCAGGTAACGAACCAGCGCGTGGATGGCCTTGACGTAAGCCACGGCTTCCTTGGCGCTACGCATGTCCGGTTCCGAAACGATTTCCAGCAGCGGCGTACCGGCGCGGTTCAGGTCGATGCCGGTCATGCCGCTGTAGTCTTCGTGCAGGCTCTTGCCCGCATCTTCTTCCAGGTGGGCGCGGGTGATGCCGATGCGCTTGACCGTGCCGTCCTCGAGGGTGATGTCCATATGGCCCTTGCCGACGATTGGCAATTCCATCTGGCTGATCTGGTAACCCTTGGGCAGGTCCGGGTAGAAGTAGTTCTTGCGGGCGAACACGTTGTGCTGACCGATTTCGGCATTGACCGCCAGGCCGAACTTGACGGCCATGCGTACCGCTTCCTTGTTGAGCACCGGCAATACGCCCGGCATGCCCAGATCCACAAGGCTGGCCTGGGTGTTGGGTTCGGAGCCGAACGTGGTGGCGCTACCGGAGAAAATCTTCGATTGGGTCGAAAGCTGGGTGTGAATCTCCAGCCCGATGACGACTTCCCATTGCATATTAAGTTGCTCCTCAGAAGCCTTCAGGTGTGCGTGTGTGCCAGTCAGTGACTTGCTGATACTGATGGGCCACATTCAACAGACGGCCTTCCTGGAAATACGGCGCAAGCAATTGCACACCCACCGGCAGGCCGTCGACGAAGCCGGCAGGCATGGACAGGCCCGGCAGACCCGCGAGGTTGGCGGTGATGGTGTAGAAGTCTTCCAGATAGGCAGACACCGGATCGTTGTTCTTGGCGCCGATTTTCCAGGCCGGGTTGGGCGTGGTCGGGCCGAGAATCACGTCGACTTCGGCGAAGGCATTCATGAAATCATTCTTGATCAGGCGACGAATCTTCTGCGCTTGCAGGTAGTAGGCGTCGTAGTAACCAGCCGACAGCGCGTAGGCACCGACCATGATGCGGCGCTGTACTTCAGGGCCGAAGCCTTCGGCGCGGGAGCGCTTGTACAGGTCGGTCAGGTCTTTTGGCTCTTCGCAGCGATAACCGAAGCGCACGCCGTCGAAGCGCGACAGGTTCGAGGAAGCCTCTGCCGGAGCGATGACGTAATACGCAGGAATCGCGTGCTGGTTGTTCGGCAGGCTGATTTCCTTGACGATCGCGCCGAGCTTTTCCAGCTCCTTGACGCTTTCGTGTACCAGTTGCGCAATGCGCGGGTCCAGACCTGCGCTGAAGTATTCCTTCGGCAGACCGATGCGCAGGCCCTTGAGCGAGGTATTGAGGCTGGCGGAGTAATCCGGCACCGGCTCATCGATGCTGGTGGAGTCCTGTGGATCGAAGCCGGCCATGCCTTGCAGCAGCAGGGCGCAGTCTTCGGCGGTGCGGGCCATGGGGCCTGCCTGATCGAGGCTGGATGCGTAGGCGATCATGCCCCAGCGGGAAACGCGCCCGTAGGTCGGTTTCAGCCCGGTCAGGTTGGTCAGTGCAGCCGGTTGGCGAATCGAGCCACCGGTGTCGGTGCCGGTGGCCGCAGGCAGCAGACGTGCCGCAACCGCAGCAGCCGAACCGCCGGACGAACCGCCGGGAACGTGCTCCAGAGCCCAGGGGTTTTTCACCGCGCCGTAGTAGCTGGATTCGTTGGCCGAGCCCATGGCGAACTCGTCCATGTTGGTCTTGCCGAGAGTCACGGTGCCCGCGGCTGCCAGCCTGGCAACCACGGTGGCGTCGTAGGGCGCCTTGAAGTTGTCGAGCATGCGCGAGGCGCAACTGGTACGGATGCCCTGGGTGCAGAACAGGTCCTTGTGTGCCAGGGGCGCGCCCAGCAGGGCGCCGTTCTCACCGGCAGCGCGACGTGCGTCTGCGGCCTGCGCCTGGGTGA
The DNA here is from genome assembly GCF_017165765.1 of Pseudomonas capsici. GTDB lineage: Bacteria > Pseudomonadota > Gammaproteobacteria > Pseudomonadales > Pseudomonadaceae > Aquipseudomonas > Aquipseudomonas capsici. The sequence goes on from NZ_JAFGZD010000002.1 coordinate 112,884, forward strand.
TCGCCAGGTCTTCGGTGAGGGTGATGAAGCTGTTGAGCTGAGGGTCGAGCTGCGCAATGCGCGCCAGCAGGACACGGGTCAGTTCTTCGGAAGAAAACTTTTTATCGGCGAGTCCGCGGGCGATCTCGGCCAGAGTCATTTGATGCATGCAGGCTCTTTCCCTTACTCGATGACTTTCGGAACCAGATAAAGCCCGTCCTGGACCGCTGGTGCGATGACTTGGTAAGTGTCGCGACGATTGTGTTCTGTAACGGCGTCTTCGCGCAGGCGCTGGGAAGCTTCCAGCGGGTGAGCCAGAGGTTCGATGCCTGTGGTATCGACCGCCTGCATCTGATCGACCAGCCCGAGAATGCTGTTAAGTGCTTCGGTGGTACGCGGGATATCGGCGTCATCCAGGCCCACTCGGGCCAGATGGGCGATCTTTTCCACGTCGGAGCGTTCAAGCGCCATGGGGTATCTCCAGTGGAATGCCGGTGAATCGGTCTGCCGGCAAATTGCGGAACACCACCGCATTTATGCGGTCTTAAAGCCGCTAACGTCGCGGGGTGTGTTCAGAAAACCGCCAATTTAACATATTGGCTCCTTGCCCAAAATCCCTGTCGTTGTTAGAGTTTGCCGCACTTTTTTACCCACGCGTTCCCTAGGGTCCCATATCCCATGTTCAAGAAACTGCGTGGCATGTTTTCCAGTGATCTTTCCATCGACCTGGGCACTGCCAACACCCTTATTTACGTGCGTGAGCGCGGTATCGTTCTGAATGAGCCTTCTGTAGTTGCAATTCGTACTCATGGCAACCAGAAGAGTGTCGTGGCTGTCGGCACCGAAGCCAAACGTATGCTGGGCCGTACTCCAGGCAACATCGCAGCCATTCGTCCAATGAAAGACGGCGTTATCGCCGACTTCAGCGTGTGCGAAAAGATGCTGCAGTACTTCATCAACAAGGTTCACGAAAACAGCTTTCTGCAGCCCAGCCCTCGTGTGCTGATCTGCGTGCCGTGCAAGTCTACTCAGGTCGAGCGTCGCGCCATTCGCGAGTCGGCTCTGGGCGCCGGTGCCCGTGAAGTATTCCTGATCGAAGAGCCAATGGCCGCTGCCATCGGTGCCGGTCTGCCGGTCGAAGAAGCTCGTGGTTCGATGGTCGTCGATATCGGTGGCGGTACCACTGAAATCGCTCTGATCTCGCTCAACGGCGTGGTCTATGCCGAATCCGTACGTGTCGGCGGCGACCGTTTCGACGAAGCGATCATCACTTATGTGCGCCGCAACTACGGCAGCCTGATCGGTGAGTCCACCGCAGAGCGCATCAAGCAGGAAATCGGTACAGCCTACCCAGGCGGTGAAGTCCGTGAAGTCGACGTGCGCGGCCGTAACCTGGCCGAAGGCGTGCCACGTGCCTTCACCCTGAACTCCAATGAAGTGCTCGAAGCTCTTCAGGAGTCTCTGGCGACTATCGTTCAGGCCGTCAAGAGCGCCCTGGAGCAATCTCCGCCGGAACTGGCTTCCGATATCGCCGAGCGCGGTCTGGTGCTGACCGGTGGTGGCGCACTGCTGCGTGATCTGGACAAGCTGCTGGCCCAGGAAACCGGTCTGCCGGTCATCGTTGCCGAAGACCCGCTGACCTGTGTGGCGCGTGGTGGTGGCCGTGCGCTGGAAATGATGGATAAGCACACCATGGATCTGCTCTCCAGCGAGTAATTCGCCGGGGCGCTGTTCATAGGGTCTTTTGTATGCAGGTAGCGCTTGTGCTACCTGTATGCGTTAGGCTGACGCCGAAACAAGGTGCCTATTTCTTTCATCTGTCCAGGCCGGTTCATACCGCATGAATAACAGCCAATTGAAGCTTGATCCTTTGATCGCATGCCCGGGAGGAGCGGCCTATTAAACCGCTTTTCGCAAAAGGCCCGTCGCTGGGCGTACGTCTTCTGGTATTGGTCGTGCTGTCGGTCGCGTTGATGGTGGTGGACGCACGTTTCACTATCCTCAAGCCCGTACGCAGCCAGATGTCGCTGGTATTGATGCAGGCCTACTGGATTGTCGATCTGCCACAGCGCATGTTTCAGGGCGTTGCCAGCCAGTTCGGCAGTCGTACCGAGCTGATCGCCGAAAATGAAAAACTCAAGACCGAAACCCTGCTCCTGCAAGGTCGCCTGCAAAAACTGGCGGCGCTGACCGAGCAGAACGTTCGTCTGCGCGAGTTGCTCAACTCTTCGGCGCTGGTCAACGAGAAGGTTGAGGTCGCCGAGCTGATCGGCATGGACCCGAACCCTTTCACTCACCGCATCATCATCAACAAGGGCGAGCGCGATGGCGTGGTCCTTGGGCAGCCGGTGCTCGATGCCCGTGGCCTGATGGGGCAGGTGGTCGAGCTGATGCCCTATACCTCCCGTGTCCTGTTGCTGACCGACACCACCCATAGCATTCCCGTACAGGTCAACCGCAACGGTCTGCGCGCCATTGCCAGTGGCACCGGCAACCCGGAGCGCCTGGAGTTGCGGCATGTGGCGGATACCGCAGACATCAAGGAAGGCGACCTGCTGGTCAGTTCCGGCCTGGGTCAGCGTTTCCCGGCGGGCTATCCGGTGGCGACGGTCAAGGAAGTCATTCATGACTCCGGCCAACCGTTTGCCATTGTGCGCGCCGTTCCCACTGCTGCCTTGAACCGCAGCCGCTATCTGTTGCTGGTGTTCTCCGATGGGCGCTCGCCGGAAGAGCGCGCTGCCGATGCGGCGCAGGCTCAGGAATCTCTCGACAAGGGCCTTGAGCCGACCGTAGCGCCAACGCTCCCACCGCTGTCACCGGCTTTCCCGATGGTGCCGGTGCCAACGATGCCATCATTCCCGACCGGCACCACCCACGCCAGACCGGCTACCCACGGCACTTCGGCCCCGGCTGCAACTCCGGCTCCGGCCACCCAGCAGGCGCCTGCACGGCCTGCTGCAAGGCCAGCCATGTCACAGCCCCCGGCGTCTCCACCTTCCAACTCTCGGGAGCGAATCGATGGTTAGTCATGTCTCCGGGCGCAATGGCTGGGTTGTCTGGCTTACCTTCGTCATCGGCCTGCTGTTGAGCATTTCGCCACTGCCGCAGTTCATGGAAATCTTTCGTCCGCTGTGGCTGGCGCTGCTTCTGAGTTTCTGGGTTCTGGCCCTGCCGCATAAAGTCGGCATGACCACCGCCTGGCTGCTGGGCCTGATGGAAGATGTGCTATATGGCAACTATCTGGGGCAGAACGCACTGACCCTGACGCTGATCGTTTTTCTGGTCATGTCCTTGCAGCAGCGTCTGCGCATGTTCCCCATGTGGCAGCAATGTCTGGTGCTGCTGGTGGTCTTTGGTCTGGCGCAGCTCGTGCAGCTGTGGATCAGCGCCTTGAACGGCAATCGACAGCCAACGCTGGCGCTTGTGCTGCCCGCGCTGGTCAGCGCCCTGTTGTGGCCATGGGTGAGTTATGGTCTGCGTGGGTTGAGCAAGCGTTTGAAAATCAACTAAGCGCAGCGTGAGCGCAGGACTGCGTCGTGCTGCGCTTATCGTCACAGACACGGAGATGTCCTTATGCCCTTGCTCTATCTGGCTTCTGGCTCACCGCGCCGGCGTGAACTGCTCACTCAGATCGGTGTGCCTTTCACTGCGCTGAGTGCGCAAATCGACGAAACCCCTCTGAACGATGAAGCCCCGGCGGCCTATGTCGAGCGTCTGGCGCTTGGCAAGGCCGCAGCCGGTCTGGCATTGCTGGGCGATGAAGATGCCTGTGTGCTGGGTGCCGATACCGCCGTGGTGCTGGACGGTCGCATTCTGGGCAAGCCGGTTGATCGGGACGATGCGCTGGCCATGCTGGCTGCGTTGTCCGGGCGTGAACATCAGGTGCTGACCGCCATTGCGCTGATCGATCGGCAGCGCAGCGAGACTCGTGTCGTGACCAGCCGTGTGCGTTTTCGCACGATCGAACCTCATGAAGCGCGGACCTACTGGGCCAGCGGCGAGCCCCGGGACAAGGCGGGCAGTTATGCTGTTCAGGGGCTGGCAGCGATTTTCGTCGAAGAGCTGCATGGCAGCTATTCTGGAGTCGTTGGGCTACCTCTGTGCGAAACCGCAGACCTGCTGGGCAGTTTCGGCATACCCTGTTGGCAAGGCCTGGAAGGTGAAAAGCCATGAGTGAAGAGATTCTGATCAATATCACCCCGATGGAGTCGCGGGTGGCAGTGGTGGAAAACGGTGTCCTGCAGGAGGTCCATGTCGAGCGGACCCAGCGTCGCGGCATCGTCGGCAATATCTACAAAGGCAAGGTGGTGCGGGTGCTCCCCGGCATGCAGGCTGCGTTCATCGATATCGGTCTGGATCGCGCGGCCTTCATTCATGCGTCGGAAATCTCCATGCGTGAAGGCCCGGCGGTGGAAACCATCAGTTCCCTGGTTCATGAAGGCCAGAGTCTGGTGGTGCAGGTCACCAAGGACCCGATTGGCAGCAAGGGCGCACGCCTGACCACGCAACTGTCGATTCCCTCGCGCTATCTGGTGTACATGCCGCGTACGGCTCATGTGGGTATCTCCCTGAAGATCGAGGACGAGGGCGAGCGCGAACGACTCAAGAAGGTGGTCAGCGATTGCGTGGCCCTTGAAGGCATCAAGGAGTCGGGCGGTTTTATCCTGCGTACCGCCGCCGAAGGTGCGGGTGCCGATGAAATCCTCATGGATATCCGTTATCTGCGCAGGCTGTGGGATCAGATCGGCGAGCAGATCAAGACCATCAGTCCGCCCAACGTGATCTACGAAGATCTGGGGCTGGCGTTGCGTACTCTGCGCGATCTGGTCAGCCCGCGCATCGAGAAGATTCGTATCGACTCCCGGGAAACCTTCCAGAAAACCACGCAGTTCGTGGCCGAGCTGATGCCGGAAATCGCCGACCGCCTTGAGCATTATCCCGGCGAGCGTCCGATCTTTGATCTGTACGGCGTGGAAGACGAAATCCAGAAGGCGCTGGAGCGCAAGGTGCCGCTCAAGTCGGGTGGCTATCTGGTGGTCGACCCTGCCGAGGCGATGAGCACCATCGACGTCAACACCGGTGCGTTCGTCGGCCATCGCAATCTGGAAGAAACCATCTTCAAGACCAACCTGGAGGCCGCGACGGCCATTGCGCGGCAACTGCGTCTGCGCAATCTGGGCGGCATCATCATTATCGACTTCATCGATATGGAAGATGGCGAACACCAGCGTCAGGTCCTGCGTACTCTGGAAAAACAGCTGGAGCGCGATCACGCCAAGACCAACATCATTGGTATCACCGAGCTTGGGCTGGTGCAGATGACCCGCAAGCGCACCCGTGAAAGTCTGGAGCAGGTGCTGTGCGAGCCCTGTCACTGCTGCCAGGGACGCGGCAAGCTCAAGACCCCGGAAACCATCTGCTACGAGATTTTCCGTGAGATCCTGCGCGAGGCCCGGGCCTATCAGGCGGTGGGCTATCGGGTACTGGCCAATCAGCGCGTTGTGGACCGGCTGCTCGATGAGGAGTCGGGTAATGTGGCAGAACTGGAGAGCTTTATCGGACGCACCATTCGTTTTCAGGTAGAAACCATGTATTCGCAGGAACAATATGACGTGGTGCTGCTCTGAAGTTGCTCGTGTCGTGAAAGCCTGATGCTCACGCCGACGAGTCGTATGTCCTTATAACGAGAATGATGCGTGGTAAATGAGCAAAACCTGTACCGGGCCGCACCTGCACTATTGAGCCAGGTTTATTTCAGCACTGCTGACTGGCTGACTTTATTGCGGAGGGCTCTCTGAATGGAGCGTCTGTCCCGTTTCTTTTCTGCCCTGACTCGCTGGGGGCTTGGTCTTTGCGCGCTGGCGCTGATTCTGGCCGCCTTGTATGTGAGCCTGGGGCGTCAGTTGATGCCCATGGTCGCCGAGTATCGGGTCGATGTGGAAACCCGTGCCAGTGCAGCGCTTGGCATGCCGTTGAGCATCGGCAGTCTGGAAGGAAGCTGGAGCGGGTTTTCTCCGGTGCTGGTTGCCCATGATGTGATGGTGGGCGAGGGCTCCAGTGCCCTGCGTCTGGATCAGGTCACGGTATTGCCTGATATTCCAGGCAGCCTGAAGGCCCGGGATGTGCGAATCGCTCATCTTGAAGTCGGCGGTCTGCAGGTCATTCTCAAGCAGGACAAGGACGGTGCCTGGGCAGTCCAGGGCCTGCCTGTTCAGGACGACGCACCTCTCGATCCCGAGAAACTGCTCAACCAGATGCAGATCGTGTCGCGCCTGTCGCTGCTCGACAGTCAGGTGACGCTGCAGCCTTTCGACGAGTCGCCGCTGACCCTCACCTATGTCAATTTCACCCTGATGACCGGCAGTTATCATCAGCGCCTCGATGCACGCATGACCCTTCCGGACGGCCAGCCGGTGAGCCTGAACCTGCGCTCGCGAATTCAGGCCAGCCAGTGGAAGGATGGCGAAGCCGACCTGTATCTGAGCCTGCCTCAGAGCGACTGGGCCAAATGGCTGCCCAAGGCCCTGACCCGTGAATGGAAGGTTTCCACCCTCAAGACCGGTGGCGAGTTCTGGCTGAGCTGGGGCAAAGGCACGGTGCAGAGCGGTGTCGCGCGCCTCAATGCACCCCGGATCAAGACGGGCTATGCCGAGCGCAAGCCTGCCGTTATCGACAATCTGGCCCTCAATGCCTGGTTCCAGCGCAGCGATACAGGTTTTGACCTGACGCTGGATTCGCTGGCCATGAGCCTGGGCAAGGATCGCTGGGAAAGCCGTATGAAGCTGACCCGGACGGCCGCTACTGCTGATCGGGAAGAACTCTGGCATGTGCAGGCCGACAGGCTGGACCTGACGCCGGTCACGCCGCTGCTCGATTCCGTCGCTCCGCTGCCGGAAGGTTTTCGCACGGCGCTCAACAATCTCAAGGCTACCGGTGGCCTGCGCAATGTCCTGCTCGATTACCGGCCTCAGGCAGAGGGCGACAAGCGCCTGAGCTTTGCTGCCAACCTGGACAGGGTGGGTTTCAACGCCTATCACGGCGCTCCGGCAGCCGGAAACGTCAGTGGCGCCATCAGCGGTGATCTGGGACAGGGTGAGCTGCGTCTGGCCACCGACGACTTCATGCTGCATCTGGACCCGATCTTCAAGAATCCCTGGCATTACCTCAAAGCCAATGCGCGCCTGACCTGGAAACTGGACGATCAGGGCTTCACTCTTATTGCGCCTTACATCAAGGTGCTGGGCGAAGAGGGCAAGATTGCCGCCGACTTCCTGATTCGCCTGCATTTCAGTCACGACCAGGAAGACTACATGGACCTGCGGGTCGGCATGGTCGATGGCGACGGTCGTTATACCGGCAAGTACCTGCCAGCGGTGCTGAGCCCGGAACTGGACAAGTGGTTGCGCACGGCAGTGGTGGGCGGTGCGGTCAATCAGGGTTTTTTCCAGTACCAGGGCTCGCTGAACCATGGTTCCCCGGACACGGCTCGTGTCATCAGCCTGTTCTTCGATGTGCATGATGCCACTCTGGACTTCCAGCCGGGCTGGCCATCGCTCAAGGGTGTCGATGGCCAAGTCTATGTGGAGAACAGTGGTGTGAGGGTCAAGGCCAGTAAAGGCCAGTTGCTCAATACCCAGGTCAGCAAGGTGTTGGTGAACATTCCCCATGTGCCCGCCGGTCAGCCGAGTCATTTGTTGGTGGATGGCGAGTTTGCCGGTACTGTGGCCGACGGCATGAAAATTCTTCAGGAAGCGCCCATCGGCACCGGCAAGACCTTTGCTGGCTGGCAGGGCGAAGGGCCGCTCAAGGGCAAGCTGAAGCTGGATATCCCGCTGGCCAAAGCGGTTGAGCCCAAGGTCGCGGTGGATTTCAGTACCGAAGGCGCACGCCTGAAAATCGCCGATCCGGTGCTGGAGCTTACCCAGCTCAAAGGTGATTTCCGCTTCGACAGTGCCAAGGGCGTGAGCGGCAAGGGAATTCGTGCCCAGGTCTTTGATCGTCCGGTGACGGCCGAGGTCTTTGCCGAAGGCAAGCCCGGTGCCAATGTGACTCGTGTTGCGGGCAGCGGGCAGGTCGCACTGAAAAAACTCACCGAATGGTTGGGCATTACCCAGCCGTTGCCGGTGTCAGGCGATTTGCCTTATCAACTGCAACTGACCCTCAACGAGGGCGACAGCTCGTTGCTCATCAATTCCGGGCTCAAGGGGGTGACGGTCGATCTGCCGGCACCGTTCGGCAAGGCCGCCGAAGAAGAGCGGGACAGTGAGTTTCACATGACGCTGCAAGGAGCCGAGCGACGCTTCGATGCAGCGTATGGCGGGTTGGCGAATCTGGCTTTTGCCACGCCGGCTGGCAAGTTTAACGAGGGACGCGGTGAGCTGTTTCTGGGCCAGGGGAACGCTGTCGTTCCCGATGCCAAGGGGTTGCGCATACGCGGCAACCTGTCGGAGCTGGATGTTGCGCCCTGGCAAGCGATTGCACAGCGTTACTCGGGTAACGATCCTGGCGGCAGTGCCAGACAGTTGCTCAGTGGCGTGGACCTGCAGGTCGGCAAGCTGACGGCAATGGGCACTACTCTGGATCAGGCTCGTGTGCAGTTGCAGCGTAACGCCGCTGCCTGGGCGCTTTCTCTGGACAGTGCCCTGGTCAAGGGTTCTGCCACGCTGCCCGACAGCAAATCCGTGCCCATTGGCATTGACCTGCTGTATGTGCGCCTGCCTGCTCCCGATCCAAATGCTGCCGTGGTCGAAAATCCGCCTGATCCACTGGCCGATGTTGACCCGAGCAAGATTCCCGCGACGGATATCAAGGTTGCCCAGTTGTTTCAGGGCGATCAATTACTGGGTAGCTGGGCCTTGAAGATCAGGCCTTCGGCAACCGGCATTCGCCTGTCCGACATGAACCTTGAACTCAAGGGCATGTTGCTCAAGGGCGAAGGCAGTTGGGAAGGCGCGCCCGGCACGAGCAGCAGTTGGTTCAAGGGTCAGATCAGCGGCAACAATCTGGCCGATGTCCTCAAGGCCTGGGGCTTTGCGCCCACGGTCACCAGCGAAAGCTTCGAGATGGACGCCGATGGCCGCTGGCCGGGGTCGCCTGCCTGGGTCGGACTCAAGCGTTTCTCCGGCAGCCTTGACGCCACATTGCGCCAGGGGCAGTTCGTTGAAGTGGAAGGCGGTGCTCAGGCCTTGCGGGTGTTCGGCCTGTTGAACTTCAACTCCATTGGCCGTCGTCTGCGCCTGGACTTCTCCGACCTGCTGGGCAAGGGCCTGAGTTACGATCGGGTCAAAGGCTTGCTGGTGGCCAGTGACGGCGTTTACGTCACGCGCAAGCCCATTACCCTGACGGGCCCGTCGAGCAATCTTGAACTCAACGGCACACTTGACATGGTGCGTGACCGGGTCGATGCCAAACTGCTGGTGACCTTGCCGGTGACCAACAACCTGCCGATTGCCGCGCTGATTGTCGGTGCTCCGGCCATCGGCGGTGCGCTGTTTCTGGTGGACAAGTTGCTGGGTGATCGCGTTGCGCGTTTTGCCAGTGTGCAGTACAAGGTCGAAGGGCCCTGGAAAGAGCCGAAGATCACCTTCGACAAGCCTTTTGAAAAACCTCAATAGCGCGTCATGGAGTACAGTGGCGGCAGGCCATTTAAGGGAAGTGCCATGTCTTTTGCCGTGATTCAGATGGTCAGCCAGAGCAATGTGCAGGACAATCTCGCCCAGGCCCGCAGGCTGTTGGAGCAGGCTGCCGAAAGCGGGGCGCGTCTTGCGGTGCTGCCCGAGAACTTTGCCGCCATGGGACGTCGTGACATTGCCGATATCGGTCGTGCCGAGGCCCGTGGGCAAGGCCCGATCCTGCCATGGTTGAAACGGGCTGCCCGTTACCTCAAGTTATGGATCGTGGCCGGAACCTTGCCACTGCCGCCCGATGACCAGCCCGATGGCAAGGTCACGGCCTGTTCGTTGCTGGTGGACGAGCAGGGTGAACAGGTGGCCCGCTATGACAAGCTGCATCTGTTCGATGTCGACGTCGCAGACAATCGTGGTCGCTATCGTGAGTCCGATGACTATGCTCATGGGAACAACGTGGTGGTTGCCGACACCCCGGTAGGCCGTTTGGGCCTGAGTGTCTGCTACGACCTGCGTTTCCCGGAGCTTTACACTGCCCTGCGCGAAGCCGGGGCTGAATTGATTACCGCGCCTTCGGCCTTCACGGCTGTGACCGGCGCGGCGCATTGGGAGGTCCTGATCAGGGCGCGAGCCATCGAAACCCAGTGTTATATGCTGGCGGCCGCCCAGGGCGGGACTCATCCGGGACCTCGGGAAACATACGGGCACGCGGCAATTGTCGATCCATGGGGTCGCGTGCTGGGCCGGCAGGAGCAGGGTGAGGCTGTGCTGCTGGCTGAGCGGGACAATGAAGAACAGGCGTCCATCAGGGCGCGGATGCCGGTGTCCAGTCACCGGCGCTTTTTTTCGCAGGACGCCGTGCGGCCTGCTTCGGAGTGAATATGAGTGGCTTGTCCTCTGTCAGCGAACATCTTCTGGCGCCCGGTGGCTTGACTCTGGACAGCCTGCAATCGGTTCTGGGCGAGCTGGCCGGCCCGGGAATCGATGCGGCTGACCTTTACTTTCAGGGGATGATCTCTGAGTCCTGGTCTCTGGAGGATGGCATCGTCAAGGAAGGCAGCTTCAACCTTGACCAGGGCGTCGGGGTGCGTGCGCAATCGGGTGAGAAAACCGGTTTCGCCTACAGCAATGCCATCACCCAGGAAGCCTTGAACACGGCAGCCCGTGCCGCTCGCTCGATTTCCCGTGCGGGCCAGAACGGCCGGGTCCAGGCATTCACCTCGCAGGACGTGGCCCAGTTGTATGCGCCGGACAACCCGCTGGAAGTGCTGACCCGTGCCGAGAAGGTCGAACTGCTCAAGAGCGTCGACGTCGCCACTCGTGCCCTGGACCCACGTATCCAGAAGGTATCGGTGAGCATGTCCGGTGTCTGGGAGCGGATTCTGGTGGCTGCCGCCGATGGCACGCTGGCTTCCGATGTGCGACCGCTGGTGCGTTTCAATGTCAGCGTCATCGTCGAGCAGAACGGTCGCCGCGAGCGCGGCGGCCATGGTGGCGGCGGGCGTACCGACTACCGTTATTTCCTCGCTGAAGACCGCGCCATGAGCTACGCCCGCGAGGCGCTGCGTCAGGCTCTGGTGAACCTTGAAGCGATTCCGGCACCGGCGGGCACCTTGCCTGTGGTACTGGGTTCCGGCTGGTCCGGTGTACTGCTGCACGAAGCGGTCGGCCATGGCCTGGAAGGCGATTTCAACCGCAAGGGCAGTTCAGCCTACAGCGGCCGGATTGGCGAAAAGGTTGCTTCCAGCCTCTGCACCATCGTCGATGACGGTACGCTGGCCGGTCGTCGCGGCTCGCTCAGCGTGGACGATGAAGGCACCCCGACCGAATGCACGACCCTGATCGAGAACGGCATTCTCAAGGGCTACATGCAGGACAAGCTCAATGCGCGCCTGATGGGTGTCGCTCGCACGGGTAACGGTCGTCGCGAATCCTATGCGCATCTGCCGATGCCACGCATGACCAACACCTACATGCTGGGTGGCGAGAGTGATCCGCAGGAAATCATCGCTTCGGTGAAGAAAGGTATTTATTGCGCCAATCTGGGCGGTGGTCAGGTCGACATCACCAGCGGCAAGTTCGTGTTTTCCACCAGCGAAGCCTACCTGATCGAAGACGGCAAGATCACCGCTCCGGTCAAGGGTGCGACCCTGATCGGCAACGGACCTGAAGCCATGAGCCGGGTGTCGATGGTCGGCAACGACATGTCTCTGGACAGCGGCGTGGGTGTCTGCGGAAAGGATGGCCAGTCAGTACCGGTAGGTGTCGGTCAGCCGACTCTGAAGATCGATGCGATCACGGTCGGTGGCACTGGCGGGTGAGGATGTGACGGGGCTGACTGACAGCAGTCAGCCCCATGGTCGCGATCAACGCAGACCGCGTTGAATCTCGTCCAGATCACGGATGTATTTGAAGATTTTGCGGCTGGTGGCCGGCGGTTTGTTGCGTGCAACTTCGTGTTGAGCCTGACGGATCAATGAGCGCAGTTGCTGGCGGTCAGCATCCGGGTAGTCGATGACGAACTTTTCCAGATCGCCGTCGTTGCCCGAGATCAAACGATCACGCCAGCGCTCCAGAGCGTGGAAGCGTTCGTTGTACTGGCGAGTGGAGGCATCGAGTTGGTCCAGCAATTCCAGAATGGCTTCCTGGTCCTGATCGCGCATCAGCTTGCCGATGAACTGGATGTGGCGCTTGCGGGCAATGTGCGCGGTGTGCTTTGGCGCATCGGCCAGAGCCTTGCGCAAGGCGTCGGTCAGAGGCAGCTTGGCCAGTACATCGGGTTTGAATGTCGTCAGTCGCTCGCCAAGATCAACCAGAGCATGCAGCTCGCGTTTTACCTGGCTTTTGCTTTTCTCCCCGTCGAGGGAGTCGTCGTAAGAATCAACCATGGGGGCCGTCCGCAAATAAACGCCGCCATGATAACCAGTCGAGGGCCGCTTGTCCGGTCCGGTCGGTATTCGGCGTGTGCCGAAAGCAGAATTTGATGGAGAAAATCATGAGTGCAACCCAAAGCGTCGGCCCTCAGGCCTTGCCCGAACTGCAGGAACAGGTCGAGCAGATCATTGCCGAAGCCAGGCGTCAGGGCGCCAGTGCCTGTGAAGTTGCGGTGTCGCTGGAGCAGGGGCTGTCGACATCCGTTCGTCAGCGCGAAGTGGAAACCGTAGAGTTCAACCGCGACCAGGGTTTTGGTATCACCCTGTATCTGGGGCAGCGCAAGGGTTCTGCCAGCACCTCGGCCAGTGGCGCTGACGCCATTCGCGAAACCGTGGCTGCGGCATTGGCCATCGCCAGACATACCTCCGAAGACGAAAGCTCCGGTCTGGCCGATGCCGCGCTGATGGCCAGGGAAAACAAGGATTTCGATCTGTACCACGCTTGGGACATCACGCCCGAGCAAGCGATCGAGAAAGCTCTGATATGCGAAGCCGCAGCCTTTGATGCCGACAGCCGGATCAAGAACGCTGATGGCACCACGCTCAACACCCATCAGGGTTGCAGGGTCTATGGCAACAGCAATGGTTTCATCGGTGGTTACGCTTCGACACGTCACAGCCTCAGTTGCGTGATGATCGCCGAAGGCGAAGGTCAGATGCAGCGTGATTACTGGTATGACGTCAACCGTATCGGCACCTTGCTGACGGATGCCCAGAGCATCGGTCGCAAGGCCGCGCAACGTGCCGCCAGTCGTCTGGGCGCGCGTCCGGTTCCGACCTGTGAGGTTCCGGTGCTGTTCTCTGCCGAGATGGCGGGTGGACTGTTTGGCAGCCTGCTGTCGGCGATTGCCGGTGGCAACCTGTACCGCAAGTCTTCGTTCCTGGAAGGTACTCTGGGGGAGCGCCTGTTTCCTGAGTGGATGACCATCGACGAGCGTCCCCATCTGATGCGCGCCATGGGCAGTTCCGCTTTCGATGGCGACGGTCTGGCGACTTATGCCAAGCCGTTCGTGGAAAACGGCACGCTGGTTTCCTACATCCTGAGCACTTACTCAGGCCGCAAACTGGGTCTGCCCAGCACGGCGAACGCCGGTGGCGTGCATAACCTGTTCGTCACTCACGGCAGTGAAGATCAGGCTGCGCTGATCCGGCGCATGGGACGCGGCCTGTTGGTCACCGAGCTGATGGGCAGTGGTCTGAACATCGTGACCGGCGATTACTCCCGCGGTGCAGCGGGTTTCTGGGTCGAGAACGGTGAGATTCAGTTCCCGGTTCAGGAAGTCACCATTGCCGGCAATATGCGTGAAATGTTCAAGCAGATTGTCGCGATTGGCAGCGATCTTGAATTGCGCAGCAACATCCGTACAGGCTCGGTGCTGATCGAGCGCATGACTGTCGCGGGTAGCTGACCCCTCTTCGCGAATGAATTCGTTCCTCCCGGTCCGGGAGCGAATTCATTCGCGAATCCCCATCCCTCCGAATCCCTTCTCAATCCCTCTGCGCAAAGCTCACTTTAAACTCCACACTTGTTTTGATTCTTAATCTCATTCAATAATGAATATCATTTCCAAAATGAGATGCGGTCATGGGGTCTGTGTTACACGAGCTGCCTTACCTGGAAAACTGGCGCGGTCTGAGTCTGCGGATTCGCTGTGCCCTTGAGCCTGACGAACCGCGCCTCATCGATCATTACCTGGCAGAAGGGCGCTATCTGGCGCGTTTCACGGCTACGCCACAGATCCTGATCGCCGAAACCACTTTCCGCCTGTTGATGGACACCGCGCGCGACACGGTCCTGCCGTGGCACTGGCGCTGCCTGTGTCTGGATCAGGCCTGGCGGCCTCTGCGCGACGTAAAGGCGCTGGCTTCCACACCCGCACGACAGCAACGCTGGGCAGCCTGCGCGCATCAACTGGCTTCCTGCGTTTTGCAGCCTTCGATTTCTCTCACTGAACTGGTGCAAGGATATTCCGATGAGTAATACCCGTATCGAACGCGACAGCATGGGCGAACTGCAGGTCCCGGCCGAGGCCTTGTATGGCGCACAGACTCAGCGTGCGGTGGATAACTTTCCAATCAGCCAGCAACGCATGCCGAAGCAATTCATTCGTGCCCTGTTACTGGCCAAGGCTGCTGCTGCCCAGGCTAACCTCGAATTGGAGCAGATCAGCGAAGGGCAGAGCAAAGCCATCGTAAGCGCGGTGAAAGAGCTGCTGGCCGGTGATTTCATGACTCACTTCCCGGTGGATATCTACCAGACGGGGTCCGGCACCAGCACCAACATGAATGCCAACGAGGTGATTGCCACCCTGGCGACCCGAGTGCTGGGGGAGACGGTCAACGCGAACGATCACGTCAACTGTGGTCAGAGCAGCAACGACATTATCCCGACCACCATCCACGTCAGTGCGGCCCTGGCCCTGCATGAGCAACTGCTGCCGGCCCTGAATCATCTGGTCCAGGTCACCGAGCACAAGGCTGTGCAGGTACACGACTTCGTCAAGACCGGCCGCACCCACTTGATGGATGCCATGCCGGTCCGCCTGAGCCAGGTCCTCAATGGCTGGGCACAGCAGATTCGCGCCAATATCGAGCACCTGCAAGGTCTGCAACCCAGCCTGCAGGCGCTGGCTCAGGGCGGCACAGCTGTCGGCACCGGCATCAACGCGCATCCTGAATTCGCAAAACGTTTCAGCACGCACTTGAGCGCCCTGAGTGGCGTGCAGTTCGAGCCTGGCAAGGATCTTTTCGCCCTGATCGGCTCCCAGGACACCGCCGTTGCGGTTTCCGGGCAACTCAAGGCAACAGCCGTTTCCCTGATGAAAATTGCCAATGACCTGCGCTGGATGAACTCTGGCCCGCTGGCCGGTCTGGGTGAGATCGAATTGCAAGCCTTGCAGCCGGGCTCCTCGATCATGCCGGGCAAGGTCAATCCGGTGATCCCCGAGGCGACTGCCATGGTTGCAGCGCAGGTCATCGGCAACGATGCGGCCATTACCGTCGCGGGTCAGTCCGGTAACTTCGAGTTGAATGTGATGCTGCCGATCATCGCCCAGAACCTGCTCAGCAGTATCGAATTACTGGCCAACTCCAGTCGTCTGCTGGCGGACAAGGCGATAGCCAGCTTCAAGGTCAACGAAGCTAAGCTCAAGGAAGCCCTGTCGCGTAATCCGATTCTGGTGACTGCGCTCAATCCGATCATCGGCTACCAGAAGGCCGCCGAAATCGCCAAGAAGGCGTACCAGCAAGGACGTCCGATCATCGATGTAGCCCTTGAACACACCGATTTGCAGCGCAGTCAGCTGGAAGTGCTGCTCAATCCCGAAAAACTCACTGCTGGCGGCATCTGATTCAAGCCCGTCTGGAGGTATGTCATGCAGCATTGGAAACGCACCATCGAACTGGCCAATCGCTGTTTCAATCAGGGGGAGTGGGTCGAGGCTCGCGAGCTCTACCTTCAGGCGCTGGCGCTGGCTCAAGTGCTGTTCGAGCGCTGGCCGGATGCCGACGAAGCGGTGGCGGCCTGTGTCATTTCCCATCACAACCTGGCCGATCTGCACCTGAGCCTGGGCCAGCCGGAGGAGAGCGCCGAGTACCTGTGCGCGATCCACCAGCACCTGCTGCAGACCATGCAGGACCCGCGTCTGCCCAAGGCCCTGCGCGAAGCCGCGTTGCGCCACAGCAACAAGACCTATGCCGAACTGTTGGGCTTCATCGGCGAGCACGGCGAATACCCAAGAACGCATCGGTTGCTGAACAGCAACAACGAGCATACGCGCTCATCGTTGCAGCGAGATTCCGCCGCCAGTCCTGGCCTTTTCTACGGAGCACATTGAAATGCCTTACACCTTGCCTGCACTGCCTTACGCTTACGATGCCCTGGAGCCGCACATCGATGCGCAGACCATGGAAATCCATTACACCAAACACCACCAGACCTACATCAACAACCTCAACGCCGCTGTCGAGGGCACCGAATTCGCTGAGTGGCCCATCGAGAAACTGGTGGCCAGCGTTCAGCAATTACCGGAAAAACTGCGCCCGGCGGTTATCAACCAAGGTGGCGGCCATGCCAACCACTCCCTGTTCTGGACCGTCATGGTTCCCGGCGGCGGTGGCCTGCCTCAAGGCGAAGTTGCCAAGGCCATCGACGAGCAACTGGGTGGTTTCGACAGCTTCAAGGACGCTTTCACCAAGGCTGCCCTGACTCGTTTCGGCAGTGGCTGGGCCTGGTTGAGCGTGACGCCCGAGAAAAAACTTGTGGTGGAGAGCAGCGGCAACCAGGACAGCCCCTTGATGAATGGCAATACGCCGATCCTCGGCCTGGACGTCTGGGAACACGCTTACTACTTGCTGTACCAGAACCGTCGTCCCGAATACATCAACGCGTTCTACAACGTGATCAACTGGGATGAGGTGTCCCGGCGCTACCAGGCCGCTGTGGCCTGATTCTCCAATAAAAAGACCTAAGGCAGTTTATGCGTTCGGAAATACTCACAGTCAGCAGCGTGCGGTTGTTTCGTCTGGCGATCGGGACAGTTCTGCTGTTGGCCGGTATGGCATTGCTGGGCGCGCAAGGACTGGCCTGGCTCGATCTTGAGCCGCGCTTGATGCGGGCGCTGGAAGGCGGTGCGATCTGTGCCCTGGGCACTGCATTGGGGGCGGTTCCGGTGCTGGTGATCCGCAACATGCCGATCATGGTGTCCGATGGGCTGCTCGGCTTTGGTGCTGGTGTCATGCTGGCAGCAACTGCGTTTTCCCTGATCGTGCCGGGGCTTGAGGCTGCCGAAGGTCTTGGTTTTTCATCCTGGGGCGCGGCGGGCCTGATCAGCACCGGCATCGTTCTGGGCGCGCTGTGCCTGTTTACGGTCGATTACAGCGTCTCGAAAGGGTCGTCTGTGGGCGGTACCGCAGATCATCCCGGGATCGCTCCGCGAATCTGGTTGTTCGTGATTGCCATCGTGGCGCACAACATTCCGGAAGGGATGGCCATTGGCGTATCGGCGGGCGGGGGGCTGTCGGAAGCCGACAGCCTGGCTATCGGAATCGCCTTGCAGGACGTGCCTGAAGGGCTGGTAATCGCCATGGTGCTGGCAGGTGCGGGCATGTCACGGGGCAAGGCATTTCTGATCGGGGCCGCCTCGGGTCTGGTCGAGCCGCTGTTTGCCGTGCTGGGGGCCTGGCTTGTCGGGATTGCCGAGCAACTGCTGCCGTTCGGCCTGGCCTTGGCCGCAGGAGCGATGCTGCTGGTGGTCACCCACGAGATCATTCCGGAATCGCGTCTGAACGGGCACAACAAAATCGCCAGTCTGGGATTGATTGTGGGGTTCTGTCTGATGATGGCGATGGATACGGCGCTGGTTTGAGAGCGGTTCTGGCATCGTGAGGGGGGGGGGAAATATTTTGTGATGTGTGTATTCGACTTTGACGGTGTCGCCATGCGTGTGTATCGTACACAACATAAGGCGTGGTGATGGACCAGATGCGAAGTCGTGATGTGATTGAAATGATTGAGGCGGATGGATGGTTCGAAGTGGCGGTGAAGGGAAGTCATCACCAGTTCAAACATCCAACCAAAAAAGGACGGGTGACTGTTCCACACCCCAAGTCTGAAATAGCTAAAGGAACGCTACACAACATATTGAAAAGCGCCGGCCTCAAATGAGTTCGGAGTGATTACCGAATGCCCAGCATGGTATCGGTAAAGTGGTACTGGGCGACTGAGCGGCCTCAAGGGGCTCTCAAACCTGCAGTGGCTGCTCTCAAGTGCTCTGTGTAACGAGCGCTTTAATTCTCAAGGGAGAATTACGTGAATGAAATTTCCAGTCGTAATACATAAAGACGCCGACTCTGATTTTAGTGTGACTGTGCCCGATGTGCCTGGATGCTTCTCGGCTGGTACTACCTTCTCGCAAGCGCTTGAAAATGTACGCGAAGCACTGGCACTGCACTTGGAGGGGCTCGTAGCTGATGATGAGGCTTTACCGCAGGCGCAAGAAGTAGACGTGCATCTCGGTAATCCGGATTATGCAGATGGCATATGGGCTTTGGTTGACTTTGACTTGACCCCTTATCTGGGGAAGTCGGTGAGGTTTAACGCCTCTTTGCCAGAGCATCTTCTGAATAGAATTGATGAGCGAGTTCAGAAGGATCACCGATACGCTTCGCGATCAGGTTTCTTGGCAACTGCCGCATTGAGAGAACTGTGTGCCTGATTGAACAGGGCGCCATCGGCGCCCTTTCTTTTAAAACCCTTACTCGCCCTCATCGAACTTGTTATTGATCAGTTCGACCAGCCCGTCCAGTGCTTCCTGTTCGCTTTCGCCTTCGGTCAGCAGGTGAATGTCCGTGCCTTTACCGGCTGCCAGCATCATCACGGCCATGATGCTTTTGCCGTCGACCATGCTCTGCGGTGAGCGGCCAACTCTGATCTGGCAAGGAAACTTGCCTGCGACGCCAACGAACTTGGCGGCCGCGCGGGCATGCAGGCCCAGTTTGTTGATGATGGTGATTTGACGAGCGGGCATCGCAGTGAAAATCCTTCAGCTGAGGTCGCGGTGGCGGACCTGAACGTTCTTGAGTGATTGTTGCAGGACCTGACCCAAACGTTCTGTCAGGTAGACGGAGCGATGATGCCCGCCTGTGCAGCCAATAGCGATTGTGACGTATGAGCGGTTGCTGGCAGCAAAACGAGGCAGCCACTTGTTGAGATAGGAGAAAATGTCCTGGAACATTTCTTCGACATCGGGCTGGGCTGCCAGGTATTCGACAACGCAGGCGTCAAGACCCGAGTGATCGCGCAATTCCGGCTTCCAGTACGGGTTGGGCAGGCAGCGCACATCGAATACAACGTCGGCGTCCACAGGCATACCGCGTTTGAAGCCGAACGACTCGATCAGGAAGGCGGTACCGGCTTCAGGCCTGTTCAACAGTCGAAGCTTGAGGGTGTCGCGTAACTGATAGAGGTTCAGGTGCGTGGTGTTGATCTTGAGATCGGCCAGATCGATGATTGGCCCCAGTAGTGTCGTTTCGTCGTGTATGGCTTCTGCCAGCGAACGATTGGCCGTGCTCAGTGGATGACGACGGCGGGTTTCGGAGAAGCGTTTGAGCAGCGTCGCTTCGTCGGCATCCAGATAGAGCACGTCGCACTGGATGTTGAGTGCGCGAAGCTCTGCGAGGATTTGCGGGAAGCGCGTCAGGTGGCTCGGCAGGTTACGTGCGTCGATGGACACCGCCAGCAGGGGCTCTGCCAGTTCGCTGTTCATCAGCGCGCGTTCTGCCAGTTCCGGAAGGAGTCCGGCAGGAACGTTGTCTACGCAATAGAAGCCGTTGTCTTCCAGCACATTCAGAGCTGTGCTCTTGCCGGAACCCGAGCGACCACTGACGACGATCAGGCGCATGATCAATGTCCGTTCTGTACGTCCAGTACCACTTTATAAAGCGTTTCACCGCTTTCGGCACTGCGTAGGCGGTCGCGCACTTCTGTGCGGTCAAGCATGCTGGCGATCTGGCGCAGCAGCTCCAGGTGTTCGTCGGTGGCAGCTTCCGGGACGAGCAGGACAAACAGCAGGTCAACCGGAGCACCATCGATGGCGTCGAAATCGATAGGCGATTCCAGACGCATGACTGCGCTTACAGGCGTTTCACAGCCTGCAAGGCGGCAATGGGGGATGGCAATGCCGTTGCCGAAACCGGTAGATCCCAGTTTTTCGCGGGCAACAAGGCTTTCAAACACACTTTGCTGGTCCATGCTCGGTACTTCTCGACCGATCAGGTTGGCAATTTGTTCGAGTACACGTTTTTTACTGCCGCCCGACACGTTCACGCATGAACGGCCGGGGGTCAGGATGTTTTCAAGTCGGATCATTGAATGAGTGTCAGCGAGCTGTCGCACCTTTAAGGATGTTCTGCTGCTTCTCCTTGTGCTTGAGCAATTGTCTGTCGAGCTTATCAGTGAGAAGGTCGATGGCCGCGTACATGTCGTCATGTTCGGCGTTGGCTACGACCTCTCCACCATGGATGTGCAGTGTGGCTTCGATCTTCTGTTTGAGCTTCTCGACAGCCAGCGTGACCTGCACATTAGTAATCTTGTCAAAATGCCCTTCGAGCTTCTTGAGCTTGAGCTCCACGTATTCGCGAAGGGGCTTGGTCACTTCCAGTTGGTGTCCACTGATATTGACTTGCATACAGCTTTCTCCTTTGCCAGTGCATAAAGAAGCAGGAGTTCATTCCTGCCGCTGGAACGCTGTGGCTCTGCCTGCATCACATCAGTCGCTTGCGCTCGCTCGAAGGTGCGATCCCGAGCGATTCGCGGTACTTGGCAACTGTGCGACGGGCTACTTGAATGCCTTGTGCCTCCAGTAAACCAGCGATCTTGCTATCACTCAACGGCTTTTTCTGATTTTCCGCTGCAACCAGTTTCTTGATGATTGCGCGAATGGCCGTCGAAGAGCATTCCCCGCCTTCGGACGTGCTTACATGGCTGGAAAAGAAGTATTTCAGCTCGTAAATACCCCTTGGGGTATGCATGAACTTCTGGGTGGTCACGCGGGAAATCGTCGATTCGTGCATGCCGACCGCTTCGGCGATGTCATGCAGGACGAGCGGCTTCATGGCCTCGTCGCCATACTCGAGAAAACCGCGCTGGTGTTCGACGATCTGGGTGGCGACCTTCATCAGGGTTTCGTTGCGGCTTTGCAGGCTCTTGATGAACCAGCGGGCCTCCTGCAACTGATTGCGCATGAAGGTGTTGTCGGCGCTGGTATCGGCCCGGCGCACAAAACCGGCATATTGCGGATTGACCCGCAGGCGCGGCACGGATTCCTGATTCAGCTCCACCAGCCAGCGTTCGTTGTCCTTGCGCACGATCACGTCGGGTACGACGTATTCGGCTTCGGTCGATTCGATCTGCGAGCCGGGACGCGGGTTGAGGCTCTGGACCAGTTCGATGACCTGGCGCAGTTCGTCTTCCTTGAGCTTCATGCGGCGCATGAGCTGGGTATAGTCGCGGCTGCCCAGCAGGTCGATGTAGTCAGTGACCAGGCGCTGGGCTTCGCTCAGCCAGCGGGTCTTGGCCGGCAGTTGGCGCAGTTGCAGCAGCAGGCATTCGCTCAGGTTGCGTGCGCCGATACCGGCTGGCTCGAATTGCTGGATACGGTGCAGAACGGCTTCGATCTCGTCGAGTTCGATATCCAGTTCGGGGTCGAAGGCTTCGACGATTTCCTCGAGGGTTTCGTCGAGGTAGCCCTGATTGTTGATGCAGTCGATCAGAGTGACGGCAATCAGCCGGTCCTTGTCGGACATCGGCGCCACATTCAATTGCCACAACAGGTGGCTTTGCAGGCTTTCGCCAGCGGAAGTGCGGGTGGTGAAGTCCCATTCGTCGTCATCGTTGCTGGGCAGGCTGCTGGCGCTGGTCTGATAGACATCTTCCCAGGCGGTGTCGACGGGCAATTCGTTTGGAATGCGTTCGTTCCATTCGCCGTCTTCCAGGTTGTCCACGGTGGGTGCGGACTCCTGATAGCTGGGCTCCTGGATCTCGGTGCTGGGCTTCTGCTCGATGTTGTCGGCCAGAGGATCTGAGTTGTCGAAGTCGTCGCCTTCCTCCTGGCGTTCCAGCATAGGATTGGATTCCAGTGCTTCCTGAATCTCTTGCTGGAGGTCCAGGGTCGATAACTGGAGCAAGCGGATAGCCTGTTGCAGCTGCGGCGTCATCGTCAGCTGCTGGCCCATTCTCAAGACTAGCGATGGTTTCATGGCAGGGGCTAAACACCTTATTCGCCGGCGCACATGCGCCATCCACTACA
Source organism: Pseudomonas capsici (assembly GCF_017165765.1). Classification (GTDB taxonomy): domain Bacteria; phylum Pseudomonadota; class Gammaproteobacteria; order Pseudomonadales; family Pseudomonadaceae; genus Aquipseudomonas; species Aquipseudomonas capsici. The sequence continues at coordinate 135,228 of NZ_JAFGZD010000002.1, forward strand.
GGGCGCCGAAGCGCCAACTTAAGCAAGTTATATGCCTGAATCTGAAGTGTTTGCCTAGAGCGTCATGACAAAAAATGCATTGTCAACAGGATGCTCGGGCAAAGCTCGCATCAAGAGAGCTCACACAGGATCGACTACAGGCGGAACTCGTGGCCGAGGTAGACCTCTTTCACCAGTTGGTTGGCCAGAATGGTTTCCGAGTCGCCTTCGGCAATCAGTTGCCCGTCGTTGACGATGTAGGCGGTTTCGCAGATGTCCAGGGTTTCGCGGACGTTGTGATCGGTGATCAGCACGCCGATGCCCTTGGCTTTCAGATGATGAATGATCTGTTTGATATCGCCCACCGAGATGGGGTCCACGCCTGCGAAGGGTTCATCGAGCAGGATGAACTTGGGAGCGGTAGCCAGTGCCCGTGCAATTTCCACGCGGCGGCGCTCACCACCCGACAGGCTCATGCCCAGGTTGTCGCGGATGTGGGTGATGTGGAATTCCTGAAGCAGGCTTTCCAGTTCCTTGCGACGTGCGGCTGCGTCGAGTTCCTTGCGGGTCTCGAGGATGGCCATGATGTTGTCGGAAACGGACAGCTTGCGAAAGATCGAGGCTTCCTGGGGCAGATAGCCGATACCGGCGCGGGCACGACCGTGCATCGGCTGGTGGCTGACATCGAGATCGTCGATCAGGACGCGGCCCTGATCGGCCTGCACCAGGCCGACGATCATGTAGAAGCAGGTCGTCTTGCCGGCACCGTTGGGGCCGAGCAGGCCTACGATCTGACCGCTGTCGATGGACAGGCTTACGTCGCGTACGACCTGACGACTCTTGTAGCTTTTAGCCAGATGCTGGGCTTTAAGCGTCGCCATTTACTGGGCCTTCTGCTGTTCGGTTTTCTTTTTGGGCTGGATGACCATGTCGATCCGTGGACGCGGTGCAGTCACTTTGGCGCCGCCATTGGCGCGGCCAGCGGTGACGACCTGCTTCACGGTGTCATAGACGATCTTCTCGCCTTCGGAGGTATTGCCGTCGTTGATGACCTTGGCCTTGTCGATCAGCACGATGCGGTCCTGTGCCGCGTAATACTGGATGGTGACGCCATAGGCCTGCACGATCGGCTTGTCTACCGAGGGTTTCTGCTCGTAATAGGCCAGGTTGCCGACGGAGGTGAATACGTCGACTTCGCCCTGTGCGTTACGAGTGATGGTCACGGTGTTGCCGGTGATCTTCATCGAACCCTGAGTGATGATCACGTTGCCCTTGTAGGTGGCAACGCCTTTCTTGTCATCGAGCTGCGCATCGTCAGACTGGATGTGGATCGGCTGATCGCGGTCGGTTGGCAGGGACCAGGCGCTCGGGCTTCCCAGTGCTGCGCCCAGGCCGAGCAAAAAAGGAAGAGTTTTAACGAGACTCATACTGTCCTCTTACGTTGGACAGCAGGTCCATCCTGCCGTCGTTCAAATACGCTTTCATTCCCTTGGCTGTCGTTACACCGCCAGCGGCGTCGATTCTAACCACTTGCTCGGTCTGCGCATATTGCTTCTGTGGGAATACGGTCATACGACTGCTGGTAATGATAGTCGTACGCTGCTTTTCATCGGTACGTGCAACACGCACGGAGTCGATCAGTTCGACTTCGGTGCCGCCCGGCGAGACCTCGCCACGCTCGCTCTGTACGTGCCACGGGAACAGGGTGCCGCGGTACATGTGCAGGTCGGGCTTGGTCAGCAGGGTGATGTCCGTGGCCTTGACGTGCTCGACCTTGTCGGCAGTCATGTCGTATTGCATCTTGCCGTCGGGCAGATACTGCACGCTATGGGCATTGATGGCGTAATAGTCGATGGCGGTGTCGTCGGTGGTGGCGACAGGCTGGTCCATGAAGCTTTCCGGGCTGATATTCCAGTAGCCGACTGCAGCAAGCAGCAGCGCCAGTACCCCGAAGGTCAGAAACGTGCGTATTTTCTTACTGAACATAGAAAAGGCTTCCATAAGGGTGCATGGCGGGCTGCTTCAGCGCTGTTGCCCGGCGCGCAGGCGACAAGTCTGGCCGATCGTGACCCTGGCAGGTGATGTGTTCCCGGTTCGGAAAAAGCACGATAGTGGCCATTACATGACACCCGCTCGCAGCAGATCCTGCAGGTTGAAGGCACCTGTCGGGCGGTCGGTGGCGTCGACCACTATCAGCGCGCCGATCTTGTGGTCTTCCATGATTTTCAGGGCTTCTGCGGCCAGCATGTCGGCATGTACCGTCTTGCCGTGAATGGTCATGACTTCATCGATGGTGGTTTCGCGAATATCGATCGGGCGATCCAGGGTGCGGCGCAGGTCGCCGTCGGTGAAGATCCCGGCAAGCTTGCCGTCGGCGTCGACGATTGCGGTCATGCCCAGGCCCTTGCGGGTCATTTCCAGCAAGGCATCACGTAGCGGTGTGCCACGCAGCACCTTGGGCAGGGCGTCACCGGTGTGCATGACGTTCTCGACTTTCAGAAGCAGGCGTCGGCCCAGTGCGCCGCCCGGATGCGAGAATGCGAAGTCTTCGGCGGTGAAGCCGCGAGCTTCGAGCAGGGCAACAGCCAGGGCGTCGCCCATGACCAGGGCCGCGGTGGTCGATGAGGTGGGTGCCAGGTTCAGCGGGCAGGCTTCGTGTTCTACCTGAACGTTGAGGTTGACATCGGCGGCCTTGGCCATGATCGAGGCCGGGTTGCCCGTCAGGCTGATCATCTTGATGCCCAGGCGCTTGATCAGGGGCAGCAGGGTGACGATTTCATTGGTCGTGCCGGAGTTGGACAGGGCCAGAATGATGTCGTCGCGGGTGATCATGCCCATGTCGCCATGACTGGCTTCGGCGGGATGCACGAAGTACGAGGTCGTGCCGGTACTGGCCAGGGTGGCGGCGATCTTTCTGCCGATGTGCCCTGACTTGCCCATGCCGACCACTACGACGCGTCCCTTGCTGGCCAGAATCATTTCGCACGCGCGCACGAAATCGGCATCGAGATGGCCGAGCAAGCCTTGTATGGCTTCCATTTCGAGGCGGATGGTTCGTTGCGCGGATTGAGTCAGGTCGCTGGATCGGGTCATATCTTGAATTAGTCGGCTTGCTGAAAGGCGGCGATTATAGCGGTAATGTACGATTCCCTCACGTCTGATCGTCATGGAGTTGTATCCGGGTTGGTTTGCTCAGCCTTTCGGGGGTATAGAAAGGCCTGTCCCGGGGGTATTTCTGCATATGCAGAGTGCCTGCAAGGTGCGGCGGGGTATCTAACAAACAGGTTCTCTTCTTGGGTGGCGTGCTGCTGCGGTGATATAGTGCGCGGCTTGTTCGGCTGCCCCGTGCTGTCTGTCTCTTGCGAGAGTCTGGCAGGAGAAGGGAGAGGCTGTATCGCAAGGAGTTTAGATGAGCGCCGATGACGCCTACGCGGTCGATTTGAAAGGAGTGTCCTTCAAACGCGGCACGCGCAGCATATTCACTAATGTCGATATTCGCATTCCCAAGGGGAAGGTCACCGGGATCATGGGGCCATCCGGCTGTGGCAAGACGACCTTGCTGCGCCTCATGGGGGCGCAGTTGCGGCCAAGTTCGGGCGAGGTCTGGGTCAATGGCCAGAATCTGCCCGAGCTGTCACGCAGCGATCTGTTCGATGCGCGCAAGAACATGGGTGTCCTGTTCCAGAGCGGCGCATTGTTCACCGATCTGGATGTTTTCGAGAACGTTGCCTTTCCCTTGCGCGTTCACACCCAGTTGCCGGAAGAGATGATTCGCGACATTGTCCTGCTCAAGCTGCAGGCAGTCGGCTTGCGCGGCGCTCTCGAACTGATGCCCGACGAGCTGTCCGGTGGCATGAAGCGCCGTGTGGCGCTGGCCCGTGCAATCGCCCTCGATCCGCAGATTCTCATGTATGACGAACCCTTTGTCGGGCAGGACCCGATAGCCATGGGGGTTCTGGTACGTCTGATCCGCTTGCTCAACGATGCGCTGGGGATCACCAGTATCGTGGTGTCTCATGATCTTTCCGAGACGGCAAGTATCGCGGACTACCTTTACGTCGTCGGAGACGGGCAGGTGCTGGGGCAGGGTACGCCGCAGGAACTGATGTCCTCGGATAATCCGCGCATTCGTCAGTTCATGACCGGTGAGCCTGACGGCCCCGTTCCGTTTCACTATCCGGCACCGGATTTCCGTGAAGATCTTTTGGGGAAGCGCTGATGCGCAATAAGTCATTGCTGGACCGTATTCGCCTGTTTGGGCGTTCGGCCATTGATACCGTTGCAGTGCTGGGGCGATCCGGCATCTTTCTGGGCCATGCCTTGCTGGGGCGTGGCGGGATAGGCGGCGGTTTTTCGCTGCTGATCAAACAGTTGTACTCGGTGGGCGTGATGTCTCTGGTCATCATCGTCGTGTCGGGGATTTTCATCGGCATGGTGCTGGCGCTCCAGGGTTTCAGCATTCTGGCCAGATACGGTTCGGAGCAGGCCGTGGGCCAGATGGTCGCATTGACCCTGCTGCGCGAACTGGGTCCCGTGGTGACGGCGCTGCTGTTCGCCGGACGTGCCGGCTCCGCACTGACGGCGGAAATCGGCAACATGAAGTCCACCGAGCAGTTGTCCAGCCTCGAAATGATCGGGGTCGACCCTCTCAAGTACATCATTGCGCCACGCCTGTGGGCCGGATTCATTTCGCTGCCGCTGCTGGCGATCATTTTCAGCGTGGTCGGAATCTGGGGCGGCTCATGGGTCGCGATCGACTGGCTGGGCGTCTATGACGGCTCCTTCTGGTCGAACATGCAGAGCAGCGTTTCCTTCACCAGCGATGTGCTCAACGGTGTTATCAAAAGTGTCGTCTTTGCTTTCGTGGTGACCTGGATCGCCGTTTTCCAGGGCTATGACTGTGAACCCACTTCCGAGGGGATCAGCCGTGCCACGACCAAAACCGTTGTATATGCCTCACTGGCAGTGTTGGGCCTCGACTTTATTCTGACCGCCTTGATGTTTGGAGATTTCTGATGCAAAACCGTGCAATCGAAACCGGAGTCGGCCTGTTCCTGCTGGCCGGGATACTGGCTTTGCTATTGCTCGCCCTGCGTGTCAGCGGCTTGAGCGCCAGTGCGACCAATGACAGCTATAAACTTTACGCATACTTCGACAATATCGCCGGTTTGACTGTCAGAGCCAAGGTGAGCATGGCGGGTGTGCCGATCGGCCGGGTAACGGCAATCGATCTGGATCGTGACACCTTTACCGGTCGTGTAACGCTGGAGATCCAGAAAAAGGTGGATAACCTGCCTTCTGACTCCACCGCTTCGATCCTGACCTCCGGCCTGCTCGGTGAAAAGTACATTGGTATCAGCGTGGGCGGTGACCAGTCCCTGCTCAAGGACGGCAGCACGATCCATGACACGCAGTCATCGCTTGTGCTGGAAGACCTGATCGGGAAATTCCTGCTCAATACCGTGAGTAAAGAAGCCAAATGAGGAGCTTTAAATGATCTCTATCCTGCGCCGTGGTCTGCTGGTATTGCTTGCCGTGCTGCCGATGATGGCAAATGCGGCGACAACGCCCTCCGCTCATGACCTGGTAGATCGCACCACCAAGGAATTGCTGAGCGATCTGGCCAGTAATAAAGAACAGTACAAGTCCAATCCGGGCGCGTTCTACGATGCCTTGAACCGTATCGTCGGTCCGGTAGTGGATGCTGATGGCATTTCCAGAAGCATCATGACCGTCAAGTACTCGCGCAAGGCTTCGCCTGAGCAGATGCAGCGTTTCCAGGAAAACTTCAAGCGCAGCCTGATGCAGTTCTATGGCAATGCGCTGCTGGAGTACAACAACCAAGGCATCACCGTTTCGCCAGCCAAGGATGAGGGTGCGGATCGCACCAGCGTCGATATGCAGGTAAAAGGCAACAACGGCGCGGTTTATCCGGTTTCCTACACCCTTGAGAAAATCAACGGCGAGTGGAAAGTCCGCAACGTGATCATCAATGGCATCAATATCGGCAAGCTGTTCCGTGACCAGTTCGCCGACGCCATGCAGCGTAATGGCAACGATCTGGACAAGACCATCGATGGCTGGGCAGGCGAAGTTGCCAAGGCCAAGGAAGTGACGACCGAAGCTGCACAGAAGGCGGCGCAATGAGTGAATCTGCCGTTCGCCTCGGTTCTCCGGGTCAATTGCAGCTGACGGGCGTGCTGGATTACCGTAGCGGGCCGCAACTGCGCAAGCAGGGCGCGGCCCTCATCAAATCCAGCGATGCGCCTCACCTCGTTCTGGATTGCTCCGGTGTGCTGAAGTCCAGCAGTGTCGGCCTGGCACTGCTGCTGGCATTCATGCGTGACGCCAGCGAGGCGGGCAAGTCGGTCAGCGTACAGTCATTGCCCGGGGATATGCGGGAAATTGCCCGTGTATCAGGCTTGAACGAGCTTTTGGATATTCATTAACAGCTGTTATCGGGAAAGCCCTTTGTCTGGCACCCCTTGCGTTGGGGTTCGCATAGCATGGGCTTTTTTGTATGATGGCCGACCCGCGCACACAGGGCGCCGATCGAGGTTAAGCATGCAGGCTGTAGAAGTTAAGAGCTTCCTTGAAGGAAAGCTGCCCGAAATCCAGGTGGAAGTTGAAGGCCAAGGCTGCAATTTCCAGCTGAACATCATCAGTGACGAGATGGCCAGCCTGAGCCCCGTCAAGCGTCAGCAAAACATCTATGCCCATCTGAACCCTTGGATTGCCGATGGCAGCATCCACGCGGTCACTATGAAATTTTTCAGCCGCGCTGCCTGGGCCGAGCGCACCTGAGCCAATTGGTGTCGAGATTCTAATGGATAAATTGATTATTACCGGCGGCGTTCGTCTTGATGGCGAAATTCGCATTTCCGGGGCAAAGAACTCCGCCCTGCCGATTCTTTCGGCAACGCTGCTGGCCGATGGCCCGGTAGTCGTTCAGAACCTGCCGCACCTGCACGACATCACCACCATGATCGAGCTGTTCGGTCGGATGGGCATCGAGCCTGTGATCGACGAAAAACTCAGCGTCGAAATCGACCCGCGCACCATCAAGACCCTGGTCGCGCCGTACGAACTGGTTAAAACCATGCGTGCGTCGATTCTGGTACTGGGTCCGATGGTTGCTCGCTTCGGTGAAGCTGAAGTCGCGCTGCCCGGCGGCTGCGCCATCGGTTCGCGTCCGGTCGACCTGCACATCCGTGGCCTGGAAGCCATGGGTGCAATCATCGATGTCGAAGGCGGCTACATCAAGGCCAAGGCCCCTGAAGGCGGTTTGCGTGGTGCCAACTTCTTCTTCGATACCGTGAGCGTGACCGGTACCGAGAACATCATGATGGCTGCCAGTCTGGCAAACGGCCGCAGTGTTCTGCAAAACGCGGCCCGCGAGCCTGAAGTCGTCGATCTGGCCAACTTCCTGATCGCCATGGGTGCGAAAATCCAGGGTGCCGGTACCGACACCATCACCATCGACGGTGTGAAGCGTCTGGGCCCGGCGACCTACAAGGTCATGCCTGACCGCATCGAGACCGGTACCTATCTGGTTGCCGCGGCTGCCACCGGTGGTCGCGTCAAGGTCAAGGACACCGATCCGACCATCCTGGAAGCCGTCCTGCTCAAGCTGCAGGAAGCCGGTGCAGAAATCACCAGTGGTGAGGACTGGATCGAACTGGACATGCACGGCAAGCGCCCCAAGGCCGTCAACGTGCGTACCGCGCCTTACCCGGCGTTCCCGACCGACATGCAGGCGCAGTTCATCTCGCTCAACGCAATCGCGGAAGGCACTGGTGCCGTTATCGAAACCATCTTCGAAAACCGCTTCATGCATGTCTATGAAATGCATCGCATGGGCGCGCACATCCAGGTGGAAGGCAACACGGCAATCGTGACCGGTACCGAAGTGCTCAAGGGCGCGCCAGTGATGGCGACCGACCTGCGTGCCTCGGCCAGTCTGGTGATCTCGGCGCTGGTTGCCCAGGGCGATACCCTGATCGATCGTATCTACCACATCGACCGTGGTTACGAGTGCATCGAAGAGAAGCTGCAAATGCTGGGTGCCAAGATCCGCCGCGTTCCGGGCTAGCAGCATGGGGTTCCACTGTCTTCCGGGCAGTGGAACCTGCGGTGTGATTTTCTGATTCGTTTCACCTTGAGCCCGTCATGTCGGGCTCAAGTGTTGTGTCGGGCCGTCTGCCCGGGGCAAAAGTTTCCTGATAAGGACTTACGTTTTCCATGTTGACCATCGCACTGTCCAAGGGCCGTATCCTCGACGACACACTGCCGCTTCTTGCCGAGGCGGGCATTGTGCCAACCGAGAATCCGGACAAGAGCCGCAAGCTGATCATCCCCACGACTCAGGACGACGTGCGTCTGCTGATCGTGCGCGCTACCGATGTACCGACCTATGTCGAACATGGTGCTGCCGATCTTGGGGTCGCGGGCAAGGATGTGCTGATGGAGTACAGTGGCCAAGGGCTGTATGAGCCGCTGGATCTGCAGATTGCCCAGTGCAAGCTCATGACCGCTGGAGCCATTGGTGCTGCCGAGCCGAAAGGCCGCTTGCGTGTGGCGACCAAGTTCGTGAATGTTGCCAAGCGCTATTACGCCGAGCAGGGCCGTCAGGTCGATATCATCAAGCTGTATGGCTCGATGGAGCTGGCACCGCTGATCGGGCTGGCCGACAAGATCATCGATGTGGTCGACACCGGCAATACCTTGCGCGCCAACGGCCTTGAGCCGCAGGAGCTGATCGCGACCATCAGTTCGCGTCTGGTGGTGAACAAGGCTTCCATGAAAATGCAGCATGCGCGCATCCAGGCGCTCATCGACACTCTGCGCAAGGCAGTAGAGTCGCGACACCGCGGCTGATCCGATTACGCGACCTTCGAGTCGCGTCCAGCTATCCGTGTCATAGCCAAATTTCTCAGGTGCCTGCGCGGATAGCTTGGTAGCTTATGGCACCTGAGCATCCGCCACTTATTGAGATATCGCTATGACCACTCCCACTGCAATACGCCGACTCGATGCTGCCGATCCGGATTTCGCACGACATCTGGATCATCTGCTGAGCTGGGAAAGTGTGTCTGACGATTCGGTCAACCAGCGTGTGCTCGACATCATCAAGGCCGTGCGTGAGCGTGGTGACGCAGCCCTGGTCGAGTTCACCCAGCGTTTCGACGGTCTGCAAGTCGCCTCGATGGCTGACCTGATCCTGCCTCGCGAGCGCCTGGAACTGGCGCTGACACGCATTTCTCCTGCCCAGCGTCAGGCACTGGAAACGGCTGCCGCTCGCGTGCGCAGCTACCACGAGAAACAGAAGCAGGACTCCTGGAGCTACACCGAAGCCGATGGCACCGTGCTTGGCCAGAAAGTCACGCCGCTGGACCGTGCCGGTCTGTACGTGCCGGGTGGCAAGGCCTCTTACCCTTCGTCGGTGCTGATGAATGCCATCCCGGCGAAAGTGGCCGGCGTGGCCGAAGTGGTCATGGTCGTGCCGACCCCGCGTGGCGAGATCAACGAGCTGGTGCTGGCTGCTGCCTGCATCGCCGGTGTGGACCGCGTCTTTACCATCGGTGGCGCGCAGGCTGTTGCTGCGCTGGCATACGGCACTGAAAGCGTTCCACAGGTGGACAAAGTCGTCGGCCCTGGCAACATTTATGTCGCCACTGCCAAGCGCCATGTATTCGGTCAGGTCGGGATCGACATGATCGCCGGGCCTTCGGAAATCCTTGTGGTCTGCGACGGCCAGACCGATCCGGACTGGATTGCCATGGACCTGTTCTCCCAGGCCGAGCACGACGAAGATGCCCAGGCGATTCTGGTCAGCCCTGATGCCGAGTTCCTCGACAAGGTAGCCGCCAGCATCACTCGATTGCTGCCCACCATGGAGCGTGCCGCCATTGTCGAAACCTCGATCAATGGCCGTGGTGCCCTGATCAAGGTGGCCGACATGCAGCAAGCCATCGATGTCGCCAACCGCATTGCGCCGGAACACCTTGAGCTGTCGGTCGCCGATCCTGACGCCTGGTTGCCGCATATTCGCCATGCCGGTGCGATTTTCATGGGGCGTCACACGTCCGAGGCGCTGGGCGACTACTGCGCCGGTCCGAACCATGTACTGCCGACTTCCGGCACTGCACGTTTTTCTTCGCCGCTGGGTGTCTATGACTTCCAGAAGCGCTCATCGATCATCTACTGCTCGCCGCAAGGTGCATCCGAACTGGGCAAGACCGCTTCGGTCCTGGCCCGGGGCGAATCGTTGACCGGGCACGCTCGCAGTGCCGAGTACCGGATCACCGATAGCAACTGGAGTGCGGGCAGCACAGAGGAAGGCAAGTAATGAGTAAATTCTGGAGTCCTTTCGTCAGCAGTCTGGTGCCTTATGTGCCGGGTGAGCAGCCGAAGCTGACCAAGCTGGTCAAGCTCAACACCAACGAAAACCCTTACGGGCCTTCGCCCAGGGCGCTTGAGGCAATGCGTGCGGCATTGACCGATGACCTGCGTCTGTATCCTGACCCCAACAGTGACCTGCTCAAGCAGGCGGTGGCCGGGTATTACGGTGTGCAGGCCAGTCAGGTGTTTCTGGGCAATGGTTCCGACGAAGTGCTGGCGCACATCTTTCACGCGCTGTTCCAGCACGACAAGCCCCTGCTGTTCCCGGATATCAGCTACAGCTTCTATCCGGTGTATTGCGGTCTGTACGGCATCGAATATGACGCTATCGCGCTGGACGAGCAGTTCCGGATTCGCGTGGCGGATTATGCAAAACCGAATGCGGGGATCATCTTCCCGAACCCGAACGCGCCCACCGGCTGCCTGCTGCCGCTGGAGGCGGTCGAGCAGATCGTCAAGGCCAGCCCGGATTCGGTAGTGGTGGTCGATGAGGCCTATGTCGATTTCGGCGGCGAGACAGCGATTGCGCTGGTTGATCGTTATCCGAACCTGCTGGTGACCCAGACGCTCTCCAAATCCCGTTCACTGGCCGGTTTGCGGGTCGGGTTTGCTGTAGGGCATCCGGATCTGATCGAAGCGCTGGAACGGGTCAAGAACAGCTTCAACTCCTACCCGCTGGATCGTCTGGCGATTGTCGGTGCGACGGCAGCCTTTGAAGACCGTGAACACTTCGAGACCACCCGCAATGCAGTAATCGCCAGCCGCGAGGCATTGGTCGAGAAGCTGGAAGGTATGGGTTTTGAAGTGTTGCCTTCGGCGGCCAACTTCATCTTTGCCTGTCACCCGAAACATGATGCGGCAGGTCTGGCGGCGAAACTGCGCGAGCAGGGCGTTATCGTGCGTCACTTCAAGCAGGAGCGGATCGCCCAGTTCCTGCGGATCAGCATCGGTACGGCTGAGCAGAATCAGGCGTTGCTGGACGGATTGAGCGGGATCTAGGTTCTTTCATACCGCTGTCGCGAGCAAGCTTGTGTGAGAGGGCTTGCCCGCGACGGGTATGCGGATATCTACACTCTTGCGACGATCACTGTTCTTTCGCGACCGGCGTTGGTGCCGGTGGCGGTCGCAGGCCAACTTCGGCGCTCAGACGCAACTCCTTGCCATTGCGCATGACATCGATCGCAATCTTGTCCTTGGGTTTGGTGCGTGCCACCTGATTCATCGAGCGTCGGCCATCACCAGCCGGTTCGCCATTGATGCTCAGGATCACATCCCCCAGTTGCAGGCCGGCTTTCTGTGCCGGGCCATCGCGGAAGATTCCGGCAACCACAATCCCAGGGCGGTCCTTCAGGCCGAAAGAGTCAGCCAGTTCCTGGGTCAGGGGTTGAACTTCGATCCCCAGCCAGCCACGAATGACCTGGCCATGTTCGATGATCGACTTCATGACATCCATCGCCAGTTTGGTCGGAATCGCAAAACCGATGCCCTGAGAGCCGCCTGACTTGGAGAAGATCGCGGTATTGATGCCGGTCAGGTTGCCGGAAGCGTCCACCAGAGCGCCGCCCGAGTTGCCGGGGTTGATGGCAGCGTCGGTCTGGATGAAATCTTCGTAGGTATTAAGGCCCAACTGGTTGCGTCCGGTCGCACTGATGATGCCCATGGTGACGGTCTGGCCGACACCGAACGGGTTGCCGATGGCCAGTGCCACGTCGCCGATACGGATACCGTCGGAGCGTGCAATGGTGATGGCCGGCAGGTTTTTCAGGTCGATCTTCAGTACCGCCAGATCGGTTTCGGGGTCGTTGCCGATCACCCGGGCGATGGTTTCGCGGCCGTCCTTGAGGGCAACCACGATCTGGTCGGCACCGGTGGTGACATGGTTGTTGGTCAGCAGGTAGCCTTCGGGGCTCATGATCACGCCGGAACCGAGGCTCGACTCCATGCGTTTCTGCTTGGGAGCGTTGTCGCCGAAGAACCTTCTGAACTGAGGATCCTCGAACATGGTGGGGGTGTTGCCCTTGTTCACCATCTTGGTGGTGTAGAGGTTGACCACTGCGGGTGCAGCGGCACTCACTGCATCGGCATAGGACGAAGGGCCCTGCATCACAGTGGTGACCTTGGGAGCCTGTTGCAGGTTTACATCCCGGCTGGGCAGCCCGACCCATTCCGGGTAGCGCTGGATAATCAACATGGCGATGAGCACGCCAGCCAGCAATGGCCAGCCGAAAAAGCGCAGTGCCTTTAACATTGAGCAAGTCCTGATGGTTACAGGCGCAAAGATTTTTCCACGGGTGCGCCATAATGGCGGGCATTATACGAGCACAAGGCAGCTCTGAACTGCATATTTAGGAGTCTTTTATGGCTGTTGCCCTCAGTACCCTGGTCGAAGAGGCCGACCGCTATCTCAACAGTGCCCGCATTCAGGATTATTGCCCCAACGGTTTGCAGGTCGAAGGCCGACCGCAAATCATGCGTATCGTCAGTGGCGTGACGGCCAGCCAGGCTTTGCTGGATGCCGCTGTCGAGGCCCAGGCCGACCTGATCCTGGTCCATCATGGCTATTTCTGGAAGGGCGAGAATCCTTGTGTCGTGGGTATGAAACAGCGTCGCCTGAAGACATTGCTCAAGCACGACATCAGCCTGCTGGCCTATCACTTGCCTCTGGACGTTCATCCTGACGTGGGCAATAACGTGCAACTGGCCCGTCAGCTGGATATCACGGTCGAAGGCCCGCTGGACCCCGAGAATCCCAAGGTAGTCGGTCTGGTCGGTTCTCTTTCCGAGCCGATGACGCCTCGTGATTTTGCCCGCCGCGTGCAGGACGCCCTGGGGCGCGAACCGCTGTTGATCGAAGGCAGCCAGATGATCCGGCGCGTGGGCTGGTGCAGTGGTGGTGGGCAGGGCTACATCGATCAGGCCGTGCTTGAAGGCGTGGACCTGTTTCTCAGCGGAGAAGCCTCGGAACAGACCTTTCACAGCGCCCGCGAGAACGACATCAGCTTTATCGCAGCAGGGCACCACGCAACCGAGCGCTACGGTGTTCAGGCACTGGGCGACTATCTGGCGCGACGTTTTGCTCTGGAGCATATTTTCATCGATTGCCCGAATCCGATCTGACAGATCCAAACGTCGGGCTATATGGATAGATCGTTTCGATCTATCCGGCGCGCTGATTATGCGGTATGCCTCATGATAAAGTGCGCGGCTCGAATACGGCCCGCTGGCCGCCCGGGAGGATTCTTCCCGGCCCACAACGAATGCAATCCGTGAGTAACCATGGTTGACAAACTGACGCATCTGAAACAGCTGGAGGCGGAAAGCATCCACATCATCCGCGAGGTCGCCGCCGAGTTCGACAACCCCGTGATGTTGTACTCGATCGGCAAGGACTCTGCCGTGATGCTGCACCTGGCGCGCAAGGCCTTCTTCCCTGGCAAGCTGCCGTTCCCGGTCATGCACGTCGATACCCGCTGGAAATTCCAGGAAATGTATCGCTTCCGCGACCAGATGGTCGAGGAGATGGGCCTGGACCTGATCACCCACGTCAACCCCGACGGTGTTGCACAGGGCATCAACCCGTTCACCCACGGCAGCGCCAAGCACACCGATATCATGAAGACCGAGGGCCTGAAGCAGGCACTGGACAAGCATGGTTTCGACGCAGCTTTCGGCGGCGCACGGCGTGACGAGGAAAAATCCCGTGCCAAGGAACGTGTCTACTCGTTCCGCGACAGCAAGCACCGCTGGGACCCGAAGAACCAGCGTCCCGAGCTGTGGAACGTCTATAACGGCAACGTCAACAAAGGCGAGTCGATCCGCGTGTTCCCGCTGTCGAACTGGACCGAGCTGGACATCTGGCAGTACATCTATCTCGAAGGCATCCCGATCGTGCCGCTGTACTTCGCCGCCGAGCGCGACGTCATCGAGAAGAACGGCACCCTGATCATGATCGACGACGAGCGCATCCTCGAGCACCTTACCGACGAGGAAAAGGCCCGCATCGTCAAGAAGAAAGTGCGCTTCCGTACCCTTGGCTGCTACCCGCTGACCGGTGCCGTCGAATCCGAAGCCACGAGCCTCACCGACATCATCCAGGAAATGCTCCTGACACGAACTTCCGAACGCCAGGGCCGGGTCATCGACCACGACGGCGCAGGCTCGATGGAAGAAAAGAAACGGCAGGGGTATTTCTAAGCTTCAAGTTACAAGCGGCAAGCTGCAAGTTGGAAGCGCATTGCGTAGCTTCAGGGTTTTGCAGGTTGCCGCCCTTTGTGGGTGTCTTTGAGTGCCCATAACAAAAAAATTCTGACTAGTTGTACGCCGACAAGCTTGCCGCTTGAAGCTTACAACTTGGAGCTTAAACCCTATGAGCCATCAATCCGAATTGATCAGCGAGGACATCCTCGCCTATCTGGGCCAGCACGAACGCAAGGAAATGCTGCGCTTTCTTACCTGTGGCAACGTCGATGACGGCAAGAGCACGCTGATCGGGCGTCTGCTGCACGATTCCAAGATGATCTACGAGGATCACCTGGAAGCCATTACTCGTGACTCCAAGAAGTCCGGCACCACCGGCGATGACGTGGATCTGGCGCTGCTGGTGGATGGTCTGCAGGCCGAGCGCGAGCAGGGCATCACCATCGATGTCGCTTACCGCTACTTCTCTACCGCCAAGCGCAAGTTCATCATCGCCGATACGCCGGGCCACGAGCAGTACACCCGTAACATGGCGACCGGTGCATCGACCTGCGATCTGGCGATCATTCTGGTCGATGCCCGTTACGGTGTGCAGACCCAGACCCGTCGTCACAGCTACATCGCCTCGCTGCTGGGCATCAAGCACATTGTCGTGGCCATCAACAAGATGGACCTCAAGGGCTTCGATGAGAGCGTCTTCGAGTCGATCAAGGCCGATTACCTGAAGTTCGCCGAAGGCCTGGCCTTCAAGCCGACCACCATGGCATTCGTGCCGATGTCGGCGCTCAAGGGCGATAACGTGGTGAACAAGAGCGAGCGTTCGCCCTGGTACACCGGCCAGTCGCTGATGGAAATTCTCGAAACCGTTGAAATTGCCAACGACCGCAACTATGCGGACCTGCGTTTCCCGGTGCAGTACGTCAACCGTCCGAACCTGAACTTCCGTGGTTTTGCCGGCACCCTGGCCAGCGGTATCGTGCACAAGGGCGATGAAATCGTCGTGCTGCCGTCGGGCAAGAGCAGTCGCGTCAAATCCATCGTCACCTTCGAAGGTGAGCTGGAGCAGGCCGGTCCGGGTCAGGCCATCACCCTGACCATGGAAGATGAAATCGATATCTCCCGTGGCGACCTGCTGGTGCATGCCGACAACGTCCCTCAAGTCAGCGATGCGTTCGACGCCATGCTGGTGTGGATGGCAGAAGAGCCGATGCTGCCGGGCAAGAAATACGACATCAAGCGCGCTACCAGCTATGTGCCTGGCTCGATTGCCAGCATCACGCATCGCGTCGATGTGAACACGCTGGTCGAAGACCCTGCCAGCGCCCTGCAGTTGAACGAGATTGGTCGGGTCAAGATCAGCCTCGACGCGCCTATCGCGCTGGATGGCTACGAAAGCAATCGCACCACGGGTGCATTCATCGTCATCGATCGCCTGACCAACGGCACGGTTGCGGCGGGCATGATCATCGCCAAGCCGGTCAGTGCCGGTGGCGCGAATCACCATGGCGAACTGGCTCACGTATCGACTCAGGAGCGTGCCCAGCGCTTCGGCCAGAAGCCGGCTACGGTGTTATTCAGCGGTTTGTCGGGGGCAGGCAAAAGCACGCTGGCCTACGCGGTCGAGCGCAAGCTGTTTGACATGGGACGTGCGGTTTATGTCCTCGATGGCCAGAACCTGCGTCATGACCTGAACAAAGGTCTGCCACAGGACCGTGCCGGTCGTACCGAGAACTGGAGTCGTGCTGCCCACGTGGCCCGTCAGTTCAACGAAGCCGGCCTGCTGACCCTGGCAGCTTTCGTTGCGCCGGATGCCGAAGGTCGCGAACGCGCCAAGGCGCTGGTTGGCAAGGAGCGTCTGCTGACGGTCTACGTCCAGGCTTCGCCAACCGTCTGCCGTGAACGTGATCCACAAGGCCTGTATGCCGCCGAAGGCGACAACATTCCGGGTGAGTCCTTCCCGTACGATGTACCGCTGGATGCCGATCTGGTGATCGATACCCAGTCGTTGAGCGTGGAAGAGGGCGTCAAGCTGGTACTGGACCTGTTGCGCACTCGCGGCGCTATCTGAGTCCTTCGCGAAAAAGCCCCAACAAAAAAGCCCGCCATTCGATCCGAATGGCGGGCTTTCTGTTTATCGGTCGCTTACGGCTTTTTCAGACCGTAATGCTCATCCAGCATGCCCGGCGTGTTGGGTGCCTTGGGCGCGTAGTCCTTTGGTGCTTCGCTGTCACGTGGCGGGGTAAGACGGTCGCGAGGCGCTTGATTGGCCTCAGGGTGCAGGGCCGCCAGCAGGCGTTGGCGGGTCAGTTCGTCAAGGGCCAGACGGTTGGCACCCTCGGCGAGATGCTCCTGGACTTCCTGATAGCTTTGCGAGAGTTTCTGTACCAGGGTAGCCGTGCTGTTGAAGTGAGTGACCACCTCGTTCTGATAGGTATCGAAGCGCTCCTGAATGCTGTCCAGCTGGCGCTGGGTGTTATTCGGAACGGTATTGGGCAGCAGACGTGCGACCAGGAAACCAATGACGACACCGGCAACCAGGGCAAGAGTCGGCAACAACCAAACTAAGAGCGAGTGTTCCACGAGTCCTTCCTCTATAAACGGCTTTGCTTTACGTTAACGGCTCTAACCTGCGCTGTATACCCGCGACGCGTCGCTCATATGTCAGCCACAGACAATCAGCTAGACGAGTCGATCCATTTCGAGGTCACGGAGTTTATTTTGTCCATGCGTGAAACCCCAGTATTCATTGATGGCCCCGAAGGTCAGCTTGAAGCGCTTTATCAGGATCTGCCCGGTGCCGTGGGCCTGGCGCTGATTTGCCATCCTAACCCGATCCAGGGTGGAACGATGCTCAATAAAGTGGTTTCGACGCTGCAGCGTACTGCGCGCGATGCCGGTCTGGTTACGTTACGTTTCAATTATCGTGGCGTCGGTGCCAGTGCCGGTACTTCGGTTGCCGGGCCGGAAGAGGTGGAAGATGCGGTTGCCGTCGCGCAGTGGCTGCGTGAACAACAGCCGGATCTGCCCATCACGCTGCTGGGGTTTTCCTTTGGCGGATATGTGGCGGCTACGCTCGGCGGGCGTCTGGAGGCTCAGGGAGAGCAGCTCAAGCACCTGTTTCTGGTGGCCGCTGCCGCATCGCGCCTGAAAGACCAGAGCGTGCTGCCGCAGAACTGTCCGCTGACGGTCATTCAGCCGCAAAGCGATGAAGTCGTTGACCCTGAAATGGTCTATGCATGGTCTGCGCTTCTGCAACGCCCCCATGAGCTGCTGAAAGTGGCAGAATGCGGACACTTTTTCCACGGCAAGCTGACCGACCTGAAAGATCTGGTCCTGCCGCGTCTCTCGAATTGATTGCAGCCATAGAATAAGCGACCTGCCATGACTACTCGTATCCTGACCGGTATCACCACCACCGGTACTCCCCATCTGGGCAACTATGCGGGCGCGATTCGCCCGGCCATCGTCGCCAGCCGCCAGAAGGACGTCGATTCGTTCTACTTCCTTGCGGATTACCATGCCTTGATCAAGTGCGACGACCCGCAGCGCATCCAGCGCTCGCGTCTGGAAATCGCCGCGACCTGGCTGGCTGCCGGTCTGGATGTCGATCGAGTGACCTTCTATCGCCAATCCGATATTCCCGAGATCCCGGAACTGACCTGGCTGCTGACTTGCGTGGCCGGCAAGGGGTTGCTCAACCGGGCTCACGCTTACAAGGCTTCCGTGGACAAGAATGTCGAGGCCGGTGAAGACCCGGATGCGGGCATCACCATGGGCCTGTTCAGCTATCCGGTGTTGATGGCTGCCGACATTCTGATGTTCAACGCCCATAAAGTGCCGGTCGGTCGTGACCAGATCCAGCACGTCGAAATGGCCCGCGATATCGGTCAGCGCTTCAACCATCTGTTTGGCAAGGGCAAGGAGTTCTTCGTCATGCCTGAAGCCCTGATCGAGGAAAGCGTTGCGACGCTGCCCGGTCTGGATGGACGCAAGATGTCGAAAAGCTACGACAACACCATTCCGTTGTTCAGCAGCGCCAAGGACATGAAAGACGCGATCTCGCGTATCGTCACCGACTCGCGCGCCCCGGGCGAAGCCAAGGATCCGGACAACTCCCACCTGTTCACGCTCTATCAGGCATTCTCCAGTGCCGAGAAGTCGGCCGAGTTCCGCTCCGAGTTGCTGCAGGGGCTGGGTTGGGGAGAAGCCAAGAGTCGTCTGTTCAAGCTGCTGGATGGCGAACTGAGCGAGGCTCGCGACAAGTACCATGCGCTGATCGAGCGTCCTGCGGATCTGGAAGACATTCTGCTCGCCGGTGCCCAGAAAGCCCGTCGTGCCGCCACGCCGTTCCTTGAAGAGCTGCGCGAGGCGGTGGGCCTGCGTTCCTTCCGCACGGTTACGCAGAATGTCGAAACCGGCAAGAAGAAAGCTGCCAAGGGCGCACGGGTTGTGAGCTTCCGTGAAGACGACGGCAGTTTCCGTTTCCGTCTGCTGGCTGCCGATGGTGAGCAGTTGCTGCTGTCGGACAAGTTTGCCGATGGCAAGACGGCAGGCGCTGCCAGCAAAAGTCTGCTGGGGCCGGGCGAGCCACTCATCATCACCTCTGATCTCCACTTTGAGGTGGCTTTTGGCAATGCCAAGGCTGAAAGCCCGCAGTTTGAAAGTGCCGAAGCCGTACAGGCCGGTATAGAGCGCTTGCTGGCTGAGCTCAAAGCCTTGCAGGATTGATTGCCATTCCCCCGGGCCATCGCTACAGTGACGGCCCGCTTTTTTGTTGCCTTGTTAGCGAATATGACGCCCCTAGAACGATATCAAGCAGATCTGAAACGCCCTGACTTCTTCCACGATGCCGCGCAGGAAAACGCTGTGCGTCACTTGCAGCGTCTGTACGAAGATCTGGTTGCTGCAAACAACAGCAAGCCGGGCATGTTCGGCAAGCTGTTCGGCAAGAAAGAACCGACCCTGGTCAAGGGGCTGTATTTCTGGGGCGGCGTGGGCCGGGGCAAGACCTATCTGGTCGATACGTTCTTCGATGCCCTGCCGTTCGAGCAGAAGGTGCGGACTCACTTCCACCGCTTCATGAAGCGTGTGCACGAAGAGATGAAAACCCTCAAGGGCGAGAAGAACCCGCTTACCCTTATCGCCAAGCGCTTTTCCGACGAGGCGCGGGTGATTTGCTTCGACGAATTCTTCGTCTCCGACATTACCGATGCCATGATTCTTGGCACCTTGATGGAAGAGCTGTTCAAGAATGGCGTGACCCTGGTTGCCACGTCCAACATCGTGCCCGATGGCCTGTACAAGGATGGCCTGCAGCGCGCCCGCTTCCTGCCGGCCATTGCCCTGATCAAGCAGAACACCGATATCGTCAACGTCGACAGCGGCGTCGACTATCGCCTGCGCCATCTGGAGCAGGCCGAGTTGTTCCACTTCCCGCTCAATGAAGCCGCCCATGAAAGCCTGCGCAAAAGCTTCAAGGCGCTGACGCCCGAGTGTGCGCAGACCATCGAAAACGATGTGCTGATCATCGAAAACCGCGAGATTCGCGCCCTGCGTACCTGTGACGATGTGGCATGGTTCGATTTCCGCGAACTGTGCGATGGGCCTCGCAGCCAGAACGACTACATCGAACTGGGCAAGATTTTCCACGCCGTACTGCTCAGCGGTGTCGAGCAGATGAGCGTCACTACCGACGATATTGCTCGCCGCTTCATCAACATGGTCGACGAATTCTACGACCGCAACGTCAAGCTGATCATTTCGGCCGAGGTTGAGTTGAAGGACCTGTACACGGGCGGGCGTCTGACGTTCGAGTTCGCACGTACCCTGAGCCGCCTGCTGGAAATGCAATCCCACGAGTTTCTGGCGCGGGCGCATAAGCCTTAAGGGCGAAGCTGCAAGCGGCAAGTCATAAGCTGCAAGTAAGGGCAGATCGAGTTCTGCTTTTGATCTTCTTGCAGCTTGAAACTTGCAGCTTGTAGCTTTTCGGCAGGCCGCTATGCGGCCTGCTGAAACTGCTGCCTGTACTGATTCGGCGACAGGTCGGTGTGTTGGCGGAACAGGCGGGCGAAGAAGCTCGCATCGTCGTAGCCGATTTCATAGCTGATGGTCTTGATGCTCTTGCGGGTCCCCGAGAGCAGTCCCTTGGCTGTTTCGATGCGCAGGCGCTGCAGGTAATGCAGGGGCTTGTCGCCGGTAGCGGCCTGGAAGCGGCGCATGAAGTTGCGGATGCTCATGCCGTGGTTGCGGGCCACATCTTCGAAGCGGAATTTGTCCGCGAAGTGTTCTTCAAGCCAGTGCTGGATCTGCAGGATTATCACGTCCTGATGCAGCTTCTGGCCGCCAAAACCTATCCTTCCCGGTGAATAACTGCGTCGCACCTCATAGAGGATGTCGCGGGCTACTGCCTGGGCGACGTTCGAGCCACAGAAACGTTCGATCAGATAAATATAGAGGTCGCAGGCCGAGGTGGTGCCGCCTGCGCAATACAGGTTGTCGGCGTCTGTCAGGTGTTTTTCCTGATTGAGCAGGACCTTGGGAAACCTCTCGCTGAATGCATTGAAGAAGCGCCAGTACGTTGTGGCCTCCTTGCCGTCCAGCAGGCCAGCTTCGGCCAGCCAGAACACTCCGGTGGCTTCGCCGCACAGGACGGCGCCGCTGGCGTGCTGTTCGCGCAGCCATGGCAGTATTTGCGGGTATTGCTGTAGCTGGCTGTCGAAATCGTCCCAGAATGCCGGGATGACGATGATGTCGCTTTCGCACAATGGGCCGTCTACGGGCAGGGTGACGTCGCTGAAGCTGCCGACGGGCATGCCGTCCGGGCTCACCAGGCGGATTTCAAAGGCAGGCTTGAGGCCATGTCCCAGTTGCTTGCTGTATCGCAGGCTGGCCAGATGGAAAAAATCCTTGGCCTGCATCAGGGTTGAGGCGAATACCTTGTCAGTGGCAAGAATGCTTACACGCCGCAGCGGGGCGGTCTGTTGAATCGGCATAATCTTTTGTTCTTATATGGAATAGTGGTCAAACAACGGCTGAATCGTCTTATTTTTTCGCGGGTGTGTCTAGCCTGCAAAACCGTGACTGACAGGCCTGCCAACCTGATGGCTGGCCTGTCAGGGCAATAAACGGATCGTGAGTGGAAAATCTGGTTGAGGTTATTTTTTCAGCCTGTATAATCCGCCAGCTCTTTGCAGTGGAAGTGATGCGCCGTCTGCCGAAGAATCTTGCCGTATAACGGACGCGCTGACCCGAGCCCCCGATAGCGTCTGTTTCCGGCTGCCTTTGACTTGTCAAAGTACGCACTATTCAGTAAGATCCGCCGTCTCATTTTCAGGCGGCCCCTGAGGCTATAAAGAATGAAAACTTTTACTGCTAAACCGGAAACAGTTAAGCGCGACTGGTTCGTCGTCGACGCTGCTGGTCAGACCCTGGGTCGTCTGGCCACCGAAATCGCGAGCCGTCTGCGTGGCAAGCACAAACCGGAATACACTCCGCACGTCGATACCGGTGATTACATCGTCGTTATCAACGCTGAGCAAATCCGCGTTACCGGTGCTAAAGCTTCCGACAAGATTTACTACTCTCACTCCGGTTTTCCGGGCGGGATCAAATCGATCAACTTCGAAAAGCTGATCGATAAAGCTCCTGAGCGCGTGATCGAGACCGCGGTCAAAGGCATGCTGCCTAAGAACCCGCTGGGTCGCGACATGTATCGTAAGCTGAAAGTCTATGCGGGCGCTGTACACCCTCATACTGCTCAGCAGCCCCAAGAACTGAAGTTTTAACGGAATAGTTCATTATGTCGGCGACTCAAAATTACGGCACTGGCCGTCGCAAGACCGCAACCGCACGCGTTTTCCTGCGTCCGGGCACTGGTAACATCTCGATCAACAACCGTTCTCTGGACGTGTTCTTCGGCCGCGAAACTGCCCGCATGGTAGTTCGTCAGCCACTGGAACTGACCGAAACTGTTGAGAAGTTCGACATCTACGTCACCGTTATCGGTGGCGGTGTAAGTGGTCAAGCTGGCGCAATCCGCCACGGTATCACTCGCGCTCTGATGCAATACGACGAAACTCTGCGTAGCGCCCTGCGTAAAGCCGGTTACGTTACTCGTGACGCTCGTGAAGTTGAACGTAAGAAAGTCGGTCTGCGTAAAGCGCGTAAGCGTCCGCAGTACTCGAAGCGTTAATTCGCACTTCGTTCAAAAAGAACGCCCAGCCTCTTCGGAGCTGGGCGTTTTTTTATGCCTGTTAAATATGTGTGACAACGTGCCACAGGGCTGTAAGCCTTGATTTACAAGGTTTCCTACTTTTTGTGCGGTCTTATTACCTTGTTAAATGAAGGGTTTTTATTTACCATCCGGCCAAATCTATAAGCAGCTAGATTGAAATTAATAGACGCCTGATCAAACAGGCCACATAGCTGATGGGAGAGGACGGAATGAGCAATGACGGCGTGAATGCAGGCCGGCGTCGCTTCCTCGTGGCAGCCACATCCGTGGTTGGTGCAGCAGGAGCGGTGGGGGCTGCGGTCCCGTTCGTGGGGTCATGGTTCCCCAGTGCCAAGGCGAAAGCCGCAGGGGCACCGGTCAAGGTGAATATCAGCAAGATTGAAGCAGGGCAGCAGATGATTGCTGAGTGGCGCGGTCAACCGGTATTCATTGTTCGTCGTACCAAGGAGATTCTGGATAACCTCGGCAAGATCACCGGCCAGTTATCCGATCCCGAGTCCAAGGCTTCTGTTCAGCCTTCGTATGTTGATCCGGCGCTTCGTTCGATCAAGCCGGAAATCCTGCTTCTGGTCGGTCTGTGTACGCACCTTGGGTGCTCGCCGACCTTCCGTCCTGAAGTCGCGCCGGTCGATCTTGGCAAGGACTGGGTGGGGGGCTATTTCTGTCCTTGTCACGGCTCTCATTACGATCTGGCCGGTCGGGTCTACAAGTCGCAACCCGCGCCGCTGAATCTGCCAGTACCCCCGCATTCCTATGAGTCGGACAGTGTCATTGTCATTGGCGTGGATAAGGAGGGTGCGTGATGAGCAAGTTCATGGATTGGGTCGATGCTCGCTTCCCGGCGACAAAGATGTGGGAAGACCATCTCAGCAAGTATTACGCTCCAAAGAATTTCAACTTCTTCTACTTTTTCGGCTCCCTGGCGCTGCTGGTTCTGGTCAATCAGATCCTCACCGGTGTCTGGCTGACCATGAGCTATACGCCTTCGGCTGAAGAGGCGTTCGCGTCCGTCGAATACATCATGCGTGACGTCGAGTACGGCGCGATCCTGCGTCTGCTGCACTCCACCGGTGCCTCCGCCTTCTTTATCGTGGTCTACCTGCATATGTTCCGTGGCTTGCTCTACGGCTCGTATCAAAAGCCGCGGGAGCTGGTCTGGGTGTTCGGCATGCTGATTTACCTGGCGCTGATGGCTGAAGCCTTCATGGGCTACCTGCTGCCCTGGGGGCAGATGTCGTACTGGGGGGCTCAGGTGATCATTTCGCTGTTCGGTGCCATTCCGGTCATTGGTGACGACCTGACCCAATGGATTCGCGGCGATTACCTGATTTCCGGGATTACCCTGAACCGTTTCTTTGCTTTACACGTGGTCGCTCTGCCGATCGTGGTGCTTGGTCTGGTGGTGTTACACATTCTGGCGCTGCATGAAGTGGGTTCCAACAACCCGGATGGTGTGGACATCAAGAAGCTCAAGGACGAAAACGGCATTCCCCTGGATGGCATTCCTTTCCATCCTTATTACACCGTGAAGGATATTGTCGGCGTAGTGGTGTTCCTCTTCGTCTTTTGTTCCATCGTGTTCTTCTTCCCTGAAATGGGCGGCTACTTCCTCGAGAAGCCCAACTTCGAGGCAGCCAATGCCTTCAAGACGCCGGAGCACATCGCGCCTGTCTGGTACTTCACGCCGTTCTACGCGATCTTGCGGGCGATCCCGGACAAACTCATGGGCGTTATCGCCATGGGGGCGGCCATTGCGGTGCTGTTCGTGCTGCCGTGGCTGGATAGAAGCCCGGTCAAGTCGATGCGCTACAAGGGATGGTTGAGCAAGATCTGGCTGCTGTTGTTCTGTGTCGCTTTCGTGATCCTCGGTGTACTGGGCGTTCTGGCCCCGACCCCC
Source organism: Pseudomonas capsici (assembly GCF_017165765.1). GTDB lineage: Bacteria > Pseudomonadota > Gammaproteobacteria > Pseudomonadales > Pseudomonadaceae > Aquipseudomonas > Aquipseudomonas capsici. The sequence goes on from NZ_JAFGZD010000002.1 coordinate 159,935, forward strand.
GAACGCACGTTGCTGTCGCAGATCTGCACCTTTCTGTACTTCGCCTACTTCATTCTGATGCCGTTCTATACCCGGCTAGAGAAGACCAAACCGGTTCCAGAAAGGGTGACTGGCTGATGAAAAAGCTATTTGCTGTATTGATCCTCGCGATTCTGCCTGTCATCTCGTTCGCCGCCGAGCATGGTGCTCCAGAGCTGGAAAAGGTCGATATCGATGTCTCCGACAAAGCTGCGATGCAGGATGGCGCACGGACGTTCGTCAACTACTGCATGGGCTGCCACAGCGCCAAATATCAGCGCTACGAGCGTGTAGCCGATGATCTTGGGATTCCCCATGAACTGATGCTGGAAAAGCTGGTGTTCACGGGAGCCAAGATCGGCGACCACATGACCACCGGCATGCAGCCAAACGATGCCAAGACCTGGTTCGGTGCTGCGCCGCCTGACCTGACGCTGGTGGCGCGAGTGCGTGGCACTGACTGGCTTTATGGCTATCTGCGCTCGTTCTATGAGGACCCGGCTCGTCCACTGGGGGTGAATAACAGAGTGTTCCCCAATGTCGGTATGCCTAACGTGCTGGCCAGCCTTCAAGGCCGGCAGGTGGTGGGATGCAAGCAGGTGCAGGTGGTCGAGGAGGGCAAGAAACAATATGACCCTCTTACCGGTGCGCCGCTGACTCATGAGGCCTGCGATCAACTGACCATCGTGCCGAAAACCGGCAGTCTGACCGCAGAGCAGTTCGACGAGAAGATCAAGAATCTGGTGACCTTTCTGGCCTATTCAGCCAATCCGGTTAAACTGCAGCATCAGCGTATAGGCACTTATGTGCTGCTTTATCTGGCCTTCTTCTTTGTCTTCGCGTATCTGCTCAAGCGTGAATACTGGAAGGATGTTCATTGATCGAGCTGTAGCTTCGCACTGAAACAAGCGCTCCAGTGGAGTCTCCATTCGGATAGTGACTGCGAGGCGGGTATAGTGGCGGCGCAAGATAGCTCATTTACTTTGCGTAAATGAGCTATCTTGTCGCCCGCGACGACGACCTGTCTTTGCGCGGTCATAATCGGAGGCACCACTGGGGCGCGTTCGTTTGTCTGCCTTATAAATTTTAACAAGCGAGGAGGATCGCCATGGGCGTGACCAATCGGTTGGCCTGTTACTCCGACCCCGCCGACCACTATTCCCATCGCGTGCGTCTCGTGCTCGCTGAGAAGGGTGTCAGCGCCGAGATCATCGATGTGGTTGCGGGTCGTCATCCGCCCCAGCTCATCGAAGTGAATCCGTATGGCAGCGTGCCAACCCTGGTCGATCGTGACCTGGCGTTGTACGAGTCTACGGTGGTGATGGAATATCTTGATGAGCGTTACCCGCACCCGCCCTTGCTGCCGGTTTACCCTGTGGCGCGTGCCAATAGTCGCTTGCTGATCCATCGGATTCAGCGCGACTGGTGTGGACTGGTGGATCTTATTCTGGATTCGCGCAGCAAAGAGTCTGCCCGCGTACAAGCGCGCAAGGAATTGCGCGAAAGTCTGACCGGTGTTTCGCCGTTGTTTGCGGAAAAACCTTTTTTCCTCAGTGACGAGCAAAGCCTTGTCGATTGCTGTCTACTGCCCATACTCTGGCGTTTGCCAGTCTTGGGTATCGAATTGCCACGGCCTGCCAAGCCGTTGCTTGATTACATGGAGCGCCAGTTCGCGCGCGAGGCATTTCAGGCGAGCCTGTCTGTAGCCGAACGTGAGATGCGCTAAGGCTTAAGGAGCCGTTGATGAACTCCAGTCGCCCTTATCTGATTCGAGCTCTCTATGAGTGGATCGTCGATAACGATTGCACGCCGCATATATTGGTCAATGCGGAGTACCCGTCGGTGCAGATCCCTCAGGGTTTTGCCAACGATGGACAGATTGTCCTGAACGTTTCGCCCAGTGCTGTGCGTCATTTGCACATGGATAACGATGCGGTCAGTTTCGAAGGCCGCTTCGGCGGCGTGCCGCATACCTTGTATGTTCCGATTGGCGCAATCCTGGGTATCTATGCCCGGGAAAATGGCCAGGGCATGGTCTTCGATCTGGAGCCTCCGATGGAGGAAGAGGACGAGATCGAGCTGGAAGAGGACACGCCACCACCGGACAGCGAGCCGCCGCGTCCCAGCGGCAGGCCGAGCCTGAAGGTTGTGAAATAAAAAAAGGCGATCCATGTGGATCGCCTTTTTTAATGCCGCCATCTTATCAGTCGATGTACTCGAACAGCCGGACGATTTTCTGTACGCCGGAGACGCCCTGCACCAGGTTGGTGGCGCGATTGGCTTCATCCTGGGTGAGCAGGCCGAGCATGAAGACGATGCCGTTCTCGGTCACGACCTTGATACGCGAGCCGGGGATCGAGTTGTCTGCCAGCATCTGGGCCTTGATCTTGGTCGTCAGCCAGGCATCGTTGTTGCGTGCCAGCAGAGAAGATGGAGCCATGACCTGAAGTTCGTTGTTGACCTTCTTGACTCGCTGCACGGAGCTGGCAGCCTGCTCGGCCAGGGCCTTGAGGTCTGCACGAGGCGTCTGGCCGGCCAGCAGGACAATGCCGTTGAAGCTGGTGACGACAATGTGCGAGCCTTCGGCCAGATCGGGACTGGCCTTGGAGATGTTCACTGCGGCTTTGGTTTCGATGAGGGAGTCATCGATCTTGCTGCCGAAAGTCCTGGTTCCCCGATCATCCTCGATCGGTTTGTCGCGTGTTGCCGTCAGAACCGAGCTGCATCCGCTGATGCCCAGGCACAGAGTCAGGACCAATAAGCTGAGGCGATTCATTCTTCACTCCCGAACAGTTGGCTGTCGATCAGATCGCAAAGGCAATGGATCGCCAGCAGATGGACTTCTTGTATGCGTGCCGTGACGTTGGCGGGTACGCGGATTTCCACGTCCTCCGGCAATAGTAACGATGCCATGTCGCCACCGTCGCGTCCCGTCAATGCTACGACAATCATTTCTCGATCATGTGCGGCCTGGATGGCTTGAATAATGTTTGCCGAGTTGCCGCTGGTGGAAATGGCCAGCAGCACATCGCCCGGCTGGCCCAGGGCGCGGATCTGCTTGGAGAAGATTTCGTTGTAGCTGTAATCGTTGGCGATCGAGGTGATTGTCGAGCTGTCTGTGGTCAGCGCTATTGCGGGCAGGCTCGGCCTCTCGCGCTCGAAGCGATTGAGCAGTTCGGAGGAGAAGTGCTGGGCATCGCCGGCAGAACCGCCGTTACCGCAGGCAAGCATCTTTCCTTCGTTGAGCAGGGCGTTGACCATGACCTGGCTGGCTTGCTCGATAAAGGGGGCAAGGACCTCCATCGCCTGTTGCTTGGTGTCGATGCTGGCCTGGAACAGCCGGCGAATTCGGGATTGCATGTCCATCAATGTGACCTTAATGAGAGCGTACGGCGGCTGGTCGGGTGCGCTGCGGGTATTTCCGGCGGCTCACCACACACTGAATGTGCAGCCCGCAAATCAAATAGCAAAATGGGTGGTAAAGGGTGTTGCTGCGCGTCAGGTTTCCGATTGCCCGGGCTTTTGCCCGTGGTAATTCAACTGTCGAATGCGTTCTTGAGCCATTTCAGCGGAGCGCTCTTGCCGGGATCGCCATCGACAGCTATCACGTCGAAACGGCATGGATGATCGGCCCACTGTGACTCTTGTTGCAGGAACAGTTGTGCAGCGGTAATCAGTTTTTCCTGTTTGCGAAAATCGACGCTTTCCATGGCTCCACCCCAGCCTGAATGGCGTCGGTAGCGAACTTCGACGAATACTACTGTATCGCCGTCGAGCATGACTAGATCAAGCTCGCCGCGTTTGCATGACCAGTTCTGAGTGATCGGGCGCAGGCCTTGTTGCTGTAAATAGAGCAGGGCGCAGGCTTCCGCCTCGCGCCCTGCCTGTTTCCGGGTGTTGCCTGGCATCAATTGGGAGTGTCTGGCAGGCGCTGGACCTTGCCATCGACGAATTCTGCCCACGGCAACTGACGCTCGACACGACGGCTCGGGCTCATGCTCAGGCTGCCCGACAGACCGTCGATGCGGCTTTCAGGCAGTGCCTTGAGCTGGCCAAGGCGCGGAGCCAGGCGATAGGCGTCGATGCCCATGGCGTAGAGGCGACCCAGGCTGCCGGATGCCTGTGGCCACTGAGCGGTCACTTGCTGGCGCAGAGGGTCGTTGGCATTGAGCAGCCATGGGGTTTCGCAGAAGCGCACGCCGTTGAGGTCCAGATACTGGGCCTGATCGTTGCTGTTGGTGAACAGGTGAGAAGTGGCGTAGACCGGAACGTCACCAGCGTACTGGAAGACCATGGTCGGCTTGATCTGCTGGGCCTGCTGCGGAGTTGCAGCGAGGAACATGAAGTCGATGTCCTGGCGGCGTGTAGGCTGTGCTGCAACCTGAGTGCCTACGGTGCTTTGCAGGCGCTGGGCGCGGCCTTCGCTGTTGCGCAACTGGAACAGGTCGGCGACTTGCTGGGCAAGCGCGACAGGCTGGTCGACGTGTTCGGCGGCGATGAGTGTGCCGCCCTTGGCTTGCCAGCTCTTGCGGAAAGCATCCAGTACACGATCGCCCCATTCGCCTTTCGGCACCATGGCGACGGCACTGCGCTTGCCGTCTGCCCAGGCGCGACGGGCCACTTCCCGTGCTTCGTCTTCGGCGGCAAGGCCGAACTGGAACAGTTGTGCGGGACCTTCGGTATTGGAGTCGCTGTAGTTCAGGGCCAGCGTGGTCATGGGCAGTTGCTGGCGACCGTTTAGCTGTTTGACCAGATTCTTTTCCAGCGGACCGACTACCAGTTGGGCTCCGGCGGCCTTGGCCTGACGATAGAAATCATCCATCGAGGTGACGCGCGAGCTGTCGAAGACCTGGATGGCAGGCGGGTTCTGGCCGGCTTGCTGGGCCTGATAGTGCGCGGCCATGAAGCCTTCACGCAGCGCCTTGGCGACAGAGGCCAGTTGGCCGTCCTGTGGCAGCAGCAGGGCGATCTTGGTCAGCGGCTCGCTGGTCAGGGCGCGAAGCTGGGCGAGGGTGGTCGGCAGTTTCTGGGCGGCCGGATGTTGCGGGTTCTGTGCTTTCCAGGCGTCGATGGCAGCCTGTTGCTGTTCCAGCGTGCCGGCACCCTTGACCGAGCGGGCCAGGCTCAGCCAGCCGCCCATGTCGTCGGTGGCAGTGCTTTGCAACTGATCGGCAGGCAGGGCGGCAACAAGCGCCCAGATGGCGTCGTTGTTGGCGCTGGCGTCGTTACCTTGCAGCAGAGGGCCTGCAAACACGCGCTCGCGAGCTGCGGCGAGCGTCTGCCCGTCGGCTTCGAGTGCGCGGGCGCGGACGGCGTGGGTGCGGATCTGCTGTTCAACCGACAGTTCGCCCAGGCGTTGCAGGCTCGGATGATCCAGTGCGCTCAGTGCGGCTTTGGGTTGGTTGCGGCCCATGGCAAGTTCCGCAGCCAGGGTGCTGGCGAACACCTGCAGGCCGGGCTTCAACTGATCCAGGGGGACCTGGGCCAGAATCTGGGCGGCGCGACCGGGATTGTTCTGGCGATTCGCCAGATCTGCGGCGCTCAGGCGCAACGGGGCGGCCTGATCCGGCGTCTTGGCGGCAGCAGCCTGTTCGAGCAATTGCTCGATGGTGGCGTCGGGAGTGCGAGGCAATTCGCCAAGACTGGATGAGGGCGAGCTGGCGCAGGCTGCCAGAAGGGCAGCGAGGCAGAGGGCAGAGAACAGCCGCAGGCAGGCGATCATTGATGTGTTCCTGATACTCAAGCAAGTTAGCGGGGAATTGTACCCAAGCACTGGCCGGGGTGCGACTTCGAAGGTGTCGAAAGCAGTGATATTGGTCGTGTCATGGTTGCTCTATCGGCCAATACAGCTGATTCGAGAGTGTTTCAGTATCTTGCGACGGGGCAGAATCATGGAGTTGCTTCCTTTTATGCCCATCCCTGAATGTGTTGCACCATGGGGCAGGGTCGTAGCCTGTACAATGCGGTTTTTTCAACCATCGAAAATGAGGTCTGCGCTTTGACTGCTCCGGTTGTTTCAAATTCCACCCTGGGTTCGCTTTATGTAGTGGCGACGCCTATCGGCAATCTGGACGACATGAGCGTGCGGGCCTTGAAAGTGCTGCGTGACGTGGCGTTGATAGCGGCAGAAGACACTCGTCACTCCTCGCGCCTGATGCAGCATTTTGGAATATCCACGCCTCTGGCGGCCTGCCATGAACATAACGAGCGTGACGAGGGTAGCCGTTTCATCACTCGCCTGCTGGCGGGGGACGATGTTGCACTGATCTCCGATGCCGGTACGCCGCTTATTTCCGATCCCGGCTATCACCTTGTCCGGCAGGCGCGGGCGGCGGGTGTTCAGGTGGTTCCCGTGCCGGGTGCTTGTGCCTTGATCGCTGCCTTGTCGGCAGCCGGTCTGCCTTCGGACCGTTTTATCTTTGAAGGTTTTCTGCCGGCCAAGGCTGTCGGTCGCAAGGGTCGGCTTGAAATGCTGCGCGAAGAGCCGCGCACCTTGATCTTTTATGAGGCGCCGCACCGGATTCTGGAGTGTCTTCATGACATGGAGCAGGTGTTCGGCCCTGACCGGCCTGCATTGCTGGCACGGGAGCTGACCAAGACCTTTGAAACCCTCAAGGGGCTGCCGCTGGCGCAACTGCGTGCCTTTGTCGAAGGTGACAGCAATCAGCAGCGTGGCGAGTGTGTGGTGCTTGTGGCGGGCTGGACACCGCCCGAAGATGAGGATGTGGTGGGGGCCGAGGCGCGCCGGGTTCTGGATCTGTTGCTCGAGGAAATGCCTCTCAAGCGGGCGGCTGCACTGGCAGCGGAAATCACCGGTGTGCGCAAGAATCTGCTTTACCAGGTCGCACTGGACAAACAGAAGGATCAATAAGTTCCGTCTTGTGCGACAAATGCACGTCATTCTGGCTTTTAATGCTTGTTCTTGACGCCTCGTCCCGATACCCTTGGCAGCGGAGAGTCGATTGGACAGTCGCTGCCTCTTGTTGTTTCGCAACAAGGGGGGGAGGAAAGTCCGGGCTCCATAGGGCGGAGTGCCAGGTAACACCTGGGAGGCGCGAGCCTACGGAAAGTGCCACAGAAAATAACCGCCTAAGCACTTCGGTGCCGGTAAGGGTGAAAAGGTGCGGTAAGAGCGCACCGCACGTCTGGCAACAGGTCGTGGCAAGGTAAACCCCACTCGGAGCAAGACCAAATAGGGTTCCCAGGCGTGGCCCGCGCTGGAACCGGGTAGGTTGCTAAAGACGTCCAGTGATGGCCGTCGTAGAGGAATGACTGTCCTCGACAGAACCCGGCTTACAGATCGACTCTCCACCTTCCTTTCTCGTCTGCTGTTAAAGCAGCGGTTTTTCTTCTCCGTAATGCCAAAAAATTCTTACACTTAATAAATTACTTTAAGTTTGAGTCGCAATCATTTGGGCGGCTTCGTGTTTGCCTGTCAAAACCTTCGAGAAATTGTCTCTCCTCCTCCATTACCGCTCCTAAATCTCCGAAATGTAAGGGGTTTCCTTAAGACCGTGCCTTGACGGTGTGGTGGGCGCATTCCTATAGTGTGCGCAAGTGGCAGAAAGTGGCACGAAGTGGGTTTTTTTAGCGCGAAAAGTTAAAATTCGGAGAGTGCGCCTGTGTTTCGTGGTGCCAACGCAATCAATCTCGATGCCAAGGGTCGTCTCGCCATGCCGAGCCGGTATCGTGACGAGTTGGATTCGCGTAGCTCCGGGCAACTTATCGTGACCATTGATGCCGTTGACCCCTGCTTGTGTCTTTATCCGCTGTCCGAGTGGGAATTGATCGAGGCGAAACTTCGCGAGCTGGCTACCTTTCGCGAAGAAAACCGCCGGTTGCAGAGGCTTTTGATTGGTAACGCTGTGGATCTGGAGCTCGACGGCAGTGGGCGTTTCCTGGTGCCGCCGCGTCTTCGTGAATACGCCAGGTTGGATAAGCGTGTGATGTTGGTTGGACAGCTTAATAAGTTTCAACTGTGGGACGAGGATGCCTGGAATGCTCTTGCCGATGCAGACCTTGCAGCCATTCAAAAACCTGGCGCGATGCCTGATGAATTACGTGACCTGATCCTGTGACTATGAACAGCAGTTTTACCCACATCACCGTACTGCTCGAAGAAGCCGTCGAGGCTCTCGCTGTGCGCGCCGATGGCTGCTATCTGGACGGCACATTCGGTCGTGGCGGACATAGTCGTCTGATACTCCGGCATCTTGGGCCCGATGGCCGACTGCTGGGGTTCGACAAGGATCCTCAAGCGATTGCCACAGGGCAAGCGCTGGCGGCCGAAGACGGCCGCTTTGTCATTGTGCAGAGAAGCTTTGCCGAACTGGGCTCCGAGACTCAGGAGCGCGGGTTGGCAGGCAAGGTCAGCGGCATTCTGCTGGACCTTGGCGTGTCCTCGCCGCAACTGGACGACCCTGAGCGCGGCTTCAGTTTCATGAATGACGGCCCGCTGGACATGCGCATGGACCCGACTCGCGGCGTGAGTGCTGCCGAGTTCATCGCAACCGCACCTGCCGAAGAAATTGCACGGGTTTTCAAGGAATACGGTGAAGAGCGTTTCGCCAAACGCATGGCCAACGCTGTGGTTGAGCGTCGCGAAATCCAGCCTTTCGAGCGCACTGCCGATCTGGCAGAAGTCCTCAAGGTTGCCAACCCTGCCTGGGAAAAAGGCAAGAATCCGGCCACGCGGGCCTTTCAGGGCCTGCGTATTCACGTCAATAACGAACTGGGCGATCTGGAAGCCGGTCTTGAAGCGGCGCTGGACGCCCTTGAAGTCGGCGGTCGTCTGGTGGTCATCAGCTTCCACTCGCTGGAAGACCGCATCGTCAAGCTGTTCATGCGCAAGCTCGTCAAGGGTGAAGCTGACAACATGCCTCGTAACCTGCCGATCCAGTTCAAGGCCTTCGAGCCGAGGATCAAGCTTATCGGCAAGGCGCAGTTCGCTTCGGACGAAGAAACCAGAGCCAATCCACGCTCGCGCAGTGCTGTCATGCGTGTGGCGGAGAAGCTCAGGTGAGCCGTCTGTTCCTCAAGCCATTGCCCGGCGGCAGTCTGATCATGCTGCTGCTGTTCATTGCCGTCCTCGTTTCGGCAATCGGCGTGTCCTACAGCGCCCACTGGAACCGGCAGTTGCTCAACTCCCTGTACTCGGAAATGAGCGTGCGCGACAAGGCGCAGGCCGAGTGGGGGCGTCTGATTCTCGAGCAGAGTACCTGGACGGCCCATAGCCGTATCGAGAACCTGGCCACCGATCAGTTGAAGATGCGCATCCCCAACGCTGCCGAAGTGCGGATGGTGGCGCCATGATGAAGCTTGAAGGTGCTCTGTACCCGTGGCGGTTCCGTGTGGTGGTAGGGCTGCTCGTCATTCTGGTGCTCGCCATCTGCTGGCGCATTGTCGATCTGCAGGTCATCGACCACACCTTCCTCAAGGAGCAGGGTGATGCTCGCAGCGTCCGCCATATTCCTATCCCGGCTCACCGTGGTCTGATCACCGACCGTAACGGCGAGCCTCTGGCTGTCAGTACGCCTGTGACCACGCTCTGGGCCAACCCGCGTGAAATGCAGCAGGACAAATCCAAGTGGCCGATTCTGGCGACTGCTCTGGGTCAGGACCTCAAGGCCATGACCGAGCGCCTGGACTCCCAGGCCACCAAGGAATTCGTCTATCTGGTTCGCGGCCTGACGCCTGAGCAAGGGCAGGCTGTGCTCGACCTCAAGGTTCCCGGTGTCTATGGCATCGAGGAGTTCCGGCGTTTCTATCCGGCCGGTGACGTGACCGCACACATGGTCGGCTTCACCGACCTCGACGATCATGGTCGCGAGGGGGTCGAGCTGGCCTATGACGACTGGCTCGCCGGGGTGCCCGGCAAGCGGCAGGTCATCAAGGACCGCAGGGGGCGACTTATCAAGGACGTCCAGGTAACCAAGAACGCCAAGGCCGGCAAGACCTTGGCTTTGTCTATTGATCTGCGTCTGCAATATCTGGCCACCCGCGAGTTGCGTAACGCCATAGTAGAGAACGAAGCCAAGGCCGGTAGCCTGGTAATCATGGACGTCAAGACTGGCGAAGTCCTGGCCATGGTCAACCAGCCGACCTACAACCCGAACAACCGCCGCACCATGGTGCCGGCCGCGATGCGCAACCGGGCAATCATCGACGTGTTCGAGCCGGGCTCGACCATGAAGCCGATTTCCATGACCACGGCGCTGGACAGCGGACGCTGGAAGCCTACCGACAAGGTCGAGGTTTATCCGGGCACCTTGCAGATCGGCAAGTACACCATTCGTGACGTGACCAAGACCGAAGGGCCGATCCTCGACCTGACCGGCATCCTGATCAACTCCAGTAACGTGGGCATGAGCAAGATCGCCTTCGACGTGGGCGGTGAGGCGATTTTCCGCACCATGCAGCGCGTCGGTTTCGGCCAGTACACCGGCCTCGGCTTCCCGGGCGAGCGCGTGGGCAACCTGCCGAACTACCGCGAGTGGCGCAAGGCTGAAACCGCGACCCTGTCCTATGGCTACGGCTTGTCGGTCACTGCCTTGCAACTGGTGCATGCCTACGGCGCACTGGCCAACAATGGCCGGATCGTGCCGCTGACCATCCTGAAAAGCGATACGCCGCCGACCGCAGTGCAGGCCATTCCGGAAAACACCGCCAAGACCCTGCAGGGCATGTTGCAGCAAGTGATCGAAGACCCGCGCGGCGTGTATCGCGCCCGTGTGCCGTCCTATCACGTCGGCGGCAAGAGTGGTACTGCACGCAAGACTTCCATCGGCACCAAGGGCTACGCGGAAAACTCCTACCGCTCCCTGTTCGCCGGTTTTGGCCCGATGAGCAATCCGCGCTACGCGATCGTCGTTGTGATCGATGAACCGAGCAAGGGTGGCTATTTCGGTGGTCTGGTTTCTGCCCCGGTATTCAGCAAGGTCATGTCCGGTACGTTGCGTCTGATGAACGTGACACCTGACAACCTCGCCGCGCCCCAAGAGCAGGTCAATGTTGCCCCTGTAGTGAAAGGAGGGCGTGGCTGATGGCTTTCAATCTGAGCAAGATTTTCGCTCAAACCGACCGCGATCCCCTGATTCGCGAGTTGACGCTCGACAGTCGTAATGTTCGTCCGGGAGACCTGTTCCTGGCCGTGCCCGGTATCAAGCTCGATGGCCGTGCCCACATTGCCGATGCCTTGCAGCGCGGCGCTGCGGCAGTGGCTTATGAGGCCGAAGGTTCGACGGTATTGCCTATCACCGATGTGCCGTTGATTCCGGTCAAGGGCCTGGCTGCGCAGTTGTCGGCCATTGCCGGTCGCTTCTATGGCGAGCCGAGCCGTGGTCTGAATCTGGTGGGCGTGACTGGAACCAATGGCAAGACCAGCGTCACGCAACTGGTTGCCCAGGCTCTTGATCTGCTCGGTCAGCACTGTGGCATTGTCGGTACTCTGGGGACCGGCTTCTATGGCGCGCTGCAAAGCGGTCGCCACACCACGCCTGATCCGATTTCCGTACAAGCCACCATCGCTGACCTGAAAAAGGCCGGTGCCCGCGCCGTTGCGATGGAAGTCTCCTCCCACGGCCTCGACCAGGGACGTGCCACGGCTCTGGATTTCGATGTCGCCGTACTGACCAATCTGTCCCGCGATCACCTTGATTACCACGGCACCATGCAGGCCTACGGTGCAGCCAAGGCCAAGCTGTTTGCATGGCCGGATCTGCGTTGCCGGGTCATCAATCTGGACGACGAGTTCGGGCGTGAGCTGGCCGAGGTCAAGCATCACTCGCGGCTGGTGACCTACAGCCTGCTGGACAAAAGCGCATCGCTGTATTGCCGCGATGCGAAGTTCGATGACGACGGCGTACGCGCCACGCTGGTGACTGCGCAGGGCGAACACCTGCTGCGCAGCCGTCTGCTGGGCCGCTTCAACCTGAGCAATGTGCTGGCTGCCATCGGCGCCTTGCTGGGTCTGGAATATGCGCTGGACGAAATTCTCAAGGTCTTGCCAAAGCTGGAAGGTCCGGTCGGACGCATGCAGCGTCTTGGCGGTGGCGACAAACCTCTGGTCGTGGTCGATTACGCTCATACCCCCGATGCTCTGGAGCAGGTGCTTCATGCCTTGCGTCCACATGCCAAGGGCCGTCTGTTGTGCCTGTTCGGTTGCGGTGGCGATCGTGACAGTGGCAAGCGTCCGCTGATGGCCGAAGTGGTCGAGCGTCTTGCCGATGGTGTCTGGGTGACGGATGACAATCCGCGCACCGAAGCACCGAGCCGGATTTTCGACGATATCCGCCCGGGTTTCGTGAACGCCGCTGCCGTGCATTTCATTGAAGGCCGTGGTCAGGCGATTGCCGAACTGATTGCCAGCGCCGATGCCGCGGATGTCGTGGTCCTGGCTGGCAAGGGGCATGAGGATTATCAGGAGATCGACGGTCAACGCCACGCGTTCTCTGACCTGGAAGAAGCCGCCAAGGCTCTGGCCGCATGGGAGCTTGCGCATGCTTAAAGCATTGACCTTCAGCGAACTGGTTGCGCCACTCGACGCTCGTTCTGTTGGCGACTGCACCTTTACCGGCGTCAGCACCGACAGTCGCGCCATCCAGCCGGGCCAATTGTTCGTGGCTCTGACCGGACCGCGTTTCGACGGTCACGAATATCTGGATCAGGTTGCTGCCAAAGGTGCCGTGGGTGCTCTGGTCGAACGGGAAGTGGAAGGCTCGACCTTGCCGCAACTGGTCGTGCTCGATACTCGCAAGGCGCTGGCACAGTTGGGTGCGATCAATCGCAATGCCTTTGTCGACAGGCCTGTTGCTGCAATCACCGGTTCCAGCGGCAAGACCACGGTCAAGGAAATGCTGGCCAGCATCATGCGCACTCGCGGGCCGGTTCTGGCTACCCGTGGCAACCTGAACAACGAACTGGGCGTGCCTCTGACCCTGCTTGAACTGGCACCGGAATACTCTTCGGCAGTCATCGAGCTGGGTGCCTCGCGTGTCGGCGAAATTGCCTTCACCGTCAGCCTGACAAAACCTCATGTCGCTTTGATTACCAATGCCGGGACTGCCCATGTCGGCGAGTTCGGTGGTCCGGACCGGATCGTTGAAGCCAAAGGTGAAATCCTCGAAGGGCTCGATGCCAGCGGTATCGCTGTCCTGAACCTCGACGACAAGGCTTTCCCGATCTGGCGGCTGCGTGTCGGTGAGCGAAAAATCGTCAGCTTTGCCCTGAACAACAGCCAGGCCGACCTGTACGCCAGCGACCTGGGGCGCGATGCGCGTGGTTGTCCGAGCTTTTTGCTGCACAGTCCGCTGGGGACTGCGCAGGTGCAATTGAACCTGCTGGGTACACACAACGTGGCCAATGCCCTGGCGGCAGCGGCTGGTGCCTTTGCGCTGGGCGTGCCCCTGGACGGCATCGTCACGGGCCTGAACAACGTTCAGCCGGTCAAGGGGCGCACGGTTGCACAAATCGCCAGCAATGGCGTGCGGGTGATCGATGATTCCTACAACGCCAATCCTTCTTCCATAAATGCCGCTGTCGATCTGCTTGCCGACTTCCCGGGCCGAACCGTTCTGGTGCTGGGTGATATCGGTGAGCTGGGCGAGTGGGCAGAGCAGGGGCACCGCGATGTGGGCACCTATGCCGCCGGCAAGGTTTCGGCACTGTATGCCGTTGGCCCGCTGATGGCTCATGCCGTCAACGCCTTCGGCGAGAATGCGCGGCATTTTGCCAGTCAGGCCGACCTGATTGCAGCGCTGGGTGCCGAGCAAGACCCCAATACCACTTTACTGATCAAGGGTTCGCGTAGTGCCGCGATGGAAAACATCGTGGCTGCCTTATGCGGTTCTAGCCTGGAGAAACATTGATGCTGCTGCTGTTGGCCGAGTTTTTACAACAGTTTCATAAAGGCTTTGCGGTCTTCCAATACCTGACCTTGCGCGGGATCCTCGGCGTGCTCACGGCCTTGACCCTGTCGCTGTGGCTGGGGCCGTGGATGATTCGCACCCTGCAAATGCGCCAGATCGGTCAGGCCGTGCGTAACGATGGTCCGCAATCGCACCTTTCCAAGTCCGGCACCCCGACCATGGGCGGTGCCTTGATCCTGTCGTCCATCGGTATCAGTACCCTGCTGTGGGCTGACTTGAGCAACCGCTATGTGTGGGTGGTTCTGCTCGTCACGCTGTTTTTCGGTGGCATCGGCTGGATCGATGACTATCGCAAGGTGATCGAGAAGAACTCCCGTGGCTTGCCAAGCCGCTGGAAGTACTTCTGGCAGTCGGTGTTCGGCCTGTGCGCAGCGATCTTCCTTTATACGACTGCGCCATCGGCAACCGAGACCACCCTGATCGTGCCGATGCTCAAGGATGTGCGCATCCAGCTGGGCATGGTCGGTTTCATCGTCCTGACCTATTTCGTGATTGTCGGCTCCAGCAACGCGGTCAACCTGACCGATGGCCTGGACGGTCTGGCCATCATGCCGACCGTGATGGTCGGCGGTGCGCTGGGCATCTTCTGCTACCTGTCGGGTAACGTGAAGTTCGCCGAATACCTGCTGATTCCCTATGTGCCTGGAGCGGGTGAACTGATCGTGTTCTCCGGTGCGCTGATTGGTGCGGGGCTCGGGTTCCTCTGGTTCAACACCTACCCGGCCCAGGTGTTCATGGGCGACGTCGGTGCCCTGGCACTGGGCGCGGCACTGGGCACCATGGCGGTGATCGTCCGTCAGGAAATCGTTCTGTTCATCATGGGCGGCGTGTTCGTGATGGAAACCCTTTCAGTGGTCATTCAGGTTGCGTCATTCAAACTGACCGGTCGCCGCGTCTTCCGCATGGCGCCCATCCACCACCACTTTGAACTCAAGGGCTGGCCTGAACCGCGTGTGATCGTCCGTTTCTGGATCATCACCGTGATTCTGGTGCTGATCGGCCTTGCAACGCTGAAACTGAGGTAGACCGAGTGTCTTTGATCGTTTCCGACCGCTTCCGTATCGTTGTCGGTCTAGGCAAGAGTGGCATGTCCCTGGTTCGCTTCCTGGCGAACCGGGGTGTTGCCTTTGCCGTGGCCGATACTCGGGAGAATCCTCCGGAGCTTGCGACTCTGCGTCGCGACTATCCGCAGGTGGAAGTGCGTTGTGGCGAGCTGGACGTCGAGTTTCTCTGCCGTGCCGACGAGTTGTATGTCAGCCCCGGTCTGGCCCTTGCGACACCGGCCTTGCAGGAGGCCCATGCCCGTGGCGTCAAGATGTCCGGCGACATCGATCTGTTCGCGCGTTACGCGAAGGCGCCGATCATTGCAATCACCGGTTCCAATGCGAAAAGTACCGTGACCACCCTGGTGGGCGAAATGGCGCAGGCCGCCGGCAAGCGCGTTGCGGTCGGCGGCAACCTCGGCATGCCGGCGCTGGATCTGCTCGGTGACGATGTCGAGCTGTACGTGCTTGAGCTGTCCAGCTTCCAGCTCGAAACCACTCACGAACTCAACGCCGAAGTCGCGACCGTGCTCAACGTCAGCGAAGACCACATGGACCGCTACAGCGGCCTGCCGGCCTACCACCTGGCCAAGCACCGGATTTTCCGTGGTGCGCGGCAGGTGGTCGTCAATCGTCAGGATGCGCTGTCCCGTCCGCTGATCGTTGAAGGTCTGCCTTGCTGGACCTTCGGCCTGACCAAACCGGACTTCAAGGGTTTCGGCCTGCGTGAAGAGAGCGGCGAAAAATACCTGGCCTTCCAGTTCGACAACCTGATGCCGGTTCGCGAACTGAAAGTCCGTGGCGCACACAATCAGGCCAATGCCCTGGCTGCGCTGGCACTGGGGCACGCCGTCGGCCTGCCGTTCGACGCCATGCTGAGCAGCCTGCGCACCTTCACCGGTCTTGAGCATCGCTGCCAGTGGGTACGCGAGCTGGCTGGTGTTCAGTATTACAACGACTCCAAGGCCACCAACGTTGGTGCCGCGCTGGCGGCCATCGAAGGCTTGGGTGCGGACATTGCCGGCAAACTGGTGCTGATCGCCGGTGGCGACGGCAAGGGCGCTGACTTCAGTGGCCTGCGTGCTGCCGTCGCGGCGCACTGCCGTGCCGTGATCCTGCTGGGGCGCGATGCCGAACTGATCGCGCAGGCACTGGGCGACGCTGTACCACTGGTTCGAGTCAAGACATTGGAAGAATCCGTACAACGCAGTGCCGAACTGGCTCAAGAGGGCGATGCGGTGCTGCTGTCGCCTGCCTGCGCAAGCCTCGACATGTTCAAGAACTACGAAGAGCGCGGGCATCTGTTTGCCCGGGCCGTGGAGGGCTTGTCATGATCTTTGGCGTGATCAAGCCTTACCCGTCGCCGCTGATCAGCGGACGCGGCATAGACCTCGACTTCCCGATGCTGGCTGGTTGCCTGGCATTGCTGGGGCTTGGTCTGGTGATGATTACTTCCGCGTCGTCGGAAGTGGCTGCCGTGCAGTCGGGCAACACGCTGTACATGATGACCCGTCATCTTGTCTATCTGTTGATCGGCCTGGGTGCCTGCGGCGCGACCATGATGATTCCGGTCGCCACCTGGCAGCGCATGGGCTGGCTGATGCTGATCGGTGCCTTCGGTCTGCTGTTGCTGGTGCTGGTGCCGGGCATCGGGCGTGAGGTTAACGGCTCGATGCGCTGGATCGGTTTCGGCGCGTTCAACGTGCAGCCTTCCGAAATCGCCAAGGTCTTTGTGGTGATCTTCCTGGCGGGCTATCTGATTCGTCGTCAGCAGGAAGTCCGTGAAAGCTGGATGGGCTTCTTCAAGCCATTCATCGTGCTGCTGCCCATGGCGGGCCTGCTGCTGATGGAGCCTGACTTCGGGGCCACGGTGGTGATGATGGGCTCGGCGGCGGCCATGCTGTTTCTCGGCGGCGTCGGGCTGTTCCGTTTCTCCCTGATGGTGGTGCTGGCAGTGGTTTCCGTGGTGGTGCTGGTTCAGGCCCAGCCTTACCGGATGGCGCGTCTGACCAACTTCACCGATCCGTGGGCAGACCAGTTCGGTTCCGGCTACCAGTTGACCCAGGCGCTGATCGCATTCGGTCGCGGCGAATGGTTCGGCGTCGGTCTGGGCAACAGTGTCCAGAAACAGTTCTATCTGCCGGAAGCTCATACGGACTTCGTGTTCTCGGTGCTGGCCGAAGAGTTGGGTGTCATCGGGTCTTTGCTCACGGTGGCCTTGTTCCTGTTCGTCAGTATTCGTGGCATGTACATAGGTATGTGGGCAGAAAGGGCCAAACAGTTCTTCGGTGCTTACGTTGCCTACGGTCTTTCTTTCCTGTGGATCGGCCAGTTCCTGATCAATATCGGGGTAAACGTCGGTCTGCTGCCGACCAAAGGCCTGACTTTGCCATTCCTCAGCTACGGCGGCAGTTCGCTTGTGATCTGCTGCGCGAGCCTCGGCCTGCTGCTGCGCATCGAGTGGGAATCGCGCAACAACATGGGCAGCGAAGAAACCGAATTCAAGGAGAGCGACTTCGCCGAGGAGCCGCCCCATGGACGCTAACGTGCTGATCATGGCCGGCGGCACCGGCGGGCATGTATTCCCGGCACTGGCCTGTGCCCGCGAATTCCAGTCGCGTGGTTACAAGGTCCATTGGCTGGGTACGCCGCGTGGTATCGAAAACGAGCTGGTGCCACAGGCAGGGCTGACCCTGCATCTGATCGATGCCACCGGTTTGCGTGGCAAGGGCAAGCTGTCGTTGCTCAAGGCCCCTTTCATGCTGCTCAAGGCATTGCGACAGGCCCGCAAGGTTGTGCGCGAGCTGAAGCCGGTCTGTGTCGTGGGTTTCGGTGGCTATGTCACAGGTCCCGGCGGGCTGGCTGCGAAGCTGGCGGGTGTGCCGTTGATCATTCATGAGCAGAACGCTGTGGCCGGTACGGCCAACCGCAGTCTGTCGTCCTTCGCCAGCCGTATCTGCGAGGCGTTCCCGGACACCTTCAGTGCAACGGCCAAGCGTCGTACCACCGGCAATCCGGTGCGGGTCGAGCTCTTTCTTGAAACGCCACGACAGCCGCTGGCCGGTCGCAAGGCGCGTCTGCTGGTCCTGGGCGGCAGCCTGGGCGCGGAGCCCCTGAACAAGTTGCTGCCCGAAGCTCTGGCTCAGGTGCCTGAAGACATACGGCCCGAGATTTTCCATCAGGCTGGCAGGAAACACGATGAAGTCACCGCCGAGCGTTATCGAAACGCCGGCGTCGAGGCGCAGGTCGCGCCGTTTATCCAGAACATGGCACAGGCCTATGCCTGGGCCGATCTGGTCGTCTGTCGCGCAGGTGCGTTGACCATCAGTGAACTGGCAGCCGCAGGCTTGCCTTCGTTCCTGATCCCGCTGCCTCACGCGATCGACGACCACCAGTCTCGTAACGCTGACTATCTGGCTCGCGAAGGCGCAGCCTTTGTCATGCCGCAAGCGACAACTGGCGCCGCCGAGATGGCTACGCGCCTGAAAGAGGTTTTGATGCAACCCGAACAATTGAACAACATGGCCCGTACCGCCCGCAGGCTGGCCCGGCCAGACGCAACCAACACCGTTGTCGACGTTTGTGTGGAGGTGGCCAATGGTTGAGAGTCAACGTGCCATGCCTCAGCCTGAAATGCGCCGTATCCGCCGCATCCACTTCGTCGGTATCGGCGGTGTGGGTATGTGCGGTATCGCCGAAGTGCTGTTGAATCTCGGTTATGAAGTGTCGGGCTCGGACCTGAAGAATTCGGCCGTTACCGAACGTCTGAAATCCTTCGGCGCGCACATTTTCATCGGTCACCTTGCCGAGAACGCCGTCGGTGCCGACGTGCTGGTGGTTTCCAGCGCCGTGAACACCTCCAACCCGGAAGTCGCGACAGCCCTTGAGCGTCGTATTCCCGTGGTGCCCCGTGCCGAGATGCTGGCCGAGCTGATGCGCTATCGCCACGGCATCGCCGTCGCCGGTACTCACGGCAAGACCACCACCACCAGCCTGATCGCTTCGGTGTTCGCCGCCGGTGGCCTGGACCCGACTTTCGTGATCGGTGGCCGTCTCAACGCTGCCGGCACCAACGCACAGTTGGGCACCAGTCGTTACCTGATCGCCGAAGCCGATGAAAGCGACGCCAGCTTCCTGCATCTGCAGCCGCTGGTCGCCGTCGTCACCAACATCGACGCCGATCACATGGCCACTTACGAAGGCGACTTCAACAAGCTGAAGAAGACCTTCGTCGAGTTTCTGCACAACCTGCCGTTCTACGGTCTGGCCGTGATGTGCATCGACGATCCGGTGGTGCGTGAAATCCTGCCGCTGGTCAAGCGTCCGACCCTGACCTACGGCTTCAACGAAACGGCCGATGTGCGTGCGATCAACGTACGCCAGGACGGCATGCGGACCTTCTTCACCGTGTTGCGTCGCGACCGCGAGCCGCTGGATGTGTCGGTGAACATGCCGGGCAACCATAACGTGCTCAACTCGCTGGCAACCATCGCCATCGCCACTGACGAAGGTGTCAGCGACGAAGCCATCGTTCAGGGCCTGTCAGGCTTCCAGGGCGTGGGTCGACGCTTCCAGGTCTATGGCGAACTGCCCGTCGAAGGCGGCAACGTGATGCTGGTGGACGATTACGGTCACCATCCACGTGAAGTGGCTGCGGTCATCAATGCCGTGCGTGGCGGCTGGCCGGATCGTCGTCTGGTCATGGTCTATCAGCCGCACCGTTTCAGCCGTACCCGCGATCTGTACGACGATTTCGTACAGGTGCTGGCCGATGCCAACGTGCTGTTGCTGATGGAAGTCTACCCGGCGGGCGAAGAGCCTATTCCCGGTGCCGACAGCCGCAACCTGTGTCACAGCATCCGTCAGCGCGGGCAACTGGACCCGATCTATATCGAGCGTGGTGTCGAGCTGGCGCCGCTGGTCAAGCCGCTGCTGCGCGCCGGTGACATCCTGCTGTGCCAGGGCGCCGGTGATATCGGTGGCCTGGCTCCGCAACTGCTCAAGAGCCCGCTGTTTGCCGGTGCGGTCGTTGCGTCTACCGAAGGTAAGCTCAAATGACAGCGACCTCGCAATCTTCCCTGCGCTCGACCCTTGAGCCGAAAAGCTTCGGCCGCGTCGCCGTGCTCTTCGGTGGCAAGAGCGCCGAGCGGGAGGTTTCGTTGAAGTCCGGGCGTGCGGTGCTGGATGCATTGCTCAGTGCCGGCGTGGATGCGTTCGGCATCGATGTGGGCGATGACTTCCTGCAACGGCTGGTCAGCGAGCGGATCGACCGTGCCTTTATCGTTCTGCATGGTCGTGGCGGTGAAGACGGCACGATGCAGGGCCTGCTGGAGTGCCTGCAAATCCCTTACACCGGCAGCGGCGTACTGGCTTCTGCACTGGCCATGGACAAGTTGCGCACCAAGCAGGTCTGGCAAAGTCTCGGGCTGGCCACTCCGTTGCACGCGGTTCTGGGCAGCGAAGCCGATTGTATTTCTGCCGCGACGGAACTGGGCTTCCCTTTGATCGTCAAACCGGCCCATGAAGGTTCAAGTATCGGTATGGCGAAGGTGACCGGCGTCGACGAATTGATCGCCGCATGGAAAGCCGCCAGTACCTACGACTCGCAAGTTCTGGTCGAACAATGGATTCAAGGTCCCGAGTTCACGATCGCCTGCCTGCGTGGCGAAATATTGCCGCCCATAGGCCTGGGCACTTCTCACAGTTTCTACGATTACGACGCCAAGTACCTGGCTTCCGATACCCAGTACCGGATTCCGTGCGGGCTGAGTGATGCCAGGGAACAGGAACTCAAGCAACTGACAGCACGCGCCTGCGAGGCCATCGGCATTGCAGGCTGGGCGCGCGCGGATGTCATGCAGGATGCACAAGGCAAGTTCTGGCTGCTGGAAGTCAACACCGTGCCGGGCATGACCGATCACAGTCTGGTCCCCATGGCAGCTCGTGCTGCCGGGCTGGATTTCCAGCAACTGGTGTTGGCGATTCTGGCCGACAGCGTTCAGGTGAGAGGTTAAGCATGTACGGCGCGTCGGCACGTCATCAGCCACCTGCTCCTGGCCGCAAGCCAGTGCCGCGTGGTGCCAGTCGGATGGTGGCCAAGGAGCCATTGTCGGCGCGACTGCCCAAGCCGGGCTTCGGTTTCCTGAAGGGGCTGTTCTGGCCGGTGCTGCTGGTGGTTCTGGGGTTCGGTACGTACGAAGGTGCGCAGCGCCTGTTGCCGTATGTGGACCGTCCGATCACCCGCATCAACGTGCAGGGCGACCTGAGTTACATCAGTCAGCAGGCGGTGCAGCAGCGAATCGCGCCTTATGTGGCGGCCAGCTTCTTCACCATCGATCTGGCCGGCATGCGTACCGAACTGGAGCAGATGCCATGGATCGCTCATGCCGAAGTACGGCGTGTCTGGCCGGACCAGGTCGTGATTCGACTGGAAGAGCAACTGCCCGTCGCCCGTTGGGGAGACGAAGCGCTGTTGAACAACCAGGGACAGGCTTTCACACCGCGTGAACTGTCCAACTATGAACACCTTCCCCAGTTGTTCGGTCCGCAGCGGGCCCAGCAACAGGTGATGCAGCAGTACCAGGTGTTGAGTCAGATGTTGCGCCCCATGGGGTTCTCCATCGCGCGCCTGGAGTTACGTGAGCGTGGCAGTTGGTTCCTGACCACCGGTGCCGGCAATGCCGGTCCGGGTATCGAGTTGTTGCTGGGACGCGATAATCTTGTGGAAAAAATGCGCCGCTTCATCGCGATTTACGAAAAGACGCTTAAAGAACAAATCACGAATATTGCGCGCATCGACCTGCGTTACTCCAACGGCCTTGCGGTCGGATGGCGTGAGCAGGTAGCGCCGACAGCGGACAAGCCCGCCGTCGCGAAGAATTGATAAGAGGCTGGACCATGGCAAATGTGCAAAGCGGCAAAATGATCGTCGGGCTGGATATCGGTACCTCCAAGGTGGTGGCACTGGTAGGCGAAGTCGCGGCCGATGGCTCGCTGGAAATCGTGGGTATCGGTACCCATCCATCCCGTGGCCTGAAAAAGGGCGTGGTGGTGAATATCGAATCGACCGTGCAATCGATCCAGCGCGCCGTCGAAGAAGCACAACTGATGGCGGGCTGCCGTATCCACTCGGCGTTCGTCGGCGTTGCGGGCAACCATATTCGCAGCCTGAACTCCCACGGCATCGTGGCGATTCGTGATCGCGAAGTCAGCTCCGCGGATCTGGAGCGTGTGCTCGATGCCGCGCAGGCGGTTGCCATCCCTGCCGATCAGCGCGTGCTGCACACCTTGCCGCAGGATTACGTGATCGATAACCAGGAAGGCGTGCGCGAGCCGCTGGGCATGTCCGGCGTGCGTCTGGAAGCCAAGGTGCATGTGGTGACCTGCGCAGTGAACGCTGCCCAGAACATCGAAAAGTGCGTGCGCCGCTGCGGCCTGGAAGTCGACGACATCATTCTCGAACAACTGGCGTCGGCCTATTCGGTATTGACCGATGACGAGAAGGAACTGGGCGTGTGTCTGGTGGATATCGGTGGCGGCACCACCGACATCGCGATCTTCACCGAAGGCGCCATTCGTCATACCGCCGTGATCCCGATTGCCGGCGATCAGGTCACCAACGACATCGCCATGGCGCTGCGTACACCGACCCAGTACGCCGAAGAAATCAAGATTCGCTACGCCTGCGCCCTGGCCAAACTGGCCGGTGCCGGTGAAACCATCAAGGTACCGAGTGTGGGCGACCGTCCACCTCGCGAGCTGTCGCGCCAGGCCCTGGCCGAAGTGGTCGAACCTCGTTACGACGAGCTGTTCACCCTGATCCAGGCCGAACTGCGCCGCAGCGGTTACGAAGATCTTATCCCGGCCGGCATCGTGCTGACCGGTGGTACGTCGAAAATGGAAGGTGCGGTCGAACTGGCCGAGGAAATCTTCCACATGCCGGTACGCCTCGGCGTACCGCATAGCGTCAAAGGGCTCGCCGATGTTGTGCGCAACCCGATCTACTCCACAGGCGTCGGCCTGTTGCAGTACGGGCTGCAGAAACAGTCGGACGGCATCTCGCTGTCCGGTCTGGGCAACAGCAGCAGCTACGGCGACGAACCCAAGGCCCCAGTGCTTGAGCGCGTCAAGCGCTGGTTCCAGGGCAATTTCTGAGTTTCAAGGCTTCAAAAGTGGTAGCGGCAGGTAGTAGGCAGAAACAACTAGAGAACTGAAGGAGAGGGAAAATGTTCGAACTCGTAGACAACGTCCCGCAGAGCCCGGTAATCAAGGTTATCGGTGTGGGTGGTGGTGGTGGCAACGCTGTCAATCACATGGTCAAGAGCAACATCGAAGGCGTGGAATTCATCTGCGCCAACACTGATGCTCAGGCACTGAAAAACATCGGCGCACGCACCATCCTGCAATTGGGTACTGGCGTGACCAAAGGTCTTGGCGCTGGCGCCAACCCTGAAGTCGGCCGTCAGGCGGCACTGGAAGACCGTGAGCGCATTGCAGAAGTCCTGCAAGGCACCAACATGGTATTCATCACGACTGGCATGGGCGGTGGTACCGGTACCGGTGCAGCTCCGATCATTGCCGAAGTGGCCAAGGAACTGGGCATCCTCACGGTTGCGGTCGTTACTCGTCCGTTCCCGTTCGAAGGCCGAAAGCGCATGCAGATCGCCGATGAAGGCATCCGTATGCTGTCGGAAAGCGTCGACTCGTTGATCACCATCCCCAACGAGAAGCTGCTGACCATCCTGGGTAAAGACGCCAGCCTGCTGTCGGCTTTTGCCAAGGCTGACGATGTTCTGGCCGGTGCCGTTCGCGGTATCTCCGACATCATCAAACGTCCGGGCATGATCAACGTCGACTTCGCCGACGTCCGTACCGTGATGAGCGAAATGGGCATGGCGATGATGGGTACCGGCTGCGCCAGCGGTCCGAATCGTGCGCGTGAAGCGACCGAAGCGGCCATTCGCAACCCGTTGCTCGAAGACGTCAACCTGCAGGGCGCACGTGGCATCCTGGTCAACATCACCGCCGGTCCTGACCTGTCTCTGGGTGAGTACTCCGACGTGGGTAGCATCATCGAGGCGTTCGCTTCCGAGCACGCGATGGTCAAGGTCGGTACCGTTATCGATCCGGACATGCGTGACGAGTTGCACGTGACCGTGGTTGCAACTGGTCTGGGCGCGAAAATCGAGAAGCCTGTGAAGGTCATCGACAACACCCTGCAAGCTGTCCAGCAGGCCGCTGCTCAACCTGCAGCTGCTCGTCAGGAAGCTCCATCGGTGAACTACCGCGATCTGGAACGCCCGACCGTAATGCGCAATCAGGCTCATGCAAGCGCCACTGCAGCGGCCAAGATGAACCCTAACGATGACCTCGACTACCTGGACATCCCGGCTTTCCTGCGTCGTCAGGCCGATTGATGAAATGTATCAGGGGTATTAGGGTGATTGGTGTTCAGCAAAGGCATGGTCTGCTATCATCGCCAGCCTTTGTTGATACCAGTTCGCAACTTGCGCTGAAGCGGCCATGCCATGATTAAACAACGCACCCTGAAAAATATTATCCGTGCCACAGGTGTTGGCTTGCATTCCGGGGAAAAGGTTTACCTGACCCTCAAGCCTGCGCCTGTGAATACCGGCATCGTGTTTTGCCGAGCCGACCTGGACCCTGTCGTGCATATCCCTGCACGTGCGGAAAATGTCGGAGACACCACACTGTCGACCACTCTGGTCAGCGGTGACGTAAAGGTCGACACGGTAGAACATTTGCTTTCGGCCATGGCTGGCCTTGGCATCGATAACGCCTACGTCGAGCTCTCTGCCTCCGAAGTTCCAATCATGGATGGCAGCGCAGGCCCTTTCGTATTCCTGATTCAATCGGCCGGCCTGGAGGAACAGGACGAGCCGAAGCAGTTCATCCGTATCCTGCGTGAGGTGACAGTGGAAGAGGGCGGTAAACGCGCTACTTTCGTGCCTTTCGAAGGGTTCAAGGTCAGTTTCGAGATCGATTTCGATCACCCTGTCTTCCGTGACCGCACCCAGAGTGCAAGCGTGGACTTTTCCAGTACTTCCTTCGTGAAGGAAGTCAGCCGTGCACGGACCTTCGGGTTCATGAGTGACATCGAGTACCTGCGCAAGCACAACCTCGCACTCGGCGGCAGCGTGGAAAACGCCATCGTGGTCGACAAGGAAGGCGTATTGAACGAAGACGGCCTGCGTTACGAGGACGAATTCGTCAAACATAAAATCCTGGACGCCATCGGTGACCTCTACCTGCTGGGCAACAGCCTGATCGGTGAGTTCCGTGGCTTCAAGTCGGGGCATGCACTGAACAATCGTCTGCTGCGCACGTTGATCGAGCAGCCGGACGCCTGGGAAGTCGTGACCTTCGAGGATGCCAGTACGGCACCTATTTCTTACATGCGTCCTGTCGCGGCCGTGTAAGCAAGCTTTACTCTCTTTCCTTTGTTCTTTAAAGGCTGCCTTCGGGCGGCCTTTTTTTATGGTTTTTTCGCATGCAAAAAAAGCGGCTCAGTGTGAGCCGCTCTGCGATCAATGATGACTGCTGCACAGATTGTCGTTGATACGTGCCTTCATTCTCTGCCAGAAACCATGCTCGACTGGTCGTGTAGTCTGCAGTGCTACATTCGGCATATCCCGCAAGCGAATCCATGGCTCATCGCGCCATTGCATCACGCTCAATGACGTGCCTGGCCACTGCCAATGGCTGAGCCTCGGGTTATCCAGAGTCATATTTTGCGGTGCGTGCAGTACCGTCAGTACTTCATGAGTCAGCCACTGTCGCAGTGCCCGGTTTTCGGGGACGTAGTGATGAACCAATAACGCAAACGCACCTGACTCGCTGACCATCAATTGTTTTTGCCACTTGCCGTTAGCCTGCAACCAGACAATCCGTCGCTGATCTGCATCGAGCTTGAGTGCTGAGCGTTCACCCAGTGTCTGGCCCATCAGTCGTGCAAGGTCTGCAAGACAAAACCATGCCTGGGCTTCGCTGTGGATGGCACGCAGCATACGGTGGTGGCGTACGAAAAGGGTGGCTTCGAAATGGTCTGTGCAGGGGGGAGTTGGAACGATATTCCGCATGGGTTGCACTCTACTTTGATCACGGATTGAAGCTGCCATGGATTGTCGCCAAACAATGGGGTGGCAGCTATGTGAGGGTTGGCGAACCGGCAAGTAGAAAACCGGCAGACCCGAAGGCCTCCCGCACACAGCCGCCATAACGCGGTGGCAGACAGAATAAAGCGACTGCGGCGTGATGGGGAGTGTTTACTTGATCGGGTCGCCAAACCCGGTCGCTGATTTGCAACGACGGTGGCAAGGTTAACGGTGGCTTGGCTGGTCAGTAATTGGGGAATTCAGCATGGTCCTGGTAAGCATTCATATGTGCTTGTAGGAAGCTACGATCAGGGTCTTTTCAGCCATCTGCCACTTGCCTGAAACATTGTCGGTGTTGACTGGCGTCTTGCGTTGAAACCCAAGGCTGGACGATGACGAGAAACCGACAACAAGGTGCGGCGCTGCTGATGGTGCTGGTCGCACTGGCCATGCTGGCCGCAGGGCTGGCCTGGATGGTCGAGCAGGGAAGGCAGGAAGTGGACAGCGTGCGTCTGTTACAGCAGCGTGTGCAGGCGCGGTCCATTGAAAAGGCGGCTCTGGCCTTTACCGGGCAGGCGCTCAAGGATCCGCTGTGGCGTGCCAGTCCGCTGTTCTGGCAGGCCTTGCGCGGGCAGCCTTTGAGCTATGACTTCAAGGGCGGCAAGGCGAGTATCCGGATTGTCGATTTGCACCGCTGCTTCAACGTCAACAGCCTGATCGGACCGGAAGCCGAGCGTGCGCAAAAGCAGCTGGTTTACCTGCTGGGTGCGGATATGCAGGCTGAGCGTCTGGCCCAGAGCCTGACCGACTGGATCGATGACGATCACCAGAGCAGTCTGCAGGGAGCAGAGAACAACGAATACCTGCGCGCTTCGCCACCGCGTCTGGCGGCCAATCAGTCGATGGTCGATATCAGCGAACTGAACCTGCTGCTACCTGCCGACAACCAGCGTGAGCAACGTTATCCACAGCTGTGCGCATTGCCGGAAACCACGGGTTGGCGGCTGAATGCCAATGCCCTGAATCTCAGTGAGTTGCCCTTGCTGGAGGCTTTGTACGAGGGGCAGGTCGAGCGCTCGCAACTGACCCGCCTGATCAGTGGCAGGCCTGCCGGTGGCTATCTGGATGCCAGCGCCTTGCGTCAGGCCATGGGCGCCATGGACGATGAAGCCTTCGCCCGACTGAGCGAAGGGTTACTGCTCAATGGCGACCACTTCCTGTTGCAGATCGAAGTGGAACTGGATGGCCAGACATTTCACAGCCAATACCGCGCCGAAGCCCTGGGTATCGTGAAATGGCACAGCCGCGTGCCAGCTCAAGAGATGGTGGTAAGGGAGCGTAAGGCGGGGAAGATTTAAGCTACAAGCTACAAGCTACAAGCTACAAGCTACAAGCCGCAAGTCACCACGTTCACTTGCAGCTTGTAGCTTGCCACTTGCGGCTCTATTCCCCAACTACACCGCCAGATCGCCTCCATCAGCCCGCTGGATCACCACGGTTGAAGCGCGTGGCCGTACGGTTCCGACGGTCACGTCGGTTGCCACATCGGTCGATGGCCAGTTGTCGGGGTGCTGGATGTTGAGGAACAGGGTCTTGTTGTCCGGCGTAAAGGCCAGGCCGGTGACTTCGCTGCCATTGGGGCCGACGAAGAAGCGGCGCAGGTCGCCCTGGTTCTGGGCATTGACCGGGATCTGTTTGCCTTGGGCATCGACCATGTTGGTGGGGATGACTGCCAGCATCTGGTCGTTGGTGTAGCTGGTGATGGTGGATTCGCCGTTGTCGGTCTGGATCCACAGCACGCCGCGGCTATCGAAGCTCATGCCGTCGGGGCTGGCGAACTGGTTCAGTTCGGTCAGGCCGGAGCGGTTGATATCTGCCGTGCCGGAAGCGTTGGCACCAAAGACAAAGATGTCCCAGGTGAACGACACCAGATCGTCCGCATCATGCCAGCGGATGATGTGTCCGTGTCTGTTGTTGACCCGTGGGTTGGCAGCGTTGGCCGTGGTGCGGCTGGTGTTGTTGGTCAGGGTCAGGTACACGTCGCCATTGAGCGGGTTGACGGCCGTCCACTCCGGGCGGTCCATCGGTGTGGCACCCACTGCATCCGCTGCACCGCGGGTGTTGAGGATGATGCCCGGCAGGTCGGTGAACTTGGCACCCAGGGTGCTGCTGTCGGTCGTGGCGGTGGCTACGTCGAGCAGCAGCCAGTTGCCGCTGCCGTCGGCATTGAAGCGGGCGACATAGAGTTTGCCGCTGTCCATGTACTTGGCACCGGTGGCCAGGCGATCGCTCGGGTTGGCGTCGGCTGCGTCCCAGAGGGCAGTGGAAACGAACTTGTAGAGGTATTCGTTCTGCGAGTCGTCGCCCATGTAGAACACCACCGGTTTGCCGGGAGTGGTCAGGCCCGGCCAGCAGCCTTCGTGACGGAAGCGGCCAAGAGCGGTGCGTTTTACCGGCAGGGTGCTGGCGTTGTACGGGTCGATTTCAACGATATAGCCATAGGTGCTGGCTTCGTTGCGGTAATCGTCCGTGGCGGTGGCGCCGGACGGGGTGATGTTGAAACGGGTGAACTCGCCGTTGACCTCTGAAGCATCGCCTGCGGCGGTTTCCCAGCGATAGTTGCCGTTCGAGGTGGCGATGCCGATGCGCACCTGGTCTGCCGGACGAGTGCCTCTGTTGACGAAAATCCCCGGCCAGTTTTCTTCACAGGTCAGGTACGTGCCCCAAGGCGTGTAGCCGTTGCCGCAGTTGTTGTTGGTGCCGCGAGTCTGGCTGCCGTCGGTGGAGAACACGGTCTTGACGTGATCGGTGCCCTTGAGCGGGCCGGACAGGTTCATCACCGAAGCAGTGGTGAAGCGACGGTTCAACGGATCGTTTTCCACCACCTGCCAGCGGTTGCCGACCTTGCTGATGCGCACCACGCCCGCGCCATGGGCGTTGATTTCCTTGCGTACTTCTTCTGCCGGGCGAACGCCGCCAACCAGGGTCGGGCCGGACGGGTGCAGGGCGTTCTGGTCGATGTATTCGAAGTTGATCGCCAGCAGGCCGTCGGTGGAACTGCCGTTGATGGGGAAATAGTGCATGCCGTCGTGGTGCATGCCCATGGAGTTGGCCTGATCGGTAGAGGTGTTGCTGCCGTCGCTTTTCCAGGGGTTGGCGAGATTGCTCAACGGCGTGCCCCATGGGGCGAGTACATAAGCGGTATAACCGGCGGCCACGGTGACAGCGTCGGTGCGCGAGCCCGGGATCGAAGTAAAGCCCAGCTTCAAGCTCTCTGGCGTAGCGGGTGTCGGTGCCGGGTCGTCATTCGAATCGCTGCCACTGTCGAAGCAACCGGTCAGCCCGACGCCCGCAATCATGGCAATGGCAGCACCCAGCCCGCCACGTACCACGCTGCGACGGCTCAGATAAGTGTCCAGCACGGATGACAGCGGCTCGTTGGTACTCAGGTTGCGGTTCTGGTTATCGCCGGTATTACGACTCATTCATCAGGTCCTTTTTATGAAATAGGTTTGGAAAAGGAACCGGGACTGTAGAAGCCGAGTGTGATGATTCATTGGCAGTTTTATTAAGAAAGTGTCTGAGAATCGTCGTAGTTATTTCATTTTGTTACAGAGAGGGTTGTCAGGGCCGAGGTTAAAAATCTGCCATCAAACTGTCATTTTCCATCGCCAATATGCCGCCCCTGTGAAGGATTCGCCTCAGGACACAAGAACAATGGCTTCAATGGCGCGGCGCGATGTGTTGGGATGGATGACGGCGGGTGCCATGGCGCCGTTGCTGTCCGCCTGCTCAAGCCTTCAGTACAAAGGTTCTGTGGCCAGTGGCAGCTACGTCGATCTGCTGTATGTGGCTGACACTCTGGATGCCCGTCAGCCAGGCAAGCCGGTGGTTCCTGCCACGCATCTGGGGCCGGCGACCCGTATCGGTCAGGCTCCCTGGATTACTGGGGCCAATGCCCGTGTTCACGCACCCGATCAAACCTCACTCAACAGTCTTCTCGATAGCAGCCTGAGTCAGCACATCGAAACCGGTGGCTATCCGGTGCTGGGCGCATTGCTGCAGCGTTTGCGCAGCGAAGCGGGTGAGGGCAACAGCCTCACGCTGGAGAACGGGCAATGCTGGAATGGCAGTGGCCTGGCTTATCTGACTCAGGGAAAGTCCGGCGTTCAAGGCAGCGCATTGTTGGGCACCGAAGTGCGGGTCAGCAGCGATGAGCGTCTGCTCTGGCCGCAGCAGTGTGCCGGTCTGTATCGTCAGTTCGGGCATCCAGTTCTGGGAGCAGACCTGGCTGCGGATGTCGGTCAGCGCCTGGGCACCGAGGCCGTGGCTTTCTTTCGTCGCGGCGGAATCCGCATCGCGGTTGTCGGCATTACCGACCCTTACGCCCGTGATCAGAAACTGTCCCTCAAACAATGGCACGACAGCCTGCAACCGACACTTGAGCGTGCCCGGGCCGATGCCGATCTGCTGATTGCCCTGGCCGATGTCGGCACCGGGCCGGGGATCTGGCTGGCCGAACGTCTGTCGCAGATCGACATGGTGCTTTGCGCTCGCGGTCAGGATCTCTGGCCGCAGCCCGTGGAAATCATGCAAGCCTCTGGCAAGCGAGTGCCGGTGGTATTGGGCGGGACCCGGGCCAGCGGAGCCTTTCGCATTCGTTGCCAGCAGAGCGCGGGGCAGTGGCAGTTCACAGCACGTTTTCATCCGGCTTTTGAAAGCACCCTGACTGCGGTCGATCGGAATCAGGCCCAGCGTATTCGGCAGATCACTCAACAGCAACGCGCTGCCCATGCTGGCTGGCTTGACGAGCCGCTGGCCCGTGCGCCGGAAAACCTCTGGCGTCGGGATGTGCGCGGCGGCAGTTGGGACCGCTTGCTGCATGAGGCCTTGGCCGAGCGTCCCGACAGCTCCGTGCTGCTGCCGGGCCTGCGCTACGACAGCCCGCTGGCGCAAGGGCAGATGATTACCCGCGAGCACCTGATCAGCCTGACCGGCAGCTATCCGGCCCCGGTGGTGAATGTGCCCGCGAAGCAGGTTCCCAGGGTGCTTGAGAACGTCGCCGAGCAAATGTTTGGCGATATGTTGCTGCTGGACAACAGTCAGGATCTGCCGCGCTGGATGGGCCAGCCATGGGAGGTCACTTACAGCGCGGGCGGCAAGCGGGTCAGTGGCGTGAGCGAACCCGCCGGACAGTGCCGCACCTTTGGCCTGGGGTTCGATGCCCAGGCCGGTCAACCGCTCTGGCAGCACCTTGAAGCCTGGCTGCGCGAGCGTCCTGCCGACTGGCGCATCGCACCCTTGCACTTGCCAAAGATGCGTTACGTACAGGGGCATCCCGGCTGGCATCCACGGGAGTCTGCCGCATGATTCGTCTGGTCTGGGCGAGTCATATGCTGCTGGTGATGCTGATCGGCTGGCTGGCGGCGCAGTGTGTGTTGCAGGCCTGGCATGGTCTGGCGCAACCGGCCACCGACAGGGCACCGACGGCTCCAGTGGCCGGTCTGTTGAGCAGTCACTGGCGCGCCGGTCCCGTCCTCAGCAATGAATTGCCCCTGACCACGCTGGGTATCGAATACCTGGGCAGCTTCAAGGCGATTCCCCTGAGCGCCACGGTGGTGGTGCTGCGCTTCGAGCAGCGTCAGCGCACTCTGGGTCGCGGCCAGAAACTGGCACCTGGCGTTTCTCTGCATGACATCGATGAGCTGGGCATGGTGTTCGACAACAACGGCAAGCTCGAACGTTTGCCATGGCCCGCGCAACGGCCTTACTTCGGCTTCAAGCAACAGGGATAAGCAATGACCTCCACTCGTCTCAAGCAACCGCTGCGTCTTGCTCTTCTGCTGTGTGCTCTGACCCTGAGCGGTGTGAGTGCCGAAGAGGAACCGCTGTATGAGGTCAACTTTGTCGATACCGAACTCAGCGAGTTCATCGACAGCGTCTCGCGCATCACCCACACCACCTTCATCATCGATCCGCGGGTCAAGGGCAAGGTTACGGTGCGCAGCAGCGAGATGCTGGGTAGTGAAGAAATCTACGATATTTTTCTGGCTCAACTGCGCGCCCAGGGTTTTGCGGCGGTGGACCTGCCAAACGGCAGTGTGAAGATCGTCCCGGATCAGGCCGCTCGCCTTGAGCCCGTGCCGGTGGAGGCGGGCCGTAATGCATCGCAGGCCAACGATGGTATGGCGACCCGCGTGTTCAACGTGCGCAACGCTGCCAGCGAACAGATGCTCAATATCCTCAAGCCGTTGATCGATCCTCGGGTGGGAGTGATCACGCCGTACCCTTCGGCCAATCTGTTGGTGATTACCGACTGGCGCAGCAACCTGGATCGTATCGACAGCCTTCTGGTTCAGCTCGACCAGGTCAGCCAGGAACCGCTGGAAGTGCTGCCGCTGAAAAATGCCAATGCCAATGACACCGCGCAACTGGTCACGCGCCTGCTGGCGCGCGAGCAGGGTGCCGACAGCGCGCAAGTGGTGGCCGACCCGCGCAGCAATGCCTTGCTGGTGCGTGGCAGTACCGACAGTCGCGCCCGTGTGCGAGCCTTGCTCAAGCAACTGGATAAGCCTTACGACCCGCAACACAACGCCAATACCGTGGTGATCTACCTGCGCCATGCCAATGCGTCGGAAGTGGTCAAGGTCCTGCGCGGTCTCAGTCAGGACATCGCAGCGCCGACATCCGCCGCTCAGGGCAGCGAGAAATCCCTGCCGGTCAGCACTTCGGGCATCCGCATGGAATACGAGGAAGGCACCAACGCGGTGGTGATGGTCGGGCCGGACAGTGAATTGACGGCTTATCGCAGCATCGTCGAGCAACTGGATATTCGACGTGCCCAGGTGGTGGTCGAAGCCATCATTGCCGAAGTGTCGGACACCCGCGCTCAGGAACTGGGTGTGCAATGGCTGTTTCAGGGCAACAACTTCGGTGGCGGCGCGATCAATTTCAGCGGCAATGCCCCGAGCGTCACCAGTGTGGGCGCGCTGGTACAGTCCGGGGACACGGCAGGCCTCGGGCAATTGCTGGCCGGTGTTCAGGGTGTGACGGCAGGTGTCGGCAACCTGAGCGGGGGCGGGCTGAATTTTCTGGCCTTGCTCAATGCCCTGAAAAGCCAGAGCGGTTTCAATCTCCTGTCGACGCCAACCTTGCTCACGCTGGACAACGCCGAAGCGTCGATTCTGGTCGGGCAGGAAGTGCCGTTCGTGACCGGTTCGGTGACCCAGAACAACGCCAATCCCTACCAGACCATCGAGCGCAAGGAAGTGGGTGTGAAGCTGCGCATCAAGCCGCAGATCAACATCGACAACACCGTGCGCCTGGATATCGTGCAAGAGGTTTCGTCGATTGCCGACAGCACCACGGCCAGCGATGTCATCACCAACAAACGCGAGATCAAGACCAAGGTCATGGTCGAGGATAACGGGCTGGTGGTGCTGGGCGGGCTGATCGGTGACGAGTCCACCACCAGCGATCAGCGGGTGCCATTGCTGGGTGATATTCCAGGGCTGGGGCGACTGTTTCGCTCCGACTCGACCCAAAGGGTCAAACAGAACCTGATGGTATTCATCCGCCCGCGCATCGTGCGCGACGGCGAGACGCTGGCTCAGCTCAGCAGCGAGAAATACCGCAACCTCAAGGCCAGCACCTCGTTGGCGCTGCCGGGTGCAAGCGAGGGTGATCCGCTGCTGCAATTGTTTCCGGCCAGCCGTGAGCGCCTGGAGCAGGGCGCATGGTGAACGCGCTGCTGCCGTATCGCCTTGCACGCCAGACCGGCGTGGCCAGGGTGCCGGGCGACGCGGGCTGGCAGCTATGGCTGAGGGCTGGCAGCGACACCGACACCCTGCAGGAAGTGATGCGGGTGCATGGTGTGCCGAGCACCGTTGAATACCTTTCGACGCAGGATTATGAAACCCGGCTCGGTGAGCTGTATCAGGCCGGCGAGTCGGCCACTGCTGCGCTGATCGATGGCATTGGCGAGCAGGTCGACCTCGACAGCCTGATGAGCGAACTGCCGAAGATCGAAGACCTGCTGGAGAACGATAACGACGCGCCGGTCATTCGCCTGATCAACGGTCTGTTCGGCGAAGCGTTGCGCTTGCGGGCTTCGGATATTCATGTGGAAACTTTCGAAGCGAGCCTGGTGATTCGCCTGCGCATCGACGGGCATATGCGCGAAGTGCTGCGTCCGCCGCGGGCGCTGTCGACGATGCTGGTGTCGCGGATCAAGGTCATGGCCCGGCTGGATATCGCCGAAAAGCGTCAGCCCCAGGATGGCCGGATTACCCTGCGCTCGGCGGGGCGTGAAGTGGACATTCGCGTCTCGACCTTGCCGGGCATTCATGGTGAACGCGTGGTGATGCGGGTTCTGGACAAGCAGGCGAGCCTGCTGGATCTGGGCAATCTCGGCATGCCATTTGAAGTGGAGCAGGGACTGCGAGCCTGCCTGCAACGTCCCAACGGCATCGTGCTCAGTACCGGCCCGACCGGCTCGGGCAAGACCACCACGCTCTACGCCAGCCTGAACAGCCTCAACGATGGCTCCTGCAACATTCTCACGGTGGAAGACCCGGTCGAGTACGCGATCACCGGTATCGGTCAGACCGCGATCAACCCCAAGGCCGGAATGACTTTTGCCAATGGCCTGCGAGCGATTCTGCGTCAGGACCCGGACGTCATCATGCTGGGTGAAATCCGTGACCGCGAGACCGCTCAGATCGCTGTGCAGGCCAGTCTCACCGGGCATCTGGTGCTGTCCACCCTGCATACCAATAGCGCCGTGGGCGCAGTGACTCGCTTGCGGGACATGGGCATCGAACCTTTCCTCATCGCTTCGACCCTCAAGGGCGTGCTGGCCCAGCGGCTGGTGCGTCGGCTGTGTCATTGCGCCGTTGCGCAACCCTTGCAGGACGCCGAGCGGATGCTGTGGCCGGAACTGGCCGGGCTTACCGAAAGCTTTCACCCACAAGGCTGCGATTCCTGTCAGGGCAGCGGCTATGACGGGCGTATGGGCTTGTACGAATTCATCGAACTGGATGCAGGCCTGATTGCCTTGCTGTACGACGGTGCCAGCGAGGTCGCGATGCAGGACTACCTGGCCGACAAGCGCCAGAGTCTGGCGGCCATGGCCACCGAATGCCTGCGACGAGGTGAGACCAGCCTGGCGCAGGTCTTGCGCGCGGTACGGGGCTGACCGATGCCGACCTATCGCTATCAGGCTCTCGACTCGGCAGGCCGCACGCGCAAAGCCAGCCTCCAGGCGGAAAGCGAGCGGCATGCCCGACAGCTTTTGCGTGAGCAAGGTCTGTTCGCCCGGGACTTGCAGATTCAAGACTCGACTTCACCCAGCCCACGCGGCCAGCGCCTCAACCACACCCAGTTGTGCGAGCTGACGCGCCAGTTGGCGACGTTGCTCAGTGCCGGGATTGCGTTGGTGGATGCCCTGGCGACACTCGAACGACAACTGGCCGAACCTGCGATTCGCAACCTGCTGGTGGCTGTGCGCGGTGCGCTCGGGGAAGGCCACAGTCTGGCCCAGAGCCTGCGTCGGCAAGGCGGTTTGTTCAACGGGCTGTATTGCGCGCTGGTGGAGGCGGGCGAGCGCTCCGGCAAGCTGGCACCGGTGCTGGAGCGTCTTGCCGAGCACCTCGAACAAGTCCAGCGCCAGCGGCACAAGGCGCGCACCGCAATGATCTACCCGGCGGTACTGATGCTGGTATCGCTGGCGGTGGTGATTGGCCTGATGACATTCGTGGTGCCCAAGCTCACCGAGCAGTTCAGCCATACCGGGCAGAGCCTGCCGCTGATTACCCAATTGCTGATCGGTATCAGCGAAGGGTTGGTGCGTGTCGGGCCGTGGTTGCTGGTGCTGGGACTGCTGGCCGCGATGGGGGCGGGTTTGCTGCTGCGCAAGGCCCATTGGCGATTGCGCCTGGACCGCAGCCTGTTGCGCCTGCCCAAGGCCGGTCCGTTGCTGACGGTGCTGGAAAGCGCACGACTGGCCCGCAGTCTGGCAATTCTGGTGGGCAGCGGCGTGCCGTTGCTCGAAGCCCTGCAAGTGGCCACTGCCACCGTGGGCAATCGCGAAGTGCATCGGGCGCTGGAAACCGTCCGTGAACAGGTCGAGGGCGGCGTCAGCCTGCATCGCGCTCTCAACGCCGCCGGTCATTTTCCGCCATTGCTGCTCAACATGGTCGCCAGCGGCGAGGCCAGCGGGACCTTGCCGGACATGCTCGAACGGGTGGCGGACAACCAGGAACGCAGTTTCACCCGGCATGTGGACATGCTCATGGCCTTGTTCGAGCCCTTGATGATTCTGCTGATGGGCGCCGTGGTGCTGTTCATCGTCCTGGCCGTGCTGTTGCCGATCATGCAACTCAACCAGGGACTCACTTTCTGACTCATGGAGAACCGTCTTATGCCCAAGCCTGCCTCACGCCGCCAACGTGGCTTCACGCTGATGGAAATCATGGTGGTGATTTTCATCATCGGTCTGTTGATCGCCGTGGTTGCCCCCAGCGTTCTCGGCAATCAGGACAAGGCCATGCGTCAGAAAGTCCTGGCCGACCTGTCCACTCTTGAGCAGGCGCTGGACATGTATCGCCTCGACAACCTGCGCTATCCGACCAGCGAGCAAGGCCTTGCGGCCCTGACCAGCGCGCCCTCGGTCGAGCCTCTGGCACGCTCATGGCGGGCCGATGGCTACATCCGTCGTCTGCCGGCGGACCCGTGGGGCAACCCGTATCACTATCGTGCGCCCGGTGAGCACGGACGCATCGATATCTACTCGCTGGGAGCCGATGGCGTGCAGGGCGGGGAAGGCACCGATGGCGATATCGGCAACTGGAACCTCTAGGCGTGAAGGTTTCACGGGGCTTTTCCCTGCTGGAGATGCTGGTGGTGTTGCTGATCATCGGCCTGTTCAGTGCCTTGAGCGTGGCCTGGCTGGATTCAGGCCATGCGCCGATGCAGCAGGCTCTGGAACAACTGGCTGCCGAGGCTCGCACTCAAGCGGCCCAGGCCCGACATAGCGGGCAGGTATCGGGAATGCGCTGGAATGGTCGGCAGCCGGAGTTTGTGCATCTGGAGCGCAGTCAGGGGCAAACCCGCTGGGTCGTTGACTCAATGCGCTTGAAGCCCTGGCCCCAAGGGTTGCTGGCGGACTGGCCGGTGTCCGACGAGCCCCGCGTGATATTCACGCCATCGGGTGTGAGCGCCGCAGTGAACCTGAACTGGCAATGGCCCGAAGGCCGGCAGCGCTGGGAGTGGCGCACGGATAACAGCCTGACTCAGGTTCGTCTGCCATGAGGCACCAGCGCGGTTTTACCCTGCTGGAAGTGATGGTGGCGCTGGGCATCGCGGCGGTCATGACCATGATGGTCAGTCAGATGTTGCGCCAGCGCATCAGCGTGCATCAGGCCGTTCAGCAGCATCGACTCGGTGCCCTGTGTGCCCGTGAGCTGGAAGCGCGTTTCGGTGTCGAGCGCTACTGGCCGCAGATCAGCAAGGTCAGCGGCGAATTGCAGCAGGGCGACAGGGTTTGTTACTGGCGGATGGATCTGGGCATGACCGGTGTGCAGAACCTGCGCCGGGGTGAGTTGGCGCTGTTCGCTGCCCGTGACGAGCGCGAGCCGCTGGGACATTACACCGTCTTTCTGGTGCGGCCGTGAGCATTGGCCAGCGCGGTTTGACCCTGATCGAGTTGCTGGTGGCCATGGCGCTGACGGCGGTCGTCGGGGTGGTGCTGGCCGCGCTGGTGAACGGTTGGATCAAGGTTCGCGAGCGTCTGGCCGAACCCGGTAACGAGCCGCTGGTGCTGGAGTTCTGCCTGGCCCTGGAGCGTCGTTTCGATGGCCTGGTGTTACGTCGTTTGTATGAAAAACGCCTGCCGTTGCCGATGAGCTGGCTCGACTGGGACCCGGCTGCGAATCGGTTGGGCTGGGTCGCCATGAGCGCCTGGCCCGAGGCCGAAGGCCAGTCGAGATCGCAGCGGCAACGGCTGGAATTCAACCCTCGGGAGCGGCGTTTGAGTCTGTGGACTTCGCCTGACCTGTATGCCGTTGACGCACCCCGGTGGGAGCGTCGCGAATATCTGGATGAGGTCGACAAGGTCGGTTTCAGTTTTTATCAGGGGACCCGCTGGCTGGCGTTCCCTTCCTCCGTCGCACTTCAGCCCGACCGGGGCGTGCGACTCGAATTCGAGCGTCATGGAGCGCCTTATGTCTGCACCTTCAGCTTGCCCGATAGTCGCCCATGATCTTTGAACGCTGGAATCTCAAACGCCGTGCGCAGCGTCATTGGTTGCTGCTGCGTCCTGCTGCCACTGGGGTCTGGCAATGGCGGCGTCTGCCGGGAGATGAGCAGGGCGACTGGCCGCCGCCTGCGCATTATCTGCAGGACACCCTCGCGTTGGTCATGCCGGCTGCGCAGTGCAGCCATTTCCAGGTGCCTGCGCCACCGGGCCTCAAGCCTCATGAATGGCCGATGTTGCTGGAGGACCTGCTGCAACAGCCTGCCGAAGAGGTGCAGGTCAGTTGCCTGTCACGACTCGCCGGGCATCTGGAGTTGCTGGTGGTAGAGCGTGTACAGGTTCAGCGCTGGTTGAGCGAATGTGAGGAACTGGGCGTATTCCCCGATTATCTTTGGGCGGAATTGCAATTGCTGCCGACGCAGGCTGCTGGTCAGACACTGGACTGGTCGCGTCCCGAAGGTCGTTGCCTGATACGCGGCGCTGACAACGGTATGCAGCACTGGCTGGTGTGGCCGGATGTGCTGGGCGAACCGCCCGAGGCCTGGCGACAGCCGAGCGAGGAAATGACCGGTCCATGGCCCGCCCGCTGGGCCGCGTTGAATCGTTTGCCCAACTTGTTGGTGCGTTCGGGCACTCGTCGTCCAAAGGCCAGATCGCAGGCATCGCCATTTGGCAGAAGCCTGTCTCGTCTGGCGGGTGTCTGTGGCGTGCTGGCTCTCTGTTGGGGCGTGCTGGCGCTGTGGCAGTTCTGGCAGCAGGTGCCGGTCTGGAAGGCTCAGGTCGAAGCCTTGACCGGTCCGCTCGACAGCGCCCGGCAAGCGGCACGGGTGTTGTCTCGTCTGCAGTCCGAGCAGAGCGACTGGCGAAGTCGTCAGCAGCAGATCGTCGAGCTGGAACAGGCCATGACACTGTGGCTCGACAGCCAGAAAGACTGGGGCGTGTCCGGCACTTATTTCGACGGACGAACCCTGAGGCTGGTGTTGAGTGGCAAGGCTTTGCCTCCTGACACGACTCACTGGCAGGCCATGGCCAAGGCAGCAGGGGCGAAGGTCAGCGTTGAAGCGAACGAAAAGACCGACCTGCTGACGCTCAATTTCAATCTGGATGGGCAGCCATGAATGCATTGATTCAGAGAGCTTCAAACGCTTTCGCCGCCTTGCCGCCTGCCCGGCGTTACGCGCTGTTGGCGGGGTGGGTCGTGATCCTGACGTTATCGCTGGTGCTGATCGGTCGCCCTTTGCTGACCTGGGGCAAGGATCTGCGGCAGTGGCCGCTTCTGGCACAACAGGCCAGGGCATTGAGCCCCGGCCCGGCGTTTACTGCCGAATACTGGCAGGCGCTGGCCAGTGCCCGGGGGCTGGTACTGACACGGGTCGAACAGCGCGGCGATATCTGGCAGTTGCAAGGTGAACTGAGTCGGGCCGAACCTCTGACCCAACTGATGCACAGCATTCAGGAGCGAGGCGGGCGACCGCTGCGCTGGAGTCTCGAACAAGGCCATCAGGGGCTGGTGTTCAGCCTGGATGTGGGGTGTGCCGGGAGGCTTCCATGAGTCGAAAGCCATGGATCTTAGGTGCGCTGGTGTTTGCCGTGACGCTTTTGCTGAATATGCCCGCCGCTTTTCTGTCCCGCTTCGTTCCGTGGGCACCTGGCTGGCAGCCGCAGGGCGTTGTCGGGACTGTGTGGCACGGACGAGCCGAGCAGTCGGGGAGCGTCGGGCCTGTGAGCTGGGACCTTCGGCCCTGGTCAGGGCAAGGCCGGGTGAGCGCCGGATTTCAGCAGCAGGCCTGGGAACTCAAGGTACAAGGCTGGCCCTGGGCGTGGCGTGCAGAGCTTGTGCCCGCAGGCAGTCTCGTCACGCCGGCCACGGCTTACGTGGTGGATGGGCGCTGGCAAGGGCGTTTGCTGATGCAGGGGCGTGGCGCGCAATGCACGTCTGGTGAAGGGAGTCTGCAGGGCCGGGATCTGGCCGTGCTGTCGCCGTGGATGGTGGTATTGGGCAACGCGGATCTTGTGCTTGAGTGCCGGGACGGATTGAAACTCCTGGCCGATGTCCGACGTGAGGGCGAGCATCGTTTCGAGGTCGGACTGGAACCTGTCGCCCATCGGATGAAGGTGAGCGGTCAGGTCGAGCCGACGGCGATGGTGGCACCGTTGCTGATTCAGGCCGGGCTGCTCAAGGCGGGCTCGTCGCAATTTGAAACGGTTTTGGGCAGGCGCTGATGCTTACTTCCTGTCCCTGGCGTGACTGGCCAGACGCTCCAGCGCAGCGCGCAGTTTCGGGTCGCTGATCCCTTCTGCGGTGGCCTGGATGCTTTCCGCTGCTGCGGGCGACAGGTCGATGGTATGACCGACGGCACCCCTGGGCACGGTGGGAGGCTGTACCTTGAAGACAATCCGCATCAGGTTGGCGAATTCGTCGAAAGCGACCAATTGCCGCTGCAGACGCTTTTGCTGATAGCGCAGGCGTGTGGCCCAGTGACCGTCGGTCACGATCAGCAACAGGGTGCCTTCGCGCCACGAAGCCACATGGCAGTGTTCCCGGGCGGCAGGCTGCAACTGGCTTTCGAGCAGGCGCTGAAGGTGGCTCAGACGCTCGGCATGGCGAAAGATTGCCTTGAGCGGCTTGGCGTCTCGCAGCAGGACTGCGGGGGCTCTGGCAGTGAGGGGACGAAAGGCCATGGATACGATGCCGGAGGGGGATGACAAAGTCTTCATGTTAACAGAAAGCGCTCTTGCAGCTTCGTTCGGCGAGCTTTCCGTGCTTTTATATACAAATCAACGAGTAACTTCGGCCCTTTAAGGGTTGAAGTGCTGAATAATGGCCCCATTGTAAGACTGCCCCGTAACAGCGCTGTGCCAGCATCGTGGAATAACGCCACTTTCCTCACCACCGTTTCCGGGTAGAATGCTCGTTCGCATGCGGCCATAAGGCTGCACGGGCGACTCACGGGGCCGCCCTCCATTCCTATGTGTGGAAGATCCTGTCGATATGTTTGCGCCTTTGTTAAAAAAACTTTTTGGAAGCAAGAACGAGCGTGAAGTCAAACGCATGCTCAAGACGGTACAGATCGTCAATGCCTTCGAAGAGCAAATGGTGGCCCTTTCGGACGAGCAACTGCGTGCCAAGACCGAAGAGTTCAAGGCCCGCATAGCCAAAGGCGAGACCCTCGATAAGCTCCTTCCAGAAGCTTTCGCGGTTGCGCGTGAAGCGGGCAAGCGTGTCATGGGTATGCGCCACTTCGACGTCCAGTTGATCGGCGGCATGACCCTGCACGAAGGTCAGATCGCCGAGATGCGTACCGGTGAAGGTAAAACCCTGGTGGGTACGCTCGCGGTTTACCTGAACGCACTGTCCGGCAAGGGCGTGCACGTTGTGACCGTGAACGACTACCTGGCTCGTCGTGACGCCAACTGGATGCGTCCGCTGTACGAATTCCTCGGCCTGACCGTAGGGATCGTCACGCCATTCCAGCCACCGGAAGAGAAGCGCGCCGCCTATGCTGCCGACATCACTTACGGTACCAACAACGAATTCGGCTTCGACTACCTGCGCGACAACATGGCGTTCAGCATGGAAGACAAGTTCCAGCGTGAACTCAACTTCTGTGTGATCGACGAAGTCGACTCGATTCTCATCGACGAAGCCCGTACGCCGCTGATCATTTCCGGTCAGGCTGAAGACAGCTCGCGTCTGTACACCGAGATCAACCGTCTGATTCCGCGCCTCGAGCGCCATATCGAAGAAGTGGAAGGGCAGGTCACCAAGCCGGGCCACTACACCATCGACGAGAAGAGCCGTCAGGTCGAGCTGAACGAAGCCGGTCACCAGTTCATCGAAGAACTGCTCACCGAAGCCGGTCTGCTGGCTGAGGGCGAAAGCCTGTACTCGGCGCACAACCTGGGTCTGCTGACCCACGTCTATGCCGGTCTGCGCGCTCACACGCTGTTCAACCGCAACGTCGAATACATCGTCCAGGACGGTCAGATCCTGCTGGTCGACGAGCACACCGGTCGTACCATGCCGGGTCGCCGCCTGTCCGAAGGCCTGCATCAGGCCATCGAAGCCAAGGAAAACCTGAACATCCAGGCCGAAAGCCAGACCCTGGCTTCGACCACGTTCCAGAACTACTTCCGTCTGTACACCAAACTGTCCGGCATGACCGGTACTGCAGACACCGAAGCGTTCGAGTTCCACCAGATCTACAACCTGTCGGTCATGGTCATTCCGCCGAACAAACCGCTGGCGCGCAAGGACTTCAACGACCTCGTCTACCTGACGGCGGAAGAGAAGTACGCGGCAATCGTTGCGGACATCAAGGCCTGTCTGGCAGAGAACCGTCCGGTTCTGGTGGGTACGGCGACCATCGAAACTTCCGAGCACATGTCCAACCTGCTCAAGAAGGAAGGTATCGATCACAAGGTCCTGAACGCCAAGTTCCACGAGAAGGAAGCGGAAATCATTGCCCAGGCCGGTCGTCCGGGTGCACTGACCATCGCCACCAACATGGCCGGTCGCGGTACCGACATCCTGCTGGGTGGCAACTGGGAAGTCGAAGTTGCCAACCTCGAAGACCCGACCCCCGAGCAGATCGCACAGATCAAGGCCGACTGGCAGAAACGCCATCAGCAGGTGATCGAGGCGGGTGG
This sequence comes from Pseudomonas capsici, assembly GCF_017165765.1. Lineage (GTDB taxonomy): Bacteria > Pseudomonadota > Gammaproteobacteria > Pseudomonadales > Pseudomonadaceae > Aquipseudomonas > Aquipseudomonas capsici. The sequence continues at coordinate 202,938 of NZ_JAFGZD010000002.1, forward strand.
CCTGCATGTCATCGCTTCCGAGCGCCATGAATCGCGTCGTATCGACAACCAGCTGCGTGGTCGTGCCGGTCGTCAGGGCGATACCGGTTCCAGCCGTTTCTATCTGTCGCTTGAAGACAGCCTGATGCGCATCTTCGCCTCCGACCGGGTGAAGAACTTCATGAAAGCCCTGGGCATGCAGTCCGGCGAAGCGATCGAGCACCGCATGGTGACCAACGCTATCGAAAAGGCCCAGCGCAAGGTGGAAGGTCGCAACTTCGACATCCGCAAGCAATTGCTCGAGTTCGACGACGTTGCCAACGAGCAGCGTAAAGTGATCTACCACATGCGTAACAGCCTGCTGGCAGCCACCAACATCGGTGACACCATCAGCGACTTCCGTGAAGAAGTGCTCAGCAGTCTGATCAGCCAGCACATTCCGCCGCAATCGCTGCCCGAGCAGTGGGATGTCGCCGGTCTGGAAGCTTCGCTCAACAGCGATTTCGCCGTGAAGCTGCCGATCCAGCAATGGCTCGACGAAGACGATCACCTGCACGAGGAAACCCTGCGCGAGAAGATTCTGGCAGAGCTGCTGGTGGCTTACACCGAGAAGGAAGATCAGGCCAGCGCCGAGGCCCTGCGGACTTTCGAGAAGCAGATCCTGCTGCGCGTGCTGGACGACCTGTGGAAAGACCACCTGTCGACCATGGATCACCTGCGTCACGGTATTCACCTGCGCGGTTATGCACAGAAGAACCCGAAACAGGAATACAAGCGCGAGTCCTTCACCCTGTTCCAGGAGCTGCTGGATTCCATCAAGCGCGACACCATTCGCGTGCTGTCCCATGTTCAGGTGCGTCGCGAAGATCCGGAGGAAGAAGAGGCGCGTCTGCGTCGCGAATCCGAAGAACTCGCCAAGCGCATGCAGTTCCAGCATGCCGAAGCGCCGGGCCTCGATCAGCCGGCACTGGTTGAAGAGGGCGGTGATGTGGCTGTCGCTACCGCGACCACCACTGCGCCGGTTCGCAACGACATGAAACTGGGCCGCAACGAGCTGTGCTGGTGTGGTTCGGGCAAGAAGTTCAAGCACTGTCACGGCCAGATCGGTTAAGGCCCTGACGCTGTAATACCACGCCGCGACCGGCTTACCCGTCGCGGCGTTTTTTCATTAGATTGCCGTACCGATGCGGACGGCGCAGATACTGCTCAAGGAGCGCACCCATGGCTGTTGGTCTTGGTCCTTTGCCTACATTGCACCCGGTTCCCGGTTTTGAACTGGGGATTGCTTCTGCCGGCATCAAACGTCCGGGTCGCAAGGACGTTGTCGTCATGCGATGTGCCGAAGGTTCCAGTGTTGCCGGCGTGTTCACACTGAACGCGTTCTGCGCAGCGCCGGTCATCCTGGCCAAGCAGCGCGTGCAAGGCCCTGTGCGTTACCTGCTGACCAACACCGGCAACGCCAACGCCGGCACCGGCGAGCCAGGTCTGGCTGCCGCAACCCGCACCTGTGCCAGACTGGCCGAGCTGGCGGGTGTCGATGCCAGCGCTGTGCTGCCTTACTCCACCGGCGTCATCGGTGAGCCGTTGCCTGTGGAAAAGATCGAAGGTGCCTTGCAGGCCGCTCTCGACGATCTGTCCGTGGATAACTGGGCTGCCGCCGCAACCGGCATCATGACCACCGACACTCTGCCAAAAGGCGCGAGCCGTCAGTTCCAGTACGAGGGCGTTACCGTCACCGTGACCGGCATCAGCAAGGGCGCTGGCATGATCCGTCCGAACATGGCGACCATGCTCGGTTACATCGCGACCGACGCCAAGGTATCCCAGAGCGTATTGCAGGACCTGATCCGCGACGGCGCGAACAAGTCGTTCAACCGCATCACTATCGATGGCGATACCTCGACCAACGACTGCTGCATGCTGATCGCCACCGGTCAGGCCGATGTACCTGCCGTGACCGAAGCCAAAGGCCCGTTGTTCGAAGCCTTGAAGAAAGCGGTCTTCGAAGTCTGCATGGAAGTGGCCCAGGCCATCGTGCGTGATGGCGAAGGCGCGACCAAGTTCGTGACCGTTGAAGTCAATGGCGGCGGTAACCACCAGGAATGCCTGGATGTCGGCTATGCCGTGGCTCACTCGCCGCTGATCAAGACCGCGCTGTTCGCGTCCGACCCTAACTGGGGTCGTATCCTGGCAGCGGTGGGGCGTGCAGGCGTACCGGATCTGGACGTCAGCAAGATCGACGTGTTCCTCGGTTCCGTGTGCATTGCCAGCAAAGGCTGCCGTGCGACGACCTACACTGAAGAACAGGGTTCGCTGGTCATGGCTCAGGAAGAAATCACCATCCGTATCGAGCTGGGCCGCGGTGATTGCAGCGAAACGATCTGGACCACCGACCTGTCCCACGAGTACGTGAAGATCAACGCCGAATACCGCACCTGATCCACCCAATCCATAGGAGTAATGTCGATCAGTAAAGGTACGAATAAACCTGTAGGAGGCAGCTTGCTGGCGAAAAAGCCTGAAAACCGGCAGAGATTCAGCATATGTACGCTAGAGTCGCCAGCAAGCTGCCTCCCACAAAGTGTTCATGACCTTATTGATCGGCACTACCCCATAGGAGCCACCTGACTCCGGAGCCAAGGATATGTCTCTGCACCTCATCATCGGCGACAAACGCTATTCCTCCTGGTCGCTGCGCCCCTGGCTGGTGCTGGCAATGACCGGCGCGCCTTACACCGATCAGGTGATTCGCCTGAACAAGCCGGATACCCGCGAACAGATTCTCCAGTATTCTCCGACCGGCAAGGTTCCAGCGTTGCAATGCGAGCATGGGACCATCATCGATTCCCTGGCCATTTGCGAATACCTGAACGAGCGTTTCCCCGAAGCCAATCTCTGGCCACGTGATATCGCTGCCCGCGCCCAGGCCCGTTCGGCGTGCGCGCAGATGCACAGCGGTTTCATGAGCCTGCGTTCCAACATGCCGATGGACCTGCATCGCGATCAGGCGCTGGAAGTCATTCCGGTCGATACGCAACAGGACATCGACCGTATCGTTGCGTTGTGGAGCGAGTGCCGTGCAGCAGCGGTCGAGAGCGGTCCGTTCCTGTTCGGCCAGCCGAGCATTGCCGATGCCTTCTTTGCGCCGGTGGCCATTCGTCTGCGCAGCTATCGCGTCGCCTTGCCTGCCGAAGCGCTGGCCTATATTGAAACCCTTTACCAGTGGCCTGCTTTTCAGAGCTGGCAACAGGCTGCCTTGCAGGAGACCGATGAGTGAAACGTGTTCATGTGGCCGCCGCTGTCATTCGTGGCGCTGACGGCAGGATTCTTATCGCCAAGCGTGCAGATAACCAGCATCAGGGCGGTTTGTGGGAGTTTCCCGGCGGCAAGGTTGAAGCCGGGGAGGCTGTCCAGGCCGCATTGAGCCGTGAGTTGCAGGAAGAGTTGGGGATTGGCGTCACGGCGGCACGCCCGCTGATCAAGATCCAGCACGATTACCCGGACAAACAGGTTTTGCTGGATGTCTGGGAAGTCTCGGCCTTTACCGGCGAGCCCCATGGCGCCGAAGGACAGCCGCTGGTCTGGGCCAGCCAGCGTGAACTGGCCGGTTACGAATTCCCGGCGGCCAACAAGCCGATCGTTGCCGCGGCACGCTTGCCCGGAGAGTACCTGATTACGCCCGATGGTCTGGAAACCTCCGAGCTGCTGCGCGGCATGCAGAAGGCTATTGCTGGCGGCATCAAGCTGGTCCAGTTACGGGCTCCGGCTGGCTATGACCCGCAATATCGGGATCTGGCCGTGGATGCGGTGGGCTTGTGCGCAGGCAAGGCGCAACTGATGCTCAAGGGGCCTCTGGAATGGCTGGGTGATTTCCCGTCCGCCGGATGGCACCTGACGGCGGAACAACTGCGCAAGTACGCCAGCCGAGGTCGTCCATTCCCGGAGGATCGCTGGCTGGCGGCCTCCTGCCATAACGCTGAAGAACTGGCGCTGGCCGAGCAGATGGGCGTGGATTTCGTCACCCTGTCACCGGTCCAGCCGACCCTGACCCATCCCGACGCACAGCCGCTGGGTTGGGAAGAAGCCTCACGGCTGATCGCAGACTTCACCAAGCCGGTATTCCTGCTGGGCGGTGTCGGTCCGGATGAGCGTCAGCGCGCCTGGGAAAGCGGCGCACAAGGCGTGGCCGGAATCCGCGCCTTCTGGCCAGAGGCCTGACGCGGGGCACGATCCGTGGGAGGGTCAGGTTTTTTCTGGCTTGGGAGCCGGTTGCCAGAGGATTTCGGCAATGCCTTGGCGCTTGGCGATCACTCGGGCAGCCACGAACAGTAAATCCGACAGCCGATTGATATACGCCAGCCCGACACCGGCCAACGGTTCCTGTGCATTGAGGTGCTGACAGCGCCGCTCTGCACTGCGAGCCAGGCTGCGACAAACGTGGGCCTGGGCGATCAGCATCGAGCCACCGGGCAGGATGAAGTTTTCCAGCGGGCCGACTTCCTCGTTCCACTCATCGATTGCGGCCTCCAGTCGCTCGACTTCGGCAGCGTTCAGCGCCTGATAGGCCGGCATGGCCAGTTCGCCGCCCAGATCGAACAGACGGTGCTGACAAGGGCTCAGCACCTCGATCACTTCACTGAGCGCAGGAATGCGTTGCACCTGCTCGTTCAACCCGGCCAGCAGCAGCCCCAACTGACTGTTGAGGGTATCGACTTCACCGATGGCCTCGACACGCGGGTGATCCTTGGGCACTCGACGACCATCGCCCAGCCCGGTTTCTCCGGCATCGCCGGTGCGCGTGTAAATCTTCGACAAACGAAAGCCCATCTGTATGGCTCCTGATTACAACTTTGAAATGACCTGTTGCTGCACATTCACCTGAGTGCTCACCAAGGGCAGGCGCAGGGTAAAGCAGGTCCCCATGCCGATAGCCGATTGCACTTCCATCTGGCCCTTATGGTTATTGGTGATGATGAAGTACGACACCGACAGCCCGAGTCCGGTGCCCTGGCCTATTTCCTTGGTGGTGAAAAAGGGCTCGAAAGTCCGCTTGCGCACGTTCTCCGCCATGCCGATGCCGTTGTCTTCCACCTGAATTTCGGCCCATGGCGGGTTGAGGCGGGTGCGCAAGGTGATGCGTCCCGGCTCGGCTTCACTCTCTGAGCGTTGGTGAATGGCCTGCGCAGCGTTCTTCAGCAGGTTGAGCAGCACCTGTTCCAGTTCGTTGGGGATGCAAGGCACAGGCCCCAGTTCCGGATCGAACTGGCGGATGATGTTCTGGCCCTTGAAGTCGAAGCCTATGGCCAGATCAAAGTCGTTGCCGGCGATTTCCAGCGCCTGATCGATCAGGGCCGGCAGGTCGCAGGAGGTCAACTGGCGGTTGCTCAGGCGGCTGAAGTTGAGCATATGGCTGACGATCTTTGCCGCCCGTGCGCCGGCCTGCTGAATACCGTCCAGCAGTTGCGGGACGCCGCGGCTGGTCAGGTAATGATTGATGGTATTCAGGTCGATGCCGTCGGACTCGGCCTGTTCGATGTTCTTGGGCAGTTCCGGCGACAGGCGGCGGCGGATGTTCTGCACGTTGTGCAGGATCGCGCCCAGCGGGTTATTGATTTCGTGAGCCATGCCGGCCGCGAGCCCGCCAACGGAGAGCATCTTTTCCGACTGCACCATCATTTCTTCCAGGGAAATGCGTTGGGTGATGTCATCGATCCGGATCACCACGCCACGGCCTGCATCGCCTGCCAAGGGGTAGAAGGTCAGGGCATAGCTGCGCGGCTCGTCGTTCTTGATCCAGGTCACGCGCTCGATCTTGGTGACGCTGTGCTGCTCGACGGTCTGCTTGATCTGGGGCAGGAACGCTCTCATGGGTTCGAAGGCAATGAAGATCGGCTGATTGAGGGCTTCGTCCAGGGTTGTGCCGGACAGGGCGGTGGCTTCCTGATTCCACTGGGTGACGTACAGTTGTTCGTCCAGGGCAATCATCGCCGAGGGCATCGAGTCGATAATGCTGTTGAGGTAATTCTGGAAGCCGGTGAGCTTTTTCTCGATCTTGCTGCGTACCTTGACCTCCAGCTCGAGCTTGCGATTGGTGTGACGGGTTTCCTCGGCCATGCCCTGAGCCTGGGCGTAGGCTTCCTGCGAGTCGTCGCGGGCGCGCTTGAGTTGCTGCTCGCGGGCTTCGATGCGCGACAACATGGTGTTGAAGGCTTCGGCCAGATTGCCGATTTCGTCTTCGTTGCCGGGGCTGGCGCGCAAGGCATAGTTTTCTTCGCGGGTGACCTGGCGCGACAGCTCTTCGAGTTGATAGATGGGTTCGGTAATCAGGCGTCGGATCTGTCTGGCCACGACCAGCCACAGCAGCACACTGAACACCAGAATGCCCAGGCTTGCGGTCAGCGTGCCGGTATAGAACGCCGTGGGCAGTTCGCTGCTGGCAACCAGCAATAAATGTCCCGGAGCCTGATCGCCCTTGGGCACGGTGATGATCTGCGTATTGCGAAACTCGGTCAGACGCCAGCCTTCGATATCGCCGTAATGGGCGGGCAGATGCAGTCCTTCGCCCTGTTGCATCTGCGCCAGGCGGCTACCGTCGTTGTCGTAGAGCGCTGCGGCCCGCAATGGCCCGTAGCTCCTGAGCTCCTTGAGCAAGGCATTGGCATTGCGCGGCGAACTCAGGGCCTGCTCGTTGAGATTGGGACTGCTGATCAGGCGTCCGATGGTCTGCAGGGCCTGCGGAGCCATGGCTTCCTGAGAGATGTAATAAGCGGCGCTGATAAAGGTCAGGTTGGCGACCAGCAGCACCGTGGTCAGCAGGACCAGCAGGGCTGCCAGCAGTTTCTGGCCCACAGGCAGGTTTTCTAGACGCTTGCGCAATGGCATGGGGCGAATCACACGCAAAGGATGAAACAGCAGGGTAGCGTGAGCTAGTCGGTACGCAAACCCTTGCTTTCGAGATGGCCGGTCAGGCGCAGCTGCAATTGTTGCAAGTGAGGCACTGCACATTGATGGCGAAGGGCTGCTGCACAGGCGTAACCGAGCAGGTAGCTGATTTCCGTGCGTCGGCCATTGTTCACGTCCTGATACATCGACGAGTAATTGGCCGCCGTGGCCCGGATCACACGTTGCACTTCAGTGTGCAGGTCCAGAGCCGCAGCGGGCTGGCCGCACCGCTCCAGCAGGTCCGTGAGTTCGACACACAGCGTCGCCACTTCGCAGTGATGTTCCAGCAGGCCGCCGTTGCGGCAGTCGTGCAGAACGGTCAATGGATTGATGGCGCAATTCAGGGCCAGCTTGCGCCACAGGCGTGTCAGGATATCGGGTGTCCATTCGTGGGCAATGCCGCTGTCATGCAGGTCTTGCAGAAGGGCAGGCGGCGTCGGTTCACGGGCATCGCCCAGCCATGTGTAGCCGTGACCCGCGAATACCACGCGCCAGTCCGATTCGCGAAAGGCGCCTTCGGTACTCGACGCAAAAATGCAGCGGGCATGTGGAATACGTGCTGCTACCGCATCCTGGCTGCCCAGACCGTTCTGCAACAGGATGATGTCGGCGTTTGCGTGCAGGCGTGAAGCGATCCGGGACACGGCCTGTTCGGCATCATAGGCCTTGCAGGCTACCAGCAGGCGTTCGATGGGCTCGTTGCTGTCGGTGGTCTGGGCCGCAATGAAGACCGGTTGGGCAACGCCATTCTCCACAAGCGTCAGACAGCCGCCATTGGCCTGATAGGCCTGCAGGCGCGCCTCGTTACGCAGAATCAGGCGCACCGGCACGCCCGCACGAGCCAGCCGTGTGGCCCACAGACTGCCCAGGCTGCCTGCGCCGAGTATGTGCCAGAGAACGGCCATCAGAGAGACATATCCGAAAGGTTGAACGGCCTTGCAGCGATAAAATCGAAAGTCGACATGAAAGGCTCGCAGTGAACGCCGGGAAAGTCTCGTTATAATGAGCGTTCTTTCATACCGTCAAGTCACGCGTGCTCGCTTTGATCGGGCACGCCGTTTATCTGGAGAAATTACATGCCATCGTTCGACGTAGTGTCCGAATTGGATAAACACGAAGTCACTAATGCCGTCGACAACGCCATCAAAGAGCTGGACCGTCGCTATGACCTCAAAGGCAAAGGCACTTTCGAGTTCAAGGATCTGACCGTCACGCTCACCGCCGAGGCAGAGTTCCAGCTTGAAGCAATGATCGAAATCCTCAAGCTTGCCCTGGTCAAGCGCAAGATCGACGTGAAATGCCTTGAGGTCAAGGATGCTTATGCTTCGGGCAAGGTGATGAAGCAGGAAGCGGTACTCAGGGAAGGTATCGACAAGGAGCTGGCCAAGAAAATTGTTGCCCATATCAAGGACGCTAAACTGAAAGTGCAGGCCGCCATTCAGGGGGAACAAGTGCGCGTCACGGGTAAAAAGCGCGATGACCTGCAAGATGCCATTGCTTTACTGCGTACATACGACTCGGGGATGCCGCTGCAATTCAACAACTTCCGTGACTAGTGTTCGTGTGCCCGGGAACCCTTGATTCCCGGGCATGTCCGAACACCCCTGTAGACGCTGAAATGATTGTTTCCGGCAGTCCTTTCAAGATTGGTTCGTGACAGGCAGGAGAAACAAGATGGATTTGAGCGCAGAAGTCGATCAGCTGTGGAAGGTTTCACAAAGCTGGATTCCGATGATCATGCAGTACAGCAGTCGTGTGCTGCTGGCGCTGGTAACACTGAGTATTGGCTGGTGGTTGATCAACAGGCTGACCAGCAAGGTCGGTGCATTGCTGGCACTGCGTAATGCCGACCTGGCATTGCAGGGGTTTGTCAGCAGCCTGGCGAACATCATCCTCAAGATTCTGCTGGTGGTGAGCGTTGCGTCGATGATAGGTGTGGAAACCACCTCGTTCGTCGCGGCCATCGGTGCTGCGGGTCTGGCCATTGGTCTGGCCTTGCAGGGCAGTCTGGCGAACTTTGCGGGTGGCGTGCTGATTCTGCTGTTCCGCCCGTTCCGTATCGGCGACTGGATCGAGGCTCAGGGTGTGGCGGGTACTGTCGACAGTATCCAGATTTTCCACACCGTACTGCGCACGGGTGATAACCGCACGGTGATCATGCCCAACGGCAATCTGTCCAACGGCATCATTACCAACACCAACCGTCAGCCGACCCGCAAGATCGTGTTCGATATCGGTGTGAGTCCCGATGCGGACCTGAGGAAAGCCCTCGAAGTGCTGTTGGAAATGGCTCAGGACCCGCGTGTCCTGCAGGATCCGGCACCGCAGGCAGTGGTGGCGGCGCTGGGCGAAAACGCGATTACCCTGTCGTTGAGGGTATGGACCAAGACCGGCGATATGGGCGATGTGAGTTCGTTCTTCAATATCGAGGCGCGTGATCGCCTGAAAGCTGCAGGTATCGATATCCCTTCGCCACAACGCATGGTGCGTGTGGTTCAGGAGTAATCGATAACTCGTCAGAAAGCTCGCTGTTCCCTGCGGCGAGCTTTCTGATGAGTGCTGGCCTCAAGCCTTGATGCGCACTTGCTTGCGCACCCCTCCGCGATAAATCCCTCTCAAAATCCTTGTCGCCCCTTGTAATCAGGGCGCTTCAGCCGTCTGTGCAACCTTTTGCGCAGGTGCGCAGCGGATTGCGCACTTTTTCTGTTTGTCTGTATGAAAAATAACCGGTTTTTAAAAGGGTTACTTTTTAACTGTCTGATTTTAATAATAAAAATAAAGAAGGCATGACTCTTGATACACGCCGCCCCCAGGCACGAGCGATGTTGCTCGTCACGATTCCGGGCGCAACACATGACTCACAAACACGGCACCCTTCAGCAACGGCGTGCAACCCGCTTCGACAAGACACCTTCCAACGCCACCAGCCTTTGTCCGTTCAAGGGGCCGGACGTGGCCATTGTGCCGGTGCGCTACGCCCTGGACCGTTCCCGCTACGATGTCGAGCCCGACCAGCTCAAACCCTTGCCCGCGCAGGGGCAGTGGAGCGCCTTGCCCAGGCTCAGGACCCGCAGCTACACCTTGCGCCAGCTCTACGACGGCTATGTCTATGTATTCGACGAAACGGCTGAGACCTTTCATGAGTACAGCTTCTCGGGAATCGATGCCTGCCTGACACGCATCGTCTGGACCGAGGCTCATCAGGGGCAGGATGTGCGCCGCGGCGAAGGCGAGGGCAAGCCCTACCTGCTTTATCCCCGCAAGCACCGTCTGCACCTGGCCTTTTCCCCCGTGCAGTGGACCTGGCGCATCTGCGAGCACCTGCGCTCTCACGCCGACAGCCGCGCCCTGTGGATGAAGCCGGTGGATCTGGCGCGTTTCTGCGTCACCCTGAACCAACCCGACACCTTACCCCTGCCGGCTCTGGCCAGCGCCGTGGCCGATATCGACAAGGAGTGGCTGGTCGAAGACAACCGCTTTGCCGACTCGTCTATCCCCACCTCCGACCCTCGGAACCCTGCCGCGCCCTCGCTCTTTACCCCGCTCGGGGCCGATGTGTACTGGCTGGGCAGTGTCCCCGACCAATACAGCTCGCTGCTGATCGCCCTGGACGACCCGCTGGGCGTGCTCAACGATCTGGGCCTGCAGCTGGCAGGCGATCAGGCGGTCTATCAAACCTGGCAACAGGAACACGAGCACAAGCTGCAGATGGCCCAGACCGTGACCCTGCTGTGCGGTGCCAATGGCGACCCGCAGCACCTGCCCGAATCGGTCCGGGGTGACCACCTCAAGACGCAGCAGTACCTGAACGAGCTGGAAACCTGTTTCGATCAGATGGATCTGGAAGAGATGCTGACCATGCACGGCAGTCCGCCGGGCGGTTCGTTGGGCACAAGCGACATGTTCCAGAGCGCCGATATGCGCCATGCGTTTCGTACCCGCTACGGTCGCTACCCGTCCCAGGAGGACCGGCAGGCCTGGAAGGCACGCGAGAAGTGGCGGGCTGAAATCGACCTCAGAGGTGCCCGCGCCTATCTGCAGGCACACCTGCCCCTCAGCGACACCCTCCTGCAACGAGTGCGCGACACCCGGCACGACTTTCAGGTCTGGACCGAGTACCTGGGCAACGACCCGCTCAGGCTGTTTATCGACACCACAAATCCCAGAACTCTGCTGTATCTGCAAACCGTCATGACCCAGTTGCTGGCCGTGTATGGGCAGGATCAGCAGGCCAGTGCCTGGCTGGCTGAACAGGAAGCCCGTGGCAGCAGCCTGTTCGGGACGATGCGTTACGGATTTTCTCCGGCCCTCAAGGAAGCCCTGCATCGGCAAGCCAACGCCCTGTTCAACGGCCTGGGCGACCTCACCAATCTGGCCACCCGTGCCGGTGAGCTCAACACCGCCCTCAACCACCGGGGCTTCGCCGACGCGGCCTGGATGAAAAAGCTCAAGCAACCGGTGCAGGATACCTTCAAGGCCCTGCGCGAACTGGCGAGGGGGGCAGGGAAGACGATTGCCGAAACCATGCTGCTGGCCTGGGTGCCGGTGGACAGCCGTCTGGCACTGGGGAGGGGGCAGAACCTCGTGGCCTTGTTGCGTAACCTCATGATCGGCCAGCTACTGGCCGATACGCCGGACCTGATTCGCCTCGACGAACAGATCGCCTCCCGGCTCAAGCAGTGGAAGCGCGAGCAGCGTCTTCTGATCAAACAGATCGATGATACCCGCTTCAATTGGCTCCACCCCCTCCATCCTCGCGAACGCCGAAACCTGGCGCGCCAACTGCAATCACAACTCGACGCCCTGCGCCTGCATGAGCTGAATATTCCGGGGTTGCTGGACTTCCAGAACAACCGGTGTGCCCAATTGCTGCAAGCGGAAATCCGCGCTTTCTTCAAATCCGGCCTCGACGTCGTCAAGGACTGGCACACCCGCGCCAGGGCCTGGAACGAACGCCTGGGCGGCTTGGGGGCCGCCATCACCTGGGGCGTAATCCTGATCAACTTCATCAACACCGCCGTGCTCTATCAGGACCTGACCCGCGATGGCGACTTCAGCGCCAAGGATATCGTCAAGATCGGTTACAGCCTGAGTTACAGCTTCAACCTGTTGATGGCCGTGTTTGTCGAAGCGCCTTGGGCGGTGATCAGGGAGGCGAAGCCGGTGGTTATTGGTGGGTATGACATCGGTATTCTGGATCGCTCATCCGCTTATTGGAAAGCTCAGGGGAATCATGTCTGGGGTGATGCGATTCGCGGGTTCCGGGTCACGATGGTGGCGTTGGGCGCGTTTGCGGTGACGGCGGCGGTGCTGGAGCTTTGGGATATCTGGGATGATCACGCTAATGCCAAGACTTCAGAAGAAAAAATCGCGCTCTATGTAAAAGGCTTGGCTGTTATTGTGATGGGGCTTGGTGGTTTGGCACCATTGGCTGCGGGGATAGGTTTATCTAGCAAGATTGTGTTTTTTGCCATGGGCTCATGGCTCACCATTGTTCTTCTAATAGCGGGTTTTATTTATTTAATTGCCAGCCTCGCCTTGAATTACTTCAAACAAGACAGTGTCGGCTGGTGGTTACGAAAGTGCTGCTGGTCGCGCTCGCCTGAACATCGCCATGCAGAGACTCCAGAAGGAGAGGCCGAAGAAAAACGCGCGTTACTGGAAATCCAGTTGAGCCCGCAAGTTCTGGTTAAAAGCACGGTTGAGTACCGGCGCAAATATATAGGCATGGCCGGGTATGTAGATATGCCAGTGCAAAATGGTGCCTGGATACAAATACGTTTGCCTGAAGCCTTGCGTGGGCAATGGGTTCAACTGAACGTGATCAGCAGTACGCGAGCTTTCGGCTTTATGCCCACGGTGCAAACCAATACGCCCATTGCAGATAAATTTGAAGAGCGTGGCAAATTCACGCCGCTCAATAAGTTGGGCAGTCTCGGCAGTGAGCGCCCGCCCCATAACCCCTCGGATCTGTATTTTCCGGTTTTTCCTGCGGGGGAGGATGTCGTCTGGCAGACCTGGGTTCCGCTCAGGGAAGAGGCTGTCTATATCGAGCTGCAAATCTGGTACCCGAAGGCCGTCGGTGTCTCGGGGGAAAAAGCTCAAAGCTATCTCTATCAGGTAGAGCTAAGTCAGGAAGGAAACATGACAGTCGATGGCTCAACCCTCACGCAGCTTGAAGTCAATAAATACAGTCGCGCCCAGGCACTGACCCTTGTGCTTCCGGAATAAAAATCTATGACTCATATAAAAGCGTGCAGTACGGAGCAGGCTTCAATTCCCTGCGTCGACACATCTGTCATGGTGTGGAGTATTAAAACAATCAACTGCCCTCCAAAGGAATTCATGAGATTTCAAATTTCTGCTATAGGGGGGATCTCTGCTTTTTTCATTTACTTCACATGGTTAATGTGGGATGCCTTGGTCGAGAATACAGGCTTGTTTATAGGGTTTGGATGTGCAACGGTCTTGTACCTTTCTTACATGATCATACTTGTTATAAGGCAAAAGACTATTTTCAACTACCGAATAAAAAAGCAATCAGGTTCTGTCGAACACTACCTGCACTACCCAGACTTCGCAGGCCCGCTCTTCAAAGGCATCGCCATTTTCACCATCCTGCTCTTTCTCGGCGTCGCGCTCGTTACCGGTTCGCTGTTATTCCTGGTCGGCCCTGCTGCCATTGCACTCGGGGCAGCCCGTACTCTATTGAACTGGGAAAATAAAATTCACTACGAGGAAAGCCTGCCCTGGGGAGAGTACAACTTCGTCACGGTGGATCGTAAACGCTCAATGATCGTCACCCACCGCACTGACACCACACTAGGATTTGAAGCCCGTTTCCCCAACAAGGAGCTGTTCGAGAAATACCTGCAATTTCTACATGCCGTCCTGCCGCCTACGGCTGAATTCACTGAAAAGGACTGGGAATGGTAGAGAGGAGTAGTCGGGGCTTATGTTGCCTAAACGAAACCTTCACGCAGCTCGAAGTCAATAAGTACAGCCGCGTCCAGGCACTGATCCTTATGCTTCCGGAATAAGAAATCGTATGACTCATATAAAAACTTGCAGCACGGAGCAGGCTTCAATTTCCTGCACCCATACACCTGTCATGGTGTGGAGCATCAAAACAATCGACTGCCCTCCCAAGGAGTTCATGAGATTTCAAACCTCCTTTATAATTGGGGCTCTTGCGCTTCTCACTTATTTTGTATGGTTAATGTGGGATATCATAACTGAGAGTGCAGGCTTTTTTATAAGCTTTGTTTGCGTAGTAGTTGCATCTTCAACCTATATGATCATGCTTGTAATAAGACAAAAGACCATCTTCAATTACCAATTAACAATCCAAGCATGCTCTGTCGAATATTTCCTTCACTACCCAAGCTTCGCAGGCCCGCTCTTCAAAGGCATCGCCATTTTCACCATCCTGCTCTTTCTCGGCGTCGCGCTCGTTACCGGCTCGCTGTTGTTCCTGGTCGGCCCTGCTGCCATTGCGCTCGGGGCAGCCCGTACTTTGCTGAATTGGGAGAATCCGATCCATCATCGAGAAACCCGCCCATGGGAGATGCATAACTTCGTCACGATTGATCGCAAGCGCTCAATCATCGTTATCCATTGCACTGACATCACCACAGGCTTTGTGGCTCACTTTCCCAACACGGACCTGCTCGAACAGTACCTGCAATTCCTGCACACCGTCCTGCCGCCCACGGCCGAGTTCATGGAGAAAGACTGGGAGTGGTAAAAAGCCCGGTTTCATGTACCGGGCTTTTGATCATTGCGGTTGGTCGGCCACGGTCTTTTCGGGCCCGTCCTGTCTGGCGGCAGTACGAATTTCCTTGCTCCACTGCAGGATGATCATCAACAAGGTCGGTACGCCCAGCAGGGCGGTAATGAGGAAGAAGTTGTGGTAGCCGAATTTCTCGACCATTACCCCCGAATAGCCGCCGATCAGGCGTGGCAGCAGTAGCATGATCGAGCTGAGCAGGGCGTATTGGGTGGCGGAGAACTTGAGGTTGGTCAGGCTCGACAGGTAGGCCACGAATGCTGAGGTGGCCAGTCCGGAGCTCAGGTTGTCCAGGGAAATGGTCAGCACCAGCATCTTCAGGTTCGGGCCCATGTCGGCCAGCAGCAGGAACAGGATATTGGTCGCCGCCGAGCTCAGGCCGCCGATGAACAGGATCGGCATGATGCCGAAGCGCACGATCAGCAATCCGCCGATGCCCGCGCCCAGCAGGGTCATGATCAGGCCGAAGATCTTGCTGACACTGGCAATCTGGTCCTTGGTGAATCCCTGATCGATGTAGAAAACGTTGGCCATCACGCCCATGACCGTGTCGGACATGCGATAGGTCGCGATCAGGCCCAGCAGGATAAAGGCCTGCCAGCGGTAGCGCATGATGAAGTCGTTGACGGGGGTCAGTACGGGGGCAAGGCCGCGTCGGCCCATGGAGGACAGACAGGCGATGGTGAGCAGGATATACAGGATGGAGCGCAGGAAGGCGCGGTCTTCCATCAGCAGGTCCATCCAGCTGCTGCCTTCGAACAGGACGCTGGCGAAATCGGTGTTGTAGAGCTGGGTGAACATGGCCGGAACGGAAACCAACAGCACGATCAGCACGAAGACCGATGCCAGCTGATGCACAAATCCATAGCGCGCCGCCGACAACTGGGTGCGCAGCGGCACGGGCGGTTCGCGCATGATGAAGGTGGTCACAAGGGCTGGCAGCATCAACAGGCCGAACAGCACATAGGTCCCGGTCCAGGCCGAGTGTTTGTAAGAGAAGCCTGTCGAGCCGAAACCTTCGGCGAAATACAGCGCACCGGCAGTGGACAACAGCGCCGCGACCCGGTAACCGGACATGTAGCTGGCGGCCAGAGCTGCCTGCTGAGTGTCCTGAGCGATTTCCAGGCGATAGGCGTCGATGGCGATATCCTGGGTCGCAGAAGCGAAGGCCACCACCACGGCAATCGCGATCAGCCATGACAGATGTTGCTGCGGGTCGCAAAAGCCCATGCCGATCAGCCCCAGCATCACCAGCGCCTGCGAGAGGACCAGCCAGGAACGCCTGCGACCCAGTTTCCCGAGCAAAGGCAGGCGCCATTGGTCGAGCAGGGGCGACCAGACCCATTTGAAGGCGTAGGCCAGACCGATGAGGCTGGCATAACCGATGGTTTCGCGGGCGACACCGGCTTCGCGCAACCAGACCGACAGGGTTGAGAAGACCAGCATGTAAGGCATGCCCGCAGCGAATCCAAGCAGCAGCAATACTAATGTCGAGGGGCTGGCATAAGCGGCGAGCGCGGCGCGCCAGGTTTTACGGGGCATGGGCTGGAAACTGCCTCAGGTTGCGAAAACAAAGGGCGCACTCTAACCGCTGTGCTACATGGGACGCCAGCCATGGCGCTGCATATCGACCCGATTGTTACGGATGGTAAGGCCTTCTGCACGCAAGCGGGCACGCTGTTCGTCACCTGAGACGCTGCCCAGTGGCAGACTCAGCCTGCCGCCAGCCCCCAATACCCTGTGCCAGGGCAGCGAAGTGCCCTCGGGTAACTGGCTCAGGGTGCGCCCGACCCAGCGTGCGGCTTTCCCCAGCCCGGCCAGTTCGGCTAATTGTCCATAACTGACGACCTTGCCCTCCGGGACCTGTTCGAGTGTGAGGTAGAGCGCAGTGCGTCGGGCCTCTGCGGGGGAAAGTCCGGCAGGATCACCCTGTTCTGAGGCGGTTTGGATCACGGTTTCATTCCTGTTTAGAGGTATGTATGTGTTTTGTTACCGGAACTACGGAAAGATCTTACGGTCATTGATACCTGACGTTGTCTTGCTGGCCTGCAGGATAATGCCCGATTTTCCGCTTAACAGAGCCTAGTAGTCGCTTATGTTGTCCAGAACCCTGTTGTGCCTCGCAATAACCACGGTTTCCACTCCACTGCTTGCCGATACCGTCTGGTTGAAGAACGGTGACCGGTTGAGCGGCACGATCAAACTTTTCGATGGCGGCAAGCTGCTCATCGAGACGCCTTATGGCGGCTCTGTGCCTCTGGACTGGAAACAGGTCAAGACCCTCGAAAGCGATCAGCCATTGCTGGTCAAGCAGGACCAGTACACAGGCGAAGTCGCCAAGTCGTTGAAGGCTGGCGATGACGGCAAGGTCGTGCTGGTCAACGGTGAAGCGCCGAAAACCGTGGAGCTGGCCAGTATCCAGCAAATCGTCAAGCCCAAGCCGGTCATCACCGACCTGGTCTGGAAGGGCAATATCGATGCCGCCCTGGATTTCCAGCGCGCCGAGAACGATACCAACGACTACAACGTGGCCTTCAAGACTTCGGCACGCCATGGTCAGTGGCGGCATAACGCCAAGGGCGACTACAACCGTGAGACAACCGACGATGCGGTCAGCACCGACAACTGGAGCGCCGAATACTCTCTGGACCGCTTCCTGACCGACAAGCTGTTCTGGGATGGGCGTATCACCTACAAGCGCGACAAGATCGAAGACCTGTCCCGTCAGCGCACCGTCGGTACCGGTCCCGGTTATCAGTTCTGGGATGACGAGCTGGGTGCATTCAAGGTGGGCGCACTGCTGAACCGTACCGACTTCGAGTTCTCCAACGGCGACAAGGAGAACTTCTATGCAGTCGCCGGTACCTGGGACTACAACCGCTATCTGGTGGGCAAGAAGTTCGAGTTCTTCACCAACGGGGAAGTGGGCAAGCCTCTGAGCGGCGTGGCCGACTATTCGATGGATGTCGAAGCGGGCCTGCGTTACAAGGTCACCGACTGGGCATCGCTTAACCTCAAGGCCGAGAGAAACATCATCAGCGGTTCGGACAATGGCGATGTCGACAAGACCCGCTACACCGCCGGCTTCGGTGTGAGCTGGTAAGAACCGGCAGATTTCCCCACGGCCTCGTCCAGCGATGCCGTGGGGAGTGCAGCCACTTTACGTACAAGATCTAGATCCGCATTGCCCCATCAAGCTCCAGAATCCTGCCGCTGTAATAGTCGTTCTCCAGAATATAAGCCACCGAATGCGCGATTTCGGTTGGCGTACCCATGCGCTTGAGCGGGATGGCCGACGTCATTCTTTCCAGTGCTTCGGGTTTCATGCTGGCGGTCATTTCCGTTTCGATAAAGCCCGGCGCAATGCCAGCGACTCTGATGCCGTAACGCGCCAGCTCCTTGGCCCAGGTCACGGTTGCTGCCGCCACCCCGGCCTTGGCGGCCGAATAGTTGGTCTGCCCGATATTGCCGGCGCGGGATATCGAAGAAATATTGATGATTGCGCCTGTACTCTTCTGCTCGACCATTTTGGCTGCCACTTCCCGGGTGCAGAGGAAGACGCCGGTCAGGTTGACGTCAATGACGGACTGCCATTGCGTCAGGCTCAGCTTGGTGATTTCACCGTCCTTGACCTTGAGCAACAAGCCGTCGCGCAGGATTCCGGCATTATTGATCAAGCCATGAATCGGGCCGAAGTCTTCGGCTATCTTTGCAACGGCGTCCGTTACCTGCTCTTCACTGGCGACGTTGGCCAGATAGGCCCGGGCTTCCACACCCTGCGCCTTGCAGGCTGCGACGGTCTGGTCGAGCTTTTCCTGGTTCAGGTCCACCAGCGCCAGATTGACGCCCTTGGCTGCCAGATACTCTGCCATTGCCCGGCCCAGTCCCTGACCGCCACCGGTAATAATAATTAACTTGTTTTTCAATTCCATGTGCGTGCCCAATCTCTAAGCCAATGCCGTGGCACCACTTACCATGGATGCCATTCACAACACTTTATAAGCTGTTTCAGAGCGTTCGTCTTTATTTCGACGAAAACGTTATAGGGAGTCACAGGATGAGCGCGAAAGCCTCTAAAAATGCCCGGGAGTTGCTGCTCAAGGAGTACCGCTCGGTGTTGTCCACCCATTCCAGCTCCATGCCGGGCTTTCCGTTCGGTTCGACAGTGACGTATTGCCTGGACGAGCAGGGCTGGCCGCTGATTTTGATAAGCCGCATTTCCCAGCACACCAAAAACCTGATCCAGGACCCGAAGTGTTCCCTGCTGGTGAGTGAGCGCGAAGCCGATTATGCCCAGGCAGCAGGGCGTCTCACGCTGCTGGCCGAGGCCCGCAAACTGACCGACCCGCAGGCCATCGAAGCGGCTGCCCGTCGCTATTACCGCTTTTTCCCCAAGTCAGAGAGTTATCACACCGCGCATGATTTCGATTTCTGGGTGCTCGCTCCAGTGCGTTATCGCTACATTGGCGGCTTCGGGGCTGCTTACTGGTTCGATAATGTCGCCCTGGCCAACCCGTTCTTCGGGGATGTCGAAGCCCGCATGATTGAACACATGAATGACGACCACGCCAATGCCATTGCCCATTACGTGGCCTTGTCGGGCCTGCCGCAGACCGAGCCTGCGCAAATGGTCGGTCTCGATGCCGAAGGCATGCACCTGCGCATTGGTCACGGTATCCACTGGCTGGCATTCGTCGAGCCCTGCAATACGCCGACACAAGTGCGCGAAGCCTTGGTTCATCTGGCCCGCGTGGAAAAATGGCCGCTATCTGAAGAGCAAAAGGCTTGAATTAACGATCTTCTGACATCACATACGGTCTACTTGGAAGGCATTCTTCCTTAGAGGAACTGATTTGATGCGTGTTTTTCTGCTGCTCTTTCTACTTTTTCCGGTGCTGGAGCTGTTTATTCTGGTGCGGGTCGGCATGTCCATCGGCTTTCTGTGGACCTTCCTGCTGGTGCTCGGCACATCGGTGCTCGGATTGTTCGTGATGCGCGTGGCGGGGTTTGCCACGGCGTTGCGTGCCCGTGAAAGCCTGGCCCGCGGTGAGCTTCCTGCCCAGCAGATGCTTGAAGGCCTGATGATCGCCGTCGGTGGCGGTCTGCTTCTGCTGCCGGGCTTCATCAGTGACATCCTGGGTGTGATCTGCCTGTTGCCGTTCACTCGTCGCATGCTGGCCGACAAGTTGCGTCAGCGAGCCGAGAATCAGGCCATGCGCCAGCGAGCGTTCGCCGAGGACATGCATCAGGCCAGTCAGGGGCCGACAAACAGCCGTCCCGGCGCGATTCACCAGACTGCCCGCGAGCCCGATGTCATCGAAGGCGAGTTCGAGCATCGCGACAAGTAACCGGCGTAACCTGTCTGCACGGCACCTTCGGGTGCCGTTTCCGTTTCAAGTGCCTGTCCATACGAAAAAAAATCCTGATCGAGACTTGTAATCACCTTGTCCGCCCTTATGTATGGGTCACCGCAAGGTTTCTGGCCTGTAAGCCAGACCGTATTCTGCGGTTCGCTCGTCGAACCGTGACCGGCAAGACCGGATTTTTAAAACCCCGCCGGTGTATTCACCGAGCGCTCTAAAACCATAATCAGGAGATCGACAATGAAGCTTCGTCCTCTGCATGACCGCGTCGTAATCCGTCGCAGCGAAGAAGAAACGAAAACTGCCGGCGGTATCGTGCTGCCAGGTTCGGCTGCTGAAAAGCCTAACCGTGGCGAGATCGTCGCTGTAGGTACCGGCCGTGTGCTGGATAACGGTGAAGTACGTGCGCTGGCCGTGAAAGTGGGTGACAAAGTAGTGTTTGGCCCTTACTCCGGTAGCAACACTGTGAAAGTAGACGGCGAAGACCTGCTGGTGATGAGCGAGAACGAAATCCTCGCTGTCATCGAAGGCTGAGAAACCCGCTGATTTCCGTCACGACAAAGTATCCAAGGAATAAAGATCATGGCTGCTAAAGAAGTTAAATTCGGCGATTCTGGCCGCAAGAAAATGCTCGCTGGTGTAAACGTCCTGGCTGACGCAGTAAAAGCGACCCTGGGCCCGAAAGGCCGTAACGTGATTATCGAGAAGAGCTTCGGTGCTCCTCTGATCACCAAAGACGGTGTTTCGGTTGCCAAGGAAATCGAACTCAAGGACCGTTTCGAGAACATGGGCGCGCAACTGGTCAAGGACGTTGCTTCCCGTGCCAACGACGACGCCGGTGACGGTACCACCACCGCTACCGTTCTGGCTCAGGCCATCGTCAACGAAGGCCTGAAAGCCGTCGCTGCCGGCATGAACCCGATGGACCTCAAGCGCGGTATCGACAAGGCGACCCTCGCCATCGTTGCCGAGCTGAAGAAGCTGTCCAAGCCTTGCACCGACACCAAAGCCATTGCTCAGGTGGGTACCATCTCCGCCAACTCCGACAATTCCATCGGCGACATCATTGCCGAAGCCATGGAAAAAGTGACCAAAGACGGCGTTATCACCGTTGAAGAAGGTTCGGGTCTGGAGAACGAGCTGTCTGTCGTGGAAGGCATGCAGTTCGATCGTGGCTACCTGTCCCCGTACTTCATCAACAAGCCGGACACCATGGTTGCCGAGCTGGACAGCCCGCTGATCCTGCTGGTCGACAAGAAGATCTCCAACATTCGCGAAATGCTGCCGGTTCTGGAAGCAGTCGCAAAAGCTGGCCGTCCTCTGCTGATCGTTGCCGAAGACGTCGAAGGCGAAGCCCTGGCGACTCTGGTCGTGAACAACATGCGCGGTATCGTGAAAGTTGCAGCCGTCAAGGCTCCAGGTTTCGGCGACCGTCGCAAGGCAATGCTGCAGGACATCGCTGTCCTGACCGGCGGTACCGTTATCTCCGAAGAGATCGGCCTGAGCCTGGAAAGCACTACCCTGGAGCACCTGGGTAATGCCAAGCGCGTTGTGCTGAACAAGGAAAACACCACCATCATCGACGGCTCCGGCGTCAAGACCGACATCGACTCGCGCATCGCCCAGATTCGCCAGCAGATCGGCGACACCAGCTCCGACTACGACAAGGAAAAACTGCAAGAGCGTCTGGCCAAGCTGTCTGGCGGCGTTGCAGTGATCAAGGTCGGTGCCGGTTCCGAAGTCGAAATGAAAGAGAAGAAAGCCCGCGTTGAAGACGCCCTGCACGCTACCCGTGCAGCCGTTGAAGAAGGCGTGGTTCCTGGCGGTGGCGTTGCTCTGGTTCGCTCCCTGCAAGCCATCTCCGAGCTGAAAGGCGACAACGCCGATCAGAACGTCGGTATCGCTCTGCTGCGTCGCGCTGTAGAAGCACCTCTGCGCCAGATCGTTGCCAACTCCGGTGACGAGCCAAGCGTTGTCGTCGACAAGGTCAAGCAGGGTTCGGGTAACTTCGGTTACAACGCTGCTACCGGCGAATACGGCGACATGATCGAGCTGGGCATCCTGGACCCGGCCAAAGTGACCCGCTCTGCTCTGCAGGCAGCATCCTCCATCGCCAGCTTGATGATCACCACCGAAGCGATGATCGCTGACGTGCCTGAAGACAAGCCAGCGGCTGGCGGCGGCATGCCAGACATGGGCGGCATGGGTGGCATGGGCGGCATGATGTAAGCCAGCCTTACCCTCAGCGACACCACGAAGAACCCTGCCTAGTGCAGGGTTCTTTGTTTTCGGGCTTCTGTCACTCGATGCCATACAGCTAAAAAGCCAGTATGGATGGCGAACGCTTTTACCTGCCCGAGAGTCTGACCACCATTCATTCGGATTTCAGGATTGCCATGTCCACTGCTCGGATCGGTTTTGCATGCCAGTATCGTCACCCCCAACGCAACCTGTCTGCTGGCGAGTTGAAAACCATTGAAGCGGCCTTGAACCCGCGCACTACCACTTTGCGCTGGATGGAAAGCGTCGCACCCGAAGTCGCGCATGCCAAACTGGTGGAGATCATCGAGCACAACCTCGAAGCCCAGTTGCGCTTGCTGGCTTACGTGGCGACCTTGCCTGATGCCCTGAAAATGTTGCGACTGAGCAGTGACCTGTTGCCGTTCTACAGTCACCCGAAAGTCTGCGCGTTCTATCGTCAGCCGCACATTCAGTCGATGCTGATCAAGGGCTTTGCCGCTATTGGTGCTGCGGCGCGTGCTGCCGGAATCCGGTTGTCCATGCATCCGGGTCAATATTGCGTGCTGGGGTCCGACAAGCCTGAAGTAGTCGAGAACAGTCTGGCCGAATTCGAATACCACGCCGACATGATCCGCATGATGGGCTACGGCCGGCAGTTTCAGGATTTCAAATGCAATATCCATATCGCCGGTCGTCTGGGTGCCGAGGGTATTCGCTCGATCTGGTCACGTCTGTCGAAAGAGGCTCAGAACTGCATCACTTTCGAGAACGACGAAAAAACCTACGGCGTGGACGATTGCATCGGGCTGGCCGATCTGGCACCGGTGGTTCTGGATGTGCACCACTGCTGGATCCATGAAGATGACTACATGCCTGCGCAGTCGCCTCGAGTGGCGCGCATCATCGAAAGCTGGCGTGGCGTGCGTCCGACCATGCATTACTCTCAGCCTCAGGAGCGTCTGCAGGAGCTGGGTTTTACCGCCGAGCAGAAGCTGGAAATGGACTCGCTGATGCAAGTCCTCTCCAAACGCGACCTCTATGGCCACAGCGACATGATGTGGAACCGCTGGACCAACGAGTACGTGACCGGATTTCTTGACCGCTTCGACGTCATGTTCGAGTCCAAGCACAAGAACGTGGCCACGCTGGATTACTACAACCAGTACATGACTTAAGGTTTCGCCAGCAGGCTTTGCTCTGCCTGGATGCTTTTATCCGGCCTGTAGAGGATGAAGTAATACGCGCCCAGGCAGATCAGCCAGCAGAACACCGCTGTCCAGACGTTGTGCGAGAAGAAGTGCGCGCCTTGCAGCATACGGCCGACGGAAAAGATCGATCCCAGACTCAAAGCCAGTACCAGTCCGGCTTTCGCCAGGCGTGGCTTGCGATCGCGAAACATGAAGAACAGGGCGAACAGAGTAAAACCGGTCGCCGCATGGCCGCCCGGCCAGCAGCGGCCCGGCTTGTCCGTTTCAGGGCGTGAAGCGAGCAGTTCGCTGTAGGTTTCCTTGCCGCCAAACTCCGTGAGGCTCCAGGGACATTGCACTGAAGTGATGACTTTCACCGGCGTCACGAATCCGGTCGAGAGCGCCATGGACAGCACCAGACAGCCCAGTTCACGGCGCCACGGCATCAAACGCCCGACCTTGAACGAGGCCGCGAACAGAAGCATGGAGACGACAGCCAGGCCAATGACGACCTGTTTGGCGCGGTCATGCAGAATATCTTCGAGAAAATGGCTGTGCCTGCCGATGAAGTCGCCTGCCACCGGATCATAAACCAGACGGGCGAGATCCATGTCCAGGGAGGTCAGTTCCAGCAGCATGAGAGTCAGGGCTGTTGCAAAGGGAATACCCAGATAGATCCAGAGATTGAGCGGGCGAGAGTGTGGCAGGGTTGCAGGTGTCGACATGTCGAATCCAGTTCAATTGCAAAGGCCCCGACGGCTGTTACGGGGGACGCGGCAGTTTCTGCCACCGTTGGTGAAAAAAACGTAAAGCCACGCGGTACTGGCCCTGAGGCTGACTTCGCCTTAAGCTGCGCCAGCCTAAATTGCATATGAGAGTGCCTACCATGCGAATTCTTCTGGTCGAAGATAACCGCGACATCCTGGCCAACCTTGCCGATTATCTGGGTATGAAAGGCTATACCGTCGACTGCGCGCAGGATGGCCTCTCTGGATTGCATCTGGCCGCAACCGAGCACTATGACCTGATCGTGCTCGACATCATGCTGCCCGGTATCGATGGCTATACCCTGTGCAAACGTCTGCGCGAAGATGCGCGGCGTGATACGCCAGTGATCATGCTCACCGCACGGGATCAACTGGATGACCGCTTGCAGGGCTTCCGCTCCGGTGCCGACGACTATCTGCTCAAGCCTTTCGCGCTTTCCGAGCTGGCGGCGCGTATCGAGGCGGTGCTGCGCCGGGCTCAGGGGGGAGGGCGGCGTACCCTGCAGGTGGCCGATCTGGTCTATGACCTCGATACGCTGGAAGTCACCCGTGATGGCCGCATGCTCAAGCTCAACCCGGTAGGCCTGAAGCTTCTGGCGGTCCTGATGCAGAAGAGCCCTCATGTGCTGCGCCGCGAGGTTCTTGAAGAAGCCTTGTGGGGCGACGATTGCCCGGACAGCGACAGCCTGCGCAGCCATGTGCATCAGTTGCGCCAGGTGATCGACAAGCCTTTCCCCAAACCGCTGCTGCAAACCGTACATGGTGTCGGCTATCGTCTGGCCGAGGGCAAGGATGGAGTTTAAACAGAGCCTTGCCCAGCGGATCATCATCGCCTTTGCCCTGATGAGTGCGCTGGTCGCCGGATCCTTCGCTGTAGGGATCATTTCCACGGTTCACCTGGTTGAGGAAAAACTGATTTCCGCAGGGCTTGGAGGGGATCTCAATCGCCTGATGCTGATGGACAGCGTCAGCGACTGGAGCCATCGTCCCAAGCCGGACCAACTCTTCTACTTCAGCAACGGGCCGGGCGATTTCGACCTGCCCAAGGACCTGCGCCATCTCGAGCCGGGTTTTCATGAGGTATTTCGTGGTCCCTTGTCCTACCACGCCATGATCGAAGTGGTAGATGGCAGGCATTACGCCTTGCTGCAGGACCAGAGCGACTTTGAAGAGCGCGAGCGTATCCTGTTCGCCGTCGTACTGGTGGGGTTCGTCCTGGCGCTGGCGCTGGCCGTATTTCTGGGCTGGGTGCTGGCCCGGCGCGTCATGGCACCGGTGGTGCGTCTGGCCCGGCAGGTTCGCCATCGCGATCAGCTATTGGGACTGGCACCGCCATTGGCCCCCGATTATGCCGCTGACGAAGTCGGCGAGCTGGCTGTTGCCTTCGATGCCACCCTCGGTCGTCTCAGGCAGGCGCTGATCCGGGAGCGAATGTTTACCAGCGATGTCAGTCATGAGCTACGCACGCCTTTGATGGTGCTCGCCAGCTCCTGTGAATTGCTGCTGGAAAACCCGGCCCTCGATCAGCGGGCCAGAAGGCAGGTGGAGCGTATTGCCAGGGCGTGTGAAGAAATGCGCGATCTGGTGCAGACCTTCCTGATGCTGGCCCGAACCCAGCGCGAGGATCCTGCCATGACGCCACGTGCCACTCTTGGTGCCGTTGCCGAGCAACTGGTCGCCTTGTGGCGTGGACCGATCGAAGGCAAGGGCCTGCAACTGATCTACAACCCGCCAGAAACCGACCAGACTACCGAGGTGCGCTACAACGCTACCTTCCTGCATGCGGTGATGGGTAACCTGCTGCGTAATGCGCTGCATTACACCGACCATGGCTTTATCGCCCTGACCTTGCTGGAAGACGGTTTTATCGTGGAGGACAGTGGCGTCGGTATTCCCGAAGAGAAACGCGAAGCCATGTTCGAGCCTTTTGTGCGGGGCAATGAGCAGCGCGGTGAAGGCCTTGGCCTGGGGCTTTCGCTGGTGCAGCGGATCTGTGCGAATCAGGGCTGGAGTGTAGGGCTTACGCCCATGGAGCCCCATGGCTGCCGGTTCAAGGTGAGTCTGGTGACCAAGTCCTGATGGGGCAGAAGTGACTGTAATATCTTGAAATGTTCTCTGATCACAGAGAACATTTTTTTCACATCTGCATGACTTGATGATGACAGGCTGTTGGTTAGTCTGGCTGCAACATGACTCATGAGATGCCTCCCATGAACAAGCGCATCGAACTCGAGTTCTCGCGCAAATACACCAAAGATCATGCGCGGCAGTATCTGGAAAAACATCAGAACGGTCTGTCGCGCAGGCTGTCTCACTATCGCGATGAGCAACTGGCCAGAAAGGCCCTGCATTTGGCGGGCGACCCTGGGCTGGTACTTGATCTGCCTTGCGGTGCCGGTCGTTTCTGGCCTTTGCTGGCTGAAAAGAACAACCGCTCCATCATCGGCGCCGACAATTCTGCCGACATGCTCAATACCGCAATCGAGTCTCAGCCTGAGCATGTGGTGAAAAGGGTACAGCCTTTGCAGACATCTGCATTTGCGATCAACCTGCCCGAAAATGCCGTGGACAGCATCTTCTGCATGCGCCTGCTGCACCATGTTGGGCAGGCCGAGCATAGAATGTCTCTATTGCGGGAGTTTCAGCGGGTTACGCGTGACAGCGTGATTGTTTCATTGTGGGTTGATGGCAATTTCAAAGCCTGGAAACGCAAGCGCCTCGAGCAACATCGACAGCGCAAAAGTGGGGCTGAAAGTTACCAGAATCGTTTTGTGTTACCGGTCGAAACTGTCGAAGCCGAGTTTGAGACGGCGGGTTTCCGGATTCAGGAACGTATGGATTTCTTACCGTTTTACGCCATGTGGCGAGTCTATTTACTGCGTAAAAGGTAGTCCCGGATGAATGTTCAGACTTTAGGTAAAGCGATGCGAGCCTCCAAAAAAGAGAGCCGCTTCGGCTACTTCTGGAATCTGCGCGGTGAATGGGTAGAAGAGCCCAACGTTCGTCGTGGTGGTGAAAGTGGTGTTCAGCGGGTTCACTCTGGCGAAGGCCCGATGCTTTACAGCAAACGCCAGACAGGCCATACCTATCGCAGTTTGTTGTATCCGTTGGGGCGTCCGACCGTCCTGCGTGAGCGCGATGCAATCGAAGGCCTGCGGCAGGTCAACGTGGGTGTTCCTGAAATAGTGTTCTGTGGTGCGGAGCGAGACCGGAACAATGAATGGCGTGCCTTGCTGGTCACGGCTGCGCTGGACGGTTTCGAGGATCTCGACCAGTGGTACGCCAATGGTGGTCGCGAGCGTTGCGGCGAGTTGCTGCATGAGCGGCTGCTCAAGGAAATAGGCGCGACTCTGGCCCGGATGCATCTGGCCCGCTGGCAACACAGCTGCCTCTACAGCAAGCATGTATTTGTACGCGTGACTGGCGAAGGCCCGCAGGCCAAGGTGGAAGTTGCACTGCTGGACCTGGAAAAAGCCCGCCGTCGCTTCACCGCCCATGGTGCTGCCCAGCATGACATGAAACAGTTTCGACGCCATTCGTCATTCGAGACAGCAGACTGGCAAAAGCTCGTCTACTTTTACCATTCGGTATTTGGCAGCACTATCAAGGGTCTGGAGTGATGAAACTTGAAATGGCTAGAGGTTTGTTTGTCATAGGAGCTCTGGCCACGGCGACTGTCGCCGTGGCAGCTTGGGAGCAGCCTTCGACAAAGATTCTCAGTGTCCAGAGCGGTCAAGGACACTGCCCGTTGCCACGCGCATTGAAGAGCGTGGCAGATGTGAAGCCAGATCATGATTTATTGCTGTTGATGTACAGCCTGTCCCAAGGGGGCGGGCGCAAGGGTTGAAGTGAGTTCCGGTTTCCCGAAGCCCCTTGCAGGGCTCTTCGTCTTTCAGTCTTTTTGATGTGCAGGCAGCACGCGTGCAGCACCAACCGGTTTGTCCCGGGCCGCCAGAAGCGTATACACGCAGGGCAGCACGAACAGGGTAAACAGGGTTCCCACCGACATCCCTGTGGCAATCACGATTCCTATATCGAAACGACTGACCGCTCCGGCACCCGTCGCGAGTATCAAGGGCACCATGCCGAACACCATTGCCGCCGTGGTCATCAACACCGGGCGCAGACGAATTGCTGCCGCTTCCTCCACCGCTTCCCGTACCGACAGCCCTTTCTCGTGGCGTAGCTGATTGGCGAACTCGACGATCAGGATGCCGTGCTTGCTGATCAGGCCAATCAGCGTCACCAGCCCGACCTGGGTGTAGATATTCATGCTCGACAGCCCCAGAAACAGCGGGATCAGTGCTCCGCAGATCGACAGCGGCACCGTCACCAGAATCACCAGCGGGTCGCGGAAACTCTCGAACTGGGCTGCCAGCACCAGGAAGATGATCGCCAGCGCAAGGGCAAAGGTTACCCACAGGGCGCTGCCTTCCTGAATGTACTGACGTGAAGCGCCGGCATAGTCATACGCGAAGCCTGCCGGTGCCTCTTCGTTGGCGATCTGGCGGACCGTCTCGATAGCCTCGCCCATGCTGACAATCGGAAAGCCCTGGATGATCGCCGAGTTGAGTTGCTGGAACTGGTTGAGCTGACGAGGCCTGGCCCGGTCGCTGACGGTGATCAGCGTGGAGAGCGCCAGCAGCTTGCCTTCGTTGTTCTTCACGTAATAGTTGTTCAGCCAGCCGGGATTGTCCCGGTATGCCCGCTCGACCTGAGCAATGACCTTGTAGCTGCGACCCTCGATGGTAAAGCGGTTGATTTCCGCTTCGGCCAGCAGGGTTGCCAAAGTGCCGCCCAGATCCTGCATGGATACGCCCATCTGGGCTGCCTTGGCCCGGTCGATATCGACCACCACCTCGGGTTTGTCGAACGCCAGATCGATATCCATGAATGCGAACTTTCCGGACTCCACGGCACGCTTCTTCACCCGCTCGGCGACTTCCAGCAGTGCGGCATAATCGTTCGGCGTATTGATCACGAACTGGAACGGCAGGCCTTCACCGGTGCCGGGCAAGGAGGGCAGGTTGAAGCCGAAGATCTGCAGGCCCGGAATCTGCGCCAGCCGGGCCTGAACTTCCGGCAGGATTTCCATCTGGGTACGGCTGCGCTCGTCCCATGGCTTGAGCAGGAAGCCGCCCACGCCGGTCTGCACGCCATTGAAACCGTTGATCTGGAACGACGAGTAATACTCGGGAAACTCCCGGAATATCTCAACGAACTCATCGGTATAGGCGTTGATGTAATCCAGGTTGGTCGGCTGGGGCGAAGTCGCCATCATGAAAATGATGCCCTGATCTTCGTCCGGTGCCAGATTCGACTGGGTGAACTTGAGCAGCACCGGGATCAGGCACAGGACGATCAAGGCGAACACCAGCACCACCGGACGGGTATCGAGGGTGCCGTGCAGCAGGCGCCGATAGCGGATTTTCAGGCGCTCGAAAATCTGGTCGAGCCTGTGGGCCAGACCGCTGGCGTTTTCATCGTGGCGCAGCAGCAAGGCACACATCATGGGCGACAGGGTCAGGGCCACGATGCCCGAAATCACGACCGCGCCGGCCAGGGTCAGGGCAAACTCCTTGAACAGCGCGCCGGTCAACCCTTCCAGAAAGCCGATAGGCGCATACACCGCTGCCAGAGTGATGGTCATCGATACCACCGGCATGGCGATTTCCCGTGCACCTTCAATGGCGGCGTCGAACGGGGTCTTGCCTTCCTCGATATGCCGATGAATGTTTTCCACCACCACAATCGCATCGTCCACCACCAGTCCGATGGCCAGTACCATCGCCAGCAAGGTCAGCAGATTGATCGAGTAACCCATCAGTTGCATGAAGAACAGCACGCCGATCATCGACAGCGGAATGGTGATGACCGGAATCAGCACCGAACGCAGGGCACCGAGAAACAGGAATACGATCACCACGACTATCAGGACCGCTTCGATCAGGGTTTTCACGACTTCATGAATCGAAGCCTGGATGAACAGCGTCGCGTCATAGGCAATGGACACTTTCAGGCTGGGCGGCAACTGGCTTTCCAGCTCCGGCATGATGCGTCGTACTTCCTTGATCACATCCAGCGGGTTGGAACTTGGAGTGCCCTTGATGCCGATGTAGACCGAAGGTATGCCATCGAACGAACTGACGGCGTTGTAGCTTTCTGCGCCCATCTCTACCCGCGCCACATCCCGCAACAGCACCCGGCTGTCGCCATCAGTCTTGAGTGGAATCGCGGCAAAGGCTTCAGCGGACTTGAGGTCGGTGGTGGCGTTGATGCTGGTGACCACGTATTCGCCCTTGACCTCGCCGGCTGCCGACAGGAAGTTATAGCGGCGTACTGCATCGGTAACATCCGCTGCGGTCAGGCCGAAGCCGGCCATTCGTACAGGGTCCAGCCACAGGCGCATGGCAAAGACCTGATTGCCGAGGATTTCCGCTTCGGCCATGCCGGGCAAGGTAGCCAGCTTGGGCTGGATGACCCGTGACAGGTAATCGGTGATCTGCGGATTGCTCAGCTCGGAGCTATAGAAGCTGATGTACATCAGTGCCGAAGCGTTGGCGGCTTCCTTGCTCAATACCGGGTCTTCGGCATCCTGCGGCAGCTTGTTCTTGACCTCGTTGGCCTTGGCCAGCAACTCGGTGAAAAGGCGGTCGCTGTCGGCACCGATACGGGCATAGATCGTGATCACCGAGAAGTTCTGGCGACTGACCGAAGTCATGTAATCGATGCCTTCGGCACTGGCCAGACTCTGTTGCAGCGGCTGGGTGATATAGCCCTGAATGGTTTCGGCATTGGCACCAGGATAGGCCGTGGTCACGGTGATCATGGCGTTTTCCATCTGCGGATACTGGCGGATGGTCAGTTTGCTGAACGCCTGAAACCCCAGCAGTACGATCAGCAGGCTGACCACGGTCGCCAGCACCGGGCGGCGAATGAACGGATCGGTAAATGCCATGAAAAATTCCTTGATCAGTCAGCCCGTGGCTGGCTGTTCGGATCGGCGGGCAAGGTCTTGTCGGCGCTGATGGCCACATGGGTTCCGTTGTCGAGCTTGAGCTGGCCGCCGCTGACAACCTGATCGCCAGCCTTGAGTCCTCTGGCAATCACCACCTTCCCGGCGCGGCGCTCGCCGGTTTCGACAAAGTGCCGTTCGACGACCTGTTGTGGCTGGCCGCTGGCGTCCAGCTCCGGCTCGCCCTTGTCGTTTTTCTTCGGCCCCACGACAAACACCGAATTGCCATAAAGGGTGTAGGTAATCGCACTTTCCGGCACCACGATCTGGTCGGGAGCACTGGGCAACACGACCTGCAGACTGGCGAACATCCCCGGCAGCAGCCGACCCTCAGGGTTGGGCAGGGTGGCGCGGATCAGCACGTTGCGGGTGGTTTCATCGACCCTGGGGTTGATGGCGCTGACTCTGGCTTCGAACTGCTGGTCCGGATAGGCCGCGACACTGAGCCGGACCGTCTGGTCGATGGCGATATCGGGCACTTCCTGCTCCGGCACGTAGAAATCCACATAGAGGCTGCTCAGATCCTGCAGGGTTGCGATCACTGTTCCGCTGGCCAGATAGTCGCCCACATCCACCTGACGAATGCCGATGGTGCCGCTGAACGGCGCGAGGATCTGTTTCTTGGCCAGGGAAGCCTTGAGCTGGGCGACAGTGGCAGCGGCTTTTTTCTGTTGTGCGGCGAGCCTGTCGAAATCTCCCCGTGAAATGGCCTGATCGCCCACCAGCCGGCTGCCACGACCGTATTCGACCTGAGCCAGCCCCAGGTCCGCCTCGGCAGTACCCAGCAGGCCTTTTTCGACATCGCTGTCCAGTTGCAGCAAGGGCTGGCCCCGGCGCACCTTTTGCCCCGACTCGAACTGTATGGCCTTCACGGTGCCGGCGATTTCCAGGCTCAGGTCGACACCCTGAAAGGCCTTGAGAGTACCAATGGCAGGAAGAAGGTTTTGCCACGGTTGTTCGCTGGCCGTGGCTACGGCTACGCTGACCGGTGGTTTGGGGGCGCTGAATTGCTGGATCTGTCGATAGATTGAGAATGCTTTGTAGCCCGCGAGCAAAAGCACTACAAGCAAAACAAAGCCCAGCATGATCAGCATGCGCCGACGCACCATACTGCACTTCCTTTGGAGATATTTAACCTGAGAAGCAGGCTAGCTCCAGCGCTGGATATTGCAAACCGGCAGCGTGTCGGACATTTCTGTATTTGTGGTGGGAGGAAGTCACACCAGATGCAAATGGTTGTCCCAGAGCCCGGCTGGCAGATCCAGAGGCCTGGCCACCAGTTCGGACTTGCGGCAATCGTAGAAGCGACAGCGGCCCTGACCCGAGGTCACCACAAAGCCATCGGCAACCGCACCTACGCCTGCGCAGTCAGGCAGGGGGGCGTCGAGCTTCAAGGCACCGCTGTCCAGATCCCAGATAAAGAACCGGTTGCCACGCGGAGCGGTAAGCGCCACCAGTCGCAGGTCGCTGTGCACCGCGACGCTGGCGGTGTAATGACCCATTGCTCGCAGTTGCTCCTCGGCGACCGGAAAGGCCTGGAAGGGCTGACCTGGACGCTTGATCGCCAGCAGTTCGGCGGACTCATGGGCATCCCCCATGAACTGCTGACCGGCGACAATGGTGCCGTCGCTGGCAATGCCCATGTGGCGCACGCTGTTCATCTGCTGGGAAAGAGTTTCCTTGCTCAGCAGCGTACCGTCGCGCTGCATCAGCACCAGGCTGGGCTCCATGGCATGCAGATTCATCTCGACCCGGCTTTCGGCCTCGGTGCGAATACCGCCGTTGGCGACCGCCAGGGTTTCGCCGTCCGGCATCCAGGACACCTGATGCGGACCGATGCCGTGCGTGGGGATTTCTGCCGAATGCACCAGCCGTTCATCGACAAAACGATAAACCCCCAGCACGCCACGGCCCGGATCGGTGGTGTCGTTTTCCGTGGCATACAGCCATTCGCCATCGGCATGAATAACGGCATGGCCGTAGAAGTGCCGGTTCGGCTGCGAGGTGATGGTTTGCAGCAGGCGTCCGTCGCGCAGGTCGATCAGGTAGCTTTCGGTGCCGGGCCTGCGGGCGATGAATACCGCCAGCGGCAAGGACGGGTGATTGATGATGTCATGGCAGCGTTGCGCGACCCGGGTCGCGAACACCTGCGTGCCGTCGAGCCGGTAACCTACTGCATAGTGCCTTGCGTCGCTGTCGTCGCGAGCGGAAAGCAGCAGGGGGCTCGTGCCTTTTTGCCGAAACAGCGTCCAGCCGCCCAGCGTACAAGCGCTGAGCAGCAGACTGCCAAGAGCCAGGGCCTGGCGTCGCAACATCATCTACACCCTCTCGATCAATCGCCGTCGTTGGCGTTGAAGCCCAACTGAATACCCAGAGCCTTGGCCAGTTCGCCTTCATGCAGGCGGTGAACCACGTTCAGGCTGTCATAAAACCCATTGAGCTGCTGACGGCCCGCTTCGCTGGCCAGCAGGTCGGCCAGGGGCGGCTTGAGTTCAGACAGCAGTTTGCGGCTGGCAGCGTAGGCTGCGTCGATCTTGTCGGCCAGTGGTTTCTGCTCGGCGGGCAAAAGACTGCGCAGGCCCTTGTTATCCACACCGGCCCAGACGGTTTGCGCGCTGATCAGGCTGGCTTCGAGGCTGCTCAGCGAGGACTTGCTGCGCCAGGAGTCGGCCTGGAAGGGTTGTGGCTGGCCCTTGGTCTGGCGACCCAGCGGCGTGCCCAGTTTTTTCTTCAGGCTGTCCAGAGCCGTGACCTGTACGCGCAGCACTTCGGCAATGGCTTCGTGGGAGTCGGCGTAACGGGTGTTGGGGAACTTGCTCAGTTGCGCGAGCATGCCGTCGTTGCTGTTCCAGCGGCTGAGGATTTCTTCGGCCAGGAGCTTCTGCCGCTCACCGATCGCCATCAGCAATGGGCAGTAGCGGGCTTTCTGCTCGGCGTTGGCCATGTCGATTTCGGCATCGAACAGGATGTATTCATAAGCCGACAGTCCCTGAACCACGACGCTGGCCTTGGACAGTTCTTCGGCAGTGATCTGCGGCTGGGCGCTGACCAGTTGCTCGACCTGACGCCCGACCAGATTCTTCTTGTCCGGCCAGAACTGTACCTGCCAGGCACGATTGCCTTCGGCCAGCGGGCCGATCAGCAAAGGCTGCAATTCGGCCCAGGTTTTCTGGGCTTTGAGGAAGTCGGCGCGTGCGCTTTCCAGATCGGTCTTGCCCTGGCAGAAGGCAACTGCGCTGCTGGCCAGCTGGCGATCCGCTTCGACCCAGCGGCTGTAGGTCGGCAGGATCACCTGTTTGGCAATGGCGGCAGAAGTCACGGCTTGAGGGTCCGATGGCGCGCAGGCGCCCAGAGCCAGGGCCGCGAGGCTGGTGAACAACAACTTGGGTCGGAACATCTGTCCGGCTCCTTCTTGTAAAAAGGGAATGCTTATAACGAGTTCAGGAACGCCAGGAGCGCCGCACGCTGGTCGGCATCAAAGGCCAGGACCTGTCGCTGCGCTGCCTGGGCTTCGCCGCCGTGCCACAGTATCGCCTCCATCACGTTGCGAGCGCGACCATCATGTAGCAATTGTGTGTGGCCACTGACGGTTTCCGTCAGGCCCAGCCCCCAGAGGGGAGGTGTCCGCCATTCGCGGCCGCTTGCCTGGAACTCGGTCCTGTTGTCGGCCAGACCTTCACCCATATCGTGCAGCAACAGGTCGCTGTAGGGGCGAATCACCTGATTGGCCAGCTCGGGTTCCGCAGCATCGGCGCGGGTGGTGAATTGCGGGGTATGGCATTGCTGGCAACCTGCCCTGAAGAACAGGTTCTTGCCCGCCAGCACTTGCGGATCATCCACGTTGCGACGGGCCGGGACAGCCAGATTGCGGGTGTAGAACTCCACCAGCCGTAAAATATTGTCGCTGACTTCGGGTTCGCCATCGGGGCCATTGCCGTTCGGAGCATTGCGGCAATCCGTTTGCGCGGGCGTGCAGTCATCGGCGGTCTTGAGGCGGGTGGTCAGGCCCATATCGCCCGCAAACGCGTGGGCATTCTGTTGATTGAGCGTGGGTTGCCCGGCCTTCCAGCCGAAGCGTCCCATGACAACCTTTTGCTGCGCATCGTCCCAGACCCAGTTGGGGCGTCCGGAAATGCCATTGTCATTCTTGTCGTCGGGGTCGGCATTGGCCAGGATCGCCGCTTCGGGAATCGCTTCGAGCAGCCCCAGGCCGATCATGGGCGGCGCAATACGTGCCGAAGCATGCGTGTAAGGGTGCATGGGGCCGTAACCCAGTTGAGTGATGCGCAGGGTCGGCTGACGCAACTCGACCGTCATGCCGTCACGAAAGCGTATGGTCAGCGGATCGTACTCTACCCGTACCTTGCCTTCCGGTGCGACACCGGGGACCGACATGTCCTGAAGCTGTCCTCCGTATGTCGGTTCGGGCACCACACCGTTGCGCTTGATGACCTCGGCATACGCTGCGCTGTCGGGAATCGAGAGCCTGACCAGCATCGACACGGCGTTGCTGTCGCCGGGCTCTGGCGGATGGCCACGACCGTCCTTGATATGGCAGTTCTGGCAGGCGTTGGTATTGAACAGCGGGCCCAGGCCGTCACGGGCGGTGGTGGTCGAAGGGGCAATGACCCACGGGTTGCGGAAGAAACTGTTGCCGACACTGAAGTCCAGCCTGCGCACCGGCGAGAGGTTGGCCGATGGCATGGAAAAGGCGTTCTGATCGCTTTTTCCTACTGTCGCAGACCCGCCGGAAAGAGCTTCTCCCGGTTCTGCCTGAGTGAAGCGCGGTGCGTCATCGCACGCGGTCAGGACCAGAGTCGATAGAAAAACCAGGGACAGGCGCAGCGGCATACTCATACGAATTCTGTAACGAGCTGAAAAGCAGGGCGAGCAAGCTTATCAGCCTCATGGGTCAGGAATGGGAAAAGTTACCGTTTACTCGGGCTGAGGCAACTTGTTGTTACTAATTTGCGGCCTGTGCGGCTCTCTGAAATGTCTTCGGACCGTACAGAAAAATGCCAGTCAGCAAGCCTGACTGGCATTTGGTATTGCAGGTCTGAAGCCTCGGTTACAGCGCTGATCAGAACTCGTGATCGGCGTTGTCCGGGTTCAGATCGGTGATGCCCAGCTTGCCAGCGGCCTGCTCGATGGCACCGGTCTGCTTGACCAGCGCTGCAATGGCGTCACGCACCACTTGATTGCCAGCGGTGTTGCCTGCTGCGATCAACTGGTCGAAGTGCTCGCCCTTGTTGGCGTGGTCGACGATCACTTGCAGCTTGGCCTGGGTATCGTCCAGGTCGGCGCGCAGGGTGGCGTCGGTCGCCGGGTCAACCTTGGCGACCAGGGACGAGAGGCTTGGGCCGGTGATCTTGCTGCCGTCGGTACGGGTGTATTCGCCCAGGTAGACGTTGCGGATGCCCTTGCCGTTGTAGAAGTGCGAGTTGTGCGTGTTGTCGCTGAAGCAATCGTGCTCGTCTTCGCTGGAGTTGGCTTCCAGGGCCACTTTCATGCGCTCGCCGGCCAGTTCGCCCAGCGACAGGCTGCCCATGCCGAAGAGCATCTTGCGCAGGCCGCTTTCGCCGGATTCGGCTTCCAGAGAGGCGCGATAGTTGTCGGCTACACCGGGTTTCCAGTTGCCCGACATTTCCTCCAGGTCGGTGACCAGCAGATCGGTCACGGCCTTGAGGTACGCACGGCGACGTTCGTTGTGACCGCCGGTGGCACCGGCACCTTCGAGGTAGTCGCTGGCAGGACGTGCGCCGGCACCCGGGCCGGTGCCGTTCAGATCCTGGCCCCACAGCAGGAATTCGATGGCGTGATAGCCGGTGGCGACGTTGGCCTCCGAACCACCCAGCTCATTGAGGCTGGCGAGTTTCTCGGGAGTGATGTCCTTGACGTCGACCTTGTCTTCGCCGACCTGGATTTCAGTATTGGCAATGATGTTGGCGGTTGCGCCCGGGTTGCCCAGCGCGTGCTGGTAATCCTTGGCCACATAGTCGATCAGGCCTTCGTCCAGCGGCCAGGCGTTAACCTGACCTTCCCAGTCGTCGATGATGGTGTTGCCGAAGCGGAACACTTCGCTCTGCATGTAAGGCACGCGTGCTGCAACCCAGGCGTCACGAGCCGCCTTGAGGGTCTGGTCGCTCGGGGCAGCAAGGAAGGCGTCGACAGCGGTCTGCAGCTTCTTGGCACCGGCTTCGGCATCGCTGAACACGGCAAAGACAATGTTGGCGTAATTGGTGACCACGGCCTTGGCGGCGGCGTCATCGGTCTGGGTTGCAGCTGCTGAAGCAGGTGCGGCAGGCGCTGCTGCCGGAGTCACAGGAGCTGCAGCAGGAGCGGGGGCTGCTGCCTTGTCCTTGCCTTCGCCGCAACCGGCGAGGGAGATAGCAATGGCCAGCAGACTAGCTGTTGCCAGAGGCATACGAATCATGACGAATTCCTGCGTCTAGAGGGATTTATGGCGCCGTGCGCCCAGAAAAACTGCGACATAATGCGAAAGATTTGCATTCGGTGTAAAGGCATAACGCCCTTAAAGTCGTGAACGAGCATTCGACGACATGTAACTGTCGGTTTCAAGACAACCTGACACGGCCTCTTCGCGGAAGGCTTTTTACAGGACTTCAGCCTGACTGCGTTGTGACTGTTTCAGGTACGGCAGGATTTCACGGCCGGGCAGGGGTTTGCTGTACAGGTAGCCCTGACCTTCATGACAGCCTTCGGAGATGATGTAGGCCTCCTGTTCGGTGGTCTCCACCCCTTCGGCGATGACCTGCATGCCGAGGCTTTTACCCAACTGGATAATGGCGCGCACGATGGTTGCGTCGTCATCGTCGTCGATCAGGTCCTGCACGAAACTCTTGTCGATCTTGATCTTGTCCAGCGGCAGGCTCTTGAGATAACTCAAGGACGAATAGCCGGTGCCGAAGTCGTCGATGGCGATCAGCGCGCCTGAGCGGCGCAGGCTGAGCAAGTGCTGGGCGGCGGTGTCGATGTCTTCCATCAGGCCGGTTTCGGTGACTTCCAGCTCCAGGCTGCGAGGCGGCAGGCGGTAGATCTGCAACAGGTTGTTGACCACCCGTGGCAGTTCCGAGTGGTGAAGTTGCACGGTGGACAGGTTGACCGCCATGCGCAGTTCGGTGAAGCCCTGATCGTGCCATTCCCGCAGTTGGCGACAGGCCTGATCGAGCACCCATTCGCCAATGGCGATGATGGTGCCGTTCTGTTCGGCCAGAGGAATGAAGACATCGGGCGGCACCAGACCGTGTTCTGGATGCTGCCAGCGGATCAGTGCCTCGACGCCCATCACCCGATGGTCGCGATAGCTGATCTGTGGTTGATAGACCAGATAAAGCTGGTCGCGTGGCAGGGCTTCGCGCAGGTCTTTTTCCAGTTCGCGACGCCGCCGCATTTCGCTGTCGACACTGGCGATATAGAACTGATAACGATTGCGCGAGCGCGTCTTGGCCAGGGTCATGGTCTGTTCGGCTTTTTGCAGCAGTTTCTCGGTGCTGTCGCCATCTTCCGGGAACAGGGTGATGCCGATGGTGGCACGCAGGCGGATTTCATGAAGATCCAGTGCGAACGGTGCCTCAAGGTCATCCAGAATATTCTGCGCCAGTTCCGCTGCTTCATAAGGCTGCTCGATATCGGCCTGAACCAGAGCGAACTGGTCGCCACCCAGCCGAGCCAAGGCACCCAGCCGACCGCTGTGGGCGCGCAGCCGGTCGGCCAGTGCCAGAAGCAACTGGTCGCCGGTCTGATAACTGAACTGTTCGTTGATGCCCTTGAAGTCATCCAGGCCGACACACAGCACCGCCACACGACGCTGCAGGCGTCCGGCGTCCACCAGAATCTTGTCCAGTTGCGTCTGTAATTGCAGCCGATTGGGCAGGCCGGTGAGGAAGTCGTACTGGGCCATGCGTTGCAGGCTGTTTTCCGCTTCGTGGCGCAGGTGGGTATTGCGCTCGATGGAGGCCAGCAACTGGTTGGCAGTATTGACCCAGATACCCAGCTCGTTCTTTTCATGGCCCTTGAGCAGCGGCAACAGATGCTCGCTGGGGCGGTCCGGATTGATGCTGGTCAGGTGCTCGATGATTCTGGACAGCGGCTTGGTCAGCAGCCAGTGATAGACCAGGTACAACACCATCCCCATGGCCAGGGCACGCAATACGCCGGCAATGAAAATGATCACGGCGTTGATGATAAAACTCTCGCCATAGTTGGCGGTATCCAGTGTGATGCGCAGGTCACCGTAATATTCGCTGTAGGGGCTGCGGCCGACCAGTTGGGTCGTGAAACTGCGCTCCTGGCCGAGAATGATGTCTGTCAGCCAGCGAGTGGGAGAGGTTTTCAGGGGGCGCTCTTTTTCCGCGAGCAACGTTTCGTTCGGGTGGCCGATGGAGGCCATGCGCACGGAGTCATCCTGAAACAGGCCCTCGATGACCTGCATGCCCATTTCCCGGTCAAGGCTGTACACCGCCTGGGTCGACGGGTCACGGAACATATCCAGGATACGCTCGGCATCACTGGCTACGTTCTGGTGTGTTTTGTAGGCATCGTAGACGATTTGTGCGCAACTCAAGACAACGCCCACGAACAGCGCTGAAAGCAGTACCACGCGCAACAACTTCACCGACAAGCTGTTTTTGAGTTCCAGCTTCAAATGGTCATTCCTTAATTCGTGCCGGGAGTGCTTCTCATCAGGCTGGTGTCTGCTTTCCTTGCCCTTTTTACCTGTAACCAGACGATCCTACTATGTCGGACAAGTATGCAAAGAACTTGAGCAGAACTCTGCAAATACAATCGGTAATATTAGTCTGCTATTGCTTTCTGGCAACACATAACCACTGGTGTCGGGGGGACAGTCGAACCCCCCGTTGGCACGAAACGGGGGGAAAGGGCCGACCCAGAGCGTTGCCTTCAGAAACTCAGGCCAATTGTCGTACCACTTCGAGGAAGGCCTGTCGGAATGCCAGCATTTCGGCTTCTGTACCGATGCTGACTCGCACCCAGGTCGGCCATGCATCCCATTTCCTGCCAATCAGAATATTGCGTTGGGCCAATCCCTTGATGACATCCTCAGCCTGATGGCCGGTTTCGATCATGAAGCAGTTGGCCTGTGAAGGTGTGCAGGTGAATCCATGACTTGCGAGAAAGGCCCGGGTCTCTTCGCGTACGCGGGTATTGAGCTGCTTGCGTTGCCTGACCAGATCAGGGTCTTCAAGACTGGCGATACCGCCCATGGCGGCAGGCAGGGGGACAAAGTTGTTGCCGCCCCATACTTCGATTTTCTCCAGCAGTTCGGGGTGCCCTACCGCCAGACCCAGCCTGGCTCCCGCCATGCCATAGAGCTTGGAGAAGGTGCGCAGCACCAGAACATCCTTGCGTTTGGCTGCCAGCGGGACAAGGCTGGCGGCATCCGAGAAGTGAATGTACGCCTCATCGATCAGCACCACTGAGCCTTCGGGTTTGGCGAGTATGGCTTTCTCTATCTGCTGCTGTGGTGTCACGGTTCCGGTGGGATTGTTGGGGTTGCAGATGTAAATCAGGCCGGGTTTCTTGTCGGCTTTTAACATGGCCTCAAGATCATGTGCCCCATCGGGTAGCAGGGGGACTTCGTGAAAGGCGACGTTCTGACTGTTGGCCGCTTCGATGGGCGCATCATAGGAAGGTGTGGCCAGAGCCAGGCTGCGCTGCTCATCGGTAAAGGCCGCAATGGCGTACTGCAAGGGTTCACGCGAGCCGCTGTAGGCATGCACGTAATCACTGGGTATCTGATTCTGTCTGGCGAACAGCTCGATCAGCTTCAACTGTGCGCCATAGTGATAGCGTCCAGTCGAGGCTGCGCCAGCCTGCATTTTTTCAAGTGCCAGGGGCGAGGGGCCCAGATGGCTTTCATTGAAGTTGAGATGAATCTTGCCGCTGCCGGCAGGACGGTCTGTTCCTGAAGCGGCTGAACTGATTCGGGGGAGTGCCAGGCTTGTGCAGGCCAGGGCAGAGAGGGTAACGAAAGAACGACGGCTGACCGATGACATGGAGTAAGTCCCTTGTTGGTTGCGAACGTCTGCACGCGTAATGGCGTATTGATGTGATGCAGGCCTTGAGTGACGGGGTCTTCGTTGATGGAAACGATAGCAAGCGAAGGATATTTACCGGAGGGATCGTGGAGGGCAGTCAGGGGCGTTCTGGAAGACGCAGGATTCCTTTTTGAATCAAAGGCCTGAATGACAGGCAACAAAAAACCCGGCATTGCCGGGTTTCTTGTGTGGAGCGGGAATCAGGCAGCGTATTGCTTGGCCACGAAGTCCCAGTTCACCAGGTTCCAGAACGCTTCGACGTACTTTGGACGCAGGTTGCGGTAGTCGATGTAGTAGGCGTGTTCCCAGACGTCGCAGGTCAGCAGCGGAGTGTCGCCGCTGGTCAGCGGGTTGCCTGCACCGATGGTGCTGGCCAGAGCCAGGGAGCCGTCAGCTTTCTTCACCAGCCAGCCCCAGCCGGAACCGAAAGTGCCGATGGCGGTTTTGCTGAACTCTTCCTTGAACTTGTCGAAGGAACCGAATGCAGCGTTGATGGCATCGGCCAGAGCGCCAGTAGGTTCGCCGCCGCCATTTGGCGACAGGCATTCCCAGTAGAACGTATGGTTCCAGACTTGAGCGGCGTTGTTGAAGATGCCGCCCGAAGAAGTCTTGATGATTTCTTCCAGAGTCTTGCCTTCGAACTCGGTGCCTGGCACCAGGTTGTTCAGGTTCACGACATAGGTGTTGTGGTGCTTGTCGTGGTGATATTCCAGAGTCTCAGCAGTAAGGTGCGGCACCAGAGCGTCTTTTGCGTAGGGCAGAGGTGGCAATTCAAAAGCCATGGTTTATCTCCTTATCAGGTCGATTGCGGTAATCGCAAGGCCGATCACGGGCGGCCGTATACAGCATGCACCGGGAGTTTTTACTCTTTTGCGGCGCAGACCCCGGATCATAGCACCGGGCTTTCGGCTTAACCACGCAACAAGTGTGTGGGATAAAGGTTCCAGAGCCGTTGCGTCCATTTATCTCGTAAAAGGAAAAATCTTTCAGTTGGCCCTGATCAATTGTGCCGCCACACTGAACATCATGACCGCCACCATCAGGTCGAGCAGCCGCCATGTAGCCGGGCGTGCCAGCCATGGGGCGAGCCATGCCGCACCGAGTGCAAGGATCGAGAACCACGCAAACGAAGCGCTGGCGGCACCGGCGACATAGGCACCCGGCGCGCTTTGCTGAGCACCCAGCGAGCCGATCAGCAGGACCGTGTCGAGATAGACATGAGGATTGAGCAGCGTCACGGCCAGAGCGCTGAGCAGAACCGCACGACGCGACCTCTGGCCAGCCTTGGCATCCTGCTCAAGGCTCTGGCGCGAGCAGGCGCGACGCAAGGCCTGTATGCCGTACCAAGTCAGAAAAATCACACCACCCCAGCGTGCCACCGCCAGCAAGGTCGGATTCTGCGCCAGGACATTGGCCAGGCCGAAAACCCCCACGGCCACGAGAATCGCATCGCAGAGAATACACAGCATCGCCACTGGGACGTGATGTTCGCGCCTCAGGCCCTGGGCCAGGACAAAAGCATTCTGCGCACCGATGGCCATAATCAGGCCGCCCGCGACCAACAGGCCGTTGAAGTAACTTTGCCACATGAAATGAAGTCCGCAATCCAGAAGAGAGGTGGCGATTGTCTGGCTCCCAGGTGTATAAGAAAAACAAATATTCCTGATTCCTCATTAGGAAAACTGATGTTCGATTACAAACTACTGTCAGCCCTGGCCGCTGTCATTGAACAGGCCGGTTTTGAACGTGCCGCCCAGGTGCTGGGGTTATCGCAGTCAGCCATCTCGCAGCGCATCAAGCTGCTTGAGGCGCGCATTGGCCAGCCGGTGCTGGTCCGGGCCACGCCGCCCACGCCCACCGATATCGGCAGGCGTCTTCTCAACCATGTGCAACAGGTGCGTCTGCTGGAGCGTGACCTGCAGGCCCAGGTGCCAGCGCTGGATGAAGAAGGCATGCCCGAACGACTGCGCATCGCGATCAATGCCGACAGCCTCGCGACCTGGTGGGCGCCGACCGTGGGTGCCTTCTGTGCCGAGCAGCGTCTGTTGCTGGATCTGGTGGTCGAGGATCAGGACGTTGGCCTCAAGCGCATGCGCGCCGGTGAAGTGGCCGCCTGCCTGTGTGGCAGTGAGCGACCGGTGGCCGGTGCCCGCAGCCAGTTGCTGGGTGCCATGCGCTATCGTGCGTTGGCCAGCCCGGCGTTCATCGAGCGCTATTTCGCCGAAGGCGTCAGCCCCGAAAAGCTCATGCGTTCAGCGGCACTGGTGTTTGGACCCGATGACTTTTTGCAGCATCGGTATCTTGCCCTGCTTGGGTGCGAGGGCGGTTTCGAGCATCATCTGTGCCCTTCGTCCGAAGGGTTTGTGCGGATGATAGAAGCGGGTGTCGGCTGGGGACTGGTGCCCGAGTTGCAGGTGCAGACGCAATTGCAGCAAGGCTCGCTGCGCGAACTGGTGCCTGAGCGTTATATCGACGTGCCCTTGTATTGGCATCACTGGCGCAATGGCGGACAACTGCTGGCCCGCCTCACGGAAAACCTGGTGCAACAGGCGAGCAAGTGGCTGGTGCCCCTGAGCGACAAGTGAGCGTCAGTGCAGACATATGAAATGTGGGAGCGGTAAATGAAGATTCTGGTCACCGGCGCAAGCGGCTTCATCGGCGGACGCTTTGCGCGTTTTGCTCTTGAGCAGGGCATGAGCGTGCGCATCAATGGCCGTCGGGCCACAGGTGTCGAGCATCTGGTACGGCGCGGAGCCGAGTTCATCCAGGGTGATCTGTCGGACCCGGAACTGGTCAAGGCCTTGTGTCATGACGTGGAGGCCGTGGTGCATTGCGCCGGTGCGGTCGGTGTATGGGGCACTCGCCAGGATTTCGTCCTGGGTAATGTGCAGCTCACCGAGAACATTGTCGAAGCCTGTCTGAAACAAAGAGTGCGACGGCTTGTCCATCTTTCGTCGCCGTCGATCTATTTCGACGGACGTTCGCATCGCAATATCAAGGAAGAGCAAGTGCCCCGGCGCTTGCACAATCACTACGCGAGCACCAAGTACCTGGCCGAGCAAAAGGTGTTTGGCGCCGAAGAGTTCGGGCTTGAAGTCATCGCCCTGCGGCCTCGATTCGTCACGGGCGCGGGCGATACCAGCATTTTTCCGCGCCTGCTGCACATGCAGCGCAAGAAGCGTCTGGCAATCGTGGGCAACGGGCTGAACGTGGTGGACTTCACCAGCATGCAGAACCTCAACGACGCACTGCTGAGCAGTCTGCTGGCCAGCGGCGCGGCGTTGGGCAAGGTTTACAACATCAGCAATGGCGCGCCGGTCCCGTTGTGGGATGCCGTCAATTATGTGATGCGCCAGATGCAGTTGCCGCAAGTCACGCGTTATCGCTCATACCGGTTGGCGTACACCGCTGCAGCGATCAATGAAGCTGCATGCCT
Source organism: Pseudomonas capsici (assembly GCF_017165765.1). GTDB lineage: Bacteria > Pseudomonadota > Gammaproteobacteria > Pseudomonadales > Pseudomonadaceae > Aquipseudomonas > Aquipseudomonas capsici. Next base: position 247,736 of record NZ_JAFGZD010000002.1, read on the forward strand.
GTTGTGGCCGGGGCGACCTGAACCCACGCTGTCGAGGTTGGGAATGCAGGTCATGAACAAGGATTTCACGCTTGATATCAGCCGGGCCAGGCATTATCTGGATTACCAGCCCAGAGTCAGCCTCTGGACTGCGCTGGATGAGTTCTGTGGCTGGTGGTCGGCCCAGCAGGGTGGTTCGCGCTGAAACGGCAACAGAGCCCGGTTATACTGCGCAACTTTGCTTTCAACCGTTTCTTTTAAAGGGTTACCCATGCGTAACGATCCATACGACGACGTCGATGACGTTCCGAACCTCAGCGCCAAGGACGACGATGACGATGATTTCGTCCCGACCAAGGGCGCTCGTGAACGCACGACTGTGCACTCGCGCAGCACGCCGGTGGTCAAGGTCAAAGGGCCCAGCACCGGTCCGCTCTGGGCTTTGGTGGGTGCCTTGTTCATTGCGTTCTGTGGTCTGGGCTGGTGGAGCTTCCAACAGGTTTCCCTGATGGAACAGCAACTGGTCGCCACCCAGGAAAGCTTTGCCCGCATCAGCGAGGAAGCGGCCGGTCGTCTGCAGGATATTTCCGGCAAGGTGGTCGCCACCGAATCCCTGAGCAGCGATGGCGAAGCCCTCAAGCAGCGCATCAAGCTTCTTGAGGCGCAACTGGAAGATCAGGACAAGCAGCGCGCAGGTGTCGAAGGGCAGCAAAGCAGCCTGGACAAGCGTCTGGAGCAGATCTCCACCCAGGCTGCCCAGCAACAGCATGACAACGCGCAATTGCAGGAACAGCTCAAGAATGTTGCCATTGAACTGACTGCCATCAAGAGCGCATTGCCGGACCTGAAGGCCGCCCAGAACGATCAGGGCAAACTGGACGCTCAGCTCAAGAGCCTGAGTGCCGATGTGGCGACCCTGAAAAAGCAGGGCAATCCTTCCGCAGCCATCGAGCGGCTCGAGCAGGATCTTGTGGTGCTCAAGAGCGAGCAGGAAAACCGCCCGGCACCTTCGTCCAGCAGCGGCAATACCGCCGAGTTCGATGCCTTTCGTGCTCAGGTGACCCGTAGCATCAACACGCTGACCAGCCAGATCCAGACGCTGTCGCAGCAGATCAACGCCAGTCGATAGAGCCGGCGTCGGACCCGCGCCGACTGCGCCGCGGGTCCGGTTTTCCTTCTACCTGATCGATGCATGAAACCCTGACGATCCGGAGTCGGGGTTTCATGGCGTACCCGGCTGTTACAGACGTGGGTAATCGATATAACCGACCGGGCTCTTGCCGTAGAAGGTTTCAGGATTGGCCGGGTTCAGTGGTGCATCCTTTTCCAGGCGTTCCACCAGATCCGGGTTGGCGATATAGGGCACGCCGAAAGCGATGGCATCGGCCTTGCCCGCTGCCAGCCAGGCATTGCCGCTGTCCTTGGTGAACCTTTCGTTGGCGATGTAGACGCCACCAAAGGCTTTCTTCAACTGTGGTCCCAGGCTGTCGTCTGCTTCCTTCTCGCGGGCGCACAGGAATGCAATGCCGCGCTTGCCCAGTTCGGTGGCTACATAGCCAAAGGTTTCGGCCAGATTGTCGTCGCCCATGTCATGCAGGTCGGCGCGTGGTGCCAGATGCACCCCGACACGGCCCGGGCCCCAGATTTCGATGATTGCATCGGTGACTTCCAGCAGCAGACGGGCACGGTTTTCCAGGGAGCCACCGTATTGATCGGTGCGCTGGTTGGTGCTGGTCTGCAGGAACTGATCGATCAGATAACCGTTGGCGGCATGCAGCTCCACGCCATCGAAACCGGCAGCCTTGGCGTTTTCTGCGCCGATCCGGTAGGCCTCGATCACATCACCGATTTCCGCCAGTTCCAGGGCTCGCGGTGTCACGTAGTCGGATTTCGGACGCAGCAGGCTCACATGCCCGGCGGGCTTGATTGCGCTGGGGGCTACGGGTGTTTCGTCGTTCAGGTACGAAGGATGGGAGATGCGTCCTACGTGCCACAGTTGCATGACAATGCGGCCACCGGCGCCATGTACCGCCTTGGTGATATTGCTCCAGCCGCGGACCTGATCGTTGGACCAGATGCCCGGTGTATCCGGGTAGCCCACGCCCAGCGGCGCGACCGAAGTGGCTTCGCTGATGATCAGGCCTGCCGAGGCGCGCTGTACGTAATACTCGGCCATCATCGCATTCGGCACACGGCCTTCGTCGGCGCGGCAGCGCGTCAGGGGCGCCATGATGATGCGGTTGGGCAGTTGCAGATCGCCTACGGTGATCGGGTCAAAGATAGTTGTCATGCGTCGAACCCTCTTAAATGATCAGTTGGTAGCAGGAGCCAGATCGGGATTGGCGGTCTGGCGGAAAGTAATCAGGGTGATCAGCAGTGCAAGCACAGCCAGCGCACCGGCAGCCAGTGGCACGCTGGTCAGGCCCAGGCCATGAGCGATGACGCTGCCACCGACCCAGGCGCCCAATGCGTTACCGATGTTGAAGGCGCCGATATTCAGGGTCGAAACCAGATTCGGTGCGGCCTTGCCGAAGGTCACGACATTGACCTGCAAGGCCGGCACTGCGGCAAACGCCGCAACCGCCCAGAGGAACAGGGTGATTTCGGCCGGGACCAGTGCCACGCTGCTCCAGCTCAGGACGGTGGAAACCACGGCCATGGCAATGAATACGCCGATCAGGGTGGTTGCAATGCTGCGATCAGCCAGCTTGCCGCCCAGGACATTGCCTGCTGTCAGGCCCAGGCCGATCAGCAGCAAGGTCCAGGTCACACCTTGCGGCGACACGCCAGTGACCTCGCCCAGCAATGGCGCAACGTAAGTGAACAGCGTGAATACCGACGCGGAGAACATCGCGGTCATGCTCAGCGACAGCCAGATACCGGCCCCCTTGAGCGCGGCCAGTTCGGCGCGCATATCGAGTTTCTCTTCCTCGCGATTGACCGGCAGGAAGCGCACCAGACCGATGAAGGCAATCACACCGATCACGGTCACGGCCCAGAAGGTCGAACGCCACCCGGCGTACTGGCCCAGCGCAGTACCCAGTGGCACGCCCAGCACATTGGCCAGGGTCAGGCCGGTGAACATCAGGGCCACGGCCGAGGCACGACGGTTGGCCGGGACCAGACCTGCGGCAACCACTGAACCGATGCCGAAGAATGCGCCATGACACAGTGCGGTGACGACACGAGCGAACATCAGCACGTCGTAGTCGCTGGCCAGCGCGCAGAGCAGATTGCCGATGATGAAAATGCCCATCAGCGTGACCAGTGCGGCCTTGCGCGGCAGCCTGGCTGTGGCCAGGGCCATGAACGGCGCGCCGATGGCGACCCCGAGGGCATAACCGGTCACCAGCCAGCCGGCACCGGGGATCGAAACCCCCAGATCGGCGGCGACATTGGGCAGCAGGCCCATGATGACGAATTCGGTGGTGCCGATGGCAAAGGCGCTCAGGGCCAGAATAAGCAAGGGAAAGGGCACGTGGCGTCTCCTCTGGGAATGGGGCGTCAAGGCTGATTGTTCAGTTCTTGCACCAGGGCTTTGACGAAGGCTTCGATGACTTCTTCATTGCGTCTGAAGAAATGCCATTGCCCGACCTTTTTGCTGCAGATCAGGCCTGCGCGTTGCAGGGTGGCAAGGTGGGCTGAAACCGTGGATTGCGACAGGCCCGCACGTTGATCGATCTGACCGGCGCACACGCCATGTTCGATAGCGTGTTCCTGATCCGGAAAGCAGGCTCGCGGGTCCTTGAGCCAGGTCAGGATCTCGCGGCGCAGGGGGTGCGCCAGGGCTTTTATTATTTCGTCGAGGTCGATGGTCATGTCGTTCTCAATTAACGGTATATCGCGATGAGGCGAACCTTATATCTGTATTTCGCGATATACAAATATGAAATTGCGCTAAGCAAGGAATGAATCGGTATATCGAGTTATAACGATATATGGACCGATACCCCGAAAACGGCGTAGGCTCTGCTTCATGAATTACCTCGCACATCTTCATCTTGGCGGCCAGCGGCCCGCCCAATTACTCGGCAGCCTGTATGGCGATTTCGTCAAAGGGCCTTTGCCGGGGCGTTTTCCTGCGGAGCTTGAAGCGTCGATCCGCCTGCATCGCAGCATCGATTCGTTCACCGACAACCATCCACTGATCAAGGATGCAATGGCGCGCTTTCCGGTGCAGCGGCGGCGTTATGCGGGAATCATGCTGGATGTCTTTTTCGATCACTGCCTGGCCCGGGACTGGCATCGCTATGCCGATATCCCGCTGGAAAGCTTTACCCGCAAGGTGTACGGCGCGCTGGCCGCCGAGCGCCAATTGCCCGAGCGACTGGCATTGATCGCACCGCGCATGGCGGCGCAGGACTGGCTGGGCTCGTATCGCGAATTCGACGTGCTTGAGCAAGTGCTGGGCGGGATTTCCAGGCGCCTGTCACGGCCTGAAGGGCTGGCCGGCGCCATGCAGGAATTGCAGGCGCTGTACCAACCCTTGAGTGCCGACTTTGCCGAGTTCTATCCGTTGTTGCAGGATTTCGCTCAGGCGGCCCTGGCAGGGCGCGATACCACTTCGCTCGGCTGAGCGGTTTCGCCAAACAATGCCACCTGAACCGCCTGCTGCGCCTGAAACGCCAGCGCGGCGCGTTCCTGGCCGGCAGTGGGGATCGGTTGCAGCAGATGGATATGCACCTCGCCCCGATCGTTGGCGAACAGGCGGCGCAGGTGCGACAGCAGATCGTCATCGCCGATGAAGGGGGCAATCGGGTCCGGCATGCCGTCGCGTGAATAGGCAATCGCTACTGGCTGCAGGGCAACGCCTGCTTCGATGGCGCTGGACAGCAAGCGACCGTGGAAGGTGCGCAGGCCGCGGCCATCGGTGGTGGTGCCTTCCGGGAAAATCACCAAGGGCGTGCCGTGTTGCAGATGGCTGCACATCTGCCGCTGGATCAGGCGGCTGTCACCCGAGCCACGCCGAATGAACAGGGTGCCCGCCTTGAGCGCCAGCCAGCCCGCAACAGGCCAGGTCCGCACTTCGGCCTTGGACAGAAACGACAATGGCGCGAGCATGCCCAGCAGTGGAATGTCCGTCCAGGACACATGATTGCTGACCCATAACATGGGGTGAGTCGGCAATACACCACTGACGGTCACGCGAAAGGGCAGGGCATTGGTCAGGCGTGCCATGAACCAGCGGGTCCAGCGTTGTCGGCGCTCCATGGAGCTGCCGACCTTCAGACGCTCCAGCACGGCAAAGGCTCCGGCTATGATCAGTCCGGCAGCAATCACCAGCAATACCCGAGCGACCCGCGCATGGCTGCGCATGCGGCTCATCACACGGCTGCCTTGAAGTGGCGGGCATAACGCGGGCACAACTCGTCGCGCTTGAGCAGGATGAATACATCGGCCACCTGGAAATCCTCATCCCAGCAAGGTTCGCCGCAGATCTTCGCACCCAGACGCATATAGGCCTTGAGCAGAGGCGGCATCTCGCAGATCACGTTGTTCGGAATGTCGAGCGTCGGCAGTGGATTTCGAGGCTCGGCCCGCAGGTTCTCGGTACACAGATAGCGTTCGCGCAGACGCTGCATGATCGCGTGCGCCTGAATGCCGCCGTCCTGCATCGGAATGCTGGCGCAGCCCATCAGGTAGCTGTAACCGCCTTCGTTGAGAACTTCGGCCAGTTCACTCCATAACACGGCAATGGTGCCGCCGTTGCGGTAGGCCGGGTCGACGCAGGTACGGCCCAGTTCGAGGATCGGGCCTTGCAGATGCAGCAGGCCGTGCAGGCTGAACTCTTCTTCGCTGTAGAAACGGCCCAGGGAACTGGCCGCCTTGTGATCGAGCAGCCGGGTGGTGGCCACCAGGCGACCGGTATTGAGATCGCGAACACCGATATGCGAGCAGTGAACATCGTAGTCATCGATATCCAGTCCCTGTTCGGCCCCTTTGAGGCGGGCGTTGAACTCTTCGCTGAACACACTGAAACGCAACGCCTGAGCTTCCTGCAGGGCGTGTGCTCCGATCAGGCGCTCGGCCTGAAGACGACGGTCAGAAGTGTTGTCACGGATGCGGGCTATCTGGGTCATACCAAGTCTCCATGAGCCAGCCATGCAAGTGCGGCCGGTTGACTGAATTGTCCAAGCGCTTTGCTGTACGTGCAGGCTAGGGAGCAGTCGTGTCATGGCGGTGAAGCTTTGGTGATGGTTGTGTGACGGGGGCAAGTGAGCGTGTTTGTTCAGGGACAGAGGAACCGGGCTTGTCCGGGAGGCGAATGAATTGGCTCCTGCCGGGGTACGCGGTCCTGTAATGAAGTTCTGCTAATGTTGGCCGGTTATCCTTCAGAGACTCTGGCCATGGCCCGCTTTTTTATCCGCTTGTGCCTGCTTTGTTTGCTGAGCCTGAATGCCTTTGCGACCCGTGCCGAAACCTGGCCGAATGAGCAATGGGACGTTGAGCCTGCCAGGCCGACCACTGCGCTCGAGGCGCTTGAGAACTACGCTTTCCCGCCTCGCGACGACACGACCCGGGCAGGCATTCGCAGCGATGCCCTGCTGGTGATTCGTGACGGCCGCATCGTCTATGAACGCTATGCCGGAGTCACCTCCGCCCAGACGCCGCACCTGACCTGGTCGATCAGCAAAAGCGTGTTGGCCACAGTGCTGGGTGTGGCATTCGGCGAAGGACGTTTTCAATTGAGTGATCCTGTCGCGAAGTTCTACAGCCCCTTCGACGCGCATCCGGATATCACCCTCAAGGATCTCCTGCACTGGGCCTCTGGGCTCGACTGGCAGGAGGATTATGAATATGCGCCGCTCAACTCATCGGTGGTGGCCATGCTCTATACCCGCGGTCGTGACGATATGGCCCGTTTCACGGCTGAACACGCTGCCGCCAAAACGCCTGGAACCTCGTATCTGTACTCCAGCGGCGACAGCAATGTGCTGTCGGCGGCACTGAAAAGCATGGTGGGCGAACAGGCTTACAAGGACTATCCATGGACCGCACTGTTCGATCCGCTGGGCATCCGCAGTGCCGTCTGGGAAACCGATGGCAGCGGCACCTTGGTCGGCTCTTCCTACACCTACATGACCGCCCGTGATCTGGCACGCATCGGTCTATTGATGCAACGCGGCGGACGCTGGCAGCAAAAACAGTTGCTGCCCGAGGCCTGGATGAACTTTGTCCTGACGCCTTTTGTCGGCCAGAACCTGCAGGCGAATATCGAGGTGCCGGGCGGGCACTGGTGGCTCAATCGTACTCAGGACGGCGGCGAAGGTCCGTGGCCCGATGCGCCGCCGGATACCTTCGCGGCGCTCGGTCATTGGGGACAGGCGCTGTATGTGATTCCCAGCGAAGGACTAGTGATCGTACGTTATGCCGATGATCGCGATGGCAGTTACGATCACAACCAGATGCTCAAACTGCTGCGAACAGCCTTTTGCAGGAGGGACAAACAATGAGTGCGCGTCGAATGTTCATCCTGCGCCGTCCTTTTACCAGCCTGCTCTTGCTGATCCTCTTCATGGTCGCCGTGCTGGCCTGGCAGTATCGCGTCGCCTTGCAGGCTTTCCCCACCATCATCAGTGCCTATACGGCCAAGGAATACTGTTCGTGCCGCTATGTGATGAACAATCCTGCCGAATACTGCCGCAGTTACGTCAAGCAATACATTCCCGCGACACTGACGGATGATCCGCCTGCCAAATCGGTCATTGCCAGCGGTCTGGGACGCAGCAGCGTTGCAGCATGGCAAGGCGTGCGCCAAGGATGCCGTTTGCAGCCTGAGAAACCTTGAAAGGCGAACCGAGCAGTTTGCCAGCGGTCTGACAGGCGGATAAGGTTGTCCTCGAATGCACATAGGGAGTTTTCATGCTGGCCTGTCACTGTCCTGCTACCGCTGCTTTGAACGCTATGGCACGTTGACGTGGCTGGAGCGATCTTCCCCTGGCGTCCGGACAATCGCTTTCAACTGCTGATTGATGGGCCGACCTTTTTCCCGCGCATGATCGCCGCTATCGACTGTGCCGAACAGCAGGTCGATCTGGAGCTGTATCTGGTCGAAGCGGGTGCCTGCGCGAATGCCATCGTTCAAGCCTTGGCCGATGCTGCACGACGCGGCGTGATCGTGCGCTGTCTGTTTGACGACTTCGGTTCCCAGGCTTTCGACGCCGGTTTGCGCAAGCAACTGACCGATGCTGGCGTGATCCTGCGTTTCTACAACCCCATCCGTTGGCGGCGGGGCATCCGCAACTTCTATCGTGACCATCGCAAAATCCTGGTGGTGGATAAAGAGTTGGCGGTCGTGGGCGGTACGGGTGTCACGGATGAGTTCTGGGAGCCGGCGAAGACTTCCAGCCAGTGGCATGAAGTGATGGTGGAAATCACCGGCCCGCTGGTGATCGACTGGCAGGCTTTGTTCGACCGCCAGTTTCACGCCAACACCCATCGCACGGCCTGGCGGCCCATTGAGGATTTCGGCCTCAGGCACCTGCCAAGAGTCCCCGATTCCGGGCAAGGGTTTGGTCGTGTGGCCTACGCCGATGCGCGCCAGCATCGCGACATTCTGCAATCACTGGTCCGAGCCTTGAACAGCGGCCAGAAGCGTATCTGGCTGGCGACTCCGTACTTTTTGCCCACCTGGAAAGTCCGTCGTTCATTGCGCAGAGCGGCTGCGCGTGGCGTCGACGTTCGCCTGCTCCTCACAGGCCCGCGTACCGATCATCCGTCGGTGCGTTATGCCGGGCATCGTTACTACCCGCGACTGCTCAGAGCCGGGGTGAAGATCTTCGAGTATCGACCGCGATTTCTGCATCTGAAAATGGTGCTGATCGATGACTGGGTCAGTATTGGCTCCTGCAATTTCGATCACTGGAACCTGCGCTTCAACCTCGAAGCCAACCTGGAAGCCATCGACCCGGCCTTGACCCGTGATGTGGTTGCCAGTTTCGAAAAGGATTTTGCCCTGAGCGCCAGCATCACTCTGGCCGACTGGAAAGCCCGCCCTTTGTGGCGTCGGGTCAAGCAGCGGCTGTGGGGGTGGATCGACCGGCTGGTGGTCAATCTGCTGGATCGGCGGGGTTAATATGCGCGCCCGCCCCAGACCACCGCGAGTCGATGACGACAAGCGTGTGGGGTAAAGTGCCTGTTCATTCGCAGGCACTCTTGGGAGCCAAGACATCTGATGCTGTTTTATGTGTAAGCCTGCCGCGCTTGTTGAGTCCGTAATGCGGGCAATATCGTTTTCTTGAAAAGCTTGTGAAGTTGATGCGCAGAATGAATCAATGTGTCTGCATTTCCGGCAGCGATATGAGACCGTATTTGCGGAAACTGCTTGAAGGCTTCGACCGCAGAGCCCAGCTCTGTCACCATTTCTGGAAAAGGATGAAGGGACTGGATTTTCTCTATGAATGCTGTCTTCCCCTCTACATTCAATACGCTCAAGTTCCCTCCTGAAATAGCACCGGCAGTTATTCTGCGTTGCTTGGTTTTGCTCAGGCCGATCAACAAGGTGTCGGTGCTATTCAAGTAATAGTAATCTTTTGATTCCGCTCCCCTTATAGGACTTCCGCTGACCTTGCCAAGGTGAGTGAGTTCGTGGCCTATAAGGGTGGCGAGGTCAGGGCTGTCAATGTGTCTGGTGCCCAGAATGATTCGACCTTCAGGGTCGTTTTTTCTGATATAGGCGCGCGAGGTCGAGTCAGGTGCCATTTTGACGCCTAATATCTTGTCTTCACCCAGTTCTCCTCGATACTCGGCAGCCAGCATGAAAGTCTGTTCCCAAGCCTCTATTACTGTGTTCTTTACATCCATATAGGACTGACCGAAGAATTGCTGCATGATTTCGCTGCTTTCCTCCGGGTGCGCCTTGATCATGTACAGTGCGTCCTGAAATATCACATGTGTTTCGATCAGCGCGCTTTTCAGCTTTTCTCTCTGTTCCGGCGGGAACTCCCCTAGACCGCGATGAAGAATGATATGTCTGCTTAGCCAGACAGACTGCTCGTGTTCATCGCCTCTGCCTCTATAAACTCTGCCATCCGGATCACTGTTGAGAATGGGGTTATTGCCTACGAAGCAAAAGATATTCAGCCCGTTTACAGTGCCTGCCGGATCGGGATTGATCCATCGCTGCAACCACGGCGCGTAATACCTGAAGCCGTAGTAATACAACCCGCTGGCATCGCGTTCCTTGCCTGAGTATCGAGTCGTCTTGTATTTCGCTTCCAGCGCACTGCGCGCCGCCCACCATGCAGTGCCACCAAAGGGGTAATAACTTTCCTGGCTGATCAGGCCGCCTTGCCGGTCCAGCTCCAGAGTGCTGGAGCCCAGATGATCGGTCAGGCTGTAGCGGATCTGATCGTTCTCGATGCCGCTCGGCTGACCTGCCTGCCAGTGCAATACCCGAACATTGTGGGCCGTCACCACATGCAGGATTTCACCATCGGCTGTGGTGCGAATTTCCAACCCAGGCAGGTAGCGCACTTCATTGCTCAAAGTACGGCTTGAGGTTTGGACACTGCTGATCTTGCGGCATCTTTGCCCTTGGCCATCATAGATATAACGCTCGTGATCGCTGGCTTCCGTTGCGCGAGTAACGGTGGTGATTTGCTGTAGCTGGTTGCGTACATCCCATTCCAGTGTCTGGCCGCGTATCAGTTGTAGCAGATTGCCGTTGGCATCGAAGCCAGTTTCAAAATCCGCATCGGTTTCACCTTCGGGCAGGCTGCGATTGCTGTCTGGAGCCACGCGCATGGTGCGGGTGAAGGCTTGCGCGCCCACATGACGCATCTGCAACAGGTTGCCTGCGCTGTCGTAGTCGTAAGTCTGGGTGTAATTGCTGACCTGATTCGGATCGGGCGGCAGAGGTTGCAGGCCGGGCAGGGCGGGGCCATGGCTGGTGCCGGTATTGACCTCACGGCCTGTGGCTTCGATCAGTTGATACAGGGAGTCGTAATAGTAATGGCTGATCGGCTCGACCTGCTGGTTGGCAAAGAAGCGAACCGGTTGAGCTCGGTCTTCGATCTGCAGGATATTGCCGACCGGATCATAGCTGTAGATGAGACGTTGCAACGGTTCGGCGCTACGCTCCATCAGACGGCCATCCTGCGGATCGTAAAGCGAACGGCTGACGATGCCATTGCCCGCCGTTTCCTGCTCGACCTGATCGAAGGCGTTGTAGTCGATATCACTGATCAGCGTTTGCGATTGCACAGCCCCTGCAAGCGTCAGATCGACCGTTTTCAATTGCCCGGCCACGGTCTGGCTGAAATGCTGCGTATGGCCCATGGCATCGTTGTGCAGAAGGAGGTCGCCCACGGCATTGAAGGCCCATCGGGTTTCCAGTGGGATGGCTTCCAGCAGGGCATCGCGTTCGGCTTCGGGCAATGGCCAGTCCGGGGGTTCCACGGTTTGCAGAAAGCGCCGAACCTCGTTCAGTGCCGAGCCGGGCACCCCATAGTCGGACCAATACAAAGTACCTGCCGTATCGTCATGGCGGATCAACTGGTTGCACTGGTTATGCTCAAACTTATCTGGCCCACCGTAGCTAAAACGCTCGGTGATCAAGCCTTGTTCGGTGATCGAAAGCGGGCGCAACAGAACGTCGTATTCGATCTGCCGCTGACTGCCGCGCCCGTCCCATTCCGCCACGATCTGCTCTGCTTCACCCAACAGACCGAGTCGCCAACCGGCATCGACGCTGTCGGTGAGCAGGGGCTGGCCACTGAGGTTGTAAGTGGTGAGGAGGTTGGACTGCGCCAGACGTGAATCCTGCTGGCTGATCAGGCGTCCCGCGGCATCGTGGGTTTGCCGGTTTACACGTTCATCGGCAGGTTGATCCTGTTCACGCCGACAGAACGCAATACTGCGCACAAGCAACCCACGGGGCTCTTTGACAGCCAGAGTGGGGGTGTGGGCATGCAGTGTCATGTTCATTCGCAAGCGTCCCTGTTTGCGGTCTGATATGAGTCTAGTTCAGGGGGGCGGTCGCACGCAGGTTGGTAGACCGGTGACCAGACACCCGGTGCTTTCACAGAGAAAGACGCCGATGCTGAGTGCGTTTCGGTATCGGAGTGGCGAGATCCAGGGCGGGAATACTGGAGGGATGATGTACGCTGAGTCTGGCCATGGGGCCGTTGAATTTCTCATTAATGTACGAAACCGCCAGCGATATGGAGTCAGCGTTTTTCAATATGATCCGGGTTCGCTGCAGCGGGTCCTCATTAAAGGTTTTGCTGTCTAACGGCACTGCGTCGGGTCCACTCCATAATATGTTTTTGTAATGCCTCTGGAGCCTTTGTAACTGAGTGAGAGTCTCGATTCTTTCCGAATATGAGTCTGCCCCGCTGGCTCCCGCCGGAGTTGCTTCTGGAGTGTTTATGTACCAGAAGTCATTGGTGCTCAGGGCTATGTGTGAAGCTTCATGGATGATGTTCCAGGATGCCATGTGGGCTTGCTCATTTATGGGGCCGGCTCTCATGAATAAATGATGCTCGGGGTCATCGGTATATTGCCAGGCCACTTGTCGACTGCTCTCGTTTTCATTCATGGCAACTATCCTGGTGCTGTCCCAGGTTTGAAGAAACGCAGACAGCGCTCTCATACTCTGGCTTAACATCCTGAGGATTTGTGTGTCGGTTTGGGAGTGGGCTTCAGGGGAGGTTCTGAATTGAGTCAACAGCTTTTTTCGATCTGCCGGGCTCGCAAAATGCGGCATGCTTTGATTGATTACTTGTTGGGCGAAGATTATCCCTTTTTTGCTGGACGACAGAGCTATAAGCAGGGACCCTCCAAGGCGTGGGTTCTTTCGCGCTATTGCCTCTATCCCTATGGCCTGGACAGGGTCACCACTGTTACCGAGTTCATCGATTACATCGGCGAAATTAAAAGGGGTCGAGCCCGAAGGATCCACCCATGAGGTGGGAGCGTTCCTTGAAAAGCGAAAAAGATTCAGCCCATCCACATCACCTGCCGGGTCCGGATTGATCCATCGCTGCAACCACGGCGCGTAATAGCGCAAGCCGTAGTAATACAAACCACTGGCATCGCGCTCCTTGCCTGAGTATCGAATCGTCTTGTACTTCGCGTCCACGGCATTGCGCGCAGCCCACCATGAGGTGCCACCAAAGGGGTAATAACTTTCCTGACTGATCAGGCCGCCTTGATGATCCAGTTCCAAAGTGCTGGAGCCCAGATGATCGTTCAGGTTGTAGCGAATCTGATCGTTCTCGATGCCGCTCGGCTGACCTGTCTGCCAGTGCAATACCCGAACATTGTGGGCCGTCACCACATGCAGGATTTCACCATCGGCTGTGGTGCGAATTTCCAACCCAGGCAGGTAGCGCACTTCATTGCTCAAAGTACGGCTTGAGGTTTGGACACTGCTGATCTTGCGGCATCTTTGCCCTTGGCCATCATAGATATAACGCTCGTGATCGCTGGCTTCCGTTGCGCGAGTAACGGTGGTGATTTGCTGTAGCTGGTTGCGTACATCCCATTCCAGTGTCTGGCCGCGTATCAGTTGCAGCAGGTTGCCGTTGGCATCGAAGCCAGTTTCAAAATCCGCATCGGTTTCATCCTCGGGCAGGCTGCGATTGCTGTCTGGAGCCACGCGCATGGTGCGGGTGAAGGCCTGCGCGCCGACATGACGCATCTGCAACAGGTTGCCCGCGCTGTCGTAGTCGTAAGTCTGGGTGTAATTGCTGATCTGATTCGGATCGGGTGGCAGCGGTTGCAGGCCGGGCAGGGCCGGGCCATGGCTGGCACCGGTATTCACCTCGCGGCCCGTGGCTTCGATCAGTTGATACAGGGTGTCGTAGCGGTAATGGCTGATCGGCTCGACCTGCTGGTTGGCAAAGAAGCGCACCGGTTGAGCACGGTCTTCGATCTGCAGGATATTGCCGACCGGATCATAGCTGTAGATGAGGTGTTGCAAAGGTTCGGCGCTACGCTCCATCAGACGGCCATCCTGCGGATCGTAAAGCGAACGGCTGACGATGCCATTGCCTGCCGTTTCCTGCTCGACCTGATCGAAGGCGTTGTAGAGAATGTCGCTGACCAGCGTCTGGGCTTGAGTGGCACCTGCCAGAGTCAATTGGACCGTTTTCAATTGCCCGGCCACGGTCTGGCTGAAATGCTGCGTATGGCCCATGGCATCGGTGTGCAGAAGGAGGTCGCCCACGGCATTGAAGGCCCATCGGGTTTCCAGTGGGATGGCTTCCAGCAGCGCATCGCGTTCGGCTTCGGGCAATGGCCAGTCCGGGGTTTCCACGATTTGCAGAAAGCGCCGAACCTCGTTCAGTGCCGAGCCGGGCACCCCATAGTCGGACCAGTGCAGGCTCCCTGCCGTATCGTCATGGCGGATCAACTGGTTGCACTGGTTATGCTCGAATGCGTCCGGCCCGCCATAGGTAAAGCGCTCACTCACCCGGCCTTGCTCGGTGATCGACAGGGGGCGCAGAAGAGCGTCGTATTCGATCTGCCGCTGACTGCCGCGCCCGTCCCATTCCGCCACGATCTGCTCTGCCTCGCTCAACAGACCGAGTCGCCAACCGGCATCGACGCTGTCGGTGAGCAGGGGCTGGCTGCTGAGGCTGTAAGTCGTGAGGAGGTTGGGCTGCGCCAGACGCGGGTCCCGCTGGCTGATCAGGCGTCCCGCCGCATCGTGGGTTTGCCGGTTTACACGTTCATCGGCAGGTTGATTCTGTTCGCGCCGATAGAACGCAATACTGCGCACAATCAGCCCTCGTGGCTCCGTGACAACCAGAGTGGGTGTATGGGTATGCAGCGTCATGTTCATTCGCAAGCGTCCCTGTTTGCGGTCTGACATGAGTCTAGTTCAGGGGACCTTGGCAGATTGGGCCATACGTCACAATGAGGTGAGAGCGGGTTCATTCGCGAGAAGGCATTGAGCTTTTTTGAGAATGAACTCGCATCTGCCAATGGCCCGGATTTTACTGCTATCGCGGGATCGATCTGTTACGGGCAGTCGTTGGTTCATGGGTTTGCCCGGGAATGCCCGCCAGGACGACGCTTGCCGGGTGACGGTTTGGGCAGATCGATGGTTGCCGGAGAAACCGTGAATCTCGAAGACACCGGCGTCACGGAAAACCTTGAAGCAGGGGCGGGTGGCTCCACGGCTGTGACCGTGAATCTGGAAGGAGTCTTGAGAGGTTCTACCTCCTGACGCGCTGCAGCCAGTGCCTCAGGTTCGACGTGGACATAGATATCCAGATCGGAAGAGCCAGAGAATTTCGTTTCGACACGAGTGGCTATCAGTCTGAAGGTTTTCAATAACCGGTTTGTACTTTTTCCATTCTGGGTACGGGTCAGAAAGGCATTCATCAGCTCTGTCGAACCACTGGCATACTGCCTGGCTACTTCCTGTACGCCTTTGTTGATGACAAGACTGCGTTTGATCACTGAAGGAAGGGTATTCGGAAAACCTTCTGCAGTGGACACTCGGCGGAACTGCTCGGTGGCGACCTGGTCGGCGTGGACAATGGGCTCCTCTCTCACATGTTTGAAATTCTCTTTGAATGTCCATTTATGGGGGCGGAATTTGTTTTCAAAGTAATCTTCAAACGGGTAATCCCTGTGGGCGAACTTTGACGATATTCTATAGGTGCTTTCAAATTCGTGGGTGTAGGCTGTTTTCAGAAAGTCGTATTGTACGGATGACTGTTGCTGAATTTCATCGAGCCGCGCCTGAAGCCCTTCATCGATAAAATATTTCTCATCCCTGTTGGTAAATACGGTGATGGTGCCGTTGTCATCGACCGATACGACGGGATTGTTTCCGACAAAGCGGAAAAGGTTCAGCCCATCCACATCACCTGCCGGGTCCGGATTGATCCAGCGTTGCAACCACGGCGCGTAATACCTGAAGCCGTAGTAATACAACCCGCTGGCATCGCGCTCTTTGCCTGAATAACGAACGGTTTTGTACTTCGCTTCCACGGCACTGCGCGCCGCCCACCATGCAGTGCCGCCGAACGGGTAATAACTTTCCTGGCTGATCAGGCCGCCTTGCCGGTCCAGTTCCAGAGTGCTGGAGCCCAGGTGATCGGTCAGGCTGTAGCGAATCTGATCGTTGGCGATACCGTCCGGTTTGCCTGCCTGCCAATGCAGCACCCGCACCTTGTCGGCGGTGATGACGTGCAGGACCTCTCCGTCGGCGCTGGTGCGGATTTCCAGTCCCGGCAGGTAGCGCACTTCATTGGTTAACGCGCGACTGGAGGTTTGGCTGCTGCTGATCTTGCGGCAGCGCTGGCCCAGAGCGTCGTAGACATAGCGCTCGTGATCGCTGGCGGCTGTGGCGCGGGTGACAGTGATGATCTGCTGCAATTGATTGCGCAGATCCCATTCCAGTGTCTGGCCGCGTATCAGTTGCAGCAGATTGCCGTTGGCATCGAAGCCGGTTGCAAAATCCGCATCGGTTTCACCTTCGGGCAGGCTGCGATTGCTGTCCGGTGCGACGCGCATGGTGCGGGTGAAGGCTTGCGCGCCAACATGACGCATCTGCAACAGGTTGCCTGCCGCATCGTAGTCGTATTGCCGGGTGTAGTTGCTGACCTGATTCGGATCGGGTGGCAACGGTTGCAGACCCGGCAAGGCCGGGCCATGGCTGGCACCGGTATTGACCTCGCGGCCTGTGGCTTCGATCAGTTGATAGAGCGTGTCATAGCGGTAATGGCTGATCGGCTCGACTTGCTGGTTGGCAAAGAAGCGCACCGGTTGAGCCCGGTCTTCGATCTGCAGGATATTGCCGACCGGATCATAACTGTAGATGAGGTGTTGCAGTGCCGGCTGGCTTGGTAATGCGGCACTGAACTCCATCAGGCGACCGTCTTGCGGATCGAAGTGTGAGTGGCTTACGACTCCGTTCCCTGCTGTTTCCTGCTCGACCCGATCAAATGCGTTGTAACGAATCTCACTGACCAGCGTCTGTGGCTGCTCGGCACCGGCCAAGGTCAATTCGACGACTTTCAATTGTCCTGCCACGCTCTGGCTGAAATGCTGCGCATGGCCCATGGCATCGGTTTGACGCATGACCTCTCCCAGCGCATTGAACGCCGACGATGTCGTGAAAGGGACGTTTTCCAGCAGAGCATCACGCTCGGTTTCGGCCAGTGGCCAGTCCGGTGTCCCGGCAGTCGGCAGAAAGTATCTGGTCTCCCTCATCGGCGAGCCAGGAACCCCATAATCCGACAGATGCCGGGTCCCGGCGGGATCGTCATGGCGGATCAATCGATTGCATTGATTGTGCGCATGATCGTTCGGGCCACCGTAGCCGGCG
Organism: Pseudomonas capsici; assembly: GCF_017165765.1. GTDB lineage: Bacteria > Pseudomonadota > Gammaproteobacteria > Pseudomonadales > Pseudomonadaceae > Aquipseudomonas > Aquipseudomonas capsici. The sequence continues at coordinate 265,005 of NZ_JAFGZD010000002.1, forward strand.
CGCTCGGTGACACGCCCCTGTTCGGTGACAGTCTCCGGGCGCAGCAGCGTGTCGTATTCGATCCGGCGTTGAATGTCGCGACTGTTCCAGCTCGCCAGGGTCTGGCCCGCTTCACCCCATAATGCGAGTTGCCAACCGGCATCGACACTGTCGGTGAGCAGTACCCGGCCACTGAGGCTGTAAGTCGTGCTGAGGTTGGGATGCGTGAGACGCGGGTCACGTTTGTCGATCAGACGTCCTGCCGGGTCATGGGCCTGATGTGTCAGGCGTTCGGCGACAGGCTGATCCGGGCGGCTGCGATAGAACGCAATGTCACGTACTGCGAGGCCACGTGGGTCTGTGACGACAAGCGCAGGGGTTTGGGTGTGCAGTGAGGTATTCATTCGCAAGCGTCCCTGTCTGCGATCGAAGCGGGTTTTATATCGAGATACCGGCCTGTTGGGCTGGGTCAGGTATCCAGTCGTCCGGATTCACAGGCGTGTAATCATGAACTGTGAACCTCTTCTGCCAGCTTTTCTGGCTTCGAGAGACCATTCACGGGTATTGGAGATAAGTCCGATTACGTTCTCTGTGGCTTTTTTCAGGGTTGCAAAGGATTCCTTGTGGACGGTCGGTATACGGCTGATTTTGATTTCAGTGATTTCTGCCTTTTCGAATAGTGCTTTGAGACTGAGTAAGTTGTCTTCCAGCGCCCATTCCAGAGAGTCCAGGTTGGAGTCCAGGTGCTGCCATTTTTCAAGTGGTATGTCTTCGTCACTTTTATAGATTTCGTAACCCAGTTCTGCGACTTGCGGAGCGCTTTTCAGGGGCTTGCCGACCAGCGGGATAAGTCCCAGTACCGATGAAACAGCAGTCTGCATGGCTTTTTTACGTACTTGCGGATCACGGATATTGGTCTTCTCGCGAATTTTGAACAGGGCCTTTTCATACAGTGAGTTGGCCGTTACCGACGCTTCATGAAGTATTTTATAAGGGTTCAGAGCACTGACCTTCAGATTGACCGCCGTCGTCAATTCAAGTTTTTCCGCTGCGGTTTCTGCGGCATAACCTGCTGCCTGGCTACCGGCTATACCGCCCGCAATCCCTCCTACTACGACCCCAAGGGGACCACACGTGACGGCTCCGACGGCGGCACCTACCGCAGCGCCGCCGCCTATGGAGCCTCCTAGTTGGGCAGCCGCTCCTCCAAGCAAGGAACTGCTGCGTTTTGCAGCGGACCGCTTGCGCTCGCCGGGGTCCAGATAGTTGTATATCTGTAACCGGGCGGCTGTGACCCGTTCTTCGGTAATGTCCAATGCGAGTGTATGAATCAGGATGTTGTGGAGAAGAAGGTTCTTTGCCTCTTTCAGGTCTTTTCTTTGAGTGGCCGACGATTCCATTCTTCCGTCGGCATCGACCAGGCCGATGGGGTTGTTGCTCACCATCAGATACAAATTCAATCCGTCAATATCTCCCGACGGATCGGGATTGATCCAGCGTTGTAGCCACGGTGCGTAATAACGGAAACCGTAGTAATACAACCCGCTGGCATCGCGTTCCTTGCCTGAATATCGAATTGTCTTGTATTTCGCTTCCAGCGCACTACGTGCAGCCCACCATGACGTGCCGCCGAACGGGTAATAACTTTCCTGGCTGATCAGGCCGCCTTGCTGGTCCAGTTCCAGAGTGCTGGAGCCCAGGTGATCGGTCAGGCTGTAGCGAATCTGATCGTTGGCGATGCCGTCCGGCTTGCCTGCCTGCCAGTGCAGCACCTGCGCCTTGTCGGCGGTGATGACGTGCAGGATTTCACCGTCGGCGCTGGTACGGATCTCCAGCCCCGGCAGGTAACGGACTTCGTTGAGCAGGGTACGGCTGGCGGTCTGGGTGCTGCTGATCTTGCGGCAGCGCTGGCCCAGAGCGTCGTAGATATAGCGCTCTTGATCGTTGGCGGCTGTGGCGCGGGTGACGGTGATGATCTGCTGCAATTGATTGCGCAGATCCCATTCCAGTGTCTGGCCGCGTATCAGTTGCAGCAGGTTGCCGTTGGCATCGAAGCCGGTTGCAAAATCCGCATCGGTTTCACCCTCGGGCAGGCTGCGATTGCTGTCCGGTGCGACGCGCATGGTGCGAGTGAAGGCTTGCGCGCCGACATGACGCATCTGCAACAGGTTGCCTGCCGCATCGTAGTCGTATTGCCGGGTGTAGTTGCTGACCTGATTGGGATCGGGGGGCAACGGTTGCAGACCCGGCAAGGCCGGACCATGGCTGGCACCGGTACTGACCTCGCGGCCTGTGGCTTCGATCAGTTGATACAGGGTGTCATAGCGATAATGGCTGATCGGCTCGACCTGCTGGTTGGCGAAGAAGCGCACCGGTTGAGCCCGGTCTTCGATCTGCAGGATATTACCGACCGGATCATAGCTGTAATGCAGAGATTGCAGAGGATCCGCGGTCACGCTTTGCAGTAAACCGCTGGACGCTTCATAAACGCTCCGGGTGACCACGCCGTTGCCAGCGGTCTGCTCTTGAGCCTGGCCGAATGCGTTGTAGCTGATCCTGTCCATAAGCGGGGTTTCGTTCTGTGCATTCAGGCGCAGATAGACGCCGCTCAGCTCTCCCGCGACCGAATAGGCAAAACGTTGGGCATTGCCCCTGGCATCGGTCTGAAGTATTGGTTCTCCTGTCGCGTTGTACTGCCATTGAGTGGTGAAGGCTTCGCTTTCCACAAGGTCGAGATAGTCCGTGGCTTCCGTCCAGTCAGGCAGTTCCGGGGTTTTCAGGAATTGCCGGGATAGCGTGAGCACCTGGCCGAGCACTCCGTAATCGGCAAAGTGTAATGTGCCGGCCGTGTCATCCAGGCGGATCAGTTGGCCGCACTGGTTATGTTCTGCCGAGGCGTCGCTGTTATCGGCGTAGACCAGGCGTGTGATGGTCCGGCTGTTGTGCCGGTCATCGATTTCCACTGTCGCCACAGGCCTGAGGTATTGGTCGTAACGGGTTTGCCAGGCGCTGCCTCGCGCGTCCCAGCTCTGAATGACGTTGCCGGCTTCGGCCAGCAGGGCAAGATCCTCCCCGGCGTCGACGCTCTTGCTCGAGAGCGGGATGCCGGCCAGGTTGTAATGATGTCTGCGATTGGCTGGCGATGCAGCATCCTGTTCTGCAAGTGCCCACAGACGCGGATCCCACAGCGCAGTCAGACGCCCGGCGGAGTCGTAGGCCATGCGCTTTATCAGGGCTTGCGGTTCTTCCTCGCTCTGCACCCTGCGCCAGGCGATTTCGCGCAGGGTCAGCCCCCGTCCATCCAGGGTGCGGACAAGAGGGGTATGTGCATGAAGTGAATGGCTCATTCCTGTTCACCTGCTGCTTTCAGGGCCAGCATTTCTTCGGCCGTATCGTTCTCATCCTCGCTGATGGTGTACCAGGTCCTGTACGTCTGGCGCCGCATCCAGCCCTTGGCGGTGAGGGTAATGGTCGGGCGTCCCAGTGCGTCGTAGAACTGGCGGTCGTAATGGCCGTGTTCACGCAGGCGTTCGTCCTTGATGTACACATGGCTGTTGGCGAAGTAGGGGCGATAGATTCGCACCGCCAATCCCTTGTTGTTGTATTCCACGCGCTCGCTGACTCTCCAGCGCGGTGAGGCGTGGACGATCTTCGGCTTGCCGTTTTCCAGCTCCAGATAACCGTTTGCATCGACTGCATAGGCGTCACCGTCTTCGACCAGTTGACGGGTCTGCAAGGTGCGTCCGAAGCCATCCAGCGAAACCAGACTGATGCGGATCTGTTTTTCCGGATCGCCCGGGTAACGGTCAGCCTGCAGGGTTGCACAGGCAAAGGGAATGGTCCCCGGGTCCATGATGAGATTGCCGTCGTAGTAGTAAACGCTGGCCGAATTTGCCAGCGCATTCGCCGGGGCATTGACGGCTGCATTACTGCCACCCCAGAAACGCTTGTCGGGGTTCAGCGGATCAAAGCCGACTGGCTGGCCAAGTTCGGTGCCGTAGAAGCTGGTGGCCCATAAGCGACCGAATCCATCGTAGTCCGCCTCCTGGGTGTTGCGATTGGGGTCGACGATTCGGAACACTTGCAGCGCCCGGTAGTTGTAGCTCGCCGTGGTGCTGCAACCCACCGGGTCGGTCACCTTGGCCACAAACAGGTAGTAAGGGTCGTATTCGACGCTGCTCCAGCCGTGGCTGCGTGTCGGCCTGAAGGTCATGATGCGATAGAAGCCTTCAGGCCCCGCATAGGTGGCGAATCCCCGCTTGACCGACCACAGGTTCAAACCGTCATCCGGCAGAAACGACGGCATCTGCTGATAACCCACCTCTATCAGCCGGGCGGTCAGCTGCGCGGAATCCATGACCCGATCGTAGGCGCTGAGGGCATGATCATCGAGCTCTGCGCTTTCGGTTGCATCGGTCAGTGCCTGAAAGGTCGCTTCTCCGTCGCTGCAACCGATGTAGCGCTGGACCGAAAGAGCGGTGAGTGTGCGCGGCAGGCTGGCGAATGTTCCCTGCGGATCGATGAACCGTTCATGGCTGATCTGTGAGGGTGACAGGGCGCTGGCGGGAACGACCATGGCATTGCTGCGTCCCCTGTACGGCAAGCCCAGTCGCCAGCTCTGTGGGTCGTCCAGATGGATGGACTCGCTGCGCATCTCGTTGAGATAGAAGTACTGCTGCGCTTCGTCGTGGGAGGCCTGCCACCATTGCTGCTGATAGGGATCCTCGAACGGCGGCGTATCGCCCGGTTTCTTGCGGCGGGCATAGTTCACGACCACGCTGTGGGTCAGAGTGCCATAAAGGTCCCAGGCCAGATTCAGGCTGTGCTGACACATGGGGTCATCGAGCTGTTCGGCTTCGTATTGCCAGGTGATGGATTCCAGCTCCAGCGGCAGCATCAGCGCATAAGGCTGATGCGCGTTGAGCGGTTGAAGCTGGCGCACCAGATAACGATACGCCTGCACGGAATACAGCACGTCCGGTTGCTGATTTTCGTCGAGACCAAAGATCTCCGTGCGCAGTGGCGAGCCGCTGAGTGCGCGTGCCATTTCCTGGCGCGTGGCTTCGTCGGGATCGGTGATCAAGTGGTCGGTGTGCGTATCCGGGTCGTAACCGGACAGCAAGTGTTCGCCCAGCGGTATGGCCTGAGGGTCGCTGGTGTCGTAGTCGTCGCCCGTGGGGATTGCCGTGCGTCCGTTGTGAAACCAGGTCTTGTTCAAGACCCCGGCGGTAAAGCCTTCCTGCTGCTGCGGCGGTTTTTCCGTGTCGGTCTGCAAGACCAGACCGAAGCCACGAAACTCTCGTTCCTGCGGGTCATAAAAACCTTGGCGATAGTTGAAAAGCTGGGTCAGGGTCGTTCCGGTCACGATGTCTTTGCGGGTCTGCCGGACGACCACATGAAGCGGAAACGGCATGAACGAGACGGGAGTTTTTCCGGCATCCTGCAAGGCTTTTTTCTCATCCAGCCATTCCTGTGCCGAGCTGCGGTAAGTCACTTCGCCCGTTGCGCCCATGTGGTTATCCGTGGCGTTGAGCAGGTAAGGCTTGTGCAGCAGGCCTGCCCGGTTGGCGGCATAATGCAGGGTCCAGTGGCGGGGCTCCATGTGTGGTGCTGTCAGCACCAGACTCGAAAAGCCCAGCCCTTGCAGGTCGACGGCGCTGACCTGGCAGAAACGGTCATACAACATGCCTTCGGGCCAGGCTTGCTCGAAGGGCTCTGCGAAGGCATTGCCACCTTCGTTCATGAAAATCCGGATGCCTTCGGGTTCAAGGTAGAGCAGGTCGCTGGCTCCCGAGCCATCCAGATCGGCGAGCCGGATCCGTTGCGCATCGAAGGTGTCGTAGTCGAACGGCAGGCTGGCGAACAACTTGCCCGTGCCGAAGCGTCCGCCTCCCATGTTTGGCCAGAAGCGGGCTTCGTTGTGTCTAATACGGATCAGGTGCTGCTGGCCTGTGCCGAGCAGATCATTGAACACCACCAGCTCGTTGGGGCTGTCGCTGAATACGGGCAAGCGGTCATCGTCGTGGGGAACGTCCATGGGCACGGAGAACCCTATGGTTCGACGATTGGCATACAGGCGAGCACTGTGCGGGCCGATCAGGGCCAGGTCGGAAAGGCCGTCACCGGTCAGGTCGGCCAGTTGCCCCCTGGGGTGTTGGAACTCGACCGGGAAACTCTGGAAGGGGGTGAAGCCGGACCAGCTACGGTCGGGGTTGATAGTGAGGAAGCCCGCCATGCCGGGCTGGGCGATAAGCCAGTTCAGGCGTCCGTCACCGGTCAGGTCCAGCAGTGTCTGGTTCACCGGTTTGCTGGAGTCGGTCGCCGGAATCTCCGGCAACTCCCGCGCAGGGGCATAGGTCACGGTATCCGGCTCCCCCGATTCGGCATGTACCGGTTCCCGATAGAACCAGCTCTTGTCGCTCTGATAAAGCACGCCCGGCAGCCCGTCGCCATACAGATCGATCATTTGATAGTTCTGGCCGTCGTTGAGACCGGGCATGGGGTCCAGTGGCGTGTAAATGTCGTTCTCGGTGTTGAACTGGCTGTAGCTGAACTGCATGGCCGGCTGCTGCTGAAGCTGCCTGGACGTCGTTCCATCCCAGGCCTGGGCATGCGCGGCGCTCAGCAGGTTGTACTTGAGACTGGTCTGTTGGTACTCCAGCAGCAGGCGCTGGACCAGCAAGGGGGATTCTTCGAGCTCGTCCGGAAAGTGATGAAACATCAGGACCTGCTGGCACAAGCGCAGATTGCCCAGCTCGAAGCCATAGGCAAAGCTGGAATGCGGGTCGCTGCGCACCGGCCATGCAACCTGTTCGGCATAAGTGGGTTTTTCCTTCGGATCGGTGCTGCGTTCGCCATAGTCGAAAAGCAGGTCGAAGTGCCATTGCAGGTTTTCCAGTGAGTCTTCGTCCCACAGATACAGCACGGGATGTGCCTGGGCGTTGCCATAGCGAACCCGCCACAGATAGCACTGGGCAATGAAGTCCCGAGGATGATCTTCGGGAAGGCCGACTTCGTCCTCGGCCTTGTATTCGTACAGGATGTGTTCGCCCAGAGGGTTCATGCTTTCTTCCAGCAACCATTCGGCGACACGGTTGGAGTCTGCAGGGTCGGTGCTGCGCGAACTCGCTTTCTTGCCGTAGAAGTACAGGTTGCCGTCGGCGTCGTGAATCAACCAGAAGCCCGGATCGACCGTATCGATGCGCCAGTGCTCGATCCGCTCGAATGCACCTTCGAGCCTGGCAAAATAGCGAACCACTTGATAGGTCACGCCCAGGTCATGGCCGTTGTAGCTGCTGACACGGGTGAAGCGGATGGTGCCGTCGGCATCGCGTTCGGGCAGCCAGACTTCGCCGTTGGGACCGAGGATCACATCCTCATCGGTATAGGTCGGCACGCCTTTGCTGGCACGTCGTGCCACGCAGCCGATATTCAGGTTCCAGCCCAGGCCGAACAGGCCATTACCGATGCTGCTCTGGTAGTTGAGCGACAACGCCGGCTCATAGCCTCGGCCAGGGCTGACGGGCAGGGGGATCTCCAGGGAAGCGGTGCCGTTGCTGCCAACGGCACCCCAGCCTTTGCCGATACTTTGAATGGCCCCGCCGCCCTTGGGCAGCGACGGGGTAATGACAGCGGGTTGAGATGTCTGTAGTGAAGATTCTTGGGCATCCATGGCTCTGGCTCTCCCTCGCTAGCTGCTTTTTGCGGTGTAGCGCACGTGTACGATGATGTCGGTGATCGAAGCGATCATCTCTTCTTGCCCGGCACTGAAGGTCAGGGCCCAGCGGGAAATCGCACCGGTGCCTTCAAAGGGCAGGTAACGCTCGTCATCGAAGTTGAAAACGAACAGGCCGTCGTCATCGATACCGGTCGACACTGCGATCTGCTGGCTGGCGCGCATGTTTTCCTTGAGCGGGCCGTCGGGGCTGCTCATCTGTACGGCATTCCAGCTCTGTGTCAGGGTGGCGCGAATATCCTGATAAGGACCGACCGTCACCGGCAACGAAACGCTGATGCGTTTGATGCGGCGCAGGAAGTGGCCGGGGTAGTCGGCATCGAGCATGGCGCGGGTTATTTCGAATTCGACGATGCCTTCTTCTGCCAGACGGGTGACCACGGCGTCCCACCCCATATTGAGGCTGGGATCGTCCTCGGTCGAAACGGGCAACTGTTTCACCGACACCGTCTTGACGATTTCCAGCTTGCGATCATGACGGGCCAGATACGCGGCATCCATGCGCAACAGGTTCAGCTTGAGCGACTCGCCAGCGGTCAGGCCGCGCCAGGTATCTTTCCAGGCCGCGGGCTGGATGAAGCTTGTCGAATAATCGGCAATCTCGTATTGCCAACAGGCCTGTGCGGCCAGGCACAGCGAAAAGGTCGCGTCGTAAGCCTGGTAGTAAAAGGTCGAGAACTGGCCGTTGAGCCACTGGTAAAGCTGGCTGTTGGTAAAGCGCTTGTTGAGGAAGGCATGGACGACTTCTGCCTGTTTCCTGGCTTCCTCGGCCTGACGCAATTGCAGCGCCGTGACACGGGTCTGGGCATCGTGGACGGCCAGTTGCGCGGCGATCTGATCGACTTCGAGTTTGGCCTGGTCGCGAGCATTTTCCCATTCCTGCAGGCGGCGGCGGAATATTTCCGAGCGTTCCAGAGCGTCGCCAATGGCATCGTTCAGGGTGGCGACGGCATGTGCGCCGATGGCGACCATTTCGGGAACACCCTCAAGACGGAAGCCTCCCATGGCTCCTCCTGATGCGACGCCAGCAGCCATTCCTCCGATTGCACCGGCATGAAATCCAGCATGATTGGGACTGGGTTTGAGTGCAGCCGAAACGGCTGTCGCGGTGGCAGCAACACCGCTTGCAACCCTGGCGCTCAGATGCGATGCAGCGGCGATGATTTCTGCGGGGCTGACATTCTCCGCTGCCAACCCTGCATAGAAAACGGCTCTGGCAGCGGAAATATCTCGACTGGCCTGCAACGCCTTGCGTGCTTCCACTTCGACTTTCTGAGCTTCCCGCTGCAGGTCGATGGCGTATTGCGCGAACTCCCACACCTGCTGCTGTTGCAGTTCCGCCAGTTGCCCCTGTTCCTTGCGTTCGATGATCGACAGCAAGGTTGAGCCAAACTGGATCAGGTTATCCACCGCAGCACTGGCCCGGTTGAACATCACGGCATAACGGTAATGAGGTGTTTCCTGTGCCAGAAGACTGCCCGAGCCACCTTCGGTGGCACCATTGGCATAGGCGGCCAGCAGGGCGCGTGGGTCCAATGGTGCGGCGAACAGCGGCAGTGACAGGGGTTTGCCATCCAGTGTCAGGTTATGCCGCAGGTTATGCAGCCGCGATTCGAGCATGTCCCAGTAGCGGGTCAGTTCCGCATTCATGGGCACGATAAAGTGATCGGTGTCTTCTGCGCTCAGGGTCGGGTCGCTGCCGAAGGTGCTCAGACGCAGCAACGGCAGTTGACCGCCTTCATGGCGAGCCTGTCTTTCCTGCTCGATAAGCCGGTTTTCAAATTCCCTCAGCCCCGGATTGCTCGAGGCCGCCAGGACCGACAACTTGATCGGTGTCCAGCGGCTGGTGAGCACTGTATCGGGACGTGGCCCCAGAAGGTCAAGGGTACGCACATACCAGAGCTTGGCCTCGCCCAGGCTGTCGGGTGTCAGTTGCCGATAGGCCATGTCCCCGCGATCGATGAGGTTCTTGATGTAGTGGAAGTACACGGCTTTCTGATACCTGACCGGATCGCTGGCGGCGATGCCGTCCGGATCGATGGGCGCACGCATAAAGTAATCCGGGTCAGGCAGTTCGGTGAGTGGCCGCACGTTCCAGTAGGCCGGAGCGTCGTTTCTGGCCTTGCGCCCCGGGTCGAAAATGAAGGCCAGCCAGAACTCGGCATCCTGAAAGCGCTGCTCCAGGTTCAGGCGATGGGAAATCATGAACGGCAGATGCAGGAACAACTCCCAGAAATACAGGCCGTTGGCCCCTTTGAAATCCATCTTGGTCGATGTGGTTTCAGTGCCGATTGGAGGCTCCTGAAGTTGCTGGGTTTCCCAGGAGAGCAAGGCTTCCAGAGCAATATTGGCCTTGTTGATCAGCTCACGGGCGAACAGGGTGTTCATGCGGATCGGATCGCGCTTGTCAGTGGTCGAGCTGTCGCTGAACTGGATACTGGAGGTAGAGAAGTCGATGTATTCGGCGATGCCCAGAAACGGGTCGGTACGTTTGCTGATTTTTGGCGCTATCGGGTCGGTGCCGGCTTCGGATTCCCAGGTGAGTTCCAGTTTTGTGGATCTGATGGCGCTGGCAATCCAGCCTCCATCCTTGGCATTTATGCCGACACCATGGGTGATGTAGAACGCATTGGAGCCTTCGATGTAAGTCGCGGGCAGCTTGGGGCGTAACGTCGACTTGTCGAACGATATGGTTGCCGAGTAGGGGCTGGGCGCCAGGATCTGGTCCGCGTGACTGGCATTGTTGAGATGCAGTTGCGCCTCATACGGCTTGTTCATGTCTGCCGGGTGACTGAAGTACTGGGCCAGCGTTATCGACTTCTCAGGGATGGAAAACTCTATTGCCGGAGTAGCTGGTACAGCAATAAGGTAGTCCAGCAATATTATTCCCGTCTTGACATCGCTGACACTATAAGGTGTTTCGCCATTTACCAGACGGATCAGGTAATTCTTGACGAAGCCCCCATTGCAATCGATTACGTTGGTGCTACCAAATAGAATAAAGGGAGAATACGTAGCGTTGACTATGAAGTTTTCAAGTCCCGAAGGCTCTTTGTTTGCATAGTTGGTATACATGAAGAACTGCAAAGCCAGAAGGTTGAAATCATCTGGGGTCGGCAGAGTTATGGTCGAACCTTCCAGCAGTCTGTTATAGAGGCCGACCTGATTACCGACTACCAGATGCAGAGCGATGCTGCCCTCTGCGCCCTGGAAAACAATGTCGATGGTCAGCGGCGGTGGCGCATTTTCATCCTCATCCGGAATGATGCTTTTATTGATATCCGTGGTGATCTGGAAGGTTGAGTTGGCGTGATCTATGGTGGGCAGCCTGTTGGCCGGGTCTTCCAGAGCGCGAACTCTGGATTGCCACCCTCTGTAATCCCAATCCTCGGTGCCCGTCTCGGGTGACGATGTGGTAATGGTCTTGAAGCCGACCCGCATGTTCCAGGTAAATTGAAAGTTGGCCTTGTTCTTGAGGGCAAATACCCAGCAGGTTTTTCTGATACGTAACTCGTTGGGTTCGGCGGTGGCCGGATCGTAGTCTTTATCGACCAGACCTTTGGAGGGAAAGGCGCGGGTCGTGTTGAAGTTCTTGTCCACAAACGCGGTATGCAGGAAGGCATAGTCGGATGTTCCTCCATCCGTATCGCCTGCGCTCAGTATTTCCCCGGCATACATGGCAATGAACAGCGATTCCGGCGAGGCGGATATATCGAAAGTTGCAATGCTATTGAGGTCTCTTTTCAGGTCGATGGTCTTGTCGGCTCTGGTGAGTACACTGGCACTCACCACGCTCATATAAGGCTGAGGAGCACTCCAGGAGTCGTCGTATTTCTTGTACGACATGTTGAACACCAGTTGTACCTGGTCGGTTGTGGTCACCGTGGGAGCTTCGGCAGAACCGGAGATCTTCGCTTCGCCTGCAACATCGATGATGTCGACCCAGGTCACGAATAGCCGGTTGTTGAAGAATACCGGCCGCAGGGTGCGTTCCAGGGTGGTGGCGTTGACGCCGATGTCCGCGCGTTTCCAGTCCGACCAGGCACCCGGTGTCGGGTGATCATGTCTGGGACCATCGGTGCCTTCCAGATAGGCCCGTTCGTTCATGTCGACCATGCGCCAGTAATAGATGTTTTCGGCGCGGGATTTGCCGATGAAGTAATACTTGCCTTCGGCGAACCGGGTGCTGTCGATGTAACCATTGATGATGGTGAGATTGGCCACTTCCTCGAAGCTGGCCAGATAAGACTTCACGGCTTCCTGAGTGGTATCGATACTGATCTTGTTCTGGTTGATGTCGTTTTCCAGTTGCGTGAAGTAACCGGACTTCTTGAGGCGCAGCGCCGGCGAGATGAAAACTTCCGGGTACAGGGCCAGTTGCATGTTGGCGGCCCAGATCGGGTATTGGCTGCTGCGGTCGCGCCATTCGACGAAGTGTGCCTGAGTGGGGTCCAGCCGTTCGTATCCCGGCTCCATACCCAGCAAGGCACCGTTGATGTACTGCTGAAGGCTGGCAATCGCCGAGGCTACAGGGCTGGTTTCCACCTCATTGCAGACCTGATTGTCGAGCAGGAAGAACTCATAGAGATCGTTGGCGGTTTTCAGGCGCTGGTCCAGGCCCAGCTGGATCAGCAAGGCTGAATTGGGAACGACCTCCCCCAGGTAGTACTCCACCAGCGCGTCCCGAAAGGACTCATTGAGCTGGCTTTCAACGGAAAGGGACATGTGTGTTGCCTCCATGGCAATCGATGATAAGAGGGCTGAGGCGCGGGTTAACGATTCGTGCCCATGACGGCATCTCCCACCTGTTTCCATTGGTCGATGGTGCTGGCGCTGGTCAATTCCGTTGCGTCCAGCAGTTGATCGGCACTGAGGCCCGTCGAGTTGCAGGTATCCTGCATGCGTTTTATCCAGTCCACCTGGTGCATGGACTTGGCGATGCTTCCCAACTGCGTGCGCGCTCTGGCCAGTTCGGTTGTGCTCCAGCCTGTCAGCACTGCCAGTTGCGCATCGCATTGATCCGGTGTGCCGCCGTTGTTGGCCAGTAAGAAATAAGCCAGCAAGGTCGCTTCCGGCTGTTCGCAGTTGTCACGCAAGTGCCGGTAACGATCCAGAACATAGAGGCTGGTCAGCGAAAGCGGCAGCGGGGCGGCCAGGCTGGCATGCAGCCATGCGGGATTGACCAGAAAGGTGCGCAACGCCTGGGCGCTGAGGCCCAGTTGCTGATTGACCTCGGCATAGCGATGCAGGGTCATCAACGTGTCGATCAGTTCCTGGCTGCCGTCAATCAGCGGCAGGCTGAGGCTGGCACCTGTCGCGGTGTCGATGGCTTGTCCCAGGAAGACGTCGGCGCTGGTGCCGGCCCAGCGCATGATTGTTTCGCAGCGATCCAGCGGCACCCCGGCGCTGGACTGCAGCAGACCTTCCATCAAGCGGTGCTGAATGACGTAGCCTTTGAACAGAAATTCGCCGAGCCGGGTCCTGGCCATCTCTTTGCTGGGCGCATCGAGAGCGACCGGCTCTAGCTGTACGGCGAGCAGTGCGTCCATGTCGTCTGCAACGTTGCCCTCCAGGGTCAAGGGCAGCGCCTTGACCAGACCATGGGCTTCGATGAGCGGGGCGAGCACGCTTCCCCACCAGTCGATGGCGACGTCATTGTCATCCTTGGCTGGCAGGTTCAATGCGCTGAGCTGTTGCCCGGTCAGTACGGTTTCGCGCGCTTCCTTGCCCAGTTGCTCCAGTTGGTCGAGCAACGATTGAGAAACCGAGGGTTCGACGGTATCGACCGCCAGTTGGCGGCGCAGCGTCCATACATCACGACCGGTTTCGTTGAGCCAGTCTACGGCCCAGTCCAGTTGCATGAGAATGTCCAGGACATCGGGGGCAGAGGCCTGGTCCGCTGTTTCGCCGACAGCATTTCTGATCGTCCCTTTCACGACCAGACTGCGATAGGACTCACCCCCCAACAGATCGACCAGCGCACGGCTGGCCGGTGCTGTCAGGCCGAACATCGAAGCGATGCGGGTCTGACGATACATGGAGGATATCATCGACAGGGTGCGTCTGAAGGCCTGGTCTGCGCCGGCATAGGCATTTCGGGTATCGATAAGAATCGGCCACAGGCTTTCCCGAGTATGTTCCAGACCTAATGCGGCACAGATCTGTGTGAGGGTCTTGTTGCTAGGGCTGTCTCCGCTGGTCAGCCAGACCTGCCTCCCGTCCAGGACCAGCGGCGTGTCGAACAGCACCGGGTTGTTGAAGACCCGGTCGAACATCGATAAGTGCCCTTGGCTGGTATAGGCGCTCAACTGATGAAAGAAACCGGCAAACTCTTGCGGCTCAATCGAATAGCGTCGGTTCAGGTAGCGATAGACGCCCAGCGCGCGCAGGGTGTTCTCGGTCAGCGCGTTACCGGGATTGGCCGCCCCCTCGGAACGGATGATCGCCATGAGCAGAGTGTCGAGCTGTGCGAACGGGATATTCAGCCAGCGTTGCAGACGAATCATGCGCTGCATGCGGTCGAAACGATCCAGGCTGGTATTGAGCAACTGACGTTTCTGTTGCGCATCCAGGCCCAGCTCCATGGCGGCAGTGTCTGTCGGGCCATTGACGTAGCTGGCACCGTATTTGGCCGAATGGGCCGCGGCAATGTCGCTATCGGTCGGCTGTGCGGTTTGCGGAGTGCTGGCGGCACCTGCTGCCTGAACATTGGGTGAGGGGTGAGGAGAGTGGTCTCCTGTCGCCAGCAGCGCCTCTACGGCATTACCTGACAGACCGGTTTTTTCATTGAATATCTTGAGCGAGTTCAGCGGATTGCCCGCTCCGCTGACGTACAGGGTGCCGTATTTGTTCTTGAAGAACTGCGTGATCAGGGATTCGTCCGCTTCCGGCAAGGCCGGAGCCAGTACAAGCGCCTGCTGCTCCGGCCCCGTGCCGCTCATCATTATCTGTGCCCAGGCACTGCCCGATTGCACCGCACCATAAGCATTGCTGCCCGGCGAGGTGGCGGGGACCTGAAAGCTGATGCGGTAGCTCAACTCTCCGAGGATCGGCTTCTTGCCCGCGAGCCCCAGGCTGATCTGTCGATGATGAAAATTGTAGGGAAACTGGAAAGGGTGCTGCTTCTCGGCGACCAGTTGATAAATGCTCTTGCCCTTGAGCCCCTCGACCGTGTTTGTGTAGGCACCAATGGCCTTTTCCAATACCGTGTTGACGATTTCAAGAGTGGGGATCGAGGTGTAGGTCGTCTGATTATCGATCAACAGGTCTTTCAGGTCAGGGCGACGGGTATTCAGGTGAATACGGTCGGGTTCGGCGCTACTGCCTTCCAGCTCTTCCATTGCGAAGCGGTAGAGAGCGGTGAGGTAGGCGGCGGGAGAGTCCCTGGCTTCAATGGCTCCCACTTTGCAAAACAGATCCCAGTTCTCTTTGAACAGGTTGGGAAAGCTGGGGCCGATATCCACCAGCGAACGCACACCCGTGCGCTGGGTCAGGGTCTGAGTGCGCCCGGAGGACACCAGTTGGTTGCGGTACAGGCGCACGATCTGGGTGGCGTAACAGCGGGCATTCTCGTAGGCCAGATCACCGTTGGCATCACTGTACTGAAGCAGTTCGCGCACGAAAGCCGGTTTGGCGCGGCGCACGATATCGAATACCGAACTGATCCCCATTTTTTCCATGGCACTGACAAAAGCCACTTTGTCATCCGTGCGTTCAGAGGAGGAGGTTTCTGCCTTGGCGAGATTTTGTAACAAGGAAAAGGGTTGGTCAGACATGTCAGTGCTCCATGCAGGATGACTGACAGCTTTTTTCAATCCGGGGCTTCTGTCATCTGACAGAAATGACAGTGAGCCGCAGAGGATTTTGATTTTTTCAGATAAAACAGTGGTTTATGAAAGGGGGCGTAAACGGTTCGATTAGCGATAAATGAAAGCGTTTTTATGGCGACAGGACCTTCAAGCGCTCTTCGATCTTTCGGTTATTGGCTCGAAATGGCGGGATGCCTCTCTTTCCCTTGAGGGAAATTTCCGAGAAAATCCCGAGCCCTTGCGCCACGTCATTGGGCTCTCTAGGCTGCACCGGTCGCTGCAAAATCAGCGATCAGGTTTGGTAGACCTGAGCAGCCCGGCGCAATGCGCCACCTTCTACGGGGCGCGTTTTTACGGCTTGCGTTTATGGTGGCCGTGCGCTCGGCGTCTTTGGACGCACCGGTGTGCCAGGCTGCCGGTCTACCAACTTGCGTACGGCCGCCACCCTAATCGTTGGTAGCGATATGTGGCGGCTCCTTCAACAAGCCTGGAGTTACGCAAATGCTCGATAAAGTCATACCCGACCCACCCACCGCACTGTTCATCGTCAACGAAGCCGTGAACCAGGAAGAAGCGCTCAACTACGCCTCCGACCTGCTGCGTTGCATCATCACCACGGCCTACGAATCCGGCGATAGCGCCCAGGGCCGAGGCCGTGATCTGGCCTTCTCGGTGCTGCATCTGGCGGAAATGGCCAAGGCCATGGTCGACCGCTCCATCGCCTGCCTGTAACCCGTAAGCGAATTTATTCGCGAAGTCTGCATTCCTGTCGCCACATATCTTGCGGATGTACCGGCCTCTTCGCGGATAAATCCGCTTCTACCGGATTTTGACGTATGGCCCAAACCGGCCATGCAGCCCTGGACTAGACTCATTGCAGAGTGCAAACAGGGACGCTTGCGAATGAACATGACGCTGCACACTCATACACCCGCATTGGGCGTCATTGATCCGCGAGGTTTGGTAATTAGCAGCGTTGCGTTGTATCGCAGCGTAGTGGATCAGCCTGTCGAGGCGCGCGTAACCCATCAACGCTATGACGTAGCGGGACGTCTGGTCAGCCAGCGTGACCCGCGCCTGACGCATTCCAACCTCAATACGATTTACAGCCTTGGCGGCCAGGGCCTGCTTAGCGACAGTGTCGATGCCGGCTGGCGGCTCGGGCTGCTGGGCGAGTCAGGCCAGATCGTTGAGGGATGGGACGGGCGAGGCAGTCAGCGGCAAGTTGAATATGACGCTTTGCTGCGGCCACTGACGATCACTGAGCAAGGACGAGTTAGCGAGCGCTTGAGCTATGGCGAAGCGGATGCGTTTGAGCATAACCAGTGCAATCAGGTGGTTCGTCATGACGATACGGCGGGTACTCGTTATTGGCTGGATTACGGTTTGCCCGGTTCGCCCTTGAGCGAGATTCGGCGTTTTCTGCTGGATGTGGAAATGCCGGATTGGCCACTGGCCGAGGCTGAGCGTGATGCTCTGTTGGAAGACACTGCCCTGCAAACGCAGTGGAGGCTCAATGCTCTGGGTGAAGCCATCACACAAACCGATGCCATGGGCCATACACAGAACTTCAGGCAGACCGTGGCCGGTCAGTTGAAAACCGTCGATCTGACACTGGCCGGAGCTGAGCAAGCGCAGGTGCTGGTCAGTGACATTCATTACAACGCCTTCGATCAGGCCGAGCAGGAAACGGCAGGCAATGGCGTCGTCAGTCACGCCCTTTACGATCCGCAGGATGGTCGGTTAATGGAGCGCAGTGCCTCGCTGTTACAGCACCTCACCTACATGTACGATCCGGTCGGCAATATCGTGCAGATAGAAGACACCGCACAGCCGGTTCGCTTCTTCGCCAACCAGCGTGTCGAGCCAGCCAATGTCTACAGATACGACACCCTGTATCAACTGATCGAAGCCACAGGCCGCGAGGTGAATGCCGGTGCCAGCCACGGCCCTGAACTGCCCGGTTTGCAAGCCTTGCCGCCCGACCCCAATCAGGTCAGCAACTACACCCAAACCTACGATTACGATGCAGCTGGCAACCTGTTACAGCTGCGTCATGTCGGCGCGCAGTCCTTTACCCGTACCCTGCGCGTCGCGCCGGACAGCAACCGCAGCCTGCCCCAAGATGAAGTGGATGTGGATTTCAGCGACGGCTTCGATGCCAACGGCAACCTGCTGCACCTGATACGAGGCCAGACGCTGGAATGGGACATACGCAACCAACTGCAACGGATCACAACGGTTACGCGAGCCACCCAAGCCAGCGATCATGAGCGCTATATCTACGATGCTCAGGGCCAGCGTTGCCGCAAGATCAACAGCAGCCAAACCTCCAGCCGCACGTTAACCAATGAAGTCCGTTACCTGCCAGGCCTGGAAATCCGCACCACTGCCGATGGCGAAATCCTGCATGTCATCAATGCCCGAAACGCACGGGTGCTGCACTGGCAGGCCAGCCAGCCGAACGGCATTGCCAACGATCAGATCCGTTACAGCCTGAGTGATCATCTGGGGTCGAGTACGCTGGAGCTGGATCAACAAGGCAGCCTGATCAGCCAGGAAAGTTATTACCCGTTTGGCGGGACGGTATGGTGGGCGGCGCGCAGTGTCGTGGAGGCCAAGTACAAAACCGTGCGCTATTCGGGCAAAGAACGCGATGCAGGCGGGTTGTATTACTACGGTTTCAGGTATTACGCGCCGTGGTTGCAACACTGGATAAATCCCGACCCGGCGGGAAATGTAAACGGGTTGAATTTTTTTTGTTTTGTGGTCAATGCCCCCATCACTCATACGGATGTGGACGGCAGAATTTATAAAGAAAAAGGCGACATTACCGAACTCATCATGGAAGCGTTCGGATACACCATTCATTATCGCGGCCTGAGTGAGTTTCCTGAGAGTCAGAGAGAGTATTTAATAAAATCACTAGAAGAAGCTCGTGAAGTTTATAAAAACGCATTACACATAATTAAATCAAACCCTGAGCAAACCACCCCTGTCATGCGCAGTTTTTTTGGTTACGAGCATAAAAAAGTCACCCCTCGCATCATAGAGTCATGGGAGAAAATCCACTCCCTGATTTCCGAGTACAAAGGGGAACTGGGAGAGGACAAATTTATCGGTGTCACATCAGCCATGATGCCGACTCAAGCGTTTGTCTCTGACGATGACCCTCACGGCCGTATAGCCATAGATCTCAACAATATGAACACCAGTGAGTTACCTTTGGTGATTGGTCACGAAGTCTCTCATTTAAAAGATATCAGTGGAAGCAAAACGAAAGGACCTCACACAAACGACTATTACTACCTTTTTAACCTGAGCGCATCAGACCTGGCTCTCGGAGGAAATACACTCAACCAGAACGCCCATCAAGCCGTTGCAGAAATAATAACCGGAGGCGGCATGAACCCTGTTTACTTCTCAAGATTCGAACAGCTGAGCAATGCATTCATAAATCGAATCAAGTCTCTTCACCCGTCCCCTGAGAGTATTATGGATTTACAAAGCGCCCTCAATGAATTCAACCGAAACCCCGGCATCGCTGCTGAAATTTCTGCGGAGAATGCTGACAGTCTGACATTCTCAGCTTACAGGCTACATATGTTACATGCGAAAAATTCCTCACGCCCCTTTAGAATCTAACAATATGAACAGGTGCTCGAGCTTGTGCAGATTTCCTATCAAGGTGCCATGGCCGAACTGAATACATCGGCCCCGGGAGCCGATACGAGGCAATGGGTCGGTATTACTGTGGGAGCCGAGTCGTTAAAGCATTTGCCGAGTCTGGCTGAAAGCTACACATCCTTGAATGACATTGTGCAGGAGTACCGCGAAGGTGAAAGGTATCACCAGTTTGCAGTCGTGTCCGGCTCCATGGGGCATGCGTATGTGACGCCTTCAGATCCCCATAAGAGAATATTTCTCTCAGACTCGTTGCTTGATAAACATGCCATGGGGACCGCATTGGTCGTTAGCCATGAGCTTTCTCATGTGCTTCCTAAAGACAGTACCAAGGATTTTGCCTATCTGAACTCGACGTTCATCAAAGAGAGCCGGACCAACCTTGATAGAAAGGAGTTCAACGCACACCTTGATCAACTGGCGCTGTCTTCGCAAAGCCTGAGCGAGGGGCGGGAGAACGACTATATCTATTCCCGCACCCAGGATGTGGCGTTGCGAGGATTGGTCAAGAAGGATGAGTTGATGAAGCTTTTCGAGGTGCGCAGGGAGGAGGATATCAGGGTGGAGCGTTTGAGCGACCCGGCTGTAAGGGCCAACCTTCTACGACGCAATGCTGAATTGCCGCGCTTGGGCTGTTCCTGTCCAGAAAAAGTATGACCACCCGACTGCAGTCGTGGGGGCAGTTTCATCCGGGATAAACCTGCTAGGCTCTGTACGAAATGTATCTGCGCTCGATGATGCTGCGTTAAAAACAAGCTCGTGCGCGAGTCCGATCGGAATGCTCATTTACACCAGTAAAGTCGAGCGCGACTCCGACCGTTCCTCGCCTGTTTTTGCCTTGCCTCACCTTCGCTCGAAAACATTTCGTACAGAGCCTAAAAAAGAAACCCGGTATTCAACCGGGTTTCTTGAACGGGCAAGCCCGACTTACTGCACTTCCACCGCCAGGCTGTCGCTGATCTTTTTCTGCCAGATCTGCGGGCCGGTGATGTGGACGGATTCGCCTTTGCTGTCGACCGCGACAGTGACCGGCATGTCCTTGACCTCGAATTCGTAGATCGCTTCCATGCCCAGTTCGGCAAACGCCAGGACCTTGGATTTCTTGATCGCCTGAGCCACGAGGTAGGCAGCGCCACCGACGGCCATCAGGTAAACAGCCTTGTTGTCCTTGATCGCGTCGATAGCGGTCGGGCCGCGCTCGGATTTGCCGATCATGCCCAGCAGGCCGGTCTGTTCCAGGATCTGGCGGGTGAACTTGTCCATGCGCGTGGCAGTGGTCGGGCCTGCCGGGCCAACCACTTCTTCGCGTACCGGATCAACCGGGCCAACGTAGTAGATGAAGCGACCCTTGAGGTCCACCGGCAGGGTTTCGCCCTTGTTCAGCATCTCGACCATGCGTTTGTGCGCAGCGTCGCGACCGGTGAGCATCTTGCCGTTGAGCAGGACGGTTTCGCCCGGCTGCCAGCTTTGCACTTCTTCCGGGGTCAGGGTGTCGAGGTTGACGCGGCGGGCCGAAGGACCTGCTTCCCAGACGATTTCCGGGTAGGCATCCAGCGGCGGCGCTTCCAGGGAAGCCGGGCCTGACCCATCCAGAACGAAATGCGCATGGCGGGTCGCGGCGCAGTTCGGGATCATGCACACCGGCAACGAAGCGGCGTGGGTCGGGTAGTCCATGATCTTGACGTCGAGCACGGTGGTCAGACCGCCCAGGCCCTGAGCACCGATGCCCAACTGGTTGACCTTCTCGAACAGCTCCAGACGGATTTCTTCGATACGGTTCTGCGGGCCACGAGCCTTGAGCTCGTGAATGTCGATGGATTCCATCAACACTTCCTTGGCCATGACCGCAGCTTTCTCGGCGGTACCGCCGATGCCGATACCGAGCATGCCAGGCGGGCACCAGCCAGCGCCCATGGTCGGAACGGTTTTCAGTACCCAGTCGACGATGGAGTCGGACGGGTTGAGCATCGCCATTTTCGACTTGTTTTCCGAGCCGCCGCCTTTGGCCGCGACATCCACTTCGACGGTGTTACCCGGCACGATGGAGTAATGGATGACCGCCGGGGTGTTGTCCTTGGTGTTCTTGCGAGCGCCTGCCGGGTCGGCGAGGATCGAGGCGCGCAGGACGTTTTCGGGCAGGTTGTAGGCGCGACGCACGCCCTCGTTGATCATGTCGTCCAGGCTCATGGTGGCGCCATCCCAGCGCACGTCCATGCCGACACGCACGAACACGGTGACGATACCGGTGTCCTGGCAGATCGGACGATGACCGGTTGCACACATACGCGAGTTGATCAGGATCTGGGCGATGGAGTCGCGTGCAGCCGGGGACTCTTCACGCAGATAGGCCTCATGCATGGCCTGGATGAAATCAACGGGGTGGTAATAGGAAATGAATTGCAGGGCGTCTGCAACGCTCTGAATCAGGTCGTCTTGCTTGATCACGGTCATGCGGCGCGCTCCTCTGTTGGGACGGGAACATTCAATTACGCTATCGGCGGACATCTGGCGCAGCGGCAGGAGCCAGAGTTGTCAGGTTAGCCGTAGCGGGCGCAAAAAGGCGCGGCAGTATAACCCGCCCAATCGGCCAACCTGTACAATCGCGAATATTTTCTGCGCAGGGCCTGGAACTTTTCGATGCCTGAGATACATGTCGGCGACCGGCACTGGCCGGTGACTGAGGCCAGTAATCTGCTCGATGCCCTGAATCAGGCGGGCGTTGCCGTGCCCTACAGCTGTCGGGCGGGCAGTTGCCATGCCTGTCTGGTGCGTTGTGTCGAAGGCGAACCTGCGGATGACAAACCCGATGCGCTGGACTGCGGCAAGCGTCAGCAGGGCTGGCGTCTGGCGTGCCAGTGCCGGGTTGTCGAAGATCTGAAAGTAGAAGTATTCGACCCCGTGCGCGACGGTCTGCCCGCCCGGGTGTCGGGTTGCGACTGGCTGAGCCCGACAGTGCTGCGCCTGCGTCTGGAGCCGGATCGCCCGTTGCGTTATCGCGCCGGGCAGCATCAGGTTTTGTGGACGAGCGACGGTATTGCCCGCCCGTACTCCCTGGCCAGCCTGCCCGGTGAAGACGCCTTTCTGGAGTTTCATCTCGACTGCCGTTTGCCCGGCGCCTTCTGCGACGCTGCGCGGCAGTTGCACGTGGGCGATGCCATAAGGCTTGGAGAACTGCGTGGCGGTGCCTTGCAATACGACCCCGACTGGCAGGATCGTCTGCTGTTGCTGCTGGCTGCCGGCACCGGCCTCGGTCCGTTGTGGGGCGTGTTGCGTGAGGCGTTGCGTCAGGAGCATCAAGGTGCCATTTATCTGCTGCATCAGGCCCGTGAGTGCAGCGAGCATTATCTGACTGACGAATTACGACGTGTGGCTAAGGCGCATCCGCAATTACAGGTCCGTCTGTTGACTTCTGATGAGTTGCAGAGCGCTCTGGGTGAAGTGCGCTTGATCTGCCGTCAGGCCGTGGCACTGGTCTGCGGCAGCCCGGTCAGTGTCGAGACTTTCGCCAAGGCCTTGTATCTGGCGGGGGTGCCACGTAACCGGGTGTTGGCCGATGCGTTTACCGCTAGGGATAGCGCAGGTATATAAAGCGTTATCCCAATACTCTGAAGACAAAGCCTTTGAACAACCCGCTGTCCGAGATGAGGGCTCCTGCCACCAGGATGTTGCCGTCGTCCTGGACAGCAACATCGTAATTAAGGGTGTGTCCAGTTCCTGCCGCGATCCTGACCCAGCCTTGAGAGGCGCCGAACTGAGTGTCCCACACGCCCCGATTATCAAGGCGTCCTACGATTGCCTCTGACGCGCTTCCCAAGGTACCGCCGAGCACGACATTCAGGCCCGAGCGGCTGTCCAGAGCGGCATTGTTCCATTGACTGCCTTGCTCGCCGATTTCGGTAAACAGCGCTTGGCCGCCGTTGAACGCAGGGTCCATCGAGCCGTCTTTATCCAGGCCCAGCAACACCGACTTGAGGGGGGCTACGATAGTGCTGCCGACCCCCAGAATATTGCCGTTGGACTCTCTGAATATGTCCAGGCATTGAGCTGACTGGGCATCGGTGTTTTCGGGCGGAACGATAAAAATGCCATTTTCTCCAAAACTACTGTCCAGCGAGCCATCGGTGTTATAGCGAACCACCAGCGGACGAGCTTCAACGGTCGGGGTATACCGATAAGTACCGGCGATGATGATTTTGCTGTTTTCGACATACAGAGGTTCAAGTCTGGTCAGGCTGTCCGGGAAACCCAGGGTCACATAGCCCGTGCCATTGAAGGAGGTATCCAGCGAACCGTCTGGAGTCAGACGGAATGTGACAGCGATATCACGAAACGTGTCGCTGACGACGATTTTGCCATCCGACTGGAGCAGGGCACTGACCGTTGAGGACGCGTTCTGCAGCGTTTCGGGATCGCGTGCAAAACGGGTGGATTCAGTCGCGTTTTTTTCGAGCGGCAGGTCCAGGATGACAGAGCCTTGGTCACCGAAACGGGTATCGAGGCTGCCGTCGCTATTAAGTCGGGTCACCGCTCGGTAATCGACGAGCGCGTCGATATAGACTTTCCCGACCAGTAGCAATTTATCGTCTGCTGTGACAAAGGTTGCGGCGGCTGCCGATTCGAGGCCCGCCCTGAACTGCCCGAGCACGATTCCGGCATTGCCAAAGCTCTGGTCAGGTGTACCGTCGGGATTCAGGCGGGCCAGTGCATAGTCATTCTGGCCGCGATAACCGGATATCAACAGTTTGCCATCAGGAGCAAGGTTGACCCCAAGCACTGCGGCATTGAGCGTTTCCGGCCCGAAATGCGTAAGCAGAATGCCGTTTTCAGCAAAGTCAGGATCAAGGTCGCCAGCGGCCAGCGGTGATTTTTTTGTAGTCATGAGCTTATTCCCTCAACTCTGCAACGTTCATCCTGAACGCCGTATGTGATTGATTTCCGGTCACCGAGTACCGGAAGAACTTTACGGTGCCATGAGGCAAACAGGGGGGCAACTGTCAGAAATGACAGGCCATGGGCACGATCGCGATCGCTGCACCATGAAAAAGCCCCGGACGCTTGCGCGCCGGGGCTTTTGTCTACTGCTTGCGGTCTATCAGACCAATGGATCGCCAACGTGCAGGATTTTCATGCCGTTGGTGCCACCGATGGTGTGGTAGCTGTCGCCCTTGGTCAGGATGACCCAGTCGCCTTGTTCGATCAGACCGCGCTTGAGCAGTTCGTCCACAGCGGACTGACTGACCTGACCTGGCGGCAGGTTCGCCGGGTCGAAAGGCACGGTGTAGACGCCACGGAACATGGCGGCGCGCGCCTGGGTTTCGCGGTGCGGGGAGAACGCATAGATCGGCACCGAGGAACGGATACGCGACATGATCAGCGGGGTGTAGCCACTTTCGGTCAGGGCGATGATCGCCTTGACGCCCGGGAAGTGGTTGGCGGTGTACATGGCGGCCAGCGCGATGCTTTCGTCACAGCGCGTGAACGAGTGACCGATGCGGTGGCTGGAGGTCTTGCCGGTCGGGTGCTTTTCAGCGCCCAGGCAGATACGGGCCATGGCCTGAACGGCTTCGACCGGATAGGAACCGGCAGCACTTTCGGCCGAGAGCATCACGGCGTCGGTGTAGTCGAGCACGGCGTTGGCCACGTCGGACACTTCGGCACGGGTCGGCATCGGACTGGAGATCATCGACTCCATCATTTGCGTGGCAACGATCACCGCCTTGTTGTGGCGACGTGCGTGCAGGATGATGCGTTTCTGGACGGCAACCAGCTCTGCATCACCGATTTCAACGCCCAGGTCGCCACGGGCAACCATCACGGCATCGCTGGCGCGAATCAGTTCGTCGAGCACTTCATCGTTGGCAACGGCTTCGGCGCGCTCGATCTTGGCGACCAGCCAGGCAGTACCACCGGCTTCGTCGCGCAGTTTGCGAGCGTATTCCATATCCGCAGCATCGCGCGGGAAGGAAACGGCCAGATAGTCCAGCTCCATTTCGGCAGCCAGCTTGATGTCCTGCTTGTCTTTCTCGGTCAGCGCCGGTGCCGTCAGGCCACCACCGCGACGGTTGATGCCTTTGTGGTCCGAGAGCGGGCCACCGATGGTGACGGTGCAATGCAGCTCGGTCGCGGTTTGTGTATCGACGCGCATGACCACGCGACCGTCGTCGAGCAGCAGTTCGTCGCCTACGCCGCAGTCCTTGACCAGATCGGGGTAATCGATGCCCACGACTTCCTGATTGCCGTCGGTCAGTGGATGAGAGGTCGAGAAGGTGAACTTGTCACCGACCTTCAGCTCTATTCGTTTGTTGGCGAACTTGGCAATGCGGATTTTCGGACCTTGCAGGTCACCCAGCAGGGCAACGAAACGCCCGTGTCTGGCGGCGATTTCACGGATCAGCCTGGCGCGTGCCTTGTGCTCATCCGGGCTGCCGTGGGAGAAGTTCAGGCGAGCAACGTCCAGTCCCGAGAGAATGAGTTGTTCGATGACTTCTGGCGAGTTACTGGCAGGGCCAAGTGTGGCAACGATTTTGGTGCGGCGAACGGTCATGCACAAACTCCTTAATTGAAGCGCAGCGAGAGGCTACTCCTGTCCGGGGCTGTAGTCATTGTTCCTTTGCACTACCTCTTCGGGAATCGACAGGGCAATCGGCTGATGATCGGTGTTGAATCTGCCCTGAAGAAAAGGGGCAGCAGGCCGATATCAAGGCACAGAACAGGAGACTCTCATGCGCATTCTAACGATTCTTGTATTACTGGTTGCTGTCAGTGGCTGTACCCGTTGGGCGATGAACGCCAACCTCAACGAGGCTTATCACGCTTATGAGCGTGGCGATTGCGACAGTGTGATGCTGTCGCTGTCGAAGGTCGAGCGCCAGAGCCGCGAACGCTCTTACGTATGGCCTGAGGTGTCGATGCTGCGCGGCCAATGCCTGGAGCGCCAGAAGCTGTATGTCGATGCGGTGCAGACCTATCAGTTCCTGATTGCCAGATATCCATCGAGTGAATATGCCTACCGCGCACGCGCCCGTCTCGATACGTTGGCACAACTGGGCCACAACCTTGCCGGACAGCCTGCCAAGCCTTTCCCTGCTTCAAAATGATTACACCCGATTGGGGGAAAAGTAGTGTTTTCGGGTGGATGTTAGAAAAATCTCGGCTAGGCTCTGTGTCAAGGGAATGAAATGTACAGAGCTAAACCTGTTTCAAGGGCTTTCCATGTGGCATGAGTGGGTGGTAGCCCCATGGAATTTGAATTGTTTGCGTGCAGGATCACGCCCAATAGTTCAGAAGGCGGCTGAGATGCTAAGGAATCGAAGGATTGAACGTCACCAACTGCAAGATTATCTTCAGGTCTCGAATCGCCACACGGGCAAATCAATGGGTTGGCTGGGCAATGTCTCCGAAGAGGGGTTGATGCTCATCAGTGATTTGCCTCTGCTGGTCGGTGCCATATTCGATTTGCGCATGAAGATGCCTGCCAACGCAGAAGGGCAAAAAGTAGTCGACGTAAAAGCCACTTGTCTGTGGTGCCACGAAGATGAAACACCTGGAAATTACAATTCGGGTTTTACATTGAACACGGTGCCTGAGGGCTATCGTGACCTTGCCGATGCACTGCGCCAATACTTCTGCTTCTACCTCGTAGAAGCTTCAGCCTGACGCAGGCAATTTACAGTGTTCCGGCTTTCTTCCAGCTCAAGTAACGAGTGACCAGTTGTGCGCCCAGTTCTGCTGGGCGCACATCCATGACCGGTATGCCCTGGGCTGCCAGGCGTTCATGCAGACCGGCCCTCGCATTGCCGAAGTCGATTGTCCCGCAATAAGCCAGTGCCTGATCGTAGGTCTGTACCGACGACTGGCGCAGATTATCCAGTACCTCCTCGCGCAGACTGGCCACCAATACCCGATGCTGACGGCTGAGCTGCTTCACGGCTGCCGGTAATTCCTCATCGTCTTCATCGCGCAGATTGGTCACCAGAATCACCAGAGCCCGGCGTTTCTGTCGTGCCAGCACCTGGCGCACTGCCGTACTGTAGTCTGCTGCATGCCGGGTGCTTTGCAGGTCATAAACCGTGTTGAGCAGCAGGTTCAAATGACTCTGCCCTTTGACGGGGGCCAGATAGCGATGCTGATCAGCGGCAAAGGTCGTCAATCCCACGGCGTCGCCCTGGCGCAAGGCGACGTAGCTGAGCAGCAGGCAGGCATTGAGGCTGTGATCGAAATGCGACAGGTCGCCATCCTGGCTGCGCATGCGTCGGCCGCAGTCGAGCATGAGGATGATCTGCTGGTCGCGCTCGTCCTGATATTCGCGGGCAATGGGCGTGCGTTGTCGGGCAGTGGCTTTCCAGTCGATCTGCCGCAGGCTGTCGCCTTCGCGAAACTCGCGCAATTGATTGAATTCCAGCCCCAGCCCACGGCGCTGACGCTGATGCACGCCGATCTGGCTGAGCCAGTTATCCACAGCCAGCAACTGGCCGCCATACAGCCGGGCGAAATCCGGGTAGACACGAGTGCTGCCGGGTACGGGCAGATAGCGACGTGCCGACCACAGGCGCAACGGGCTGGGCAGGCTGACTTCACAGTGCTCGAAGACGAATGGCCCACGTTTGACAGGGCGAAGGCGATAACCCGTCTGGACCTTTTCGCCGCTGGCCAGGGTGACCGACAGCGGCATGTTCTCAAACTCCAGGCCGTCGGGGATGTGATCGAACACGCGCAGGGCCAGAGTGCGAGCGGATGAATGCTCGATGTCCAGTCGCACTTCGCTCCAGCGCCCCAGTGCCAGGCTGCCCGGCAACTGGCGCTGTATGCCGGGTGAAGGCTGGCGTGCAAGACGAACGAGATCGAACAGGCTCGTTCCTGCCAGACCCAGCAATGCGGCCCAGAACAGGGTAGTGATTGCTGTGGGCAGATCGACACCCAGCGCCTTGAGGCTGCCATGCAGCAAGGCAAGTCCCGCCAGCCCGCCAAACCAGCCCAGCAATCGGGTCGATGGCCTGAATGCCTGCTTCATAGGCGCGGTGCCGGAACCTGATCGAGCAATTGCTTGAGCACCTGATCCACCGAGAGCCCTTCGATATCCAGTTCGGCGGAAAGCCTGACCCGATGGCGCAGCACCGCCAGCGCACAGCCCTTGATATCGTCCGGTATGACGAACTCGCCACCGCGCAACAGGGCGCGTGCCCGACCACCGCGAACCAGAGCGATGGAGGCGCGTGGCCCGGCACCGAGGCTCAGGCCTGGCCAGGTGCGGGTGCTGCGTGCCAGACGCACGGCGTAATCCAGTACCTGATCGTCCATGGGCAATTCGCTGGCGATACGTTGCAGTGCCTGAACTTCACGGGCCTGCAGGATGACCCGCAACGGTTGCACTTCGAGAATGTCGGCCCGGGGCGAGCGCGTCACTTGCCGCACCATGGTCAGCTCTTCCTGAGTGTCCGGGTAATCCATGCGCAGCTTGAGCATGAAGCGATCCAGCTCGGCTTCCGGCAGGGGATAAGTGCCTTCCTGTTCGATGGGGTTTTGCGTGGCCAGCACCATGAACGGCTGGGCAATCGGCAGCGCACGGCCTTCAAGAGTGACTTGCCGTTCCTGCATGGCTTCGAGCAGCGCAGCCTGAGTCTTGGCCGGGGCGCGGTTGATCTCGTCGGCCAGCAACAGGTTGGTGAACAGCGGCCCCTTGCGCAGCTTGAACTGCTCGGTCTGTATGTCATACACCGCATGACCGGTGACGTCGCTGGGCATCAGATCGGGGGTGAACTGAATGCGCGCGAACTCGCCACCGAAGCAACGGGCCAGGGCGCGGACCAGCAAGGTCTTGCCCAACCCCGGCACGCCTTCGAGCAGCACATGCCCGCCACCGATCAACGCGGTCAACACATCGTCGATCACCGCATTCTGACCGATCACGGCCTTTTGCAACTCGTTGCGCAGCGCCTGTGCCAGATGGCTGGCCCGCTGCCGTTGCTGCGCCTGAGTGCTAGGCGTCGGTTCTGCACTGACCGGGGCTTCGGTGGGCGGGAGGCTGTCGAGGTTGTGGGGCTGGTCGCTCGGTTGATCGCTCATAAGGCATTCCTGAGGGTTTGCAGGTGGGCAACCTGACGGGTGAATTCGGCACTGGACATGCGCTGGCTGGGCCTTGGTCGCAGGGCGTCGCTGATGGCGCTGGTGGGTTGGCGGGTCAGGCGTGCCAGAACCTGCCATTGGTCGGTCACGCCCAATCGTTCGAAGCCGGGATGACGCTGGCGGGCGCGGCGCAGGATGTCCGTTTGCAGACTCTTGATCAGGGCCTGATGGCCGCTGCGGCGGCGTACAAAATCGGCACTGGCGCGCAGATGCTCGGTCAGTTGACGTCGGCCTCTTGCAACCGGCGCTTGCAGCGGGCCTTCACGCAGCCCTGCATGCCAGAGCGTCAGGCCGAGCAGCAGTGCAAGTGTCCCCAGCGCCAGCGGGAAGTTGCGCAGCAACAGGCTCGCCAGATTGTCATGTCCGGTTTCCAGGACCATGGTCACCGCGCTGTCCTGAGTGAGATACCACAGCAGCCAGGCATTGTCGTAGCGGGCGATGGCGCGGTTTTTCCACAGATCGGAATCCGTCACCACCGTGATCAGCCCCTTGCCGTAGACCATTTGCATCATGTGCGTGGCATCGGCGCTGTTGGCCCAGGACTGGGCATGATCCAGCGGGTCTTCCAGGTGGAAGGCCGGGTTGAAGCTCATGTAGGCCGGTTCTTTTTCGTTTTCCAGATACAGGCGCGTCAGTTCCGGCCAGCGCATCGACGGTTTGCCGGTTCGGGGCGCGATCAGTGGAATCGGCGGCTTGGGCAGCGCATCGTTTTCCAGTCGTTCTTCTTCGCGATCCTGCAGCTTGATGTCCCGGGTGAGGTACTGGCGAATCTCGACCCGGTCCAGCAGCAGGTCGCCGCTGCGGTTCTTTTGCTCATCCCATATCTGCTCGGCGACGAACAGCAGGTGGCCGCCGGATCTGGCCCAGCCCAGCAACCGTTCGGCCTGGGCAGGTGTCATGTTTTCGCGACTGTCGAGCAGCAAGAGCGTTTGTGGCTGCTGACTGACGTCGGGAAGCTCGAGCAGGTTACGGGTGGTGTTGACCGAGGGCGAACGTTGACGCAGGAAGTGTTCGGCAGCCAGATACGGATTGGCCGCAACTTCCGGCGAAGGTCCCTGGTCGATGATTTCTTCATAGGGCTCAAGATGCTTGTAGGCATAGCCACCGCCCAGCAGCAGTGCCACGAGCACCAGCAGGCCGACCAGTATCTGCTTGCGCCGGCTCATCGTTTTGCCTCTGCATCGAACAGTCGGCGCCAGCCGTCGCAGAGTTCCTGTTGCAGATGTGCAGGAGGCAGGCGATGGCCGTAGGCGAGGTTTTGCCAATGGGTGGTCAGGTTGCGGCTGAACTCGCTCAACAGTGGCAGGTTCAGGCTGGCGACTTTTTCCAGCACCTGACCCTCGGTGTCGGCATGCTTGAGGGGCAGTTGATAGTCGCTCAGCAAGCGGTTGAGCAGGCCGCGATACAACAGGCTCAAGGCTTCTCGCGGCTGACTGGCCCAGAGTCGCTGCGCGTGGGCGGCGATGTCGTCAGGCAGGCTCTGGGCCGTGACGGACAGGCCGAACAGTTGTTCGGGTTTATCGCGCAGGGTTTTGCGTTTGCTGCTGCCACGGTTGACGAAGGTCTTGAACCACAGGCGATAACGCCAGATCAGCCAGCCGGTCAGGGCGATGGCGGTTGCCCAGAGTACGGCTTCCAGTACGTTGGCGATGACGCCTGCCGATCTCAGCAGGCCATTGAGCCATTTGAGCAGAGTGGTCTCGTTGCCGGGGCTGGCCTTAGAGGCCGGTTCCTTGTGTTCCGGGAAGCGCCAGCCGGTGACGGTCTTGGGGTTCTTGAACGGTGGTTGTTGCAGCAGGGCTCTGATGTCTTTTCTGGCTTCTTCGCTGGTCAGGTCCTGGAGCGTCAGGCGCGGTGTGTCGGGGGCGGCGGAGCTGGCTTGTTCCGGCTCCGGAAGCGGGCAACTGTAGCTTTCTGTTTCGTCTGCCCAGCCCGAAGCGGGCACGGCAGACAGGGTCAGGCCGGCAGCGATCAGCAGCGCATAAGCGCTGCCGATCAAGCGCTGGCGCAGGCGTCTGAAGACCAGTTCGATATCCCAGGCTTCCAGAGTCGTGCGTCGATTGAGGTACAGGGTAAAACCGCAGGAAACGTAGATCGGTCCCCAGAACACCAGCACCAGGGCATAGAGTGCATTGCTCAGGTGTTCCAGCCAGTTCCAGCTGCCGTTGGCATTGAGCATGCTGTACCAGCGCCAGTCGAGTTCGATCTGCTGGGGAATGAAGGCATAGAACAGCAGGATCAGACCGAACCACAGCGTAAACTCCAGGTGGCTGCCGACGATGGTCAGGCAACGGGCGGCGCGCATGTCTTTCTGGCTGAGCAGGGCGATGCGTCGACTTCGCTCGATACCCGACAGGTTTTCCAGTTGTTGCACCGGCAGCAGGAAACTGCGGCTCGGGCTCAGGCGTCTTGACGTCAGGCTGGGAAGCAACTCGTTCCTGAGGGTTGCAGGCCAGGCCTTGAGCGCTTGCTTGAGTGTGGGCGCTTGACCGAACAATGCCTTGGAAAGAATCAGCAGCGGCAGGCGTTCATAAACTGGTTTGAGCCACCAGAACAGAAAGAATACCAGCGAGGGGTAATCCCACAGCAACAGCGTCAGTAGTGCGAAGCAGGGCAGGGTGACGATGGCCCAACTGCTCATCAGCAGGCCTCGATGTTCCCTGGCCAGCAACACGCCCAGATCCATGGCTTCCCAGGGATTGCGCGGCCGTAGGGTGACACTGGCGTCAGTCAGGCGCATGGGCTGTCCGTCCTGCCAGAGTCAGATAGGCAATCACCAACGCCCAGAGCACAGCGCCCACCAGGTATTTGATCAGCGGTGCGGGCCAGGTCATGGATGACCAGTAGGCTTCTGTAAAGGCTGCAATCAACAGAAACAGAATGACGCCACCGATCAATTGCACACTGACTCGTGCGGCCTGACGCAAGGCTTCGGCGCGAGTCAGGCGACCGGGTGCCAGCAAGGCCCAGCCCAGCTTCAGCCCCGCCGCACCCGCCAGGGCAATCGCCGTCAGCTCAAAGGCTCCGTGACCGACCACGAATGACCAGAATGTCTGGCCAAAGCCGATCTGCGTCAGGTGCCCGGCGACTGCACCGATCATCAGGCCGTTGAACAGCAGGAAGAACAGGCTGCCCAGGCCGAACAGCAACCCGCTGGCATACGTCTGAAACGCGATGCCGATGTTGTTCATGATGTAGTAGCCGAACATCATCCAGTCGGAGCTGGACTCTCGCTCCAGTGCCTGGCCGATGCGCCGGGCGGCAGGATCGTACATGCTTTCCATGTCGCTGACCTGCGCGGGGCTGACGATGCTGTAGATCAGGTCCGGAAAGAAATACACCAGCACGCCCATGCCGATCAGGCTGCCGAAGAACAGCAGGCTGGCGACCAGTATGAAACGCCATTGCTCGCGTACCAGACGCGGGAATCCGGCAAGCAGGAACCCCAGAAACTGCGCGGCGAAACTGCTGCGATGGCGATAGAGTTGTTGATGGCCACGCATTGCCAATTGCTGCAACGGGTCGATCAGGTGGCTGCTGTAGCCACGCTCCCTGGCCAGTGCCAACTGGTGGCAGATGCGCCGGTAATCGCTGGCAAAGGTCTCGCCGGTTTCGGGATCGCGCTTGCCCCGCTCAAGAGTATCCAGCCGTTCACCGAAGAGCTGCCAGTGCAACTGATGCCGCGCTTCAAACTGGCTCTGCTTCATGTCGGCCCCAGCAGGCCGCGGGCCAGGCCGTTGATATGAGCAACCGCTTGGTCGGGCGAGACGCGCAAGGGTTCGGCGAGAATGCCGGCCAGCTCGTCGGCACGTGCGCTGGAAAGCTCGCCCTGGCGCTCTGCCAGATCCAGTACGGCACGCTGTTCGTCCAGTGTCAGGGGAAAAGGCGCGATAAGCGGATCGGCCTGCGGCAGGATCGGGCGCTGGACCGGCACATCGCGATAGACCACCCAGGTTCCCGCAGCAAGATCGCCAAGGCGCTTGAACCGGGGATGGCTCAGGCAACTGATGGCCCCGACGCTGTAGCCGAAGGGCAGCATGTCGACCACGCGCAGCAGGTTGCGTATCAGCGACGATGCCCAGCCGATGGGCGTGCCGTCGTCATGGACCACCCGCAACCCCATGATGCGCTTGCCCGGCGTGCAGCCCTGGTTCAGGACTTCGAACAGCACCATGTACCACCAGGTCACCAGAAAGATGGCGATTGAGCTCAGGCCTGTACCGAGTTTGTCGAACAGCCGGAAAAATATGAGGAGTGCGCCGATCACCAGCACACGGATGCTCAGGTCGATCCCGAAGGCCAATGCACGAGGCAGGAGGCCGGCCGGACGCATGACCAGATCGATGCCTTCCGGTGTCTCGATCCCGATTCGGGTATCCAGTGGCACGGACGGCGCTGCATTCCTTGGCGATGCTGGAGACGATGACATTGTCGGGGGCGGGACCTGAAGGCGATCTGTGATGCTATCGAGCACGGCAGAGGTGCGCAACAAGGCATTCGCCACAGGCATACCCGAAGACCTACACTTTGTTGGTCTTTTGTTCAGGATCAGCCCGTGACTTCCAGCATTTTCTGGTACGACTATGAAACCACCGGTATCAACCCGCGCAATGACCGTCCATTGCAGATGGCCGGCATTCGTACCGACTTCGACCTCAATGAAATCGCCACGCCGGTCAATCTGTACTGCCAGCCCGGCGACGACATCCTGCCGCATCCCGCGGCGTGCCTGATAACCGGTATCACGCCCGAGCGTCTGGCTGAAAAAGGGCTCTGCGAAGCGGATTTCATGACGCGGGTACACGCTGAATTGTCAGCGCCCGGGACCTGCGGCTCCGGCTATAACACCTTGCGTTTCGATGACGAAGTGACCCGTTACAGCCTCTATCGAAACTTTTTCGACCCCTATGCCCGTGAATGGCAGGGCGGCAACAGTCGCTGGGACCTGATCGATGTGGTGCGGGCTGCCTATGCGTTGCGCCCCGATGGAATTGTCTGGCCGCAGGAAGAGGGAAGGGTAACGCTCAAGCTGGAACGTCTGACCGCGGCCAACGGTATCGATCATGGTCAGGCTCACGATGCATTGTCGGATGTACGGGCAACGATTGCCCTGGCGCGTCTTGTCCGGGATAAACAGCCACGACTTTATGATTATCTGTTCGCGTTGCGCAGTAAACAGAAGGTTCAGGAACAGATTCGGCTGATGCAGCCGCTGGTACATATTTCAGGACGTTTCTCGGCGGCCCGTAATTATCTGGGCATCATATTACCCTTGGCATGGCATCCACATAATCGCAATGCACTGATTGTGTGCGACCTGCATCTGGATCATTCGCCCTTGCTGGAGGAGGACGCCGAAGTTCTGAAACAGCGTTTATATACGCGCCGCGAGGGGCTGGCAGACGATGAATTGCCGGTGCCGCTCAAGTTGCTGCATATAAACCGTTGTCCGGTGATTGCACCGCTATCTGTCTTGCGCACTGAAAACCAACAGCGCTTGCAGCTTGATATGGCGACCTGTCAGCAACGAGTGGCACAGCTGAACGAGAGCCGTGAACTTTGGCAGAACAAATTGCCTGCCTTGTATGGCAAGGAAGATTTCACGGCCTCTGAAGATCCCGAGCAGCAATTGTATGATGGCTTTATTGGTGATCGTGATCGCCGTCTTTGTGAGCAAGTACGCTGTGCCGAGCCAGAACAATTGGCCCATGATGCCTGGCCTTTTGACGATGGGCGTCTGCCCGAGTTGCTGTTTCGTTATCGGGCTCGTAACTTTCCGGATACCTTGAGTAGCGAAGAGCAACAACGTTGGCGCAGTTTTTGTCAGACAAGGCTGAGCAGCCCTGAGGCTGGGGCTCCCAACACATTACAAGGTTTTACGAAGGCGCTGGTGGAGTTGTCCCTTAATGCCACCGCAGAACAGCTGAAGGTGTTGAGTCAATGGCAGGATTATGTAAGAAATTTAACTGAGCGATTGGGTGTGCCGGGATAAGACCGAAGGAAACCGGAGTAATAAAAAACGCCAGCAAGCTGGCGTTTTTAACGGGTGCAGATGATGTGCAACCCTGTGAAGCTTAGCCCAGCAGAGTGGCCCAGCTTTCAACCTCGTCACCGCCCCACTTGGCTTTCCACTCTTTCAGAGTTTTATGGTTGCCACCTTTGGTTTCGATGACTTCGCCGTTGTGCGGGTTCTTGTATTGCTTGACTTTACGAGCACGCTTGGTGCCGGTAGTTTTCACTGCGCCGCCACGAGGAGCTTTAACTTTCGATTCTGGATCCAGAAGTGCAATGATGTCACGCAGCGATTTCTGGTATTCGCCCATCAGTGTGCGCAGTTTGCCTTCGAATTCCAGCTCGGTTTGCAGTTTGTCGTCTTGCGACAGGTTTTTCAAACGGGCTTGCAGTTCTTTGATAGCTTCTTCTGTGGCGCGGTATTCGTTGATCAGGGACATGAGGGGGACCTTATGTTGTGATGGGTTTCAGGGAGACAGTCACGTAATAATAGTCAGAGGAATTGAGCAAGTAAACATTAAATAAAAGTTTTATTGAATTATTTAGAATATAGCACCCCTTCTACAGATTCATGGAACTAGCGAGAAGGTCTGTGATCGCCAAAGAT
Source organism: Pseudomonas capsici (assembly GCF_017165765.1). Classification (GTDB taxonomy): domain Bacteria; phylum Pseudomonadota; class Gammaproteobacteria; order Pseudomonadales; family Pseudomonadaceae; genus Aquipseudomonas; species Aquipseudomonas capsici. Next base: position 300,952 of record NZ_JAFGZD010000002.1, read on the forward strand.
GCCCCTCTTAAAACCCCGCTAAATAGAGGGTTTGTTTGAAGCTTGAACGCTGAAAAGGGGGTGATGGCAAGGTGCAATCCCCGGTTGCCGGTTTTCTTGTGGGCAAGGGCAAAGGGAATACTGCAGTTTTGCCGCACAGTCGCTAGAATAGCGCCTTTGCGAAGTTCTGGAGTTTCCCTAAATGCGCACTTTTCGTCTGGTGATTGCTTGCCCGGACCGTGTTGGCATCGTTGCCAAAGTCAGTAACTTTTTGGCATCCCATAATGGCTGGATTACCGAAGCGAGCCACCATTCGGACAATCTCAGTGGCTGGTTCTTCATGCGCCACGAGATCCGTGCCGATACATTGCCTTTTGATCTCGATGGTTTCCGCGAAGCCTTCAAGCCTATTGCCGAAGAGTTCTCGATGGACTGGCGCATCACCGATTCGGCGCAGAAGAAGCGAGTGGTGCTGATGGCCAGCCGCGAATCCCATTGTCTGGCCGACCTGCTGCACCGCTGGCACAGTGATGAACTCGACTGCGACATTGCCTGTGTGATCTCCAATCACCAGGACCTGCGCAGCATGGTCGAGTGGCACGATATTCCTTATTACCACGTCCCGGTCGACCCTAAAGACAAGCAACCGGCGTTTGCCGAAGTTTCGCGTCTGGTAGGCCATCACAAGGCTGACGTCGTGGTCCTGGCGCGCTACATGCAGATCCTGCCGCCGCAACTGTGCAGCGAATATGCCCATCAGGTGATCAATATTCACCACAGCTTCCTGCCATCGTTCGTCGGTGCCAAGCCTTACCATCAGGCTTCGCTGCGTGGCGTGAAGTTGATTGGTGCCACTTGTCACTATGTCACTGAAGAGCTCGACGCCGGCCCGATCATCGAGCAGGACGTGGTGCGCGTCAGCCATCGCGACAGCATCGAAAACATGGTGCGTTTCGGCCGTGACGTGGAAAAAATGGTCCTGGCCCGTGGTCTGCGCGCTCACCTGGAAGACCGGGTGCTGGTGCACGACAACAAGACCGTGGTTTTTGATTGATCATTCGAGTCATTCGCGAATAGATTCGCTCCTGCACCCTCTGCAAACGCTGCGCAGGAGCGAATCCCATGACAGATCCCCTCGACAAGGCTACCTCCACCGCACCTTCCACTCTGGGCGAAGGTTGCCTGAGCCGTTACGACCCCGATGAGCTGACACCTGAAAACGGTGCCGACTTCAGCGATGCCGCCAGATTGTGGCGCCAATTGCAGGAACAGCCTCCCGAGCCCGACAGCGACGCTTGAGCATTCAGCCGTCCGGCGTTCGACTTTGGCGAATCTGGTCAATAATAAACATTTCATGAAAGCTGCCGGCCGACGGTCAGCACTGTGCACGATGTATTGAGCAGGTGATGAAATGCCCGATTCTCTGGATATTGCGTTGGGAGCCGACCTCGGTGGGCAACCTGTCTTTCAGGCCTTGCGCCTGACCAATCGTCACGGTCTGGTTGCCGGTGCAACCGGGACTGGCAAGACGGTCACTCTGCAGCGTCTGGCTGAAGCCTTCAGCGATGCTGGGGTTGCAGTCTTTGCCGCGGATATCAAGGGTGATCTCTGCGGCCTTGGTGCGGCGGGCAATCCCCAGGGCAAGATTGCCGAGCGGATTACCGGCATGCCCTGGCTCAATCATCGCCCTCAGGCCTATCCGGTCACGTTGTGGGATATCGACGGCAAGTCCGGCCATCCACTGCGCACGACCTTGAGTGAAATGGGACCGTTGCTGCTGGGTAATCTGCTTGAGCTGAGTGACAGTCAGCAAGCGGCCTTGTATGCAGCCTTCAAGGTGGCTGATCGTGAAGGTCTTCTGCTGCTGGATATCAAGGATCTCAAGGCACTGCTCAATCATTTGCGCGATAACCCGCAATTGCTGGGCGAAGATGGCGCGTTGATGACCGCCGGTTCCAGCCAGGCCTTGCAGCGGCGTCTTGCCGTTCTGGAGCAGCAAGGGGCAGAAGCCTTGTTTGGCGAACCGGCCTTGCAACTCGAAGATATTCTGCAGCCGGCCAGCGACGGGCGAGGGCGCATTCATCTGCTCGATGCCAGTCGCCTGGTACACGAAGCCCCCAAGGTCTACGCCACTTTCCTGCTGTGGTTGCTGGCTGAACTCTTCGAGCAACTACCCGAGCGGGGCGATGCGGACAAGCCGCTGCTGGCGCTGTTCTTCGATGAGGCGCATCTGCTGTTTGCCGATACGCCCAGAGCCTTGCAGGAGCGGCTTGAGCAGGTTGTGCGCCTGATTCGCTCCAAGGGCGTCGGTGTGTATTTCGTCACTCAGTCGCCGGGAGACTTGCCGGACGACATTCTGGCGCAACTGGGTCTGCGCATTCAGCATGGGTTGCGAGCGTTCACCGCCAGGGAACAGAAGTCGCTGCGGGCGGTAGCCGATGGTTTCAGGCCCAATCCCGAATTCGATGCCTTGAGTGTGCTGACTGAGCTGGGGATTGGCGAGGCGCTGGTGGGCACCTTGCAGGATAAGGGCACACCCGCCATGGTCCAGCGTGTGCTGATTGCTCCTCCTCAATCGCGTATCGGGCCGTTGAGCGATGCCGAGCGCGTCAGCCTGATCGGCCAGTCACCGCTGGCCGGGCGCTATGACAAGCCCATTGACCGTGAGTCGGCCTACGAAATGCTCGTTACCCGCAAGGCGAGCGAGACGAGTCAGGCCGATGTGCCTGCCAGGGAGTCGGAAAGCTTCGGTGACAAGGCCAGTGAGTTTCTGGGCAGCGTGGCCGGACAGGCTGTGAAAAACGCCATGCGTCAGGCGGCGACTCAATTGGGGCGTGAGCTGGTGCGGGGTTTGATGGGGTCGTTGCTGGGAGGCAGGAAGCGCAGGTAAGGCGTCAAAGGCGGTGCGAGTGCACCGCCTTTGTCAGGTGGATCAGGCCAGTGCCTTGGATGCCAGCCAGAACAGGCAGGCCGACAGTGCGACAGTGGCGGGCAGGGTCAGGACCCAGGCCAGCAGAATGGTGCGCACGGTGCCGCCTTGCAGACCGCTGCGGTTGGCTACCATGGTTCCGGCAACACCCGACGACAGAATGTGGGTGGTCGAAACGGGCAGGCTGAAGATGTTGGCCATGCCGATGGCGCAGGCTGTGGTGATCTGCGCCGACATGCCCTGGGCGTAAGTCATGCCCTGTTTGCCGATCTTCTCGCCGATGGTCAGTACCACGCGTTTCCAGCCAACCATGGTGCCGATACCCAGCGCCAGTGCAACGGCCAGGATTACCCAGAACGGTGCGTATTCGGTGGTGCCGGTCAGGTCCTTGCGCAGTTTTTCCAGGTCGGACTTTTCACGGGAACCCAGGTTCGGCAGCTTGCCGACCTTGCGTGCGGTGTCATCCAGGCACAGCAGGTAGCGACGTACTTCGATGCGCTGCTCGGAAGACAGGGCGCGATAGTCGGTCACGCCTTTCATGGTTTCGAGCAGGGCGTCGATGGTCGGCTCGGTCTGCTCCGGGTTACAGGCGGCGCTGGAAGGCAGGTCGCCCTTCATCGATTTGCCCATGGCCAGGTATTCGCCCAGCGTGCTGCTGTTGCGCTGATAGAACTGGCTCAGGTGCAGGGTTGCATCCCGGGTGCGCTCGATCTGGTAGGTGGTGCTGTTGAGGTCCAGAACGAACTGGCTTGGCACGATACCGATCAAGACCAGCATGATCAGGCCGATGCCTTTCTGGCCATCGTTGGAACCATGCACAAAGCTCACGGCCATGGCCGAGATGACCAGCACCAGACGGTTCCAGAACGGCGGGTGCTTCTTGTCGTCGATCTTGCGACGCTGCTCGGGCGTCTTGTGCATCTTGGACAGCGGGCGCCACCATTTCAGGGCAACGAGCACCAGGCCTGCGACCAGGAAACCGGCCAGCGGCGAGAACACCAGCGATGCGCCGATATCGATCGCTTTCTGCCAGTTCACGCCATCGCTCAGCGGAATACCGTTGATCAGCGCGTTGGCCAGGCCGACACCGAGAATGGAACCGATCAGCGTATGCGAGCTCGAAGCGGGGATCCCGAAGTACCAGGTGCCCAGGTTCCAGGTGATCGCTGCGGCGAGCAGTGAGAACACCATGGCCAGTCCATGCCCCGTGTTGACGTTGATCAGCAGTTCCACCGGCAGCAGGTGGACGATGGCATATGCCACGCCGACACCACCCAGCAGGACGCCGAGGAAGTTGAAGACACCCGAGAAGAACACGGCCAGATGCGGCGGCATTGCCTTGGTGTAAATGACTGTCGCCACCGCGTTGGCGGTGTCATGAAAGCCGTTGATGAACTCGAACGTTAGGACGAATGCCAGGGCGAGCAACAGGCTCACTAACACCCAAGCATCTAGCCCACTGAATAAATCGATCATGTACGTTTTCTGACCCGGTCTGAAGGGGGCGCGATTATGACAGAAAAAATACGGATCGACTTGCCAGCCGCTGATTGGTATCGCTTAAAGCCAAAAAAAAGACATGGCAGGCGTACCCGACTGATCGCTCAACAGGGCGCTGACATCTTGGCTACGGGCATTCTCAAGGCCTTTTCAAACGCTTGAAAACGTTCAGGACCTTGAGTTTGTCAGGTCTCTTCTTTCAGGTCTTTTTCCATTTTCTGCAGCTCTTCTTTGAAAGCCTGATCCAGAAGGCTGGCTCTTTTACGCCATGGCTTGCGTTCCGGTTCGGGCTGCGCGGCGTAGGTGGTGATTTCCCCGCCGTAGACATCCTTGTAACGTTGTTCCTGGCGCTCAAGTTCCGCGCGCAGTTCATCTTTAGTCACTGAGTTACCTGATCTAAGTCAATTGAGTCTGGTGATAACGCAGAGCGCGCAAAAGTGTTCGCTCGTGTGAGCTGACCGGCAAAATACATTCGTGGCTGTCTGGCCACGCAGGGCTTCCGGATTTTTCACAAGGCCTTTGACACGTTGCTGCTCGCGGCTACGGGCACCAGAAAAAACAGCTGTCGTAGCGACATTCGTTTTTTGGTCAAGCACTGGGGCTGGCATTGATTGGTCCTTGCGCCGAAAAACCGACTGCATGTTGCGCAGGGTGGGCAAGGTATTGCCAATCAAGTGATCGCTACTATCTCCAAGAAGTACAGTCTCGTCAACTATAGGCGTTGTCCGGCTGCCGGGAGATTCATGAATAATGTTTTTTTTGTGAGACTCTTCTGAAGTTTTGGTGAGTAATGAATATGACAAAACTTTCATCATCGAAAGTCCGGAATTCAGGGACAGCTTACTGGCGACAGAATTCAAATGAAAATCGGCGGGGCGATTAAGCGGCAATCGTCATGGGGTGCGTCAGAGTGTCGCAGTTGTGATCGCTCTAATGAAAACGGCCTTGCTTCGTGGGCAAGGCCGCTGCCTTGGACTTCTTAGTGGGTACCTGACCAGGATTTCCAAGAAGTCACTTCATGGCAGAGGTAAAGGTATAAGTATATTTGCAATGGGTCAATTGCGATTATCGGCCATTAGTTCGATAATCGCACAAGTCGGCTTTCCAAAAACACCCTGAAAAAGGGCTGAAGCCAGCGGTTTACAAGGCCTGAGAGCTGTTACAGAGGTGTTGGCAATGAATGATGAACTGCGTAATTCTTTTGCATCGCTGGCACCGCCTATCGTGGCCTCGCCTGCAAAGCGTATCCAGGCGCTGACAGGCGATCCCGATTTCATGACCTCGCTGGCACGTGGGTTGGCCGTGATTCATGCCTTTCAGGAGCGCAAGCGACATCTGACCATTGCCCAGATCAGCCACCGCACGGAAATTCCCCGGGCGGCAGTCCGTCGTTGTCTGCATACCTTGATCAAGCTGGGTTATGCGACGACGGACGGTCGGACCTATTCCCTGTTGCCCAAGGTGCTCACCCTGGGGCATGCCTATCTATCTTCGACGCCGTTGGCGGTTTCTTCACAGCCTTATCTGGACCGTATGAGCGATATGTTGCATGAGGCCTGCAACATGGCGACCCTCGAAGGCGATGACATTCTTTACATTGCCCGTTCGGCCACCACTCAGCGGCTCATCTCCGTTGATCTGTCTGTCGGTGGTCGGCTGCCGGCGTATTGCACATCCATGGGGCGTATTCTGCTGGCGGCACTGGACGATGTGTCGTTGCGTGAGTATCTCGATCATGTGGACCTGCAACCCAAGACCAGCCGCACCATCCGTACCCCCGAAGCGCTGCTGGAGTGCCTGCAACTGGTTCGTCAGCAAGGCTGGTGCATTGTCGATCAGGAACTGGAGCAGGGGCTGCGTTCGATTGCCGTGCCTGTCTATGACGCATCGGGTCAGGTATTGGCTGCGCTGAATGTCAGTACCAGTGCCGGGCGAGTGGCCCGGAGTGAGCTGGAACAGCGGTTCCTGCCGATCATGCTGGATGCGAGTCGGGATCTGAGCACGCAGCTGTTTACCTGACGAGCGGAGTGGCTGCTTTTTAATGCGTTCGATTATCGAACGCTTAGTCGATTATCGGATTGTTTGCGCTCGTGCTCAGGCATAACCTCATTTTCATTGCGGCGCCCTTCGCGCCGGTTATTGAACGTGATGTTGGGTTCGGGAGCACCTCATGGCTGAAATTCTTTCTCTACGCGATGCAGTGAAGCAACTGGTCAACGATGGCGATACCGTTGCACTTGAAGGCTTCACGCATCTTATTCCAACGGCGGCAGGCCATGAAATCATTCGTCAGGGTAAAAAGGACCTGACGCTGGTGCGCATGACGCCGGATCTGATTTACGACCAATTGATTGGTGCCGGTTGTGCGAAACGGCTGATTTTTTCGTGGGGTGGCAATCCGGGGGTTGGCTCTCTCCATCGCTTGCGCGATGCCGTCGAAAAACAGTGGCCCCATGCAATTGAAATAGAAGAGCACAGCCACGCCGACTTGGCCAACGCCTATGTCGCCGGAGCCTCGGGTTTGCCCTTCGCGGTGCTGCGCGCCTACGCCGGTTCCGACCTGCCCAAGGTCAACCCGCTGATCAAGACGGTGACCTGCCCGTTTACCGGTGAGGTGCTGGCTGCCGTGCCCTCGGTACGCCCGGATGTCACAGTGATCCATGCCCAGAAAGCCGACCGCAAGGGCAACGTGCTGCTGTGGGGGATTCTCGGTGCGCAAAAGGAAGCTGCACTGGCTGCCAGACGCTGCATCGTGACGGTCGAGGAAATCGTCGACGACCTCAAGGCCCCTATGAACTCCTGCGTCTTGCCGACCTGGGCATTGAGCGCTGTCTGCCTGGTGCCGGGCGGCGCGCATCCATCCTATGCCCACGGCTACTACGAGCGGGACAATCCTTTCTACCAGGCCTGGGACCCGATTGCCCGGGACCGGGAAACCTTCAGCGCCTGGATTGCCGAATACATTCATGGCACAGCGGATTTCAGTGAGTTCCAGAGCAAGCTGGCCAGCGCAGCGGAGGCAAAATAATGACTTACACCACCAGTGAAATGATGACCATCGCCGCCGCCCGTCGCTTGCGCAATGGCGCGGTCTGCTTCGTCGGCATCGGCCTGCCTTCAAAGGCGGCGAACCTGGCGCGACTGACCTCTTCGCCGGATGTGGTTCTGATCTACGAATCGGGTCCGATCGGCGCCAAACCTACGGTTCTGCCGCTGTCCATCGGTGACGGTGAACTGGCTGAAACCGCCGATACCGTGGTCGCCACCAGCGAAATCTTCCGTTACTGGCTGCAAGGCGGGCGTGTGGATGTAGGCTTTCTGGGCGCGGCGCAGGTCGACCGTTTCGGCAATATCAACACCACTGTTGTGGGCGATTACCACAACCCGAAAGTCCGTTTGCCGGGTGCCGGTGGTGCGCCGGAAATTGCCGGATCTGCCAAGTCGGTGCTGATCATCCTCAAGCAGTCGGCCCGTTCGTTCGTCAACAAACTCGACTTCGTGACCTCGGTCGGGCATGGCGAAGGCGGCGATTCGCGCAAGCGTCTCGGCCTGCCGGGTGCCGGGCCGGTGGGAATCATCACGGACCTGTGCATCATGGAGCCGGAAGCCGGTACCAACGAGTTTATCGTTACGACTCTGCACCCTGGCGTTACCCGCGAACAGGTCATTGCGGCGACCGGCTGGGAAGTCCGCTTTGCCGAGCAGGTCGTTTACTCCGAAGAACCCACTGCTGTGGAACTCGACGCCCTGCGTGAGCTTGAAGCCCGGACTGCTGCGGCTCATGGTCAGGTTGCAGGAGAAGCATGATGCGTGACGTTTTTATCTGCGATGCAATCCGTACCCCCATCGGGCGCTTTGGTGGCGGTCTGTCTGCGGTACGCGCCGATGACCTTGCGGTGGTACCGATCAAGGCCCTGATGGAGCGCAACCCTTCGGTCAACTGGGACGAAGTGGACGAAGTGTTCCTCGGCTGTGCCAACCAGGCGGGCGAAGACAACCGTAACGTTGCGCGCATGGCTGCTCTGCTGGCCGGTCTGCCGCCGAGCATTCCCGGCGTGACCCTCAATCGCCTGTGCGCTTCGGGCATGGACGCCATCGGCACCGCCTTCCGGGCCATTGCTGCTGGCGAAATGGAGCTGGCGATTGCCGGTGGTGTCGAGTCGATGTCTCGTGCGCCATTTGTCATGGGCAAGGCCGATGCCGCTTTCTCGCGCAGCATGAAGCTGGAAGACACCACCATCGGCTGGCGTTTCGTCAATCCGGCCATGAAGGCGGCATACGGTGTCGATTCCATGCCTGAAACCGCCGATAACGTGGCGGATGACTTCAAGATTTCTCGAGCCGATCAGGACGCTTTCGCCCTGCGCAGCCAGCAACGCACTGCCGTTGCCCAGGCTGCGGGCTTTTTCGAGGAAGAGATCGTGCCGGTGCGGGTCGCTCACAAGAAGGGTGAAACCGTCGTCGACAAGGATGAGCACCCACGTGCCGATACCAGCCTGGAAACCCTGGGCAAGCTCAAACCGGTCAATGGACCTGAAAAGACCGTTACCGCCGGCAATGCGTCGGGCGTCAATGACGGTGCGGCAGCCTTGATCCTGGCTTCGGCCGAAGCGGTCAAAAAGCATGGCCTGAAACCCAGGGCACGGATTCTGGGAATGGCCAGTGCCGGTGTGGCACCCCGTGTGATGGGAATCGGTCCGGTCCCGGCGGTGCGCAAGCTGGTCGAGCGCCTGGGATTGGCAGTCTCCGATTTTGATGTCATCGAGCTCAACGAAGCCTTCGCCAGCCAGGGACTTGCCGTACTGCGCGAGCTTGGACTTGCCGACGATGCACCTCAGGTCAATCCCAACGGTGGGGCGATTGCTCTGGGCCACCCATTGGGCATGAGCGGCGCAAGGCTGGTGTTGACGGCCTTGCATCATCTGGAAAAGACCGGAGGCCGCAGAGGCCTGGCGACCATGTGCGTGGGAGTCGGGCAGGGGCTGGCGCTGGCCATCGAGGTGTAGACCGCCAGCAGGAGCGAATTCATTGGCTCTGTCCTCGTTAAGTGTTGTGGTGTCTCTGGTACAGCGCTGGTGGTGAAGTCGCCAGCAAGCTGCCTCCCACAGTCCTCTGACGGACTTGCAACACTTGATGCAGACAGAGCGAATGGGCTGAATGGTTGTGCTTGTCGAGGTTGAGTGTTACAGATTGTTTCTAGTTGCCTGATAGGGATGAGGAACAATGACAACGATAAACACAACGGAAACGCCTTACACCGCAGAAGAGCGTGGCAAGCGAATCTTCGCCATCGTAGGGGCCTCTTCCGGCAATCTCGTCGAGTGGTTCGACTTCTACATCTATGCCTTCTGCGCCATTTATTTCGCTCCGGCGTTTTTTCCTTCCGATGACCCGACAGTCCAGTTGCTCAATACCGCCGGGGTGTTTGCGGCCGGTTTTCTGATGCGTCCGATTGGCGGTTGGCTGTTCGGACGGGTGGCTGACAAGCATGGGCGCAAGAATTCCATGCTGATCTCGGTCACCATGATGTGTGCAGGTTCCCTGATCATTGCCTGTCTGCCGACCTATGCGTCGATTGGCGCCTGGGCACCTGCGCTGCTGCTGATGGCGCGTCTGCTGCAGGGGTTGTCGGTGGGCGGTGAATACGGCACCACGGCCACTTACATGAGCGAGGTCGCACTGCGCGGCAAGCGTGGTTTCTATGCATCCTTCCAGTACGTGACCCTGATTGGCGGGCAGTTGCTGGCGGTGCTGACCGTAGTGATTCTGCAGCAGTTTCTCAGCACTGAAGAACTGCGCGACTATGGCTGGCGTATCCCGTTCGTGATCGGTGCCTGTGCAGCGGTGATTGCCTTGTTGCTACGCCGCACCCTCAATGAAACCACCACTGCCGAAAGTCGTCAGGACAAGGACGCCGGTAGCATTGCCGCGCTGTTCAGGCATCACAAGGCGGCATTCATTACGGTGCTGGGATACACCGCCGGTGGTTCGCTGATTTTCTATACCTTCACCACTTACATGCAGAAGTATCTGGTCAACACGGGTGGCATGGAGCCCAAGACGGCCAGTTACATCATGACCGGTGCGCTGTTTCTGTACATGTGCATGCAGCCGTTCTTCGGGATGCTGGCTGACAGGATCGGGCGGCGTAATTCGATGTTGTGGTTCGGCGCGCTGGGTGCCCTGTGCACCGTGCCGATTCTGATGACCCTGAAAAGCAACACCAGCCCGTTCCTGGCTTTTGTGCTGATTACCCTGGCGCTGGCGATTGTCAGTTTCTACACCTCCATCAGCGGCCTGGTAAAAGCCGAGATGTTCCCGCCACAGGTGCGGGCGCTGGGTGTCGGTCTGGCTTACGCGGTCGCCAACGCGGTGTTTGGCGGTTCGGCGGAATACGTTGCCCTGAGCTTCAAGAGCAACGGCATGGAAAACACCTTCTATTGGTACGTGACGGCCATGATGGTGGTGGCTTTCCTGTTCAGCCTGCGCTTGCCGAAGCAGCCGGCTTATCTGCATCACGATCACTGATCGCGTTTTTCCGGGCACAAAAAAACCACCTGTTACGGTGGTTTTTTTGTGAAGGCCGATCAGAACAGTTGAACTGACGGTTTCTCCTTGGCTATCGGCTGTGCGCTGCTGGTCTGCTCGTACCAGCCGCCACCGAGGGCCTTGTACAGGTTGACCTCGCTGGTGAGCTGGGACAGGCGATCGGTGATCAGCGTCTGTTGTGCGCTGAACAGCGAGCGTTGTGCGTCGAGGAACGTCAGGTTACTGTCGATCCCGATGCGATAGCGACGCTCGGCAAGACGGTAGTAGTCCTGGCTGGCCGTGACGAAGTCGCGCTGGGCCTGGAGCTGCTCGTTATAGGTCTTGCGCGAGGCCAGGCCGTCGGAGACTTCCTGGAACGCGGTCTGAATCGCCTTCTCGTAGTTGGCGACGTTGATTTCCTTCTGGATCTTGGCGTAATCCAGGCTGGCGCGCAGGTTGCCGGCGTTGAAGATCGGCAGGTTGATGCTCGGCTGGAAGGCCCAGGTGCCCGAGCCTCCCCTGAACAGTCCCGACAGGTCGGGGCTGGCTGTACCGGCATTGGCCGTCAGGGTGATGCTCGGGAAGAACGCGGCGCGTGCTGCCCCGATGTTGGCGTTGGCGGCCATCAGGTTATGCTCGGCCTGCAGAATATCCGGGCGGCGTTGCAGCAGGTCGGACGGCAGACCAACCGGCATTTCGGTCAGCAGGTCGGCAGACAGCGGCTGCGCTTCAGGAAGGTTGTCAGGCAGGGCAGAACCCAGCAGCAGGGTCAGGTTGTTCTGATCCTGCGCAACCAGTCGTTGGTACTGGGCCAGTCTGGCCTTGGCACTTTCGACCGATGTGCGCGACTGGCTCAGGTCCAGCGCCGAAGCGACACCCACTTCATTGCTGCGCGAAGTCAGGCGATAGCTTTCCTCGTAGGTCTTGAGGGTTTCCTGAGTCAGCTTGAGCAGTTCCTTGTCGGCCTGCCAGGTCAGGTAGGCATTGGCGACGTTGGCCACCAGACTAATCTGGGTGCTGCGACGGGCTTCTTCGCTGGCGAAGTAAGTCTGCAAGGCCTGTTCGCTCAGGCTGCGTACGCGACCGAACAGGTCCAGCTCATAGGAGCTGATACCCAGGTTTGCCGAGTACGAACTGGTGATGCCGGCCTGACCACTGGTGGACATGTCCGCTGGCACACGCTGGCGAGAGCCTGTGGCATTGGCCGATACAGCCGGGAACAGGTCCGAACGCTGGATGCGGTATTGCGCACGGTAAGCGTCGATGTTCAGTGCCGCGACCCGCAGGTCGCGGTTGTTGACCAGTGCCGTCTGGATCAGCTGTTGCAGTGCCGGGTCACGGAAGAACTGACGCCAGCCTTGCTCGGCGGCAGCTCTTTCGGCGGTCTCGGCCGGCAGGTAGGCAGGACCTTGCGGGTACTGCGCGGCAACGGGTGATTCCGGCTGCTTGTAGTCGGGAATCAAAGAGCAGCCGCTGAGAATGAACGCGCTAACTGCCAGAGAAATCAGGGACTTGCTCATTGGCCAGCCTCATCGTGAGAGATAGGTTTCTGCTTGCTCTTGAAGAGCGCCGATATCGATACGAAAAACAGTGGGACCCAGAAGATGGCCAGGACGACGGCGGTGATCATACCGCCAATTACGCCTGTACCGATCGAGTGTTGGCTGCCCGAGCCTGCGCCCGTGGAAATTGTCAGTGGGACAACACCCAGGATGAAGGCCATGGAGGTCATGATGATCGGACGCAGGCGCATCCGGCAAGCCTCAATTGCAGCGTCAACCAGACTTTTACCCTGTTCGTGGAGTTCCTTGGCGAACTCCACGATCAGAATGGCGTTTTTCGCCGCCAGACCGACGGTCACCAGCAACCCTACCTGGAAGAACACGTCGTTCGACAGGCCGCGCATGCTGGTTGCGATCAACGCACCGATGACGCCCAGTGGAACCACCAGCATGACTGCGATCGGGATCGACCAGCTTTCATACAGAGCTGCCAGACAGAGGAAGACTACCAGCAGGGACAAGGCATACAGAGCAGGTGCCTGCGAACCGGACAGACGCTCCTCGTAGGACAGACCTGTCCAGGAGATACCGATGCCAGGTGGCAGTTTCTTGGCCAGTGCTTCTACTTCGGCCATGGCTTCGCCGGTACTGTAGCCCGGAGCCGGTGTACCGAGAACTTCCTCTGCCGCCACGCCGTTATAGCGCGACAGTTTAGGAGAGCCGTAGACCCACTTGCCGCTGGCGAATGCCGAGAAGGGCACCATCTCGCCAGCGCTGTTGCGCACGTACCATTTGTTCAGGTCTTCCGGTGTCATCCGGGCACCCGAATCGCCTTGCAGGTACACCTTCTTCACACGACCACGGTCGATGAAGTCGTTGACGTAGCGACCACCCAGGGCGATGGACAGGGTGTTGTTGATGTCCGACAGGGTGATGCCCAGTGCGCTGGCGCGCTCGTCGTCGATCAGCAACTGGTACTGCGGTTCATCGTTCAGACCGTTGGGACGCACGCCTGCCAGAACCTTGCTCTGGGACGCCATGCCCAGGAACTGGTTGCGGGCTTCCATGAGTTTTTCATGGCCGACACCGCCCTGGTCTTGCAGGTAAACGTCGAAACCGGTGGCGTTACCCAGTTCCAGTACCGACGGAGGTACTACGGCGAATACCATGGCATCGCGGAAGCTGAAGAAGTGCCCCTGGGCACGCTTGGCCAGCTCGAAAACGCTGTTTTCGGACGAGCGTTCATCCCATGGCTTGAGCATCACGAAGGCGATGGCCGAGCTCTGGCCACGGCCGGCGAAGTTGAAGCCGTTGACCGTGAACACCGATTTGACGGCCCCGGTTTCCTTGGTCAACAGGTATTCGCGCATGTTGTCGATGACTTGCTGCGTACGCTCCGACGACGAACCGGCAGGCGTCTGGATCTGGGCGAAGATAACGCCCTGGTCTTCTTCAGGCAGAAACGCGGCCGGAATGCGGGTGAACATCCAGATCATGCCAGCGCAGATCAGGATATAGCCCAGGTAGGCAGGGACTTTATGCTTGAGCATATTGCCCACGCCGCGCTCGTAGCTCACTACGCTGCGGTCGAAGGTGCGGTTGAACCAGCCGAAGAAGCCACGCTTGGGTTGACCATGCTTCTCGTGGTCGATGGGCTTGAGCATCGTGGCGCAAAGGGCAGGGGTGAAGATCAGGGCTACAACCACCGAGAGCGCCATCGCCGAAACGATAGTGATCGAGAACTGTTTGTAGATCACCCCGGTCGAGCCACCGAAGAACGCCATGGGCAGCAGAACCGCCGACAGAACCAGTGCAATACCCACCAGTGCGCCCTGGATCTGTTCCATGGACTTGATGGTTGCCTGTCTGGGGGACAGTTTTTCTTCTGCCATGACCCGTTCGACGTTTTCCACCACGACAATGGCGTCGTCCACCAACAGGCCGATGGCCAGGATCATGCCGAACATGGTCAGGGTGTTGATGGTGAAGCCGAAGGCCGCGAGGATGCCGAAAGTACCCAGCAATACTACCGGGACGGTCAGTGTGGTGATGACCGTGGCGCGGAAGTTCTGCAGGAACAGGTACATCACCAGGAACACCAGGACAATCGCTTCGCCCAGGGTATGAACAACCCCGGAAATCGACTCGCTGACCACTGGAGTGGTGTCATACGGGTAAACGACTTTCATGCCTGGCGGGAAGAACGGCTCAAGCGAGGAAATCGTTGCACGGATTGCCTTGGCGGTATCCAGGGCGTTGGCGCCGGGGGCCAGCTTGATCGCCAGACCGGAAGCCGGTTTGCCGTTGTACTGGGAGTCGACGCTGTAGTTTTCTGCACCCAGACCTACCGTGGCGACGTCCTTGATACGTACCTGAGAACCGTCGGTGTTGACTTTCAGCAGGATATTGCCGAACTGCTCCGCGGTTTGCAGGCGGGTCTTGCCGATGATGGTGGCGTTCAGTTGCTGGCCGCTGATGGCGGGCAGGCCACCCAGTTGACCGGAAGAAACCTGGACGTTCTGGGCGGTGATGGCGCTGCTGACATCAACCGGAGTCAACTGGAAGTTGTTCAGCTTGGCCGGGTCGAGCCAGATACGCATGGCGTACTGGGCACCGAACACCTGGAAGTCACCCACACCGGAAGTCCGGGAAATCGGGTCCTGCATGTTCGACACGATGTAGTTGGCAAGGTCTTCCTTGCCCATGCTGCCATCTTCGGACACCAGACCGATCACCATCAGGAAGTTTTTCACTGCCTTGGTGACACGGATGCCCTGCTGCTGGACTTCCTGAGGTAACAGCGGTGTGGCCAGGTTCAGTTTGTTCTGCACCTGGACCTGCGCTGTATCCGGGTTGGTCCCCTGGTTGAAGGTCGCAGTGATGGTCATGCTGCCGTCGGAGTTACTTTCCGAGCTGACATAACGCAGGTTGTCGATACCGTTGAGCTGTTGCTCGATGACCTGCACCACGGTGTCCTGCACGGTCTGTGCAGAGGCACCCGGGTAGGTCACCTGGATCGCGATGGCTGGCGGCGCGATGCTCGGGTACTGGTTGATCGGCAGGCTGAGGATCGACAGGGAGCCGACCAGCATGATCACCAGGGCGATTACCCAGGCGAAAATCGGGCGATCGATAAAGAATTTCGACATGGGTTACTCCCCTTTGCTGCCTGCGGCTTTTTCAGTGGCCGGGGCAGGCGCCGGGTTTGCTCCTTTGACGTTGGTCGCTTCTGCGACTTTCACTTCCGCGCCCGGTTTGACGTACTGCAGACCTTCGGTGATGACGCGATCGCCGGCATTGAGGCCTTCTTCGATCAGCCACTCGCTGCCCACGGTACGCTTGGCCACCAGAGTGCGCAGTTCGACCTTGTTGTCCTGGTTGACGACAAGAGCAGTCGGCGTGCCTTTCTGGTCGCGGGTCACACCTTGCTGCGGCGCGAGGATGGCCTGGGCACTGACACCGGCCTGCAACTGGGCGTGAACGAACATGCCTGGCAGCAGGCGATGTTCAGGGTTCGGGAAGACAGCGCGCAGGGTTACGGAACCGGTGCCCTGATCAACCGAAACTTCCGAGAATTCCAGTTTGCCTTCCAGCGGATAGACGCTGGAGTCTTCCAGAGTCAGCTTGACCTTGGCGGCGTTGTCGCCTGCCTTCTGCAGCTTGCCACTTTCGAGGTCTGAACGAAGTTTCAGCATGTTTGCCGAAGATTGCACAACGTCGACGTAGATCGGGTCGAGCTGCTGAATGGTTGCCATGGCTTCGGTCTGGGCACTGCTGACCAGCGCACCTTCGGTGACGGCGGAGCGACCGATGCGACCCGAGATCGGTGCCAGCACCTTGGTGTAGCGCAGGTTGATCTGGGCGGTCTGCAGGGCGGCCTGGGCTTCCTGGCTGGACGCTACGGCCGTGTCGTACTCCTGGCGACTCACGGCTTGCTCGCTCACCAGTTGCTTGTAGCGATCAGCCAGGGACCTGGCCGACTGCAAGGTGGCCTGGGCGCTGGTGGCGGTCGCTTCATAAAGAGCCGGGTCGATCTGATACAGCTGCTGGCCAGCTTTGACATCGCCGCCTTCAGTGAACAGACGCTTGAGAATGATGCCGTTGACCTGCGGGCGCACTTCGGCCACGCGGAAGGCTGTGGTGCGGCCGGGAAGCTCTGTGGTCAGGGCATAAGGCTGGGCTTTGAGGGTTACGACGCCGACCTGAGGGATCTGAGCCGGCGGTGCCGCCTCTTCCTTCTTACTACAGCCACTGAGCATTGTTGCCAGGGCGACGGCAGTGACCAGAACGGTAACAGCTGGCTTGAATTGCATGAAGATCCTCGGGGGCAGGAGCCTGTTTACGCAAGGGAGTTGGAAATGTAAAAAAATATTTCGGCTAGATAAGTAGCATGCTAAGGAATATACTTACATTCACGGTTGTTTGTAAACATCTTCTTGCCAGCTCAGAGGCTGGCGATTGCAAGCTCGGGACAAGGCCGCACAAATGCCGCCCGACCCTGTTTTCAGGCCTTGTTGTACGGCCCTGAAGAATTTTTTGAGGTTTATTGCCATGGTCCGCCGCACCAAAGAGGAAGCCCAGGTTACTCGCAGTCAGATTCTGCAGGCTGCCGAACAAGCCTTCTACGAGCGGGGCGTTGCCCGCACGACGCTCGCCGATATCGCGACGCTTGCTGGCGTGACACGCGGGGCTATCTATTGGCACTTCACCAACAAGGCCGAACTGGTGCAGGCGATGCTCGACAGCCTGAAGGAACCGCTCGAGGACATGGCTCAAGCCAGCGAAGATGAAAACGAAGTCGACCCGCTGGGGTGCATGAGAAAGCTGTTGGTTCGTTTGTTTCATGACATTGCAGTCGACCCGAAAACACGGCGCATCAACGAAATCCTTTTCCACAAGTGCGAGTTCACGGATGAAATGTGCGATTTTCGGCGTCAGCGTCAAGCCAACACCATCTTGTGTCATGAGCGGATCCGCCTCGCGTTGAGCAATGCCGTACGCCGTGGGCAATTGCCTGCCTCGCTGGACGTTACACGCGCTGCGGTCAGCCTGTTTTCCTATATCAATGGCGTCATGTATCAATGGCTGCTGGTCCCCGAAAGCTTTTCGCTGTCCGGGAGTGCCGAGCAACTCGTCGACAGTTGCATGGACATGTTGCAGTACAGCCCTGCCTTGCGGGCCTGAGAACCACCCTGGCTGTGCGGCAGGTCAATATAGTCCTGACCTGCACGTACAGGCCAGCATATAACGCCAATCCCCCGCGCTTTGGATAGGTTGTTTACCTATTGTTTACCTTTGCGGCCTCAGTGCATCTTCTTCACGGCTATATAAAAGCCTTGGGATGACAATGGCTTTGTAGGAGTCAGGTAGGACATTTCTCGAAGCATGTAGCTGATTTCCCAAACTGATTTCCGTGTATTGCTCCGCTCTCAAACTCCCTTCAATCTTCGTCCCTTAACAAACAAACGGGAGGAGGTTGCATGTTTTTATTGAATCTTGCGCCCATATGCTCTGAAGTCGACAGCAACTTCATCACTATCGAAATAGCCCGTTCCGGCTGTCGCAGGAGGGCAGCAACTCTGGTCACGGCAGAACCTTCTGTGTACGGCATGGACGCCACCCTGATCCGAAGGATCATCGGGAGGACGGGTCATGTCAGAAACCTTATCTGACCCTGTGAGGTTATTGGCTCGGCTTGATGCTCAATCTGAACACCTGGCGGTGGATTGTTCCGAAGGTGTCCCGGTTGTCCGTCTTGGACTGATCACTACCCTGTATTTCAAGCAGGGCCATACACAAGAAGCCAAGCGTCGTGTCGAGGCCTGTTTCTCGCGCTTCTATGACGCCTTCAAACCGATGCTCAAATGGCAGCTCTATAACCGGATGCGGCGCCTTACGGCCTCGGGGTTTGCTTCGTGCAGGCGTCAGATT
Organism: Pseudomonas capsici; assembly: GCF_017165765.1. Classification (GTDB taxonomy): domain Bacteria; phylum Pseudomonadota; class Gammaproteobacteria; order Pseudomonadales; family Pseudomonadaceae; genus Aquipseudomonas; species Aquipseudomonas capsici. The sequence continues at coordinate 319,321 of NZ_JAFGZD010000002.1, forward strand.
CTGCAAAGTCCGCCGGATGTGCAGTTCGCCTGGTCCATCGCCAGCGCTACCCAGGCCGAGGTCGCCACCTACAGTCTGTTTGTGATGAACACCTCGCAAGGCCAGGCCGACAATGACCGTTCCTGTCTGAAGATGGTTTTGCCCTGGTCATATCTGGCCGAGTCCGATGGCCTGAAACGTTATGAAGACTGGATCAGATACCTGTGCAGCGAGGTCCGAGCCGAGCATGGGTTTGGCAGTCTGGCCTGCGTGCTGCCGGGGGACGGACACCATTACCTGCCACTGGAGTATCAGTTCGCCCAGGAGTATCCCGGGTTGATGGTCGATCCCGGCCCGCATATAGAAAGCCTGCGACTGCTTGAGCACATCAAGGGGGTGGGCTGGTACACCGTATTGGGCGAGTCGTTCGTAAAACGGCTTGGCGGTAGCGACAGGGTGCGGGGCAAGTTGAGTGGCTGCAGCGACATCGTTTTTCATACTTACAGCAACGGCTTGATGATTCGTGCCGGCGCAGTGCCGCAACTGGGCAGCGGGGGAGTGGCCCCCGACGTCTACAGGGAGGTCAACAAGGTCATCAAACCGATCCGCCTGCAGGATACCGGCTGTCTTCACCCTTATCTGGTTCCGGGAGTGGGATTTACCAAGGAAACCACTGCGCAGTGGTATGCCCGTTTCGACGAGAAGCCTGTCCCGCCGGTCAATGCAGGCGATGCCTGTCCAAGATCCGGCTACTGGTTCAGCAATGCCAAGGTGCGTTCCCGCCGCTTTTTCACTCAGGGTGAAATCATGCCTGCATTCGCCCATATCAAGGTCGGCCGCACCCAGTGGTTCTGGGCGCAGCAGGACGACTGAGCCTTATTTCCGCTCTGCACCGCGCAGCACCTGGTCAGGCATGATCAGTGCTGTCGCCAGACCCAGCAGCGAAACTGCCGCGCTGATCATCAGCAAATGACGGAAGGTCACCGCCAGTTCTGCACGCAAGGCTTCGAGGGCCGGGCCGCTGGTGGTATTGAGGCTGTCGATCAAGGCATTGCCCGTACTGCCTTCGCCACCCAGCGAACCGGGTTCGAGCTGGCCGATCCCTGTGTCTTGCAGCATGGCCAGCAGCAGGGCCGACATCATCGCGACACCGACGGCACCGCCCAGTGAGCGGAACAGGTTGGAGGTGCTGGTTGCCACGCCAATATCCTTGATCGCTACCGCGCTCTGGCTACCGACCAGTGAGGTGGGGAATTGCATGCCACTGGCAATGCCGGTCAGGACCATGAACAGGCTGGTGAGCAGGATCGATTGTGCAGGAGTGAATGCCATGCCCAGAATGGCGATGGGCATGAGCACCGCACCGGCCAGAATCAGGGGCTTGTAGTGGCCGGTCACAGCAGTCCTTCGGCCTGCGCAATAGGCACCGATGGGAATCCCCATTGCCAATGGCAGCAAGTGCAGAGCCGCACTGTCGGCACCGCCGCCGGTGACGGTCTGATAACGCATCGGCATCAGCACGATCAGCGAGATGGCCTGGAAGCTGGTGAAGAACACCGCGCTCCAGCACAGCACAGCGCTGCGGTTGGCAAACAGGTGCATGGGCAGCAGCGGTTCCTGAACCTTGCGCTCGTACCAGGCGAACAGCGACAACGTGAACAGGGCGATACCCAGCATGATCAGGATCCGGGGATTGTCCAGGCCGTGGCCCTGACCGATTTCGGTGATGCCCAGCAACAGGCTGGTCAGGCCGATGATCATCAGTACCGTCCCCAGATAATCGATGACCGGTTTGCGTTGAGGTACGGGCAGGCCCTTGAGGGAGCGCCAGGCCACGATCAGTGCCACGATGCCCAGAGGCAGATTGATCAAAAACACCCAGCGCCAGGACAGGTATTCAGTCATCAGGCCGCCCAGTACCGGCCCGGCTACGCTGGCGACGGCGTACATGCTGCTGAAATAACCCTGGTAACGTCCCCGTTCGCGAGGCGGGACGATGTCGGCGACGATCGCCTGGCTGACCGACACCATGCCGCCCGCGCCGATCCCTTGAAGCACCCTTGCCAGTACCAGTTGCTCCATGCTCTGGGCAAACCCGCATAACAACGATGCAAGGGTAAACAGACCGAGGCCGAACAGCATGAGCCTGCGGCGTCCATACAGGTCTCCCAGCTTGCCGTAGATGGGTACGGCAACGGTCAGCGCCACCATATAGGCTGCGATTACCCAGGCCAGCAGGTCGATATCCTTGAATTGAGCGGAGATCGCCGGCATCGAGACGGCCACGATCGTCTGGTCCAGAGCACTGAGAAATACGGCCATCATCAGTGCGAATAAAATGCTGCGAATGGTCGGAGTGGTTTGCGCAAGACTGGTCAAGTTAAAACCTGAAGGCCGGAGGGAAATTTGACCAGTCTAGTCCGATAGCCTGCTAATCGATAGCTGACTTTGTTTGAGGCGGATGACCTATGACGCGGTGGTCATCGCAACGCGCTGAACGTTGCAGCCGTCGGCACGCAATGGCCAAAGGTGCAGACCGCAACCTTGGGCGTCTGACGCGCCATTTCAATACGATAGGCACCCACCGCATACATACCGACCACTGTGAGTACACCCAATACAGCCATGCATTTTTTTATTTTTACGTTCATGGTGCATTCCTCATTCCCACTACAGAAGGGCATGAGGTAATTGTAGGACAAGAATTTCAGGTCAACCGGCTGGAGCGAATGAATTCGCTCCAGCGTGTCGCAGCATTAGAATATGCCCCTTCGATTTATCCATCAGACAGGTTCGCTATCCATGGCTCGCAAGGTATTCAATGCATTCGAGGCGGTTTCCGCCGTTATTCCCGGTGAGGGCGGTTACCGCGCGGCGATTGCGGTAAAGGCTCTGGAGGCGGGCGGTGCGCCACGTTTTCATCCCGTCCTGCCGGGAGAAAAGTTCAAGACCGCCCATGACGCCGATCTGGCCGCCACCCAGGAACTGGAGCGGCTGACCGACGTGGATGCCGAAGGTGAACTGGTGTGGGCTGGCGTGTAATCAGACTGTTGGCCGGTGCATCTTGAAGAGTGCTTCAGGCCCCAACTGGAAGTAGTCTGCCGGACCGCCACCGCGCAGGATGGGTTCGGCGGCTGCTGTATCGTAGACGCCATCCTTGAGCAGCCACTTGGCGATATGCACCGCCACCACTTCCCCCAGAATCAGCCAGCTTGGCACCAACTCCTTGTCGGCGCGCTGCAGTTGCACGATCTGGGTGACCTTGCATTCAAACGATACCGGTGTTTCCAGCACGCGAGGCACGGCAACGATCTTCGAGGCCAGTGGTGTCAGACCGGCCAGCTCGAATTCATTCACATCCGGCGGCACGGCTGCGCAGCTCTGGTTCATGGCTTCGGCCAGGGCGCGGGTGGACAGGTTCCAGACGAACTCGCCGGTCTGCTCGATGTTGTTGAGGCTGTCTTTGCGCCCGACACTGCAAAAACCGATGATCGGTGGAATGTAGTTGAAAGCGTTGAAGAAGCTGTAAGGCGCGAGATTCAGTCTGCCCTGGCTGTCCTGAGAGGAAATCCAGCCAATGGGGCGCGGACCTACGATAGCGTTGAACGGATCGTGCGGCAGACCATGGCCTTTGGCCGGTTCGTAGGAGTGAATATCGTCTGACATGGTTTGATTCCTGATAACCACGGTGTCGGGGAGTTGCCCATAGTAGACCCGGCCCTGGAAACAACAAAGCCCGGCACTGGCCGGGCTTGAGTGTCACGTGGGGTTATCAGACCCGACGGTTTGCACCGACGCGGTCAGCGCCATCGGCGGCCAGACGGTTTGCACCTACACGATCAGCACCATCGGAAGTCAGGCGGTTTGCACCGACGCGATCAGCGCCATCGGCAGCCAGACGGTTTGCACCTACACGGTCGGCACCATCGGAAGTCAGGCGGTTTGCACCGACGCGATCAGCGCCATCGGCGGCCAGACGGTTTGCACCTACACGGTCGGCACCATCGGAAGTCTGACGGTTCGGGCCGATATTGGTGTTATTCGAACCACCTTCAGCAACTACAGGTGCATTCAACGAGTCGTTGGCATTGATGGCTGGCAGTGCGAAAGCAGTCGAAGCCAGAACAGAGAAAGCGAGGCCGAAAATCAGTTTGGTGGTTTTCATGATGTGTCTCCAGTTTGGGTCGGGTGAGTTGTCATCCCGGTATGGAGGCAATGTTACGGGGCTGGTGATTATTAAGAAGTTAATCGGATTGCTACCCACCATCGCTGAAAATGATAGTAAGTCGCATCGCCCGTTTTTCGGGCCTTTCAGCGGGGAATGGCTATTTTTGGTGCATTTCCTGAAAAAGTTTGTAATAAAACCTCTTGACAAATTAAAAAATAAATAAAATTAAGGGCTTGCATGCAAAAATCGACTAAAAGGCGCACCAGTCTGAAACAACTTGTCATGTTCACTTGCCCATGAAAAAGGGCAGCCCATGACGCTGGCTGCCCTTGATCATCAATGCAACGCTAGATCAGTCGGTTTCGATGCGCGAATGCTTGCGGGTGTCTTTCATGAACACATACACCAGCAGCGAACAGGCGATACAGGCTGTGACATACCAGTAGTAGCCGGTTTCCATGCCGATGCTCTTGAACCACAGAGCGATGTATTCAGCCGTGCCGCCGAAGATCGATACGGTCAGTGCATAAGGCAGGCCTACACCCAGGGCGCGGATTTCGGTCGGGAACAGCTCGGCTTTGACTACGGCGTTGATCGAGGTGTAGCCGCTGACGATGATCAGTGCGGCCATGATCAGGAAGAACGCGCCCCACCAGGTCTGGATGGTGTGCAGGGTGGTCAGGATCGGCACAGTGCACAGGGTACCCAATACGCCGAAGGCGATCAGGATCGGGCGACGGCCGATCTTGTCGGACAGCCCGCCAATGACCGGTTGCAGCAACATGAACAGGAACAGCGTTGCGGCCGAAATGGTGGTCGAGTCGCTGATGCTCATGCCCACCGTGTTCACCAGATACTTCTGCATGTAAGTGGTGTAGGTGTAGAAGGCCAGGGTGCCGCCCATGGTCAGGCCGACGACGGTCATCAACTCCTTGGGATGGCGCATCAGAGTGCGCATCAGGCTTTCCTTGGGCTTGTCGTCTTTCTGCTTGCGGGTAAAGGACTCGGTTTCTTCCATGCCGCGACGCAGGAACAGCGCAACCACGGCACACAGGGCTCCGATGGCGAACGGAATGCGCCAGCCCCAGCTGTGCAGCTCTTCGGTGGTCAGGATCTGTTGCAGAACGATCAGCACTGCCAGAGCGATGAGCTGGCCGGAAATCAGGGTGACGTATTGGAAGCTGGAGAAGAAGCCGCGCCGCTCCTTGGTGGCCATTTCACTGAGGTAGGTTGCCGAGGTGCCGTATTCACCACCCACCGACAGACCTTGCATCAGGCGAGCCAGGACCAGCAGGATCGGAGCGCCGACGCCGATGGTTTCATAGCCCGGTGTCAGGGCAATGATCAGCGAGCCGAAGCACATCAGCAGTACCGAAGCCATCAAGGCTGCCTTGCGTCCCTTGTAGTCGGCGTACAGACCCATCAGCCAGCCACCGATCGGACGCATCAGAAAGCCTACGGCAAAGATTGCGGCGGTGTTGAGCAGTTGTGCGGTGCTGTCGCCCTTGGGGAAGAAGACTTTGGCGAAGTACAACGAGAAGGCGGCATAGACGTACCAGTCATACCACTCGACCATGTTGCCGACCGAGCCGCTGAAGATCGACTTGAGGCGGCTGGAGGTGGATTTTTCAGCGGCGTGTCCGCCAGCCGACTCTTGCGAGAGGGAGTTGGAAGTATCCATGGTGTTCCTTGAGTCATTATTTTTAGAAGGCAGCTGCACGCGGCCTGACCTGAGCTATAGCAGGAGTTGTGCCAGGCCCGAGAGGCCCGTTCCAGAGGGGAGGAGGGAATAAAGTGAGCGGAAATCCGCCTATCCGGTCTTTCTGGATAAGCGGAAAATTGCCGATTTTAGCGAGGCGCTGGTTTATCGAGGATGGCCGGGACCGAAAATCAGTACGGCCAGTACAAAGGCGAGCATCAGGCCCAGGATGATCATCACACCCTTGCCGATATTCTCCGAGCAGTAGTGCTTTACGCGTCTCCATCCCCCGGTCTTTTCTGCGCAATAACTTTGAAATAGGGAGATCCGGTACGGTGAAAGGATTATCCAGGCCGTCAGCAAGATGAGGTAGGAGACCACTGCAACCGGTCCGCTATTGAAAAAGGCCATACCGACGACGACTGTCGGGATGCCATGACGCAGCAGCAATGCCTGATGACCCGGCCAGCTCAGCCAGCGAGGCAGCAGCCGTTCACTCAGGTATTCATCCACGGAAGCAAAGGAGGCGGACACCGGCCTCCAGAACGACATGAACACGTAGAACACCAGCAGAATCACCACCGGCAAGCTGAGTGCCGTGAAAATCGTGTAGAACAGATCGAATTTTCCAGCCCTGGACGTAGGAACAATGCCGGCCATCAGGATGAATACGAACCCGAACAGATAAGCTCTCAGGTAGGAATTGAAGCGCACCTGGTCATAAAGCTTCCGCCAACTGGTGAGGTCGGCGTCCGGGTACTGCTGCAGTGCTTCCGGATAGCGATAGGTCAGGTCCTCCGAGAGTTGCTCGCAACCTTCCCAGACTGCCGGGTCGCTGTTTCTGGCCATGCGCAGTTGTGTGTCCAGTGGCGGCGGTTCGAGCAGCAGCTTCGCGGCATCGCCGTGATGGCTGTGCTCGGTCAGCAACTCTTCCAGGCGTTTGGAAAAACCGTATTGTTCGCAGCGCTCGACAAGCCGCTGCCACAGCGAGGGCGGATCGGTCGGGGCGTAATGTTTCTGATCCCAGTCGAAGAGCTGGCAGATGCGCTCGAACAAGGCCGGTGTCCAGTCCCGTGTATTGATCAGCAGGGTCATGGTCCAGCGTTGCAGGTGCTCGCGATGCTCCAGTTTTTCCAGCCAGGATTGTTGTTCAAGGGCTTTCAGTTCCTCCAGGAACTGACGTTCCTGCTGGCTTTCCAGTAGCGCTTGCAGACGAGGCAGGGTTTCATCGAGCAATGCCTGGGTCAGGCGTTTCTCCTGATGGGCACTGAGCGTCACCTTTTGCCAGGGCGTCAGCCATTGCAGTCGGGCTACCGCCGCCTTGAGCAGTGGCAGGTTTTCGGCGGTGTCGATCAGGCAGCGCTGTACCAGATGCTGCTGAAACTGTGCATCGGCTCCCAGATCCCTGGCCAACTGATGTTGCGTATGCAGGTCTTGCGCTGTGGTCTTTTGCGCCAGCTCGTACCAGCTCTGCTCCACAGGCGAAGGCGTGCTGATGACCGTTGCTTTGGCAACCGGAGCTATCTCTACAAGTTGCAGGGGCTCGAAGGTTTCATGGCCTGCCTCGCTTTCCTGATACTCGTATTCGTCGTCATCCGCTTCAGCGCGATTGCGAGCCTGATCCAGCGCCTGCTCATAAGCGTCGCGCAAGCGTTGAAAGGCGTCCGGGTCCTCGTCGGGCCGGTTCACTTTCAGAAGCTTTGCGTATTGGCGCTTGATGCTGCGCTCGTCGGCATTTCTGTCCAGTTCAAGGACGTTCCAGCAATTCATCCCTGTTACCTCTCGCCCCGCTCGAAACGATCGATCTCTTGTTCGAGGCTCTTGCGCATTTCGCTGATCTGACGATCATCCTGGGTTTCCAGCACACGCTGGAACTGGCTGGCCCAATAGCCGATCATTTCCCGGGCTTCGCCCAGGTATTCCTGATACAGCCGTTCCAGCCGGGCGCTCAGGTGTGTATTGACCTGCTGCTCACGCGGGTGAACCTTGAGTGATTCCAGCACTTTGAGGCGTTCCTGGATTTCCTGCGGGGTCATCACGCCGGGGTTGTTCTCGATCACCAGCTTGTGGCTCTGGCCGGTCATCGGGATCTGTACATCGGCCTCCAGCAGACCGTTGTTGTCGTAGGTGAAGCGCACATTCAGCTCGACTTCACCGGCCTTGGCGGGCGGGATCGGAATATCCAGTTCACCCAGGGCAATGTTGTCTTTCACCAGACGGCTTTCGCCCTGATAGATCTTCACCAGCACATGCTTCTGGTTGTCGCTCAGGGTCTGCACGGTTTTGACGCGACTGACCGGAACCACGCTGTTGCGCTCGATGATCGGCAGGTAATGACCGCCTTCGATGGAGTTGCCGAAGCGGTTGGAGGTTTCGATACCCAGCGTATAAGGACACACATCGGTCAGGACAATCTCTTCCAGCGCCGCGTCTCTTTGCTTGAGCGCCGCCTGGATGGCAGCGCCCTGTGCGACCACTTCATCGGGGTTGAGAGTGATGGATGGAAAGCGCCCGAACAGCCCGGCCGCGAGTTTGCGGATCAGGGGCATGCGTGTGGTGCCGCCCACCAGCAGGATTTCGTCGAGGTCGGCCACGCGGATTTTCGCGTCTCGCAGGGCCCGCTCGATGGGGGCGCGCAAGCGGGACAGCAACGGCGCATACAACTCGCTCAGTTGTTCCTGGGTAATGCTCTTGCGCCACTCGCGATCCGCATGCCGCAGCACGAACTCGGCGCTGCTGTCCTGTCCCAGCGCCTTGCGCACGCGCTCGGCTTCGCGGCGCAATGACGGGCCGATGCTGGCCTTGGGCGGGAAGTCGGCCTCGTTGCGATGCAGGTCGATGAAGTGATCCACCAGCGCAAGGTCGAAGTCCTCACCACCCAGAAAGTTGTCCCCGGCGCTGGCGCGTACTTCCATCACGCCATCGAACAGTTCAAGAATCGAGATATCGAAGGTGCCGCCACCCAGGTCGAACACCAGAAACGAGGTTTCGCCTTCTTTCTGGTGCAGCCCGTAGGCCAGTGCTGCTGCGGTGGGTTCATTGATCAGCTTGTCGACTTTCAGGCCTGCCAGTTCGCCTGCCACCCGAGTGGCCTTGCGCTGGGCGTCGCTGAAGTAGGCGGGGACGCTGATCACGGCCTCGGTCACGGTTTCACCGAAAGCCCGTTCCACATCGGCCTTGAGGCTCTTGAGGACCAGTGCCGAAAGCTCTTCGGGTCGGTATGCGTTTGCTCCCAGGCTGACCTTCTGCGCGCTGCCCATATGGCGCTTGAACAGTGCCGCGGTTCTGGAGGGATGAGTCTGCAGGCGCTCGCGTGCGGCCTTGCCCACCAGGATCTGATCATCGTCGTCCAGCCCTACCACGCTGGGCGTCAGCATTTCGCCCAGTGCGTTGGCAACCAGCTGGGTTTTGCCATCGCGCCAGACGGCGACCAGACTGTTGGTCGTGCCCAAATCTATACCGACGATCATGTGATGCTTTCTCCTTGCGTATTCACTGTCCGGATTCTAAAGGGGGATAAGGTTGATCGGTCGATTACATGAATAGTTTCATGTCAGAAACATCTCTCGCACCAGCCCGTGACGCTGCATCTTTTCGTTGAAGGTGCGGCGTGGCAGTTGCAGCTCATTGAGCACGGATTTGATATCGCCTTTATGACGGGTCAGGGAGGCGCGCAGACATTGAGCTTCGAACGCCTCCTGTTGCGCCGCCAGGGATTGTCCCTGCTGTGGCGCTTGCGGGCTATCGAGCCCCAGTGCCTGGCGCTCGGCTGCGTTGGCCAGTTCGCGAACATTGCCCGGCCAGTCATGGCTTAGCAACTGCCCCAGTTGCAAGGCGCTGAGGGCGGGGGCTTCGCGTCCCATGCGGGCCGCTGCGGTGCGGGCGAAGTGATTGAAGAGTTGCACGATATCTTCGCGTCGTTCGCGCAGTGGCGGCAGATGCAGTTGCGCGACATTCAGGCGATAGGCCAGGTCTTCGCGAAAGCGTCCGGCCCGTGCTTCTTCCAGCAGGTCCGGCTTGGTTGCGGCCACGATCCGCAGGTCCACTTCAATGCTGCGGTTCGAGCCCAGCCGCTCCAGGCGTTTGTCCTGCAACACGCGCAGCAGTTTGACCTGCTGAGCCATGGGCATGCTTTCGATTTCGTCGAGAAACAGCGTGCCGCCATCGGCGTATTCCAGTTTGCCGATGCGTTTGCCCTGAGCGCCGGTAAAGGCTCCGCTTTCGTGGCCGAACAGTTCGGCTTCAAACAGATGCTCGGGAATGGCGGCGCAGTTGAGGGCTACAAAGGGTTTGCTGGCCCGGGGGCCGAAATCATGCAGGCAGCGGGCGACCAGTTCCTTGCCGCTGCCGGTTTCGCCACGAATGATCACGTTGACCGGCAGTTGCGACAGCTCCAGCACATTGCGTCGCAAGACTTGCAGGCTGGGCGATACACCCAGCAGCGTGGCGTCCAGTTGGGTGCGGGCGTCGGCCTGTTCGGTCAGGCGACGGTTTTCCAGAACCAACTGGCGTTTCTCCATGGCCCGGCTCAGGTTGGTGAGCAGGGTCTGCGGGCTGAAGGGTTTTTCCAGAAAATCGTAGGCGCCTTCACGCATGGCCTCGACGGCCATGGGCACATCACCGTGGCCGGTGAGCAGGATCACCGGCAAGTCCTTGTCCAGCGCTTGCAGCCGTGCCAGTAACTCAAGCCCCCCCATGCCCGGCATTCGCACGTCAGTGAGGATCACGCCGGGGAAATGCTCGGGCAGGTGCTCCAGACATTCTTCGGCGCGGCTGTAGACCTGCACCTGAAAGCCCGACAGCGTCAGCCAGGGTTCGATGGCCTGGCGGATAGGGGCTTCGTCGTCGACAACGATGACCGAGTTCAACATGGGTTTTCAGTCTCTATAAAGTCATTGGGCAGGCTGAACCGGAAAACCGCGCCGCCATCCCGGTTTTCCGCCGTCAGGCGACCCTCGAGTTCATGGATGATCGCATAAGACACCGCCAGCCCGAGACCAAGCCCGTCGCCCACCGGTTTGGTGGTGAAGAACGGATCGAAGATATTGCCCAGATGCTCCTGCGCAATACCGCCGCCACTGTCGATGACACTCAGTTGCCAGTGTTGCGCCTGGGCATCGATGCGCACTTCCAGACGCTTGAGGGGCTGGTTGCGCATGGCGTCCAGGGCGTTGCGCAGCAGGTTGATCAGTACCTGTTCCAGGCGGATGGAATCACCGCGTACCCAGGCTGGACGGGACAGGTGCAGTACGCAACTGACCCGCTCTTCGCGAATGCGCGGCTCCAGCAACAGCAAGGCCTGATCGACCACGGTCGCCAGATCCAGGCGCTCACGCAGGCCGCTGGGGCTCTTGCGGGCGAAGGTTTTCAAGTGGCCAGTGAGTGCGCTCATGCGGGTCAGTTGCTGATCCAGCGGGTCCAGTGACTTGCAGGCATCCTCGATGCGACCTTGATCGAGCAGCAGGCGCAAGGTCGCCAGTTGCATGCGCTGGGCTGTCAGCGGCTGGTTGATTTCGTGGGCCAGCGCCGCAGACATTTGCCCCAGCGCCGCCAGTTTGGTCGATTGCACCAGACCGTCCTGAGCGGTGCGCAAGTCACGGGTCCGTTCCTGCACCTGGCGCTCCAGTTCGTCGCGGCTGCGTTCGCGCAGCTTCGACAGGCGCCAGCGCTGATAAAGAAACAGCCCCAGAAATACCAGCGTCAGCCAGATACCGGCACCTGCCAGTGCGGCATTGCGGATGTCGTCATTGACCAGTTGCGGTTTGCGCAGCAGGTGCAATGTCCAGTTTTCGTCGGGAAGCGGCATGGACTGCCAAAGGTAGTCAATCGTGCCGTCCGGGCCGTCGACCCGGCTCAAATGACTATGCGGTCCGACCTGATCGAGGATACGGCTGCGCAGCGGCGACAGCGGTTTCTTGTCGTACTGGCGAGTGCGCAACAGCTCTGCACGGTTTTCGAGGGAAATGGGTTCCAGTTCGCGATAGCGCCATTCACTGCGGCTGGCGATGAAGACAATGCCTTTGTTATCGCTGACCAGCAGCAGATCGTCACCCTGGCTCCATTCCTGTTCGATAGTGGGAAACTCCAGCTTCACCACCATGGCTCCGCCGAAATTGCCCTCATCGTCCAGCACGGCATTGGACAGAAAATAGCCCGGAATGCCGGTCGTGACACCGACGGCATAGAAGCGTCCGATGCCCTGGGTTCTGGTCTGTTGAAAGTAGGGGCGAAACCCGTAGTTGTGCCCGACATAGCTGTTGGGGTGTCGCCAGTTGCTGGCTCCTACGGCCAGCCCGTTTCGATCAAGCAGTTCCAGAGACGAGGAGTGGGCGGCCTCGTTGATTTTTTCCAGCTTGAGATTGAGCGAAAGCCGGGCACTTTCGGTGAGCGGACCGCTCACTGCCGTGCGAATTTCGGCATCGAGCGCCAGCACCGAGGGCAGGGCACGATAGCGTTCGATCAGGGTATGAAGGGTGTTGGCGTACAGCGCCATCTGTCCGCTGGCACGGGTGGCTTCCTGTGACAGGGCATGTCGCTGCGCCTGGAGCATGGCCACGCCGGCGGACAGGGCGGCTCCGGCCAGAATCAGGACGATATACAGGGAGATACGCAAGTTGCGATGTCTGAGAATCATATCGCGCGGGCTGCCTGGGGTTTCAAAACCGGCGTATTCGCAAGCGCAGGCACTCGCGAATACGCCGTTATCGGCATTTACAGCAGGGTGAAGCTTGTCTGTTTCACGGCTTCGGAGTCGAGGCCGATCATGACGTTGAACTCACCCGGCTCGGCAGCGTATTTCAGCTTCGAGTCGTAGAACTTCAGGTCGTCCTCGCTGAGGGTAAAGTTCACGACTTTCTCCTCGCCCGGCTCGAGGGTGACTTTCTCGAAGTTCTTCAGCTCTTTCACCGGACGGCTGATCGAAGCCGCGACATCACGCAAGTACAACTGCACGATGGTGGTGCCAGCGACCTTGCCGGTGTTCTTGACGGTGACACTGGCGGTCAGCTTGCCTTTGCGGGCCATCTTGCTGTCCGACAGCTTGATGTCGGAAACATCGAAGCTTGTGTAGCTCAGACCATAGCCGAACGGGAACAGCGGGCCGTTGGGTTCCTCGAAGTAGTGCGAGGTGTAGTTGCCCGGCTTGCCCGGCGTGTAAGGGCGACCGGTGTTCAGGTGTGCGTAGTAGACCGGCAACTGGCCAATCGAGCGCGGGAAAGACATGGCCAGTTTGCCCGACGGGTTGTAGTCACCAAACAGTACGTCAGCCACGGCATTGCCGCCTTCGGTGCCCGGGAACCAGGTTTCGAGGATGGCATCGGCCTGTTCGTTTTCGTCGACCAGCACCAGTGGGCGGCCATTCATCAATACCAGCACCAGAGGCTTGCCGGTGGCTTTCAGGGCCTTGATCAGATCGCGCTGCTTGCCTGGAATGTTCAGGCTGCTGCGGCTTGCCGATTCATGGGACATGCCACGGGACTCACCCACCACGGCCACGATCACGTCGGACTGCTCGGCCACTTTCACGGCTTCGTCGATCATTTCCTGGGCCGGACGCGGGTCGACTTCGACTTCGTGCTCGATGAAGTTCAGGTAGTTGAGGATGTGTTCGTTGTCGCTGACGTTGGCGCCACGGGCATAAACCAGTTTGGCCTTGTCGCCGACGGCATTGGCCAGACCGTCGTAGACGGTGACCGACTGGTGCGGCCGACCGGCTGCGGACCAGCTGCCCAGCATGTCGAGCTGACTCTTGGCCAGGCCGCCAATCACGGCGATGGTCCCTTCCTTCTTCAGAGGCAGGGTTTCGTTCTGGTTTTTCAGCAGGACCAGGGTCTTGCGGGCCACATCGCGGGCTTCTGCGCGGTGCAGGCGATCGTCGGAATAGGTGTCGGCCGGATCATCGGCAGCAACGCCGATACGGCCGTAAGGCGCGGCGAACAGGCCCATGTCGTACTTGGCACCCAGCACTTCGCGTACGGCGTTGTCGATTTCCTTCATGGAAACCTCGCCATCCTTCACCAGCCCCGGCAATTGCTCGCCATAGGCCACGTCGTTCATGCTCAGGTCGACGCCGGCCTTGATCGCCAGCTTGGCCGCTTCGCGATAATCCTTGGCCACGCCGTGCTCGATCAACTCCTTGATGGCGCCGTGGTCGCTGATGGTCACGCCCTTGAAGCCCCAGTCCTTGCGCAGCAGATCTTGCATCAGCCACATGTTGGAGGTGGACGGAACGCCGTTGATGGAGTTGAGAGCGACCATGACCCCGCCGGCACCGGCATCGATGGCTGCGCGGTAAGGTGGGAGGTAATCCTGGTGCATGCGCGTCATGCTCATGTCCACGGTGTTGTAGTCGCGTCCGCCTTCGACCGCGCCATACAGGGCGAAGTGTTTGACGGCTGCCATGATGCTGTCATTGGCAGCAGGGCTCTTGCCCTGGAAGGACTTGACCATCACTTCGGAGATGCGCGACACCAGATAGGTATCTTCGCCAAAACCTTCGGAACTGCGACCCCAGCGTGGGTCACGGGAGATATCGACCATCGGTGCAAACGTCATGTCCAGGCCGTCGGCGCTGGCTTCCTTGGCGGAGATCCGGCCGGTCAGGGCGATGGCGTCCATGTCCCAGCTGGCCGCCATGCCCAGGCTGATCGGGAAAATCGTGCGATGGCCATGAATCACGTCATAGGCGAAGAACATCGGAATTTTCAGGCGGCTCTGGCTTACAGCCGCTTCTTGCAATGGGCGGTTTTCCGAGCGTGTAATGGAGTTGAATGTTCCACCGATTCTTCCAGCGGCAATTTCCTTGAGAATCTTTGGCTGAGGCATCTCGCCGCTGATGCTGATAAGACGTAACTGACCTATCTTCTCATCGAGGGTCATCTGTTTCATCAGCTTGGAGATGAAGGCATTCTTGGCTTGCAGTGTGGCTTGGGCGGATGGAGCGGCAGTGGAAGTGGCGTCGGCCATTACCGATTGACTGGCCAGACCGACCAGCAGACCTAATAAACACAGCTTATTCATGAATGATTTCTCAAGGCTTTTGCCAGTAACTCGCGTTTAATACCGGGTAGCCAGATTTTGGGTTTTAGACCTTTGGCATTTATTGTGCAAACAACGCGAAGGGTAGACGCTGTTCGTTTCGTGGGCCGAAGCATACAGAATCCAGCTTCGGCGTTGGCGAGGGATTATGCCGGGGAACTTCTATTTTGGCTAAGGAGTGGCCGTCCAATAGAACAAAAAATCACCGGAGGTCAGGTGTTGAAGTTTGTGTTACAGCATATGTTTTATGCAGCGATGTTGTGGGGAGTTGCTTTCAAGTCCCAGGCGGAGCAGGTTGCTCTGGTGTTTCCGCCCATGACCGGCAATGTGGTTGATTCGGCGCAGATGCTCGACAGTCAGGCCACGGTGCGTCTGGCGAAAATGCTCCAGGCTCATGAACAGGCGACCGGAGAACGGGTCGTGCTGGTGACCGTGGTCGATCTGCAAGGCACGACCCTGGAGGATTACGGCTCTCGACTGGGCAGTGCCTGGAAATTGGGCAGCAAGGGGCGTGACAACAGTGCCCTGCTGATCGTGGCCCGTGACAAGCGCAGTGTCCTGATCGAGGCGGGTTCCGCCCTGGACGATCGTCTCACCGACGCCCAGGCTTCGCTCATCATCAACATGCTGATCACGCCGGAATTCAATCGCAGCCGTTTTGCCACGGGTATCGAGCGGGGTGCCCGTGCCATGATCATGGCGCTGGGCGGGCATGTGCCGGACGAGCCCGAGCCGTCCGCCGAGTTCAGTGTCTATGATGTGCAGGCCCACAGCGATGTGGCCTGGCAGTTTGCCGGAGGGTTGATCGTTGCGGTGTTGCTTGTGGTGTTTGCCTGCCTGAGACGGGCCGTGCCTGCCTGTGCAAGCTCGCGCGACGGGCTGGCAAACGACAGTCGCAGATTTGGCGGCGGTGCTTCGGGCAACTGGTAACAGGACACTGAAAATGGCTTTACTCAATACAGACGAACAACAGCAGGTTGCAGAGGCGATCGATCGCCTTGAGCAGCGTACCGATGCCGAACTGGTCACTGTCCTGGCGGCCAGGGCCGACGATTACGCCTACATGCCGCTGGTATGGGCCGGGCTGATCGGTTTGCTGCTGCCGGGCATCATCAATTTCTTCACCGACATGCTGAGTGCCAACGAACTGTTGCTGGCGCAGATGAGCACTTTCATCCTCGTGGCCCTGCTGTGCCGCATTCCGGCGGTGACCAGCCATCTGGTCCCCACCTCGGTTCGGCGCTGGCGGGCCGGGAATCTGGCTCGTCGGCTGTTTCTCGAACAGAACCTGCACAAGACCACGGGCGGCACCGGGATTCTGGTGTTCGTCTGCGAGGCGGAGCGTTACGTTGAAATCCTGGTGGATCACGGTATTGCCACCCGCCTGCACAGCGATACCTGGAAAGCGATGGTCGATGTCTTTACCCAGCAGATCAGGGATGGACAGGCATTGCAGGGCTTTCTGGGCTGTATCCATGCCTGTGGCGAATTGCTGGCCGATCATGTTCCGGTGACCCGTGAACGCAGCGATCTGGCCAACCGGCTGGTGGTCCTGGGATAAAGGGCGCGGGCCAGTGAGCGCCCGCCACTTCACAGATTTATTATCCCTGAGCGTTTATCCCGCCTAAAATAGCCCGCTTCCTGTTCAGATCCAGCCGTCCGAGGCGTTTTCGATGTCAGCCACTGCCCCTTCCTCCAAACCCGCGCCGGATCACCGCGCGCAGTTTCTGGGTTTGCTGGATACCAGCCTTTCCCAGAATTCTCTCATCAAGCTGGTTCTGGCCAGATATGTGGGCTCCGAAGCCGAGTTGCAGCGGGTCATCATCAAGCCGCTGATGGTCAAGGCTCAGCCTTGCCTGTCGTTCGTGTATCGCTATAAAACCCGCGATATCACCAAGAACTTCCCGTTGCGCGAGGCCGTTGACGTCATTGCCGGCCTGCTGCCCGAGTCGTTCAGGAATGCCCATCTGCTGTCGCTGACCGATGAAGTGCAACTGGAGTTCGGCAAGAAGGGCAAGAGCACGCTGTTCAAGAGCAAGGCCCAGCAGGAGCGTGAAGCTCCCTCAGCCGGTCATGACCGGGAAAAGAAACGCTACCTTGAGCTGACCCGGCCTTTTCTCACCGATCTGGGCGTGACCAACAGGCAGCATGAGCTGATCCCGGCCATGTCGCGCAAATGGAAGCAGATCAACAAGTTCATCGAAGTGTTTTCCCATGCCCTGACCTCATCGCCGCTCAAGCTCGATCAGCCGGTCAAGGTGGCGGACTTCGGTTCCGGCAAGGGGTATCTGACCTTCGCGATCCACGACTACCTGTGCAACACCTTGCAGGCCCAGGGTCAGGTGACCGGCGTTGAACTGCGCGAAGACATGGTCAACCTGTGCAACGCTGCCGCCGAACGGCTGGAGCATTCAGGTCTGGTGTTCAAGCACGGTGACGTTCGCAGCGTGGCACCCAGTGCCCTGGATGTGATGATTGCCTTGCACGCCTGCGATATCGCCACCGACTACGCGATCCATATGGGGATTCGCTCCGGGGCGTCGATCATCATGTGTTCGCCATGCTGCCACAAGCAGATCCGCCTGCAGATCCAGAGCCCGACCTTGCTGCGCCCGATGCTGCAATACGGTCTGCACATGGGGCAGCAGGCGGAAATGGTTACCGACAGCTTGCGTGCATTGCTGCTTGAAGCCTGCGGTTACGAAACCAAGGTGTTCGAGTTCATCTCGCTGGAACACACCAACAAGAACAAGATGATCCTGGCGGTCAGGCGCGCCGAGCCGGTTGACCCGACGCAATTGCTGGCGCGCATTCAGGAGCTCAAGGCGTTCTACGGCATTACCGAGCACTGCCTGGAGACCTTGCTCCAGGCAGAGGGCTTTCTCAACTGATTGATGTGGCCGGTCTTGGCGGCGCAATGACCGAGGTCTTGCGCCCCAGCATCACCGTGGCAATGACGGCTGCGGCGAAGATCCAGGTAATGGGCTCGACATGCTCGCCAAAGAACATCGCCGACAAGGCGATGGTGAAGAAAATCTGCAGCAGTTGAACCTGACTGACCCGCGAAATCCCGCCCATCGCCAGCCCTGAATACCAGGCAAAGAAGCCCAGGAACTGCGAGAAAAACGCCACATAGGCAAAGGCCCACAAGGTCCCGCTGGACACCGGCCCCTGATGCTGTGCGGCAAAATAGATAAAGGGGCCGATCAGCAAGGGGCTCGACAGCACCAGCGCCCAGCAGATGACCTGCCAGCCGCCCATTTCCCTGGCCAGTCGACCACCTTCGGCATAACCCAGACCGCCCACGGCGATGGCCGCCAGCATCCACAGATCACCCGCCTGAATACCACCGGCGCCACTCATCAGGGAGTAAGCGAGCACCAGGGCGCTGCCCAGTGCCGCGCAGCCCCAGAACGCTCTGGATGGGCGTTCATGGGAAAGCCAGGCCGCATAGATCGCGACAAATAGCGGTTGTATGCCGTTGACCAGCGCTCCGTGGGAGGCGGGCAAGGTCTGCATGGCCCAGGCCGACAGCACGGGGAAGCCGATGATGACACCCAGCACCACCAGGGCCAGGCCTTTGAGCTGCTGGCGGGTCGGCCATTTTTCACGCCGCCAGTACAACAGCGCCGCCGCCGGAATCGCCGCCAGCAGCGCACGGCCGATGCCGTTGAGCAATGGGTGAAGTTCCTGCACCACGATGCGGGTCATCGGCAGCGTCAGGCTGAAAATGATGACGCCCAGCAGGCCCAGAGCCATACCGGTGTTTTCACGAGAAGACATGATCCCAATCCATTTTTAATGTTTTTTGTATACAGAATGGGCATCTAGCCACAGGTCGGCCTGATCGTACGCTTACAGCTATGCACTGATTCAACCGTACAGTTACGACCACCGGTAGCCTGCAGTTGTGCTTCATTGAGCTGGATCAACGCTGGCGCCTGCCGGAAGGTCGAAGCTACTGGCAAACCCAAGGCCCGGGCTTCGCCGTCTGAGCCAGCCAGAGACGAGGATCAGCCATGAGCAGCACCTTTTTCATTCCCGCCGTGAACATCATTGGCTCCGGTTGTATCGAGGAGGCCATGCAAGCCATCCGCAAATACGGTTTTCTCAAGGCTCTTATCGTCACTGACGCCGGGCTGGCCAAGGCGGGTGTTGCCGCCCAGGTCGCGGGTTTACTGGTGGAGCAGGGTATCGATGCCGTGATCTACGACGGCGCGAAACCCAATCCGACCATCGCCAACGTCGAAAAAGGCCTTGCGCTGCTGCAGGAGCGTCAGTGCGATTTCGTGATATCCCTTGGCGGCGGATCGCCCCATGACTGCGCCAAGGGAATTGCCCTGTGCGCCAGCAATGGTGGCCATATCAGCGACTATGAAGGCGTGGACCGTTCGCAAAAGCCGCAACTGCCACTGATCGCAATCAATACCACCGCCGGTACTGCCAGCGAGATGACCCGCTTCTGCATCATCACCGATGAAGTGCGTCACGTGAAAATGGCGATCATCGACCGCAACGTCACGCCGATCCTGTCGGTGAACGACCCGAAAATGATGGTCGGCATGCCCAGGTCCCTGACCGCTGCCACGGGTATGGACGCACTGACTCACGCCATCGAGGCCTATGTGTCCACCGCAGCAACCCCGATCACCGACGCCTGCGCCATCAAGGCCATGAACCTGATCGCGGGCAATCTGTACAAGGCGGTCTGTGACGGTACGGATATCGTCGCCCGGGAAAACATGGCCTATGCGCAGTTCCTGGCGGGTATGGCGTTCAATAATGCTTCTCTGGGTTATGTGCATGCGATGGCCCACCAGTTGGGCGGTTTCTATGACTTGCCCCATGGCGTCTGCAACGCGGTATTGCTGCCTCATGTACAGAGCTTCAACGCAACCGTCAGCGCGGCCCGCCTGACCGATGTGGCCCACGCCATGGGTGCCGATATTCGTGGCCTGTCTCCGCAAGAGGGGGCCCGTGCGGCAGTTGAGGCCATCCGCAAGCTCTCCACCTCGGTGGAAATCCCCTCAGGCCTTCTGGCCCTGGGCGTGAAAGAGGAGGACATCCCGACGCTCGCCACCAATGCCCTGAAAGACGCCTGCGGCCTGACCAACCCGCGTCCGGCCAGTCAGGAACAGATTGAAAGCATCTTCCGTCAGGCTCTTTGAGGACACCTCCATGGGCACCACCTCCAGTGACATCTGCGCCGCCGCCGAGCAACTTGAAGGGTTTGTGGGCTATCACCACAAACACCGGCATTTTATCGTGCGCTTCAGCGAAGACTCTTTCGGCATGGATGTCACTGAAGACAGCATCATGCCTGCCAGCGAGTTTGTCTGGAGCGCAGACACCGGTGCGCGGATGAATCTCAGCCGCGAGCGCCTGCAACTGCTGTTCGACCAGAATATCGACAGCCGTCTGAATATCACCGAACCGCTGCGGGTTTACATGCGCCGCCAGGATTTGCCGGAGATCAGGGTCGAGCGCTGGGTGAAGGTCTAGCGGCTGCGAGAGGCGACCGCCAAAGGGCCAGTGAAGTCGCCCTCATGATTCTCGTCATCACCCTCGGTATGAAATGTGCAAGAAGATACGGATCTGCCAAAAATATGACGAGAAACCATGAAGCCCATACCTTTCGTATCGGCACGACTTACACCTAGAGGCCTGTCGGCAGGGCTCATAGGTTTCATCGTCTTGGTCTGCTCTTCTCTGATACTGGCCACAGCCTGGCAAATGAAACAATCGGCCGATGAACGTCTGGCCGATGCCGAGAGGGACGTTGCCAATATCGTCAATGCTGCCGAGCAACAGGCTCAGGACACCATTCGTCAGGCCGACTACAAGTTGCGCGATATCGTTGAACGGGTAGAAAGCGAAGACATGAACCGGGCTCAGCAACTGCGCCTGCACAAGCTCATGTCCGAGGATACTGCCGTCATGAAGAGCATTCAGGGGCTCTTCATCTACGACGAGGACGGAAACTGGATTGCCAACTCCTTCTCGCCAAATGTCATCAAGAAAAATAACAGCGACCGCGACTATTTCATTTATCACCGTGAAAACAACGACGACTCGATTCATATCGGTTCGATTGTCACAAGCCGCACCACCGGAGAAATGGTGATTCCGGTCAGTCGCCGCATACAGTACCCGGATGGCCGTTTTGCCGGCATTGCACTTGCCACGATCCCGGCCGCTTATTTCCAGCGTTTTTTCGAACGCATGGAAGTTGATGATACAGGCGTCATTTTCCTCGCCCTTGAGAATGGTGACCTGCTGGCCCGCCGACCGGCAGTTGGCACCCTGGTAGTGACCAATATTTCCAAGGGTGAGATCTTCAGCAAATACCTGAGAAACAGCGACAGTGGCACCGCCATCATCACTTCCGTGGTGGATGATATAGAGCGGATATATGCCTATCGTCGCCTGCAAGGCCTGCCCATGGTGGCGGCTGCCGGCTTTTCATACGATTACGTATTCGCCAACTGGTGGAAATACGCCTATCGTTCGTTCGCGATTGTCGGCCTGATCGTTGCCGCACTGGTCGTGATGGGGGTTGTGCTTTACAGCCAGGTTCAGAAACTGCTGAGCGCCGAAAAACAACTCAATATCGCCCGCAACGAGCTTGAAGTCCTGGCACAGACAGACAGCCTCACCAATGTGGCCAACAGAAGATGCTTCGATGCGGCGTTGCAGAAAGAAGAAGCCCAGGCCCGGCGTAGTGGCCAAAGTATCGGGCTGATTCTTCTCGATATCGACTGGTTCAAGCAATACAACGACACCTACGGCCATGTCACAGGCGACCAATGCCTGAAGCGGGTGGCGCGCCTTATACAAGCCAACATCCGTCGTCCTGCCGATCTTGTCGCACGGTATGGCGGTGAAGAGTTTGTTGTATTGCTGCCTGATACAGATCTTGCGGGGGCATTTAGTGTGGCCGAAAACATACGCTCAGCCATATTTGCCGAAGGCATTGAGCATTCGGCCAGCCCCCTGAATATCGTCAGCATCAGCGCCGGGGTGGTTGCCGCACGGTTGGCTGAGGGCGAAAGCTACTCCGCAAGTCTGTCGGAGGCGGATCGGTTGTTGTATCAGGCCAAGAGTGGAGGGCGTAATCGGGTTGAAACAGGGTGATTCTTGCGTCATGACGCTGTGCTCAGTCTTTGTTCTTGAGCGGTCACGAAAGGGAGTTTTTTCAGTCAGGTTATTCAGGAACACGTGATGTCTGTTACCCGGTTTGATGTACATGCACTGATTCGTCTGGATTTGCCCCAGCCCTTGAAATGGGCACTGACGTTGCTGATCGTATGGATCGCGTATTTATTGAGAGCAAAAGTATTCACCGCGATTCCACCCTTGCCCATATTGTTCTTCCTGCCAGCCATCCTGTTCGCGGCGATTTTTTTCGGACGGCGTTTCGGTCTGTTTGCCACAGCCCTGAGTTCAGTTATCGCTGCTTGTTTCTTTCTGCCGCCGATTGGCAATCTGGGTATTGCTGCACCCAATGCCGCATTCAGTCTCACGCTGTTCATCATGACCAGCGTGGTTATTACGGTAATGGGCTCGGCATTGCGCAATGCCTACCTCAAGAGTGAGCAATTACAACGCCAGACGGCTATCGCTCACGAGGATGCGGAGAGGGCGCGCGCCCTGGCCGAGAAAGGTGAGCGCGAACGCCAGTTGCTGCTCGTAGAGTTCGGGCATCGGGTCAAAAACGATATGCAGCGCACCATCGCCACCCTGCATCTGCAAGCCGTCCACTCTGCCCCCGATGTCGCCTCTGCCCTCAGGCAGGCGGCCAGCCAGATAAACGTTGTCGCCTCCATGCATGATCGGCTGGCTCACCACGATGGTGAAATGTCCGTAGACATGAATGAGTACCTCCAGGATCTGGTCACCGGGTTGAATTACAGCATGGCCGAAACCCGGCCCGTTGAAATACTCGTTGAGGCGCAGGCTCTTAAACTTCCTCTGGATCGTGCCGGCTCCGTGGGGCTGATCACCAATGAACTCATTACCAATGCCCTGAAGCATGCCTTTCCCGATGGGCGCTCAGGCAGGATCACCGTGGATTTTCGTCGTACCGGCGAACAGTTTGTACTCACGGTTTCGGATAACGGGATTGGCTTGCCTGACGAAACCCATGACTCCACGCTGCAACGCAAAGGGCTGGGTCGTAAACTCACCCGGGCATTGGCTGCGCAATTGGGTGGCGAGCTTGTCGCGACCACGGGGGATCCGACCGGGGCTACGACCGTCTTGAGTTTTCCGGTGGTGCAGAATTGATGCAGGCAGGGAGGGCAGTTGCACCCTGTGGGAGGGGCCTTGGCCGCGACTTCCTGCTGTCGCGGCCAAGGCCTCTCCTTATGAGTCAGGGTATCAAACGCTCCGCACGTAACCTGTCGAAGACATCGAAAAAGGCCTGATCACTGGCCTTATAGGCGCTGAAGCCCAATGTCCGGCTTTTCGACATGTCGGTGACCACTTCAATCGGGCGTCCGAGGTCTGCATCGGTGTGCCAGGGAGATATCAGGCGGCTGATGTCGGCTTCGCGCAGATCATGCTCGGCAACGATCTGACTCCAGGCGCTCTGGTCATTGGCCATCTGCGTCTCGAGTGGCGAGGGTGCCGATGGGAAGTCTGCCGGATGCAGGCCGAAGTAGTCGGCGATTCTTCCCCACATCCATTTCCAGCGAAAGACATCGCCGTTGGTGATATTGAACGCCTGATTGGCGGCTTCCGGTGTGGTCGCGGCCCAGAGCTGCTGCCTGGCAAGTTGCCGGGCGTCGGTCATGTCGGTGAGGCTGTCCCACTGCACCCGTGAGCCGGGGAATACGAACGGGCGTCCTGTGTGCTTGCTGATGGTGGCGTAGACGGCGAGGGTCGTCGCCATGTTCATCGCGTTGCCCACGGCGACACCGGTGACCGTATGCGGACGATGCACGCTCCAGGTGAAACCGTCCTTTTTGGCAGCGGCGAACACTTCATCCTCCTGCGCGTAGTAGAAATTCTCTACGTCCAGACGACCCTGATCCTCTCGGAACGGTGTCTGTGGAAGGCTGCCTTTGCCATAGGCCTCGAAAGGGCCGAGGTAATGCTTCAGGCCTGTCACCAGCGCCACGTGCTTCACGCTTGCGGCTGGGCGGACGGCATCCAGCACATTGCGCACCATGGCGGCATTGACCCGAATGTTTTCGGCTTCGGTCGCTTGCCGTGACCAGGTCGTGATGAACACATGGTCAGGTTTCAGGTCTGCCAGCGCCGAGCGCAGCGATGCGGGGTCCTGAAGATCCGCGGCGACCGGGATCACGCCCTTGGCGGGCGATGGATTGCGCGAAAGCGCTGCAACCTGCCAGCCGCTTTCAATCAGGAGTCGAGTGGTTTCGCTACCGACGATGCCGCTGGCACCGACGACCAATGCTGTGCGGGTCATAAGATTTCTCCAGGAATGTAGGGGTCTGAAACCCGTCACCCCGGAAAAGTTCAAGGCCGATACCTCAGCGACCCGTCTGCAATCGGTCAATCGGCGGGAACTGTTATCCGCTTGTCGGGTTCTGCTGACTACCAATAGCGCAACCGTTGTTGGGTCTTGAACGGCTAGAAGGAGGTCAAATCATGAGCGACGACAAGCAGCAACAACCGCAGGACAAACCTGAGGACGATATTCCGGCTCATTCAACCGAGAAGGAAAGGGAGCGGCTGAAGGACTTCAACAAGAATGGCATTCCGCCGGGGGCGAGTTGAATGGCGATGCGTGCATTCTGACTTGGCAACGAGAGGTCAGTGTCGATACACGGCATCGCTCCGGCTGAGTCAGGGTCGCAATTAGCGTCATGATTGGAACCGGCATCAAGGGTGGCCAGGTAGCGCCACCGATTGTCGTCTGTGCTCAACCCATGCTTCGTGTCGAAAGAGTTCCAGGCATGTGTTTTTGAAAAGAGGTTCATGGCTTGCGTCCGCCACCAATCAACAAGAGTGAAAACACAAGGAGGAAGATCACGAATATGGGCAGTGCGAAGCTCAAGGGTGCCGCGGCATAGTATTGGAGAAGCTCGGTAATCATGAGGCCAAGCTCCGCAGTTGGAGGACTGACCCCAAAGCCTAAAAAGCCCAGTGTCGCTAAAACCATGATGGCCGAAGCTGCACCAGACGCGGATAGGGTTCTGAGCATGGGCGACAACTCAGGCCATAAGTGTCGGCGTAACACATAGAACAGCCCGAAACCCTCCAGACGGCTGGCGGCCGCGGTCGGCGAAGCCAGTACTGTGCGCGAAAGCGTGCGTGTCATGCGGAAGTACTCAGTCCATAACACCAATGCGACAGCGCCATACAAAGCCAGAAAAGACCCAGGCATGATCGCGACGATAAGTAGTATCAGCAGTAATCGTGGCAGGGCGAGAAATATCCCGGCCAACAGACTCAGACATTTATCTATGACACCGCCTTTCCAGGCAGCAAGGATGCCCAGCAGTATTCCGGGGACTGCTGCCGTAATGACAATGACTAAACCGAACCCTAGCGCCAGACGTACAGCGGCTGATAGCCGAGCCAGCATGTCGCGTCCAAGGTTGTCTGTGCCTAAGAGGTGTGCAGGCACGGGACCTGACAGGATCGCTGCGAAATCTTGCTCGGCGATACCCAAACTCCAAATAAAAGGCACCAACACGGCAAACACAACAAGTGATACGAGGATAAAGAATCCGGCGATGCGGGGCAGGGCATGCATCGCTGGAGTGCGGCTCGGGATTGCGACTTTGTGGCTCATGAGTTTCTCCGGCGAGAATCGATAGAATGGTTTGCCAGGTCAACAACGGTTTTGAGGATCACGAACATCAGCCCGATAGCCAAAGCGGTGCCCTGCACCATGAGTACGTCCCGCTGAACGATAGCGTGCACCAGCCCTTGGCCGATGCCGGGCCAGGAAAAAAGCGTCTCGACGACAATGACGCCCTCGATCAGATACACAAGCTGTACGCCGAGGCTGGCCGTCAATGGCTCTCCGATGTGGCGCAAGCCATGTTGCTTGAGTGCGGTGAAGGCACTAAGTCCTTCAAGTCGTTCTGAAGCGTATTGGGGCGATGAAGTGATTGCTGATGTGGCATCGCGCGCGATAACTGCAGACACTGCCGCCAAACCCAAAGCGAGGGTGACCGTTGGGAGGATTGAGTGAGCAAATGTGCCATTCCCGTTAGACGGGAGTACCGCCATTGCCACTGCGAAGATCAATATAAGGATGATGCCAAGAACAAACTGCGGAATTGCGCGTGTCGCTGTGCTTAAGAACAACAGGGCGCGATCCAGGAATCCACCCGTGCGCAAGCCCGCAATAACCCCCAGCGGCGGCCCGATGAGCAGGGAAAGTATCAAGCCGCTGAGGGCCAATGGAATTGAGCTACTCAAGCCCTGAGCAACCTTGTCCACTACGGATTCCCCCGAGACCAGCGATTTGCCGAGATCAAAGGTCAGCAGGTCGCCCATCCAGCCAAAAAAAAGCGACATCAGCGACTGATCAGGGGGCAAGTTGGCACCGCGCTGAAGGATTATTGACAAAAACGTCAGTGCTCCGACCAGTAATGCAACCCATACGGCTTGCAACAGCCTGACGCTCAACAAGCGAATCATGCTGCGCACTCCTCAGCGATAGCAGGTAGCGGCTTGCGAGTGGCGTACACCCTGCTGATGTAATGGAAAATACTGTGCGGACGCGGCGGCTTTGGTTGCAGAACTGCCCCGGTGAACGGTTCTATAGTGATAGTTGCGACTGCCGACGACCCAGCGGGCGTTTCCGATAGAGCGGTCATCAGTGGGATGTTTTTGATGAGCATTGGATGTCCATGTCGTGAGAATACGAAAGTCTGCTCGGGCAAACCGCGTTGATGGGGATTACAGATCTGCGGCGTCCCGCAGTGATACGCCGTTCAGATTCGAGGCGTTCAACGCTTCAAACATTTCCCGGTCACAAATGGATTGGACTCCGAGCCGAGGCTGTCGGAAGACGTGGGCTTTACCCACCACCGATGGCTTGAAGATGAGGCTGGCGCCCCCCGAGATGCTGTAAAACCTGAGGTCTTCTCCGGTGCCATGATCCCGTTCGTATTCGATCCTGACCCGCGAGGCCTCTTCATCAAGCGCGTCCAGATAACGCACCACATTACACAGGTAGTATTGGGGGCCTGCAGAACCGTCGGCTCGCGTGAAGTCACACGCTGTAAACGCGAACGCCTCGGGATCTACCGATTCAAATACCCGCTTCAGGGCTTGTGAAACTATCCAGATACTGGCCAGGATTTCAAAATCCCTTGGCGATCCGCCCAGCTCAGGCAGGTGAACCAGTTGGGGTCTTTCAGGGTATTGATTGGCGTCGCCATTGGGTGGCTCCATCGTGTATCTGCCGGGAAGAAGAAGGTTTTTCTTGTTGGCGATTTCCAGCCCGGGTCCTATGCCGTCACTCCAATGACTCGCATCGAGAACGAAATACCTGCCTTGCTGACAGGTATGTGAGGTCGTGGCGGGAGTTTCACGTTGATCACTCATTGTGGCCTCAATGGTGGGTGCGCTGGCATGCACCCTTCACCTGAAAGTCTTCTGAGTGAATAATTAAATCAACGGCCGATATTTGAAATAGTACACCTGTACTATGTTTTCCTTGCATGGCAAGTGCTAGGTTTAATCTATTTAACTGGTGAGTGTAATCGTCCATTAAATGTTTGGATAGTTAAGGGTGCCTGATTTGCAACAGGCCTGAAGTCCGTACTGAATCCATGCTGCTGCCGGGCCCTGACGCGGCTTACAACCCATTGATGTAAAATAACTTCATCCCGAATGGGTCACGTGACTAGACCGCATTCTGAGTTTGCTCCCTTCATATAGGTCATCTGTACTATTGATGTGATTGCGATTCAGGCATCAAATACACTGGCAAGCCCGGTAAAAGCATTTTTATTATAAAGTTCAATATTACCAAGTTTAAAATTCGCTGGTTTCTGTGAATCGTGGAGTACTTATGAAGACTAACATAAAGAAAAAACATTCGCCAAAAATTGGAGTGGCTCTAGCCATTGTAATGGGACTCGCATTCAGCGGTACTGCAAGTGCCTGGACATTTGAAAATGGCTGGAGCTGCCAGAATAAGTGGTATCAGATGGGGCTTATTGAGCTGATTGCTTGTGGTGGTGGAGGCTAGGGTTAAACAAGTTTGAACGGCTTTCGTTCGCCGGCTCTGGACCGGATCAAGACCGGTGACGACCATGAGTTTAAGGATACCCAGGACCGTGTACGCAGGTTTGCTGAGTCGGCCTGGGCATCATGAATACATGGGCGCTAGCTATGACACGAGTGGAGGGCGTCAGCAACTCACAGATCACTATCAGCAAACCGCGTCGGTTGAAGACTGCTTCGTTAATATGATCGCTAATGCTCAAGACATCGTCGGGGATTATTGCCTGCTCTTCCAGCAACAATGCGGAACGGGTGTTCACCGCATTTTGTACCGGTAGTCAGTGGATTTCGCTGGACTGAAGAAGTGGAGCGGGTAGAGGGAATCGAACCCTCAACTAAAGCTTGGGAAGCTTTCGTTTTGCCACTAAACTATACCCGCTCAAAGCGGCTGACTTTTTACCAGATGGCTGTGCCGAATTAAAGCGCTATTTCAACCAGCCGCGCTTTCAAGCTGTATTTCGCCCAGGAATACCATTCGCCACATGCTGCTTTCCATGCGCTGGCGAATGGTTCCTCGGCTCTGTCGAGCGCCGGGCTCATAAGGCGAATGCATGGTGCTGAGCCTGGTTGTAGGCGTGGCGAACCGGTTCTGCGGCGGGTTGCAGGAAACTCAGCAACGCCCGTTTTGAATCGCGGCAAGCGGCTTTGTGTTCCATGTCCAGAAAATGCCCTGCGGCTTCGATGGTGCTGAAGCTGCAGTTCTGCACGTATTTGGCGAAGAGCACCGCGTCATCCGCTGCGGTGTATTCGTCCCAGGCACCGTTCATGAACAGCACGGGTACGTTGATGTTTTTCGCAGCAGTCAGGTAGTTGCTCGGGTCGAGTTCCAGCACCTGGCTGATGTGATAGTGCATCTGGTCGTATTCGTGCAGGTCCAGGCTGCTGACATGCCGATAGTTGAAGCGTTTGAACAGCGATGGCAGGTGTTTGCCGATGGTGTTGTTGATCAGGTGGCCCACTTCATAGCGGTTGTGGTCGCCCAGATGTTTCACGCCGCGGTTCAGGTAGTCGCGCATGTGTTCGTTGAGGATCGGCGAGAACGAACTGATGACGGCGCTCTCGATGCGTTTTGGCCGGTGTGACAAGGCGACCATGGCCGCGGCTCCGCCCCATGAAAACGACATGACGTGTTCTGCGTTGAAGTGGTCGATCAGCTCCAGCAGGATATGGCCTTCCATTTCCCGGGTCAGAGGCTTGTCGTGCCGGTTGTGTGGCTTGGATTTACCGGCATAGGGTTGATCGTAAAGCACCACGTTGAACTGTGGATAAAGGTTGCGAACTGTCTGGGCAAAGGAAGCAGTGGTGGCCAGTGAGCCGTTCACCATGACGATGGTTTTTTCCGCGGCGTCGGCGCGGTAGAACTCCGTGTAAACCCGAAACTGTCCTTGTATATCAAGCACGGCGATTTCTGGCCTCATATGTATGTCTCCTGACTTACAGATATGCGTATGCGCTGGCGCAAATAAAAAAATGCACGGTTTGGTGACAGGTAGGCATTAGCCTTGAAGGCCCATGTCGATCCTAACGATCTGTTCGACAGGTATTGTTATTGGCGGGCAATTTGTCGTGAACCCGAGGGCTCGGTACGGCAAAAGGTTTCTTAGAATGCGTTGCTGACTTGCCAGTCACATGTGGACTGACGATTGGATTCAAGCAGGCGATCCGGGAACCCGCAAGTCCCGTTCGTAATTGATTTGGTCGTTCCGCCGAATGGTCGTGACTTTTTCAGATCGACTGAATTTGTTCGCGGCTCAGTGCCCGATAGCTGCCGGGCTCTAGCTCGGGGGCCAGGGCCAGAGGCCCCATGCTTTCTCGATGCAGAATCAATACTTTATTGTCGAAATGACCGAACATCCGTTTTACCTGATGGTAACGGCCTTCCACGATGCTGAGTCTTGCACTGCGAGGTCCGAGCAGGGTCAGAGTGGCAGGTTGGGTGGTGATGTTCTCGTAGGCAAAGTAAAAACCCTCGGCGAATTTCGCTATGTACCGTTCGTCGATCAGTTGCTCTGTTTCGACGTAATACACTTTGGGCAGTTTTGTTTGCGGCTGAGTCAGTCGGCGGGACCATTGTCCGTCATTGGTAATAAGCATCAGGCCGGTGGTATTGAAATCCAGTCGACCGGCGATATGCAGTTCATGTTTGTCAGGCTCATCCAGCAAGTCGAGTACGGTGGGATGTTGTGCATCGACGGTTGCACTCACATAACCACGTGGTTTGTGCAGCATGAAATAACGCGCTGCCTTGCCTGCCTGCAATAACTCGCTGTCGAACTCCACACGGCTGAACTCGCGGACTTCATGATGCGGATCGCCAGTCACCTGGCCGTCAACTTTGACTCGCCCGCTGGCTAGCGCCAGACGTACGTGCTGGCGATTGAAACGGGGCAGGTTGCTGAGGAAGCGATCAAGACGCATGACGAGCAGAGGGCGATGGACAAGGAGAGCGCATGGTACGCCTATCGTAGCGGTTTGGCCTGCAGGCTGTCTGCGACGCCTGCGCAGCGCGGGCACAGACAGGCCCGATTGCGCAGCTCTGCGGGCAGGGCTTCAAGCACGCCCGGGTCGATGCTTTGCGAAAAGCACCAGCACGCCTGATCGACCGTGCGCGGGTCGGCCAGTGTGCAGGAGTTGCTCATGCCGCACACCGGGCACAGGCTGGAGTCGGGTTCTGTCGCTGTTGTGTTCATGCTGGGATCGGCTTCTCGATACAGACTTGATTGCGACCGTTGAGCTTGGCGCGATAAAGGGCCAGGTCGGCACGGGCGATCAGGCTTTGCAGGGTATCATCGCTTTGCAGTTCGGCCAGCCCGACGCTGACCGTAATCTGCAACGGCATGCCGGAAAAGATATACACATGCTGCTCGGCCAGTTCACGGATCTTTTCGGCAATCCGTTGGGCACCCTTGATGTCGCTGCCCTTGAGCAGAATGATGAACTCTTCGCCGCCCCAGCGGCAAATGATGTCTGACTGGCGCAGACAGCTTTTAAGGTCATTGGCAAAACCGGCCAGTACTTCATCGCCTGCCAGATGGCCATGAGTGTCATTGAGCCGCTTGAAGCGATCCAGGTCCAGCAACAGTGCGGTCAAGGGGATGGCTTCGCGCTGGGTATCCTTGAGGGTATTGACGGCCAGCAGGTTGAAGCCCCGGCGCGTGGGCAGGCCGGTCAGGCTGTCGAGGGTGGCATGGGCTTCAAGCTTGCGCTGGTAGCTGACGATGATTCGATGCAGGAGCAGCACAATGACCAGCGTCACGATCAGGCAGATGAACAGGTTCAGGTACAGCGAATGGCGAACATCGCTCAGGGCTGCTTCTTCCTGCTTGTCGACGATCAGGTACCACTCGAGTTCAGGGATGAAACGCACATTGAGAAAGTGCCCTTCGCCCCGATTGCGGTATTCAAAGGTGCCGCTGTGAGGGTGGGGCAGTTTGTCCTGCAGATCCTTCATGCTGGGCAGGTCTTGCAGTCGTTGACCGATCGTGGCGCCTTGCGGTCCGCCCCCGGCTCCTGTCAGTACGATGCGTCCGAACGCGTCGACAAAGTAGATGTTGCGCTCATAGCGCTGTTGATAACGGTCGATGAGCCGGGTGACGGCATCAACCGTAAGGCCCACCCCGGCCACTCCGATAAACCGGTTGTTGTAGTCGAAGACTTTGTAGTTGATGAAAAAGGTCAGGTGGTCTTTGTTGGCCATGTCGGGATCAAAACTGATCTCATAAGGCACGTTCATATCCCGCACCCGGAAATACCAGGCATCGCGCGGCTCCAGGGGGCTGACTTTTTTCAGAATGCCTTTGGCCTGGTAATAGGTATGAGTGGCATCGGAGATGAAGAAGGCGGTGTAAGTACCGTAATGCTCCATGACCTCCTTGAGGTAACGGGTCATTTGTTCGGGATTGCGTTCTCCATCGACTACCCAGTCGCGCATGAAGGTGTCGCGCGACATCATCGAGGAAATTAGAGCGGGCCTTACCAGATCCTTCTGGATTTCCGAATAGACCGTATCCGACGTCAATGGCAACTCAGTGTTGATAATACCTTCGCGAATGGATTCCCGTGATGCGTAATAGCTCAACAACGTGGTTGCCAGAAAACCGCTTCCCATCAAAAGAACCAAGGTCATCAATAATGAACGGTGAGAGGTAATTGCAGACTGATGGGGCATGAAAAATCCGCTTTCTTGAATATCCTTGAGAGTTTGCATATTAGATGAATCATGGATTCATTAATAACAGGATATATAAAGCAAGTCTCTGGCCACTTTCAGTCAGGGGCTGTTCATAAGTGACGGGGCCAGATAGGCCGGGCTTCTGCGCAGAAAGGCGTCAATCGCGGAACATCGACAGTGCACCAAAAGAATCCGGTCATAATGAATGCCCTGTGCCGATAATGTCTTGAACAGATCATCCAGCGTGGGGGCGGACATTGCAAAACGGTTACGCACCGTCAATACATCCATCGGCGTGGATGGGAGTTGGCCTTTGAGTGACGAGACATTTGAGTTGCGCACAATATTGGCAATGTCCTGATAGCTTTCATCGGCTACCGTCTGGAACTTGGATAATGTGTAATTCTTCAATCTGCCTTGAATCGATGTGCCTGCCATGAGTTTGTCGGTTATCACCAGAGAGGGTAATGAGGAGGGAGGTATTGCCAGGGTATTGCCCTGGGTATTGGATATGGCGAACGGGCTGACTTTTCTGCTGACGATGCGGTGCAGCTTCGGATCGGCAAGCAGATAACCATGGGGGGCATAAGTGTGTATTTCTGTGCCGTTGGGGATCTGGACTGTTGAACTCCACGGCAGGTGATGGCCGTGGGTACTGACTACCAGCGTTCGGGCCTGGCCTTTGCTGGATGTCCAGAGTAGAAACTTGCGTCCGAGTTTCCATACGTGAATGGGCAGGTTGCCATAGACGGGATGGCCTGGCACGGTCCAGACCTTGAGTCTGCTGTCGGTGTGAAAGAACTTCTCCACCCGGGTTTGTCGCGGTTGCATGGAGCGTCCGAACAGTGAGACCGGATTGAAAGGGCGCGCTGCAGTGGCACGTTGTGTGCGGACGATACCTTTTACCGGTGTCACGACCTTCTTGAGAGCTCCCAGCAGCCTGGGTGTATAAGGGGCAAGAGTGAACAACCCCAATGACAGGGCCGACAGAATGGCCTGCTTCTTTTCTTCGCGACTACCGCCGGGCTGATTGGCTGCGATGGCATTGAGGGACGTAATACCGATATCCAGGGCCAGCATGGCAATGAATGCTGGTGTCAGCAGCAAGGACATGGGAGCCAGTACCCATTGCAGATGGCTCAGACGCTGGGTCCAGTAGCGCAGTGAAATCTGGGTCGAGGTCACGATCTGCTGTCGGGCTTCCTCCAGAGTGTTCTGTTTCAGCGTCTGGCGCATGAAAGTGAACGGCGAGCCCGGCAGCAGGTTTCGGTGTAACGAGTGATTCAGTGCCTTGCGTGTATCGGGGTTGTATATCACGTCTGTCCACGGACGCAGTATCGACGCAGGAGGGGCTGGTGCCTGGACGCCGCCCCATAGCCTGAACAGATAGTTCAGGCGTTCCTGATTGCGTCCCGGTACGTAGTTCAGCACGGCGGTACGCCACTTTTCGTCCCGGGTGGCTTGCTTGAGGTATGCCTGAAGTGCCTCCTCGTCCCTGCACTCCATGAACGCCTTGGGCAATCCCGCCTGATACAGCACTTTGTGCGGTTTGTAGGGCGTTTCAAGTACCAGCAGGCTGGCGCAATACTGATGTTCGATACCTTCCACGAAGCTGCCCTGCACATCAAAGCCCAGGGTGAGCCATCGTACGCCCGGGCCCGCCAATGACTCTACGATGCGGTCGAAGCCGCTGCGCAGCAGGCTGCCCTGTTTGAGGCAGATGATGGCCTGGTTGATGAACTGGCTCTGAAACGTCTGCTCGATCCTGTCTGCCTGTTGCTCCCAGAACTCATCGAGACGTCGTGACATCAGTTGCAGAAAGTCGATGGCTTTTATCTTTTCTTCGATGGCCTGGGCGCTGACTGCAAGCTCCTTGTCGTCTGACCAGACGCCTTCGCCGGTCGGGTCCAGATAAACCACCGTGCGACCGCCATGGTCGATATAACCTGCCGGGTACTGCACCCGATAATTGTTCATCAGGGCTTCGCTGAGGCTGACGGGTTTCTCGTCGGGCACATGTACATGAACGATGGGACGCATGATGCTGCCCAGCGGAGTTGTCGAATGCCCGCGGCGATAGGCAATGAATACATGGTCAGGATTCAGCGCCACCCCATGCAGAGAACGAATGGCTTCACCCATGAGCTGTGCCGAGATTTTCAGTGGCGCTGGGATTTGCCCGAGAACCGGTGCCTGTGTCTGCCAGAGGTCCACCGCACCCGCGAGGGTCAGGCCGCGGGCAATGGGCTTGAGCAGGTCGATATCGTGGAGCTCGTCCACGTTTTCCAGCAGATCGAGTGCGAATCTTTTCTGTGCATCTGTCAGACAGGTGAATGCATCACCCTGAATCACCACCGACTTGATGGCGAGTGGCGCGTTTTCACTGGCGATGTGCTGGTTCAGCCAGAGTCGGTGCTGTACGGAGGCATTAAGGGTGTCGAGCAGCTTCTGGGTGATCTGACCTGGATCGTCGCTGATGTATTCGCTGATGGCGGCTCCATGGCCCAGCAGATGAATGAAGCAATGCGAGGTGTTCAAAGACCGGACCTGAAAGATACCGGGCACGGGTTGGCCGTTGATGGTGAGCATGTGGATCTGCGAGCCTTCTCCACGTGTGCTCTGTTCCAGTGAGCGGCTGTCGGTGGGGAAGTCCTTGAATCCCAGTGCATTCAGGGTCAGGTAATAGCAGTCGCGGCTGATCCTTTTTCGAGCGAACTTTTGGGCCAGAGCATCGAGAAAGGACAGTCTCGCCAATGATCGGTAGGTGGCTTCATGCTTGCTCCAGAAGCTATTGACTCTGCTGGTGTAGTCATCGATCCACGGGGCATTGATGATCAAGCCAAATAGCGTCCTCGAGCTCAGTGAGGGTGTATCGGGATCCACCAGAGCCTCGGTTATCGTGCAGCTCAACAGGTCCGACAGACGGGCTGCATCGCCAGCGATCAGAGCCAGTTCGGTCAGCGGAAGTCTGGCGCTGTAACGCTCGCGTCCGCGCTCATCGACCGAAGGCCGGGTTTCGGTCGTGAAGGTGATGTGCAGGTTGTCGGGATTCAGTTGCTTGCCGGTCTTTTGCTGCAGCAGGTTTTTCAATTGTTCGTGGATATACATCCGTCGTGGAGGCGGGCAGTCCATGTCCAGTTGCAGGGTTTTCAACAGCAGCACGGAGTCGGCAATCAGCTTGAAGCCCGGACTTTTCCTCAACCTTTTCAGGCGGCGTATGTCTTGTTGGTCCGGCTCGACCGAGGGTGTCGGTGGCGCGACGGGGGCATGCGGCGTGGTTTCGTGGGGCGAGTAATACAGCGGCCCAAGGGAAAACGCCCCCGAGCCATTGAGACTGTCTTTTCGTTCCGAGTCAGGCCCTGGCAACAGGTTGAAGTCGGGGTGTTCCAGACCGGAGGTAATAGAGGGGGATTTCCAGAGATCATCCATGACAGTGACATAGTTAACGAAGTGAATGGTCGCTGACTATGTCACTGCCAATGCTGCGCAATTGCCTATCTATTTATGGATTCATCGCTGCTGCAGATAGGCATGCCAGCCGCCCAGATGGCTGATATCGGTCGCGCCTTCGAGGCCGTAAGGTTCGCAGATGAACCCGCTTTCCCAACGACCATCGGCCAGTTGCACCTTGCCCAGCCCCAGCGGTGCGGGAATGCCGGTCAGGAACGATCCCAGTTCACGACTTGGCAGCTCCCAGACTTCCACTTCTATCGCCACGCCATTTTCTGCGACACGCAGCATGCCCGGACGAAACGGTGGACCACCCGCCAGGGCGTACAACTGATAGTCGGGCGAGCTTTGCGTCAACTCCAGCAAGCGTGCGCCGCGCTGTTTGAGCTGCCAGTTCAGGGCCAGACCGTCCAGATGGGCACCACACACCACCAGACGGCTCATGTCATTGCGCGCGACTGACTGGGGGGCAGACCGATCGGGAGTGCGGCCACTGATCAGCGGCAATGCGGTCTGGCGCTGCAAGGCATCGGCCATGCTCAGCAGGTATTGATCGGTAAAGGCCCGGCCAAACAGCGTCACGCCCCATGGCAGGCCGTTGTTCATGAAGCCACTGGGCACTGCAACGGCCGCGTAATCCAGCAGGTTGACGAAGTTGGTGTAGTAACCCAGTTCCGAGTTGCGCAGCACTGGCTCGGCTTCGAGTTCTGCCGAGGTGACCGGGCGACCGATGCTGGGTGTGACGACGAAGTCCAGCCCTTCGAGCGCCTTGTCGCAGATGGCCTTGAGTGTCTGCAGGCGATATTGCGCCCTGAACGTATCGACCCCGGTCACTGCCGGTGCCTTGGCCAGTACGGCACGGATAACCGGCAGAACGGCTTCGGGACTTTCCTGCATCAATTGCCCGGCCACGCTGTAGCGCTCGGCAACCCAGGGGCCTTCATACAGCAGTCGCGCAGCCTCAAGGAACGGCGACAGATCCAGTGTCACGGCTTCACCGCCGATTGCCTTGAGATGGGCGAGCGCTGCTTCAAACAGTTGCGGGCCTTCGGTGCAACCGAAGAACTTCAGGTCTTCGGCACGCGGGACACCGAAGCAGAAAGTGCGAGGAGCGCCGAACGCCGAAGCGTCGTTCCACAGCGGGTTGCTGCGGCTGTATTCATCGCGCGGGTCCGGCCTGGCCACCAGCCCCAGCAACTGGCTGGCTTCCCGCGCCGTGGCGGTGAAGGTGGTGACGCAATCCAGCGTTCGGCAGGCCGGTACCACACCTGCTGTGGAAATCAGGCCTTTGCTGGCTTTCATGCCGACCAGATTGTTCAGCGCAGCGGGTACCCGGCCCGAGCCAGCGGTATCGGTGCCCAGCGAGAAGCTGCTGACACCCAGTGCCACGGCCAGCGACGAGCCGGAACTCGACCCGCCTGACGGATAGTCCTTGAGCACGCTGTTGGGGCATGCGCCATAAGGCGAGCGACTGCCGTTCAGGCCGGTGGCGAACTGATCGAGGTTGGTCTTGCCCATGGGCACTGCGCCGAGCGCGATCAGTCGTTCGACAATGGTCGCCGAACGCTGTGGCACATAAGCGTAAGCCGGGCAGGCTGCGGTGGTGGGGATGCCTGCCAGGTCGATATTGTCCTTGATCGAAAAGGGTATGCCGTACAGCGGCAGGTCGTTGATTGCGCTTTTTTCCAGTGCGGCTAGGTAAGGCTCGAGTTCAGTCGGGCTGAGCAAGTGAATGAACAGGTGAAAATCAGGATTCAGCGCGGCGGCTTTTTCCTGCAGAGCCAGGATCAGTTGCCGTGGCGTCAGGCTGCCGGACTGATAAGCGGCACGCAGGGTGTCGAGTTGCAGGTCGCCCGGGAGTACGTTGTGGTTCATGGCAAATTCCGTCGAAAGAGTTGAAGGCACAGGTTTTCAGTCCGTTTCCAGAACGACCACACGCTGCCCGGCGCGCACCGCCGAGCCGGGTTGTACCCGTACATCGCGAACGATGCCGTCTACGGGAGCCAGCAGCGGGATTTCCATTTTCATGGACTCCAGAATCACCAGCACATCGCCTGCTGCAACCCGTTCACCGGGCTGGACCTGCACTTGCCAGAGGTTGCCGGCAATATGGCTGTCGATCCCTTGCTGGCCTGCTTCGAGGGCCGGCTCGTCAGTGAGCGGTGCAGCACTTTCCTCACTCTCGAAGTTGGCTTGCCCGCTGGCGATCCAGCGCTCGCGCTCGGCCTGGAATGCGGTTTGCTGCTGGCCGCGGAAGGCGGCGATGCCTTCGGCTTCGCGATTCAGAAAAGCCTGGTAGTCGGCCAGGTTCAGGGTGCTGTGTTCGATCTCCAGCGGATAGCGGCCCAGCGGGAAGTCGCGGCGGATACGCAGCAACTCGTCGGCACTCACCGGATAGAAGCGGATCTGATCGAAGAAACGCAGCAGCCAGGGTTTGCCGTCAAAGGCGGCGACTTCGCGATAGCGGTTCCACATCTGCAGCGTGCGGCCCACGAACTGATAGCCGCCGGGGCCTTCCATGCCGTACACACACATGTAGGCACCGCCGATACCCACCGAGTTTTCGGCGGTCCAGGTGCGGGCGGGGTTGTATTTGGTGGTGACCAGGCGGTGGCGCGGATCCAGTGGTGTGGCCACTGGCGCGCCGAGGTAGACATCGCCCAGGCCCATGACCAGATAGCTGGCGTCGAATACGGTGCGTTGCACCTCGTCCAGATTGGGCAGGTCGTTGATACGCCGGATGAACTCCAGGTTGCTCGGACACCAGGGCGCATCCTTGCGCACTGTGGTCATGTATTTCTCGATTGCCAACTGGCAGGCAGGATCGTCCCAGGACAGGGGCAGATGCACGATGCGTGACGGGACTTGCAGATCCCCGGCCGCACAGACCGCATCCCATTCACCGGCGACGATATCCAGCAATTGCCCCAGCGGCAGTTGCTCGGGCTGGTAATGCACTTGCAGGGAGCGAATGCCCGGCGTCAGGTCGATCACCCCCGGCAATGCCTTGCCTTCCAGTGCCTGCATCAAGGCATGTCCGCGGAAGCGCAGTACCAGATCCAGTTCGGGCGCACCGATTTCCAGCAGCACATGGGTATCGCCCGATAGCCGTGCAACCAGACGCTTGTCATCCTGGCCGATGTCCAGCACGACAGGTGATGCCAGCAAGACGGAACATGCGTCATTGTAGGAGCGCGACAGCGCGGGGCGGGACCTCTCACAGATGAGGGCGCGGGCCATTTCCAGGCTGACCGGGCTGAAGCGCACTTTATCTCCGGCCTTGAGTTGCCCCAGTTGCCACAGATCCGCTTCGATGATGGTCACCGGACAGACGAATCCGCCGAGGCTCGGGCCGTCCGGGCCGAGGATGACCGGCATGTCGCCGGTGAAATCCACGGCACCGATGGCGTAGGGATTGTCATGGATATTGGACGGGTGCAAACCCGCTTCGCCACCATCGGCACGCACCCACTCAGGCTTTGGTCCGATCAGGCGCACGCCGGTGCGGCTGGAGTTGAAATGCACTTCCCAGTCAGTGGCAAAGAAGGTGTCGATGTAGCCCTCGGTGAAATATTCCGGCGCACCATGAGGCCCGTAGATCACGCGAATCCGACGCACATCTGCCAGGGGCTCGATCTGCTCATCCGGCACACGCTGACCGGCGCTGCGATCGGCAAGAGCCTCAATATGCAGCACATCCCCGGCACGCAATGCCCGTCCGCCATGTCCGCCGAACTGGCCGAGGGTGAAGGTGCTTTTGCTGCCCAGATAGTCCGGCACATCCAGCCCGCCGCGCACGCACAGGTAACTGCGTGCCCCGGCACCGGCAATCGTGCCCAGTGCGAAAGTCGAGCCGGCCGGCACCAGCAGCGCGGTATTCATGGGCTGCGCTTCACCGTTCAGAGTGAGCGGAATCTGCGCGCCCGTGACAGCCACCACCGCATCGGTATTGAAGCGCAGCAGTGGCCCGCTCATGGTGATTTCCAATGCCGCGCAGCCTTCGGCATTACCCAGCAGGCGGTTGCCCTGGCGCAAGGCGCGGCTGTCCATCGGACCTGAAGGTGGCACACCGACGGCCCAGTAACCGAGGCGGCCCGGATAATCCTGCACCGTGGTCTGGGTGCCGCCACTGAGTACTTCAAAGGTGTCGGCCTGGTAGATCAGGCCTTCCAGGCAGCGGGTCCATGGCTGGCCGCTGGCAAAGGGCGTATCGACGATGATCTGCCGCAGGTAATCGCGGTTGGTTTCCACGCCATACAGGCGTGTATCGTACAGAGCGTTGGCCAATCCATCGCTGGCCTGCTGGCGATCCGGTGCCCAACTGATGAACTTGGCAATCATCGGATCGAAAAACGGCGGAATCTCGCACCCGGCTTCGACCCAGGTGTCGATGCGCAGGTTTTTGCCATCGGCAGCCGGAAAGTCCACGGCGGTGAGCAGGCCGGGGCAGGGCTGGAAGTCGCGCCCCGGATCCTCGGCATACAGACGCGCCTGAATGGCATGGCCGCTCGGTCGCAGGGTAGCCTGCAACTGACTGAGCGGTGGCAGATCCCCGGCTGCCAGTTGCACCATCCACTCGACCAGATCGACACCCCATACCTGTTCGGTGACGCCGTGTTCGACCTGCAGGCGGGTATTCACTTCCAGGAAGTAGAAGCGCTGATCTTCGCTGTCGAAGACAAACTCCACAGTACCCGCGCTGCGATAGCTGACGGCTTTGGCCAGTTTGATGGCGGCTTCGCAGAGTTCTTCGGCCATGCCATCGGGCAGATTGGGGGCCGGGGTTTCTTCCAGGACTTTCTGATTGCGGCGTTGCACCGAGCAGTCGCGTACGCCAAGGGCCAGCACTTCGCCCTGACCATCACCGAAAACCTGCACTTCAAGGTGGCGAGCGCGCTGGATGTATTTTTCGATAAACACGCCGGCGTCGCTGAAGTTGTTCTGCCCCAGGCGTTTTACCGCTTCAAAGGAGTCGGCCAGTTCTTCGGCGTCAAGGCATACCCGCATGCCGATCCCGCCACCGCCTGCGGTGCTCTTGAGCATCACCGGATAACCGATGCCACGTGCCGCCGTGAGAGCCGACTCAAGGCTGTCGAGCAGTTCGGTGCCTTCGAGCATCGGCACGCCATGCTCTCTGGCCAGTGCGCGAGCGGTGTGCTTGAGACCGAAAACACGCAGTTGTTCGGGCGTCGGGCCGACGAAGGCGATACCGGCGTCTTCGCAGGCCTGGGCGAACGCCGCGTTTTCCGAAAGAAAGCCGTAGCCGGGATGAATCGCTTTGGCGCCACTGTTTCTGGCAATGGCGAGAATCTTGTCTACCGCCAGATAAGTACCCGAAGCTCCGCCTTCGCCCAGGCTGTGGGCTTCATCGGCCTGCATCAGGTGCAGGCTGGCAGCATCGGCTTCGGAGTAGACCGCAACGCCCTTGACCTTCAAGGTGCGCAGGGTTCGCAGGATGCGGCAGGCAATGGCACCGCGGTTGGCGATCAGCAGTTTGTCGAACATGGCATAAACCCCGGAAACCCAGATTCGCTCGGTTTCTTGATGGGAAGCGGGCCGTCCCGCTATGGGTCGTTGCGCACAACGGTCGTCCGTTGTGGAGGGCTCGTTTTCTGAATCAGTCGCGAATCAGCAGGCGAGCCGGAGTCGGGTTGTAACCGTTGCAGGGGTTGTTCAGTTGCGGGCAGTTGGAGATCAGCACGATCACATCCATCTCGGCCCGCAGCTCGACATACTTGCCGGGTGCCGAAATGCCGTCCTCGAATGTCAGGCCACCTTCGGCGGTCACCGGTACATTCATGAAAAAGTTGATGTTCGGGCCGATATCGCTCTTGCCCAGACGCCCGTCATGGGCGCAGGCACGCAGATAG
Source organism: Pseudomonas capsici (assembly GCF_017165765.1). Classification (GTDB taxonomy): domain Bacteria; phylum Pseudomonadota; class Gammaproteobacteria; order Pseudomonadales; family Pseudomonadaceae; genus Aquipseudomonas; species Aquipseudomonas capsici. The sequence goes on from NZ_JAFGZD010000002.1 coordinate 360,912, forward strand.
TTGTCGCGGCAACTGTGCATGTGGAGTTTTTCCAGGGCATAGCGCACGGTATTGCTTTCCTGGGCGCATGCACCGCCGAGGGTGTCATGGCGTCCGCAGGTATCGTCGACGATGGTCAGCATCGGCTGGCCGAGGTTGGAATACAGCACGCTGCCGGTGGTCAGGTACACGCTGTTCTGGCGGCGCAGAGTGCGTTGCACGTCATAACGCTCGCGTGGGTTGGCCAGGCTGTAGAACAGGGTATCGACGGCCTGGTTGCCTTCCAGATCGAGGATGCGGACGGTCTGACCGGCCTTGACCTCGGCCAGGAACGGTTCGCCAGCGGGAATGGTGGCGTCGCAGCAATGTTGAGTCGAATGCATGGCAGGGCCTCCTCAGGCGAACAGACGATCAGTGTTGATAAAGCCGCGCTGGTTTTCCGGACGCGACATGCGGCAGTGCTCGGCCACGCTGGCGTCGGCTTTCATCCAGCTCAGCTTCAGGGGTTGCGGGGCGTACTTGGGGTTGGGGTCCATCGGATGTTGCAGGGCGGTGAGGACCACCAGGGTGTCCATCGGCGCATACAGTTCGATGTAGTCACCGGCTTTTGAGTTTTCGGGCACGAAATGCAGGCCGCCGGTTTCGTCCACATTGACCCGGCTGAAGAGGTTCAGGGTCATCAGCAGGTCAGACAGCCCCAGACCCCATTTGCCCAGTTCCACCAGCAGGTTGTCGACACCGTTGCGGAAGAAACCATTGCGCAGTTCCTGATAGCGACCCTGGCCATATTTTTCTTCGACTTCCGCTGCGTTGAGCACGCCGCCGATGCTGTCGCTCCAGCCGCAAGTGTCGGCAGTGATCGCCGCCAGCACGCGGCCCATGTCCGAGTACAGGCAGTGGCCGCTGGTGAGTTTGGCGGTGTGTTGGCACTTGAGGCTGTCGGGCAGGTTCAGGCGCTCGGTCTTTTCATGGGCATTGAGCAGCGTCAGGCTGACATTGGCGTTGCCGTTGAGGTCGGTCAGGCGCAGCAGCTCACCGCGCTTGAGCACGAATGAGCGATGAGCGCCGCCGGGCAGCAGCTCTTCGGCGAACACGGGAAACAGGGTGGTTGAGTCAGTCATGAGTCGGTCTCCTTTCAAGCCGATAGCAGCGAGTCGAGGGCCGCGCGGGCAGCACGGCGGTCGCTGTTCAAGGGGATGTCGTAAGTGATGCGTGCGCCATAGGCACCGGGGGCGTGCGGGTCGTGGCGCACCTTGTCGAACACCATCAGCCGGGTGCCGAGGTTGAAACCTTCGGACAGGTCGTGGGTGACCATGAATACGGTCAGCCTGGTTTCCTGCCACAGCTCCAGCAGCAGGTTGTGCATGTCCTTGCGAATGCCGGGGTCCAGCGCGCCGAACGGTTCGTCCAGCAACAGGACGCGAGGCTTCATGATCAACGCCTGAGCGATGGCCAGCCGTTGCTGCATGCCGCCGGACAGTTGGGTCGGGTATTTGTCCAGCGCATGTCCCAGCCCGACTTTGTGCAGCAGCACAGCCGCCTGTTCCCGGGCATCGCGCCTGGCCTGACCGAACAGGCGTCCAAGCCAAGGTGCATTCGGCAGTTCCAGACCCAGCGCCACGTTATCCAGCACGCTCAGGTGCGGGAACACCGAATAGCGCTGGAAGACCACGCCACGGCTTGGATCAGGTTCGTTGGCCAGAGTCTGGCCGTCCAGGGTGATGGCGCCACGGCTGGGAATTTCCTGGCCCAGCAGCAGGCGCAGGAAAGTGGATTTGCCACAACCCGACGCACCGACCAGCGTGCAGAACTCACCCTCGGCGACTTCCAGATTCAAGCCTTCGAGCACCACTTGATCGCCGTACTGCTGCCAGACATTGCGCACACTGATAAAGCTCATCCTCGTGCTCCTTCATACCAGGGGAATGCACGACGGGTCAGGGCCTTCAGACCCCAGTCCATCAGCCAGGCGAGCAGGGTGATCCAGATCACGTAAGGCAGGATCACGTCCATGGCCAGATAGCGGCGTACCAGAAAGATCCGGTAACCCAGTCCGTCAGTGGAGGCGATGGCTTCGGCTGCGATCAGAAACAGCCACGCCGAACCCAATACCAGCCGCAAGGCGATCAACAGGCGTGGCAGCAGTTGCGGCAGGATCACCCGCAGGATCAAGGTCCAGGTCGAGGCACCGAGGGTTTGCGCCTTGATCAGCAGTTCCACCGGGATTTCCCGGGCGCGCTGTTCCAGATCCCGGGCCAGAATCGGCGTGATACCGATGACGATCAGCATCACTTTGGACAGCTCGCCCAGCCCGAAAACGATGAACAGAATCGGCAGGATTGCCAATGGCGGGACCATCGACAGCACCGTCAGCAGCGGTGAAAGCGGCGCGCCGAACATCGGCAGGATGCCCGACGCAATGCCCAGGCACAGGCCCAGCAAGGCGCTGATCCCCAGGCCGATGGCCAGTCGTTGCAGGCTGGAGCCGGTGTCCTGCCACAGCAGATAGCTGCCGGTGCGGGTGTCCTCGGTGAATGCCATGCGCTTGACCGCATCGGCCATCTGCACCGCGCTGGGCAGCAGTTTGTCGTTGGGGTTTTCCATCAGCCGTGTCGCCGAGCCCGTGAAGTAGGCGAACAGCAGCAGGGCGAATGGCAGGATCACCAGAATCAGGCGACCGGCCCGATCCGGGTGGCGATTTATCAAGCGCATGGCAATGACCTTTGGACTGGGTGCGGTTTACAGCTTGTTGTCGACGGCCATCTGCACGTAGCTGGGGTCGAAGTGCAGCTTGAGGTTGGCCTTGTCGCCTTCGGTCACTCCCTTGGCGAATGACATGCCCACGGCACTCGCGTCCCTGGCGCCTTCGCCGAGCAGTCCGTGTTCGAAGGAGAAGCTGGCGACCTTGCGCATGGTGTCCGGCAGTTGTGCGCTGGTCACGAATGCCAGGGCTTCCTGCGGTGTGGCGAACAGGCGGGTGGTGTCGAGCTGCGACTGGAAGCCCGCCAGATCGGTGCCCGATGCCTTGGCCATGTGCTCCAGTGCCGCCTTGCTGGCCGCCGACTTGGCGTTCATCAGGGCTACCACTTCAAACCATGCGCCGGTCAGGGCTTTGCCCAGTGCCGGGTTGTCTTTGAGGGTCTGGGTGTTGACCACCATCATGTCCATGATTTCGCCAGGGATCTTGCTCGAATCGAACACCTGGGTCACACCGGGCTTGCTCTTGATCTCCGAGAGCATCGGGTTCCAGGTGGTGACGGCCTTGACTTCATCGGTATTGAAGGCCGCCGAGATATCTGCGTCCGAGGTGTTGACCACCTTGAGGTCTTTTTCGGTGAGGTCCGCGCTGTCCAGTGCACGGGCCAGCAAGTAGTGGGAAACCGACAGCTCGACCAGGTTGACGTCCATGCCTTTGAGGTCTGCGACTTTCTTGCCTTCGCCCTTGATGACGATGCCGTCGTTGCCGTTGGAGAAGTCGCTGACGATCAGTGCGGTACTTTCAACGCCACCGGCAGCCGGGATGGTCAGGGCGTCCATGTTGGTCATGGTGCAACCGTCGAACTGGCCTGCGGTGTACTGATTGATCGATTCGACATAGTCGTTGAGCTGGGTGACATCGATCTTGATGCCGTACTTCTTCGCCCACTTGTCGACGATTCCCTGGGTGCCGGCGTATTCCCACGGCATCCAGCCTGCGTAGATGGTCCAGCAGACGTTGAAGTGATCTTTGGGGGCGGCTTGTGCCGAGAGGCTCAATGCAGCGATGAGGCCTGCTGCGAGCAGACCGGACAGGCGGGACTTTGGCTTGTGCATGCTGAATAAACCTCCAGTAGTGAAAGGGGCGGCCAGGAGTCGATCGACACCACTGGTGTCCTGTCTCCCGGGCTTTTATCCCGCCGTGTAACCTCTACTGGAGGTCGCCGACTCTCGGACCAGCCACTTGCCTGTCGGCAAGCCGGAACCCTAGTCGGCTATTGCAAATTGTGGTGCCGCGAAGCTGTGTTGACTCCTGCACATCAATCGTTAAGCGAGAGTTGTGCCAACTCGCTGCAAGCCTTGTTTCTCCATGGGTGGCGGAAAAAGGGGAGGAGATTTCTGCTCGGGATTGCCTTGTGCTGGTGCAGGTTTGCACCGTGATGAGGCAGTCGGGGTTGAAATGTTTTGTAGCATCTTTGTAGTGAAGGGCTACAGCCCCGACAGGCCTTGTTTATCAAAGGCTTGCGAGCCATTTTGCCATTATTGAAAGGGATGGGTGGCCCGGGAAAACCCGCACTAGATGGCCTTTTTGCGGTCTGATTACTCGTCTGCTGACCCAATGTGCAGACGCCGACCAGCGTCGCTGGTTGTGCCCAACCGCGGTCCAAGGAGGCCGCCATGTATCGAAGACCCTTGCTTATCGCTTTTCTGGCCCTGTTCATGACAGGTTGCTATGCAGGTCCTGGTTACTACGAATCCGAGGTGTACACACAACCGACGACTGTCGTCGCTGGAGGGTATGCTTATGACAACGGTTACCGCTCTTCCTATTATCAGGAGCGGCGCATTTATGTAGCGCCTCAACCACGCTATTACTACAGCCAGCCACCCCGTTATTACGCACCACCGCCGCCACCGCGCTATTACGGTCCGCCACCGCAACCGCGCTACTACAACCCCGGTCGTCCACCGGGCAATGCATGGCGCGATAACCGCTTCCGTGGCAACGACGGTTATCGGAACAACTACCGCAACGATTATCGCAATGACTACCGAGGCGGCGGTCGTTCATGGGATCGCGGCCGGGGTGATGGCCGTTATTGATAGCTGATCCACGTCGTGTGGGAGCGGATGAGTCCGCTCCTGCCTGGCGATACCTTTTGAGGCTACGACAGATCCGCCAGCGGATGCCTTCCTTCCCAGGCCTTGGCAAAGTGAGCTTCGATCACCGCCCTCGGTATCCTGGCCACATCCTGCCAGTGCCAATGGGGCGTGTGGTCCTTGTCGATCAGGCGCGCCCGCACACCTTCGTTGAACTCCGGATGACGACAGCAGTTGAGGCTCATGGCGTATTCCATCTGGAATACCTGAGCCAGTGACAGATGCCGCGCCCGGATGATCTGCTCCCAGATCAGATGAGCAGTCAATGGGCAGCCTTCCAGCAGGTTCTTCGCGCAACGAGCCAGCAGCGGGTCGTCCTGATGTTGCAACTGACCGATGGCATTCCAGGCACTGTGCAGATTCCCGACATCCAGCAACTCATCGATCTGTTGCCTGCGCGGCAGCCACTGGGCGGCTGGCAAGCGGGGGATGGCTTCGTGTTGCAGGGCCTTGAGCAGGCTGTTGAGTTGTACGTCGGTCTGTTCCTGCCAGTTCAGTTGCAGCAGGCTTTCGATCAGTTCGTCTTGCTGTTCGTCGAGCAGGAAACGGTCGGCCAGGTCCAGATCCAGCGCGTCACGGCCATTGATGTGGGCACCGGTCAGTCCCAGGAACAGCCCCATTTGCCCTGGCAGGCGAGACAGAAACCAACTGGCACCGACATCCGGATACAGACCGATGCTGATTTCGGGCATTGCCAGGCGGCTGCTCGGGGTGACGATGCGAATGCTGGCGCCTTGCAGCAATCCCATGCCGCCCCCCAGCACATAGCCGTGGCCCCAGCAGATCAAGGGTTTGGGGTAGGTGTGCAGGCTGTAATCCAGGCGATATTCCGCAGCAAAGAAGCTGGCAGCCAGAGGTGGCACAGTGTCCGGAGCTTCGCGACAGGCCTCGGCCAGCGAGCGGACCTCGCCGCCGGCACAAAAGGCTTTCGGCCCCTTGCCGCGCAGCAGCACGCACACGATCTGCGGGTCGTCCGCCCAGACTGCGAGTTTGTCCTGAAGAGCTAGAATCATCGGCAACGACAAGGCATTGAGCGATTTTTCGGCATCCAGGCTGGCGATGCCTATCCGGGCGCCATCCTGTCCGTGAAGCTCTTCAAATTGCAGATTCATCATGACCTCTCATAGGCAGTTGCAAACGACGTTCTGCCCTCCAGTGTAGGAAACTGCTGGTTTACTGCTGTGCATTTGACATTGGCAGCCAGCTTTCCTAGTGTCGCGCAGTGTTTTTACCGGGTACGACCATGACAAGCGACGACCGCATCAAACTTGAGCCCAGCTGGAAGCAGGCGCTGCGCGAAGAGTTCGACAAACCCTACATGTCGCAACTGCGTGAGTTCCTGCGCCAGGAGCATGCTCAAGGCAAGGAAATCTATCCGCCAGGGCCGCTGATCTTCAATGCGCTCAACTCTACTCCGCTGGACAAGGTAAAAGTGGTGATTCTTGGCCAGGACCCGTATCACGGCCCCGGTCAGGCGCATGGTCTGTGCTTTTCGGTGCAGCCCGGCGTGCCTGCGCCACCTTCGCTGGTGAACATCTTCAAGGAATTGAAGCGCGACCTGAACATCGACATTCCCAACCACGGCTGCCTGCAATCCTGGGCCGATCAGGGCGTATTGATGCTCAACACTACCCTGACCGTACAACGGGCCAATGCGGCGTCTCATGCCGGCAAAGGCTGGCAGCATTTCACCGACAAGGTCATCGAAGTGGTCAGCGCCCACCAGCCGCATCTGGTCTTCCTGCTGTGGGGCTCACATGCCCAGAGCAAGCAGAAGCTGGTGGATGCCACCAAGCATCTGGTGCTGACCTCGGTCCATCCTTCACCGTTGTCGGCCTACAGAGGTTTTCTGGGCAATGGCCATTTCAGCCGCACCAACAAGTATCTGGAGCAGAACGGGCTGGAGCCGATTGATTGGCGGCTTTAGGGGGGAGCTTTAAGCCTCAAGCTGCAAGCTTCAAGTCAAAAGCTTGCAGCTTGCAGCTTGCAGCTTGCAGCTTGCAGCTTGCAGCTTGCAGCTTGCAGCTCCTATCTCCTATCTCCTATCTCCTATCCCACCGCCTGTACAACGGTTCTGCCAGAAACAGCACGAACAGCAGGCGCATGACTTGCATTGCCGTCACCAGCGGAACCGATAGCTGAAGCACTTCCGCTGTCAGGCTCATTTCGGCGATGCCGCCGGGCATCATGCCCAGGGTCAGGGAGCGCAGGTCCAGGTGGGTGAGGGTGCTCAGGCCGAGGGCGGCGAGAGCTGCGATCAGCATGGTCAGTGCGGTGCCCACCAGCGTACGTCCCAGAAAGGACGGTGCCCGCCGGAAGAATTCACGATTGAAGTGACAGCCCAGGCCGCTGCCGATCAGCAGTTGACCGAGCTGGCTGGCCCCGTTGGGCAGTCCGATTTTCAAATCCCAGGCGACACTGACCACCGAACTGAGCAGCAAGGGGCCGAACAGCCAGGGATTGGGTTGTTTGAGGCGTTGCCAGAGCAAGGCCAATAAAGCGCCAGCAGGCAGCAGAAACAGCAGCCACCGCCAGTCAACGGTTGTGGAATGCAGGGTTGGAGTGCCGTCCCCCAGCAGGTATTTGAAGATCGCCGGTACGCATAGCACCACGGCCAGCACCCGCAGGCTTTGAGCTGCAGCCACACTGCTGAGGGTAGCGCCATTGCGTGCGCCCAGGTTGACCATCTCCCCCGAACCACCCGGCATGCTCGAGAAAAACGCCGTAGGACGATCCTCCCCGGTGCGCAGCATCAGCCAGACGCCGACCACGCTGGAAAGACTGGTGACCAGTGCGCCCACGACAATCAGGCCGAAGTGTGCCAGTACTTGCTCGATGACCGCAGGGGTGAAGTGCAGACCGATCCCGATGCCGATGATCAGTTGACCGAATTTGCGGCCGCCGGGAATCTGCGTCAGTTGCCAGGGTGTCAGGCAGCGAACCAGGATGATCGCCAGCAGCGAGCCGACCATCCATGGCAAAGGCCAGCCGACCTGGCTGGCGAGGTATCCGCCAAGCAGGCCGACCAGCGGGGTGCCCCACCAGCTGCGAAAGGACCGATCAGACATCGGCCAGTGCGCGAGACTGCCTGGAGCGCTTGCGCCAGATCCGGTACAGCGGGAACAGCAGCATGAAAACCGTCACGATCCAGACACCGATGCTGATCGGGCTGGCCCACAGGATTTCCAGCGCGCCATTGGAAATCGACAGCGCGCGACGCAGGTTCTGTTCCATCAGACCGCCCAGAATGAAGCCCAGCAGGATCGGCGACAGCGGGAAATCCAGCTTGCGCAGGATGTAGCCGAAGATACCGATACCCACCATCAGGAACAGGTCGAAGGTCGTGGCATGCACGGCATAGACGCCAATCGCGGTGATGATCGCGATCACCGGCACCAGCGCCCAGTTCGGCACGGCAAGGATGCGGGTGAAGATGCGGATCATCGGGATGTTGAGGATCACCAGCATGATGTTGGCGATGAACAACGAGGCGATCAGGCCCCAGACAATGTCCGGTTGCTGCTGGAACAGCATCGGGCCAGGCGTGATGTTGTACAGCGACAGGGCGCCGATCATCACCGCCGTGGTGCCGGAACCCGGAACACCCAGGGTCAGCATCGGCACCAGTGCACCACAGGCCGTTGCGCCGATGGCGGTTTCCGGTGCCGCGAGGCCGCGCATGTCGCCCTGGCCGAACTTGCCGCTCGGGCCGGCAATGCGTTTTTCGGTCATGTAGGCCACGGCGCTGGCCAGTGTTGCACCGGCACCGGGCAAGACGCCCAGACCGAAACCGAGCAGGCCGCAACGAATGTTCACGATGAACACCGCTGAGGCTTCCTTGAGGTTGAACAGCATGCGCCCGGTGGCTTTCACGGCTTCCTGGCCGCGATGGGTTTTTTCCAGCAACAACAGAATCTCGCTGATGGAAAACAGGCCCAGCACCAGCACCACGAACTGAATGCCGTCCGTCAGATGAATGTTGTCACCGGTGAAACGGTACACGCCGCTGTTGGCATCGATACCGACTGCCGACAGGAACAGGCCGATCAGGGCCGCGATAAAGGTCTTGAGTGGTCGATCTCCCGCCATGCCGCCGAGGCAGACAATCGCAAAGACCATCAGCACGAAATACTCCGCCGGTCCGAAGGCTATCGCCCATTTGGCCAGCATCGGTGCAAACAGCACCATGCCGCAGGTGGCGATGAATGCCCCGATGAACGAACTCCAGGCCGACAGCGACAAGGCGACACCCGCCAGTCCCTTGCGGGCCATGGGGTAACCGTCCAGTGTGGTCATTACGGTCGAGGCTTCGCCGGGGATGTTCAGCAGGATCGAACTGATACGACCGCCATATTCACAACCCAGATAAACCGCAGCCAGCAGAATCAGTGCCGATTCGGGCGGCAGGCCAAGGGCGAAAGCGATGGGAATCAGCAGCGCGACACCGTTGATCGGACCAAGGCCCGGCAGCAGGCCGACGACGGTGCCGATCAAGGTGCCTGAAAGTGCCGTGACCAGATTGTAAGGCGTGAGGGCGACACCGAATCCCTGGCCCAGATAGCTGAAAGTATCCATATCAATTCTCCAGAACGCTGAGCAGGCCCAGGGGCAAGGGGACGTCCATGGCTTTATCGAACAGCAGATAAAGGCCGACGCTCATCAGGGTCACGACTACGATGCTTGGCACCCAGCGACCGCCATACAGGCGCGCCATGGGAACGCCGATCAGGATGCTGCTGAGGATGAAGCCCAGAGGCTCGAACAGGCCGGCAAAAACCAGCAACAGCGCGATGCAGGTGCCGATCTTGATCAGGGTTTCGCGATCCAGAGGCGGTTCGTCTTCGGAATGCACGATGGGTGTCGGGCGAAAGAGCAGGTACAGCAGAGCCAGGCCCATCAGCCCGAGCATCAGCAAGGGAAAGGCGCGAGGCCCTACAGGCTCATAGGAAAACGGGGCCTGGTAAGGCCAGGCCATTAGCGTCAGGCCTGCGCATACCAGTAAAAGTACAGCAGCGAAAATGCGTTGCAAGACCATGGGAAGCTCCTGTTTTGCGCCTGACCGGCAGGCGCAAAGAGTCGTCAGTCAATTGGGTTCGGCAATCACTGAATCAGGCCGAATTCCTTGGCCAGCATCTTGTAGTCCGCAACTTGTTTCTTGACGTAGGCATCCAGTTCCGGGCCGGTCATGGCGAAGGGGAACAGCTCGCGCTGGTCGCGCAGCTTGGCGAAGTCCGGGGAAGCCAGCATCTTGTCGAACGAGGTTTTCCACCATTCATAAGCTTCGTCGCTGACCTTGGGGCCGACGTAGAAGCCGCGAACCACAGGCCAGACGATGTCGTAGCCTTGTTCCTTGGCGGTCGGGATGTCTTTCATTTCCGGCTCGTCGATGCGATTCTCGGCGAAGACCGCCAGCAGTCGCATATCACCGCTCAGAATGTGAGGCATGGAGTCGGAGATGTCGGTACTGCCCACCTGAATGTGCCCGCCGAGCAGGGCGGTCGCGATTTCACCGCCGCCTTCCAGTGCTACATAACGCAGGGCGCGCGGGTTGATACCGGCGGCCTTGGCGATCAGGGCGGTCTGCATCCAGTCCTGACTGCCGACAGTGCCACCGGAGCCGATCACCACTTTGCTTGGGTCGGTCTTGAGAGCCTGAACCAGATCGTCGAGAGTTTTGTAAGGCGAATCGCTCTTGACCGCGATGGCGCCGTAGCTGGTGCCTACTGCGGCGAGCCAGCGCACGGCATTTTCATCGAAGCGTCCGAACTTGCCTTGGGCCAGGTTGAGCAGTGAGCCGCTGGACCACGCCACCAGTGTCCCGGCATCGGAGGGTCGTTGCGCGACCACGGCGTTGTAAGCCACGGCACCGACACCGCCGGGCATGTAGGTCACGCGCATCGGGGTGGTGAGGATCTTTTCGTTGATCAGTGCGCTCTGCACCAGCTTGCAGGTCAGGTCGAAGCCACCACCCGGCGAGGCCGGGGCGATGCATTCCGGACGCTTGGGTTCTGCGGCGAACAATTGGGTGGCAACCAGCATGCAGCCAGCAGCCAGGCTCAAATGACGCAGGGATAAAATCATGGTCAGTCTCCTGAAGCGTTTTTGTTTTTGGATTTAGAGAAGCTGTTCGGCACGATCTGTGTCGGACGTGCTGTCGGGCGACACGCTTTATCGCAGATGAGGGCATCGCAAGCGGGATGTGGATTCGCAGAGCAAGAGCGAGGTGGTCGAGTGTTCGACACGATAGACGGGTAGCGAAGCCTGGGATGGCTTGGACATGGTTGACTCCATTTATTGTTTTTATTTTACAGACGCATCCGGGCGCCTTTATTTGCGTACCCGTATTTTCGGGCCGTACCGCGATGCTAAATGGTGAACCTTTCACAAACCTTTCAACTATCTTTCAGGTGGCGACTCAATAGCCTCCAGTTGTTTCAATGCTTCACAGGTTGTGGCACGCCTGTACACTCCGCCTTCGTGCCTTCATTACAACATTCATGATTCAGGAGACGGCGATGCGTGTTCTTCTCGTCGAAGACCATCTGCAATTGGCTGAAAGTATCGCCCAGGCGCTCAAGAACGCGGGTTTGAACGTTGATGTCCTGCACGACGGCGTGGCTGCCGACCTGGCCTTGAGCAGTGAGGAATATGCAGCGGCAATTCTCGATGTAGGGCTGCCGCGTCTGGACGGGTTCGAAGTGCTGGGGCGTTTGCGGGCGCGGGGCAAGAACCTGCCGGTACTGATGCTGACTGCACGCAGCGATGTGAAGGATCGGGTCCATGGCCTCAATCTGGGGGCCGACGATTATCTGGCCAAGCCATTCGAGCTGTCTGAGCTGGAGGCGCGGGTCAAGGCGCTGCTGCGTCGCAGTGTGCTGGGTGGCGAGCGGCAGCAGCGCTGCGGCGTGCTGGCCTATGACCTGGACACCAGACGTTTCACGCTGGGCAGCGACCTGCTGACACTGACCTCCCGTGAGCAGGCCGTGCTTGAAGTGCTGATTGCCCGGCCGGGTCGGGTCATGAGCAAGGAGCAACTGGCGGCCCAGGTGTTTGGCCTTGATGAAGAAGCCAGCCCGGATGCCATCGAGATCTATGTCCATCGCCTGCGCAAGAAGCTCGATGGCCATCCCATCGCTATCGTGACGTTTCGCGGCCTGGGTTATCTGCTGGAAAATCGCGATGCATAACGACAGCCTGCGTTGGCGACTGTTATGGAACCTGGCATTACTGCTGATCGTGCTGATGCTGGCCAGCGGCATGAGTGCCTACTGGAACGGGCGGGAAGTGGCCGACACGGCCTATGACCGCACGTTGCTGGCATCGGCGCGGACCATCGCGGCCGGCCTGACCCAGCGTGACGGCACGTTGAGTGCCGACGTGCCTTATGTAGCCCTCGATACCTTTGCCTACGACAGCGAAGGTCGCATTTATTATCTGGTCAACGACATCAACAAGACGTTGATTTCCGGCTATGAAAACCTGCCTTCTCCGCCGCCCGGCACCTTGCGCACCGACGATTATCCGGCACTCGCCAAGTTCTACAACGGGGTTTACCTTGGCCAGGATGTGCGAGTGGTCAGCCTGCTCAAGCCGGTCAGCGAACCCGGCATGAACGGGATGGCGGAAATCCGCGTGGCTGAAACCCAGGAGGCGAGGGTTCGCATGGCCCGCAGCCTGATGGCCGATACCCTGTTGCGCCTGGGTATGCTGGGCGGCGGTGCCTTGTTGCTGGTCTGGATCACGGTCAGTTCCACATTGCGCCCGCTGGAGCGATTGCGCACCGCAGTGGAGGAGCGACAGCCCGATGACCTGCGCGCGCTGCCCATGGTGGAAGTGCAGCGTGAGCTGCGTCCGCTGGTGAATGCGCTTAACCACTTCACCGAGCGCCTGCGCTTGCAGTTCGAGCGTCAGGCCCAGTTCATTGCCGATGCGGCCCATGAGTTGCGCACGCCACTGGCAGCACTCAAGGCGAGGGTCGAGCTTGGCTTGCGCGACCCTGATCCCGTGCAATGGCGTTCAACCCTTGAAGCCGCTGCTCAGGGAACGGATCGACTGACCTCTCTGGCCAATCAGTTGTTGTCACTGGCGCGTATCGAGAACGGTGCCCGTGCGATTGCCGAAGGAGGCGTGCAGAAGCTGGATCTGAGCCAGCTGGCTCGCGAACTGGGCATGGCCATGGCGCCATTGGCCCATTCCCGTGGCGTTGCCCTGGCGCTCGAGGCTGATGAGCCGGTCTGGTTGCGGGGCGAGCCGACGCTGCTCAATGAGTTGTTGAGCAACCTGATCGACAATGCCCTGGCGCACACTCCGGTGGGAGGCAATGTGGTGTTACGGGTTTATGCGCCATGCATTCTTGAGGTTGAGGACGATGGTTCAGGCATTCCTCAGGAAGACCGCGAGCGGGTGTTCGAGCGTTTCTACCGCCGTAATCAGCAGGGCAGCGGTTCCGGCTTGGGGCTGGCGATAGTCGGTGAGATCTGCCGCGCCCATCTGGCGCAGATATCCCTGCATGACGGGGCGCAGCGTGGCCTGAAAGTACGGGTCAGTTTTGCGGCCTATCAGTAAAGCATGCCCATGGCTTCGTCCATTTCCGCACTCAGCAGTCCTCCTGCCACATTCAGCCCCAGTTGGTGAAAGGCTGGCAGGTCGACAATATCGATCTGGCTGAAGGGGTGATTGGTGTTCCTGTGGATGTGGACGGTTGCGACCTGCACCAGATCGATGTAATCGGCGCTCCGGGACACTCGGGTGAAGTCCTGGAACTTGGCCGGGACGGCGGCCAGTGGTTCCGGGAAGTCCCATGAGCGCAGCAGGCGCTCACCGATGATCGGGTGAATGTTGTCGATCACATGGTTGAGGCTGATCGGGTCTGACAGCAGGTCGAAATGCTCTTCGGCATAGGTCAGGATCGGCAGGATGCCAATCAGGTGAATCAGCCCGGCAAGTGTCGCCTGATCCGGCTTCAGGTTGGTGTGCCTGTGACAGAGGGTGTAGCTGATCCCGGCCACCTGCAGGCTCTGTTTCCAGATTTCCCGCATCTTGTGTTCGATGACTTCCGACTTGGCGTGAAACATCTGCTCGACCACCAGGCCGATGGCCAGGTTGCAGGTGTAATTGACCCCCAGGCGGCGGATCGCGGTGTTCACGTCACTGACTTCAAAGTTGGCACGCAGCAACGGGCTGTTGGCAACCTTGATAAGGCGTGCGGACAGGGCGGTGTCACTGCCGATGACTCTGCTCAGTTCGGCAATGCTTATTTCGGTGTTCTCGGCAGCCATGCGGATTTTCAAGGCTACCTCTGGCAGTGTAGGCAGAAACAAGGCATCTCTATCGATTGCCTTGATCAGGTTTCTCTGCACCTCGTCAGCCATCTTGCTCATGTTGCATCTCGCAGCCGTTTGGGGTGTTCGAGCCGCCTGGCGCCGTGTGGGCGTCAGGAGGCCGGATGACTTTTGTGACAGTTGTAGCGCGCGGGTGTTCGCTGCAGGATTTAACGCTGGGTTTCGAGCTTGCTGTCCAGGGTGTAGGGCAGTTCGCTCAATTGCAGGGTTGGTCCGTCTGGCGAGCCGAGATGAAGGTCGCCGCTTTCAGCGGCATCGGCTTGCAATACCGCCAGCAGTTCGATGCCTTGTTCGGCACTGGCTGCGATAACGACATTACCTACGGCGCTGTTGTGTACGGGAGAGAACAGTGCCGTGCCGGGTTCTGGAAGTTCGCTGGCCTCAAGCGTAAGGCGATAAAGCCTGCGCTTGAGTTTGCCAAGATACTGCATGCGGGCGACGATTTCCTGGCCGGTGTAGCAGCCTTTCTTGAAGCTGACGCCGCCGACGGCCTGCAGATTGATCATCTGCGGGATGAATTCTTCGCGAGTATTGCCCACGACCTGACCGATACCGGCGCGGATCTGGCCCAGAAGCCAGTCATTGAGCGGGCCTTCGGGCAACTGGGCGGCCAGCCGTGACTTCACATCGTCTGCCTGTTCGGCACGAACCCAGAGTTCGGCGCGGGCAGGGGACACACGAATGGCCAGCAAGTCGTTGGCGCGTACCAGTGCGTCGGTCTCTTGAGGCAGGTCCAGCCCGAGGCTGACCAGGGCACCGTCGCCATCCTGCAGACCGAAACGCACCCAGGCGCTGCTCTCGTCGGTCAGTTTGGACTTGGAGAAGACCGCATATTTTTTCAGGTCCAGCAATTGCGGCTCGATCAGCTCGCTGGCCATCGCCAGCAGGCAGCCATCGCCTTCAAGCACAATGCGGAAACTCGACTGCATGCGGCCTTTTTGAGTGCAGCGGGCACCCAGGCTGGATTTGCCGTCGTTGAGGTAGTTGAGGTTGCAGGTCAATTGACCTTGCAGGAATTTGCTGGCATCCACGCCGCGAACGGCAAGAATGCCCTCATGGGATAGCGTGCTGAAGAAAGCTGAGTGTGCCATGGTCATCGCAAGAGGAAAAAGTCTGGGGCACATCATAGTGCCGAGTCGTGAATATGGGTATATGAAAACTGCTGCGACCATTGGGCAATTCGCTCAACCGGCTCGCGCCTGTATACTCGCGGCCTATTTTGAGGAGCGCTCCATGGTCGAAGACGTCGAACTCAACCGCCTTTATTGGCACAGCCGCCGCGGCATGCTTGAACTGGACGTACTGCTGGTACCGTTTGTCCGGGAAGTCTACCCGCAATTGAATCAGGAAGATCGTGAGCTTTATCGTCGCCTGCTCACTTGCGAGGATCAGGACATGTTCGGCTGGTTCATGCAACGCGCCGAGTCGGAAGATCCCGAGTTGCAGCGCATGGTTCGCATGATTCTGGACCGTGTCCAGCCCAAGTGACGGCTTCGAGTGCCACTGGCAGGCTTCGCGCCTGCTGCTGGCCGGGTATCTGAGCGTTCAGTCACTGGCGCTCGCTGCCCTGTTCTGGCTCGATATTCCCGGCTGGGCTTCTGTATCTGGCGTTGTGCTGTGTCTTGTCCATGGGTTGTGGGTCGTTCCACGGTCGATTCTGCTCAGTCACCGTTCGGCAGTGACGGCCTTGCGACGTGATCGCAAGGGATGGCAATTGTGGAGCGAACAGGAGGGCTGGCAGCCCGTGCAGCTCTGTCGCGACAGCCTGGCTTTGCCGTGGATCGTCATTTTGCGCTTTCGTCCCGTAAAAGAGGGGCGAGTGGCGCGCTATGTGAAAAGCATCTGCATCCCGCGTGACGCGCTGACGCCGGATACCCACCGACGCCTGCGCGTACGCTTGAAATTCAGTTCGCGTAGGTGGGCGGTACCAGAATAGTGTCCAGGGCCTGGGGCAGCATGTCCGGGTAATCCAGGGTGTAATGCAGGCCGCGGCTTTCCTTGCGCTCCATGGCCGAGCGGATCATCAGTTCAGCCACCTGTGCCAGGTTGCGCAGTTCGATCAGATCGCGGCTGACTTTGTAATTGCTGTAGAACTCATCGATCTCATCGAGCAGCAGGCGAACCCGGTGCTGGGCGCGTTGCAGGCGCTTGTTGGTGCGCACGATGCCGACGTAGTCCCACATGAAGCGCCGCAACTCGTCCCAGTTGTGCGCAATGATCACGTCTTCGTCCGAATCGGTCACCTGACTGGCATCCCAGGCGGGCAGGTTGTCCGGCATCTGGATATCGGTCAGTTGCTTCTCGATGTCCGCCGCTGCCGAGCGTGCGTAGACAAAGCATTCGAGCAGCGAGTTGCTGGCCATGCGGTTTGCGCCGTGCAGGCCGGTGAAGCTGGTCTCGCCAATGGCGTACAGGCCGGGCACGTCGGTGCGTCCCTTGTTATCGACCATCACGCCGCCGCACGTGTAATGCGCGGCCGGCACTACCGGGATCGGTTGTCGGGTGATGTCGATGGAGAATTCCAGGCAGCGCTCGTAGACCGTCGGGAAGTGGCTCTTGATGAAGGCTTCAGGCTTGTGGCTGATGTCCAGGTAGACGCAATCGATGCCCAGGCGCTTCATTTCATGGTCGATGGCCCGGGCGACGATGTCCCGTGGGGCCAGTTCGGCGCGCTCATCGAAGCGCGGCATGAAGCGTTCGCCGTTGGGCAGCTTGAGATACGCGCCTTCACCCCGTAACGCTTCGGTGATCAGAAAACTCTTGGCCTGCGGGTGATACAGGCAGGTCGGGTGAAACTGGTTGAATTCCAGGTTGGCGACCCGGCAGCCCGAGCGCCAGGCCATGGCGATGCCGTCGCCACAGGCGCCGTCCGGGTTGCTGGTATAGAGGTAGACCTTTGCTGCGCCACCCGAGGCCAGAATGGTGAAGCGGGCACCGTAGGTGTCGACTTCTCCGGTCTTGCGGTTGAGTACGTAGGCGCCCAGGCAGCGCTGGCCTGTCAGGCCCAGGCGTCGCTCGGTGATCAGGTCGATGGCGGCACGCTGATCCAGCAGTTCGATATTCGGGCGTTTGCTGGCCTGTTCGAACAGGGTCTTGAAAATTGCGGCTCCGGTCGCGTCGGCCGCGTGGATGATGCGGCGATGGCTGTGGCCGCCTTCGCGGGTCAGGTGGAATTCAAAACCGCTTTCTTCGTTGTCCGAGTATTCGCCGCGGGTGAACGGTACGCCCTGATCGATCAGCCACTGGATGGATTCACGGCTATGTTCGACCGTGAAACGCACCGCTTCTTCATTGCACAGGCCGCCACCGGCGTTGAGGGTGTCTTCGACATGAGACTGTACGGTGTCGGTGTCGTCGAGCACGGCCGCGACGCCACCCTGGGCCCAGAATGTAGAGCCATTGGCCAGATCGCCCTTGCTCAGGACCGCGATGCGCAAATGTTCGGGAAGGGTCAGCGCCAGACTCAATCCTGCCGCGCCGCTGCCAATCACCAGTACATCGTGCTGAAAATGTTGACTCATCTATGAATTCTGCCTTTGGCGGCCATCAGGTTCTGTGATTTCAACACGTTTTTACGCCGGGCCACGGATCGGGTTGCCAGGCTGGATTTTGCTCTGTCATGCAGTTCGTGCTGAAACGGCAACAGGCCCTAGTATAAGTAAGGGGGTATCGGCACAATAGCCTCGCCTTTATGGCAATGTGAGACTATTGCGGTGCAGGATTGTGCTCCAGTCCATGACGTCATGCATACCGTTTTCCATTGGGTCGGTTACCACGGCTGCGGCATTGGCCTGACCCGGGGGAAAGTGTCTTTCGCCTGCGATTGAAGCTTGGGAACTTTTAATGAGGCCTATGCTCAATAGCGGGTTGCCTATAAAGGAACAGCGCCGGTCTGCACCAAGTCGATCGATTATCGACAGTGGAGCTGGCGACAAGACTATTCACGCAGCCGACTATGTTCGAGCTGCGTTTTTCGTGCAGGCCATATCACTGTCTGCAGGAAACTTGCTTGGAAGGGGAGAACTTTTGCGAAAAGCCCGAGTCTATGTTTGCAAGCCTGAACAATGGTTGATGCAACACCCCTCCAGGCTCAACGAGGAGTGTTCATGCTAACCCAGGAAGAGGATCAGCAGCTTGTCGAGCGCGTTCAGCGCGGTGACACGCGAGCATTTGATCTGTTGGTGCTGAAATATCAGCACAAGATTCTAGGGTTGATCGTGCGATTCGTGCACGACACCCATGAGGCTCAAGACGTTGCACAGGAAGCCTTTATCAAGGCTTACCGTGCACTAGGCAACTTTCGCGGTGACAGCGCCTTTTATACATGGCTGTACCGTATCGCCATTAACACGGCGAAAAACTATCTGGTATCGCGCGGTCGGCGTCCACCGGATAGCGATGTAAGGTCTGAAGATGCGGAGTTCTACGATGGCGATCATGGCCTCAAGGACATCGAATCGCCAGAACGTGCATTGTTGAGGGATGAGATCGAGGGCACTGTCCATCGGACCATCCAGCTTCTCCCGGAAGATTTGCGCACTGCACTAACTTTGCGTGAATTCGATGGTCTGAGTTATGAAGACATTGCGAGCGTCATGCAATGTCCCGTTGGTACCGTGCGCTCCCGGATTTTCCGCGCTCGGGAAGCCATCGACAAAGCCCTGCAGCCGTTGTTGCAGGAATCCTGAGACAGCGGCGATAGCCAAGAGAGGAAACCGCCATGAGTCGTGAAGCCCTGCAGGAATCGCTGTCCGCAGTGATGGATAACGAAGCGGATGAGTTGGAATTACGTCGGGTACTGAATGCCATTGACGATGCCGAGACACGTGCCACATGGTCGCGTTACCAGGTAGCTCGTGCAGCCATGCATAAAGAGTTGCTGGTGCCTCATCTGGATATTTCGGCTGCTGTATCTGCCGCAATCGCCGATGAAGTCAGCCCGCTGAAGGTCGCTCGCGGCCCGTGGCGCACTCTGGGTCGTCTGGCCGTTGCCGCATCGGTAACTGTCGCCGTTCTGGCAGGTGTTCGTCTCTACAATCAGGACGAAATCGCCGGTGCCCAGTTGGCGCAGCAGGTTCAGCAGCCAGCCAATCTGTCCGTACCGCAGGTGAAAGGCCCGGCAGTTCTGGCCGGTTACACCGAGCCAACCGAGCAGACAGGCCCTATGGCCAATGGTGTCCTGCAAGGTCAGGCCGGTGAAGGCGATCAGCGTCTGCCTGGCTATCTGCGTCAACACGCTCAGGAAGCAGCGTTGAAAGGCACTGAAAGCGCGCTGCCCTATGCGCGTGCTGCAAGTCTGGAAAACCGTTAAGGAAGAGCATGCGAGCCGTCCCGCTATTACCGCTTTTGCTCGGTGGATGGCTTGCCCTTCCCGCGCATGCTGACGATGCGCAAGACATGTTCAAGCGTCTTGCGCAAGCCAACCAGCAGCAGAGCTACCAGGGTACCTTCGTTTACGAACGTAACGGCAGCTTCTCCACTCACCGTATCTGGCACAGTGTTGATAACGGTAAGGTCAGCGAGAGGCTGCTGCAGCTCGATGGTTCAGCTCAGGAAGTCTTGCGTGTTGACGGTCTGACACAATGTGTCAGTGGCACGCTTGTCTCAGGCGTTGCCAATCCCTCCGATTCGACTGCGCGTATTTTCGATACCCAAAAACTCTCGGCCTGGTACGACATGACGATTGTCGGCAAGTCCAGGGTTGCAGGTCGGGCGGCTACCATTGTGGCCATTACGCCCAAGGACCAGCATCGTTACGGTATCGAGTTGCATGTGGATAATGAAACCGGTCTGCCTTTGAAGTCACTTCTGTTGAGCGAAAAGGGGCAGTTGCTGGAGCGTTTCCAGTTTACCGAACTCGATACAGTCGCACCTTCCGCAGCGTCGCTGCAGCCCAGTTCCGATTGCAAGGCGGTGAGTGCTGTCAAGGCCAAGGCCGAGCATGCGAGCGCGCCTGTTGCATGGCGCTCCGATTGGCTGCCGCCCGGTTTCGAGCTCAGCAGCAGTGCCGCGCGCAAGGATCCTGCCTCGAAGGCGCTGGTCTCCAGCCTGATGTACAGCGATGGCCTGGCGCGCTTTTCCGTATTCATCGAATCGGTGAGCGAAGGCGCAACTACGGATATCCGTACCCAGTTGGGGCCTACGGTTGCCGTATCGCGCAGGCTCACCACGCCGCGTGGAGTGGTCATGGTGACGGTGGTCGGTGAGATTCCCATGGGGACCGCCGAACATGTAGCCCTGTCGATGCGCAGTGCCGATGTGCAGGCCAGCAAGTAGCTCTCGCTGGACGTGCCATCTTGGAAATGAAGTCAATGCCCGGGATGTATAAAAGGTTTCATCTTGGGCTCAATAACACGCCAGACCGCAGTTCACATGGCCTTGGGCAGGGATACTGAAATGTTTGGTGAGGTTTGCAAGTTGCAAAAACTCTCTTTTTTTTCTATAGGTCACAGCCTTGCAGCTCTGGCCTTTGTCGTTTCTGGGGCCGGAAAGCTGATCCAGGGATAGTGTCGCGTCCGAATGCGGCGCATGGTGTCTTTGATCAGTCGCTCTGTACTGCTTAACTTTGCTCGTTGTTAACGGGAGCCGTATGTCGATACCACGCTTGAAATCTTATGTTTCGCTGATTGCCGCCATGATGATGCTCGGCCAGGTCGCTGTGGCTCAGGCCGAGGACTTGCCGGATTTCACTGGACTGGTTGAACAGGCTTCGCCTGCGGTAGTGAATATCAGCACCCGTCAAAAAATGCCCGATCGTGCAATTGCCGGTCAGGTGCCCGATCTGGAAGGTCTGCCACCCATGCTGCGCGAGTTTCTCGAGCGCAGTATGCCGCCGGGGTCTCGTGCTCCTGGAAAGGGTGATCGCCAGCGCGAGGCCCAGTCGCTGGGTTCGGGCTTCATCATTTCCGGTGACGGTTATGTTCTGACCAATAACCATGTGATCGATGGCGCCGATGAAATCATCGTGCGTCTTTCCGATCGCAGTGAGCTGAAGGCCAAGCTGGTCGGTACCGATCCGCGCACCGACGTTGCTGTCCTGAAAATCGATGGCAAGAACCTGCCGACCGCCAAGCTGGGTAATTCCAACAAGCTGAAAGTGGGCGAGTGGGTACTGGCCATCGGCTCGCCGTTCGGCTTTGATCATTCGGTGACCAAGGGTATCGTCAGTGCCAAGGGCCGCAGCCTGCCGAACGATACCTATGTGCCGTTCATTCAGACCGACGTAGCGATCAACCCGGGTAACTCCGGTGGTCCGTTGTTCAACATGGCCGGTGAAGTCGTGGGTATCAACTCGCAGATTTTCACCCGCTCGGGTGGCTTCATGGGGCTGTCGTTCGCGATTCCGATCGACGTGGCCATGGATGTCGCCAATCAGCTCAAGGCCAACGGCAAGGTCAATCGTGGCTGGCTGGGTGTAGTGATCCAGGAGGTCAACAAGGACCTGGCCGAGTCCTTCGGGCTCGACAAGCCTGCCGGTGCTCTGGTTGCCCAGGTGCTTGAAGATGGCCCGGCGGCGAAGGGTGGTCTGCAGGTTGGTGATGTGATCCTCAGTGCCAACGGTCAGCCGATTGTGATGTCTGCCGACCTTCCGCACCTGATCGGCAACCTCAAGGACGGCAGCAAGGCCGAGCTTGAAGTGATCCGTGATGGCAAGCGCCAGAATCTGACCGTCACCGTCGGCGCACTGCCGGACGAAGGTCAGGAAATGGGCGCTGCCGGGCCGGGAGCCGAGCGCAGCAGCAATCGCCTGGGTGTTTCGGTGATCGAGCTGACCGCCGAGCAGAAGAAGAGCTTCGACCTCAAGGGCGGCGTGGTCATCAAGGAAGTGCAGGGTGGTCCGGCAGCCTTGATCGGTCTGCAACCAGGCGATGTCATCACTCACCTGAACAATCAGGCCATCGTTTCGGCGAAGCAGTTCACCGATGTGGCCAAGAGCCTGCCGAAGGATCGTTCCGTCTCCATGCGTGTTCTGCGCCAGGGTCGGGCGAGTTTCATTACCTTCAAACTGGCTGAGTAATCGACAGGTCTGACGAAAAGGGGCGGTAGATACCGCCCTTTTTTGTGGATGTCTGCCGGATGGGAATTGTTCTGTATAGCTCCGGGCGTGACGCCTCTTGCTTCCTTCAGGTACAATTCCCGGCTATTTTTCGGCGGGCAATCTGCCTGCAACCTTTTTGAGTGTTGATCCGTGAGTGATTTGAGTCATATCCGCAATTTCTCCATCATCGCCCACATTGACCATGGCAAGTCGAC
The DNA here is from genome assembly GCF_017165765.1 of Pseudomonas capsici. GTDB lineage: Bacteria > Pseudomonadota > Gammaproteobacteria > Pseudomonadales > Pseudomonadaceae > Aquipseudomonas > Aquipseudomonas capsici. Next base: position 383,342 of record NZ_JAFGZD010000002.1, read on the forward strand.
GCTGGCCGACCGCTTCATTCAAATGTGCGGTGGCCTGTCCGAGCGCGAAATGGAAGCGCAGGTCCTCGATTCCATGGATCTTGAGCGCGAGCGCGGGATCACCATCAAGGCCCACAGCGTAACCCTGTACTACAAGGCCAAAGACGGTAAGACCTACCAGCTGAACTTCATCGACACCCCGGGCCACGTGGACTTCACCTATGAGGTCAGCCGTTCCCTGGCGGCCTGTGAAGGCGCGCTGCTGGTGGTCGATGCCGGTCAGGGCGTGGAGGCACAGTCGGTTGCCAACTGCTACACCGCTATCGAGCAGGGCCTTGAGGTCATGCCGGTACTGAACAAGATGGACTTGCCGCAGGCCGATCCCGACCGCGTCAAGGAAGAGATCGAGAAGATCATCGGTATCGATGCCACCGATGCCGTGGCATGCAGTGCCAAGAGCGGCATGGGCGTCGACGAAGTGCTGGAGCGTCTGGTTACCACCATTCCTGCTCCCGAAGGCAATATCGAAGACCCGCTGCAGGCGTTGATCATCGACTCGTGGTTCGACAACTACCTGGGCGTTGTGTCTCTGGTGCGTGTGCGTCATGGCCGCGTCAAGAAAGGCGACAAGATTCTGGTCAAGTCCACCGGCAAGGTGCACCTGGTCGACAGCGTCGGCGTGTTCAACCCCAAGCACACTGCAACCGCAGACCTGAAAGCCGGTGAAGTGGGCTTCATCATTGCGGGCATCAAGGACATTCATGGTGCTCCGGTCGGTGACACCCTGACCCTGAGTTCCACTCCCGATGTCGACGTGCTGCCAGGCTTCAAGCGCATTCAGCCTCAGGTCTACGCCGGCCTGTTCCCGGTCAGTTCGGACGATTTCGAGGACTTCCGCGAAGCGCTGCAAAAGCTGACGCTCAACGACTCTTCGCTGCAGTACCTGCCGGAAAGCTCCGATGCCCTGGGCTTCGGCTTCCGTTGCGGCTTCCTGGGCATGCTCCACATGGAGATCATCCAGGAGCGCCTGGAGCGCGAATACGACCTCGACCTGATTACCACTGCGCCAACGGTAATTTTCGAGCTGCAGCTCAAGAACGGTGAAACGATTTACGTCGACAACCCGTCCAAGCTTCCTGACCTGTCCGCGATCGAGGACATGCGTGAACCGATCGTGCGGGCCAATATTCTTGTGCCTCAGGAGCACCTGGGCAACGTCATTACGCTGTGCATCGAGAAGCGTGGCGTACAGCACGACATGTTGTTCCTGGGTACCCAGGTTCAGGTGAGCTATGACCTGCCGATGAACGAAGTTGTTCTGGACTTCTTCGATCGTCTCAAGTCTGTCAGCCGTGGCTATGCTTCGCTGGATTATCATTTCGATCGTTACCAGTCTGCCAATCTGGTCAAGCTCGATGTGTTGATCAATGGCGAGAAGGTCGACGCCCTGGCGTTGATCGTGCACCGTGACAACGCGCACTACAAAGGGCGTGCGTTGACCGAGAAAATGAAAGAACTGATTCCGCGGCAGATGTTCGATGTGGCAATTCAGGCTGCCATTGGTGGTCAGATTGTGGCGCGTACAACCGTCAAGGCACTTAGAAAGAACGTACTGGCCAAATGTTATGGCGGCGACGTGAGCCGTAAGCGCAAGCTGCTTGAGAAACAGAAGGCCGGTAAGAAACGCATGAAGCAGGTCGGCAACGTGGAAATTCCACAGGAAGCTTTCCTTGCAGTGCTCAGGTTGGAATAGTCAGGTCCTATGTCACTAAATTTCCCGCTGTTGTTGGTCATCGCAGTCTTTGTCTGTGGCGTGCTCGCACTGATCGATCTGGTTTTCCTGGCGCCTCGTCGCCGGGCCGCCATTGCGACCTATCAGGGCAGTGTCAGTCAGCCGGACATCGCGGTTGTTGAGCAATTGAACAAAGAGCCTTTGCTGGTCGAATACGGCAAATCGTTCTTCCCGGTGCTGTTTCTCGTGCTGGTGCTCCGTTCGTTTCTGGTCGAACCCTTCCAGATTCCTTCGGGCTCCATGAAACCGACGCTGGAGGTGGGTGATTTCATCCTGGTCAACAAGTTCTCCTACGGCATCCGTCTGCCGGTGCTGGATCAGAAAGTGATCCAGATCGGCGACCCGAAGCGTGGCGACGTCATGGTGTTTCGCTACCCGAGCGACCCGAGCGTCAACTACATCAAGCGTGTAGTGGGCCTGCCGGGCGATCACATCCGCTACACCAGCGACAAGCGTCTGTTCGTCAATGGCGAGCTGGTTGCCAAGAAGCTGATCGGCAGCGAGCCGGGTACTCTGGGCAGTGCCGAGCTGTATGAAGAGCTGCTGGGCGATGTCGAGCACCAGATCCGTCAGGAAATGAGCCGCTACCGTGCACCGCCTGACAGCGAGTGGACTGTGCCGGCCGCCCATTACTTCATGATGGGTGACAACCGCGACAACTCCAATGACAGCCGTTACTGGGACGATCCGAACATTCCCAAGGACGAGCTGGGCATGGTTCCCGACAAGAACATCGTCGGCAAGGCGTTTGCTGTCTGGATGAGCTGGCCCGAGCCCAAGCTCAGCCACTTCCCTAACTTTTCCCGTGTAGGGCTGATCAAGTAATCAATGCGGCGCTGCTAGAACAGCGCCGTATCTCATTTGGGCTGGCCCGAAACGCTTCCGGTCGACAAGACATGTCGGTTGCGTGAACGGGCTATCCTTGGGGTCGAGGTCGAAACATGACGTTTTCCGCTTCTCAGAAAGGTTTGTCGTTCGTGGGGTGGCTGATTGCGCTGGCGTTTGTCGCATTTGTGACCAGCACGGCTTTCAAGCTGATTCCGCACTATCTTGACTACATGTCGATGAAGAAGATCATCGAGTCGGTCGAGAGCAATCAGGCCCTGGATATCACCACGGTCGACGATTTTTACAGTTATGTCGGTAAGAACATGCAGGTCAACAATATTCGGGATGTGGATTTGAACAATGCTTTAAAGGTGGCGGTGCAGAACGGCAAGTTCAGCGCCCATTTGAAATATGAACAGCGTGAGCCGTTGATCCAGAATATCGATCTGGTGATGAAGTTCGATCAGCAATTCAGCGTGGGTAAACTGTGAGCGTATCCTTGAGCCGCCTTGAGCGTCAGCTCGGCTATACCTTCAAGGATCAGGAACTGATGATCCTGGCCCTGACTCACCGCAGCTTTGCTGGCCGCAACAATGAGCGTCTGGAGTTCCTGGGGGATGCGATCCTCAACTTCGTGGCCGGTGAAGCCCTGTTCGAGCGCTTCCCGCAGGCCCGCGAAGGCCAGTTGTCGCGGTTGCGCGCACGTCTGGTGAAAGGGGAGACCCTGGCATTGCTGGCCCGTGGTTTCGATCTGGGCGAATATCTGCGCCTTGGCTCCGGTGAATTGAAAAGTGGCGGTTTCCGTCGCGAGTCGATTCTGGCCGATGCCCTTGAAGCCTTGATCGGTGCCATCTATCTCGACTCGGGGATGGAAGTTGCGCGTGAGCGGGTCCTGGCCTGGCTGACCAACGAGTTCGACAGTCTGACTCTGGTCGATACCAACAAGGACCCGAAAACCAGACTGCAGGAATTTCTCCAGTCCCGTGCCTGTGAGTTGCCGCGTTACGAAGTGGTGGATATCCAGGGCGAACCGCATTGCCGGACGTTTTTCGTCGAATGCGAGATCACCTTATTGAATGAAAAGAGTCGAGGTCAGGGTGTCAGTCGTCGCATTGCCGAACAGGTAGCCGCGGCCGCAGCACTGATTGCCCTGGGCGTGGAGAACGGTAATGACTGATACAACTGCAACTCGCTGTGGCTATGTTGCCATCGTCGGCCGCCCCAACGTAGGCAAGTCCACGCTGCTCAACCACATTCTTGGCCAGAAGCTGGCGATCACCTCGCGCAAGCCGCAGACCACCCGTCACAACATGCTGGGTATCAAGACCGAGGGTGCCGTGCAGGCGATCTATGTCGATACCCCCGGCATGCACAAGAACAGCGAAAAAGCGCTCAACCGCTACATGAACAAGACCGCTTCGGCTGCCTTGAAAGATGTCGATGTCGTGATCTTCGTGGTTGACCGCACCCGCTGGACCGACGAAGACCAGATGGTGCTGGAGCGTGTCCAGTACGTGCAGGGTCCTGTCATCCTGGCGATCAACAAGACCGATCGCATCGAAGACAAGGGCGAGCTGATGCCGCATCTGGAATGGCTGCAGGGTCAGTTGCCCAATGCGTCCATCGTGCCGATTTCTGCGCAGCACGGGCATAATCTCGACGCGCTGGAAGGCCTGATTGCTTCCCATCTGCCGGAAAACGATCACTTCTTCCCGGAAGACCAGATTACCGACCGCAGCAGCCGCTTCCTGGCTGCCGAACTGGTTCGCGAGAAAATCATGCGCCAGCTGGGTGCCGAGCTTCCGTACCAGATCACCGTCGAAATCGAAGAGTTCAAGCAGCAGGGGCGGACCTTGCATATCCACGCCCTGATTCTTGTTGAGCGTGACGGTCAGAAGAAAATCATCATTGGCGACAAGGGTGAGCGGATCAAGCGTATCGGCAGCGACGCCCGTCGCGACATGGAGCTGCTGTTCGATTCCAAGGTCATGCTCAACCTGTGGGTCAAGGTCAAGGGTGGCTGGTCCGACGATGAGCGCGCCTTGCGTTCATTGGGTTACGGCGACCTGTAAGTGTTTCTGTCACCCGGTCATGATTTTCGTGACCGGGTGAATCTCCTTTCTTCCGAGCCATCCCGATGAGCACGCCAACCGGCCAACTTGCTTATGTGCTTCACAGCCGGGCCTATCGCGAAAACAGCGCTCTGGTCGACTTCCTCACCCCTCAAGGCCGTTTGCGCGCCGTGCTGCGTAATGCTCGGGGCAAGGCCGGTACGCTGGCGCGTCCTTTCGTCCCTCTTGAGGCCGAGTTTCGCGGGCGTGGCGAGCTCAAGAATGTCGGGCGCATGGAAGGTGCCGGGGTTGCCGTCTGGCTGTCCGGCGAAGCCTTGTTCAGCGGCATCTACCTCAACGAACTGCTGATTCGTCTGTTGCCGTCCGAAGATCCTCATCCCGCCGTTTTCGACCACTATGCCGCGACCCTGACGGCCTTGGCACAGGGGCGTCCTCTTGAGCCTCTGTTGCGTTCGTTCGAGTGGCGATTGCTGGATGATCTGGGCTATGGCTTTGCGCTGGATGTGGATATCAATGGTGATCCTCTTGCTGCGGATGGTTTGTACCGTTTGCAAGTGGATGCGGGGCTGGAACGGGTCTATCTGTTGCAGCCCGGCCTGTTTCAGGGCGTCGAGCTGTTGGCCATGGCCGAGGCCGACTGGAGCGCTCCGGGTGCGCTGTCTGCCGCCAAGCGCCTGATGCGCCAGGCATTGGCCGTGCATCTGGGCGGCCGTCCCTTAGTGAGTCGTGAACTGTTTCGCAAGCCGTGAACAGGCTTTATGCTCTGCGGCCTGCTTCGATCAAATTTCAGGAGACATCCGTGACCCAAAGCACTCGCATCCTTCTTGGCGTGAACATCGACCACGTTGCCACCTTGCGTCAGGCTCGCGGTACGCGTTATCCCGATCCGGTGAAAGCCGCGCTGGATGCCGAAGAGGCGGGTGCGGATGGCATCACTGTGCATTTGCGTGAGGACCGTCGGCATATCCAGGATCGCGACGTCTTGCTGCTCAAGGACGTGTTGCAGACACGCATGAATTTCGAGATGGGCGTGACCGAAGAAATGCTCGCCTTTGCCGAGCGTATTCGTCCGGCCCATGTATGCCTGGTGCCGGAAACCCGCCAGGAACTGACCACCGAAGGCGGCCTGGATGTGGCCGGGCAGGAAGAGCGGATCAGGGCGGCGGTCGAGCGCTTGGCGAAGATCGGCTGTGAAGTCTCGCTGTTCATCGATGCCGACGAGCAGCAGATTGCTGCCTCAAAGCGCGTCGGTGCTCCGGCCATCGAACTGCATACCGGCCGCTACGCCGATGCGCAGACGCCGTCTGAAGTCGCCGAAGAGCTCAAGCGCATTGCCGATGGCGTGGCTTTTGGTGTGGCTCAGGGGCTGATCGTCAATGCCGGTCACGGTCTGCATTATCACAACGTCGAAGCGGTGGCTGCGATCAAGGGTATCAACGAGCTGAACATCGGCCATGCGCTGGTGGCGCATGCCTTGTTCGTAGGATTCAAGGCTGCAGTGGCCGAGATGAAGGCGTTGATTGTGGCAGCAGCGAAGTAAGCCTTTCGCGGATGAATCAGCTCCCACACCAATGGTGCTGGCACTGATTCATCCGCAAAAGATCAGGGCTTGCGCCCGACAATCACGGCGCGCATCGGCGCAGGCAGGCCTTCAATGGTGCGGCTGTGATCGGTCGGATCGAGAAAGTCGCCCAGCGACTGATAACGCATCCACTCGGTGCTGCGCTGCTCCTGCACGGTGGTGGTGCTGACATCGACGCAACGGACATCGACGAATCCGGCGCGTCGCAGCCACAGTTCCAGTGCTGGTACTGACGGCAGGAACCACACGTTGCGCATCTGCGCATAGCGATCTTCCGGGACCAGCACTTGCTGCGCATCGCCCGGCACCACCAGGGTTTCCATGACCAGTTCACCGCCTTTGACCAGGCAGTCTTTCAAGGCCAGCAGATGGTCGACAGGCGATTTGCGGTGATACAGCACGCCCATGGAAAAAACGGTATCGAAGCCTTCGAGGTTGGCGGGCAGATCTTCCAGAGCAAAGGGCAGGTGCCAGGCTGGCAGGTCTGGCAGATAGCGCTGCATGGCCTGGAACTGGCAGAAAAACAGCCAGTTAGGGTCCACGCCAATCACGCTCTCTGCTCCGGCGCCCAGCATGCGCCACTGGTAATAGCCGTTGCCGCAGCCCACATCGAGGATGCGTTTGCCCTTGAGATCCAGATGTGGCGAAACACGGGACCATTTCCAGTCCGAGCGCCATTCGGTATCGACATGCACGCCGAATACATCGAACGGCCCCTTGCGCCAGGGTGACAGGCCCATCAGGGCCTGACGCAGACGGGTGCGGGTTTCGTCGTCACACTCGACTTCCAGAGTAAAGCTGTCGGCCAGCTCGACATGTTTCGCCGTCAGTGGGGGCAAGGCATCCAGCGCACTTTGCCAGCGTTGCAGATCGCCGTGCCCCTTGGCCATCTTGGTGTCGAGTTGTGCCTGCAGGCCATTGGCCCATTCAGCCAGTGGCGTGCCTGCAAGGCGGCGAACGAGTGGAGCGAGATCAATCATGGCAAGGCAATCAACGAGGCAAAGTTAAGGCATTGGAACCAGGGGACGACCTTGGAGAACCCCGCGGCCAGCAGGCGTTGGCGGTGTTCTTCAAGGCTGTCGGGTTTCATGACGTTTTCGATGGCGCTGCGCTTCTGGGCTATTTCCAGATCGCTGTAGCCGTTGGCGCGCTTGAAGGCGATATGCAGGTCGGTCAGCAGGGCATGTTCCTGCTCGTCGCTGAAGCGCAGCTTTTCCGAGAGAATCAGGGCGCCGCCTGGCACCAGCGCCTGGCGAATGCTGGTCAACAACGACAGGCGTTGTTCCGGGGCGATGAACTGCAGGGTGAAGTTCAGGGCCACCACTGAGGCGGGCTGGAACTGCAACGCCAGAATGTCGCCTTCGATCACCTCGACCGGCAGCAACTCCTGAAACATGGAGTTCTGTGCATTGAGGTATTCACGGCAGCGTTCGACCATCGCTGCCGAATTGTCCACCGCGATGACCTTGCAGCCTTCGCTGCGCACATGGCGGCGCAGGGCCTGAGTCACGGCACCGAGCGAACTGCCAAGGTCATACAGAACGGTATCGGGGCGGGCGAACTGTGCCGCCAGCACGCCCAGATTCTCGACAATGGTCGGATAGCCGGGCACCGAGCGCTTGATCATGTCAGGAAAGACCCGAACCACATCCTCGTTGAAGGCGAAGTCAGGCACCTGAGCCAATGGCTGGGCGAAAATGCGGTCGGGTTCTTTGCTCACGGCGGTTCCGGCGAAGGCTTTGAAAGGCGGGCATTCTAGCCAAGTTGTCGCCGGGATGCATGAATCAGAGAGCGTTGTCTGACAGAGCGTGCGAAACGCCTCAGTTCACTGTAATTGCACACTCGAAAGTCTGTTCGGGGGCCGCTTCGGGTGTCCAGGGTTGCTGGTAGATCATCACCAGTTGCCCGGTACCTGCATCGGTCGCCTTGTAGCGCCATACCGATTGCCCGCCACTGCCCACCATTTCAGTGCTCTGCGAGTTTTTATAAACCTCCGGCCCCAGGCTGCGCAGAACATTCTGTGCCGGGTTCTGGATCTGCCAGCGAAAGCCGGTGGTGGGGTTGCTGGGCAGGGTGAGGATCAGGGTTTGTCCGCTCTTGAGCGTCAGCGGGCAGTCGCTCTGGGCTTCCACCGAGACGATGCTTTTCGGGGTTTGCGCACAGGCGGTCAGCAGGGCAAGGCTCAAGGGGGCGAGGAGACGGGCGTAGGTCATGGCAAGTTCCGGTTTTGCGTGACGATGCTGGAGCATAACGCATTGACGTGTGGGCACAACTGCGCTGCCCCGACTGACACCAAACCCTCCACAGTGGGAAGTTTTGTGAGTTTCGGAAAATTCATACAGCATCGATGGCCAATTGCCGGTTTGTTCCTGCTCTTTAATAGAGTATTCAAGCTTCCGTTAAAAAATACCGGGTCATGCGTCGCTTGCATGCTGTCAGGCCGTAATCGTTTCGCGTCATTCCAGTATTTTCGGCAGTGAATCCTGATGTCATATGACCTTCTTTTTCAGTCAATACAAGGGATGAATGTCTGCCGTGAATGCCAGCTCCTCAAAAGAAAGTGCCTGGAGATTGTGTAAAGTCCAGAATGAGGTGGCATTTCGATAGGGAAGTGGCACAATCGCCAAGGTTTTTTGTATGGCAGTTCATGTGCGGTTCAAGCGACCGCAAACAGTGACTGCCCGGCAAGCTGCAACCAGTCGGTGCGAACGGCTGTGAGCATTGGATTGTGCTCATGACTCTCGACGACGGTTCGCTGGACAATATGCACAGGATGGTCGCAGCGTGGACGTAGCAGGCGTTGCTGCGGGCGGCTTTTTTGTTTTCAAGGGCGTGGATCGGTTTTATCGATCGGTTATCCCGGCGCTCAGCAGTAAGACAAATTGGTTTTTTCGGCCTTGAAGTCTCGTTAATCCCAGGACTGCCTGCCTCATTTTCAGGAATTATTATGTTTAGCGGAAAAAAACTTCTCATCTCTGGTGGTACCGGTTCTTTTGGCAACGCTGTCCTCAAGCGTTTTCTCGACAGTGATATTGCGGAAATCCGTATTTTCAGTCGGGACGAGAAGAAACAGGACGACATGCGCAAGCGCTATGCCAATAGCAAACTGAAGTTCTACATTGGCGATGTGCGTGATTACCAGAGCGTGCTCAATGCCACGCGCGGTGTCGATTACATTTTTCACGCGGCAGCCCTGAAACAGGTTCCGTCCTGCGAATTCCACCCGATGGAAGCGGTCAAGACCAATGTCATCGGTACTGAAAACCTGCTGGAAGCGGCTATCCAGAACGAAGTTCGCCGCGTTGTCTGCCTCAGCACCGACAAGGCCGTCTACCCGATCAACGCCATGGGCATTTCCAAGGCGATGATGGAAAAGGTCATGGTTGCCAAGTCGCGCAATGTCGACGACAGCAAGACTGTCATTTGCGGTACCCGCTATGGCAACGTCATGGCTTCTCGCGGATCCGTGATTCCTCTGTTCATCGATCAGATTCGTGCCGGTAAAGAGCTGACCCTGACCGATCCGAACATGACCCGCTTCATGATGACCCTGGGCGACGCTGTCGACCTGGTGCTCTATGCGTTCGAGCATGGCAACAACGGTGACCTGTTCGTGCAGAAGGCTCCGGCGGCGACCGTCGAAGTCCTGGCCAAGGCGCTGACTGCACTGGTGGGCAAACCTGATCACCCGATTCAGGTGATCGGCACACGCCATGGCGAAAAACTGTATGAAGCGCTGCTGAGCCGTGAAGAAATGGCCTGCGCCGAAGACAAGGGTGACTATTTCCGCATTCCGCCAGACTTGCGCGACCTCAACTACGCCAAGTTCGTCGAACAGGGCGAGACCAAGATTTCCCGCACTGAAGACTACAACTCGCACAATACCGAGCGCCTGGATGTCGAAGGCATGCAGCGTCTGTTGCTCAAACTGGACTTCATGCGCGCCATCCAGCGTGGCGAGCACGCTACGCCGGAGGAGTGAAAATGAAGGTTCTGATTACGGGCGCCAACGGATTTGTTGGCCAGAATCTTGTTTCCCACCTTGGGGAACGGGCCGATGTGCAGGTCCTGCGCTTCACCCGTGAAGACTCTCTGGACAGTCTGCCGGCGCTGGTTGCTCAGGTGGATTTCATCTTTCACCTGGCGGGCGTGAATCGTCCACAGGACCCGCAGGAGTTCCAGACCGGCAACACCGATCTGACGCGTGCCTTGTGCGATGCGATCGTGAGCAGTGGTCGTCAGGTGCCGATTCTGTACACCTCCTCCAGCCAGGCCGAGCTGGACAATGCCTATGGCAGCAGCAAGCGCGGTGCCGAAGACGCGCTCCTTGCCCTGAATGCCAGCCATGGCGTGCCGGTTCATCTGTTTCGCCTGCCGAACGTTTTCGGCAAGTGGGCGCGGCCGAACTACAACTCGGCTGTGGCAACCTTCTGCCACAACGTATCCCGGGGCTTGCCGATCAGCATCAATGACCCGCAGGCGCGTATCAATCTGGTCTACATCGATGATGTGATCAGGCATTTCCTGGCCGTCATGGACGGCAAGCAGGCGGGTACGCCGTTTGTCAGTGTCGAGCCGCAATATTCGATCACCGTCGGTGAGCTGGCCGAGCAACTGCATGTGTTCCGCGACAGTCGCCAGACGATGATCACCGAGCCGGTCGGTACGGGCCTGGTGCGGGCCTTGTACTCGACTTACCTGAGCTACCTGCCACCGGACCGCTTCACCTATGAAGTGCCCAAGCATGGTGATCCGCGTGGCGTGTTCGTGGAAATGCTCAAGACCCGGGATTCCGGGCAGTTTTCCTATTTCACTGCGCATCCGGGCATTACCCGTGGTGGTCACTACCACCATTCCAAGACCGAGAAGTTTCTGGTCATCAAGGGCAAGGCCTGTTTCCGCTTCCGCCATATCGTTTCCGGCGCTTTCCATGAGCTGTTCACCAACGGTGAGCAGCCGCAGGTCGTCGAAACCGTACCCGGCTGGACCCACGACATCACCAATGTCGGTGAGGACGAGATGATTGTCATGCTCTGGGCCAATGAAATCTTTGACCGGGAACACCCGGACACTTATGCGCGCCCCGTCGGTACTGAAGCCTGAGCCGCTGTTGACAGGATATTGAAATGAAAAAGCTGAAAGTTGTAACTGTCGTGGGAACCCGGCCGGAGATCATTCGCCTGTCGCGGGTCATGGCAGCACTGGATGAGCATTGCGATCACATTCTGGTCCACACGGGCCAGAACTACGATTACGAGCTGAACGAGATCTTCTTTCAGGACCTGGGCATCCGCAAGCCGGACCACTTCCTGAATGCCGCCGGTGCCAGTGGTGCAGAAACCATCGGTAACGTGATCATCGCTGTCGACCGCGTGCTGGCTGAAATCCAGCCCGAGGCTCTGCTGGTGCTGGGCGATACCAACAGCTGCATGGCCGTATTGCCGGCCAAGCGTCGCAAGATCCCGACGTTCCATATGGAAGCGGGCAACCGCTGCTTCGATATGCGGGTTCCGGAAGAAATCAACCGCCGCATCGTCGACCATACGGCCGACATCAACCTCACGTACAGCACCATCGCCCGGGATTACCTGCTGCGCGAAGGTCTTCCTGCCGATCGCGTGATCAAGACCGGCAGCCCGATGTTCGAAGTGCTGGGGCATTACCGTGAAGGTATCGACAGTTCGGACGTTCTTACCCGTCTGGGGCTTGAGCCTGGCAAGTTCTTCGTCGTCAGCGCGCACCGCGAAGAGAACGTCGACTCGGACAAGAACTTCCTCAAGCTGGTGGACGTGCTCAATACCGTGGCCGAGCAGTTCGGTCTGCCGGTGATCGTCTCCACTCACCCGCGTACCCAGAAGCGGGTTGACGCCATGGGGGTGACGTTCCATGCCAATGTGCGCCTGCTCAAGCCACTGGGTTTCAAGGACTACAACAAGCTTCAGCTCGAATCGAAGGCTGTACTGTCCGACAGCGGCACGATCAACGAAGAGGCTTCCATCCTGAACTTCCCTGCACTGAACCTGCGTGAGGCTCATGAGCGTCCGGAAGGCATGGAAGAAGCTGCGGCCATGATGGTCGGGCTGGAAACCGAGCGCGTCCTGCAGGGCCTGAACATTCTCGACAGCCAGTCTCGTGGTGACGAGCGCAGCCTGCGTCTGGTGGGTGATTACAGCATGCCCAACGTCTCGGACAAGGTCGTGCGTATCCTGCACAGCTACACCGACTACGTGAACCGCGTTGTCTGGAAGCGTTACTGACCCGAGTGGTAGAAATGGCTGAAAAAGCGTTAAAAGTTCTTGTCGTAACGCAGTATTTTTGGCCGGAGAACATGCGGATCAATGATCTGGTCCGCGATCTTTCGGCAAAGGGGCATGAGGTCACCGTCTTGACGGGGTTGCCGAATTACCCTGAAGGCAAGGTGTTCGAAAGTTACCGCGAGAAGCCTGAAGAATTCGCTCAGTATTGCGGTGCCGATGTGGTCAGGGTGCCGCTTGTCCCACGGGGCAAGCGCAGTCTGACCCTGGTGCTCAACTACCTTTCGTTCTTCATCAGCGCTTCGACGCTGGGTGCTTTCAAGCTGCGTGGACGCAAGTTCGATACGATCTTCGTGTATGCCGTCTCGCCTGTCATGGCCGCCATTCCGGCGCTCGTGATCGGGAGTCTGAAGCGTGCGCCGGTATTTGTATGGGTGCTGGATCTGTGGCCTGAAACCCTGCGCGCAGTCGGTGTGCTGAAACAGCCATTGATGCTGGGACTGGTCGGCAAGGTCGTTTCGTGGATCTACAACCGCACAGACTATCTGCTGCTGCAATCCCACGGCTTTCTGGACAACGTTCGGCGCTATTGCACCCGACCGATTACCGATGATCGCCTGGTTTACTTTCCAAGCTGGGCTGAAGACGATTTTTCATCTTCAGCGCCGCCGTTGTGTGATTTGATCAAGCCGGACCCGAATGTATTCACGGTCGTGTTTGCCGGCAACCTGGGGGAAGCCCAGGATTTCCCTGCCGTACTGGATGCTGCCGAGTCGTTGCGTGCCAGTAATGCCGTGCGCTGGGTGATTGTCGGCGATGGGCGCATGAGTGAATGGATTGCCGAGCAGATTGCCGCCAGACAACTGGACAATGTGCATCTTCTGGGACGTCATCCGCTGGAGGCCATGCCGGGGCTGTTCGCCCAGGCCGATGCCTTGCTGGTGTCGCTGAAAACCAATGATGTGTTTGAAAAGACCATTCCGGGTAAGGTTCAGGCATACCTGGCGTCAGGAAGACCCATACTGGGAATGATCAATGGTGAAGCTGCGCGTGTAATCAACGAATCCGGTGCCGGTTTCGCCTGTGATTCCGGCGATGCCCAGGGGCTGGCGACGATTACCCGTGCACTTGCAGATGCCAGTATGACCGAGCGCGAAAGCATGGGTCGTGCAGGGCGCAACTATTACGAGCAGCACTACGCCAAGGGCAATCTTCTGATGCGTCTGGAAACCCTCTTTCATCAAGCCACCCTTCGCAAAGCGAGCCAGTCATGAGTTCCTCTTCTGTGTTGCTGACAGGTGCAACCGGTTTTGTCGGTAAGGCAGTCCTCGCCAGTCTGCTCAAGCGAGGCGATAAAGTGACGGCTGTGGTGCGCGGTTCTTCGGCACAGGTCGATTCCCGTGCCACGCTTGCCCGGATTTCCAGCCTTGACGGCCAGACGCAGTGGCAGGAATGTCTGCAGGACGTGCAGGTGGTGATCCATGCGGCAGCCCGTGTGCATGTCATGAACGATACCGAAGCCGATCCGCTGGCCGCCTTTCGCAAGGTCAATGTCGAAGGGACATTGAATCTTGCACGTCAGGCAGCCGCCGCGGGCGTTCGCCGTTTTGTCTTCATCAGCTCCATCAAGGTCAACGGTGAAGGCACCTTGCCGGGCCAGCCTTACCGTGCCGACGATACGCCTGCTCCGATCGATCCGTACGGTATTTCCAAGATGGAGGCCGAGCAGGGGTTGCGGGCTCTGGCCGAGCAGACCGGGCTGGAGGTCGTGATCATCCGTCCGGTGCTGGTCTACGGGCCGGGAGTGAAGGCCAACTTCCTGTCGATGATGCGCTGGCTGGACAAAGGCGTTCCGCTGCCTTTCGGAGCAATCGATAACCGCCGCAGCCTGGTTGCCCTGGATAATCTGGTCGATCTGATCGTTACCTGCACCTCGCATCCGGCCGCTGCCAACCAGACATTCCTGGTCAGCGATGGCGAGGATCTGTCGACGACCATGCTGCTCAAGCGCATGGCCGGCGCACTCGGCAAGTCGGCGCGTCTGCTGCCGATACCGTCTGCCTTGCTCGTTCTGGCGGCCAGATTGTTGGGCAAGCGTGCGCTGTCCCAGCGTCTTTGCGGGTTCTTGCAGGTCGATATCGAAAAAACGCGCTCGTTACTGGGCTGGAAGCCTGTAGCCAGTGTGGATCAGGCCTTGTCGGCGGTTGCTCGTCACTATCAGGGCACTCAGGACAAATAGGCCGATACCGGTTTTTGCCGGGTAATGGCATTCACGTTCAGTGCGGTAGCAGGCAAAGCGCCTGGTCACCAAATTGCGATAAATGGTTTTAAACGACGCCGCACGCCATGAAGTCCGCACAGCGCGACATGGAGTCAGGTGGAGGTAGAGGGATGATGATGAAATTACGTTCGCGAATGCTGGGTCTTTCGCGCAAGAACAAGCGAATCGTGCAGGTCGGCGCGGACATCGTGCTGGTCTGGGGCGCCTTGATACTCGCTTTTGTCGTGCGGCTGGGATTTGACGCGACCTTCTCCTCCATCGTCGATCACCTCTGGCTGTTCGCCGCCGCACCTGTTCTGACGATCCCCATTTTCATCCGCTTTGGCATGTACCGCGCCGTCATGCGTTTTTTCGGCAACGACGCGCTGATCACCATCGTCAAGGCCGTCAGTCTTTCCGCATTGCTGGTGTCGCTGGTGGTGTATTGGTATGGCGACCACGAAGTGGTGGTCCCGCGCTCGGTCATTTTCAATTACTGGTGGCTGAGCCTGATCATGATCGGCGGCTTGCGGCTGATCATGCGCCAGTACTTTCTGGGTGACTGGTTCATGGCTTCCCAGCATGTGCCCTTTACCTCGCGGGATAACGGATTGCCCAAGGTCGCCATCTATGGCGCTGGCGCGGCGGGCAATCAACTGGTCGCAGCCTTGCGTCTGGGACGCATGATGCGCCCGGTGGCCTTTATCGATGACGACAGCAGCGTGACCAAGCGCACCATCGCCGGGCTGGTGGTTTACAAACCCCGGCATATTCAGCAGATGATCGATGCCACGGGGGCCGAGGAGATTCTTCTGGCCATTCCGTCAGCGACCCGTGCACGTCGTCGCGAAATCCTCGAATACCTGGAAGGCTATCCGCTGCATGTCCGCAGCGTTCCGGGCTTCATGGATCTGGCCAGCGGCAGGGTCAAGGTCGACGATATCCAGGAAGTGGGCATCGCCGACCTGCTGGGGCGCGATTCGGTATCGGCCCAGGATGACCTGCTGGAGCACTGCATTACCGGCAAGGTGGTGATGGTCACCGGAGCGGGCGGTTCGATCGGCTCCGAGCTGTGCCGTCAGATCCTGATGCTCAAGCCTTCCCGACTGTTGCTGGTCGAGCACAGCGAGTTCAACCTCTACAGCATTTTCGGCGAGCTGGAAAAGCAGGTTCAGCAGGACGCGCTGGAGGTTGAGGTGCTGCCTATCCTGGGGTCGGTGCGCTACTTCGAGAAGATGGTCGATCTGATGCGGACCTGGAAGGTCGAGACGGTCTATCACGCTGCCGCCTACAAGCATGTGCCGATCGTCGAGCACAACAGTGCCGAAGGGGTGCTGAACAATGTCATGGGAACCCTGCATACCGCTCAGGCTGCGGTTCAGGTCGGTGTGGCCAACTTCGTACTGATCTCCACCGACAAGGCGGTTCGTCCCACGAACGTGATGGGCAGTACCAAGCGGCTCGCGGAAATGATCCTGCAGGCCCTCAGTCGCGAAGTCGCGCCTGTACTGTTTCGTAGCAGCAGCAACGTTGCCCACGTCAACAAGACCCGCTTCACGATGGTGCGCTTCGGCAATGTTCTGGGGTCTTCCGGCTCGGTGATCCCGCTTTTCCACAAGCAGATCAAGAGCGGCGGGCCGCTGACGGTGACACACCCGAATATCACCCGTTACTTCATGACCATTCCCGAAGCGGCTCAACTGGTGATTCAGGCCGGTTCCATGGGGCAGGGGGGGGATGTTTTCGTGCTTGATATGGGGGCACCGGTCAAGATCGTCGAACTGGCCGAGCGCATGATCAATCTGTCAGGCCTGAGCATGCGTTCCGAACGCAATCCCCATGGCGATATCGCCATCGAGTTCACGGGGCTGCGTCCCGGGGAAAAACTCTACGAAGAGCTGCTGATCGGCGATAACGTGGTGCCGACTCGTCACCCCATGATCATGAGCGCGGACGAAGACTTCCTGCCGTGGGATATTCTCAAGGAAAAGCTGGCCTCGCTTCTGGAAGCGGTGTCCTCGGACGACTACCCTCGGGTTCGGCAAATGCTGAGCGAACTGGTCGCCGGTTATAGCCCCGAAGGCGAAATCGTTGACTGGAAGCATCTGGAACAACGCGCCAATCAATAGCGCGGATGGCGCTTCGTGAATGAGTTGGCTCCCGGAGCCAACTCATTCACGACAGATGAACCATCAGAACAACACTTTCGCCACATCCGCAAAACGCTTGGCGAAATGGACGGTCAGTCCTTCCTTCAGGTAATCGGGTAGTTCCTCGAAGTTTCCGCGATTGGGTTCCGGCAGGATCAGCTCGTTGATCTTCTGACGCCGCGCCGCAATGACCTTTTCACGCACTCCGCCAATCGGCAGTACATGCCCGGTCAGGGTCAGTTCGCCGGTCATGGCTACGCCTTTCTTCGGTGGCTGATTGCGTGCCAGAGACAGCAAGGCACTGGCCATGGTCACGCCGGCACTCGGACCGTCCTTGGGCGTTGCGCCTTCCGGCACATGCAGATGGACGAAGGCTTCGTCGAAGAACTTCGTATCGCCGCCGAAGCTTTTCAGGTTGGAACTGACGTAGCTGTAGGCTATCTCTGCAGACTCTTTCATCACATCGCCCAGTTGGCCGGTCAGCTTGAAGCCGCGGTTGAGGGTATGGATGCGGGTCGCTTCGATAGGCAGTGTGGCACCGCCCATGCTGGTCCAGGCCAGGCCTGTGATGACACCGACTCCGGACAACACCTGTTCGCTGCGGAATACCGGCATGCCCAGGGACGCTTCCAGATCCTTGTTGCCGATCTTGATTACCGAGTCGGGTTCGTCCAGCAGCTTGACCACCGCCTTGCGCACCAGCTTGCCCAGTTGTTTTTCCAGTTGCCTCACACCGGCCTCGCGGGCGTAGCCCTCGATGACAGCACGCAGGGCGCTGTCGCTGATCGACAGCTTGTTCTTGGCGACACCGGCCTTGTCCAGTTGCTTGGGCCACAGGTGGCGCTTGGCGATGGCGAGTTTTTCTTCGGTGATGTAGCCCGACAGGCGGATCACTTCCATCCGGTCCAGCAGCGGGCCCGGGATCGAGTCCAGAGTGTTGGCGGTGCAGACGAACAGCACTTTGGACAGATCCAGACGCAGGTCCAGGTAGTGGTCGAGGAATTCGACGTTCTGTTCCGGGTCCAGGGTTTCCAGGAGTGCGGAGGCCGGGTCGCCCTGATAGCTTTGGCCCATCTTGTCGATTTCATCGAGCATGATGACCGGGTTCATCACCTCCACATCCTTGAGCGCCTGTACCAGCTTGCCTGGCTGGGCACCGATGTAGGTGCGACGGTGGCCCTTGATTTCCGCCTCATCGCGCATGCCGCCTACGCTCAGGCGATAGAAGGGACGGCCAAGGGATTCGGCAATCGAACGCCCGACGCTGGTCTTGCCCACGCCGGGTGGACCGACCAGCAGGACAATCGAGCCGCTGATTTCGCCTTTGTAGGCTCCCACGGCGAGAAATTCGAGAATCCGCGCCTTGATATCGTCGAGTCCGGCATGGTGCTGATCGAGCACCTTGCGGGCGTGCTTGAGGTCCAGCTTGTCTTCGCCGTAGATGCCCCAGGGCAACGAGCTGGCCCAGTCCAGATAATTGCGGGTCACGGCGTATTCGGGTGAGCCGGTTTCCAGGACCTTGAGCTTGCCGATTTCCTCATCGATTTTCTTGCGAGCCTGGGGCGGCAGGGTCTTGCCTTCCAGGCGCTGCTCGAACTGTTCGATATCGGCGCTGCGATCGTCCTTGCTCAGCCCCAGTTCCTGCTGGATGACCTTGAGTTGTTCTTTCAGGAAGAACTGGCGCTGATGTTCGCCAATCTTGCGATTGACCTCGGCTGAGATCTCTTTCTGCAGGCGTGCGACTTCAACTTCCTTGCGCAGCATCGGCAGGACTTTTTCCATGCGCTTGAGCATGGGCACGCAATCGAGCACTTCCTGCAGTTCGACGCCGGTGGCCGAGGTCAGGGCAGCGGCGAAGTCGGTGAGGGGCGAGGGATCGTTGGGGCTGAAGCGGTTGAGATAGTTCTTCAGTTCTTCGCTGTAAAGCGGGTTGAGCGGCAGCAGCTCCTTGATCGCGTTGATCAGGGCCATGCCGTAGGCCTTGACCTCGTCGGTCGGTTCGTTGGGCTGCTGCGGATATTCGATTTCCACCAGATAAGGCGGGCGATGATGCTTGAGCCAGGTCCGGATGCGAACGCGGCTCAAGCCCTGGGCCACGAACTGTAATCGACCATTTTCGCGGCTGGCATGGTGAACCTTGACTAAAGTGCCATACTCCGGAAGCGCCTTGGTATTGAAGTGGCGAGGATCTTCCTGGGGAGTGTCCATGAAAAACAGCGCAAGTGAGTGATGCTCGGACTTGCTGACCAGCTCGAGGGTTTCGGCCCACGGCTCTTCATTGACGATTACAGGCAGAACCTGTGCCGGAAAGAAAGGGCGGTTGTGGATCGGAATGATGTAGACCTTGTCCGGGAGGTTCTGGCCTGGAAGAGCAAGTGAGGTGCTGTCGGAGTTCAGGTGAATAGTGTGTTCGGCTGCGCCATCGGGCAAATCTTGCGAGTCTTTCTGCTGGTCACTCATAGGGCACCTGCGAAATTGAACATGATGCTTAGATGGGGCAAGTGCCCTCAGGTTTCAATGGGGGCGGTCGATAGCGTGAGTAGGAGGCAATCAGCCAATGAAATGCAGGGTATTGCCCTGTGTCTTGTAGGAGCTGATTGCTTGATGGCAAATGCCTGATGTTGCGTGCTCTTAATGAGTCGACAGTTCATCTGCATGCAAAACCATGCCAAGGCTGGCGTTCTTGTTATCAGTACTGCCGTTTTGGATTGAATCGAGTATGACCAGAGTATTTTCCTCAGTTGTCCTGGCTGGATTATTGGCGTGGTCTGCTACACAAGCATCGGCTGCGACATTGACGGCCCAGGTATTCGACAAGCAAGGCAAACCGCTTGCCGATGCTGTCGTGACGCTCAAAGGACCTGCCGCAGCGGCTGTGAACGGTGGCAAGGCTGAAATGGACCAGCGCGACCAGGAGTTTTCGCCTCACGTGCTGGCTGTGCATACCGGTGCGCAAGTCAAATTCCCCAACAGTGACAACATTCGTCATCAGGTCTATTCCTTCTCCCCCGCAAAGCGTTTCGAGCTGCGTCTCTATGAAGGCACGCCTTCCGAGCCGTTGCTGTTCGACAAGGCGGGGGTCGTGGTGCTTGGCTGCAACATCCATGACTGGATGGTTGGCTATATCTATGTCACCGACGAGCCATGGTTCGGTGTGACCGACAGCAACGGCACCCTCAAGCTTGACCAGTTACCTGCCGGGCATTACGTGGCAACGCTCTGGCATCCCCAGGCTGAGGACATGCAGCCGGTTGCGGGAGGCGAATTCGATGTTCCCGCGTCTGGCCTGACCCAGCGTTTCAACCTTGATGTCGAGGTCAAGGCTGAAGATAAACCTGCCAAGCCCGATCCGGGGGCGTTTGGCGAAGCTTTCCACAAGGCTGCTCATTAATGAATCTTCGTAACAGCTTTCAGGCGCGCATTGCCTGCGTATTGATCGCTTTGCTGCTTATCGTGGTCAGCGCGGTGTACTTTGCCGTCAAGATTGCGACAGGCGATGCGGTTCGTACCCAGGCTCAGGCGCAACTGGAAGTGGGCAGCCGGGTTTTTGAACGTCTGATCGAGCTGCGTGGCAAGCGCTTGCGCGATACGGTGCAATTACTCTCTGCCGATTTTGGCTTTCGCGACGCGGTAGCCAGCGAAGACTCATCGACCATCCGCTCGGTGTTGTTGAACCATGGCAGCCGTATCAATGCCAGCGACATGTTTCTGCTGGGCATGGACGGTACGGTGATCTCCAGTACCGAATCCAATGTGCCGGAGGGCTCGAAGTTCGTTTATGACCAGGCATTGCGCAATGCCAAGCGCAATAAACAGTCGGTCCTGATCGTTCCGGGTGGCGGCATACCGCACTTGCTGGTTGAAAGTACGGTTCTGGCTCCCTTGCCCATCGGACGTGTAGTGATGGGGTTTGCCATCGACAACGATATCGCTCAGGAACTGCGTTCCCTCAGTGGCCTGGAGGTGTCGTTCCTGACCGTGGAAAACGGTCAGCCCGGAGAGTTGATCAGCACTCAGCCTGAGGCCTTGCGTCCTGGCATGGTCGAGTTGATGCGTAGCTTGGCCGAAGGTCAGATGCGTGTCACCGAGCAGTTGAACCAGAACTTTCTCAGCCAGTCACTGATGCTGGCCAACACCGGCCAGGCCAGCGACGGGCAAGTGATTGCCTTGCTGCAAAGCCCACTGGACAAGGCCCTGCAGGCCTTTGCGCCACTGGATGAAAAAATCTTCTGGATTTCCCTGGCCGCGCTGTTTGGCTCTTTGCTGGGTACGCTGGCGCTGGCACGCAGCGTCTCCACTCCGGTTCGGGAGCTTGCACTGGCTGCCCAGCGTATCGGTGACGGTGATTATGAAACGCCGGTGGTGATGAAGCGCAGTGACGAACTGGGCATGCTCGCAGACTCCATTAACACCATGCAGCAGGGGATCGCCGTACGTGAAGGGCAATTGGCGCACAACGCCTTGCATGATGCAGTGACCGGATTGCCTAACCGCGCACTGGTCATGGAGCGTCTGGGCAGTGCGATTGCTGCGCAGCGCCCGGTTGCCCTGATGTACCTGGGCATCGAGAACATGGCATCGATCAACGACAGCAGCGGTGCCGAGGGTGTTGACCAATTGTTGCGCCAGGTCGGCCAGCAATTGCAGGATGCGCTGGGCTCCGGTGATACCGTGGCGCGTCTGGCCGCCGATGAGTTTCTGTTGTTGCTGGATCACACCACCAGCGATGGTGCTGTGGCCATGGGCGATACCCTGCAGCGCATACTCAGCGAACCGCATCGTGTGGATAACCAGGACGTTTCCCTTGAGTGCTGCATCGGTATCACCACCTACCCGGAAAACGGCGATGCCCCCAAGGAACTGCTTAGCCGCGCGGCCATTGCCCGTAAGGATGCAGCGAATCTGCCGGGCCGCATGCAGATCTATGAAGATGGTCGCGACCTTGCACACCAGCGCCAGATCAGCCTGATTCGCGACCTGCGCAAGGCTGCACAGAATGGCGAGTTGATGCTGCATTACCAGCCCAAGCTGGATATCAGCAAAGGCCATGTGCGTCAGGCCGAAGCCTTGTTGCGCTGGAGCCACCCGCAGTTCGGCAATGTATCGCCTGCCGAATTCATCGTGCTGGCCGAGCGTACCGGCAGCATCCAGTTGCTGACCAACTGGGTGATCGAAGAAGCCATGCGCCAGTTGGCCGAGTGGAACAAGCGCGGTCTGTTCATCCAGCTTTCGGTCAATGTTTCGGCCGACGACCTGCTCAGCGGCGATCTGGTCGGGCACGTTGTCAAACTGCTCAGCCTCTATGGTGTGCCGGCCGAGCAACTGATTTTCGAGATCACGGAAAGCGCCGTGATGAGCGAACCTGAAAAAGCCCTGATCGTGCTCCATCGTTTGCGCGAATGCGGTATCAGTCTTTCGGTGGACGACTTCGGCACCGGCTACTCTTCATTGGCGCACCTCAAACGATTGCCGGTACAGGAGTTGAAGATCGACCAGTCATTTGTCCGCAACCTGGATGAAACCAGCGAGGACGCCGTGATCGTGCGTTCCACCATCGAGATGAGTCACAACCTGGGGCTCAAGGTGGTCGCTGAGGGTGTCGAGTATCAGCACAGCCTGGATTTGCTTGAGCGTTGGCACTGCGATACGGCTCAGGGCTACCTCATCAGTCGCCCTTTGACCGCCCCTGCGTTCGAGGCATGGATTGCCACGTCTCTGACCTCACCCAGCCTGATGGTTAATTGACTATGACCTACAGAAGTTCGTTGTTGTTGGGTTGCTTTCTGGGAGCTTTCTCATCCCTTTCCATGGCCGATAACGGTCGCCTGATCGCCACGGGCGGTGCCAGCAGCATAGAAGGGGCTGCGGGTGGCGGGATCACGCCATGGGCGGTGATTACCGGTTATGGCGAGCAGGGCGAGTGGGGCGCAAGTGCCTTTGCCACCCATGTCGATCTGCCCGACTACACCCTGGATGTGGCGGGTATGGCGGTGGCTTACGGCAACCGTGTCGAACTGTCCTATGCCCATCAGCGTTTCGATCTGGGCACCTTGCAGCACAAGTTGAGCCTGCCTGACGACAACCTGACCCAGGATGTTTTCGGGGTCAAAGTGCGGTTGTTCGGCGATCTGATCTACGATTCCCTGCCTCAGGTGTCGCTGGGGGTGCAGTACAAGCATCAGAACGACTTCCTCATCCCGAGCCTCATCGGCTCAAAGCGTGATTCGGACGTCGAGGGCTACCTGACCGCCAGCCGCCTGTTCATGGGCGCAGCCTTTGGTTACAACCTGGTGGTCAACGGCGGCGTGCGTTACAGCCGTGCCAACGAAACCGGTCTGCTGGGCTTTGGTGGCGACCGCCGCGACAGTCGCAGCGTTCTCAAGGAAGGTTCGGTGGCGGTGCTGTTCAATCCACGCTGGGCCATGGGGGTTGAATACCGTGAGAAGCCGGACAACCTGTCATTTGCCGGCGAGAGCGATTGGGCAGACATCTTTGTCGGCTATTTCCCCAACAAGCACTTGTCCGTTGTCCTGGCCTACGCACGGCTGGGCGAAATCGCCACGCTGGATAACCAGAACGGCACTTATCTGTCTATTCAGGGGAGCTTCTGATGAGACATCTGCTGATGTGCCTGACGATTGTCTTGCTGGCAGGCTGCGCCCAGCAACCGCCCAGGGATGACAGTCTTTATCAGGATCTCGGGCAGCGTGCCGGTATCCAGCGCATCGTCGAAGGCATGTTGATGAACGTTGCTCAGGATGATCGTATTGTCGAGCGCTTCAGGAGGGTCAATATCGTTTTGCTGCGCGACAGGCTGGTGGAAAAACTCTGTGTCGAAGCCGGAGGGCCTTGTGAATACAAAGGCGACAGCATGGCCGAATCCCACAAGGGCCAGAACCTGACCCGCAGCGATTTCAATGCGCTGGTAGAAAACCTCATCAAGTCCATGGATGCCGAGAACATCCCGGTGCCGGTGCAAAATCGTCTGATCGCCAGACTGGCACCGATGCGTGGCGAAGTAATCGAAAAATAACCCTCTTTCTGGCATGTTCGCAATCAAGTCATTTACGTTGACGACTTGATTGCGAAACGGGCCTGCCCGATGTTCCTCTTCCGAATACTCTTTTCTTTGACTGTTTCTGTTAAAGCAGCGGTTCTGCTTTCATGAAGAAATATTAACTTGTGATTTTGTTTGTCTGATGCAATTCAATTGCCCTGTGGAAACTGATGCGCCAAAGCCTTATGGAATTGAAATAAAGAAGTCCGCTATAAAAAATATTTCTTGATTCTTCGCAGATATGGTATTTCGTTCGAGCGCTCAAGACGGGCTATCTCCCGTCCTCAGGCCATTGCGTTATAAGCAACTACCCGTCTGTGCATAACGCTTTTGTATCGAGTCAGTTACGAACTTATACAAGTCAGATGAACTGCGCATCTTCAAAAAACAGCAGTGCCTATTCAAGTTTTTTGCTTTGGTCATCTGTCCGGATAATCAGGGCCGTTTTCAGTGTGTTTCTCATTCCCAGGAACGTTATATGTTGCAGAAGCAAAGCGTGCTGTTGAAAAGTGTTATCTCGCGTCAACTGGAACTGATTCGCGTAGTGGGCACAGGAGTCGCCATGGCGGCAGTGGTCATGCTCCCGCTGGGAACCGCCCACGCAGCGGCACCGGCTGCCGAGGTTGCGCAGCAGGGGATCAGGGCGTTCAAGTTGTGCACAGGCACCGATAACCGGGCTCATATCCAGGAAGGTACGGTCGATCAGAAGTTTCGTACCAACGTGGACATCATCCACTTCAAGGAAACGGCCCCTCATTCATCCTACGACTGGCATCCCGCTCCCGAAGAGCAATACGTGATCACCCTGAGCGGCACGCTCGAGTTCTTCACTACCGGCGGCGAAACCTTTGTCTTGCGCCCGGGCGATGTGCTGGTTGCCCAGGACACCACAGGCGAAGGGCACCGCTGGCAGATGGTCGGCGACGAGCCATGGCGCCGGGCTTATATCACCCTCAAACCCGGTGTAAAGACCGCGTTCGTGCCCAAGGCGGGTTCCAAGGGCTGCTGACCGGTCTGATCGCGCATGTAAAAAAGGCGGCTCTCCTCAGGGGAAGCCGCCTTTTTGTTACTGCACGAATTCTTACTTCGGCAGTTTGAACGCCATTACGTAGTCACCCTGTCTGGTCCCCAGAGAACCGTGACCACCGGCCACCACCAGCACGTATTGCTGGCCGTCCTTGCCGGTATACGTCATCGGAGTGGTCTGGGCACCTGCGGGCAGTCGCGCTTCCCACAACTGTTTGCCGTTACGGACGTCGTAGGCGCGCAGGTACTGATCCAGGGTGCCGCTCAGGAACGCCACGCCGCTGGCGGTGGTGAAAGTGCCGCCCAGGCTTGGAACGCCCATGGTCAGGGGAATCGGGACTGGCGAGCTGTCACGCACGGTGCCGTTCTTGTGCATCCAGATGGTCTGATGGTTGGTCAGGTCCACGGCTGCCACATAACCCCACGCCGGTGCCTGGCAAGGCAGGCCCATTGGTGAGAGCAACGCTTCGAGAATCACGCCATAGGGTGCGCCCTTGTTCGGTTGCACGCCTTCGGTTTCGCTCTTGCGACCCGGCCCGGCTTCAACCTCGGCAGCAGGCACCAGTTTCGAGCGGAACGCCATGTAGCTCGGGTTGACGAATGCGATCTGGCGAACCGGATCAACCGAGATACCGCCCCAGTCGAACACGCCGAAGTTACCCGGATAGACGATCGAGCCCTGCAGCGATGGCGGGGTGAACGGACCTTCGTAGCGCAAGGATTTGAAGTCGATCCGGCACAGCATCTGATCGAATGGCGTCACGCCCCACATGTCACGTTCCTTGAGGGGCGGTGGCATGAAGTTCAGGTCGGACTTGGGTTGCGTCGGCGAGGTGTAATCCCCTTCGACTGCGCCCTGAGGTACCGGCACTTCCCTGATCGGCACGATGGGCTGACCGTTGCTGCGGTCCAGCACATAGATACTGCCCTGTTTGGTCGAGGCCAGTACCGCCGGTTTGATGCCATCGGCGGTTTTCATGTCCATGAGGGTCGGTTGACCGCCCACATCCATATCCCACAGATCGTGATGGGTGAACTGGTAGTTCCAGCGCACCTTGCCGGTGGCGATATCCAGCGCTACCAGGCCTGCGCTGTATTTCTCCGAGGCTGGCGTGCGGTTACCGCCCCACTGGTCAGGCATCTGATTGCCCATCGGCAGGTACAGCATGCCCAGCTTTTCATCGACGCTGAACATGGACCACATGTTTGGTGAGTTACGGGTGTAGGTCTTGCCTTCGGCGATAGGGGTCGTATCGTCCGGATTGCCGCTGTCCCAGTTCCAGACCAGACGGCCGGTGTGAACGTCGTAGGCGCGGATGACGCCCGAAGGTTCGTCGATGGAAACGTTATCGGTGACATGGCCGCCGATCACCACCAGATCCCTGGTCACGGCCGGTGGCGACGTGGAGTAGTAACCGCCCGGTGCGAAGGTGCCGATATTGGCGCTCAGATCGATCGAGCCTTTGTTGCCGAAGTCCTCACACATCTTGCCGGTGTCGGCGTTCAGAGCGATCAGACGGGTGTCGGCGGTAGGCAGGAAGATTCGGCGCGGGCAGGCATTGCTTGCAGTGCCTTCGGTGGCCGGTGTGGCCGGGCTTTGCGCAGGGCTGCTCGCGGCATAGGCAGCGTCATCGTGATACGAGACGCCACGGCAGGTCATGTGCGCCCAGCCTTTGAAGTTTTCTGCATTCTGGGTGCTGATCTTCGGATCGAAGCGCCAGATTTCCTTGCCGCTGTCCGGGTCCAGTGCGATCACCTGGCTGTGTGGCGTACACACGTACAACATGCCGTTGACCTTGAGCGGCGTGTTCTCGGCTGTGGTTTCTCCCGGATCGTTCGGCCCTGGAATGTCGCCGGTGCGATAGCTCCAGGCGGGCACCAGGGTATTGACGTTCTGCGGCGTGATCTGGGCCAGTGGCGAGTAGCGGTCGCCAAAGCCGGTACGACCATAGGACTGCCAGTCGCCATCGGGCATGGCAGGGGCGGTGTTGGTGGTGCCTGCGGTTTCGCGGTCCAGTTGTCCTTCGATGCGACCGGGATTTGTGAACTGGCTGGCCAGTGCGGTCAGGCCCGCCAGCACTACTGCGACCGTCAGGGCACCTGTTCCCAGGCGGGCAGGTTCGCCACGCAGCAGAGGCCGACGAAACCATGGCAGCAGCAGGACGATACCCAGTGCGAACCAGAGTGCCAGACGTGGTACCAGTTGCCACCAGTCGAGGCCGACTTCCCACAAGGCCCAGACCGTGCTCGCAAACAGCAGGAGTGCATACAGACCAAGCGCGGAGCGATGTCCCAGGATGAGCAATACGCCGGTCACCGTAAAGCCGATGCCTGCCAGCAAGTAGTAGAGCGAGCCATCCAGTTGCATCAGTCTGAGGCCGCCAACCAATAGGACCAGCCCCATCAGCACGATCAACAGACCGAGCAGTGTGGGTAACAGGCGATTTCTACTCAAAGCACCTTCAGTGCTCATAATGCGAATCTCCGTGACGATTGAATGGTTTATTGACGCTGTTGTGCGCATTGCGCAGTGGCGTCATGTTTTTGAACGCTAGTTCTTGAAACGAATTTCCGACAGCCGATATCAACCATTGGTCAGAAAGCGGGCGTTGAGGCGTAGACCGCTGTGGCTGGAATTCGTGCATTGAAGTGGCGGTGACAGGGACTGCCCGATGGAGCGCAGCGTCAGGCCAGGGTGGAGAATGATAGGGAGCTAACTATTTTTTGACCAGCCACAAAACTGACAGGCACTGTTGCGCCATTGGCAACAGTGCGCTCGCAAGCGCCTGCGCATTGCACGCAGACGCTTTTCAAGGCGATCAGAAAGTGGTGCGCAAACCGACTTGCACGCTACGTCCCTGGGCTGGTGCGATATCCCGCAGGATCGAGCTGGCGTAGCGCACGGTCTGGTTGGTCAGGTTTTCGCCATTGACGAAAGCCAGCCATTGGCTGCCGCCCAGATCGAAGCGGTAACCGGCACTGGCACCCAGCGTGGTGTAACCGTCGGTCGTGGATTCGTTATCCGGGACTCGACGCTGAGCGCTGGCATGTTCGATATCGATGCGCGCCTGCCACTTGTCCAGCTCCCACAGCAGGCCACTGTTCAGGCGCAAGGGGGCAATACGCGGCAAGGCTTCGCCGGTATCCAGATTCGTGGCACGGGTGTAGTCACCGGACAGCTCCAGCGCCAGACTGCCGTAACGGTTTTCGCCCAGCTTCCAGTGATCCTGGGCCTCGAAACCGCTGAAGCGTGCCCGAACGCCTGCGTAGTTGAATTCCGGGATACCGCTGGCATCGTCCTGTCCGTCGTCATCGACGGTGCGACCACTGCCCAGCAACCCGATGTAGTTGGAGAAGTGGCTGTAGAACACACCCGCGCTGCCTTTATGGATGCCGTTGTCGAAGCGCAGGGCCAGATCGCTGGAAACCGCTTTCTCTTTCGACAGGTCGGCATTGCCGCGCTCGTAAGTGCC
This sequence comes from Pseudomonas capsici, assembly GCF_017165765.1. Lineage (GTDB taxonomy): Bacteria > Pseudomonadota > Gammaproteobacteria > Pseudomonadales > Pseudomonadaceae > Aquipseudomonas > Aquipseudomonas capsici. Next base: position 411,815 of record NZ_JAFGZD010000002.1, read on the forward strand.
AGTGGCTACGTGCGCGCCGTTGGCATACAGCTCATAGAAAGTGGGAGCACGCTCGGTGTAACCCAGTGTCGCTGCCAGGGACCAGACCGGTGTCAGGGTGTAGACCGCGCCCGACGACAGGCTGCCTGCCGTGAACTTGCTGGAGTTGTCGGCTGCGGCAAAGCGGTCCTTGCCCTGGGCATAGGGATCGACCGTGGTGTGTTCGATACGTCCGCCCAGGCTCAGCTTCAAGCGCTCGGTGGCTTGCAGTTCTTCAAGAATGAACAGCGCGCCAGCATCGGTGTCGGTCTGTGGCACGAAGGCTTCTTCACCCAGAGCAGAAAACTCGCTGCGGGTTATCTGGGCGCCCACTACACCATTGAGCGGTCCGATGGGTTGATGACGGGCTTCGATGCGCGCTTCGTAACCCTTGTTCTTGAAAGTGGTGCCGACTTCGCCGCCTTCGATCTCGCGGTGTTCATAGTCGGTGTAGCCCGCGTCGAGTTTGACCGACGTGAAAGGCCCGGAGAGATTGCGGATCTCGGAGGCGAAAGCGTAATGCTCCTGCTGCATGCGGATACGCACATCCTGCTCGGCGGGTGAGCCGTAGTTGGAGTCGTAGTTGCTGTACGACACGCCGGCATAGCCGTCGTCCCAGGTGTAGGAGCCGCCGACGGCACCGCCGTCCTGACGTCCATCGCTGTTGCTCAGGCGGTTCTTCTTGTCACCGTCTTCGCTGCCCTGGGCGCGCAGCTCGCTGGTACGGGCGTAGCCGGGGATGCGCAGGTCATTGAACTCACGAGCGTTGGCATCGATGTGCAAGGCGAACTGACCGTTACCGGCCTCCAGTTTGCCGGCGCTGCTACGGGTCGTATCCGCTCCGCCATAGCGAAGCTCTCCGGCACCGTGAATGCCTTCGATGGCTTCGGTGGGGATGCGGTTATCGAAGGTGTTGACCACACCGCCGATGGCGCTGCCGCCATAGAGCAGGGCAGCCGGGCCTCGAACGATTTCGACACGCTCGACATTCACCGGGTCCAGCGGGACGGCGTGGTCGTAGGACAGGGACGAAGCATCCAGTGCGCCTACGCCATTGCGCAGAATACGAATCCGGTCACCGTCCATGCCGCGAATGATCGGGCGGCTGGCTCCCGGGCCGAAATAAGACGAAGAAACCCCCGGCTGCCTGTTCAGGGTTTCACCCAGGCTGCCTTTCTGTTCGAGCGTCAGGGCATCGCCTTCCAGAACCGTGGTCGGCGTTGCCAGTTGGTCACTGCCCAGCGGGTTGGCTGTGATGACCTGAGGCTGCAGTTCAAGACTTTCAGCCGCATGGGCTGGCGCGGCGAGCAGGAGGGCGGTTGCCAGTGGCGTCAGGCGCCAGAGCAGGTTGCGGTGCATCGGTGACATGGCGATTTCCTTGGCGGGGCGTGCAGCGGGGCCCCAGGTCGAGAGCGAGCGTGAAGGTGTAATTTATTGTTACACTATAACATCTCTTTTTGGCCTGAGAAGGGGAACTTTTTGCCGGGTGCTCTGAATCTTTCCTGTGGTCGGATCTGACGAAACTTCCATCATCTCGCGCTAAGCTCTTCCTACCTTCTGATGGCTCGGCTAAGGTGCGCACCTTCGCATTCATCAAGCTTCAAGGTCAGCCATGACAACAACCCAGAACGACCCTCTGCACGGCGTCACGCTGGAACAGATCCTCAAGGCTCTGGTCGAGCACTACCAATGGTCCGGTTTGTCTGAGCGCATCGATATTCGCTGCTTCAAGAGTGATCCCAGTATCAAGTCCAGCCTGACCTTTCTGCGCAAGACGCCCTGGGCGCGCGAGAAAGTGGAAGCGCTGTACGTGAAGCTGCATCGCAGCAAGGGTTGGTAAGACATTCGGCATGGACGCTGGCCTTCAAGGATCAAAAGATGCACAGCGAACATCCGCAACTGACGCAGGGACAGCGTCGCTACACACTTGTTGCCGCCTGCCTGGGCTGGGCAGGTCTGGCTATCCAGATGTATCTGATTTTCTGGGCACGCTGGGCCGACCAGGCCAGCCTGCTGGGCGGGCTGGTGCGTTTTTTCAGCTTCTTTACGGTTCTGAGCAATACGCTGGTCGCGGTGGCGCTCACCTGTGCATTGAGTTACCGCCAGTCCCGCGGGCATGATTTCTTTCGCAACCCGGTCGTGTGCGGCGGCATTGCAGCCAGCATTGCGCTGGTGGGCATTGCCTATAACCTGCTGCTGCGCCATCTGTGGCAACCACAAGGCTGGCAGTGGATCGCGGACGAATTGCTGCACGACGTCATGCCGCTGATCTTCGTGGTGTATTGGTGGTTGTATGTGCCCAGAGGCAGGCTGCGTTTTACCCATGTGCTGCTATGGACGCTGTATCCGATCCTCTATTTCGGCTACGTCCTGCTGCGCGGCAATGCATTGGGGGATTACATGTATCCCTTCATCGATGTCGGGACGCTTGGGTATGCCCGCACGTTGATCAATGCAGGCGAAGTACTGCTGGGTTTTGTGGGGATCGCGCTGGTCTTGCTGGGGATCGATAAATGGTTTCGCGAACGAACGCCTCGATGAAGGCGTTCATTCGCCAGGCAATAGCCTGATCAGTCTTCGTCATTTTCATCCAGGCGCCAGTAACCCGCTGCCTTGACGAACCCCTCATCAAGCCCGAATTCGTCCAGCAGCACACGGCGGATCTTGCGCGACAGGGCTGCTTCGGTGGCGACCCAGGCGTAGAGCTTGCCTGCCGGTATTTCCAGACCGCGGGCAACTTCCAGCAGGTCCTGTTCGCCGCGCACGACCCAGGTGACCTCCACCTTGGCCTGGCTTGCGAGAGCCTGTTGCTCATCCTTATTGGCTATCTCGATCACCACCCGGGCGGTGCGATTCGCTGGCAGCGACTCCAGACGTCGGGCAATGGCCGGGATGGCGGTTTCGTCGCCGATCAGCAGATAGCTGTCGAAGATATCCGGCACCACCATGGAGCCTCGTGGACCGGCGATATGCAGGAATTGTCCTGGCTCGGCCTGAGCCGCCCAGGTGGCCGCAGGGCCGTCACCGTGCAGAACGAAATCGATATCCAGCTCGCCTGTGACTTCGTCGTAACGACGCGGCGTGTAGTCGCGCATGGCCGGGCGTGGGCCGTCGCCGTTGCTACCGGGTGTGAAGTTTTCCAGCGCAGCCTGCTCTTCGGGAGTCTGGGCGAATAACAGCTTTACGTGGTCATCGCTGCCCAGGCTGATGAAACCCGCCAGTTGCGGCCCGTGCAGGGTGACGCGACGCATCAGTGGGGTCAGGTCGGTGACACGCAAGACTTCAAGCTTGCGCATTCTGATTTCGTGATTGACGCGATGGATCGATTGTTGCGAATTCATACGGACTTCTCCGATGCAGATTGGGGGCCGTCAACGATGGATTTGGCGGTTTCATTGAGCAGGTCGCGCACGCGAAGAATTTCTTCCGGGCTCCAGCGACCGTGGTGCATCTGCAGTGCATGACGCAGGTTGTGCACGGCTTCATGGATTTCCGGTGGACGATCGTGACCGCGCAGGGAGCGCTTGCTGACTTCGATCCGCATCCTTACGCCATCGAGGGCAACGGCCTGTTCGGTCAGCGATTCCAGACCGGCAGCAGTGATGGTGTAGAGCTTCTTGCCGCCCTGGGCATCGCCCAGGACCAGTTCGCTTTCTTCAAGAAAGGTCAGGGTTGGATAGATCACACCGGGGCTTGGGCTGTAGGCACCATCGAACATGCCTTCGATCTGACGGATCAGGTCATAGCCATGACAAGGCTGCTCGGCAATCAAGGCCAGCAGCAACAGTTTCAAGTCGCCGGGCGCGAACACCCGAGGGCCACGTCCGCCGCGTTCACGGCCAGGGCGTTTTTCAAAGCCGTCATGGCCATCGCCATATTCGCGAAGCAGGGGACGGTCGTGGGGGCGGTGAGGGGCATCACGCATTCTCTTCATCTCTCGTTACGATTTAGATATACCTTAAGATATATCTTATATGTTTCGCAAAGAGATACGGACGAACGGTTTCATGCGCGCGGTGAGGGCGCGCTGCACATGGCATGTCCACCATTTTCCAGATAGGGCACAAGAATGGGAGCCATGCCTTTGAGCACCTGAACCGGTAAGGCCGAGGTAAACCTGAAGCCTTCGGCGGCTCGGCCCGGGACAAAAGCGGTCAGGGTGCCGAAATGGTTTTCACCGATGTAGAACACAAAGGTGGCTGTGCGGTTGATGGCCCGTGAGCTGATGACCCGGCCACCTGCACCGATGCTTTCGATACGGTTGTCACCGGTGCCTGTCTTGCCGCCCATGGCCAGAATGCTGCCGTCCTGCAGTTTGAAAGTGCCTTGCACGCGCTTGGCCGTGCCGCCATCCACCACCTGCGACAGCGCTTCGCGCATGGCGGCTGCCACTTCGGAAGGCAGCACGCGCTTGCCCAGTTCCGGGTTACTGGTCAGTACGGTTTCATAGGGTGTACCGGCAGCAAAATGCAGGTTGTCGATACGCAGGGCGGGCAGGCGGATGCCATCGTTCTGAATGATGCCGATCAGTTCGGCCAGCGCCGCAGGACGGTCACCTGAGCTGCCGATGGCCGTCGCCAGTGAAGGCACCAGATGATCGAATGGATAACCGACTCGCTGCCAGCGCTGCTCGATATCCAGAAACGCCTCGACTTCCATCATCGTGCGGATACGACTGTCCCGGGCGCTCTTGTGTCGGCTCTTGAACAGCCAGCCATAGACTTCCTGACGCTCATGACGGCTGGCGGCAACTGCATCCTTGAACTGCGCCTCGGGGTATTTCAGCAAGTAGCCGAGCAGCCACAGATCAAGAGGATGGACGCGAGCGATGTAACCCTGATCCGGCAAGTCGTAGGCGCCAGGTCCGTAGTTCTTGTACAGCTCGGTCAGGCGTTTGTCGGTCAGTTTCGGGCTGGTTGCCTTTTCGACCAGATGGGCGCGGACGAAGGCGTTGAAAGTCTCCTGATCGGCACCGGGCAACAGATAGCGATGCACCGCAGCCAGTCGGGTGGCGGTGGGGTTGATGCCATCGAGAAAGGTGTCCAGCCGCTCCTGGGTGGATTTGTCCTTGTAGCGCTTCCAGAACTTGAGCAGGAAAACCGTACCTTCACGATCGGCAAACTGGCTCAGGTATTCCTGGCGGCGAGGGTTGTTATCGTCCTTGAGCAAGGCGGCGCTGTTGTTTGGAGCCTGATAGGTGCTGTAGCGCACCAGATCGCGCATCAGGCGAATGAACGGCAGGTTGATCGACTCGCGCAACGACTCGCGCAGTGTCGCAATCCGCCCGTTGTCTTCGCGACGAAAGTTGTTGAAACGATGCATACCCCCACCGGTAAAAAAGCTTTCGCCGGGGCTGGCCGAGTATTGCCGATCCAGGGCAGCGGAGAGCATTTTCGACAGATCCCGGTCCTTGTTCTGTATCAGGTAATCCAGGGCCCAGCGGGTCAGCCGGTCGGGTTCTTCCACCGGCGTCTTTCTCAATTCGTTGACGCTCATGGCGGCGTAGCGTTCGTGCAGTTCGGCAATGATCTCCAGATAGGTGGTCAGCACCCGCATCTTGGCGGTGGAGCCCAGCTCCAGTTTGCTGCCTTCGTTGATATCGAACGGCTGATCGGTGCTGTCGGTTTGCACCCGCACCCGCGAACCATCCGGACCGCGCTCGAACAGAGTGAAGCTATAGCGCACCTGAGCCGTACTGGCCGGTGACAGCAGGCGTTCGCCGAACAGACCGATCTTTTCCGCGAAGGCCGGATTCGCCAGGTCACGCAGATACTGGCTGACGCTGTTCTGCAGTTCGCCCTGCAAGGTGCTGGTGGCCGACAGGTCGAGACGGTCCAGATCGTAGAGCGGGCGATTGAGCAGGTTGGACAGCCGGCTTCGGGCAACGCTGATGCCCTTGTTGGTTTCGATGGGCTGGATCGTCGGTTGCTGCACCCAGTCACGGTAGGTAACGGTGCTGGCCAGTGCCGCATTGGCCAACGCTTCATCGACGATCCTGGCCTGGGTGAGCAGGCGGATATGGCTATCGGTGAGATCCGCCAGTTCCAGTCGGCCCTTGGTCAGATAATAGGATGGACGACGTTGGGCGATGATCAGCGATAACACTTCGCGCAATGCCAGACCCTTTTCAGCCAGGCCTTTTGCGTCCTGGGGATCGGAAGCAAGGATCTGATTGGTTCTGGTAAAGTCGGCACCAAACCAGACCCGCAAGCCTTCGGCCATGCCGTGCACTTCGCCGTGCCCCGGCACTGCGGACAATGGCACGCTGTTGAGGTAATCGCGTACCACATGCTGACGTGCCTGCAAGGTCTGCTCGCCCGGCAGATAGGCCCGCACACTGGCAGAAATCATCTGCCGCAACTTCTCCGAACCCGATTGCGTCATGCCGTCTGGCGAATGACGGTATTTTTCCAGTTGCGTCGCCAGGGTACTGCCGCCTGCCGACTGCCCTGGGATCGAGAATATCTTGGCCACCTGTGACAGTGCCGCCTTGGCGAAGCGCGGCCAATCCACGGCCGGGTTGGCCAGCGGCTGTTGTTCATCGAGCAGATCACGGTTCTCGATGAACAGGAGACTGCTGACCACCAGGGGCGGGATAGAAGTGAAGTCGGCGTAGAGTTGCTGCGGGTAGCGAAACTCATAAAGCGGCTCGTTGCGGCAATCGGTAATCGACAGGCCAGCCTGGATTTTCTCTTCGTAGGGCACGAAAAAACCGTGCTGGCTGTAGCGCAACAGCTCGGGGGAAAAGCGTGTCTGCCGGGTAATCAGATAGTCGCGTTTGAGCAGGCGCGACAGGAACTCATCCATCGACGAATAGCCAAGGCGCTTGTCGAAAGGCCCCTCACCGGGATAGACCACCGCATCGCTCGGACCGGGTTCCAGGGAGTAACTCAAGCTGGCGGCAAAGCGGCTGAATTCCTTGGCCTGAAGCCTGGAACTGCGGCTTTCGACGGCAATGGCCGCTCCCAGTGCAACACCGCCCATGACCACCACGACCCAGAACACCCGCCACCCGTAACGCTTTCGCCGGGGAGGGCTGGACATGGGAGGGTCATCCTGACGCTCAGCAGAAATCACACCTTGCCTGGTATCGGAATGCCGTAATACGCCCATGATCGATTGGCCCGGTCACCCTGTTAGTCGCACTTGTCTCAAGCTTAGACGCTGGCCGGGGCGGCGGGAAAAATTGTCGGGTGAGGTGGGGCATTTCGGGTCGGCAGGGCATAAAGGAATAAGTGGGTAGGACGTTTCCCTTTGTTTTCTGCTGGATTGAACATTGCCGGGCTTGGTGATTACGTCCGGCTTGTCAGGTTTTGTACGAAAAGTCGGCGAACGAAGGTCAGGCAAGGCAAAAACCGGCGAGGAACGGTCGGACTCGCGTACGAGCCGGTTTTTAACGCCGCATGGCCGAGCGCAGGCACCTTCCGTACAAAACCTGGTGGCAAAGACTGCCCCGCATGAAATAAATACCAAGGAAGTTGTCATGAACAAAAACATGAACTGGTTTTACCCGGCGTTTTTATCCGGTGTTTTATGGACGTTTTCATGCCATGCCCTGGCACAGATCGAGGGCGCTGTCGGGCCTTCTGTTTCGACTGCTGCCCAGGTGCAAGAGATCGACGGCGAAGCGTTCACGGTATTGGGCGACCGTATTCATCAGATCGAACAGACATTGCAGAGCGTCACCTCGGTCGATCGTTATAGTTTTACAGCCGTTCGCGGACAGGATGTATTGCTTGCAACGCCCGGAGGTGGTGTATCGAACCGGGTATGGAAGGTTGAATATCAGCTCGATGGTGGAGCATGGCAGCTCAAGAAGTACGACGGGCCTGAGGCCTTCCGGGGCCTGAAACCGGGAGCGCGGATCAATATTCGGGTGCTGGCTTCTGACGGCGTCCGATTTGATAAAGCGGGCTACCGTATCGTTTTCGGCTCATACCCTCATATGCGCTATGACCTTCATCATGAAGAGGGTCTGCTGAAAATACCTTATGGGCTGACCAAGCCACCTTTTCTGGCTACGCAGGCTTTTACGAAGACATTGCTTGAGGGGACATTTACCGATAGCAAGGCTTATCCGTTGGAGGGTGGGGTGATGGGTTTCAGATTGGAGCCTCATCACGGGTATAAGGAAATTGAGGAAGAGTTTACGTCTGATGCATCAGGGAAAATCTCAAAACTCATCGAGTTCAGCCCTTGTGAGGGAGGGAGGTATGCAGATAATTTTGTTCATAAACACAATGGCAGGAATACATGGAGCACTCTCTATAAAGCTGGAAGTTACAGTGCGCGGAATTTGCTTTTAGGGAGTTTGGAAGATAAACCGCATGTTTACGATTTTGGACATATCTGCAAGAGAACGCTGGTTAATTGGTCAAGAAACTGAAAATAGGGTATGACTTGGAGGGGGCTGTCTGGTTGGACAACTCCCCCATCCGTTAGTCAAGCCTTTATATCGATCCGTGGAGATTCCCGCTTCTCTGCATTTTGATGAATCTGCCGTATCCACTCATCGCTCAGGTCATTTTTCCTGACGGCCACGATTTTTCCATAATCAATGGTGTCTTGAAAATTCATGAGATTGAGATTGTATTTTCCTCCAAATTTTTCTGTATCGTGATCCACCAGAGTCATCATGCTTTTAGCATGGAGTTGAACGCTTTCCTTGAAGTCTTCGATGTGGTTGAGTGTGTCGCTAAGCCACTTTATCTCATCCTCGCTCAGGCTGTTTTCATATGAGATAACTTTTATCTTGGCGTCATCACCAAGGGTATAGCTAAAGCCCTTTTTCGCCAGTTCCGGTTTCAATTCAATGAGTTCTTTTCTGAAATTATCGTAATAGCATTGTTGAAGAGAAAGGTATGAGACGGAACGCATTTCTTCAAAGCCCAGAAAAATTTCCTTGGTCATGGGAGTCCCTACTTCGTCAGGGTCTCCAGAACCACTGTAGTAAAGCTTGTTCTTCCATGGCTCCTCCTCCCGAGTATAAAACTCTTTGGCCCGTGCCTCTTTGGCGCTCATGCCGGATTCTGCTTCTGGAGCAGCCGTTTTCATGGGAGTTGAAGCACCAGGCTGAACAGAAGATAGTTGAGGTTTCACTGCGGTTGATACAACGCTGCCGATATTCATGTCTTTCTCCTTTATGAGTTGACGCTCTATCAGTAGCGGCCGCTGAAAGTAAAACTTGTCCTGATAAGTTTGTAGGAGTATTCCTAGATGCAAGTATGCTGGGGAAGTTGTAGGGTTTTTCTCTTTTTATATCGGTTAAGTCAGTAAAGTTTGTCAGTCTTTCAAGGGGCTTTTGTTGGATAGGAAGCGTTGGTCAACGTAGCCTCCGTAATCGTACAGGCTGGCAAACATCCCTGTTTGCCAGCCTGTTTACATTAAAACCTGCCTCAAGCCGTAACCACTCTCTGTGGTCTTCCCAGACGTTTATTCAATTCCAGCCCATTGGCCATCAGCACCATCAAACCAAGCCCGACCAGCGCGGTGGTGACTTGCATCGGCCAGGTATCGCCGGCCAGTGCGTTGGCCATATCGGCCAGGGGGGCGAGCAATACGCCCAGGCAGAAGACCTCCAGCGAGTAGCGTCCCATGCGGCAGGTCTGTTGTGCGGGCCAGTTGTCGAGCCAGGTATGGCGGGTCGGCAGCAGTTTGGCGACCACGTAGACCAGAGCCAGGAAGTGCACGAGCCGGGCAGGGGCCAGGTCGGTCTTGCTGATGGGGTAGAGGGCCTCCAGACCCAGGAGCGAAACCAGCTCGCCATGCAGTTCCGGCCATTTTTCGCTGAAGGTCAGCACGCCTGCGATCACCACATACATGGCGGCCAGCAAAAACAGCGGCTGTTGGTGCAATGAGCGTTGTTCGACCTTGGGGATGGCCGGTTTCGTGGTTTGCAATGCACAGGCACCGCCCAGTACGAACAGCAGTTGCCAGGCCACCGGGTTGAAATACCAGACCCCGCCACCTTCGTAAGCGCGCAGGTTCCAGCCAAACAGCGGCACCATCAGGTACAGCGCAATGGACAGGCCCACTGCCAATTCAACCTTGCGCAGCATCAACGGCAGGATCAACGGCAGCGCCAGCAGCAGAAGGATGTAGAGCGGCAACGGGTCGGTCAGGTTGGGTTTGAAGCGCAGCAGCAATTCGTCGGCCAGCGCCTGCTGCGGATTGCCGACAAAGTATTCGAGGCCCATCTGTTGGACCATGTCGCGGGTTTCGACATGGTTGTTGGCCACGAAGACGATGCCCATCAACAGCGTCAGCAGAAAGATATGCACCACATACAAGACCCAGGTGCGGCGCAGGATGCGTACACAGGCTACCAGCATGCCATCGCGCCGGGCGATTCCCCCGTAAGCCAGGATCGCAGCGTAGCCAGCCAGAAAGACGAATATCTCCGCTGCATCGCTGAAGCCGAAATTGCGCACGGTCAGTTGTGCCAAGGGGTTGTCGGGCACGTGATCCCAGAAAATGAAGATCAGCGCCAAACCTCGAAAGAAGTCGATTCGATAATCGCGTCCGTTACTCATAACGGTGGGCTCTTGAAAGTTTGTCGATTGATTAAGGATCAACCGCAGTGGGTTGAGGTTCCGCACCGCCAGTCAGTGTCGGTCGGCGGCGCGGCAGGGTGGCGTTAATCAACGAGAAAAGCAAAAGCCGGGCTATTACAGAATGTCTCCGTTGCGGTCGGGTCAGTTGAGTTCGGCCGGCTCGAAGCTGTCCGAGCGTGCCATTCGCCACATCCGTGAATAGAAACTGTCGTCCTGTACGCCATTGAGCAACTGGCCCGGTTGCAGGAATACATGTGTCTGCGAGAACAGTTTGATTTCCGTCGCCGACATACGGCGAACCAGGTGCTTGGCCTCCAGTTGCGATGGCTGGTCAAGCCCGGCAGCCGCGAGCATTTCGGCCAGGGCCTTGAGGGTGTTGCGGTGGAAGTTGAAGACCCGCTGGGCCTTGTCCGGCACGACCAGGGCTCGTTGCCTCAGGGTGTCCTGTGTTGCAACGCCGGTCGGGCATTTATTGGTGTGGCAGCTTTGCGACTGGATGCAGCCGATGGCGAACATGAACCCTCGCGCCGAGTTGGCCCAGTCGGCACCGATGGCCAGCACGCTGGCAATGTCGAAGGCGCTGACGATCTTGCCGCTGGCGCCGAGCCTGATCTTGTCCCGCAGGTTCAGGCCGACCAGGGTGTTGTGCACGAACAGCAGGCCTTCACGCATCGGTGAGCCTATATGGTCGGTGAACTCCACAGGTGCGGCCCCTGTACCGCCTTCGGCACCGTCGATAACGATGAAGTCGGGGTAGATACCGGTTTCGAGCATGGCCTTGGCGATCCCCATGAACTCCCATGGATGGCCCAGGCAGAATTTGAAGCCTACCGGTTTGCCGCCAGACAACTCGCGCAGTTGAGCGATGAACTGCATCAATTCGCAAGGGGTGGAGAAGGCGCTGTGCCGGGACGGGGAAATGCAATCCTCACCCATGGGAATGCCGCGGGTATCGGCGATTTCCTGAGTGACCTTGTGTTTGGGCAGGATCCCGCCATGGCCCGGTTTGGCACCCTGGCTCATCTTGATTTCGATCATGCGCACCTGCGGGTCACGGGCTTGTGCGGCGAAGCGCTCTGGATCGAAGCGACCATCTGCGCCACGGCAGCCGAAGTAACCGCTGCCCAGCTCCCAGGTCAGATCGCCGCCATGTTCCCGGTGATACGGGCTGATACTGCCTTCGCCAGTGTCATGGGCGAAGTTGCCCAGTTTGGCACCCTGATTCAAGGCCCGAATGGCATTGGCGCTGAGCGAACCAAAGCTCATCGCCGAGATATTGAAGATCGAGGCCGAATACGGCTGGGTACATTGTGGACCACCGATCAGCACGCGAAACGAATTCGGGTCGCTCAGAGGGGCCGGGCGCATGGAGTGGCCGATGAACTCGAAGCCGGTTTCATAGACATCGATCAGCGTGCCGAAAGGCCGGTCGGCTGTTTCGTTCTTGGCCCGTGAATACACCAGCGAGCGCTGGGCGCGGGAAAAGGGCAGGGCGTCGCTGTCGGATTCCAGCAGGTATTGGCGAATCTCCGGGCGTATGGCTTCCACGGCATAACGGATATTGCCCAGGATCGGGTAGTTGCGACGTACCGAATGTGGGGATTGCAGCAGATCGATGATACCGACCACGCTCAGTACCGCGGTCAGCAAGGTAAATGGCCAAAGCCACTCGTGGTGCCAGAACGGCAGGCTGAACAGGGTGAACAGCACGCAAGCAACGAAGACTGCATAACGACTGAGTAGCGATAGGCTCATATGGCATCCTTGGGCTGATAACGGTTCTCTACACATGCGCCCCGTCTTTTTGCTGCAGGACTGCATACATCGATGGTCGGCTGACGAGCCGTTGCATGAGAAATGTAGCAGGCAGGCGGTAAATGAATAAGGGCGAAGGCCGCTGTCTTGCGGTTCTTCGCCCTTGATCGAAGATATTGTCAGTTGGCGGGGTTGGTCGGCTGGTACTGGAACGTCGGGCCTGTGAAGATTGTTGGATCAGGTATGCCGGACATCATCGCCTTGGCCTGGCCCTTGAGCGACATCATCAGGCCCATCGCCGTATTCATCCGGTTCTGGCTCGAATCGCCGTTGAACATGGCATGCAACGACTGGAGCAGACTGGTGTAGGTGTAGTTGAAATTGTCGTTGGCGAAGGATTGCACCGTGTTCGGCTTATAGGGGCCGGGGTCGGTAGCGACGGGGTAGACGCCCGTAGGATCGAAGTTTATCGCTGCACCGGCATAGGCATACTTATCCTCGGGGGCCGGACCGCCGTCGGGTGTTGCTATCAGTAGTTTGCCTTTCTGGATCTGCATGAAGCGATAGTAGTGCGCGTATCCTCCGCCTTCGACTTCAAGGGGGGAGGTTGATGTGCCTTCGCCCTGATCGATGATGGTTGTGATGGCTTGCTGTGCTGTGGCGACATTGCTGACAACCACCGACCCCCACATCAGATCGGGGCCAACCTGATTGGGCGATGGATTGAGAAAGGCTCCGTCACCCAGTTGCGCGATGGCGTCCGAAATGGCGGTATAGAACTGGCCAATGGTGACATCGGCTTGCGCCGCAAGCAGTTTGAAATCGAGCGCTTTTTCCGGTTCCTCGATCTGCAGGAAAGTCTGCAACTGTGTCTGTGAGAAGGGGGCCAGATGCACGGTCAGGTCCGATTGCACGCCGCCGGGCAGCGGGCCTGGATAGTTGGGGATAAAGCCCGGTGAGTCGATGACAGGCGAGCCGCCGAGGGCATTCATCACATTGCTCGCCAGTGTCATGTGCAGCATTTCTTCGATGACCACCGAGGAAATGATGGCGGAGATTTCCGCATTTTTGCTGGCATCGATCGAGTAGAGCGCATACAGATAAAGCGGGATGGTCGAGTGCTCCAGTTCGACAGCGGACTGAAGCGCATCCAGTACCTGTTGTACCGTGACGTTGGGGCCTTGCAGGCCCGCAATCATTGAGCGTTGCAGACGAATCATGGCATTACCCCTTTGCTGGCTGGGTCTGGTTGATCAGGCGACGGGCAATTGCCGCGGCTTTGCCTCCTCGCGCTGCACTGGCTGGCGCACTGCCTGTTGGAGCCGCAGCCTGGGTGGCCGCATCGACTTGAGGTGCCGCCCTGGTGGCTGTTTTCGTTCCGGGCAAGGGATTCTTGAGCCAGGCAAGAATGGCCTGACGCTTGGCGGGAGACAGGTCCCGGGTCACCGGCATCGAGTTGGCGTCTTGGATATCCAGGCTGAACGCGAGGGTCAGTAATCCGGCGGTTTTCACCACCGAATCGAAATCCGCCATGTTCAGGAAGCGCAGCATCACCGGGTAGAGGTTGGCGTATTGCTGGAAGATCGGCTGGATATCATCCCAGGTTGGTGATGCAGGAATGGTGTAGCCGCTCCAGAGTAGAAAACTGATGAAGTCCCACTGGTTGACGGGGCCTGCGTTCATGCCCACTTCAGTGAATACCGGTCGGATGCCATAGACCTGGCCATCGATTGAGGAACTGCTGTTTTTGAAACGGCGAGGTATTCCCGGATCGTATGTGCTGAGTGACAAGACGGCTTTTCCGCTGGCGTCGGTTACTGCTGTTGAGGCGAAGTGCAGGGCGTTTTCTGGAGTCGCCACCGGCGGGGAAGCCATGACATAAGGAGGGGCGTCAGGTGTTGGTTGCAATTGCGAGGCGTCAAGCATGAATGACACCGAAATCCCTGCCAATGGCAGGCCATACTGCGTTGCGTAGACAGGGATATCGACTTTTTCGTCTGGGCTCAGACGATAGACAAATTTGTCGGCACGTATAAACGCTGCATTTGTCCATTCATTAATGATGATGCCCTGGTTGCCCGACAGGAGCAGCACATTTGTCTGGGCAGCCTGAAGCTGTTGCACCGACAGCGGTAGTACTACGATGCCTGCAGTCTTTGCATACCAGTCGGGGTTGCTGGAATAGCCACCACTTCCCTGAGAGGCAATGGTTCCGAGAGGAATGATGGAGCACCCCGGACCTGTGGTTTTCAGGCTCGGCTCATAAGCGCCGAGCTGCAGATCTCCGAGATCGTTAAGGCCTGCACCCGGAGCTGTTGTAGAGATTGCATTGCCCAGGTCGAGGTAAATGCAACTTGCTTCTGTATCGATGACAGCGGCAAAGAAGTTGATACCGCCAATGGGAGTGAAGAAGTTTCCCTGAGGTGAAACCGCTGCCATGAAGTGGCGGCCAAGCACCAGATGTCGAGGCTCCTTTTCCAGATAAGGCCCTATCGTGCCTACGATTCGACCGCACATGAAGTCTGGCGATGTATTGTCCATGTTCAGGCCGTCAACATTGAACTTGATCGACAACTGTCCTGTAGCCTGGGCGGCCTGTTTCAACTGGCTCAGAAATGCAGAGTGAGAAACATCACCCCATTGCAGATTGTGCAATATCGATTGATACATCGCGCCTGCACCGATGTCTCCTGAACCCGAACCGGTTGCGCGATCCCATATATCGATGAAGGCAGCAGGCAGGAATTGCCCGCTAAAAAGCGTGTCGCCGTTGAGGTCTGCGATTCGTACCTCCAGGCCCCATATTTCCGATACCAGTTGTTGTTCTGGATCGAGGTCGACCATCTTGGCGGGCACCCGACCGTTGGAGTCGGCAATGATGTAGCGCAGTACGGGATCTGACGGAGTCACTGCACCCGCCGGGGTCCAGGCTGAGTTGATGGTACAGCCCAGTAAACGGAAGGCTGCGTCCCCCTGCGGATTGAACCACCCGTTAGGCGGCTTCATATGCGGGCCTTCCAGTTTTTGATAGCTGGATTTGAACGCATCGTTGTCATAGTGGCCGGCGTCATTATTCACCGTCGACACATTGGCTTGGAATTTCCCGGAAAAGTGAAGCCTGAGGGAGTTCAGATAACTCACGTCGAATACCTCCTTGTTGCGTCCATGTTGCGAAAGGGTGTGTCCGTGCTGCGTCCTGCCAGAAAGCGTGTTCAGGTGTTGAAGGGTTCGATGAGGCCGACCGGATTGCCTTCCGGGTCCTTGAACATCGCGAAGCGGTAGCCATCGATTGCGGCTGGCGGCATCAATGCCGATCCGCCAGCCGCAAGCGCAGCTTCAAGCACCGGCTCCAGCGCATCGACCAGCAGATAGAAGTTATGCCCTGGCTCGAAGCCGGGAATGGCGGGATCGGCCTGGCCTATCCCGCCCAGCAGCGGCGGAATACCTGCCGGGAAGTGGATATAGGAAAAACCGCCCGTTCCGGTCTGATACTGCCAGCCGAACACTTGTCGATAGAAAGCCCTGGCTGCTGCCGAATCCCTGGCGATGATTTCAAACATCACTGCCGGATGCCGATTGCTGGCCACTTCTGTTTCTTCAAGGCTGCGCCCGGAAAAGCCGGCCAGCGTGTCGAGAAATTGCACGGTGGTATAGGGCTTGCCGTTCGACGATACGAAGCAGTGGCCGTGCTGCGCGACGAAGTCGGTGAAGAGCGGCCCGTTCACATGGGCGAGAAACGCATCCGGGGCTTGCATACGTCTCGAAGAACAACACGAGCAATGGATCAGGTGGCGGTAGCGATTGCAGGCGGGCATCGGCGCCGAAGGGCGTGTGGACCAGATAGGTGAGGGTACCGGGCTCGCTGGCTTGTACGTCGAGGGCAAGTTGCATCAAGGCCTGGCGTGCTTCCATTTCCTGGCCAGGCTGGATGAACCACTGCGAAGTCAGACTGATCGGCATATTTCCTCCTTGAATATAAACAGTTAGCGTTCAGGCACGGCGATACAGAGTGCTTCACTCTTCAGATGTCTCTATATGCATACTGTTTTACGAGGGGCCGTCCAGTCACAGGCAAGCGGAAACCTGAACGTCGAGGCCGTGGCATTGCAAGTCAAAGAGTGTTCACTGCAATAAAGGCAAAATGCCAAGTAGTTGTGTTACCTATGAAAATTTCCAATGCCTGTGATTTGAAAAGGCAGTTTCAAGGTAGATGACTTCATGGTTAATGCCACAGTGTTAATGAAAAATATATTTATCGAACGGGGCGCTTCGATATAAACATCATGCGGAAAAAATAAGGAATGTTTCTCATTTTCAACGGGGTTTTATAGCTGTCTTCCTGGCGCTTATAAAGTGCATGATTATTGAGGTTGCTGTTCTCCCTGCAACGACCTGATAACTATCAAGTTGTGAGTTCAGCGTTTCAACTTTCCAATACCCACGGTTTGATATGCCGAAGCCGTTCGGCCATTGCATAGACATCTTCCCGTCCTTCCAGACTGGTCCAGCGAAGATGCTGAATCAAGGCCTGCTCCTTGGGGTTGAGCGCAACGAAGCCCAACTCATCTGCCTTGCGCATGAAGCTGTCGCGTGGTTCTGCGGGAGTGCTGGCAGCAATCACTTCCTGCAAGGCGCTTTGCAGCATCGAGACATAACCCACCAGCATCGAGGGGTTACACAGCACATCGGTCTTGTTGACGTAACCATCGAGCAGGCGCAGCGAGTCGCGGGCTTCGATCAGGCGCTCGTAAGCGGAATGAGGAAGGTCATAGTGGGTGATATCAGGCATGAGAAATCCTACTGACTTGTTATTTCATCCGCAGTCCAAGACCGATCGGTGGACGGATCCGTGCGGCTGTGAGTAGTAGGCGCTGGCGTGCCCACGGCTCGCCCTTGACTGGATGCCGTGCCGGCGGGCGTGCTTTCCTGGCTACCAGTAAGCCGGGAGACCCATCCCGGGCCGCTGATTTGGCAGAGGCGGGGCGAACCATAGCTTCAAGCGCCAGCCCGATCAAGTTCAGGGGGGACCAGCAAACAGCATTGATTATCATTAATGAGGATTGATATGTTATGCTATAACAATTCTATAGCGACTTACCCGGAGCCCCCCATGAAACCCGATATCCATCCTGCCTATCGCACCGTGCTGTTCCACGACACGGCTGCCGACGTGTATTTCCTGATCGGTTCCACAGTCGATACCGATCGCACGCAACAGCATACCGACGGCAATACCTATCCTTACGTGGCGCTCGACGTGTCCAGTGCCTCGCACCCGATGTATACCGGCCAGCAACGCAAGACCACCACCGAAGGCCGTATCGCGGGCTTCAACAAGCGCTTTGCAGGCTTCAGTTCCGGCAGCAAGACGGGCACCCCGTCCGCTTGATGCGTGTGCCCATTCCCCGATTCCGGGCGATCTGTGCAGGATTGTCCGGATCGGGGATTTTTTTGTCTGCTTTTCGGACATGCGACCACTGAGCCTCTGGACTAATGCCGGGCATTGCTTTTATCTTCGCGGCCTGAAAAACAGGAGTACCCGCGTTGAAAAAATCAGTCGCCATCGTTTTCGGTGGGCAATCCAGCGAGCATGAGGTTTCGTTGCAATCGGCACGCAACGTGATCAATGCGATTGATCGCCAAAGCTACGAGCTGACCTTGATCGGCATCGACAAGCTGGGCCGCTGGCTGCGGTTCGAGGAAAGCGATTACCTGCTCAATGCCAGCGATCCTGCAAAGATCAGACTGAGTACTTCAGGCAAGCTGCTGGCCCTGTTGCCTGGCAGCGCGGGCGGGCAGTTCGTCGAGGTCGAGTCGGGCGAGCAACTCAAGCGTATCGATGTCGTGTTCCCGCTGATTCACGGTGCCTACGGTGAAGACGGTTCCCTGCAAGGCCTGCTGCGCCTGCTGGCGATTCCCTTTGTCGGACCGGATGTGCTGAGTTCTGCGGCCTGCATGGATAAAGACGTGACCAAGCGTTTGCTGCGCGATGCCGACATCAGCGTGGCACCGTTCGTGGTGCTGGTGCGTGGCCAGACGGCACAGTTCAGTGACGTGGCCGGGCAACTGGGGCTGCCGATGTTCGTCAAACCGGCAAGCCAGGGTTCTTCGGTGGGCGTCAGCAAAGTGACCGACGCAGCCGGTTTTGAAGCCGCTCTGGCGCTGGCCTTCCAGTTCGACCACAAAGTGCTCATCGAGCAGGGCATTGTCGGTCGTGAAGTGGAATGTGCGGTGCTGGGCAACCGCGAGCCGCAGGTCAGCGTCTGCGGCGAAGTGATCGCCAACGACGAGTTCTACGCCTACGACACCAAATACCTCAACGGCGATCAGGCACGTATCGCCATCCCTGCCGAACTTGCGCCGGAACTCGCCGAGCAGGTGCGCGAGGTTGCCTTGCAGGCCTACCGGGTTCTGGGCTGTGCCGGTCTGGCGCGTGTCGACTTCTTCGTCACCGAGGCGCGGGAGATCATCATCAACGAGGTCAACACGATCCCCGGTTTCACCTCCATCAGCATGTATCCCAAGCTCTGGCAGGCCAGCGGTCTGTCCTACGCCGGGCTGATCGATCGCTTGATCGGACTGGCACTGGAGCGTGATGATGAAGCTGGTTTGCTGAAGACGGACATCTTTGCATGAAGATCATCAGTATTGCCGCGGCCTTGCTGATTGCCCCGGACGGCCAGACTTTGCTGGTACGCAAGCGTGGCACCGAGGCTTTCATGCAGCCGGGTGGCAAGATCGAAGTTGGCGAGCCAGCGGTGAATGCGCTGGTTCGGGAGCTGGAAGAGGAACTGGGCCTGGTGATTGATCCGCAACAGGCCATTTTCCTAGGCGAGTTCAGCGCACCGGCGGCCCACGAGCCGGGTTTTGAAGTGCACTGCCAGTTGTTCGGCGTACGCACCGATGCCCAGGTCGTACCGGGTGCCGA
Source organism: Pseudomonas capsici (assembly GCF_017165765.1). Taxonomy (GTDB): domain Bacteria; phylum Pseudomonadota; class Gammaproteobacteria; order Pseudomonadales; family Pseudomonadaceae; genus Aquipseudomonas; species Aquipseudomonas capsici. The sequence continues at coordinate 431,069 of NZ_JAFGZD010000002.1, forward strand.
GATCGAAGAAATCATCTGGGTCGGGCCAGAGCAACACCCGGAACTGGTACTGGCTCCTTTGACCCGCGACCTGATCCTGCCGCTCTATCGCGAGATGCGCGAAGAGGCCTGATCACGGTAGCGAATTCATTGGCTCTGTCTGCACTAAGTGGTGCAAGTCCTTAAGAGCACTGTGGGAGTTCGCCCGCCGCCGCGCTGTCGCGCAACAAACAGGTGCCGTGTGGTTGTCGATTGAAAGTTCGGCTTGAGGCCGCCTTGCGCCTTTACGGCGCGTCACTTTGGTTTCGGCCAAAGTAACCAAAGCCATTGCTCCG
>NZ_JAFGZD010000030.1 GCF_017165765.1 Pseudomonas capsici
GGCAAACACCTGGCCAAGCGCGCCCTCGAGCGTCATCGCAGCGACTATCAACTGGCCGAAGGCAAAAGTGATCAACCCTTGCTGGTCAGCGGCCACTTCCTGGCCCTGACCCAGCACCCCAAGGCCAAATGGAACGACCTGTGGCTGCTGACCGAAATCCTCCACGAAGGCAAACAGCCGCAAGTGCTGGAAGAGTCGGTCACCAGCGACACCACCGCGCTCAAGGACGATTTCCACCAGGGCTATCGCAACCGCTTCAAGGCCACGCCCTGGGATGTGCCGAACCGCCCGCCGCTGCTGCACCCCAAACCGCGCATCCTCGGCAGCCAGAGCGCCGTGGTCACCGGGCCGAAGGGCGAAGAAATCCACTGCGACCAGTACGGTCGGGTCAAGGTGCAGTTCCACTGGGATCGTGAAGGCCAGGCCGACGACAAGACCAGTTGCTGGCTGCGCGTCTCGTCCGCCTGGGCCGGAGCCCAGTACGGCGGCATCGCCATCCCGCGCATCGGCATGGAAGTGCTGGTGACCTTTCTGGAAGGCGACCCCGATCAACCGCTGATCAGCGGCTGCCTGTACCACAAGGAAAACGTCGTTCCCTACGAGCTGCCGGCCAACAAGACCCGCAGCACCTTCAAGACCCTGAGTTCACCGGGCGGTGGCGGTTACAACGAACTGCGCATCGAGGACAAGAAAGGTCAGGAACAGATCTACCTCCACGCCCAGCGCGACTGGGACGAGAACATCGAGCACGACCAGAAGATCCGCGTCGGCAACGAACGCCACGACACCGTCGAGCAGAACAGCTACAGCGAGTTCAAGGCCGAGGAACATCGCACCACCTACGCCGACCGCAAGGTCGAAGCCCGGGCCGACGATCACCTGACTGTCGCGGCCAACCAGCACGTCAAGATCGGCACGGGGCAGTTCATCGAAGCCGGGCAGGAAATTCACCTCGACAGCGGCATCAAGATCGTACTGGAGGCCGGTAGCGAACTGACCCTCAAGGCTGGCGGCAGCTTCATCAAGATCGATGCCAGTGGCGTGACAATCAGCGGCCCGGTGGTCAACGTCAATACGGGCGGCAGCCCGGGCATCGGGTCTGGCATAGCGGCTTTGCTGCCGGGTCTGTTGAAACAGGCGGATGCCGCCAGAGCCGGTGCAGTACTGACGCCAGCACAAATCAATACGCTTAAACGCAACGCGCCGTTCTGTGAAGAATGCGAGAAGTGCAAGGACGGTGCCTGTGCAATCTGATCCCTTGAGCCCAATGGCATGGCTGACACAACAGCCGCTGCAACAAGGCGAGCGCCTGTATCTGATCATCAGCGCAGCCAGCGATGCCGAACCTCTCAAAGCCTTCTACCAGCAAGGCCATGCACCGGAGCTGATCCCGATCTGGGGAGGCACGCCCTATGCCGACTGGCAGCCCGTGATGCCCTACCTTGCCGAGCTGAAACCCAACGCGGGCTTTATGCAATGGATCGCCGAAACCGATGCTCAGGATTGGGGCTGGCTCGCCGTGTCGCGCTCGGAGCCCAATACCGTGTTCGAACATCTGCGCAGTCTGACCCAAGTGAAAATGCCCGACGAGACCGAGGTGTTTTTCCGGTTCTGGGATGGGCGGCATATCTATCCGATTCTGAAAGGGCTGGGTGACTCGGCGGGTGAGCTGATGCCGATGTTCGAGCGCTACCTGATCAATGGCCGCAGTCTGGAAGTCGGCCAGAGGTCGGTGCCCAAAGCGAAGGACTGGCCGTGGTGGGAAGTACCTCAGAAACTGCTGGATGGCCTGATGGCGGAAAACCCGTCCACCATCATCGACAACATGATGCAGTGGCTGCTGGATGAGCAGGCCGAGCTGTACTTCTCGTTCCCCGAATCCAACCTGCGAGAAAAGGTGGCGCGCTTCGTCAAACGCACGCCGCTCACGGAAGAAAACTTTACCGGGCTGTTGAAGGCCCATCTGGAAAACGAGGTGGCGGCATGAGCGTTTTGATGGGCGGAATCACCGGAGCCCTCACGGCCAAACAGCCTGATGCTCAGGCCATCATCAACGACTTCAAGAAATGCCTGACCGATTATCGCGAGCATGCCGAAGCCTGGTATGGCGGCTTGCTGGATGCCGAACAGCAATTCAAGGTAGGCGACGAGGTCGGCACTGCGGACAAGGACATCAAACAGTCAAACACCCTGTATGCCAACTGCCCGGCCAACGGCAAGCTCAAGCTTGTCCACAGCTTCGAGTCGGCGCGTTTTGTACCGATCGGCAATACGCCAGTGCGTCTGGTGCCCGTGGAAGATGGAAGGGTCTACGGCAAAAACGAGGTCGGTCAGGCAATCGACCTGAAAATAGGTCCGAGCGGAATTCTGGAAGTCACGGGCCTCAAGCCGAATCAACAGTACGCAATTACCTTTTTCCCAAACCCTACCCGTGCGCAGATCGACAGCCTGTTCGCCTCCTATCAGGGCGTTATCGGTGACCTGAGCGGCTGGCTGCAAACCGAATGGAGCACCGACTTCCTGCCGCTGTGGCAAGCGCATACCAACGCTTCGATGGGCGGCAGAGCCTTGCAGCAACTGGAGTCTGCCTGGAAAGGTTTTCTCAAGGCGATCATGGGCCTGTGGGGCGATATAAAGGGTCTGTACGACCTGGTCGCTCACCCTCGTGAGAACTACGAAAAGCTCAAGAAATTCTTCACCGAGGAAGAGATCAAGAAGATCTACAACGCCTCGAAAGAAGCGATTCAAACGGCGCTGCTGATTGCCAGCGATGAGCCGCTGATGTGGATCTACGTCGCAGCTATCGTTGCCTGGGTCAAGATGCTGCCGCCGCAGACCTGCACGGAAGTTCTTGCGGAACTGACCACCGAAGTGCTGCTGAACATCCTGATCGGTATCGTCCTCACCGGCGGTATCGGCCTGGCCGTGCGGGTCGGCGCCAAGGGGCTGAATGCTGCGAAAAACAGCGGCAAGGTCATGAAGTTGATCGAAGACTTCACCGCCATGCTGATGAAGATCAGCAAGAAGAATGCAACCGGGCATGCAGAAACCGCCAAACCGCTGCTGCTCAATGGCAATGCGCCGATGAACCCGGCACGCAAGGCCAGCGTTGAAATCGCCCCGCCCAAGCCGGCAGAAACGGCCGTCGCGCCGAAGAAAAAGCCGCCGGTCACAGGTGGTGCCGTCGAAACCGATGCGCAGATTCAGGCACGCGCCAAGAAAGAAAACGCAACGCGCATCGAACAGCAGGAAAAAGTCGACGACGCGGCCAAGCAGTCGAAAACCCCTGCCGACCAGCCCGCCCAGTGCGCCGACCGGACCTGCACCAACGGCGAACCGGTCTCGATGGTCACTGGCGAAGAATTGCTGACCCTGACCGATGGCGAACTCAGTGGTTTGCTGCCACTGGAATGGACACGTCTGTATCGCAGCAGTGCAGTCGAGATCGATAGCCGTCTCGGTTACGGCTGGAGCCATTCGCTGTCCCATCGTCTGCAACTGGACGACGAAGGCGTGCTCTGGACGGACAACGAAAATCGTCAGACACGTTTCCCGATGCCGACCGAGCAACGTCCGGCCATCACCAACAGCCTGGCCCAGGCCGCCATTTACTTGGGCGACGCCCCTGGCGAACTGATCCTCACCCAGGCCGGACCAAAAGCACGCTTCTATCACTTCCGGGCCGGTCGCCTGACCACCATCAGTGACGCGTATGACAACCAGGTCCACATCAGCTACGACCTGGTAGACCGGATTCAGCGCATCGACAACGGTGCAGGTCGCGCCCTGCTCTTGCGCTACGACGACCGCCATATAGTCGCGGTGGACCAGCAGCAACAACGCTCGGAGTTCGACGAGCGTGGCGAGCGCCAGAACCCGTGGCTGACGATCCAGACCCTCGTCACCTACAGCTACAACGCCCGGCACCAACTCGTCTCAGCCACCAATGCAGTCGGTGAAACCGAGTATTACCGCTACAACGACCAGCACGTCATTCTGGAGCGGCAACTGGCCGGGGGTGCCAGTTTCTTCTGGGAATGGGAGCGTGAAGGCAAGCTGTCGCGTTGCGTACGTCACTGGGCCAATTACTCACAACTCGAAGCACGTTATGAGTGGGATGACAAAGGAACGGTCAAAGTCCACAACGCCGACGGCAGCGCACAGGTTTACGTGCATGACGAAAATGCCCGTCTGATCAGCGAAACCACTCCCGATGGCGCAGAAACCCAAAAGGCCTATGACGATAAGGGCCGCCTGATTGCGGTAAAAGATCCGCTGGGGGCCATTACCGAGTATCAGTACAACGACGCCGGGCGCCTGATCGCTGTGATCCCGCCGGAAGACGCGACGATCCGTTACAACTACTTCGACGGGCAACTGGTCGAAGTCCTGCGCGGTAAAGCCCGCTGGCAGTATGATCGCAACCAGCAAGGCGATATCACCCGGCAAATCGATCCACACGGCAACGAAACCCATTACCGCTACGACCGTCAGGGCCGCCTGCTGGAAATTCGTCATCCCGACGGCAGCCTTCATCAACTGGGCTGGAACGGTCTGGGTCAATTGCTGGAAGAGCGTTTGCCCGACGGCGGCCAACGCAAATACCGTTATGACGCACTGGGTCGGCAGATCACCCGTCAGGACGAAACCGGCTCCATCACCCATTACCAATGGGACGCTGCCAACCGCCTGGCACAGGTTACCTTGCCCGGCGGAGCGACCCGCGCCTTCACTTACAACCCGTATGGCCGCGTCACCGCCGAACGCGATGAACTGGGTCGCATCACGCGCTACGAATACGCCGACAACCTGCATCTGGTCAGCCGCCGCATCAATCCGGACGGCAGCCAGTTGCGCTACCGCTACGACAACTCGCGGCTGTTGCTGACCGATATCGAGAACGAACGCGGCGAGCACTATCAGCTCGACTACTACGCCAACGGCCTGATCCAGCAGGAAACCGGCTTCGACGGCCGCCGCACCGCTTACGAATACGACCTCAACGGCCAGTTGCTGAAGAAAACCGAATTCGGCGACGACGAAAGCGAGCTGGTGACCGAGTACCAGCGCGACGCCGCTGGCCGCCTGCTGGTCAAGACCCTGCCCGACGGGGAAGAGATTCACTACAGCTACGATGCGCTTGGTCGTCTGGTCAACGTCGACGACGGCCACTGGCCGCTGGCCTACGAATACGACCTGCAAGACCGCCTCATCACCGAACACCAGGGCTGGGGCACGCTGCGCTACGAATACGACAGCGTCGGCCAGCTCAAGCACTGTCGCCTGCCCGATGGCAGCAAGCTGGATTACCACCACCATCGTGGCGGGCAACTGAGCAGCATCGACCTCAACGGCTCGCGCCTGACCGCCCACCAGTTCAGCGGCGGTCGTGAACGCCAGCGCCAGCAGGGTCTGTTGCTCAGCCAGTATCAGTACGACGAACAAGGTCGCTTGCAGGCGCACAGTGTCAGCCAGCAAGACCGCAGCCTGTTCCAGCGCCGCTACGCCTACGATGCCAACGGCAACCTGGCGGGTATCGACGACAGCCGCAAGGGCAACCGCAGCTTCCATTACGACCCGCTGGACCGCCTGATCAACGTGCGCGGCGCGACCCCGGAAACCTTCGCCCACGACCCCGCCGGTAACCTGCTGGGCCAGGGCGACCTGCCCACCGCCAACCTGGCCAACGTCAAGGGCAACCGCCTGCTGATGCAGGGCGACCGTCATTACGACTACGATGCCTACGGCAACCAGATTCGCGAACGGCGCGGTGCCGGGCAGAAACTCGTCACCGAATACCGCTACGACGCCCAGCACCGCCTGATCGGCGTCAGCCTGCCGGGCGGCAGTACCGCCACTTACAAATACGACGCCTTCGGTCGCCGCATCGCCAAGACCGTCGACGGCCACACCACCGAATTCCTCTGGCAAGGCGAACGCCTCGTCGCCGAAAGCGCCGAGAACCGCTACCGCAGCTACATCTATGAGCCCGGCAGCTTCCGCCCGCTGGCCATGCTCGATGGCGAAGGCCCGCGCAAAGCCACACCGTTCTACTACCAGCTCGACCACCTCGGCACCCCGCAGGAACTCACCGACTACAGCGGCGAGATCATGTGGTCCGCCAAATACCGCGCCTACGGCAACCTCGCGGCGCTGGACGTCGCAGAAATCGACAACCCGCTGAGGTTTCAGGGCCAGTATTTCGATACGGAGACAGGGTTACACTACAACCGGCATCGCTACTACAATCCGGGGACTGGACGGTTCTTGACGCCCGACCCGATCAAGCTGGCGGGTGGGTTGAACAACTATCGGTATGTGCCTAACCCTACGGGGTGGGTGGATCCGTTGGGGTTGAGTGATAGCTGTCCAGGATCAGGAACCGCGCTACCCAACAACACTGCGAATGCGACAAAACCTGATCGTATACCCATGACTCAAGATAAATATGATGAGATTATCAATCTTGAGAAAGGAAACAGGCCTGGTAATGTCCGTGAATATTTACCAGATGAATATGTAAATCTACATGAGGAAGCTTTTAGAACACAGGGTAGCTCTTTCGTTGTTATTGATGACTGGATCGAACTTTCTAGTTACCCAACCTTCCCACCAAGAAAATTTGTTGGTTTGCCGTCAGAAATGGACGCTGTAATTGCCAAATACAAGGCAAGCGGGGGGAATTGGCAGGTATTAAATAGAGAGCTAAATCTTGGATCTGGAAATCTTTCAGATAAAAGAATCTATCTCGTAAAAATCAAGCCTGGCGACCCCAGATTCAAATATGAGCTGCCGAATGGAAATGAGGCAGGCGCTTATCCTAAAGAATGGGTACCAGGAGGCGAGACCAAAAGTGGAACTAAAGAAGCGGCCTTGGTAGGGTCGGAAGAAATTAATCACGGAAAAGATGTAAACAAGCTCCTAAGCCAATTTGATGAATGGGAACAACTTCAATGATTAGCAACTTTGAAAAAGCTTTAAAAAGAAATGAGTTTCCAGCATACTTCAGAGGGAGCGGTATTTATTTCACAAGAGACCCTGACTGGGGGACACAACTTCATGCTATCAACTGGTCCGGCCTATGTGGCTTTTTAAAGTTACAAAAAGATCCAACCACCCTGCTAAAAGACGCGTTTAAAAAATACGTGCTAAGCATTGAAGAAACGCCAGAAGAAGCAAGCGATCTATTGGAAAACATCATCTGCTACTATCATATGAGAAAGAAAGTTTCAGAACTATCTGAAAATGGGTTCGACTTGATTCGTGATTTAGGAATTGAAGAGAAAAAAATTATCTCAAACTTGATGAGACTGCTAAAGCAAGAAATTGGCAGATCTAACAACGCTCAGAAAATTGAAAACTACAACTTAAATATAAGCAAATTAATTAGGGATGGTGGCCCCAAAAATATAGAAAACCTAGAACTGTAGATGGTATTACACCGAGCACCGGCTGCTTTATAAACAACCGAATCAAGCATATATTTTGCCCCCCCCTTGTATGTTTATCCACATACTTCAAAATAACATCTAAAAATAATTACCGAGTGGAATAACAAAGTGGATATGCAGTTTCTTGGCTTGCGAGTCGAACTAAGAACCCTAGAGCCAGCTCAAAAAGCGTATCGACTTGGACAGCAAATACCAACTGGATACGCCTACTCTTCAATAGGTAATGAGCCCCGACTACTGTGAAAACGGGGATTTTCTTGGCTCTGGATTCAGCAAAGATTTTCGTTGGTTTTTTGATAATGACACTGTAGAAGTTGACAAAAATTCTTTACTGAATGCTATTGAGGGGTACTCGTACCACGTAGATATCATGTCGGACATGAAAGAAAAATCACGTGTGGAGGGGTCCGACGAATGCCCATAAAGTTCCGCAAGAACTTGCGTGCGAGCAAGGCAGACCTCACTCGCACACTTGCATTGCTCACTCGAATATCAACGCACCTCCACACGCTCCAACGACCGATCCAGCTCGGCTTTGGCCATGCCGATCAGATGCACAACCGAGAAAGCCAGATCGCGTTTCGGGCCGTTGAGGGTATCTCCGCTTTCATAGGCTGTCGCGGCCGCACAGCGCAATAGCTCGCTCACATGCAGCAATGACTCTTCAAGGGATTGAGGGGGTGGAGCTGGTGTTGAATTGATCATGATGTTCTCTCTGAATTGGGGCCACCAGCATTCGCTGCTAAACAAATTAAAGGTGGCAGCTTTGACGCGGGTTAGCAGACCGGTAGAGAACACAAGACCCGGCGCATCCGAAGATGCCCCACGCAAAGCCGCCATAAACGGAGCTTGCGCTGTATGTGTTCTGAAACAGGCTGCTAAACCCGATCACTGATATTCAGTGACCGACGCAGCCTAGAGGCCAGAATTCACATGCGCAAGGGCTCGGGATTCTCTCGGAAACTTCATGCAGAAGAAAGGGAAAAGGGTGTCGGATTAGGTGATAGGAGACAGGATTTTCGTTAGCGAACGTAAACAGGTTTGACGGTAGCCACACCTTTACGAATACGACCTGCAAGACCGCCTCATCACCGAACACCAGGGCTGGGGCACGCTGCGCTACGAATACGACAGCGTCGGCCAGCTCAAGCACTGTCGCCTGCCCGATGGCAGCAAGCTGGATTACCACCACCATCGTGGCGGGCAACTGAGCAGCATCGACCTCAACGGTTCGCGCCTGACCGCCCACCAGTTCAGCGGCGGTCGTGAACGCCAGCGCCAGCAGGGTCTGCTGCTCAGCCAGTATCAGTACGACGAACAAGGTCGCCTGCAGGCGCACAGTGTCAGCCAGCAGGACCGCAGCCTGTTCCAGCGCCGCTACGCCTACGATGCCAACGGCAACCTGGCAGGTATCGACGACAGCCGCAAGGGCAACCGCAGCTTCCATTACGACCCGCTGGACCGTCTGATCAACGTGCGCGGCGCGACCCCGGAAACCTTCGCCCACGACCCCGCCGGCAACCTGCTGGGCCAGGGCGACCTGCCCACCGCCAACCTGGCCAACGTCAAGGGCAACCGCCTGCTGATGCAGGGCGACCGTCATTACGACTACGACGCCTACGGCAACCAGATTCGCGAACGTCGTGGTGCCGGACAGAAACTCGTCACCGAATACCGCTACGACGCCCAGCACCGCCTGATCGGCGTCAGCCTGCCGGGCGGCAGCACCGCCACTTACAAATACGACGCTTTCGGTCGCCGCATCGCCAAGACCGTCGACGGCCACACAACCGAATTCCTCTGGCAAGGCGAACGCCTCGTCGCCGAAAGCGCCGAGAACCGCTACCGCAGCTACATCTATGAGCCCGGCAGCTTCCGCCCGCTGGCCATGCTCGATGGCGAAGGCCCGCTGAAAGCGACACCGTTCTACTACCAGCTCGACCACCTCGGCACCCCGCAGGAACTCACCGACTACAGCGGCGAGATCATGTGGTCCGCCAAATACCGCGCCTACGGCAACCTCGCCGCCCTGGACGTCGCAGAAATCGATAACCCGCTGAGGTTTCAGGGTCAGTACTTCGATACGGAGACAGGGTTACACTACAACCGGCATCGCTACTACAATCCGGGGACTGGACGGTTCTTGACACCTGACCCGATCAAGCTGGCGGGTGGGTTGAACAACTATCGGTATGTGCCTAACCCTACGGGGTGGGTGGATCCGTTGGGGTTGGATACGTGTCCGGGAGATAAAGAATCTAATGCTCTTTCAACCCAAAATACTGCAACCAAATCTGCTGTAGACGAGGGAACTCCAGATGTACCAAGCTACGAAACGCCTTACAAACCGCTGAGCGGCCCTCAAAAGGAAGCTCTACTGGAGAAAGTGGAAAGCAGGACGGCTACCCAAGATGAAGTTGCTCATTTAGATTGGGACAGACGTTTCAGCCTGAGACGACGCCAAGGCGTACGTGGCTTTTGGTCCGACGAAAGGGCAAGACTCAAGAGAGGGGAGCCGGGAACAAGAAATTGGTCCGAGACCCAAAAAGAAGATATTTTGAATAAAAAGACCCCCAAATTTAACGATAAGTCCATTGAGGGGCACCACATGTATAATGCTTTAGATTATCCACAACTGGCAAATGATAGACTTAACATCTATCCTGCAACGAGAAGTGAACACCAATATCGCTGGCATGGCGGAAACTTCCAAAATGACACAATGGGCAAGCCGCTAAACCCACTAGTTCCCGAGGAGTTCTAAAATGCCTAAAATAAGTATTTCATGCAGTATTCCTGTAAAGGATATTGAAGCCACAAAATTCCTGCATAAAAATCTTGGGTGGGGACTTAGCAGTGCCTCACGCATGTTAATGCTGGGTGAAAAAGGTTTTTTTTATACCTGCCAGCTTTACTTGAGCGATCATCTTGAACACGATAAAAAAATAAGAGCAATCATAGATTTTTTTCATAAAAAAAACATACCACTAACCATTCTAGAAATAGGTGATGATGACGACTGGGGTGATATAGGCACCAATTTCGATCTATTAAAAATAACTGATGAACAGATGCTGAATGAGCTGAATAGCTCAGAGGATTATGATGGATAAAAAGCACTCCTCAAAAGAAAGAGCTACAGGGATTAGGTCGCTCACCTAGATTGGAATAGGCGTTTTTCGAACAGACGCCAAAGAGGCGTAGGCCGCTTCTGGTCAAAAGAAAGGAAAAAGCTTCTCCGGGGTGAGTAGGGTACAAGGGATTGGAGTCCGGAGCAGGCAAATGACATCGTAAAAAACAAACGTCCTAAGTTTGATAATAAAATGATCGAAGTTCATCACATGTACAATGCGCTGGACTATCCGCAGTTGGCTGATAAAGCTTTTAATATTTATCCCATGACAAGAGACGAGCACTTGTACAGATGGCACGGTGGTAGCTTCCAAAAAATTAGACCAAAGGCAAGCCACTCAACCCACTGACTCCTGGGGACTTTTGAAATGGCAAAGATAAGCATTGCAGCAGCATCTCCTGTTACAGACGTTGAGGCTGCTAAATTTTTACACCAACGTTTAAAAATGTCGCTTCCTGGTAGTCAAAAAAAGCTTGCCATGGGCAATGCAGGCTTTTTTTACACCTGCGAACTCTATGGAAACGACCATGTTCAACGCGAAAAAGAAATACGCGACATAATCAGCTTTTTCCAGCAGAAAAACATTGAGCTACTATTGCTAGAAATTGAAAGCGACCAAGACTGGAGCGACATAGACGTACAAAACCTTAGCAAGTACTCAGTATCCGTGGATGAGCTCCTAAATGCTTTAGGCTCCTCAACTGGACTTTATGAGTAATAAAAAGACGTCTCGATTTGGACCGCAAATACTGGCTGGGATGCGTCTACTCTTAATATGTGCGAGCAAGGCAGACCTCACTCGCACCTTCACACGTGTATTGGTCACTCGTATATCAACGCACCTCCACACGCTCCAACGACCGATCCAGCTCGGCTTTGGCCATGCCGATCAGATGCACAACCGAGAAAGCCAGATCGCGTTTCGGGCCGTTGAGGGTATCTCCGCTTTCATAGGCTGTCGCGGCCGCACAACGCAATAGCTCGCTCACATGCAGCAATGACTCTTCAAGGGATTGAGGGGGTGGAGCTGGTGTTGAATTGATCATGATGTTCTCTCTGAATTGAGGCCACCAGCATTCGCTGCTAAACGAATGAAAGGTGGCAGCTTTGACGCGGGTTAGCAGACCGGTAGAGAACACAAGACCCGGCGCATCCGAAGATGCCCCACGCAAAGCCGCCATAAACGGAGCTTGCGCTGTATGTGTTCTGAAACAGGCTGCTAAACCCGATCACTGATATTCAGTGACCGACGCAGCCTAGAGGCCAGAATTCACATTCGCAAGGGCTCGGGATTCTCTCGGAAACTTCATGCAGAAGAAAGGGAAAAGGGTGTTGGATTAGGTGATGGGAGGCAGGATTTTCGTTAGCGAACGTAAACAGGTTTGACGGTAGCCACACCTTTACGAATACGACCTGCAAGACCGCCTCATCACCGAACACCAGGGCTGGGGCACGCTGCGCTACGAATACGACAGCGTCGGCCAGCTCAAGCACTGTCGCCTGCCCGATGGCAGCAAGCTGGATTACCACCACCATCGTGGCGGGCAACTGAGCAGCATCGACCTCAACGGCTCGCGCCTGACCGCCCACCAGTTCAGCGGCGGTCGTGAACGCCAGCGCCAGCAGGGTCTGTTGCTCAGCCAGTATCAGTACGACGAACAAGGCCGCTTGCAGGCGCACAGTGTCAGCCAGCAGGACCGCAGCCTGTTCCAGCGCCGCTACGCCTACGATGCCAACGGCAACCTGGCGGGTATCGACGACAGCCGCAAGGGCAACCGCAGCTTCCATTACGACCCGCTGGACCGTCTGATCAACGTGCGCGGCGCGCCCCCGGAAACCTTCGCCCACGACCCCGCCGGTAACCTGCTGGGCCAGGGCGACCTGCCCACCGCCAACCTGGCCAACGTCAAGGGCAACCGCCTGCTGATGCAGGGCGACCGTCATTACGACTATGACGCCTACGGCAACCAGATTCGCGAACGTCGTGGTGCCGGACAGAAACTCGTCACCGAATACCGCTACGACGCCCAGCACCGCCTGATCGGCGTCAGCCTGCCGGGCGGCAGCACCGCCACTTACAAATACGACGCCTTCGGTCGCCGCATCGCCAAGACCGTCAACGGCCACACCACAGAATTCCTCTGGCAAGGCGAACGCCTCGTCGCCGAAAGTGCCGAGAACCGCTACCGCAGCTACATCTATGAGCCCGGCAGCTTCCGCCCGCTGGCCATGCTCGACGGCGAAGGCCCGCTGAAAGCGACACCGTTCTACTACCAGCTCGACCACCTCGGCACCCCGCAGGAACTCACCGACTACAGCGGCGAGATCATGTGGTCCGCCAAATACCGCGCCTACGGCAACCTCGCCGCCCTGGACGTCGCAGAAATCGACAACCCGCTGAGGTTTCAGGGCCAGTATTTCGATACGGAGACAGGGTTACACTACAACCGGCATCGCTACTACAATCCGGGGACTGGACGGTTCTTGACGCCCGACCCGATCAAGCTGGCGGGTGGGTTGAATAACTATCGGTATGTGCCTAACCCTACGGGGTGGGTGGATCCGTTGGGGTTAGCGACAACACCAGTAATATGCCCAGGTAGCCCTAACGATAAACCTAAAACGAAATCGTTGGATGAACTGGTTCCTGGCGGCAGTGTTCCTAGTGTTAAAGATGGTGCATTTAGCAAATGGTTTAATGAGCTAACCCCGGACGAATTTGACACTGTTTGGTCTAACGAGACCTACCAAAACTCCATCAAAGCTAGGCTGAGATATCCAGGAGGAATGCACGAATGGCATATGGTGTCGAGGGCGGATACGTTCAAGCGCTGGGGGGTCAGTGCTGAGCAAATATATGAGCTACGCTCCGCTATTGCAGACGTGAAGTTTGTCAACCCTGCAGGCCATCACGGCGGTAAAGGATCGACCAAAGCACATAATGAAATCCTAGAGGTGATTGACAGCTCCAAAGATTATGATGAATTCCGAAAAGGTCTTAATGAATGGGCTGGAAGACGACTGGAAGGTGGAACTGACTCCCTACCTTCAGGATTAAAAAATTGAGGAAACTATAATGAGCTCAAAAAAAAGCGTATCAATTTGGACAGCAAATACCGGCTGGGATATGCCTACTCTTCGAGAGGTAATGAGTCCCGAGTACTCTGAAGACGGAGATTTTCTTGGTTCTGCGTTCAGCAAAGCCTTTTCGTTGGGCTTTGTTGATGATGATACTGTAGAAGCTGACAAAATTGAGCCCACAAAATCTTTGCTGAAGGCTATTGAGGGGGGCTCGTACGACGTGGATATCATGGCGGACATGAAAGGAAAAAATACCACTTCGACTCAAGATTTAATAGACACTATCATTGCAGTTTACGATTTCTCCTTTTCCGGCGCCCCCCAAAGCAGTACTGTTAAAAATAAAATATTCACGTACCGTGGAAGTTTTGAATACAACGAGTGATCGCCAAGCCCAACATTAAACCACCATAACTTGGCTTATTGACTAGCCCTATCAAGTGCAGAGCAGGCCGACAAACCATCCATAAAGTTCCGAAAGAACTTGCATGCGACTAATGCCAACCTCACACACACTGGCTATGAAGCTACTCATGCTCACTTCCCTAAGTCAATTTGAAGACTGGGAAAAACTCCAATGAAAACAAAATTTCAGACTGCGTTAGAAAACAATGAAATACCGGATTTTTTCAAGGGCCAGGGGCATTATTTTTCCCGCGACCCAGATTGGGGCGACCATCTATATATAAATAACTGGCAAGGTCTATGCAGCTATCTCAAACTAAAAGAAGACCCAAATAAAATCTTGCTGGATGCGTTCGCAGAATATGTGCAATCGCTTCACATAAACTATGAAGACGCTGATTCATTATTGCTAAACGTGAGCTGTTATTATTTTATGCGCACCGACATCCCTTTTATGTCGACCGATAATTTTGATTTATTACTTGCTCTTGATGAGGCCAGCAAAAAAATAATAGGCAAATTATTCAGATTGCTACGTAGAGAACACGCTGCACACAACGCGGGCAAGCCCGTAATTAGCTTCGATCAGTTTATTTCTGAGATTAAGGGGAATGGGTGCTCAGTAGAATTGGAAGCTCTATGAACTAGAGGGGATAGGTTTAAAGGTCCTTCAATGAAAACCAAATTTGAAATCGCCCTGGTTCAAGACGAAATCTCCAGCTTCTTTAAAGGTGAGGGTATCTATTTTGCTCGAGGTTGTGATTGGGGAGAGCATCTTTATATAAGCAATTGGAAAGGGATGTGCAGTGTCCTCAAAAAGCAAAAACCAGCACAGAGTCTGCTGACAAACGTATTTGAAGAGTATTTGCGATATCTCGGTGATTCCTACAAGGCTGCTGAAGGCCTGATTTTCAACATATCGGCTTATTACTCATTAAAAATGGACTTGCCATTCCTAAATGCCGAAAACTACGATCTGATCGAGAGTCTTGACTCAGAGAGTAAAAATATTGTCGGTCGTGTTTTTCGCTTCCTGAAAACTGAATACGACATACAAAACAAAAATTTACCCTGCTATAAATACGCTCAGCTAATCGAACAAATAAGAAAAAAAGGATGCACCATAGATTTCGAAAACCTCTAAATGCTGTACCAACTAAAACATATAGTATGATGAAACGGTTGACCTCCAGAATCTAAGCAGGACGCCGTTACGCCGGGCTGAAAGAATGGAGAAATTAAACAGGGACGATTGGGTCCGTAAAGTGATCCCAGAAAGGATGCGAGCAAGTTTTAGCCATATTGATGGGTGGAGGAGTTTCAATGAAAAGCAATTTTGAAACACCCCTGAATAGAGATGAGTTTCCAGATTACTTCAGAGGAAATGGGATATATTTCACAAGGGACCCTGATTGGGGGACTCAGTTACATGTCAGAAACTGGGGAGGGCTTTGCGGATTTATCAAGACACATAAGTCTCCAGACCTGATATTAAAAGAAGCTTTCGCAAAATATTTGGTTACGGTAGATTTTAACTTGAAGGATGCAGAGGATCTACTTGAAAATATAGTATGCTATTACTATCTTCGCAAAAAGGTTCCAGCATTATCTGCAAACGGGCTTGATCTGATTCTGGATCAACCTAGCGCACAACGAAAAAAAGTATCTGAAGTCATAAGATTTCTACGGCAGGAGCTTGAAAAATCCAACAATCCACAGAAGTTGGAGCTTTATACTCATAATATTAGCAGACTCATTCGTGATGGTGGTCCAGAACATATTGAAGCTCTTTAGATTGAAAGCTTCAGGAGTGGCAATGTAGTTTAATTTTTTGCCTTATGCACATGGAGCTTGTCGTATGCCCTACCCTGAACTGAAAAACGCTGTCCAACGTGCCGGATTCAACGTTATCGACTTCTTGGATGAGCGACCATATTTCGGTTGCTGGTCACTGACGGTCGAAGGTTATGGGCATACCTATTTGATCGTCAATGAAGGGCGAGATGGCTGGATGGTCTATTACCGCCGGGAGGTGGCCGGAACTTTTACGGAGATTGACAAGAGAGAATCGGGCTGGATGAATGATATCGACAAGGCAATGCAATGCCTGTCATGGCTTTCAAGCCACCGCCCAGCCTCGCCGCCGCATAAGGTCCAGGATTTTTACGTTATTGCCGAAAAGGATCTTGTACCGGAACGACCTCATAGTTCGGATTGGCCTAAGTTGATCGGCTATTGTTATGCAGAAAGCTATTTTCTGTTTTTCGAAGGCAAGGGGCACGGATTGGGAGGATGTACTGTCCCGGCTTGTGAAGTCAAAGAAGTTAACTGGTTGAAGATTTTTGCGATACTGGATGTCGAGTGGTTCATTGATTGGGTAGAAGCATCCAGTTTCACCTCCGAGGATGCATTTGCTCGGGAGCTGGTCGCGAGGGTCGGCCAATTAAAAATCGTTCGATATTAACAGCCTGCACCGCAGTGGAAATCATCGCACCATTGTAAGAGCAAATTCATTCGCGAGAGG
This sequence comes from Pseudomonas capsici, assembly GCF_017165765.1. Lineage (GTDB taxonomy): Bacteria > Pseudomonadota > Gammaproteobacteria > Pseudomonadales > Pseudomonadaceae > Aquipseudomonas > Aquipseudomonas capsici. The sequence goes on from NZ_JAFGZD010000030.1 coordinate 16,595, forward strand.
CCGATACATTCACAAAAAATCTATCGCCTGGAATGCAGCTTTCGCGAATAAATTCGCTCCTACCAAGTAATGCCGATGATTAGTTAAGGTGCAGAAAACCGACAGACATTATGCATCCGTACACTGAAGTCGCCAGCAAGCTGCCTCCCACCATCAGCTACCCGATCCACCATGGGCTTCTTCGAAGAAGTAATCCTTCCAGCTCGCAGCCTTGTTTTTCAACACGCCCAGCTCATGCAGTTTTTCGGCATAGATGAAGGTGCGTTGCGGGGTGATGGTGAAGTCGATTTCCGGGTCGGAGACGATTTTTTCTACAAACGGCAGCGGCAGTTTCGATTGTTCAACGCGAATGTAGGTTTTGGCTGCTTCCGGTTTGTCGGCCTTGATGATTTTCTCGGCCTCGGCCAGCGCGTCGTAGAACGCCTTGTAGGTCTTGGGGTTTTCGTCGTGGAATTTTTCGGTGGTGTAGAGCACGTTGAAGGTGGCCTGGCCGCCCAGCACGTCGTAGCTGCTCAGTACTTTATGAACGTTGGGGTTTTCCAGCGCCTGGTATTGGAAAGGCGGGCTGGAGAAGTGCGAGTTGATTTCCGAACCACCGGCGATCAACGCCGAGGTGGCGTCGGGGTGCGCGAGGCTGACGGAGATATTGTCGAACTTCTTGAAGTTCTCGTTTCCGAACTGCTTGGCCGTCTCGATCTGCAAGGTACGCGACTGGAAGCCCACACCTGCCGCCGGCACTGCGATGCGGTCCTTGTCGGTGAAGTCTTTCAGGGTTTTGACATTCGGGTTGTTGGTCAGCAGGTAGTTGGGCATCGAGCCCAGCGAGGCAATGGCCTTGACGTTCTGTTTGCCCTTGGTGCGGTCCCAGATGGTCAGCATCGGTGGCACGCCTGCCGACACCACATCCAGCGCACCGGCCAGCAACGCTTCGTTCATCGCGGTAGCGCCGGAAATGCTGTTCCAGTCGACCTGGATGTCCAGGCCTTGCTCCTTGCCGTGCTTCTCGATCAGTTTCTGATCGCGCACCACATCCAGAATCAGATAACCGATGCCGAACTGCTGAGCGATGCTGATCTTGCCTTCGGCTTGCGCGCCGCCGCTGAGCAGTGTGCCTGCCAGCCCCAGTGCAGCAGCCAGTGAAGTGAGCGCAGGACGTTTGAAAGAAGTAACCATGAAACCCTCACAAAAACTCGAAAGACGATAAGAAACCAAGCGTTCCATGCACTTAACGCTGCATGCCCCAGCGCTTGACCGTCAGGCGCTCGATGTTGGCAAACAGCAGGTTTTCCACCAGCAGGCCGATGAGAATCACCGCCGCCAGCCCTGCAAAAACCTTGTCGGTATACAGCTCGTTACGGTTCTGAAAGATGTACCAGCCCAGACCGCCCTTGCCCGAGGACGCGCCGAACACCAGTTCGGCCGCGATCAGGGTGCGCCAGGCGAAGGCCCAGCCGATTTTCAGGCCAGCGAGAATCGAAGGCAGCGCCGCCGGAATCAGGATGTGCCAGACAAAGCGCAACCCCTTGAGGCCATAGTTGCGACCGGCCATGCGCTGGGTTTCCGAAACCCCGAGAAACCCGGCATAGGTATTGAGCGCCAGCGCCCAGAGCACCGAATGCACCAGCACGAAGATCAGGCTGTTCTGCCCAAGGCCGAACCACAACAGCGCCAGCGGCAACAGGGCAATGGCAGGCAACGGATTGAACATCGCAGTCAGGGTGCTGAGCAGGTCACGGCCCAGTTGGGTCGAGACCGCCAGTGTGGTCAGGCCGAACGCGAGGACGATACCGATCAGATAACCCTGGATCAGTACCTTCAGGGAGATCCAGACCTTGCCGGGCAATTCACCGGTGATGATGCCGTCATAGAACGCCGTGGCAGTCTGCAGAAAGCCGGGCAACAGCAGGTCGTTGTTCTGGATGCGGGCGGCGACTTCCCAGAGCACGGCCAGCAGGACCATGATCAGGCTCTTGCGGACCCAGCCCCGTTGCCAGATGCGTTGGGCCAGAGGGATGTCGCGCACCAGATCCTTCTGGGTGAAGGGCTCCAGCGTGACTTCGTATTCTTCACGAACGGGGGGTGAAAGGCTCATGTCGGTTTCTCTGTGTTCAGGTCGAGGCGCTTGAGCAGGCCTCAATAAGCGATGCGGATATCCTGGAAATTCAGCTCGGACTCGGTCTGGCCGGCTTCACCTTCATCGAACAGCAGGCGATGGATACGCTGCGCGGTCTGCTGGAAACCGATGCCGCCAAGGCTTTTCAGGTCGTACTGATGGCTGTTGATTTCCGCCCGCACACGGCCCGGATGAGGGGACAGCAACAGGATGCGGTTGCCGACCACCAGCGCTTCTTCGATGGAGTGGGTCACGAACAGCAGCGTGAAACGCACTTCTTCCCACAGCTCCAGCAGCTCTTCCTGCATCTTGCGTCGGGTCAGCGCATCGAGGGCCGCGAAGGGCTCATCCATCAGCAGGATTTTCGGTTGCATCGCCAGGGCACGGGCTATCGCTACCCGGGCTTTCATGCCGCCGGACAGGGTGTGCGGGTAAGCGTCGGCAAAGGCACTGAGGCCAACCTTTTCCAGGTAGTAACGCGCACGCTCCAGGGCTTCGGGACGCTTTAGCGTGCGCGATGCCAGCAACGGGAATATCACGTTCTCGATCACGGTCTTCCAGGGCGGCAACTGGTCGAACTCCTGGAACACCACGATCCGGTCCGGGCCTGGCTCCTTGACCTGCACACCCGCCAGACGAATCTGTCCTTCGCTGGGCTGAATGAACCCGGCCACGGCCTTGAGCAAGGTGGACTTGCCGCAACCGGACGGGCCAAGCAGAACGAAGCGATCAGCCGGATCGACTTCAAAGCTGACTTGATGAGTAGCCCGCACTACCCGCTCGGGCGTGCGGTATTCAAGGCTCACGTCCTGAACCTTCAACAAGGCCTCAGTGGCATGCTGAGTGGCCTGTTGCGTGTTTGTACCTTCGCTAGCCGTATGGCTTTGCACGACAGCATTCATGACCAATTCCCCTGAATCAAAACGGCGCATCGCCTTGAATGGTGGTGCGATACAACTTGCGGCGCAGATGCGTCGGGCAACCGGCGGCCAGATGGATCAGGGAGCGGTTGTCCCAGAAGACCATGTCGTTGGGCTGCCACTGATGGCGATAGATGTGCTCGGGACGCACGCTATGGGCATAAATCTCGCTCAGAATCTGACGGCTTTCGTCCTCCGGCAGCCCCACGATGCGGGTGGTGAATCCCTCACTGACAAACAGCGCCTTGCGGCCGTTTTCCGGGTGAGTACGGACGATCGGATGAGTCACTTCCACAACCTGGGCCAGTTGCTCCGGGGTCAGAGTCGGGCGCCAGCTGGCTGCGTTATGCCCTTCGGCATAGCGGGCGGTGTAGCTGTGAACGGCGGAACGACCTTCGACCGCCTCGCGCAGATGCTGCGGCAGGGTTTCCCAGGCCAGGTGCATGTCAGCGAACAGGGTGTCACCGCCTTCGCTTGGCAGTTCCTGGGCGTACAGCATCGAGCCCAGGCTCGGCAGTTCCTTGTAGGACAGATCCGAATGCCAGTACTTGCCGGCATCCCCCAGCCCCACAGGCTGGCCGTTCTCGACAATGTTGGAGACGATCAGGATTTCCGGGTGGTTGGCCAGCAGGAACTGCTTGAGCACATGGATCTGCAACACACCGAAACGGCGGCTGAAATCGATCTGTTGCTGCGGGGTGATGTGCTGGTCGCGAAAGACGATCAGGTGGTAATCGAGATGCGCCTTGTGCACACGGGCAAAGTCGGCGTCATTGAGGGTTTTGGACAGATCCAGCCCGACGATTTCCGCGCCCACCTTGCCGGTGAGGGGACGCACCTCGAACTGTTGCTCGGCGGCTTGGGACGATGAAGCTAGGGCGGCTGCGGACATAGGGCTCCGACTCCAAAACATGTAGATGAATATAGAGACAGAACTTTATAGGCATAAGAAATTAAATTTAAATACCGTTATGGCATATGCATAGCGCGGAAAGAGCTAGGAGGCTTCGCGGCTGAAGCCGCTCCCACAGAGAACTCCGTGGAAGCGGCATCCGGAAAAGGTATTGACCCAATCCGCTCGACAATCAGAACGCCGGCAATACCGCGCCGTCGTACTTCTTGTTGATGAATTCCTTCACTTCAGGACTGGTCAGCGCCTTGGACAGCTTCTGGATAGCGTCGGTGTTGGCGTTATCTTCACGAGTCACCAGATAGTTCACGTAAGGCGAATCGGAGCCCTCGATAATCAACGCATCCTTGCGCGGGCTCAGCTTGGCTTCCAGCGCGTAGTTGGTGTTGATCAGCGCCAGGTCAACCTGGCTCAGAGAGCGCGGCAGCAAAGCCGATTCCAGTTCGCGGAACTTCAGTTTCTTCGGGTTGGTGGCGATGTCTTTTACCGTCGACAGGGCGTTGGTCGGGTCCTTGAGGGTAATCAGGCCACCCTTCTGCAGCAGAAGCAGTGCACGACCGCCGTTGCTGGCTTCGTTCGGAATGGCAACGGTTGCGCCTTCAGGCAGATCGGTCAGGCTCTTGTGCTTGGAGGAGTAAGCACCGAACGGTTCGACGTGAACGCCGACGCCGGTCACCAGCTTGGCGCCCTTGCCCTTGTTGAAGCCATCCAGGTAAGGCTTGGTCTGGAAGTAGTTGGCGTCCAGACGTTTCTCGTTGAGCTGCACGTTAGGTTGTACGTAGTCGGTGAAGACCTTGACTTCCAGATCCACGCCTTCCTTGGCCAGGGTTGGCTTGATCAGCTCCAGAATTTCAGCGTGTGGAACAGGGGTCGCGCCAACCACCAGTTTTTCACCAGCCTGAGCCAGGCCAATGGAAAGCGCAGCCGCCAGGGCGGTCAACAACAAGGTCTTTTTCATGCAATGTCCTTAGGAAATCAAAGTCGTGGAAACGACAGCTCACCAATGTGTTGCCCCTGATGCACAGGCTATCGGGGGCATGGAGCGGACATTACCGGGCTTTCTTATTCCTAGAAAAGATTTTTTTGCTAAGTCCTTATATCTGTTTGATTTCAACCATCGTATGGCACGCAAAAAAAACGCCCCTAAAGGGGCGCAGGGCAAAAACAGGGCTGACTTTCAGTCCTTGGACTGAATGCGCTCCAGCAAGCGTTTGACGGCCAGAAGCTGTTCTTCCTTGGCATCCACCAGTATCTGCCCCACCAGCCGCTCGACCTCAGCAACCGGATTGGTGCTTTGCGGCAGGTTCAGGTGTTCCGGCAGAATCTCTTCGCCACTGCTGACCAGCAAGGCAAAGTGAATGACGTTTTCCAGCTCCCGTGTATTGCCGGGCCAGCTATGGGCTTGCAGGGCATGCTGCGCTTCATCGCTGAGCAACTGCACCGGCAGGTTCAGGCGTTGGCTGTAGATGCCCACGAAGTACTCCGCCAACGGCAGGATATTACCGGGCTGTTCGCGCAAGGCCGGCAGATCGAGCCGTCCTTCGCTGAGGTAGTGGTAAAGCCGCTCGTGAAACTTACCGGCCTCCACGGCCTGGGCCAGATCGATACTGGTCGCAGCCACCAGACGCACATCCACGGGGCTTGGTTGATGGGCACCGACTCGGGTGACTTCATGGTTTTCCAGGGCCGACAGCAGCTTGATCTGAATCGGCAGCGGCAAGTCGCCGATTTCATCCAGATACAGAGTGCCGCCATTGGCCGATCCGAACCAGCCGGCACGGCTGCTCCCCGAAACGCTGTGTGCGCCTGCGGCATAGCCGAACAACTCTGCATCGGCGTAGGACGGGCTGATCGCACCGCAGTTGACCGACACGAACAGCCCGGAACGGTCACTGCCACGGTGAATGTGCCGCGCCAGCAGTTCCTTGCCGGTGCCGGACTCGCCGCGAATCAGCACCGGCAGCGAGCGAGGGGCCAACTGTTCCATTTCTTCGCGCAACTGACGAGAACGCGGGTCGATGAAAACCAGTGCTTTGGCGCGGATGCTGAGGGGACTCTTGTCCGCTTCAGGGAAGGTCAGCAAGGGCTGACCGAAATTCTCAAGGCTCATGACAAACTCCCGCCTGAGCCCTTGCCAGACTCAAGCGTTAAAAACAGGCAGACCCGAAATGGCCCGACGAAAATAGGGTATGGCCGCCAGGGTATGAACTCATGCCCGACGACGTGCGTGCTGTTCCAAGCGGTTTTGCAGGCGGTACAGGTAAGCGAAACCCTGCTCCCAGCGTTGATGGCCCGACTTGACGTTGATATGCCCCGCCTGACTCAGGAAACCCACTTCGGCCCCCCAGTTGCGGGCCATTTCCATGGCGCGCTGTGAGCTGACAGCCGGGTCGTTATCCGAACTGACAATCTGCGTCGGAAACGGCAGGAGGTCCTGAGGAATAGGTGAAAAATTGCGCAATGCAGGAGGGCAGTTGGGGCGCTCGACATCGGCAGGAGCCACCAGCAACGCGCCATGCACCTGACGCAAGGACTCCAGCGGAGCCAGTTGCGCCCAATGCGCAACCGTGATGCAGCCCAGGCTATGAGCGATCAGGATCACCGGCGTGTCCTGTGCGGAAATCATGCGCTGCAACTCGCCAATCCAGTCCTCACGGCGCGGCTTGAGCCAATCGTACTGCTCGACGCGCGCACTGTTGGGAAGACTGGCCTGCCAGTGACTTTGCCAATGATCCTCAGGCGACCCTTGCCAGCCTGGCACGATCAGGTAACGAATCGACTCGTTGTGCATGGGGTCGCCTCCTGCATATGGGCATTCATGAAACGAGTATAGGGAGGAAACTTATATCCGATAAGGAATAAGTAGCTATTTATTAATGCAAATAAAGAATATAGGCATAGAAAAAAAAGGAACCGCCCCCCTGTCTCAAGGACGATCCCTCTAAAAATCGCTTTCAGGAAGGAAGATAAACCAGCCGGGTTACAGCAAAGCTACAGAAAGCGTGAACATGCCCAACGCTTCATATGGCCCGTTATGCATTCAGTCAGCCAGCACTTGCACAAGTGTCATAAATGCTTCCATGCTCTGACATCGGTATCGGGCAAAGGAGTTGCCATCGATACCTGTCGGCACCGACCGATCTTGAGCAGCAATAGATGACAGGAAGGGTCTTTCATATGCCCGAGTCAAACAGCTTTGCCACCTGGACCCGCGCATTGCGCAAACAACTCGATGTTCTGGGCCTGGACAGCTTTGCGCTGTGCAAGGAAGCAGGACTTGATCCCCACCTCATTGACACTCCCAACGCCGAGTATTCGCCCGTCGCAACACACCGGCTCTGGCAACTGGCGGTTCAGGCCAGTCAGGATCAGGCGCTGGGCTTGCGGGTCTCGCGCTTCGTCAGCCCGACCACCTTTCATGCACTGGGCTACACCCTGGTGGCCAGCGAGTCCTTGCGGGAAGTATTCGAACGTATCGTGCGCTACCACTCGATGGCCGATGACGCGCTGGCCCTGAGCTTCAAGCGGGTCGATGAACACTATGAGCTGCGCTTCAATGCACCGGCAGATACTCCGGCACCTGCCCATGAAGTGCTGGATGCCTTTGCCGCCATTTATGTACGCACCTGCCGTAACCGGCTGGGACGCAGCTATGCACCGCTGAGCGTCCACCTGCAGCGGCCCGCCCCCGCCAATCCTCAACCCTGGCAGGACTTCTTCCGTGCGCGGCTGTACTTCTCGGCAACAGAAAACCTGCTGACATTCGCGTGCGCCGACTTCGACTGCCATCTGGACGACAACCCCTCGCAACTGAGCGAGCAATCCCACAACGGCGAACAACTCCAGCCACTGATCTGGGAGCAGCGCGTGCGCTCGGCCATCGAGAACCTGCTGCCCGAAGGTGAACCCTCGGCCGAAAGCATTGCCCAGGCCTTGAACCTGAGCCCGCGCAGCCTGCAACGGCACCTGGCCGACGAAGGCTGCCGTTATGACCTGTTGCTCAAGCAATGTCGCCAGAACCTGGCGCTGCTGCACATGAGCGACCCACAGGTTTCCCTGAGCGAAGCCGCCTACCTGCTGGGCTTTGCCGATATCGACAGCCTGAACCGCGCCTTCAAACGCTGGACAGGACAAACGCCGGAGCAGTATCGAAATGAGTTGGCGAGGTGATATCAGATTCCAATCACCTGCATGCGGCTGCTCAGCCAAATGAAAAAATCCTGAAAGTCCCACAATTCCCACACAGCGATAAGGCGTGGAGACCTTGAAAACCTGGTGGTAAATTCAGCGCCGAAAACGAAAAAACCCACCGAGAGGTGGGTCTTTCGTGAACTACTTTCATATGTCCGCGGGTGGAGGCTTTCGCCCTCGTTTCCCTCGGCTAGTGAACGAAATATAAGGATATTCACCGTTGTCGTCAACGCTTGCTCAACCTGTCGCGCCAGCTATCCGCCTCGCTTTGTCACCGGCAAGATTTGCAACCTACGAGGCCGCAGCTGTGGCAGCAGGACTCTCCTGCGAGGATGCAGTAAGACTCTACGCATGGAACGCTCACGTTTCTGGCTCCTTACTGACCCCACTCCACATTTGCGAGGTAGCTGTACGCAATGCTGTATCGGATGCGCTCAAGTTGGTTTATGGGGACCATTGGCCTTGGGACAAAAACTTTGAAAACAGTCTTCCTGTCTCCAAAGGATACGGTTACCAGCAACGCCAAGACCTGATTGACACCCGTAACCGCTTTCGCACCACGGATCGCATTGTTGTCGAGCTCAAATTCGTGTTCTGGGAAAAGATGTTTACGAGCCGCCATGATCAGCGGATCTGGAATACTCACCTCTTTTCCCTGTTCCCGAACCTGGACCCGACAAAAACGGTATCGGCTCACAGACTGAGGCTGGCAACAGATCTGGAAGCAATACGCTTGCTACGCAACCGAATTGCGCACCATGAGCCAATATTCAGACGAAACCTGATCGACGAATTCTCAAAGGTACATGGTCTGGTGGAAGCCCGATGCCTGGTATCGGCTTCCTGGATGATGAGTGAACAGCGGGCTCTTGCCGCGATCCAGGCAAAACCGTTTTCGACTTGTATCAGCCCATAACCCTGGCCCGCGAGAAATTGGCAACCTTGCGCAGCGCGACCACATCGAAGACTTCCACCTGTTCGTCGCCAAGGCGCACGATCTTGCGCTGATGCAGATCGTCGAGGGCTTCAAGGACGTCAGGCCGGGACAGCGACAAGGTGTTCGTGGCCAGGATGTCGTCCAGCGTGGCAAGGCGTCGTGCATGACTCAAATGGCCATAGCCTTCACACAGCAACAACAGGCGCCAGGCCACTCTGGCCCTGGCAGGCAATTGCTGCATTTTTTCGGCACCGGGCAAGGCCAGGCCCAGTTTATGGCTGAGCAATGCCTCGAAATAACGCCAGTGCTGCGGGTTCTTTTCCAGCCACTGGACGAGGGTTTCATGGGGGATCTGCAGGAAGATCGTCTGATCCACCGAATAGGCATCCAGCATGCGGGGCATGCCGTCGAACAGCGAAACCTCGCCAAACCAGTAAGGCGGCCTGACCTCCTTGAGCCGGGGCGTCAGACGCTGTTCGTCAATGCCGCCCATGCGCACAGAGCCTTCGAGCAGGACATAAAGCCCGCACGGAGGGTCGCCTTTTTCGAACAGCAGTTTGCCGGGTGTCTTGCGCCGCTGCCGAGCGGCGTCAAGCAGGCTATCCTGCAAGTCGGCAGGTAAATAGGTAAACCAGTAATCGGACAGTAATCTTGACCGCCATCCCGCTCCATTTGTCATATTTGCTCCCTGTTTTTCCAAACGCTCGTATTGCAAAAGCGATACGGTAGCCCAACCCGATAATCGTCTCAGGCAGGAATAATAATGAAAAACCTTGTCGATCATCTCAGCCAGTACGCGGCGTATCACCGTGATTCACGCAATATCGTGACCCACTTCGTGGGAATCCCTCTGATCGTGCTGGCTGTGGCGGTATTGCTGTCGCGCCCGGGCTGGGACGTGAGCGGGTTCTGGTTATCGCCTGCGGCGCTTGTGGCGCTGGCCTCGACCGTGTTCTATCTCAAGCTGGATCGGGCGCTGGGGCTGGTGATGGCCGTGATGCTCGGGCTTTGCATCTGGGCAGGCGCGAACCTGGCGCAGCAGACCACCATGGTCTGGCTGAGTGCGGGTGTCGGGCTGTTTGTGATCGGCTGGATTATCCAGTTCATCGGCCATTACTACGAAGGCCGCAAGCCGGCATTCGTCGACGACGTCATGGGCCTGATCATCGGGCCATTGTTCGTGGTGGCGGAACTGGCATTTCTGATGGGGATGCGCAAGCCGTTGCAGCATGCCATCGAAGAGCGTTCGGGACCGGTTCGTCGCAATACACCGAAAACCGCGGTGTAACACTGTAGGAGGCAGCTTGCTGGCGACAACGGTGAAGTCGCCAGCAAGCTGCCTCCTACAGTCCTCTGACGGACTAGCAATGCAGACAGAGCAAATTCATTCGCGAATGAATTCGCTCCTGCAAGCCTGTGCTAGACGCCCGAAATCTTCTGCCAGACCTTCGGCTTGAAGAACAGCGTCTCGCCTCGTGCCAGGCCTACCAGGCTGTCGTGATCCTTCACCACTTCGACTTCGATCAGATCGCTCTGGCCTTCAGCCTTGAGGGTCACGCGCGTGGTAGCGCCCAACGGACGGATATCGCGGACTTCTGCAGCGTGGTGGTCTTCCAGTTCCTGACGCGACAGCGATACTTCGTGAGGACGGAACAGCACATGACCGTCGTCGCCCAGGCTCAGGCGGTTCGAGTCGCCCAGGAAGTGATAGACGAAGTCGTTGGACGGAGCCTCGTACACTTCGCCCGGCGAGCCGATCTGCTCGATCACGCCCTTGTTCATCACCACGATACGGTCTGCCACTTCCATGGCCTCTTCCTGGTCGTGGGTCACGAACACCGACGTCAGGTTGATGTCTTCGTGCAGACGCGCCAGCCAGCGGCGCAGTTCCTTGCGGACCTTGGCATCCAGCGCACCGAAAGGCTCATCCAGCAACAACACCTTGGGCTCCACGGCCAAGGCACGCGCCAGAGCGATACGCTGACGCTGACCACCGGAAAGCTGCTCGGGATAGCGGTCTGCCAGCCAGTCCAGTTGCACCATGTTCAACAGCTCATGAACCTTGGCGGCGATCTGGGTTTCGTTGGGGCGCTGATTCTTGGGCTTCATGCGCAAGCCAAAGGCCACGTTGTCGAACACCGTCATATGACGGAACAGCGCGTAGTGCTGGAAAACGAACCCGACATTGCGATCACGCACATCGTGACCGGAGACATCCTCACCGTGGAACACGATGCTGCCTGCATCCGGGGTTTCCAGACCGGCAATGATGCGCAGCAAGGTGGTCTTGCCGCAGCCTGACGGGCCGAGCAAGGCAACCAGCTCGCCACTCTGGATATCCAGATTGATAGCGTTCAGGGCCTTGAAGGCGTTGAAGTTCTTGCTGACGTTACGGACTTCGATCGACATGATTATTCCTCCGCCGCGCTTTGGCGCAGACGGTTAATGCGGGATTCGCTCCACTGCTTGAGCAGCAGGATGAACAGCGCCAGGATCAGCAACAGGCTCGCCACGGCAAAGGCTGCCACGTGGTTGTACTCGTTGTAGAGGATTTCGACGTGCAGCGGCAGGGTATTGGTGACGCCGCGGATGTGGCCGGACACCACCGACACCGCGCCGAATTCACCCATGGCCCGTGCGGTACAGAGCACCACGCCGTAGATCAGACCCCATTTGATATTGGGCACCGTGACGTGCCAGAACATTTGCCAGCCATTGGCGCCCAGAAGACGTGCAGCCTCTTCTTCCTGGGTGCCCTGCTCCTGCATCAGCGGGATCAGTTCGCGGGCCACGAAAGGCACGGTCACGAAAATGGTCGCCAGCACAATGCCCGGCAAGGCAAAGACGATCTGGATGTCGTGATCCTGCAACCATGGCCCGAACAGGCCCTGGGCACCGAACATCAGCACATAGACCAGACCGGCGATGACCGGCGATACCGAGAACGGCAGGTCGATCAGGGTCACCAGAATGCTCTTGCCGCGGAATGAGTACTTGCTCACGCACCAGGCGGCGCTGACACCGAAGATCAGGTTGAGCGGCACCGAAATCAACACCGCAATCACCGTCAGCTTGAGTGCCGACAGTGCATCGGGCTCGAGAATCGCGGAGAAGAACGCACCCAGACCGTTTTTCAGCCCCTGGGACACCACGATGAACAGCGGCAACCCCAGAAACAGGGCGAAGATCAGCCAGCCAAGGCCGATCAGGACCCGACGTGCGGTTGAGTTGCCACGGCGTGCAGCGTTGGCATCGGCGGCGGCAGAAACAGATGAATAAGACATGCGCGCCTCCTCAGGATGGGGTTTCGATACGTCGCTGCAACAAGTTGATCAGCAGCAACAGAATGAAGGAAACCACCAGCATCATCACGCCGATAGCCGTAGCGCCGGTGTAGTCGTACTGGTCGAGCTTGACCATGATCAACAGCGGCAGGATTTCGGTTTTCATCGGCATGTTACCGGCGATGAAGATCACCGAGCCGTACTCCCCGACACCCCGGGCGAAAGCCAGCGCAAACCCGGTCAGCCACGCCGGCAACAAGGCAGGCACCAGAATGTAGCGGAACACCTGCAGCGGGCGAGCGCCCAGGCAGGCAGCCGCCTCTTCGACCTCACGCGGGATGTCGGCCAGCACCGGCTGCACGGTACGCACCACAAACGGCATGGTCACGAACGTCAGCGCCAGGGTGATACCCAGAGGGGTGTAGGCGATCTTGAAACCCAGATCGGTGGCGAACTGCCCGACCAGACCATTGGGTGCGTAAAGCGCGGTCAGCGCGATACCGGCAACGGCGGTTGGCAGAGCGAACGGAAGATCGATCATCGCATCGATGATCTTGCGGCCCGGGAAGGTATAACGCACCAGCACCCAGGCCAGCAGCGTACCGATAACGCCATTGATCAGGGCTGCGTAGAACGCGGTACCGAAACTCAGCTTCAAGGCAGCGATCACGCGCGGAGCGGTGATGATGTTCCAGAACTGATCCCAGGTGAGCTGCGCGGCATGAAAAAACATGGCCGCCAGCGGTATGAGCACAATGAGACTGAGGTACACCAAGGTGTAGCCCAGCGTCAGCCCGAAGCCGGGTATGACGGGGGAGATACGACGCGACATAAAAGTCCTTGGTTGCGCTTGCACAAAGCCCGGAAACGAATCCGGGCTAATGAACGTGTCCTGGGCGGCATGCCTTATCGGGCAATACCGCCTGGCTGCACAGGTTACTGCGCTTGGTAAATCTGGTCGAACACACCGCCGTCATTGAAAAATTTCGGCTGCGCAGTTTTCCAGCCGCCAAAGTCTTTGTCGATAGTTACCAGCTCCAGTTTCGGGAATTGCTTCTCGTATTTGGCGGCAACTTCCGGATCACGCGGACGATAGAAGTTCTTGGCTGCGATTTCCTGACCGGCCTTGCTGTACAGGTGCTTCAGGTATTCGGTGGCGATTTCGGTGTTGCCTTTCTTCTCGGCGTTCTTGTCGACGACCGCAACAGGCGGCTCGGCCAGGATCGACAGGGAAGGCACGACGATATCGAACTTGTCGTTGCCGCCGTCTTCCTTCAGCGCCAGGAATGCTTCGTTTTCCCAGGCCAGCAACACGTCACCCTGACCGTTGTTGACGAAGGTAATGGTCGAACCGCGAGCGCCGGTGTCCAGGATCGGTACGTGTTTGAACAGAGTCTGCACGTATTCCTTGGCCTTGGCTTCGCTGCCGCCGGACTTCAGGCCATAGGCCCAGGCTGCCAGGAAGTTCCAGCGCGCACCGCCGCTGGTCTTGGGGTTCGGCGTAATGACCGAAACGCCCGGCTTGATCAGGTCGCCCCAGTCCTTGATGCCTTTAGGGTTGCCCTTGCGCACCAGGAACACGATGGTCGACGTGTAAGGGGTACTGGCATCCGGCAGGCGAGTCTGCCAGTTCTCAGGCAATGTCTTGCCCAGCTTGGCGATTTCGTCGATGTCGCCGGCCAGGGCCAGGGTCACGACGTCGGCGCGCAGACCGTCGATGACCGCACGGCCCTGCTTGCCCGAACCACCATGGGACTGCTTGACGGTAACGGTGTCGTCCGGATGAGCCTTTTTCCAGTAGCTGGCGAACTCTGCGTTGTACTCCTGATACAGCTCGCGTGTCGGATCATAGGACACGTTGAGCAATTCATAATCCTTTGCAACAGCGGAACCTGCAAAAACAGCGCTGGCCAGAGCAGCCAAGGCGAAACGGCGAATTGACATAAGGTGGAGCTCCTGGAAATTCTAAGTGTTGGCTTTTTTTGATTCTTCTTGGCGCTTCAAAACCGCATTCGGAATGGAGCGCTGCTGTTCACGGGTGTATCAGGAGTCAAAGTGAAGCCCTCCGGTTAACCAGTCGGGTGTGCAGTCAGCTCGGCTTGGCGCCGGAGTTCTGCAGACGAAACTTTTCCTTACGCTCGATCTGAACCACTTGCGCGTTGTGCACGGTAATTTCGACGGCGCCAAAACGCAGGTCACGCAGCGCACTCTGAATTTCACGCAGAATTGCTGCTTCGTCCTGACCGTCAACACTACGTAGAGATGCGCTCATAATCGTATTCCTTGAAATTTGAGAGGCCTGCCTGTCGCGACTGGGGGCGACGGCTTGTGGCGGTGAGGCAATATTAGATAGGCAGAGTTATTCTTAAAAAGACTATTTAAGAATGCAGATATAACCAAAAGTCATTTGGCATTGCAGCATGCAGCCGGAGCGCATTGCACGCCCCGGCCGGCCTGGCTTTCACAGGCAAAAATCATTCAGATAACGGGCTGGCGAAAGTCCGGTGCTCGCAACCAATCGATCTTTTCAGCAGGCATCGGACGAGCGAACCAGTAGCCCTGACCAAGCTGGCAACCGTTTTCCAGAAGAAACCCCGCCTGCTCGGCATGCTCGATCCCTTCGGCCAGAACCCGCATGCCCATGCTCCGGGCCAGGGCAATGATGATGCGCACAATCGCGATATCGTCATCATCGACCGGCAAACCGGCAACGAAGCCCTGATCGATTTTCAGCTTCTGCACCGGCATGCGCTTGAGTCGCAGCAGCGATGAATAACCCGTACCGAAATCATCGATGGCCAGGCTCAGGCCCAGATTGCGCAACCGATGCAGTTGTTCGATGGCCTGCTCGGGGTCGTCCATCACCGCACTTTCGGTGACTTCCAGTTCCAGAAACGCAGGATCCAGGCCGGTCTCACGCAGCACCTGAGCCACTTGCAGGTCCAGATCACCATGACTGAACAGCCGGCTGGATATATTCACCGCGACAAATGACAGATTGACGCCCTCCTCCAGCCAGGCGCGCATCTGCCGGCAGGCCGTGCTCAGGACCCAGGCATCGATATCGGCGATCAGCCCGCTCTGCTCGGCAATCGGAATGAATTCTCCCGGCGAAACCATGCCGCGCCTTGGATGCTCCCAGCGCACCAGGGCTTCAACACCCTTGATATGGCTGTTCTGCAGGTCATGAATCGGCTGGTAGAACACCCTCAATTCCTGCTGCTCGATGGCCCGGTGCAACTCACTGGCCAGTTCAACCCGCTGCTGGGCATGCGCCGTAAGCTCTTCGGTGTACAGCGCATAACCTTCGCGCCCGTCGCTCTTGGCCTTGAACAGAGCGGAATCTGCGTTGCGCAACAACTGCACGACTGTCGACGCATCGCCGGGAAACAGGCTGATACCGATACTGGCGGTCATGAACAATTCATGCTCGTCGAGCAGAAAAGGCTTCTTGAAACTGTCGATGATCTGCTGGGCCAGGGCGGCAGCCTGTACGGTCTGCTGGCAGTTTTTCACCAGCAGCGCAAACTCGTCGCCGCCCAGCCGCGCCAGGGTCAGTTCACTGTCGAACAGGCCCTTCAGACGCTCGGCCACCGCCTTGAGCACCTGGTCGCCTACACTGTGGCCCAGGCTGTCATTGATGTTCTTGAAGTGGTCCAGGTCGATAAGCAGCAAGGCACAACCGCGCTTGCTGGAGCGGGCATGCGCCAGCGCCTGAGTGGCGCGGTCAGTGAACAGCAGCCGATTCGGCAGGTCTGTCAGGGCATCGTAATGAGCCAGTTGGGCCAGTTCCTGCTCGGAACGCTTGATGGCCGTAATGTCCGAGAATACCGCCACGAAGTGCCTGATCTGGCCATCCTGGTCCTTGATGCCACGAATGCTCTGCCATTGTGGATAAATGTCGCCGCTCTTGCGCCGGTTCCAGATCTCGCCGCTCCATTGCCCGGCACTGAGAATGGAGCGATACATCTGCCGGTAGAACTCGGGGCCATGGCGACCGGACTTGAATTTGCTCGGGTTGAAGCCCAGCACTTCATCGGCCTGATAACCGGTGATTTCCATGAAGGCGCGGTTCACATGAACGATCAAGCCCTTCTCATCGGTCACCAATACCCCTTCGCGGGTGCTGTCGAACACTGCCGAGGCCAACCGCAGGCGCTCCTGATCTTCCTCCTGCTGACGGCGTAGCTGTGCATCGACGCCCATGAACCTGAGCAATCGCCCACGAGCGATGAAAATCATGACCGTGCTGAGCACTATCCAGAGATAACCGCCCATCTGCTGCCAGAAGGCCAATTCAGCCGGTTCTTCGATCCAATATGGCAACAGCTCATCGCACGCCACAAACCACAAAACAGAGGACACCCCGTACAAAAGAGCGGTCCGCAGGGCTTCCCAAGAAGAATTGTTCATAAGAATGCATAAAGCCTTACAAAATGACCGGATTATAAATCAAGAAACATCCTGCGACTCTTATCTAAAAGAGCGACTGGTTTTCTGTGAAGGCTAAGTGATAATGCGCTTGTTACTTTGTTTTTCACACGCGTCTCTACCGAGGGCCAAACAGCCTATGTGGTACAACGGTTTGCTCGACCTTTCCGTCTGGCAGTTAATAGCGGTCACACTGGTAATGACCCACGTGACCATCGTCGGCGTTACGGTTTACCTGCATCGCTACTCCGCCCACCGCTCCCTGGAACTCAACGCAGGGCTCAAACACTTCTTCCGTTTCTGGCTGTGGCTGACCACGGCACAGAACACCCGCGAGTGGACAGCCATCCACCGCAAGCACCACGCAAAATGCGAAACCGTCGATGACCCGCACAGCCCGGTCGTCAAAGGTCTTTCCACCGTTCTGCGCAAGGGTGCCGAGCTTTACCGTGCCGAAGCGCAGAATCAGGATACCCTGCGTATCTACGGCAAGAACTGCCCCGAGGACTGGATCGAGCGCAATCTGTATTCGCGCTACAAGATGCTGGGCATCGCCCTGATGGCCGTCATCGACCTGGCGCTGTTCGGTGTGCTCGGCATCACCGTATGGGCCGTGCAGATGATGTGGATTCCGTTCTGGGCCGCGGGCGTGGTCAACGGTCTGGGTCATGCCGTGGGCTATCGCAACTTCGAGTGCCGTGATGCGGCGACCAATCTGGTGCCATGGGGCATCGTGATCGGTGGCGAAGAGCTGCACAACAATCACCACACCTACCCCAACTCGGCCAAGCTGTCGGTCAAGCCCTGGGAGTTCGACATGGGCTGGGCCTGGATCAAGCTGTTCAGCGCGCTGCGTCTGGCCAAGGTCCAGCGGGTCGCGCCGATTGCCCACCGGGTCGAAGGCAAGGGTCACATGGACATGGACACCGCCATGGCGATCCTCAACAACCGCTTCCAGATCATGGCCCAGTACCGCAAGCTGGTCATCGGCCCGCTGGTTGCACAGGAACTGGCCAAGGCCGATGCCTCGGTGCGTCATCAGTTCCACCGCGCCAAACGCCTGCTTTCCCGGGAAACCAGCCTGCTGGAGGACAAGCATCACGTCCGCATCCAGGCCATGCTCGAACACAGCCATGCCTTGAAAGTGATCTACGAGAAACGCCTGGCCCTGCAACAGATCTGGCTCAAGACCAGCAGCAATGGCCATGACATGCTCACTGCCATCAAGGAGTGGGTACAGGAAGCCGAGGCCAGCGGTATCCAGTCCCTGCGCGACTTTGCAGATCAGCTGAAAACCTACTCCCTGCGCCCCGCTCACGCCTGACACCGTTGATCGGCGCGTCCCGCCCAGGGCGCGCCGATACCGGAACTTCCCCCCTGAAAATCAATCTCAATGGCGTCCCCATAATCTGTTTGGGTGGATGTTGCGGGTCTGGCCGCACGTCACTTGAGATGCCGCACGATGGAAAAGCAGACAGCAATCGCCCTACCCACGGCCACACAAATAGCCGAGATACCTGCGGCAGCAGAAACCCTGCTGGCCTTGATGCATGCCCAGGCCGAAGTGGCTCGCCTGAGCGAGCGCGAACAACTCTTCAGTTCACTGCTGGTAAGCGTCAATGCCGTACTTTGGGCGTTCGACTGGGAAACCCAGCGCATGGTCTATGTCAGCCCAGCCTACGAAAAGATATTCGGACGCTCGGCGGGCCTGCTGCTGGCTGACTTCGCGGAATGGCGCGACAGTATTTACCCCGATGACCTGAACTATGCCGAACGCAGCCTGAGCGACGTCATCGAAAAAGGCTCCATCGAAGATCGCGAATACCGGATCATCCGTGCCGATGGCGAGATTCGCTGGTTGAGCGACAAGTGTTTCGTCAGCCACCGGACCGATCCCAGCCAGCGCCTGATAGTGGTCGGCATCGCCGAAGACATCACCGAGAAAAAACACCTCGAAGATGAACTTCAGCGCCTGGCTACCACCGATGTGCTGACTCAGAGCAGCAACCGCCGCCACTTCTTCGAATGTGCCCAGCGCGAGTTCGAGCTGGCGCGGCTCAATGGCACGCCATTGGCCTTTCTGCTGCTGGATGTGGATGACTTCAAACTGGTGAATGACACTTACGGCCACCAGGAAGGCGATGTGGTGCTGCAGCGTATCGCCGAAAGCGGCCGCTCGGCGCTACGTCGCGGTGACCTGTTCGGGCGTATTGGCGGGGAAGAGTTTGCCGCCGTATTTCCTGGCTGCGCCCCCGAGATGGCCATGCAGATCGCCGAGCGCCTGCAACGTGAAATCCAGCGTCAGAGTTTTCAGTGCAACAACACGACGTTCGGCATCACCGCCAGCCAGGGCCTGACCAATCTGGGTCCGGAAGATAGCAGCCTGGAAGCGCTCTATGCACGAGCGGATGCGGCCATGTATCAGGCAAAACGCCAGGGCAAGAACCAGATCGTTCTGGTGTGAAGCCTTCGCGAATGAATTATCTCTTGTGTGTGTGGAAGGCAGCCTGCTGGCGACTGAAGCGAGTTGATTCGCGAAAAACCTCACCCCTTCGGCAATTCCTGAACACCGACGCCAGGGTCTTCCGCACTGGCCACCCCCGGGTCCACAGGCTCTGACGTAATATCCAGCAGATCGGTATCCGCTTCTTTTTCCGGCTCCGGTGCCTCAACCGCAACCGGCACCAGCAGGCTTGGGTCGGTCACGCCAGTGAGTTTCTTGCGCAGACGCTGCAAGTCCCCGACGCTCAGTTTCAACAGCTTGGCTGATTTGGTCTTGACCAGCGTCGTCACGCTTTCATGCTCACCCAGACGAGCCATCTGCCCGGCGAGGTTCATGGCCAACACTTCGCGGGTGTAGATGCCGGTGTTGTACTGATACACCGCAGCAATCAGCTCACGCAGCTCGAGCGGCAGACGCCAGCGGGTACGCAGGGCTGAACCGTAGGCAGCGGAGTATTGCTCCAGAGATTGCCTGATCACTTCTTCGTCCAGATGACCGCCTGCCAGCAACCATTCCTGCAGGCAACCCAAAACCGCCAGATCTCCCAGCGACTGCAACAACCCCGCACAGAAGCAGCGTTCGACATCCAGCTCCAGCATGCCACCCAGAATGCGCGCGTATTCGGCAGTACGTTGCGACATTGTCCAGAACTTGCTGGCCTGGACCAACAGCGCATCGTCTGTCAGCACGGCCATGCGTTTCTTGGCCAGGGCGCTCACGATACTGGCGCTCTGCACCGCGCCCAGCACACCGATGGCCAACCCCAATGTCTGGACAGGCTTGCCCAGATGCTGTGCAGCGGTATTGGCTGCCGCAATCAAGACCGCCGTAATGTGCGGGTCATTGCGTAATTCCTGCTCAAGCAAGGCAGCGTCGACGCTGCCTCCACTCTGGCTGAGCTTGAGCGCCGTAGCGACATCCACAAACAGGGGCGCACCATCGGCCACATCGCGTCTTCTTTCGAGAAACTTGGTCAGGGTCAGTCCTGGCGTCAGTGCAGGCATCTCACCCGGCACCGGCGCACGGCGCTCCAGCAACAGACCTTCAAGACGCTGACGCAGCCCTTCGGTATTCAGGGGTTTGGTCAGGTAAGCCGTAGGCGCAAGCGGCAGGACCTCCCGCACGCTGGCGCTGTCGTTACGATTGCTGAGCAGAATGAAGGGGATGGGAGGTTGACGACGCAATGCGCGGATACCACGCAGCAGACTCAAACCATCGATAACCGGCAACTCTCTGGCCGCAACCACCAGATCCGGCAGGTGTTTCTTGATCCCTTCGACGGCCTGCTTGCCGTCGCTGCACATCTCCAATTCGACGTCAGCCCGCACGCTCAGCACCAGATCGCTGAGGGTTTCGCGAACCCACGGATCCGACTCAGCAATCAATACGCGAGGCATCGCAGTCAAATCTACAGCAGTCATCAGAACTCTCCGACATCGATTCGCTCACCTTAGCCAAAGCCTTCGTCCGGATATATAGCTACAAGCGAGAAATCCTGCCCTCAAGACGAAAAAACCCTGCCGAGGCAGGGTTTTTTCTGTCTGTCTGGTCACAAATCATTCAATCTGCAACCATATTTTCTCAGGCAATCTCTGCGAAGCATTCTTCCAGAATCGCCAGACCTTTGTTCAGCAACTCATCATCGGCCGTCAAGGGCACCAAGACACGCAGGACGTTGCCATAAGTGCCACACGACAACAGGATCAGTCCCTTGTCACGAGCCTTGGCCACAACCTGAGCGACAGCGGCGGCGTTTGGCTTGTGACTGTCGCCGTCTTCGAAAAGCTCTACAGCGATCATCGCGCCCAGAGCACGGACTTCGCCAATGACAGGGTATTTGGCCTGGATGGCTTTCAGACCGGAGACCAGATGCTCGCCCACTGTCTTGCAGCGTTCCAGCAGTTTTTCTTCTTCAAACACTTCCAGAACAGCCAGCGCCGCAGCGCAAGCCACCGGACTACCCGCGTAAGTGCCGCCCAGACCGCCCGGAGCAATGGCATCCATGTACTCAGCCTTGCCGCAGACGCCCGCCAGCGGGAAACCACCTGCAATGGACTTGGCAAAGGTGGTCAGATCGGCAGCAACGCCCATCTGCTCCATGGCAAAGAAAGTACCGGTACGGCCTGCGCCGGTCTGCACTTCGTCAGCGATCAACAGAATGCCATGCTTGTCGCACAGCTCGCGCAGACGCAGCATGAACGCCTTCGGCGCCACATAGAATCCACCTTCGCCCTGCACAGGCTCGATGATGATGGCGGCAATATCCTTGGGCTCTGCGTCGTTCTTGAAGATGCGCTCAATGCTGGCGATGGAGTCATCAACGCTCACGCCATGCAGCTCGCACGGGTAAAGGGCGCGGAAGATACCACCCGGCATAAGCCCCATGCCGGCCGAGTAAGGCACAACCTTACCGGTCAGGCCCAGGGTCATCATGGTACGACCGTGGTAAGCACCGGTGAACGCAATCACGCCGGCACGGCCAGTCGCTGCGCGAGCAATCTTGACGGCGTTTTCCACGGCTTCGGAACCGGTGGTCACCAGCAGGGTTTTCTTGGCGAAATCACCAGGAACCCGTGCGTTGATTTTTTCGCACAGCTCCACATACGGCTCGTAAGCCAGTACCTGGAAACAGGTGTGAGACAGCTTGGTCAGTTGCTCTTGCACAGCCGCGATGATTTTCGGATGCAAGTGACCGGTGTTCAGAACCGCGATACCACCGGCGAAGTCGATGAACTCACGACCTTCGACGTCGGTAACGGTGGCGTTCTTCGCCGATGCGGCAAAGATCGGGTGGATCTGACCAACACCACGTGGAACGGCGTTCTGGCGGCGCTGCATCAGGGATTCGTTTGTATTGCTCATGTATTCCTCATTCGCCGCTCATCGGTCGGCGTAGTTCAAGGATTAAGCAGCCGGGGTAGATTGCAGCAGCATACGATGATCGACTGCTGCAACGCCCGGCTACCGGTCAAGCCCGCAGCGTCAAACGCTCAGGCACAGGTATTTGATTTCCAGGTAGTCTTCGATGCCGTACTTGGAGCCTTCGCGGCCCAGACCCGAAGACTTGATGCCACCGAACGGAGCCAGCTCGTTGGAGATCAGGCCGGTGTTGATCCCCACCATGCCGTACTCCAGCGCTTCGGCCACACGGAACACGCGGCTCATGTTCTGAGCATAGAAGTAAGAAGCCAGGCCGAACTCGGTATCGTTGGCCATTGCAATCACGTCGGCCTCGTCCTTGAAACGGAACAGCGGTGCCAGCGGGCCGAAGGTTTCCTCCTTGGCCACAGCAGCATCCTTGGGCACATCGACCAGAATGGTCGGTTCGAAGAAAGTGCCTTCCAGACTATTGCCGCCGAACAGCACTTTCGCGCCTTTGCCGACAGCATCAGCAATGTGCTCCTTGACCTTGGCAACGGCCTTGTCGTCGATCAGCGGCCCGGTGGTAATGCCTTCTTCCAGACCGTTGCCGATCTTGAGCTTGGCAACTGCGGCCTGCAACTTCTCGGCGAACGCATCGTAGACCGCGTCCTGCACATAGATACGGTTGGCGCAGACACAGGTCTGGCCGTTGTTGCGGTATTTGGAGATGATCGCGCCATCGACCGCCTTGTCCAGATCAGCATCGTCGAACACGATGAAAGGCGCGTTACCGCCCAGCTCCAGCGATACTTTCTTGATGTCCTGCGCGCATTCGGCCATCAACTGGCGACCGATTTCGGTCGAGCCGGTAAAGGACAGCTTGCGCACGATCGGGTTGCCGGTCAGTTCGCTGCCGATATCGCCAGCGCTGCCCGTCACCACGCTGAACACGCCAGCCGGAATACCCGCACGCTCAGCCAACTCAGCCAGAGCCAAGGCAGAATAAGGGGTCTGCGAGGCAGGCTTGAGCACCATGGTGCAACCGGCGGCCAGTGCCGGGCCGGCCTTGCGGGTGATCATCGCCGCCGGGAAGTTCCACGGCGTAATGGCTGCGGTTACACCAATCGGCTGCTTGAGCACGATCAGGCGCTTGTCCGGCTGATGGCCCGGAATCACGTCGCCATAGACACGCTTGGCTTCTTCGGCAAACCACTCGATGAAGGACGCCGCGTAAGCAATCTCGCCCTTGGCTTCGGCCAGCGGCTTGCCTTGCTCCAGCGTCATCAGGCGGCCCAAGTCATCCTGATTCTCGATCATCAGTTCGAACCAGCGGCGCAGCTTGTTGCCACGTTCCTTGGCGGTCAGGGCACGCCAGGCCGGCAGCGCCTTGTCGGCAGCCTCGATGGCACGACGGGTTTCGGCAGCCCCCATCTTTGGCACGGTACCGAGGATTTCATTGGTTGCCGGGTTGTTGACCTTGATCGTCTGACCACCGTCCGCATCCAGCCACTGGCCGTTGATATAGGCTTGCTGGCGGAACAGTTTGGAATCTTTGAGCTGCATGTCGGCCTCCTAAACAGCACCGCACAAGGGCGGAGCGAACAATTGAATATCGATGTGCTTCATTTGGAAGCCATCGCCGGGAAAACATTCCATCGGCCCCAGCGATGCACATCGCGGAAAAACGGGAAGACCGAACAAGAGCGTTTGAAATCTCAAACGAATCCTAGGGACTGCCGGGATAAAGGACAATAGCCTGTTCAAAAAAAAGAACAGGCCGACAACAGAAAGATGAACGCCCCTGCCTATTGGTAGCTCTTGAGTACCGTCAGCAGGCTTGCAAGGTTGTCTGGCACCCCGGACTTGGCAGCGCCAGTGGTATCGACGTTGTAGATCTGCATGATGCCCTGATTGGCAGCAGCCTGAGACAGCGTGTTCTGTTGCTGCTGCGCGGACACGGCGTTCTGAAAAAGAATCGCCGATGCCTGGGACATGGACTGATACAGAGTACTCATGGCCATGGGCGGAGACTCGCCCAGCACCTTGACGTTGGCCTGGGTGACCGCATCGGTAATCTGCGGGTTGACGATTGAGTCGGGCATGGACATCTCCTGGGAAACCGCTGCCACATCTGAAACCTTCACCACCTGGCGCAGATGCCAAGGGTCGCCCAAGGAGCATAGATGTGAAACCACAGAAGCAAAAGTCGCGATTTCCCGCCAGAAGCTAAAGCCAGCATGGACGCCCGCCCATCAGATGAGTATCATGGCGCCCGCGTTGCACTCGTAGCTCAGCTGGATAGAGTACTGCCCTCCGAAGGCAGGGGTCGTGGGTTCGAATCCCGCCGGGTGCGCCATCTTCTTCTCCTTGTATTACAAGGGGTTAGCGTTTATGACAGAAACCTGTCCTAGTCCTGAAAGTCGTTTTTGCCACAAATTTGCCACACTCAAGTGTGGTGAGGATGGTCGAAATGGCAACAATCAGGAATCGCGGCGAGTATCAGTGGGAAGCGCAAATTCGCCGTAAGGGCTATCCAGCCCAGCGCAAAACCTTCGAAACCAAAGCCGACGCCCAAGCCTGGGCACGCATGATCGAAAGCGAAATCGACCGAGGCATCTTCGTCTCTCGGGTCGAGGCTGAACGTACCACCTTTCATCAACTCATCGATCGCTACATCTCCGAGATTGCTCCGAAGCACAAAGGCGCGTATTCGGAAATTAAACGCCTGGAAGCACTCAAGCGTCATCCGCTGGCTACACGCATCGTCGCCACCCTCACCTCTTCAGATTTTGCCCGCTACCGTGATGAGCGCCTGAAGATCCGCAAGGGCAACACCGTGAAGCGCGAGCTTGCGTTGTTCCAGTGCGTGATTGAGGTCGCACGCCGCGAGTGGGGTATTCATCTTGCGGAGAACCCGGTGCGGATGGTCAGCCGTCCTAGCTATAACGACGAACGCTCGCGGCGGCTCGATCCGGTTGAAGAGCAATACATCCTCAGCGCGTTGGAGCTTTGCGAACGTCGTACGGACGGGACTTATGCCGATGCCTCTCACAATCCTTGGATACGGCCCATCGTCCAGTTAGCGATCGAGACAGCCATGCGCCGTGGCGAGATTTTCGAGCTGCGCTGGAAGCATGTGAACCTGGACCGCCGGACCGCACATTTACCGGCGACCAAGAATGGATTACCGAGGACAATTCCGCTCTCACCGAACGCCATCCAACTGTTGAGAGGACTACCGCGCTCCCTGTGCGGCCGGGTGTTCCCAACCACCGCTAATGCTCTCAAGAAGGCGTTTGTCCGAGGTCTGGAGCGTGCGCGGGCAAAATACTTGGCTGACTGCGACCAAGCGCACGTAACGCCTCAGGAGGACTTCCTGCTGGATCTGCGCTTTCACGATCTGCGGCATGAGGCGACATGCAGGCTTGCGACCAAGCTGCCAAACCTGATCGAGCTGGCTAGCGTGACTGGGCATCGAGAGGTAAACATGCTCAAGCGGTACTACAACATCACTGCGGAGGAGTTGGCGGCGAAGCTGGCGTAATAGGTGGGCCCTAAAGCGAAGTGCTCTATGGGTCTGCAGAACGCGATGGGCTGCAGCGAGCATGATCCGTACCCGTAGCTCAAGGGTTTGCTGATGCAGTTGTCGACTCTGAAGGCCAGAGGGATTGGGTGACTGCTGCCTCATCGGTAGATGCCGGACCAGCCTGCACAAGGCCTATTCCCCTCCCGCTTACTTTTGGGCCCTGTAATGCTCAAGTATCTATATAGGGGGCCGATAGGGACTGGCATCTACGCCCTGATGCCGCTGCGCGGCAGTGCCATTCCAAGCACCTTCAGTTGTATCGCCTAGGCGGCCACTGGCCGGCACTTGTGTCGAAGCTCGCATGCTGCGGCACCTTGATGATCGAACGAGGAAACCACAGTGACCCTGCAGTCCCCGGAAGCCCTACTTGAACACCTGAACAATGCCCTGCGCCATCTACGTGGCGCCTGCACTGTCTTGGACAGTGAAGACATCGATAGCAAGCTGTTGGCCGTGATGCGCCGTTTGTTGCTGGCCCAGGTATTGGGCGATACCTGGGTGGTGGCGGTGGGCGGCTCTCAAGGAGCGGGCAAAACTACACTGATGGCCAGCCTGTACGGCTTGCTCGATGCCGAGCAAAAGTGGCTTGAGGGTAATGAGGGGCGTGGAGAGAAAATGCCCGTGCTGATTCTCGAACAAGACGGCCTGAAGCAGGTGCAAGGCTTCGTGCGCCGCCTGGTGAAAAATGAGAGCGCAGCGGGCTTCACGTTGCAGGATGTGCAGGTTGAGGTCGCCGACTTTCAAAAGGCGTTCACTGACCCTAAAGCTGAGGACATGCTGCCGGTGTTGCGGGTGCCGCGGCGCTATTTCAAACGTCCAAACCAGGCTTGGCTGCTGCTGCCCGGCTATGAGCGACAGGACCGTGAAAACCGCGCCTGGCAAGAGCTGATGCGCCAGGCGATGATCGCCGCCGGCGGCTGCATTGTGGTCACTGACGAAACCCGCATGGCCAACCAACAGCAGGTCGAGATCGTCAAAGACATGCTGGCAGGCGAACTGGCCGGTGTGCCCCCCTACGTGGTGGTTACCAAAACAGAGGCCAGTCAGGGCGACGACGCCAAGCGCCAGCAATTGCGCAACAGTGCACAAACCACGTTTCAAGTGGCGCCAGAGCGTGCCGAGACGCACATCATCCTCACCGGCACGGACGACCCCAAGTACGTTGAGCAGTGGCTGCCGCAGCTTGAGCAGGCGTTGTATGGCCTCAACTTCACCGGACAGGCTGACCGCCATCTGCAGATGAGCGACTTGTCCGAGTTGCTGGGCAAAGACCTTACGCGCGTGCTCGGCTTGATCAGTGGCAAGGCGCAGCTGTACTTCAACTATGACGCAAGCTCCGATGGTGCGCGGGTTTTGGAGGAAGTACTGGGCGAGTTCGACGATGCAGCGCAGGTGCTGCGTGAGGATCACCTCAAGCAGGTCAATCAAGTGGTGGGCCATGCGCTGGACCGTGCCAGCAAAAGCCTCGACAAAGCCCTCAAGAACGACCATGAAGGTTTTCAAAATTGGTTATCGAACGTATTCGACACCACCAGCGAAACCAGAATGAAAATGAAGGCGGTGGTCACCAGCGCCTGGGCTGAGGGCGCTGCGCCGCTGTTCACCGAGTATTCGGGGGAGTTAGAAAAACTGACGGCCAAGCGCTTGGGCAGAGAGGCCACAGTACCTGCCGCGGGGGCCGCAAAGCCGTTACTGGCGGCAGCGCCGTCACGTGCGCTCAAGCAGGTAGGCTATATGCACAGCTCCGGGGAAATGGTGCGTTTTACCGCGCTGACCGCTGACGCCACCCACGATGTTAGACAACTGCTGAGTGATCCTGTGCAGGATGGCAAGGTCGTCTCTCAGCCGTTCAGCAAGGCGCTGAGCAAAAGTGTGAAGCTGATCCCGGCGCTTTCGCTGGAATACACCCGCTTGGTTTATGCGTTACCCGAGGTGGTGGGGCTCAAGGATGGCTTAGTGCCGGCCGACGCTGTACCAGCTGGCAATCTGGTCGAGGACGGCGTGCAAAGCCTGGGTGCAGGCGTTGAATTGGGTAAAACCGCGATCAAGTCCTTGGCAGCAGTGATGGCGGTGGATGTGGCCAGCGATGGCAAGGCCGGCATTCTCAACACCCTGCTTGGCAATACTCAGATCACCAGTGCTGACCCCAGCGCCACATTGCCGATGGTGCCTCCTTCGCCGCACCCGGCGGCGATTGCGGCGACTGCCGTCGTTGCCGCGGCGTACCTGACCACGGTTGCAGTGACGCGGCTACGTTCATTCGAGAAAGCCGCCAGCGCGCAGGCGCACACCATGTTGCATGGTGTCCACGATGCCCATGTCGAGCACCTACGTGTGCAGTTCGATGAGACTATGGCGGTGGCCCGGGCGCGCATCGTCGACTCGATACGTGCACGCTACAAGATGGACGAAGCCTTGATGCTCAAGGATCGCCTGGCATGCGCGCTGACCACGGTGAAGTCACTGGCCGGCGACCTGCGCCATGACCTCGATGCCTCGGCCACCGGCCTAAACGGGCTAGCGACTGGGCGCGGTGTTTGAGGTGGCGCCTGAGCACGCGCGTAACCTGGCCGTGGCGCACTGGCAGGGCTTGAGAGTAGAGCATCCGCAGTGGGCCCTGCGCGCTTACGCCCGGCTGGTAAGCACCCTTAGCCCGCAGGTGCAGCAGCGCTTGCAGGTCAAGGAGGCTGAGGCGGAGCCTTACGTGGTGGTGTTCGGCAAAACCCAGGTTGGCAAAACCACGCTGCTGCTCGATCTCATGGGGGTTGCCCCGGCGCAGATGGCCAGGGTGTCGACAGTGTTGCGCGGTGGCCGCGAGGCCGGCCAGTCGGCGACGGCCACTACCATGGAGTATTGCCGATCTGCCAGCGAACTGTGGGGCCTGGGGTGCAAGGGCGAGCCTAAATGGTTTGCCGGTGATCAAGCCATGGCTGAGGCGTTGGGCGGTTTGCGTGTGCGCATGGAGGCCGGCCAGTTGCACACAGGCACTGCGCCCTGGGTAGTGCACGTCCCACGGGGCTGTTTTGTGGACGGCGCTAAAGGCCCAGGTGTGCGCATGCTCGATCTGCCTGGAGACAAGCCGTCCAATGAGCAAGAGCAGCGGCACGTGCACCTGATGGCCAAAACCTACTTGCCGTTCGCGGACTTGATTCTGCTGGTGGGGCGCGGTGATGACTTGAGCTTTTTGCGTGCCGGCGAGCTTGCGCTGCCTGGTATCGAAGACTGGCAGGCCATGCCTTACCGGTTTCGGATCGTGACCACTTACTCGTACTTTGCCAAATCGGCGAAAGACTTTCTGCGCGAACACCCCGATGCCGACACGGTACAGGTACGCCAACGACTGTTAAACGAAGCACAACGTTTCGGCGCATTCAGCGAGGCAGCGCGGCAGGAGCGATTGTTCTTCCCGCTTGAATTCGGTAATAGCTGGCAGAACACTGCCAAGGATGACCCTCTGCTGCACGCGCGCATGGCGCCCATCATTACTGGCCTGCGCGATGAGCTACTGGCACAGATCTGCAGCAACACGACGCCCATGGGGCGCATGCTCGGCACGCTTCAGGCGCACGTTAGCGTGCGCTACATTCAGCAGCAGAAAACCTACGCGGTTGAGCACGCGCTAAACGAGCTGGCTACTCGCCGGGGCGTGTCGGAAACCGAGGTAAAGAGCTGGTCATCACTGAGCCAAACCTCTACAGCGCATTTTGAGACGATACGCGAGGTTATGGGCGCTCAGCCGTACCAGAAGGGCATTGTGGCCATTGACGTAGCGGCCAAGGCTTTGCAGGACGACCCTGAAGAGCGCTACTGGCCTAAAGCCGGTGGTGTGGAGGACGACCGTGAAACCCTTTACACGTTGATCAGGGACTACCGTCGGGTACTGACAACCCTGCGCTTGGAGGTTTCACCTGACAGCATCCCCCTCAGCTTTTGGCGGCAGGTGCGCAAACAGTTCAACGAGCCGCCCACGCGCGCCATCGATAGCGCGCTGGAGGCTGCTTTTGGGTGGGTGCGCGGCGTACTCAGCGATTATTGGTTCGACACTTACCTGTCGTCCGACAATTACCAGAAGGACCGCGGGCGCGTGCGTGAGGCTGGCGCCAACGCTTTGGAGCTGTTGGTCGACCTGTGGAAAAACCAGTGGCTCGAAGCCCTCGTGGGTACCGAGCGGGCATTTATTGAAGCCGCCAGGGTCGCCCAGGCCCAGGCCGCTGCGCACAAACAGGAAGCGGAGCACGCGCTGCAACGCCACCGCTTGATTACCCAGGCGATCGACGAAAATGCCACAGAACTTGAACGTATTGCCCAGGATTCCAAGGACGACCTTGAGCGCTGCGAACGCTATGTCGGGCTTTTGAAAGAGGAGTACGGCACTGAGCTTTGCCATCGCTACACCAAAGCGCTGGCTGAGGTTGAGCCGGTCGATGCGTTGATGGGGTTGTTGTCTTGCGTTGCGCTGCGCCTTCAGTACGCTGAGTTCATGCAGGTGTGCGAACCCGCGACAGCCTGAGCCCGTCAACTTTCACTGTTTTAGAGTACCCATCGTGAGCAACCAAGCCCAGGAAAAAGAAAATAGCCTCGCCGAGCTGATGGCGAGGATCTTAAAAGAGCCGCTCAAACCGCTGGACGAGTCGGTCAAAGGCTTGAAGGACGAATTGGCCGACATCAAAGACGAGATCGAGCACACCAAGAACTCCGTCGTCAGCGGTGTTGTCGAGGTGCTGAACAAGCACGAGCGTAGCGCCAAAAACCGGGACGAAGATATGCTGGAGGCCCTTCGCACCAGCATCTCTGAACAAGCGCAGGCGCTGGCTGCTATGCCTGGGCACGTGGGCGAAGCGCTGGCGGGCAGCGTAACAAGCCTGCCCGAGCAGCTTCACAAGCAGCAGGCCAGCCTAGCCGGCATGTTGGCAGAGTGGCAAACCCATGCGAGCGCCACTCATACCGAGCAGGCCGCGAGCATAAACACCGCCGTGGCCGGTATTAGCCAGCGCCTTGAGCAGCAGCAAAAAGGCGCCCAGGCTGCGCAGCTTGCACTGCTCGGGGCTCTTAAGGGCGCTGCCGAACACTCACAATCGGCCATGGCCAAAACCCAACAAGACGGCCAAACGCTGCGCGAGCTGTTTGCCGCTGGCCAGGCTGAGGTGCTTGGCGCCTTGAGCGAGCAGGCCCAGGTGTTCAATACCCGGCTCGATCAGAGCCAGGCCAAGATACGTCAGCTAACCATCATTATCGGGGTGTTTTTCGTCTCGATGCTGGCGTACGTAGTGTATGACGTGTTGGGCCGGGTCTAGCGGAGCGCTTCCTGTCCCGAACTTTGATCAGAAGGCTAGTCTCATCAAAATGTCGGCTCTCCTGTAAGGGGAGCTAGTAAATCCTCTTCGTCATCCGTACCGATATCTCGCGAGGGCAGCATCAATATTCCCAAGGTGTAGCCGTAGCCGTCCCCTTCTACCACAAATGTTTGCTCGATAATTTCCAGCCCCTCAGGCTCTTTTGGGAACCAAGCTTGCGCGTCAATTCGCCCTTTGTCTCCCGATACTGATCGAGGTGAGCGTGTGAGTACTGATGCTTCTGGGACTTCGATAAGCTGCTGCGAAGTAGCTAAAAAGGCTCCGCTTTTGAATGCCCGATCGTTCGAAGATGACCAATCGAGGAACCCATCCTTGGCGGCGAGGACTACGACCCGCCCAGGAGCAATCTCCCGCCATTTTAGGGCCGCTGCAGTGAGAGACACATCGTACCGATCTGCACAATGCCGCAGCAAATCCATTGAGAGCTCGTGACCGGCGACCTGGTTCCGAAAGTCGTCAGCAGGCATCAGGAGATAGGAGGCGAACACGTCTGCCTCCGTTTCGATTTTCTTCCCTAGTGCATCCCAGGTGTGCATGTCCTTCGGGTCGCATTGGAAATCTTGCTGCAGCTCACGATGCAGAATGTAGTGAGCGAACTCATGAGCGATGGTGAAATTTATCCGCCCAGAAGACGCCACGTCCTCGTTGACCCCAATGATCCACTTATCGCCCTTTGGACTCCTTTTGAGCATTCCTTCGAAGGTAGCGATAGGTACCGGCTTGACAGCAGATATGGGGGCTTGGGGGCATACAGCTTTCGAATACTCAAGAGCAACCTCCCTGACCTTGATCGGGAATTGGTCGAATCCAGCGGCGCGCAAAACCTTCGTGATTTTGTTGGCTTCACTCTTTGGGTTTTTCTCCATCGTCGTCCTCCCACCAAGCATCCACGATTTTCCGAAGACGTTTTTTATCACTTTCTTCGAGAGCCTGATATTTCCTGAAAAAAGCGCTGTCGGTTTCCTCTCCTGGAGATATCTCTGTCGCGCTCCCGAGTAGCGTCTCAGGTGTGAGATTCAGAGCAAGCGCGATCTTGTTCACCTTGTCCACTGATGGGTTAGGTTTGTCTCGGTTCTCGAGCTCCCACAGGTAGCTCTTGCTGGAGTCTGTTAGCTCCGCTAAGCGCTCCAGAGACATTCCGAGCTCTCGCCTCCTGGCGCCGATTGTCATTCCAAGGCTTGATGCCACCGTATTCACCTCTCAAGTCGTTCGGTGAGTGTACCACTGTACCGAACGAAAAAAACCCTATTGACAGGGTGGCCTGATCGGGCGCACAGTGAAGTCGTCGTTCGGTGGCCTGATATGCCAACGTTCGGTGAGGAGGGATGTAGAGCTTGAGAATATTGCTGGAATGGGCTCTACGCCTAGGCAGTCTGCGGCATACATTGGTCAGCTTGGCCGTATGACAATGAGAATAGGCTTAACGTCCAGGTGAGCGGAAACGCTACGACGGAAGGGGAGTTAAGGGGGAAGGAGGGACTAGCGAAGAAAGAATTCAACCGAACATCGAGTCGGAGGTGCTGGGAAACGCAACTGCAATTGCGCCCCAGCGAGTGCATGAAGAATGCAAGCACAGATTCAGTATCTTCATGCGCCATTGGGTAGTCAAGGCTACCCGTTGCTCTGACGCGCACACGAAACCCGTCAGAACACCTAATCACGCCTCAGAAAAGGCGTGTGGAGATACTTATGAACGAAGTCACTCAGGGTCACATTTTCATCGCCGGTTTGGATCTCGAGTTCAAACCGGTTCCCATCAACGACGAGACACCAATCGGTACACAGATTGCCCGTGCCGGCGGCTTTCTTCCCGATCAGATGCCTACGATTCTCCAGGCACTTCCATCCGGAGCATTCGAAGATATCCGCCCGGATGAGCTCGTGAACTTGGCGGCAACGTCGCGCCGCTTCATCGTCGTCGAGTCCGACCGCTCCTATTTCTTTGCGGTCGATGGTCAGCGCTTCGATTGGCCATGCAAGATCATCAATGGTCAAACAATCCGGAAGCTTGCACAGGTTGCTGAGAAAATGCGCCTGGTGCAGCAGCTGGAAGAAGAAGCTGATCGCGACATCGCAGACGCTGACGTCATCAATCTGGGTGAGGAGGGCATTGAGCGCTTTGTCATTCGTAAGCCGATCTGGAAGCTCAAGATCCAAGGTCGTACCCTGGAGTTCGACAAGCCACAGGTTACTGTACGGGAAGCCGCTTTGCGCGCTGGTCTGGATGTCTCCCTGGATTGGAAGATTACCCTCACAGCTGCGGGGCATCATTCCGAACTGCCCGGCTTGGACGCGATCGTTGACCTCAGCGCACCGGGCATCGAGAAGCTGCGGTTCACTCCTAAGGATGTGGGGAACGGTGAAGTCGCAACGGCGCCCCGTCGTGTTTTCAACTTGCTGCCAGCTGACATGCAATACCTTGACCAACTTGGTTTGCGCTGGGAAACCTGCATCGGGACAGATGGCCTGCGCTATTTGGTGATCCACGACTATGAACTGCCGGCGGGCTATAACCGCCAGCATGTCCAGCTGGCGATTCAAGTACTGGCAGGTTACCCGGTCGAGCCGTTAGACAGCTTCTACTTGTACCCCCATGTGTCGCTGGCCACAGGTGTGCTCCCTCCCAATGTGCAGCTGACGGCTCAAATCGACGGTTTGGGTTTCCAGGGGTGGTCACGCCACCGGACAACTGTCCCGTGGAATCCCCACGCCGATAACGTCATTTCGCAACTGGCTCTGGTCGAAGGCTGCCTTCACAAGGAGGTCGGTCAATGAAAACTGGGGCGACGCTCGTGATGACCGAAGCCCTGCACTACGTACTCCGGGAACACCTGTTCCCGGGGGACGGTTTAGAGGCAGCGGCCATCCTTATCTGCACGCGATACGAAGGTGAGCGCACCAAGTTACTCGCGAAGTCTATAATCCCGGTACCCCACGGAGCATGCGTCAGGGAGAAGGATTTTCTGAACTGGCCTGGCGAGTACCTTGATCTTGCGATAGCGCAAAGTGAGGAAACGCAATCTTCAATCATGCTTGTCCATTCTCACCCTGGCGGCTTCCTGGGCTTTTCAGAACTGGATGATGAAAGTGATCAAATCACCATGCGATCACTCTACGCTGGGGTTGAGGTCATCCACGGTTCAGGGGTTATGATCCCTGACGGCAGGGTGGTGGCCCGCACGTACGATGATTCGCAATGCTCTACCAATGTACGGTTGGTCTCAGTAATCGGCGATGACATACGGTTGTATTTCGACGGAGTTGAAGGCCATGCAGTTCTGGAGGGTAGGTCTGGAACGCCGATGGCGTTTACTTCCGAAATGACTCAGGCGCTGGCGAAGCTGAGCGTGGCCGTCATCGGCGTCTCTGGCACGGGCTCAGTTGTGGCCGAGCAGGTTACCCGTTTAGGCTTTGGCGAGGTCATCTTGATTGACCATGACCGTGTTGAGGAGCGCAACCTCAACCGGATACTCAACAGCACCCTGGAGGACGCGACGTCTTCGGCAACCAAGGTGGGAATGTTTGCGAGCTCCATCGAGCGAGTGCGCGGTAAAGGAGTAGCCCGCCCGATAGCAAAATCCATCGGGACTCGCGAGGCTGTACTAGCGGCAGCTGATGCGGACATTCTCTTCTGCTGTGTCGACACGCGATATGCAAGGATGATCGCTGATCGAATCGCTAGTCGTTTCCTCATCCCTCTCTTCGATGTTGGGGTGCTCATTCCTACGATGAAGGATGAGTCGGGAGTGATGATCGCGGGAGTTTATGGCCGTGTAGATTATGTGCAGCCTGGTGGATCATCTCTTGCCGATCGTGAGGTCTATACTGGTGAGTCGCTTCGTGCCGAGAGTCTTCTGGCTGCGAATCCGGAGGCCTATCAGCAGCAGATTGCGCATGGATACATTCGAGGATTCCATGAGGAAGCTCCCGCTGTGATTTCCCTGAACATGCTGGCGGCATCCTCATGCGTAATGGAATTTTTGGCCAGAGCATTTCCGATGCGTGAAGAGCCAAACGGCAACTACGCGCGAACCTTGATCAAGTTCAGAGAGGCAGAGCAGGAGTTTACTGCCGAAAAGGACTTTCCAAAGACCCCAGATCCAGGGCTTGCGCTTGGCGCTGCAGAGCCGCTTCTCGGGATCGCTGATCTGGCAGGTAATGTGTGATGCTCAAGGGCTTGAAGAAAGCGGTTTACCGCTGGTTAGATGGCCTGCTCCCTGCTCGAAAATTGGAGGTCGTGCAAGGTGATGTCTTGCCAAGCCGGCTGCCTTTTCGATCTCTAATCCTCGTGAAGGATGGCACGGAAGACTGGTGCGTTGGGTTCAAATGTCCATGCGGTTGTGGCCGGACAATTGAGCTTTCACTGCCGCCGGAAGTAACGACAAGGTGGACATATAGTATCGATTCCCTCGGACGACCAACTTTGCATCCATCTGTATGGCTTAAAAATGGTTGTGAGTCGCACTTCTGGCTGCGAAATGGCAAGGTTACTTGGGTATGAAACCCTCACCAGTAGGTTCAGTCCCACCTAAAGCAGAGCCTGGTCGTAGTACCAGGCTTTCCTAAAAGCCCGTTAAAAAACTGTCCTAGCTGATCGCTCCGCCACAGGCAAAAACTGACCTCTCAGATCAAATGAGAGATATCCAGATGTCAGTAGATTACGAAACCATCCAAAAAATACAGAAGCTCGGCGACGACGTTCTCGTGGATGTTGCAGAGGTCGCCGCATTGACCGGGTTCAGCGTACTCACCGTACGCCAACGGAAGCTGCCCGGCCTTGAGCCCGTTCATGGGTTATCCCGACTTAGGTGGAGGCTAGGAGACCTCAGGATCTGGATGCGTACTGGAGATACGAGCACCCCGCATCAGCCGCCAGCAGAGCTTGTGCTTTCAAAGCCGAAGCGCACGGGCCGGCCTACGAAAAAAGCACAAGTGGAGGCGCGGCAATGATCGATGCTTCGATCCAGCTCCTATTTTTGTCTACCGCGGAGCAATAATCATGGGCAGACAGAGAACCATCGTAAGCGTCCGGCGAACTCACCTTGCGTAAGTCAGGCCGGCATCCACTGATGCGGCAGTAACTGCCCGATCTCAC
>NZ_JAFGZD010000031.1 GCF_017165765.1 Pseudomonas capsici
GCGGATGCCTTGAAAGCTGGCGTCAGCCCGATCGGTGTGCGGATCCCTGACTTGCAGACCTATGTGCTGGATGCCAATCGTGAGCCGGTGCCGGTTGGTGTCGTTGGAGAATTGTATGTCGGCGGTGCGGGCGTAGCGCGGGGTTACCTGAACCGTCCGGAACTGAACGAAGAACGCTTTATCGCCGATCCGTTCAGCAAAGTTGAAAATGCCCGTCTATATCGCACCGGCGACCTGGCGCGCTGGACCGCCGAAGGCAGCCTGGATTATCTGGGCCGTAACGACGATCAGGTAAAGATCCGTGGTTTCCGGATCGAACTGGGTGAAGTCGAAGCGCAACTGGCGGCTTGCAATGGCGTGCGCGAAGCAGTGGTTATTGCTCGCGAAGATGTCCCGGGCGACAAGCGTCTGGTGGCTTATGTCATTGCAGAAGACGGTGCAGATCCGTCTGCCGCCGACCTGCGTGACCAACTGTTGCAAAGCCTGGCCGAGCATATGCTGCCCAGCGCTTTTGTAATGCTGGAGAAATTGCCGCTGACCACCAACGGCAAGCTGGACCGCAAGGCGCTGCCTGCACCCGATCAGTCAGCCTTGGCCAGCCGGGCCTATGAAGCGCCACAAGGCGAAGTCGAGGAAGTCATTGCCCAGCTCTGGCAGGAATTGCTGGGCGTCGAGCAGGTAGGTCGCCATGACCACTTCTTCGAGCTGGGTGGCCATTCGTTGCTGGCCGTGAAGCTGATCGAACGCATGCGCCAGCAGAATCTCAGCGCCGATGTGCGTGTGCTGTTTGGTCAGCCGACGTTGGCAGCCCTGGCGGCAGCCGTGGGTGGTCAGGCACAGATTGTGGTGCCGGAAAACCTGATTCCCGAAGGCTGCGAGCGCATCACCCCCGAGATGTTGCCGCTGGCGGATCTGGATCAGCAGGCTATAGACCGCGTCGTAGCCAATGTGCCGGGCGGTGTGGCCAATGTGCAGGATATCTATGCGCTGG
Source organism: Pseudomonas capsici (assembly GCF_017165765.1). GTDB lineage: Bacteria > Pseudomonadota > Gammaproteobacteria > Pseudomonadales > Pseudomonadaceae > Aquipseudomonas > Aquipseudomonas capsici. Next base: position 992 of record NZ_JAFGZD010000031.1, read on the forward strand.
CTCCGTTGCAGGAAGGGATTCTTTATCATCACCTGTCGGCGGTCGAAGGCGATCCCTATCTGCAATATGCGCTGTTCGCTTTTGACAGCCTGGAGCGAGTCCATAAGTTTGCCGCGGCCTTGCAAAGCGTGGTGTCGCGGCATGACATTCTGCGCACGGGCGTGCTCTGGGAGAGTCTGGACGAGCCGGTACAAGTGGTCTGGCGTCATGCAGAACTGATCGCGGAAGAGATTCTGCTCGATCCGCTGGCCGGCGATATCGCTGAGCAACTGTGTGAAGTGCTTGATCCGCGTCACTATCGTCTGGACATTCGCCAGGCCCCGATGATGCGTATCGGTTACGCCCATGATCCGGTCAACAATCGCTGGCTGGGCATGCTGCTGTTCCATCATATGGTCGACGACGCGACTTCCCTGGGCATCGTGACTTCGGAAATCGAAGCCTTCATGGCCGGCCTCGGTGATCAGTTGCCAGCCTCGGTGCCTTACCGCAACTATGTGGCTCAGGCCCGTCTGGGTGTCAGTCGTGAGGAACATGAAGCGTTCTTCCGCGACATGCTGGGCGATATCGACGAGCCGACGCTGCCATTCGGCCTGCATGACGTGCAGGGTGACGGACAGGGCATTCAGGAAGTCCGCCAGATGGTGGACGCTTCCCTTGGCCAGCGTTTGCGGGCTCAGGCTCGCAAACTGGGTGTCAGTGCTGCCAGCCTGTATCACCTGGGCTGGGCGCGGGTGCTGGGCGCTGTTTCGGGTCGCGATGAAGTAGTTTTCGGCACGGTATTGCTGGGCCGGATGCAAGGTGGCGAAGGGGCCGATCGCGCCTTGGGCATGTTTATCAACACCTTGCCATTGCGGGTTGATCTTGGCGCTCAGGCTGTCGCTGGCGGTGTGAAGAAAACCCATGCCAACCTGACCGCTCTGCTGGGGCATGAACATGCCTCGCTGGTACTTGCCCAGCGTTGCAGTGGTGTCGAAGCGCCCACACCGCTGTTCAGCTCACTGCTCAATTACCGTCATCTGCAAAACCGTACCAGTGCTTCCAGCGCCTCGGCCTGGGAAGGTATTGAGGCCCTGTCGGGAGAAGAGCGCACGAACTACCCGCTGACCCTGTCGGTGGACGATCTGGGCGAAGCCTTCAACCTGACCGTCATGGCTGAAGCGCAAATCGGTGCAGAGCGTGTCTGTGGCTATATGCAGCGCGTCATGCATCAATTGATCGATGCACTGGAGCAGGCTCCGGAAACAGCGCTGGGTGATCTGTCGATCCTTCCGGAGAGTGAGCGTGAACAGCTGCTGAATCACTGGAATGTCAGTGATACGACCTATGTCGATGACCTGCTGATTCACCGCGCCGTTGAAGGCTGGGCCGAGAAACAACCTTCGGCCACGGCGATTCGTTTCGAGGGCCGTCTGTTGAGTTATGGCGAACTCAACGCTCGTGCCAACCAGGTGGCCCATCGCCTGATCGAACAGGGCATCGGCCCGGACGATCGGGTGGCGATCTGCGTCGAACGTGGTCCGGAGATGATTATCGGCCTGCTGGGCATCCTCAAGGCCGGTGCGGGTTATGTGCCGATGGATCCGGCTTATCCGGCCGAGCGTCTGGCTTACCTGCTTAACGACAGCGCACCGTTGGCGGTGCTGGTTCAAGCGTCCACCGCAGAAGTGCTGTCGGATGTGTCGGTGCCGGTCATCAATCTGGGCGATGCGCGTTTGCAGGAGCAATCCGTCTCCAATCCGCAGGTGGATTCGTCTTCGTCAAACCTGGCCTATGTGATCTATACCTCCGGTTCCACCGGCTTGCCGAAGGGCGTGCAGGTCGAGCACCGCAACGTGGCGCGTCTGTTCTCGGCCACCCAATCGTGGTTCGAGTTCGGTTCGACCGATGTCTGGGCACTGTTTCACTCGTTCGCCTTCGACTTCTCGGTCTGGGAAATCTGGGGTGCGCTGGTGCACGGTGGCGAGTTGCTGATCGTGCCGCAACTGGTCAGCCGCTCGCCGCAGGAATGCTATGCCTTGCTGTGCGAGGCGGGCGTGACCATTCTCAACCAGACGCCAAGCGCGTTCCGTCAGTTGATTGCAGCTCAGGGTGAAAGTCAGCAATCGCATTCCCTGCGTCAGGTGATCTTTGGTGGTGAGGCTCTGGAAACCGGGATTCTCAAGCCTTGGTATGCCCGAGCCATCAATGCTGGCACCCAATTGGTGAATATGTACGGCATCACCGAAACCACGGTGCACGTGACTTATCGTGCGCTGGAAGCGGCGGATGCCTTGAAAGCTGGCGTCAGCCCGATCGGTGTGCGGATCCCTGACTTGCAGACCTATGTGCTGGATGCCAACCGCGAGCCTGTGCCGGTCGGTGTCGTCGGTGAGCTGTATGTCGGCGGTGCTGGCGTGGCCCGTGGCTATCTGAACCGTCCTGAGCTGAATGAAGAGCGCTTTATCGCCGATCCGTTCAGCCAGCGTCCCGGCGCGCGACTGTACCGCACCGGCGACCTGGCGCGCTGGACCGCCGAAGGCAGCCTGGATTATCTGGGCCGTAACGACGATCAGGTGAAGATCCGTGGTTTCCGGATCGAACTGGGTGAAGTCGAGGCCCAGCTTGCAGCCTGCAATGGCGTGCGCGAAGCGGTGGTAATCGCTCGTGAAGATGTCCCGGGCGACAAGCGTCTGGTGGCTTATGTCATTGCAGAAGAGGGCATGAACCCATCTGCTGCCGACCTGCGTGACCAACTGTTGCAAAGCCTGGCCGAGCATATGCTGCCCAGCGCCTTTGTGATGCTGGAATCGCTGCCATTGACCACCAACGGCAAGCTGGACCGCAAGGCCTTGCCTGCACCGGATCAGTCAGCCTTGGCCAGCCGGGCCTATGAAGCGCCACAAGGTAAAGTCGAAACCGCGATTGCCGAACTCTGGCAGGAGTTGCTGGGCGTTGAGCAGGTAGGTCGTCATGACCACTTCTTCGAGCTGGGTGGTCACTCGCTGCTGGCGGTGAAGCTGATCGAGCGCATGCGCCAGCAGGACCTCAGTGCCGATGTGCGTGTGCTGTTTGGTCAGCCGACGCTGGCAGCCCTGGCGGCAGCCGTGGGTGGTCAGGCACAGATTGTGGTGCCGGAAAACCTTATTCCCGAAGGCTGCGAGCGCATCACGCCGGACATGCTGCCGCTGGCGGATCTGGATCAGCAGGCTATAGACCGCGTCGTGGCCAATGTGCCGGGGGGTATGGCCAATGTGCAGGATATCTACGCCCTGGCTCCGTTGCAGGAAGGCATTCTGTATCACCATCTGGCTGCCAGCCAGGGCGACCCGTATGTGCTGCAGGTGCAGTTCAGTTTTGAGGATCGTCAGCGTGTCGACATCTTTGCCAGAGCCTTGCAGAGCGTCGTGGATCGTAACGATATTCTGCGTACCGCTGTGATTTGGGAAAGCCTGAGCGAGCCTGTCCAGGTGGTATGGCGCAAGGCGACTCTGGACGTTGAAGAGGTCGTGCTGGAGCAGAACGAAGCGGATGCATTGCAACAACTGCAACAGCGCTTCGACCCACGCCACTATCGTCTCGATGTTTCCCGCGCACCTCTGATGCGTCTGGCCTTTGCTGCTGATCCTGCCAATAACCGCTGGGTCGGGATGTTGCTGTTCCATCACATGGCCCTCGACCATACCGCACTGGAAGTCGTGGTCCAGGAAATGCAGGCCAGCCTTATGGGGCAGACCGAGCTTCTGCCTGCCGCTGTGCCGTATCGCAATCATGTGGCCAATGCCCGTCTGGGCGTCAGCCGTGAGGAACATGAAGCCTTCTTCCGCGACATGCTGGGCGATATCGACGAGCCGACCCTGCCATTGGGTCTTCAGGATGTTCAGGGTGATGGCCATGGCATCGAAGAAGCGCACCAGATTCTGGACGATGCCTTGAGTCTGCGCCTGAATGCTCAGGCCCGCCGCCTGGGTGCCAGTGCCGCGAGCCTGATGCATCTGGCCTGGGCGCAGGTGGTAGGCCGTCTGGCCGGTCGTGAAGAAGTGGTGTTCGGCACCGTGCTGATGGGACGCATGAGCGGCACTGCCGGTGCGGACCGGGCGCTGGGGATGTTTATCAATACCTTGCCGCTGCGCATCGATGTCGGCACTCAGGGCGTGGAAGCCGGTGTTCGCGCGACTCATCAACGCCTGTCGGCCTTGCTCGGCCATGAGCATGCCTCCTTGTCACTGGCCCAGCGCTGCAGCGGTGTGCCTTCGGCGTTGCCGCTGTTCAGCACCTTGCTCAACTACCGCCACAGTGCGGGTGAGGTACCGGTATCCGAAGCCGTGGCAGCGTGGGCTGGTATTCAGACGCTGTCCATGGAAGAGCGCACCAACTATCCACTGACCCTGAACGTGGATGATCTGGGCGACCGCTTCATGCTCAATGCCCAGGCGGTTGTCGAGATCGGTGCACAACGGACCTGTGATCTCATGCAGGCGGCGCTTGTAAGCCTGGTCACGGCTCTGGAAGAGGCTCCGAATACCCACCTCAATCGTCTGTCGGTATTGTCAGAGGCCGAGCGCAACCAGGTGCTGGTGGCATTCAATGACACCCATGCGCCGTATCCGCACACCCAGACCATTCACGGTCTGTTCGAGGCTCAGGTCGAACGCACACCGGATGCGGTGGCGTTGGTCCATGGCAGTGAGCGCCTGAGCTATCGCACCCTCAACGAACGCGCCAACCGCCTGGCTCATCATCTGCGCAATCAGGGTGTGCAGCCGGACTCGCGTGTCGGTATCTGTGTCGAGCGTGGCACCGATATGGTGGTTGGCCTGTTGGCAATCCTCAAGGCGGGTGGTGCCTATGTGCCACTTGACCCGGCCTATCCGGTAGACCGTATTGCCTACATGCTGAAGAACAGTGCGCCGGCAGCCATTCTGGCGCATACCGTCAATCATGAGTTGCTGGCCACGTCTTCGGCCCCGATCATCGACCTGGATCGGGGTAACTGGCTCAATGAACCGGCCGCCAATCCGCAGGTGCCGGGCCTCAACGCCAGCCACCTGGCCTATGTGATCTACACCTCGGGTTCGACCGGTCTGCCGAAAGGCGTGATGATTGAGCACCGCAATACGGTCAACTTCCTGACCTGGGCGCAGCAGGCGTTTGCGCCTGAGGTGCTGGCCAAAACCCTGTTCTCCACCTCGTTGAACTTCGACCTGGCGGTTTACGAGTGCTTTGCGCCGTTGATTTCCGGTGGCTGTATCGAAGTGGTCAAGAACGTGCTGGCTCTGCAAGACGGCGAGCATGATGTCACGCTGATCAACACCGTCCCATCGGCACTGAAAGCGCTGCTGGAGTCGGGCGGTCTGGGGCAGGGCGTGCATACCGTCAACGTGGCCGGTGAAGCGCTTAAAGGTTCGCTGGTCGAGAAGCTGTTTGCCGAAACCGGCGTCCAGCGCCTGTGCAACCTGTATGGCCCGTCGGAAACCACCACCTACTCGAGCTGGGTGGCAATGGACCGCGAAGACGGCTTTGCGCCACATATCGGCAAGCCGGTGGCCAATACCCAGTTCTACCTGCTGGACGAGCATCGTCAGCCAGTGCCTTTGGGTGTGCCGGGCGAAATCTATATCGGCGGTGCCGGTGTGGCCCGTGGTTACCTGAACCGTGACGACCTGACCGCCGAGCGCTTCCTGGACGATCCATTCAATGCCGGAGCGCGGATGTACCGCACCGGCGACCTGGGTCGCTGGCTGGCCGATGGCAATATCGAATACCTGGGGCGTAACGACGATCAGGTCAAGATCCGTGGTTTCCGTATCGAGCTGGGTGAGATCGAAGCCAAACTGGCGCGCCATGAAAGCGTGAAGGAAGCGGTGGTGATGGCCCGTGAGGACGTACCGGGCGACAAGCGTCTGGTGGCTTACTTCACTGCTCGTGTCGAAGGCGTGGATATCGAGGCGCTGCGCGAATACCTGCAAGCCTTGCTGCCTGAATACATGGTGCCAATGGCTTACGTTGTGCTTGAAGCCTTGCCACTGACCCCCAACGGCAAGCTGGATCGCAAGGCACTGCCTGCGCCGGACCAGCAGGCGCTGGTCAGTCAGGGCTACGAAGCGCCTCAGGGTGAGATCGAGGTGGCGCTGGCGCACATCTGGCAGGAATTGCTGGGTGTCGAGAAGGTTGGTCGCTTCGACCGCTTCTTTGATCTGGGCGGCCATTCATTGCTCGCCATTCGCCTGATCTCCCAGGTGAGGCTGCGTCTGGGCGTCGAGCTGAGCCTGAGCGAACTGTTCGCTCACTCCGAACTGTCTGCTCTGGCCGGATTGCTGGCCGAGGCGGGGCGCAGCGCGCTGCCGGATATTGTCAGTGTGCCTCGCGATGAGGAACTGCCTCTGTCGTTTGCCCAGCAGCGTCTCTGGTTCCTGGCGCAAATGGAGGGGGGCAGCACGGCGTACAACATGCCGGCCGGTCTGCGCTTGCGCGGTGCCCTTGATGAAAGTGCGCTGCAAAAGGCACTGGAGCGGATCATTGCCCGCCATGAAGCCTTGCGTACACGCTTCGCCGTTCGTGAAGATCAGGAGCCTGTACAACGGATTGAAACGCTCGAAAGCGGATTCACGCTGACCCGTGTCAACCTGCAAGCCAGCAGCGACCGTGAGCAACAGTTGCTGGCCATGGCGCAGGAGGAAGCTCTGGCACCGTTCGACCTGGCTACCGGCCCCTTGATTCGGGGGCGACTGGTGCGCCTGGATGCCGAAGATCATGCCTTGCTGGTAACGGTGCATCATATTGTCTCCGACGGCTGGTCCATAGGTGTGCTGACCCATGAACTGACGGCGCTGTATGAAGCATTCAGACAGGGGCTGGACGATCCGTTGCCACCGCTGAGCGTGCAGTACGCCGACTATGCCGTGTGGCAGCGTCGCTGGCTGAGTGGCGAAGTGCTGGAGGCGCAAAGCCGTTACTGGCAGCAAACCCTGGCCGATGCACCTGCATTGCTGGCGTTGCCTACCGACAAACCTCGCCCGGCGCAGCAGGATTATGCCGGTGCAACCCTGGGTGTCGTGCTCGATGCAGCCTTGACCCAGGACCTGAAAGCCTTGAGTCAGCGCCATGGCACGACGCTGTACATGACCGTCATGGCCGCGTGGGCTGTGTTGCTGAGCCGGCTTTCCGGGCAGGACGACGTGGTGATCGGTTCGCCCATGGCTAACCGCATGCGTGCTGAAGTCGAGCCTCTGATCGGCTTTTTCGTCAACACCCTGGCCGTTCGTATCGATGTGGCGGACGACCCGGATGTCAAGACCCTGCTGGCCCGGGTCAAGGATCGGGTCCTGAGTGCCCAGGCCCATCAGGATCTGCCGTTCGAGCAAGTGGTGGAGGTGGTCAAACCGGTACGCAGTCTGGCGCACAGCCCGGTATTCCAGGCCATGTTGAGCTGGCAGGATACCGGCGGTACGGCGCTGGAACTGCAAGGTCTGGCGCTGGAAGGCATCGGTATCGCCAATACCGTGTCCAAGTTCGACCTTTCTCTGGACCTGAGCGAATTGCAGGGCCAACTGGTCGGCAGCCTTGAATACGCTACGGCTCTGTTTGGCGAAGCCACCGTAAGCCGTTATATCCGCTATTTCGAAAATGTCCTGCGCGGTCTGGTGGCAGGTGACGAGACAGCGATCACCCGCATTGAATTGCTGGATGCCGAAGAGCGTCAGCGCCTGCTGAATGACTTGAACCGCACCCGGACAACCTATCCGCAGACCAGCACCGTTCACCGCCTGTTCGAGGAGCGTGTGGCTGCCCAGCCCGATGCCATTGCCGTGGCCTGCGAAGGCGAGCGTCTCAGTTATGCGCAATTGAACCAGCGAGCTAACCGCCTGGCCCACACATTGATCGGCATGGGCATTGGCCCGGACGATCGGGTGGCGATCTGCGTAGAGCGTGGTATCGATATGCTGGTCGGCCTGCTGGGCGTACTCAAGGCCGGCGGTGCCTATGTGCCTCTTGATCCGGCCTATCCGGCGGATCGCCTGCAATTCATGTTGCAGGACAGTCAGCCCAAGGCCGTCTTGAGCCATCGCGGGCTGGACCGTTCACTACCTGATCTGAACATTCCGCTGGTGGCTCTGGACAACCCCTTGACGGGCGCGGAGCACAACCCGGAGGTCGAAGGCCTGAATGCCCGGCATCTGGCTTATGTGATCTATACCTCGGGCTCTACCGGCAACCCCAAAGGGGTGATGATCGAGCATCGTGGCCTGGTCAACTACAGCCTCGATGCAGCACGCCTGTTCGAGCTGACGCCCGATGATTCGGTCCTGCAGCAAAACTCCCTCAACTTCGACCTGTCGGTGGAGGAGGTTTTCCCGGCATTGCTGGCTGGCGCGACCCTGGTTCCGACCCGGGAAATCTTTGGCAGCGAAGGTCTGGCAGTCGAAACCCCGAGCATGCTGCACATGACCGCTGCGCACTGGCATACCCTGGTAGGTGACTGGCACCACCAGCCGCACCTCGCAGCCGCCGCGCTGGCAAACGTGCGGTTGATCAACGTCACCGGCGACGCCTTGTCAGCCCAGAAGCTGCAATGGTGGCAGGCATTGCGTCCAGCCCATACCCAGTTGATCAATACCTACGGGCCGACCGAGGCGACCGTGTCCTGCACGACTGCCTATGTGGATAACACGGCTGTCAGTCACAACGTCACCATCGGTAAACCGATGGCCAACACCCGTATCTACCTGCTCGATGCCCGGCAACAACCGGTTCCAGAAGGCGTGGCGGGGGAAATGTACATTGGCGGCGACGGTGTGGCCCGCGGCTATCTGAACCTTGAGCGGGTCAATGCCGAGCGTTTCCTGGTCGATCCTTTCAGCGACGAGCCTGACGCCCGGATGTACAGGACAGGCGATCTGGCGCGTTACCTGGCAGATGGCAGCCTCGAATACCTGGGCCGCAACGACTTCCAGGTCAAGGTTCGAGGGTTCCGTATCGAGCTGGGTGAAATCGAAACCCGTCTTGGTGACTGCTCCGGGGTCAAGGAGGCTGTGGTCATTGCCCGGGAAGATGCGCCGGGCGAGAAACGTCTGGTCGCCTATGTGGTGCCTCATGCCGGGCAAACACTGACTGCGGCGGTACTTCGCGAGACTCTCGCGCCACAACTGGCCGAGTACATGCTGCCAAGTGCTTTCGTGATGCTGGAAGCAATGCCTCTGACGCCGAACCGCAAGCTGGACCGCAAGGCGTTGCCGGCACCGGACGGAGAGGCCTTCGCCAGCCGGATCCACGAGCCGCCGCAAGGCGCGACCGAAACCGCATTGGCCCAGATCTGGCAGCAATTGCTCGATGTGGAGCGGGTAGGGCGCAATGACCACTTCTTTGAATTGGGCGGTCATTCCCTGCTGGCCATGCGCCTGATTGCCCATGTCCGGCAACGCCTGGGAGCCGAATTGCGCCTGATGGATATCTTCGCCCATCCGGTACTGGAAGCCATGGCCAAGGGACTGGCCCAGGCGGCCCGCAGTTCCCAGCCTTCGGTGATCGCGGTTTCCCGTGATCAGGCCTTGCCTCTGTCGTTCGCGCAACAGCGGCTCTGGTTCCTGGCGCGTCTCGAAGGCGACAACCCGGCTTATCACATTCCGGCCGGCCTGCGTCTGCGTGGCGAGCTGGATGCGAATGCGCTGCAAAGTTCGCTGGACATGATCGTTGCGCGTCACGAGTCGTTGCGCACCACCTTTGTCCAGATGACGGGACAGGATGCCGAACAGCGCATTGCACCGTCCGATATCGGTTTCGAACTGCGTCTGCAGTCACTGGAGGGGCAACCTGCTACCGAGCAGACCCTCGCGTTGCTGGTGACCGAAGAGGCGCGGGCACCCTTCGATCTGAGCAAGGGACCGCTGGTGCGTGGTCAACTGGTTCGCATGGCCGACGACGATCACGTCCTGCTGGTAACTTTCCATCACATCATTGCCGATGGCTGGTCTTCGGACATATTCACCCGTGAACTGGGCATTCTTTATGAAGCGCTGCGCAATGGTGAAACCGATCCGCTGCCGGCCCTGACGCTGCAATACGCCGATTATGCAATGTGGCAGCGCTGCTGGCTGACCGCCGAAGTGTTGCAGCAGCAGACCGGCTACTGGCAACAGGCACTGGCCGATGCTCCGGCGCTGCTGAGTCTGCCTGTTGACCGTGCTCGCCCTGCGCACCAGGACTATTCGGGGAATGCCGTCGGTCTGGCGCTGGATGAGGCTCTGACTGAAAAGCTCAAGGCGTTGAGTCAGCGTCAGGGCACTACCTTGTTCATGACCGTACTGGCGGCCTGGGCCACGGTACTGGGGCGTCTGGCCAGTCAGGATGATGTGGTGATCGGTACGCCGGTGGCCAACCGCACCCGCGTGGAGGTCGAAGGTCTGATCGGTCTGTTCGTCAACACCCTGGCTCTGCGCGTGGATTTGTCTGCCGATCCGACCGTCGAGGCATTGCTGCAACAGGTCAAGGCCCGAACCCTTGAAGCACAGGCCCATCAGGACTTGCCGTTCGAACAGGTAGTGGAAGCCGTCAACCCGGTGCGCAGCCTGTCCCACAGCCCGATCTTCCAGGCCATGTTGTCCTGGCAGAACGGTGCAGGCGAGGATCTGGCTCTTGGCAATATGAGTCTGCAGGGCGTCAATTCCACCAGCCGCAGCGCCAAGTTCGATGTGCTGCTGGACATGGCAGAAGTCGGTGGCCGTCTGTATGGCTCGCTGGAATATGCAACCGCACTGTTTGACCGGGAGACTATCGAACGCCATCTGGGTTATCTGGAAGCGGTATTGCGTGGCATGGTCGCTGACAGCCATGCCGTCATGACCCACATTCCGCTGGTGCAGGACGCTGAACGTCGGCAATTGCTCGACACATTCAACGCGACGGCCGTGGACTATCCGCGGGGTCTGACGCTGCATGCTCTGTTTGAAGAGCAGGTAGCGAGAACGCCGGAAGCAACGGCCTTGACCTTCGAAGACACGTCATGGAGCTATGCACAGCTCAACGCACGGGCCAACAACATCGCTCATCGCCTGATCGGCATGGGCGTCGCAGTGGAAGACCGGGTCGCCATCTGCGTGGAGCGCAGTCTGCACATGGTTGCGGGTCTGCTGGGGATTCTCAAGGCGGGTGCCGGCTACGTGCCGCTGGATCCGGATTATCCTGCTGATCGACTGGCCTATATGCTGGAGAACAGCGCGCCGGTCGTTGTGCTCAGCCAGTTGTCCCTGCACGACAGCCTGCCACACTGCAAGTGCCCGATGCTGATGCTCGATGGCCAGGATCTGGATGGTTTGCCGGTCGATAACCCGACGGTTGCCAATCTGACGGAGTCGAACCTGGCCTATGTGATCTATACCTCAGGCTCCACCGGCCAACCCAAAGGTGTCATGAACGAACACCTCGGTGTCGTGAACCGGCTCTTGTGGATGCAGGACGAATACGCTCTGGACGCGACCGATGTCGTGTTGCAGAAAACTCCGTTCAGCTTCGACGTGTCGGTGTGGGAATTCTTCTGGCCGCTGTTCAACGGTGCCCGTCTGGTGATGGCTCGTCCGGGCGGTCACCGTGAACCCGCTTACCTGTGCGATACGATTCAGGCCCAGGGTGTGACGACTCTGCACTTCGTACCTTCGATGCTGGAAGTTTTCCTGACTCACGGCAATCTGGAGCGTTGCCACAGCCTTACCCGTGTGATGTGCAGTGGTGAAGCGTTGCCGGGGCATCTGGTCAGACGCTTCAAGGCACAGCCGACCAGCGCCGTCCTGTACAACCTGTATGGCCCGACCGAGGCGGCGGTGGACGTCACCGCCTGGGACTGCAGCGGTCTTGAAACACCGGATAACACGCCGATTGGCAAGCCGGTGGCCAATACCGGTATCTATCTGCTCGACAGTGTCTTCCAGCCGGTGCCTTTGGGCAGTGCGGGTGAAATCTACATTGCCGGGATCCAGGTGGCGCGTGGTTACCTGGGACGTCCTGAGCTGACCGCCGAGCGTTTCCTGCGCGACCCGTTCAGCAGTGACCCGACGGCGCGGATGTACCGCACCGGTGACCTGGGTCGTTTCCTGGCCGACGGCACGCTGATCTATCTGGGCCGTAATGACGATCAGGTCAAGATCCGCGGTTTCCGGATCGAACTGGGTGAGGTGGCCGCACGTCTGGGCACTCATCCAGACATTCTGGAAACCGTGGTCATTGCCCGTGAGGACGAGCCGGGTGACAAGCGACTGGCGGCCTATTACACCGCAAGCCGTGAGCTGGAAGTCGAAAGCCTGCGCGGCTATCTGCTGGGGCTGTTGCCGGAATACATGGTTCCGGCGGCGTACGTAAGGCTCGACAGCCTGCCCCTGAGCGCCAACGGCAAGCTGGACCGCAAGCGCTTGCCTGCACCGGACCGGGCCAGCATTGCCAGCCGCACGTACGAGGCACCGCAGGGTGCGACCGAGATCTTGCTGGCCGGGATCTGGGCTGAGCTGCTGCATGTCGAACAAGTCGGTCGCTTCGACCACTTCTTTGAACTGGGCGGACACTCACTTCTGGCGGTCACGCTGATCGAACGCATGCGTCAGGCCGGGCTGAGTGCGGATGTCCGGGTATTGTTCGGGCAGCCGACGCTTGCTGCGCTGGCCCAGGCAGTGGGCAGTGATCATGAAGTGACGGTGCCGGAAAACCTGATCATCGCGGGCAGTGAGCAGATTACTCCGCAGATGCTGCCTCTGATCGATCTGACTCAGGACGAGATAGATCGCCTGGTTGCTGCGGTGCCCGGCGGCGTGGCGAACATTCAGGATATCTACCCGCTGGCTCCGTTGCAGGAAGGCATTCTCTATCACCACCTGGCTTCTGAAGTCGGTGACTCCTACCTGCAGCAGGCGCTGTTTACCTTCGAGAATCAGGACCGTCTGGATGATTTCATCAGCGCCTTGCGTGGTGTGATCGGGCGGCATGACATTCTGCGTACGGCGATTTTCTGGGAAGGCTTGAGCGAGCCTGTTCAACTGGTCCTGCGCGAGGCTCCGCTGCCGATCGAAGTGGTCAAGCTGGACCCACGTCAGGGTGCGTTGGAAAACCAGTTGCGCGAACATTTCGATCCGCGTCACTACCGCATGGATGTGCGCCAGGCACCGTTGCTGCATCTGGCCTATGCCTATGACGATGAACGGGATCGCTGGGTCGGCATCCTGCTGTTCCATCACATTGCACTGGACCATACCGCTCTGGATGTCTTGCAGGCGGAAATGCAGGCGTTCCTGACGGGGCAGGAAGCACAACTGGACGCTGCCGTGCCGTATCGCAACTATGTGGCCCAGGCCCGGTTGGGTACAGAAGCGCAGACACACGATGCGTTCTTCACGCAAATGCTGGGTGATGTCACTGCATCGACACTGCCATTCGGTCTGCATGATGTGCAGATGGACGGCAATGGCATCGAGCAGTTCCGACTGATGCTGGACGAGTCGCTTGGGCAGAGGCTGCGTGCCTGCGCCCGGCAACTGGGCGTGAGCCCGGCCAGCCTGCATCACCTGGCCTGGGCGCAGGTGCTGAGCCTGGTCAGCGGTCGCGAAGATGTCGTGTTCGGCACCTTGTTGATGGGCCGCATGCAGGGCGGTGAGGGTGCCGATCGTGCCTTGGGCATGTTCATCAATACCTTGCCGATCCGCATTGATATCTCTGCCCGGAGTGCACGTGACGCGGTGCGTTCGACTCATGCTTCGCTGGCGGCTCTGCTGGCCCACGAGCATGCTTCACTGGCACTTGCCCAGCGTTGCAGTGGTATCGAGGCTCCGGCGCCGTTGTTCAGTGCCTTGCTCAACTATCGCCACAGCGGGGTACAGGTCGATGCCCAGACACAAGCGGCATGGGATGGCATTCAGGGACTGGGCGGCGAGGAGTGGAGCAACTATCCGGTCGCACTGAACGTGGACGATATGACCGACACTTTCGTGCTGACCGCCCAGGCCGTACCTCAGGCCGGAGCGGAACGCATCTGCGCTTACATGAATCGGGCATTGTTCAGTCTCGTCGAAGCTCTGGAGCGCACGCCGGACAAGCCGGTGCATGAATTGCAGGTTCTGCCGCTGGCCGAGCGTCATCAGGTATTGCTGGAGTTCAACGATACCCACGCGGACTATCCTGCGGATCAGCCGGTGCATCGTCTGTTCGAGGCGCAGGCACGACTGAATCCGCTGGCTGTTGCTGTCGAACATGACGGTGTCCAGACCTCCTACAGCAGCCTCGATGAACAGGCCGGGCGTCTGGCCGGACGGCTATGGCAAGAGGGCGTCAGGCCGGGTGACCCTGTCGCCATACTGCTGAACCGTTCGCTGGAGTGGCTGGTCAGCGCGCTGGCGATTCTCAAGTGCGGTGCGGTCTATGTACCGCTGGACCGTCAGGCTCCCGAAGAGCGCTTGCGCATGGTTCTGGATGACAGTGCCGCGGTGTTGACCCTGAGCGCCGGGAACATGTCGGTTCCCGAGGGCATTCGCTGGCTGGATGTGACAGTTCCAGCGGGTACTGCCCTCGAGGAACAGGCTGAAACGGGGGGCAACGATGCGGCTTACATCCTTTACACCTCCGGCTCTACGGGAATGCCCAAAGGTGTGGTCGTGCCGCACCGTGGCATTGCACGTCTGGTCCTGAACAATGACTTCGCGCAGTTCACTGCACAGGATCGTCTGGCCTTTGCATCGAACCCGGCATTCGATGCCAGCACTCTGGAGATCTGGGGCGCGCTGCTCAACGGCGGGCGGATAGTCATCATCGATCATGAATGCCTGTTGGACCCGAACCGCTTCGCGCAGGTCCTGACAGGTTCCGAAGTCAGCGTGCTGTTCCTGACTACGGCGGTCTTCAACCATTACGTGAGCCTTATTGGCGATGCCCTTGCCGGGTTGCGTGTCCTGATGTCGGGTGGCGAGCGGGCAGACCCGCAGATGTTCGCCCGGATGCGTGAGAAGGCTCCTGCCTTGCAGTTGCTGCATGCCTATGGCCCGACCGAGAGCACTACTTTCGCTACCACTCATGAGGTCAAAGAGGTCGCGCCGGATGCCGCCATTCTGTCCATTGGCAAACCCTTGTCCAACACACGGGTGTATGTGCTGGATGCGCGACAGAAGCCTGTTCCCGTGGGGGTCGAGGGTGAGATCTGCATCGCTGGCGATGGCGTGGCCCTGGGTTACCTGAACCGCCCGGAACTCAGCGCAAAAGCGTTCCTGGATGATCCGTTCAGCCCGGGCGAAGGTGCCTTGTTGTACCGCACCGGCGATACCGGACGCTGGCAGGCGGACGGGACCCTGGATTGTCTGGGACGTACCGACAATCAGGTCAAGCTGCGTGGCTACCGGATTGAGCTGGGCGAGATCGAAGCCAGGCTGAATATTCATCCTGCGATCAGAGAGGGCGTTGTACTGGCACGTGAGTCGACTGCCGGAGGGAAATGCCTGGTGGCCTATTTCACTGCCGATGGCGACGTTGATCTCGAAGCGCTGCGAGCGCACATGCAGAACCAGCTACCGGACTACATGGTGCCGGCAGCTTATGTAAGGGTGGAGAAAATGCCATTGACTGCAAACGGCAAGGTGGATGTAAAAGCACTCCCGGATCCTGATGAACTGGCGCTGGTCAGCCGGGGTTATGAAGCGCCTCATGAGGGGCTTGAAACCACACTGGCCGAGGCCTGGGCACAAGTGCTGCAACTGGAGCGAGTGGGACGCCACGAGCGCTTCTTCGAACTGGGTGGCCACTCACTGCTGGCAGTGCGTCTGGTCGGCGTTCTGACTCAGATCGATGCGCGCATCACCTTGTCCGAGGTCTTCGAGCACGACAGTGTCGCGGCCATGGCCGGGCTTATCGAGCAGCGTGGAACTCATCAGGTTGAGTCGGGAGGCGCAATTACGGTGCGCAGCAGTGGCACACGCACACCGTTGTTCCTGGTCCATGAGTTCAGCGGTCTGGATCTGTATTTCCCGGCACTGGGCAAGCACATCGATGCCGACACGCCGATCTACGGATTACCCGCTCTGGCCTGGGGCGAGCCGCAGTTGCAGACGCTGGAGTGCATGGCGACCCGGCTGATCGGGTTGATGCGTGAGGTTCAGCCGCAAGGTCCCTATCGTCTGGCGGGCTGGTCGTTTGGTGGTGTTCTGGCCTATGAAATCGCCAACCAGTTGATTGCCCTTGAGGAGACAGTCGAGTTCCTTGGTCTGATCGACAGTTACTACCCGCGCTTCGTGGATCAGGGACAGCAGCGCTGGAACCGGGAACATGGGCATGCCTTGCACTTGCTGGACCGTTGCGAGGTGCTGGCCAATGCTGCGGGCCTGAGCAGCGACGAACGCACTCGTATTGCCGATGCTCTGGCGGCGCTGCAGTCCATGGCCCGTCAGGCAGATTTCGATACGTTGCTGGCCGCCTGCCGTGCACAGAATCTGCTGCCAGCAGAGCTGGCAGTGCTGGGGCGTGACGAACTCTGGTATTACCTTGATCGCGAAGTCGCTCATGGCCATGCCCTTGCAAACTACAGCGTGTACCCGATTCCCGTGCCGGTGCATCTGTTCGTAGCCGCTGAACGAGCTGCGGATGCCCCGCTGCATGAGGGACATCTGGGTTGGGAGGCTGTTCTGCCTGTTGCCCAGTTGCGTTGTATCTCGGTGCCGGGTGACCACCAGACCATGATGGAGCTGCCTCATATTCAGGAGCTGGGCGCGGCCATCAGTGTGGCATTGGAAGGTGGCGGGCCTGCCGGTCCGAACGGCGGGACGTTCCATCCATTGCTGACGATTCAATCCGGGCGTGCCGACCATGTACCGTTGTTCTGTGTGCCGGGGGCCGGCGACAGTGTCACCGGGTTTATCGCCCTGGCCGATGCTTTAGGTCCGCACTGGCCGGTGCACGGGCTGCAACCCAGAGGGCTGGATGGCGCAACAGTACCTTTCGGTCTGGTAGAGGTCGCTGCCGAGGCCTATCTGAAAGCCATCGACTCCGTTCATCCCCACGGTCCGGTGCATCTGCTGGGGCATTCGTTCGGTGGCTGGGTGGTCTATGAAATGGCCGCTCGTCTTCAGGCCAGTGGACGCAAGGTTGCGTCGCTAACCATGATCGACAGCGAGTCTCCAGGCGGCAATGGCGTGGTGGGCAGGCCTTATACCAGCAGTGGTGTCTTGAAGCGCCTGATCGAGGCTATTCAGTTGTCGTCTGGCAAGTCATTGAACATCGATGCTGCTGCCTTTGACGGCCAGAACGATGCCGGACAGATGCGGATGCTGCATGCGGGCATGGTCCGCGCAGGCATTCTGCCGGCCCGTTCCCCGGTCACGGCAATGAATGGCCCGGCGCGGGCCTTCGGGGCAGCCCTGCGCACGCGTTACAAACCCGTTCACCGCTACGACGGTCCGGCCAGGCTGGTTCTGGCCGAAGACCCGACACTGGATGCCGCGAACAACCAGCGTGAGCAGCAATCGATGCTCGAAGGCTGGAAATCCCAGATTTCAGATCTGGGCGTCTGGTACGGCCCCGGCAACCATTTCACGATTCTCAAGGACGGTCATGTGCAACGCCTCGCGCAATGGTGGCGCGAGGGGCTCGCGGCATCAGGCAAGGAAGTCAGCCCGCAGATAACCCTTGAATAACGGCCTCGACGGCAAACATCGACAACCTTCATCCCGGCTGCCAGCCAGCCGGGCCTGTCCGTAAAGTATTCGTGGTCCTATATGCCAAAGTTCAAATTTCGCAAAACCGTTATCACTCTCGGCCTGGTGGTTGCGGCCGGTGTCTTGTATGCCGCGACCCGCTCCGAGGACGCGCCGCCCCAGTACCTGACGGCCAAGGCCGAGCGTACCGATATCGAGAATTCGGTGCTGGCTACCGGCGTTCTGCAAGGGGTCAGGCAGGTGGATGTCGGTGCCCAGGTGTCCGGCCAGTTGAAGTCCCTCAAGGTCCAGTTGGGAGATGAGGTCAAGAAAGGGCAATGGCTGGCCGAGATCGACCCGGTCGTGCTGCAGAACTCCCTGCGTCAGGCTCAAGTCAATGAAGAAGACCTGATCGCCAAGAAGGAAGCTACGGCAGCGCAACTGAGCAAAGCCAAGACCACCTATGACCGTTATCAGAACCTGCTGCCGGCAGATGCGATCTCGAAACAGGATTTCGAGACGGCCAAGGCGGATTATCACGTTCAGGATGCCAACCTGCGCTCATTGAATGCCCAGCTCAAGGATGCCCGCATTCAGGTGGAGACCGCCCGGGTCAACCTGGGTTATACACGCATTGTCGCGCCCATAGATGGGGCTGTAGTGGGCATCGTGACTCAGGAAGGCCAGACCGTCATTGCCCAGCAACTGGCACCGGTACTGCTCAAGCTTGCCGATCTGGACACCATGACCGTGAAGGCCCAGGTTTCCGAAGCGGATGTGATTCATATCAAACAGGGCCAGGAAGTCTATTTCACGATCCTCGGTGAGTCCGACAAACGCTACTACGGCAAATTGCGCGGTATCGAGCCAGCGCCGCAGAACTTCCTGGAGACCCAGGCCAACAACTCCAGTCGTCAGAACACAGCGGTTTTCTATAACGCGCTGTTCGATGTACCCAATCCCGATCACAAGCTGCGTATCTCGATGACTGCGCAGGTGCGTATCGTGCTTTCCAAAGCCACTGGCGTATTGACGGTCCCTGTTGCGGCATTGGGCGATAAAGACGCTGAAGGCCGCTTTGCGGTTCGCGTACTGGATGCCCAGGGTGTTGCGCAGGTTCGCAAGGTCAAGACCGGTATCAATAACAATGTCCGGGTGCAGATCGATGACGGGTTGCAGGAAGGTGATCAGGTTGTCATCGGCGAGCCTTCAACCTCGACGGCGACTGCCGCCGCAACTTCAGGAGCCGGCGCATGACGACTCAACCATTACTGGAGCTGCAAGGCATTACCCGCCGCTTCAGCGCAGGTGCCAAGGATTTCATTGCCCTGGATAACATCAACCTGACGATCAACGAAGGTGAGCTGGTCGCGATCATCGGCGCATCCGGGTCGGGCAAGTCGACACTGATGAACGTGCTTGGCTGTCTCGATCATGCCGATGAGGGGAGCTACAAGGTCGGCGGACGTGAAACCCATGCCCTGACGGATGACGAACTGGCAGCGCTCAGACGCGATCATTTCGGTTTCATCTTCCAGCGTTACCACCTGCTTGGGCATTTGAGCGCGGTCAATAACGTCGAGATGCCTGCGATCTATGCAGGTGTAGGCGAGTCAGTCCGCAATGACAGGGCACAAGAGCTTCTGTCACGGCTGGGGCTGGGGGAGCACTTGCGTAACCGGCCCAATCAACTCTCCGGTGGTCAGCAACAGCGGGTCAGTATTGCACGCGCCTTGATGAATGGCGGGGAGATCATTCTCGCCGACGAACCGACCGGAGCGCTGGATACCGCAAGCGGCAAGGAGGTGATGAAGATTCTGCTGGAGCTCAATGCGGCCGGGCGCACGGTGATTCTGGTTACCCACGATGAAAAGGTCGCGGCGCATGCCCAGCGAGTCATCGAGATATCCGACGGCAAGATCGTCAGTGATCGTATCAACTCCGATCGTCAGTCCCTGGAAGAGCAGAAGCAAGACCGCTTGCCGACAACCCGAAAGGGCAATCGCCTGGTGGCCAGCATCGAGTTGTTTCGCGAGGCATTCACCATGGCCTGGGTCGCGCTTATCTCGCACCGCATGCGTACCTTGCTGACCATGCTGGGTATTGTCATCGGCATTACATCCGTAGTGTCTATCGTGGCGGTCGGTGAGGGCGCCAAACGCTATGTGCTCAATGATATCGCTGCCATTGGCAGTACGACCATCGAGATATTCCCCGGCACCGACTGGGGCGACAGCCGTTCGGCAGCGATCGAAACACTGTCCCTTGGTGACGTCGCGGCGCTGGGAGAGCAGTACTACATTGATAGTGCCACGCCCAATGTCGGCCGCAATCTGCTGCTGCGCTATCAGAATCTCGACGTGACCGCGACAGTCAACGGAGTGGGCGACAACTATTTCCGTGTACGCGGCATCAAGATGGGGGAGGGAGTGGGCTTCAGCAAGGAAGACAGCATTCGACAGGCCCAGGTGGTGGTGATCGATCACAACACCCGCATACGGCTGTTCGGACCGAAAGCCGACCCGCTGGGCCAGGTCATTCTGGTGGATAACCTGCCATGTGTCGTCATTGGTGTAACCGAAGACAAGAAGAGCGTCTTCAATACCAGCAAAAACCTGAATGTATGGATGCCTTACGAAACGGCTTCGGGACGTTTGCTGGGGCAGCGCTATCTGGACAGCATCACGGTAAGGGTCAAGGACGGACAGCCGAGCAAACTGGTGGAAGAGAATCTGACCAAACTTATCGAGAAACGCCACGGTACCAAGGACTTCTTCACCTACAACCTGGACAGCATCATGCAGACCGTGCAGAAGACAAGTCAGTCTCTGGCGCTGCTGTTGTCGCTGATCGCGGTGATTTCCCTGGTGGTTGGCGGGATAGGGGTCATGAATATCATGCTGGTATCGGTGACTGAACGCACTCGCGAAATCGGTATCCGGATGGCGGTGGGTGCAAGGCCTTCCGACATTCGTCAGCAGTTTCTCGTAGAAGCGGTGATGGTTTGCCTGCTGGGCGGCATTATCGGTATCGGCCTGTCCTTTGCCATTGGCTATGTGTTTGCCCTGCTGGTCAAGGAGTGGCAAATGGTGTTTTCACTGGGATCGATCATTACGGCGTTCGTCTGTTCCACTCTGATCGGCATCGTGTTCGGTTTTGTGCCTGCACGCAATGCGGCACGTCTTGATCCCATCGAAGCCCTTGCGCGGGACTGAGCCTTGCTATCAGCCTCGATCTTCCGGGGCTGAATCGGGCTGAAAAGAGAGAGTGTTACAGAGAGAAAGAAGCAAGGGTATCGGTCAGTACATCCTCGGATATAGAACCGTTACCCTTGCAAAAGGAAGTGAACGCTGAAGAAGTGAAGAGCTGCTTCAGACAGCCTTCTGATAGACGCCGGCAGCCGTGACACTACGCTTGGTGTCGGTTGCATGCAGCCAGCGAAGCAACGGACTGCGTCCGCCAATCCCCATCTTTACCGCTGCGCGCTTGAAATAGCTTTCCACGGTGCTGACCTTCAATTCCAGACGTTCGGCCAGTTGAGGGACGGTGAGGCCTGCCAGCAGGCCAACACACACCTCGGTTTCACGCAGGGACAGGCTCAACTCCGATGCCTGCAAACGATCGAGGAAGCGCTGGCGCAAGCTTTCCATGGCTGCATCTTCAGCAGCTCCGGCGATAATTGGCGTTGGAGCCACGGCTGCACGTACTGGCGTCAACGTGGCGATGTGTTCTTCGACAATCGGCAGCAGCATCAAGGACATGTCCTTGAGCTGCGCCCGTTCCTGGCTGGTGAAAGGTCTTGAGGAGGATGAACGATAGACCGAGATGACACAGCGCTTGCCATTGCTGTGAGATGCCAGGTGCACTTGAGGCACCTCACTGTGATCGTTGCTGTCCTGCGCCTCATAAGCCGGTGTATCGAACCTGATGCTCTTGTCGACGCGGGCATTGGCAAACTGTTCGGCACTCAGCAAGACAGGCTCCAGGCAATGCTGGCCATTGTGCTGCATGGCATCCTGGCTGAGGTTTCTGGTGATGGGAGCTGGTACGGCAGCAGTGGTCGCGACTTCCACCAGCTTGGTGCGGTGCTGGGTCACGTGGGTGGCATCCACATGGAGCGAGGCGCTGATCAGATCGTGCAGCAGGCGGGCAAAATGACGGCTTCCGGTACCGGTGATGACTTTACCCAAGTGGGGAAAGAGTTGTTGAACGTTCATCAGACTTCCTTTTTGTGTTAGATGAATTTTTTTTCAGTTGAATTTCTTCAACCTCCCAGTCGCGACTAAAAGTGCGCCGGGGCCTGTGGATTAAGGTCTGGGTCGTCATCTTCCTGTGAGCTTCCCAAGCCTTACCCCTGAAGAATCAAGGGCTGTTTTTCTCGCTGCGAGTAATATCAAGAGTTTGTCGCACTGTTCAAAAAGCGACATCGTCCAAGGCAAACATCTATCGAGCTTTAGGGTCCGCATGCTCGATGAATTTAATTATTCTTGGGCTGTCTGAATATTGAACAGTGATTAATTTTTAACTTTCGCATCACTCATTTACTACTGTACCTAGGTACAGGAATGATTCAAGACGCCTTGTGTGCGCGACTATTGTATTTCTCAATGCAGTGAATAGTTAATGTTTATCGAGGACTTTCCTTAAGGTGGAGCCTTACTAAACAATCTGTGCGCAATGATTAAACATATATATGTTTCAAACACATGTTTATGGAAGAGTTATGAGGTTATATCGCGGGCACACGCAAACTACGCACTGATTGAGTGCGAAAGAATGCTTCAATAGGGCGTAAAGAAGAAATTAATTGATGACTCTGGACTAGTCCAGATGGGTTTACTGGACTAGACCAGGTTGAGATACATGGCCTTCATCATGGCTTGCTTGACGTTGACACACTCCAGTTTTTCCGTCATCTGATGAGCGTAGAATTTCACTGTACGCTCACTGATATTCATTATCAGGCCGATTTCCCGGTAGGTCTTGCCCATGCTGAGCCACCTCAGAAACTCGTTTTCCCGTGGCGTCAGCCTCAGCGAGTCGGAGGACGTGCTGGGGTGCGGTCGGTTGTGATGGGCGAGATCGCTTATGACCTTTATCGCCAGTTGATGGGCTTTGATACTGGGCACGAACGCTTTGTTTGCAAGGGGAGCGGCCAGGTGCATCGAGCCAAAAGTGCGGCCAGGCTCATGCATGGGGACAGTGAAGCCTTGTTCTATCCCGTAATGGGCGGACTGCTCGACCACCTCCAGATTGACATGCTTGGGGCGCAGGACCTCGCTCCAGAAGAAGGGGCTGGAGGTGTTCGCCGAGTGAATGATGATGGGGTCTTTCTTGTAGAGCGACTTCATGCGATAGGTTTCTATCCACTCGGCCGGGTAATTGCTGAATATGGAAACTCGAGAAATCCCCAGCGGGGTCAGGTCCATGTGCAGGTAGGCAAAATAATCAACGTTTAACTTGCCAAGGAGGGAGGAGAGCGAACTGATATATTCAGTTTCACTGGCGGCAGGGAAATTTCGCTCCGCTTCGATGAGCAAGTCAAACACCTGGGAATCCGGCAGTCTTGTGTCCATAGAGTCAGTCCGATAAATATCAATCTTTGCCACGCCGTGAATGCTGTTACCCGGTCAAGAACGCTCGATAGTGCGAGTTTTCATCGGAAACAAGTGAGGTCATACGACAACGGATGATCGAGAAAAGTTCAACGGCAAGTTCAGGGCTTGCCGTGTATGGTCTGCGCCCTAAGTCTGCTGAATGTGAAAATTTCATGATTTCAAAAGTCATTGTTAGCCCGGTCTTAGATTTGACGATTCGCACCTGGATCCAATCATGCACGTGCACTTGAGAAAAAGCTATATCGTTTCAGCCTCTAGTGCAACCTGCAGGTGTTCACTTCTAGGATTTTTTGGCTATATGTGGGGAGGAGTTTCTCTGACGGGTCTTTGGCTGAGTGAATTAGTAACACTAATAAGTGGATTAGTGCAGATACATACATATGAGTAGGTAAAAAAATATTAATGTTCCCTGGTACGCTAAGTGCTAGCTATTTAATATTAACCACCTACTATCATGTTGTAGAGATGCACTTGGCCACCATTATCATTTGAATGGATTTTCAGCATGCCCGCTCAAGCGGGCGGGACTGGCGGCAGGCTGGCTGGCATGGTGTACTCATTCCAGCCACCACCTAGCGCCTTGTAGAGGTTGATTTCGGCAGTAAGCTGGGCAAGGCGGTCCGAGATCAATGTCGATTGTGCAGTGAAGAGTGAGCGCTGAGCATCCAGCAAGGTCAGACTGCTATCCAGACCGTTTCTGTAGCGTGCTTCGGCCAGGCGGTAATAGTCCTCGTTGGCTTTCAGTGAGTCACGCTGTGCAACCAGTTGTTCTGTGTACGTCTGTCTTGCCGCCAGGCCATCGGCGACTTCCTTGAAAGCGGTCTGAATGCTTTTCTCGTACTGTGCGACCCGGATATCTTTCTGGATTTTCGAGTAATCCAGGCTGGCGCGCAGGTTGCCCGCATTGAAGATCGGTATGCTGATCTGTGGCTGGAAAAGCCAGCCTCCCGAACCAGCCTTGAACAGCCCCGACAGATCCCTGCTCGATGTACCTGCATTGGCAGTCAGGCTGATGTTTGGAAAGAATGCGGCACGCGCAGCGCCGATATTGGCATTGGCAGCTTTAAGCTGGTGTTCGGCTTGCAGAATGTCGGGACGACGCTGCAACAGTTCAGAAGGCAAGCCCGCCGGTACATTGCCAAGCAGCTCGCTGCTCAAGGGCTGCGCCGGCAGCGTATCCGACACGTTTGTGCCTGTCAGCAGGGTCAGGGCATTGAGGTCCTGGGCAACCAGTCTTTCGTATTGTGCAAGGCGTGCCCGTGCACTTTCCACGGACGTGCGTGCCTGGCTGATGGCCAGAGCCGATGCAGTGCCTGCCGATCCTTGTTGCAGAGTCAGCTTGAGGCTCTGTTCATAGGTCTGCAGAGTGTCACGGGTGAGTTTGAGCTGCTCCTGGTCTGCACGCCAGGTGAGGTAAGCGGTTGCCACGTTGGCCACAAGGCTCAGTTGCGTGCTGCGCCGAGCCTGTTCGCTGGAAAGATAGATTTCCAGATCCTCACGGGAAAGGCTGCGGTTGCGCCCGAACAGATCCAGTTCGTAGGCACTGATGCCCAATGTCGTAGAGTAGGAACTGCTGATGGCACGCTTGTTGACCCCTGACAAATCGGCCGGAAGACTTTGTCGCGTGCCTGACCCGCTCACTGAAACCGCGGGAAACAGGGCGCTACGCTGTATACGGTACTGAGCCTGATACCCCTCGAGATTGAGCACCGCTACGCGCAAGTCACGATTATTGGACAATGAGCTTTCGATCAGTTGACCAAGTACCGGGTCGCGAAAGAAGTTTCGCCAACCTTGTTCCGCCGCTGCCGGATTTGCCGGCTCGGTAACACCTGCCGCATAGGCAGGACCAGTCGGGTAGCTTGCAGCAACAGGTAAGGTCGGGCGTTGATAGTCGGGAATGAGAGAGCAACCGCCAAGCACTGAAAACGTCAGGGCGCTGAGTAAGAAGTACTTCATTGAAATAGCCTTTGTAGATACCGGTAACCCAATGCAGTCAGTGGGTCAGGCACTCTGTGAGACACCAATCATCCACTTCACCAGTCCGTGACGTCCTTTCACGCCAAGCTTGGCTGCTGCACGTTTGAGGTAGGTTTCTATGGAGCTGTTTTTGACATGGAGCTTTTCAGCCATTTCCGGGACAGTCGAACCTGCGAGCAGGCCAAGACAGATTTCCTTTTCACGCAATGACAACCTGACTTCGGAAAGCGTCAGCTTTTCGTTGAAGTCCTTGAGCAACTGCTGTCCTCCCTGCATTGTCGAATCTTCTTCAGTTGGCGCATTGAAGAGATTGCGTGTTGCCTGAGCATGTCGCTCCAGCAAGGGCAGCAGCGTTTCGGAAAAATTCTTGAGAAAGGACAGCTCATGCAGGGAAAAATCACGCAGTGGCGGTTCCCGGTGCAGGGAAATCACACAGCGGCGATTGGATTTTCGTGAAACCAGGTTGCACTGGTAAGCGATGCTGGCCGCTGCAGAGCTGCCAGGCGCATCGTTGATGGTGTATTTGAGATGAATCAGCAATGAGTCTTCCAGATTGAGCATCCGCGTGAGCAGCATCTGGTTGTCCGGCAATGCTGTCGGCGTTCCCTGCTTTCGCTCTGTAGCTTCGCGCCCGAGAGGCTGGATACCGATGATGCTTGCTTCGCTTTCATCGATGGTCCATTCGCTGAGATCAAGAAGATCGATGGGAACCGAGGCTGCTATGAGTTGATACATATTGGAGACGAACTGCGCATCACCGACGCTCGAGATAAGACGCCCCAGTTCAAGAAAGTAAGCCGGCTGCTTTCCCGTCATTCGTAGATTGGCATTCATCACACTTGTGCCCCCATGGCATTAATTTCCGCCGGAATTTCAGACCTCGCCCAGCTCGGAAGTCCATCAATGCCTTGTCCCGTGACTCTCTCATTTTGTAGGACAAGACTCCTAATGTATGGATGAATGTACACATGTGCTTTTGGATGTGTCTGTAAGGGAAACTGGGGACAAACTGTCATGCATGTGACTGAAAACGCTACAGACCTTGTGCTGCAAGGTTCTTGGGCCCGTTGATGATCATTGCGGGAACCTTGTCCCCAAATGCAAGGACAGACGCGCCCGAACCCGAATGCTTCTATTGCCCCTGATCGAGAATCAGGAGGTTGTATGCATATCACGAAAAGGGCCTGGTGGTGAGGAGGATCTGGCGTTTTCTCCGTGGCCTCAACTACCGCAAGATCATTCTGCGAATGATTTTTATCGACTTGCTGGTTTCGCTGGCGGGTTATGCCCTCTATAGAGGTGCAACTCAAGACGGGGAACCTCATTACCTGACCGCCTCGGCAGAGATTACCAATATCGAACATGCCGTGCAGGCAGAGGGTGTACTTCAGGGCCAGCAGCAAGTGGATGTGGGGGCACAGGTTTCCGGTCAGTTGCAAACGCTGAAAGTCGCTCCTGGCGACAATGTCCAGAAGGGACAATTGCTGGCCCAGATCGATCCTCTGCCAGCTCGCAACGCGTTGCGCCAGGCAATCGTCAACAATGAAAGGTTGATCGCAGAGAGAGATGCGGCCATTCATCAGTCGCAGCTCGCACGTCTGACCTATCAGCGTTACGAAGAGCTGGGCTCCGACGCTGCGGTATCTCGTGAGGATTACGACAATGCGCGCTATGACTATGAAGAGCAGAGCGCCACGCTGGAATCGCTTCAGGCCCAGGTCCGTACTGCCCGAATCAACATAGAAACAGCCCGGATAAATCTGGGGTACACCCGGATTCTTGCTCCCATGGACGGCAAGATTCTGGCCATCGTCACCCAGGAAGGTCAGACCGTCATTGCCGAACAACTGGCTCCGGTGATTCTGAAAATGGCCCGGCTCGATACGATGACGATCAAGGCCCGGGTTTCCGAAGCGGACGTGGTCAGGATCAAGGCTGGCATGCCGGTCTACTTCACGATACTTGGGGACCGCGATAAACGTTACAACGCCACATTGCGAGGTATCGAGCCGGCTTCTACCGGCTTCGTCAGCCAGTCCAGCGGAGCAGGGCGGTCGGACTCGGCGGTTTTCTACAATGCCTTGTTCGATGTGCCCAATCCTGACGGGCGCTTGAGGATCAACATGACGGCACAGGTACGAGTCGTGCTTGAAACGGGTGAGGGCGTCCTGACGATTCCCGTGGCGGCACTGGGCGAGCAGAACCCCGACGGTACTTATCCGGTACGCATCCTTGAAGAGCAGGATCAGGTCAGAACGGAAAATATACGTACCGGCATCAATAACAAGGTCAGGGTTCAGGTACTGTCCGGTCTGAAGGCGGGAGACAAGGTGGTCATCGGAGACGAGGTAGCAAAATAGAGCGCTAGCCTATCCCGAGAGGCCTTGAACATATTTAGATACGAAACGGGCTGAACTAACGGCTTAGCCATGCGTTCCTTTTCTGTGCGCAGTCTGCGCGCGCCCTGATGAGCCGGTGCCATCGCACTGAGCACAGATCCAGGTACGCCACACGATAAGGAGCCGCCGTGACCGTTACCGCCAATCCCGTCTACCGAAGCACGCCAGGTCCGCTGCACGCGATCCTGCTTGCCGGAACCGTCCCGCTGTTTCTCGGCGCCTTGCTGAGCGACATTGCCTATTTCAAGACCTTTCAGATTCAGTGGAGCAACTTTGCGTCCTGGCTTATTGCCGGCGGGTTAGTGTTCTGTGGCCTTGCGCTGTTGTTCGCGCTGGTCAATCTGATCCGGGCAGAGCACAAGGCCGGTCGCCCGCTGGTGTACTTCCTGCTGCTTCTGGGCACCTGGGTGCTGGGGCTGATCAACGCCTTCGAGCATGCGAAGGACGCATGGGCCGTCATGCCTTCGGGTCTGATTCTGTCAGTCATCGTGACTGTGCTGTCCGTTGTGAGCGCGTGGATCGGCTTGACCAGCCTGCGGTCGGGAGGTGCGCAATGAGACACTTGCATGGATTGTCTGTTTTGAGTGTGGCGTTGTTGTTGAGTGCATGTGGCGGCGAAGCGGACAGCACCCAATCCCTTGGGCCGGATCCTAAGCTGCCGGAGCCGCAGCGCGGCCTGCTGCCGAGCATGAAGATTGCCGAACCTGCCGAGTGGGGCGATAAAAAGCCGACGGTGCCTCAGGGCTATAGTGTGACCGCAATCGCTACTGATCTGAGAATCCCGCGCCAGACGCTTGTCCTGCCCAACGGCGATATCATCGTTGCAGAAGGCCGTGGCGGCAGTGCTGCGAAGCTCAAGCCCAAGGATGTCATCGCCAGCGTCATCAAGGCCGAAGGCAATACCAAGGTCAAAGGCGGTAACCGTCTGACATTGCTGCGCGATGCCGATGGTGATGGAACCTATGAACTGAAGACGGTATTTGCCGAAAATCTCAACGCCCCTTATGGGTTGGCCTTTGCCGATGGCAAGCTGTACGTGTCAAACCAGGATGCACTGGTGCGTTTCGATTATGCAGAAGGCCAGACCAAGGCCAGCGGTGCGCCTGTCAAGGTTACCGACCTGCCTTCCGAGATCAATCACCACTGGACCAAGGCGCTGACCGTCAGCCCCGATGGGCGCTTCCTGTATGTGGGTATCGGCTCTAACAGCAACGTCACCGAACGAGGCATGGAGGCGGAAGTCGACCGAGCCATGGTGTGGCAGATCGATGCTCAGACGGGTGCTCACAAGCCTTATGCAACCGGACTGCGCAACCCTACGGCATTGGCGATTCAACCCGGGACCGGACAATTGTGGACGGTGGTCAACGAGCGTGACGAGTTGGGCCCCGATCTGGTTCCCGATTATCTGACATCGGTACGCGAGGGCGGTTTCTATGGCTGGCCTTACAGCTATTGGGGGCAGAACGTCGACTCTCGCGCCCAGCCGCAAAATCCTGAGAAGGTAGCCGCTGCAATCAAGCCGGATTACAGCCTTGGGTCGCATGTCGCGGCACTGGGTGTCGACTTCTCCATACCGGCCATGGGCGACAAGTACGCAGACGGCGTATTCGTTGGCGAGCATGGCAGTTGGAACCGTGACAATCCGGTAGGTTACAAAGTGATCTTCGTACCGTTCAACAACGGACGTCCCGCAGGCGAGCCGCTTGATTTCGCCACGGGCTTTCGGGATGCCGACGGTAAAACCCGCGGCCGACCTGTCGGCGTCACTGTCGATCCACGTGGCGCATTGATCATCGCCGATGACCTTGCCAATACCGTGTGGAGAGTGACTCGTAATCGGTAAGCCTTGAGTGCGATACGCCGTGCAGTATTGCCCGGCGTGTCGTTTCAGACGGTTTGTGAATGGCCGGTGCGCTGTGCCAGGTATTCTGCAAACGGCCCTGGATCCGGCGAGCAAAGCAGATGTGCCACGGCCCTGACCTCTGACTCGGGCCAGTCCCACCATGCAGACTGCGCAAGCAACTGTCGCATGTCCTCATCAAAACGCCAGCGGATATGCCGGGCCGGGTTTCCGCCGACAATCGAATAGGGTGCAACGTCCTTGGTCACCAGCGACCCCGCAGCCACAACCGCGCCATCGCCGATGGTGACGCCTGACAATATCTTGCTGTGCGAGCAGATCCAGCAATCGTTGCCAATCACCACGTCGCCGTTGCTGCCGCCGAAATCCTTTATGTGAGCGACTTCCTCGATCATGGCGGGGAAGGGGTAGGAACTGAGCCAGTCGCTACGATGATGCCCACCCAGGTAAACCTCGACATTCATCGCAATGGAGGTATAGGCGCCGACACGCAACGTTGTGCCTTCGCTCCAGTCATGAACCGTCAGGTCACCGTAAGTGCCCAGGCCAAAACTGCATTGAGGGTAGCGATTACGCAGTTTCTGTGCGGCCCGTTCGAGCTTGGGCAAACTGCGCAAGGCCTTGCGTTCCTTATGCTCGCGCCATTTGCGCAATAGGTTCATGGAGAGAGCCTTTCTCAGACATTGAAAACGGGCGTCATCCTGAACAAAGGAATGAGGGATGGCAAGTGTGAGTCCTATCGGTTTTCCTGCGCAGGCTGATTGAGTCGTCTGCCACATGAACGTCAAAAAGTCATAAGTTAATGACTAAAAACTATTTTTCTTATTCCTGGTGGAAATATATCGTCCAGCCACATCAACGGTATTTCTCGTAATCAGGAGTCAGGAATGCGGCGTCTTACGGCTTTGGCAATGGCTATTGCAATCAGTGGTTCGGCGTGGGCGAAGACGCCTGCGGATACGTTGATTGTGGCGCGTTCAATTGACGATATCGTCAGCCTTGATCCTGCCGAGAGTTTCGAAATAACCGCTACAAACACTCTGGTCAGCCTGTATCAGCGTCTGCTGGAGCCTGATCGCCAGAATCCGTCCGTGCTGGTCCCGGCCCTGGCGCAAAGCTGGACAGCAGGGAGTGACGACAAGAGCCTGGTGTTCAAGCTGCGTCCTGGCGCGACTTTTTCTTCGGGCAATGCGGTACGTCCAGAGGACGTCATTTATTCTTTCAAGCGTGTCGTCAAACTCAACAAGACACCTTCATTCATTCTGGGCGAACTGGGCTGGACAGCAGACAACATTGACGGTTTTCTTACCAAGGTCGATGAGAACCACGTAAAAGTCGCCTGGCCAGCAGGTGTAGGCAGTGCTTTTGCCTTGAGTATCCTGTCGGCGACCCCTGTTGGCTTTATTGTCGATGCTGTCGAGGTCGAGAAACATGCGAAGGGTGCCGATCTGGGTAATGGCTGGCTGAAAAACCATTCGGCAGGTACCGGTTCTTATGCGCTGCGCTCTTACACGCCTCACGAGGCCGTGGTCTTGCAGGCCAACCCCCACGCCGCCGTAGCCCCCAAACTGAAGACAGTGGTGATCAAGAATGTCACTGATCCGGCGACCCGTCGCCTGCTGGTGGTACAGGGTGATGCGGACATTGCTTATGATCTGGGAGCGGACCAGTTCAGCGCCCTGGAGCAACAGAAGGGCGTGACAGTCCAGCGTTTCCCTTCATCGATGATCTATTACCTGGGCATCAATAGCGGTAACACTCAGGTTCCCGTCCTGAAGAACCCCGCTTTCTGGGAAGCAGCCCGCTGGCTGGTGGATTACCAGAGCATTTCCAGGGACTTGCTCAAGGGGCAGTACAGCGTGCATCAGTCATTCCTGCCATCAGGTATGGCGGGATCATTGGCTGATCAACCCTTCAAGCTGGATGTAGAGAAGGCCAAAAGCATCCTGAAAAATGCCGGTATCGCGCAAGGCACCAAGGTTGAGTTGAACGTCTTCAATCAGCCGCCTTACACCGACATTGCCCAGGCATTGCAATCAAGCTTCGGCAAGGCCGGCATCGAGATCAATGTCCGTCCGCTGGTCGAGAGCGAACTGTGGGCAAAGATGCGCAGTCGTGATTATCAGTTGATCTTCACCTATTGGGGCATGGACTACCTTGACCCTAACTCCAACGCCAGCACCTTCACCTACAACGTGGAGAATGGGCCAAAGACTCTGGCCTGGCGCACCCAATGGAATATTCCCCAGTTGAGCCAGGAGACTCGCGCGGCAGCTGCTGAACGCGATCCGCAAAAACGTACGGCCCTGTATGGCCACCTGCAAAAAACCGTACAGGAAAGTTCGCCCTTTGTAGTCGCGCTGCAAGGTCGCAATCAGGTCGCCGTCCATGAAGGCGTCGAGGGTGTCCTGCAGAACATCACGGTTTCGCTGCCGTACTTCGATCAGGTGAGCAAAGCCAAGTGAGGGTGGGGGCCTCGCGCAGGATTCGAGTGGCAGGAACCGGATTGTTGACCTTACTGGTTACGCTGCTCGGTCTGCTGTTCTTTACCTTTCTACTGACCACGCTGTCACCGGTTGATCCGGCGTTACGCATTGCCGGGGATCGAGCCAGTGAAGCATCCCTGGCTCAGGTTCGTAGTGATCTGGGACTGGATCAACCCTGGCCGGTAAGGTTCGGCAGTTACCTCAATCAACTGGCTCAGGGCGATCTTGGCATTTCCAATACCTCCAGCAAACCGGTGCTGGAGGATTTGAAACGTGCCTTGCCCGCAACCCTGGAGCTTGCCACGCTGTCGATTGTGCTGGGTGCCTCTCTTGGTCTGTCACTGGGACTGCTGGCTGCCTGGCGGCCGGGTGGCTGGATCGACACTCTGGTGAGATTGTTCTCGCTGATCGGCTATTCGGTGCCGGTGTTCTGGCTCGGGCTGCTGATGCTGCTGTTGTTCTATGCCAAATTGCAGTGGGCAGGAGGGCCTGGCCGTCTGGATGATGCATTTCTCTACACCATCGAATTGCCCAGCGGCCTGATGCTGTGGGACACCTGGCGTTCTGGAGAGGAGGGGGCCTTGAGCAACGCCGTCTCGCACCTGGTACTGCCGGTGCTGGTGTTGGGGTTTTATGCCATGGCGGGTATTTGTCGGCTGACACGTTCTGCGTTACTGGGTGAGATGGGCAAGGAATATGTGATAACAGCCCTGGCCAAGGGAGCGGGGCGCGGCCGTGTGCTGTTTTGTCACGTTTTACCCAATGTCGCAGGTACGCTTGTAGTCGTGGTTGCCCTGGCTTACGCCGGTTTGCTCGAAGGCTCTATTCTTACTGAAACCGTCTTTGCCTGGCCGGGCATCGGTCGTTATCTGACGACTGCATTGTTTGCAGGCGATGTGCCGGCGATCCTGGGCAGCACCTTGCTGATCGGTCTTTGTTTCGTGATCGTCAACGGTGTCGCCGATGTGCTTGCAGGGATGATCGACCCAAGGACGAGGGAGTTGCTATGAGCCTTTCTGCAGCTTTCGCTATCGCTTCAGGACAACGCTGGTGGCGTCGCTCGCCTGCTTTGACTCTGGGCGGATCATTGATTCTATTGCTGTTGCTGGTTGCGATATTTGCTCCCTTGTTGAGTGGTTTTGATCCGAACCAGCAAAATATCGAACAGCGTCTGTTGCCACCCTCAGCCAGTCATTGGCTGGGCACCGATGGTTTTGGTCGTGACCTGTTCACGCGACTGCTTTACGGCACACGTCCCACCTTGCTGCTGGTGTCGCTGGTCTTGCTGCTGACCTTGCCCATCGGCGTCCTGGTGGGCGTCGCGGCCGGTTTTTATGGCGGCTGGCCAGAGCGCATCCTGATGCGCATGACCGACGTGTTCATGGCTTTCCCGCAACTGGTACTGGCGTTGGCATTCGTTGCCATTCTCGGGCCGGGACTGCTCAACGGTGCGCTGGCTCTGTCGCTCACTGCCTGGCCAGCCTACGCACGTCAGGCACGTGCCGAGACCAGTGTCCTGCGCGACAGCGACTATCTGGCTGCTGCTCATCTGCAAGGTATTCGAGGAGCGCGTCTGTTGCTCGGGCATGTATTACCGCTGTGTCTGCCGTCTGTGATTGTGCGGGTTGCATTGAATCTGGGTGGCATCATCCTGGCGGCTGCGGGGCTCGGTTTTCTCGGCCTGGGTGTCGAACCGCCGACCGCAGAATGGGGCTCGATGGTTGCCGACGGCAGCCGTGTCATCTTCGATCAGTGGTGGGTTGCTGCCGCACCGGGCATCGCCATTCTTCTGACGAGTCTGTCTTTCAATCTGCTGGGCGACGGCCTGCGCGATGTTCTGGATCCCCGTCATGGTTCGTGATGAAACCCTTCTCGATGTAAGAGGCCTGCATATCGGATTTCCCGGGCCTGATGGCCAACGAATCGATGTCGTAAAGGGGATCGATTTCACGCTGGGGACTGAAAAGGTTGCCCTGGTGGGAGAGTCAGGATCGGGCAAGTCACTGACCGCTCGCGCGCTGCTTGGGCTGATTCCTCGTCCCGCTCAGATTACTGCAGCGCATATGCGCCTGGGAGGCACTGATTTACTGGGGCTGAACGAAAAACAGTGGCAAACCCTGCGCGGTACACGGCTGTCACTGGTGCTGCAGGACCCTAAATACTCACTCAATCCGGTGCTCAAGGTCGGCACCCAGGTTGAGGAAGTTCTGGTATTGCACACCCGGCTCGGGCGTCGCGAGCGTCGTGAGAAGGTATTGGAAATGCTCGATGCCGTGGGCTTGCCAGATCCGGCAAGCCTCTATGACCGTTATCCTCATGAATTGTCCGGAGGCATGGGACAGAGGGTCATGTTGGCGTCGATGCTGATCAATGATCCTCAAGTGCTGATCGCTGACGAACCGACTTCGGCTCTGGACAGCAACCTGCGCGACCAGATGCTCGATCTGATCATGGGTCTTGTAGAAGAGCGGGGCATGGGCCTGCTGTTGATCAGCCATGATCTGCCTCTTGTCGCCAGATATTGCGACCGTGTGCTGGTCATGTACCGAGGCAACATCGTGGATCGTTGTCAGGCATCCGAGCTGGCGACTGCCAGCCATCCGTACACGAGAACCTTGTGGAATTGCCAACCCTCGGCGAGGAGCTATGGCCATCCCTTGCCTGTCCTGGACAGAAGCCTGCTTGAGGAGCACCGATGAACGCCGTGGATATCAGTTCGCTGGCCGTGAGTTTCAAGCGCGGATCAAGTCATTTCAAGGCGCTGGAAGTCGAGCAGATACAGATCGGGCAGGGTGAGTGTTACGGCCTTATTGGCGGCTCCGGGTCAGGCAAGTCGACCCTGTTGAGAGTTCTTGCAGGATTGCAGCGTGACTGGCAAGGCGGCGTTCAATTGTTCGGCCAGCCTCTCGCGGCCCAGCAAGCCTTCAAAGGCAAATTGCGTCGTGATGTCCAGATGGTGTTCCAGGACCCCTACGCTTCATTGCATCCCTTGCACCGTATTCGTCGCAGCCTGTGCGAACCGCGGCAAGTCAACGGACTGCCTTTTGATGAGGCCACTCTGGTGGCGTCGCTGGAGCAAGTGGGGTTACCAGGTGAAGTTCTCGACCGTTATCCGCATCAGCTATCCGGTGGCCAACGCCAACGAATTGCTATCGTGCGTACCTTGCAACTGCAGCCAGGTTTGTTATTGCTCGACGAGCCCACCTCAGCGCTGGACATGACCGTACAGGCGGAAATTCTCAACCTGCTTCAAGGTCTGCGGCGTGATACCGGGATGACCATGATCCTCGTCAGTCACGACATGAACACGGTTGCTCATCTGTGCGACAGGGCTTTGGTGATCAAAGGCGGCAGCATCGAGCAACGGCTGGACAGGGAAGGGTTATCGGCCATCGTTCAGGAAGAGGGCAGACATTATTCAGCCCGGATATTTGACCGTTCGGTCATATCTGCTTAGGGTAGCGCGCTCTGTTTTGCTTCGAGATTCTCATGACCACCCGCTCTAAACTGCCGCCTACCGTCTACCTGCTGGGTTTGACGATCTTCACACTTGTCACCGCCGAGTTCATGGTGGCCGGAATGATGCCGGCATTGGCCGACTCATTCTCGGTGAGCCTTGCACAGGTCGGTAACCTCATTGCCTTTTATGCACTGGGCATGGCTCTGGGCGGACCGCCGGTCATGGTGCTTCTGGTCTCCCGCAACATCGGCAACAAGCATGCACTCATCGGGCTCCTGGCCGTGTATGTCGGTGCCGGAGCACTGGCTTCTGCGGCACAAAGCTACGAAATCCTGTTGCTGGCCAGAGTCATCATGGGTGTGGCCAGTGCCGCCTGCATCGGGCTGTGCATGACAATCTGCGCCGGACTTGTGCCGCCTGAAGCCCGGGGGCGGGCGGTATCGGTTGTCCTGGCCGGACTCATGCTTTCGCCTGTGGCCGGCGTGCCGATGACCAATGTGATTGAGCATGCTTACGGATGGCGCGCGAGTTCATGGCTGATCGTGGCGTTATCCCTGGTATGCACATTCCTGGTTGCCACCAGACTGCCTCACGGCAGCGCAGACAAACAGCCTGCCTTACTCAAACAACTGAAAGAACTCAACAACCTCAGCCTCTGGGGCGCTTACCTCACCAGCGGCCTGATCATTGGATCGACCTTCGCGGCGTTCAGTTACATCACGCCGATTCTGATCAAGGAAGTCGGCTTGCTTCCCAGCTATATAGCGCCTCTTCTGGCGCTTTATGGCGTGGCCAATCTGGTGGGCAACATGTTCATCGGACGCATCGCCGACCGCCATACTTTCCCAGCATTGGGTTGGGGGCTGGCGTTGCTGGTCCTGGCACTGAGCGGTTTCGCTCTGGCCGGCGAGCATCGGTGGCTGAACGTGGCGTGCTTTATCGCGATCGGCCTGACCGGGGTGTCACTGAACCCGGCAATGGCCGCACGAGTAATGAAAGCCGCCGAGCCCGGTGCGCTGGTGAACTCACTCCATACGTCAGTCATCACTGCTGGCCTTGCACTGGGTAGCTGGGCAGGCGGAGAAGCTATCAATGCCGGGTATGGTCTGCGCGGACCGTTGTGGGTCGGAGCCGGAATGGCGTTATTGGGATTGATCAGTGTGGCGCGACCGTTGCTGAGTCATTCTTCGGCGAGCAGATCGTGTGCGTGAGATTCAGGCATGAATGAGCAGGCTCTGGATTGCATTTTCACTCAAATCAAAGACGTCAAAGGTCGGTTGCGAGAAGCTGGGCACTGGATCTCAAAGAAGCCGGCATTAGTGTGAACGTGGTTCGCCAGGACCAGTTTCGACATGGTCTGGATGTTGGATGGAGGATTTGAGAAAGGAAGGGTTTTGCCAGTTGAAATGTGGCTGGCACTGTCCTTGGGAACGCAATACCTTGTTACGTATAATGTGTATTATGTTAAAAGAAAGGCCATGTCATAAACGTTCATGAGCTGCCTAGCCACTGATACGACGAATTCGTTTTTGAGGCCTCTGATTCAGTGCCGTTTCTCTTCTGGTCAACGACTACCGCTGCTCGTGCAAGCTGGTGACGCAGCGCCGTTGCCCATGCTTGTCCCTTTCATTTACGTCCAGCTCAAGCTCAGGCATCGTGCATACAGCACCGCCGCAGCGCACCTGCGCGCGATCCAGGCTTTTTACACCTATGCCAAAAGCCGTGACCTCAATCCTCAATATTGATGAAGCCATCTTGGCCTGCCACTTCGAGGCGATTCTTGCGGTTACGCCATCTGGTCGCCGCCAAGCCGACAACCTAGTGGCCCGAATTGGCAAAGCTGACACTGTATTTTTTCAGCAGATCGGTTCACGAACACGGGACCAGTACCTGCGCTTGCTGAAGAAATACCTGTCTTGGTGCGTGACCCGTTACCTCCCGCGCGCCCGTCAGAACTCAGCCACACACGCTGACATCGACGTGGTATTTGCCGATGTCGCCGACGTCATTGAGCGGCGATTTGAGAGCCATATCATCAATGCTCGTCCCGACCGCACTCGTTACCGCAGCCTGACAGATACGCAACTACAGATCGTTCGGACTTTGTATTCCAGCACCTGATGTCAATCCGATCGTGAATGGCCCAGCATAGTCGAGCCCATCCACTTGATTACACGCTCAAGCGCTTGTGAACTGCGCCAATGAGCGTGCAGTCGAATAAGGCGCTTCACCTGCGCCAAGACCATGTTCCATGGTTCGCGAAGACTGCCCGTCGAATATAGCCGCCATCCAATCTCAGTGGTTATAGTCTCAGCCACACTAGGATGGGCAATGAATACATGACCTACGCACTGATAGACAACGCCACCCTCACTGCCGTCCAGCGCGCCACCGGCGCGGTTGCGGTCAAGACCAGCGATACGATCAATGGAGACCTGTGCGCGCTAGAGAACTTCCTGCAAGGCAACCTCTTTTACGACGACCTCCTCTGCATAGACAACTACAAAGCAGATCACAGAGAAAGCCGCAAGCAACAATTCCCCTACCTCAGGTTCTTGTCGCCTACCGAGTTCGGGCTGGACGGGGTTGATACGCTCGCTCAAAAAGAAGCATCGCTGATTCGTCCTGAAATTCGCGGCGGCGAGTTCGTGGATGAGGACTTTAGTGCCCTTTTGGAGCAACTGAAAATGAACATGGTCTGCACCTGGGATCAAGCCTCCAGTGTGTATTACCTAACCATGAGGATGCTGGGCTACCGTGCGTCCGACGACTATGGCAAATACAGTGCCCTAAGCGCAGCAATCTTCGCAGAGTTAAGCGATGCCAGTGAAACGCGCGGACGTTGGTCGAAAGATGTCAAGCTAGTGGGTTCGGATGGCCACGAATTCAGCAAGTCAGAGTTCACTGGAGAGTATCCTGGTGCCTACGGAGGTCCCACCAAGCAACTCGAGATGTTCGTCGCCTCGCTGAACTGGCTCGCGTACAAATCAATTTATTACACGACTGCAGCCAAACACCTGAAAGCAGACTCATTCATTCATCCCATCAGGCATGCCTATCAAGTGCACTGGATGAAGAAAGCCGGCGCCTTCGGCCATGACTTCACCGCCCGCCTCCTGGCAAACCTCTCGGACAAAACCAGTACGAGCATTTCGGAAATCCAGTCGCACGGAGCAACTCAGACCGTTGCTTTGGACCTGCCCTTGTTTTCGGCATGGCTGACTCAATCCGCCGGAAGCGTTTCCGGTGCGATCGAGGCAGCTCGACAGATCCGCAGCGAAGACCATTTCGTAACGATGCGTGAAACCCTAAAGGCCATTCGAGTTGCCTTCGACGAGCAAGGGCTCGCGAGTGGAAACAAGCGCATCACCAAGCTCATGGATGATGTCGACAAGATTTGCGGCGACCTTAAACGCAGCTACGGTCTCAGGTCTGCCCAAGGTATCCAGGGGAGCTTTCTAATCAAGGCGGCAAGCTCTGTTACTAGTCTATTTGGGGTTTCGTTACCCGACCGGGATTTCGCTCTCTCCACTCCCGAGTTCATGAAGTCAGAATCGACTAAGGCGTTTACAACGGTTGTCAAGGACATCACCAAGGAACTCACTGCCATGGAGCGCTTGGGGGGGGTGCGGGATCTGATGGCCAGGTGCTTCAAGATTGAAGGTGAAGACTTCGCCGGGCCGAAGGTTCAAGAGCCAAAGTTCCGATGGGTGAAGTCTGGGTGGCAGATGCCTATGTGAAGTAGAGTCACCTGCGTATTTTAGGGGCTAATCCGTCATACGAAACGAATGGGACTTTACGAAATCCCAAGAAACCAATCGGCGCCCTTCGAAAATTGAAATTCTGTAGGGTTCCCAGCCATCTACGGAAAGGAATTTTGGGATGGCAAGCCCCCAATGCGACTCCCTGCCCGGTACCGCAGCGTCCTCACCGCTGAGGAGCTGCCAAAGTTCGGATCGACCAGACGAGCGGAAAATCTCGTCAATGAACATAAATCGATGAACAATCGCATTTGTTTTGAGCTATTGAGCCAAGTGCAGTGCGCTGGGGAGCGTCTTATGAACATCTGACATCGCCCACTTGTTAAATAATGTGTTATGCCAGATATGTTCATGATGTCACCAGCCCCCGAAAACCAGACTTTACATGAATTGACCATACACTTCTCGAATCAACCCGTTACATGAAGTCAGCGCGAACATCGATTAAGAACCCAGCGTGGAAACCACGCCCCAAGCCGACGCCGAGCCCCAGCTCCAGCCGACCCGACGGATTGCTTCGTGCCGTATCCTTTGTTACCGACGGATGCATTGGATCTGGTCTATTCGGCACAAGCCGATCCAAAAATGGCGAGATACGGATGCCAGGGAGTTCATGCACCTCATCATGCGCCTATCCATGTCATGGATTTCTAGGTCTGGCGGGTCACGTTACCTGTTGAAGACCAGGACAGGGTTTGCTGTTAAGCCGATTAATGAGAATTGGCGCCCGATCGTCAGAAATCACCCCGTAGAGAGTTCCGCCTCAACGTCAGCCTCCACACTAGGTACCGCGTCAAATTCTGATCAGCACCGGGATATCTTCATGCGCGGAGGGAGGAGCTTTTTTGACTACCTAGGTGTGGTTCGCAACACAGCGGCGAAAAATCCTTTCAATGTTCTAAAGCCGGGAGATTTCGAGGTTCGCCTAGGGTGGCTACGCAAGCATGCAAGTGGGCCAAGGCCTGCGCACTCCGCTTGCAACTGCCCTCCCCGGCATTAATGGCAGCTTCAAGTGTCGCGTTTCGTTGACGGCAACCGAATAGCTCACGCGGCTATCAGCAAAATTTCCCGCGCCTCGTTCGCATGCTGAAGTAGCCCAGGATGCTTCACTTCAAGCTCAATGAGATCAGCTTGGTAGGTCAGAGACGGCGTCATCTGTGTTCCGTTCTGCAGGAAACGAGTCAGACCAGCGAATTGCTCATGAGTGATCGTTGACGCAACACTGTGGTCGTTGGACAAAGCCTTTACCCGAGCAGCGTTGAGGCTGGCGATGTCTGTGGCAAGCTCCGTCAGGCTTTGTCGGGCGTACTTGTGAGAACCAGCCTTCAACTGAACGTGGGACATCATCAAGCCAAGGTTTACCAATCGGTTTTGCAGCAATGAAATCTGCTCGAAGAGTGCAACGTTGCTGGTCGCATTCCGCGAATGCCGTTCCAGGAGAAGCCTAGTGAACTCATACTGCTCATTGAACGATCCAATCAATATCCTGAGCTGCTGAGCATCGCCTTCTTCGGAGAACTGTATTGTGGTGCGTAGCAGGCCTCGAAAGCGAGCCTCATCAGCGAGTAGGTACCGTTCGTGAGCCTCACTCACCAGATGCCAGGTCTCTGCGATCGTTTTTGATTGTTTCTCCATTTCCCGGCTAATTTTGTCGAGTTTTTTGCACACAACGACAAACCCCACGGTAGTCACCGCGAGGTTGAGCCCGCTCATTACGAGATTGGCCGACTGTAGTCCCTGGAGCACATTCATGCTCTGCTGCACTTGATCCATGCCGGTTTGAAGCGACCCCAGACCACTGGATAGAGTGGATTGCAGGTTCTGTAGGCTCTCTTGGACATGCCCTGAGTCGCCCGGAAAAAGGAGGTGCCCGACGATCTGGCCAGCCTTCTCGGTTCCCTTTGAGTGCCGGACTACGCCACCCCAAAGCGTGTAATCTCCGCTATGCAGTTTGGCCAGGACATCTGGGATATCAGGCAAGGAGCGTACAAGCGCGTCAACGTTTACAAACATGCGTTCAGTTTCTCCGTGTAGGCTTCGAAGTCTTGGTCGTAACGTGCGCGCCGTAGCTTAGCGATGTGCAGCACGGCAGGAATGGTGATCCGGAACGCCGGCGACGAAGCCTGGTAAATCGCGAGTCCTCCGATAGCAAGTGGAGCTGCAACCATTGAGAGCACCCGGCCTCCTAATGCGCTGGCAAAGCCCGCCCCGCCAACAGTGGCAGCCATACCGCCCAAACTATCGGCAGACAACATCAGCGTTTTCACCATTTCATTGATGTAGCCAGCGAGATTGCCGCCGCTCAGATAGTCCTTGAGCGCTTCGTCTCCCATGTATTTGTCCATGGCCTGGCGGATGATGATTTCCTCAATGGCGAAGATGTGTAAGCGTACGGCGAACTCACCTTCCGAACTCCAGCATTAAGGGCGATGGTGTCCGCGTATTTTTAAGCGGACGCGA
>NZ_JAFGZD010000032.1 GCF_017165765.1 Pseudomonas capsici
TTTGTGTTTTAGATTTGTTTTGGGCTTGTTCTTATTTTGTTTGTCCATCCCCTTTGGTGGTGGTGGGGGTCGGCTTGGGCGGCAACTCCCCGTGTCCCCCCCCCCCCCCCCCCCCCACGACATTAACTGCGCCGCATCAGAGGCACCACAAAACTTAACGAGGACAGAGCCAATTCATTCGCGAAAAATCCGGCCCGAAACCCGTCAGCCCTTCGCCCGACGAGCCTGCAGCAACGTCAGCCAGGCCACCGCAATGGCGAGCAGCGCGACCCCGGCTGCGAC
This sequence comes from Pseudomonas capsici, assembly GCF_017165765.1. Lineage (GTDB taxonomy): Bacteria > Pseudomonadota > Gammaproteobacteria > Pseudomonadales > Pseudomonadaceae > Aquipseudomonas > Aquipseudomonas capsici. Next base: position 283 of record NZ_JAFGZD010000032.1, read on the forward strand.
ATGACCCACCGACTCCAGCCCAAGATGCTCGATGGTCGCGCCACCGATGATCGAGCCCAGCCCGATTCCGGCGTTGGCCGCCGACACATTCAAGGTGCCCGCCAGTGCCTGGGCCTGAGGTGCGGCCTTCATCACCCGGATCTGACAGATCGGAAACAGCGCCGTATGCGCGATGCCCCATACCACCAGCACCACCGCCAGCAACGGTAACGAACCGGCCATGGGCACGCTGGCACTCATGCCCAGCGCCAGCAGCAGGGCAAACGCCATGGTCGAGCCCAGCGGGCTGCGGTCGACATAACGTCCACCCAGACCATTACCGATCAAACCCACGGCACCAAAGCCCATCAGCCACCATCCGACCTGAGCCGGCGCAATGTGGGCGATACGCTCAAGCGTGTCGGCCAGATAGGTGTAAGCCGCGAACATTGCCGTGAACAGCAGGATCGACAACAGCAGGTTCATCATGAAATGCCGGTCGCGCAGGATTCTGGCCTGTTGTGCCAGCCCGACTTTCTCGGTAGGCGCCAGATGCGGCATCGACAGGGCCAGCAGCAAGGCCATCAGCCCGGAAAGCACCGTCAGCGCCCAGAACGCACCGCGCCAGCCCACGGCGTCGGCAAACACCGTTCCTAGCGGAATCCCCAGCAGCATGGCGGCGGAAATCCCCAGATACACCTGCGCCACAGCCTTGCCAGCTTTTTCGGGACCGGCCAGCAGACTGGCGGTTTCACTGGCCGTTCCCCAGAACACAGGCAGCGCCAGCGCCGGAATGAAACGCGCGACGGCCAGCACCCAGATATTGCTCGATACCGCTGCCAGGGCATTGGAGGCGGCAAAGATCAGCAGAATCGCGATGAACATGCGTTTGCGGTCCAGGTGCGAAAGCATGGCGGTCAACGGCGGGCCGAAGAGCATCACCGTGAAGGCAAACAGCGTGACCAGCAAACCGGCCACCGAGATCGAAACGCCCAGATCCCGTGCCAGTGCTGGCAACAGACCGATAATCAGAAACTCGGTGGTAACGATCACAAAGCCTGCAAGCGCCAGAATGGCAATGGACAGACCTGTGCCTGTGGAACGTGCGCCGCTGCTGGCGGCATTGGAAGCAGATTCGGAATACGACATGACACCTAACCGGAATTCAAGGAATGTGTCAGTTTATTGCGGAAAGAAATTCTTATCCTTGGTGATTTTTCGAGGCACTATTGAAAATATTTCCATAATTGGAGGCCGGGTGTGTTCTCTCCCGATCGACTCAAAGGCATCACCACCTTTGTGGCCGTTGCCAATGCAGGCAGCTTTACCGCGGCAGCCGAGCGTCTGAGCCTGACCAACTCTGCCGTCAGCAAAAGCGTGGCCCGGCTGGAGAGCCGCCTGGGCATGCGCCTGTTCGAGCGCACCACACGCAGTCTGTCGCTGACCGAAGAAGGCGCTGCCTACCATGCGGTCTGCCTGCGCATGCTGGCCGAACTGGAAGAAGCCGAAACCGCCTTGCTGGCCCAGCGCTCGGAACCGGCCGGACAGTTGCGCATCGACCTGCCAGCCTCGTTCGGGCGCTCGTATGTGCTGCCCTTGATCCTGGCGTTTGCCGGGCAGTACCCCAAACTGCGTCCGCGCATCACCTTTACCGACCGCTTCGTCGATCTGCTGGAAGAGGGTATCGACCTGACGGTCCGCATCGGTGGTCCGCAGGTCTGGCCCGCGGGCGTCGGGCATCGCTACCTGGGCACCGAACGGCTGATCTTCTGCGCGGCACCGGCCTACCTGGAGCGACGCGGCATCCCGCTCAGCGCCGAAGACCTGAGCGGGCACGACTGCATCCTGTTCGGCAGGAACGATGGCAGTACCAGTTCGTGGTTGTTTGTGGATGCCGAAGGCCAGCCGCAAAGCCGCGCCATCGAAGGCCGGATCGTGGTCGGCAATGGCGAAGCACTGGTGCTCGCCGCCGCCAGCGGCTGCGGTATCGCCCAACTGGCCACCTGGCTGATCGAAGAACAACTGCAGCGCGGCGAACTGGTGGAGATCCTCCCGCACCTCAGCACCGAAGGCCTGGCGCTGCACCTGGTCTGGCCCCGCAGCCGCGAAGCCTTGCCGAAAGTGCAGGCGTTGATCGAGCTGCTTTCGCAGGCGTTGCGGTTGAAATAGGGGCAGGGGGCAAGCCGCAAGCCGCAAGCTTTTGACTTGAAGCTTGTAGCTTGCCGCTCTCTTCTTACTCCCCCACAACCACCTTCACCATCTGCTCATGCTCCAGCGCATTCTTGGCACTGGAAATCACATTCAGAATCGCCGACCGGCTCCCGGACGCCGCCACCAGGGTGGTGCTCAACACCTTGGCGCCGCTCATGGTTGCCGAGGCATCGATCTGACGAATACCCAAACCGTTCTTCTTGACGATCGTCTTCTCGCCCAGCTCCTTGAAATCCGTATAACTGGAGCGCTGCTGAGTCAATGTCCCGGCCACCAGCCCATCGAGCACCAGACGGTCGTTGTCGCTGGCCTGCATATCCATCGGGATCGGCGTTTCCGTGACGATCAACACCCGCTTCTGCGCCTGATGGGTGTAAAGCGCGCCACTGACGCCTTGAGCAATGGCCTTCGCATCGATTTCAGGCATCTCGCCTTTCACATAACCGGGCGGCAGGGTGAACGCCAGCTTGCCGTCCAGCAACGAAGCCTTCTGACTGGCCACAGCCTGCTTCTCGGCGGCGGGTTTTGTTGCCGCCTGAGCGCTTGCGATGCCTTGGCAACCGACCAATGCAACGCACAGCGCCACGGCTTCAAGACTGAACGACTGCATTGGATGTCCTCGTTGATCAATGTCCGGAAGTTTAAAAAGTTGTTTAAAAACATACACAAAGTTAAAGGTTTTGCCTGTTCATGAGGTTCTGAATATACCCCGCATGCCCCGGCACTTTGGATAATCCTTACATCCCCAGAAGTCTCCGCCGGCATTACGCCCGCTGCGGGCTACTTTCATGATCATGGTCTTTTTACAATGCGGGCAATTGGGCGCTACAGGTTTTATGAGCGGCGTGGGAGGTGCGGCTTTTTTAACAGTTTCACGTACTGCAATAACCGGAGTCGCCGGTATTTTTTCCAGTGCTTCAAGGGGTTGCAGCGTATCGGCTGTTGCCGTCGCAGGAGATTGCGGCACGTCGCGACCCTGGCGTCCTGCCAGCCACGACATCAGGCGTCTGCCCAGCCATCCGGGCAGTTTCCCGGCAATACGAACAAGGGTTTCAAGGCGTGAAGAAGCTGGGCGTGGCATGGCGTAGCCTGTGGGCGTGCGGGGCGAACCGCTGGAATCGGGCGCTCATGGTGCAGAGATCAAGAGGCTGAAGCAAAGGTTTTCTGGCCTTTCAAATCCGTGCGCAGCACTTGTTCAATCAAAGGGAGCGGTGCAAGTAAGTGACTCTTTTGAACGCCAAAGCTTCTACTTCTGCACGCTTGAAAGGGCACTTATGAAAAAGAAAGCTCCAAGCGTTTGAAAAGGTTGAAAAACACTAATTAAAGGCTCCCTCGAGAGGGCCGATAAATATGCCAATGCGATTCCGGTTGTCACTTTGAAAGACTGTGCTAAACCTTCAAGGTACCCGGTATTTGTGAAGATTCTATCAGGGAGAGGTCTTCTAGATGCGTGTAAACATGCCTGTCACTCAGAACGAGAGAACCTTTCCCGCTTCTGAGCGTTTGATTTCCACTACCGACCTCAATAGCCACATCACGTACTGCAACGATGCCTTCGTCGCACTCAGCGGTTTCACACGTGAAGAGCTGATCGGCCAGCCGCACAACCTGGTCCGCCACCCGGACATGCCGCCTTCGGTATTCGCCCACATGTGGGAAACCATCAAGCAGGGCAAACCCTGGATGGGCGTGGTCAAGAACCGTTCCAAGCAGGGTGACTTCTACTGGGTCAGCGCCTACGTGACCGCCGTATACGAAAACGGCCGGATTGTCGGTTATGAATCGGTGCGCTCGCTTCCGACCCGCGATCAGGTACGTCGTGCCGAAGCGCTCTATGCACGGCTGCGTGCAGGCAAACCCCCGGTTTCCAAAGTGAGCAGTGCCAGGTATCACCTGCTTCGGCAACTGCCGATGGTGCTCTGTGCGCTGGCCCTGATGGTCGGCGTGTACCTGCTGGACGACAATGCATCCTTCGCCATGATCCTGGTGGTACTGGTCGCCCTGGGTGGCTACCTGGAGGTCCGTCAGCGGCGCAGCATCCAGAAAACCCTCGACGACCACCCCAAGGCCTTTACCAGCGCCCTGGTGGCCCTGACCTACAGCGACAATCGCGGCCCGCAGGCGCAACTCGACCTGGCCCTGCTCAGCGAAGAAGCCCGCCTGCAAACCGCCTTGACCCGTCTGGTGGATACCGGCGAAAACGTCAGACGCCACGCCGGGCAATCGGCGCAACTGTCGCATCAGCAGGCGCGCTCCCTCGATCAGCAACGCAGCGAAACCGACCAGTCGGCGACGGCCATCAACCAGATGGCGGCGACCATTCAGGAAGTTACCCATAACGTCCAGAGCACCGCCCATGCCGCCGAAGAGGCCGACAAACTGGCGCAACAAGGACGCAATCTGGCCGATGACAGCCTGCTGGCGATCCGGCACATGGCCAACTCGGTAACCGAAATCGGCACCGCCGTCGGAGAACTGGCCAGCGCTACGCAATCCATCGGCAGCGTTGTCGACGTGATTACCGCCATCGCCCAGCAGACCAACCTGCTGGCCCTCAACGCCGCCATCGAAGCCGCCCGTGCTGGCGAACAGGGGCGTGGTTTTGCGGTGGTCGCCGATGAAGTCCGCTCGCTGGCTTCTCGTACCCAGTCCTCGACCGAGCAGATCCAGCAAATCATCACCTCCCTGCGCGACGGTGCCGACCGCGCCGTGCAGACCGCCAGCAAGGGCGAACAGATCTCCCAGGAAAGCGTCGCCAGCGTCGAAGCCGTGCAAAAGGCCCTCGACGGCATCAGCCAGTCCGTCACCCGGATTACCGGCATGAGCCAGCAAATGGCCTCCGCCTCGGAAGAACAGACCCACGTGGCGGAAAACATCAGCCAGCAGATCACCCGCATCGCGCAACTCTGCGACCAGAGCGCCGGTCAGGCGCAACAAGGCTCGCAGATCAGCAAGGAGCTGGAAGAAATGGCCGAGTACCTGCACAGTCTGGCGGAGCGGTTCAATCGATAACCGACTGTGGGAGGCAGCTTGCTGGCGACTGGACCGCTGCCGCCCCTCCCATAACATTTAACGAGGACAGAGCGAATTTATTCGCGAAAACAATCGAACAGACGATAACCGCTATCAACTGTACCGATCACTTCGCGAATAAACTCATACCGTAATGGCAAGGCCTGACCATCAGGATCAGGGAATCAAGCCAACTCAAACCCCCGAAAAAAACCTAGCAGCCCCCTGAAACCACGACCCACCCGACCGCCCCGCAGGCTCCTCAAACCCCTGCCCGGAAACCGGCAACACCTGCGGCACATCCCGCAACCGAATCCACGGCTCGCTCTGCCAATGCAACATGCTCAACGACATGCCCGGCCATTGCAGCAGACTCAGACTCGGCATGCTCTCCACCGGCGGCACCTGCTCATCGCGCAACGCCGCGACCACCTCATTGGTCAGCCAGTGCCGCAGACTGCGATGTTCGGGATGGTAATGATGCACCAGCAATGCATACACCCCTGATTCACTGATCATCAACGCTTCTTCAGTACGACCGTGGCTCTCCAGCCACAGCGTACGGCGCTGGTCCGGGTCGAGTTTGCTGGTGGTGCGCTCGTTCAGCGGCCAGGCGATGAGCTTGCTCAGGTCACGGGCAGAGAACCAGGGTTGGGTTTCGAGGAGCAGGGCGCGGAGTTGGCGGTTGTGGCGGAGGAAGGTGGTGGGGTGGAAAGGTTCGAGGACCGGTTGCCTTCGCGATTCGTCTTGTGTGTTCTGCATCTTCATTTTTATACCTTGTGTGATTCAGCTTTCTTAGGGCAAGGCGCCGGGAGTTAAGAAACCCCACACAGAGGGCCGGACGTATTCCCCTTTCGGGTCTTGTATTAGCCCACTCCCGACATCACACATTTTTTCAGACGCGCAGCCGAAGGCCGCAGGTACAAAAAAGCCGCATATCTCGGGAGCGGTCCAGCCGCTGTGTGGGGAGCGTTTCTTAGGCGCGGCGATAGGGTAGGCATCGTTGATTCGATAGACAAGATGTGAAATTGTAGGGCGATTCTGAAATTTCTTGCTGCTAGCCTAGCCTTTTCGCTGGCTCATCGGATTCATTAGGCTTTAAACGTAAGTCCCTGAGCCACCATGCCTACGGAGCGACTGGAAGCTTAGGTAGAAAATTGACTCCTCATAGCTGAACATGAATCGCTTTTTGCCATCACCCTGTTGCCCAGATGGGAGTGGCCAATGGGTGCTGGGCAGGCGTCGATTCTATATACTCAACCGTTTTGATCCAGGCCGTTCACGATTTTTATGAGAGACATCCACAAAGAAAAAATTGCACGTATACACAGCGGCGAGGCTCCCAGGGTTCTCGATTTATTTGCTGGTTGTGGCGGCATATCTCTGGGCTTCGATCGAGCCGGGTTTAAAAATGTTGCTGCAGTTGAGTTTGATGCTCATGCAGCACGCTCACATGCGCTGAATTTTCATAAAAATCTGCCGCCAGAAGAGTTTGAAAAGCATGCACAAGCTCATGATATTACCCAGATAGAACCCCAGTCTTTTATTCATGATATGGGGTTCCCTGGGCCAGCGGACAGAGCTATTGATGTTATTGTTGGTGGGCCTCCTTGCCAAGCATTTGCGCGTGTAGGCCGAGCAAAGTTGCGAGAGGTAGCAGAGCATCCACAGGCATTTAAACAAGATCCTAGAGGAAATCTTTATCTTCGCTATCTTCATTTTGTTCGTGAGTTAAAGCCTATCGCTATTTTGATGGAAAATGTCCCTGACGTATTAAATTATGGGGGGCATAATATTGCTGAAGAGGTGTGCGAAACCCTAGATGACTTAGGGTATGATTGTGGTTATACATTGTTGAACGCAGTTTATTATGGCGTGCCCGAAATGCGGGAGCGTATGTTTCTTATTGCGTATTCAAAGGAGCTTAATAAGAAAGTCAGCTTTCCAAAACCAACTAATTGGATTGATTTGCCCCGCGGATACGATAATAGTCGTAAGGTGGCATTGAAGAATATAAATTCTGATTTATTAAGTAGTGATCATTATTTTATTCAGCCTCCAGCTGCATCTCCTGAAACCTGTGAGCCAGCAGTAACAGCACACTCTGCTTTGTGTGATTTGCCAAAAATCACTAAGCATTTGGAGGAGGGGGTAAAGAAGGGCGCGAGAAGCCCTAGAGAGGAAAGCTTCTATCCTGCTGATGCGCCCAACTCGAAGTACTCTGAACTCATGCGCAACTGGCCTGGATTTGAAAGTCATGGAGTTGTGTATGGGCATGTGACTCGCTCTTTACCACGTGATTATCCAATTTTTGCGCGTATGAATCCTGGGGATCAGTATCCGGAAGCGTTCAATCATGCTGTAGACCTTTTTAATGAGGCTCTTGCAAAAAAACGCATTATGGGAGAAATACTCGAAGAGGGGAGTGAGCAGTACAAAGAGCTTTATAAGTTGTATGTTCCTCCCTATGATCCAACTAAATTTCCAAATAAATGGCGTAAAATGGAGGCGGATAAACCAGCCCGTACATTGATGGCTCATTTAGGAAAAGATGGCTATTCTCATATTCATTATGATAGTTTTCAAGCTCGAACTATATCTGTTCGTGAGGCTGCGCGTCTCCAGTCCTTTCCAGATGGATTCACATTTTCAGGAAGTATGAATCCTGCATTCAAGCAGGTAGGTAACGCTGTACCTCCTCTACTGTCATTCGCTTTAGCAAGTGAAATTATGCGGAATATTAAGGAATAAATATGAGCAAGATTGCGATCAAGCGTTTGACGAAGTCTGATCTTACCTTGTTTTCTTGGCATTTCAAGGAAATGAATTCTGGAAATCAAAAGTCAATCAATTTAAATGCTAATGTTTTTATTGATAAGCTTTATCCTGATTTGCCGAACATTTCAGCTCAAAAAGGAAAGACATCTTTTTTGGTAGATCTTAGCATTTACGGTCCTGGGGCTGCTCCCAAACACTCTTTGGCGCGTAAAATTGTAAAAGGGGCAGCTTATAAAAACTGGCGACTAAATGGAGAGTTTATCGGTAATCCAATAGATGCGCCTGATCGATATAATAGATTGCGAGAGGGTGACTATGGGATTCTCATCTTTGGTGGAGAGCCTGTATTTGATGAGCTAAAGTTAATATTGGTTTCTTCACATCATCAGGAAGATTTTGAATTTCACTCTTCTATCACAGTCGCTATGAATGGCGAATCAATGAAGGCTTTCAATCTGACTGAATTGGAAGCGCTTGTTAATGTTTCCGATATTGATGCTACTCATGCCGCTCGCGTGATGGATATTGATGGGGCGTTTGAAGATGCATCTCAAGGTGGTATTTCTGGCGTTCAAGCACTACAAAGGTGGAGTGCGAAGAGAAAAATCTCCAAAGATGATTTGAGGCGGGCACGTGACAGAGCGGACTCTACTGGCGCAATAGGAGAAGAGTTTGTTGACTATTATCTAGGATGTCAGCTATCTAGTGGAATGATTGAGGGGTATAAATGGGCTTCTAATGAAAATGCCATTGAAGCTTATGACTTTGTTATTAATGAGTCCGTTTACATAGATGTGAAAGCGACTTCTGGATCTTTTAATCAAAAACTGCATGTTTCAATTAATGAACTTTTGCACATGCGAGATTTGGATGAGTACAGGTTGTATAGGATTTATGCAATCGATGGTAAGAGCGCTAAGTTACGAATTTCTGCACCGTTAAACTTGTTTGCAAAAAGCGTATTGGATCGATTAGACCCTGTTTTGGATGGTGTGCGTGTAGATACTGTCTCTGTATCTCCGGAGACGATCTCGTTTGGGCCAGAAATTAATGTTGAGATTTTTTCTCTGGGTTAATCAGTATGGATGTTCTGAGCCCTGAGCAACGCCGGAGATGTATGCAAAGTATAAAGGGGCGTAATACACGCCCTGAAATTGCTATTCGCTCTATTTGTCATCGATTAGGTTATCGTTTTCGAATTTCTCAAAAAAACTTGCCGGGTACTCCTGATCTTGTTTTTGCACGTCTGAACATATGCATCTTTGTTCATGGGTGTTTTTGGCATCGACATGAAGGTTGTAAATATGCGTATACACCTAAAACAAGACCTGATTTCTGGACTAAAAAATTTCAGAAAAATCGCGAACGGGACGCTCGTGTTGAAAGCGAGCTTTCATCATATGGGTGGACTGTGGTGATAGTCTGGGAGTGTGAGCTTCGGGACAAAGAAAGTTTAGTTAACCGGCTGCAGAAGGTGCTCGGTGCTAATGATTGTAATTCTTGTGATTAGTAACTCTTTAATTTTCTGCTAGTGGGGCGTATAAAAGGTAGACAGAGTGATGGCGAAATAGTAGCTTGTATGTGGGCTCACATACAACAGAAGGGAGGCGCTCACAGCCATGAGAGAGATCACGTCAGTACAATCATTGCTCGAAGCGCTAAATGAAGATAATGATGGTTATAAGGGAGCAATATGGTACAGGGGGCAGGCTAATCTTGATTGGCCGTTGCTGCCAGGCTATGTCAGATTGAAAAGTCCTCCTTCGGAAGCCACTCTTTTAAAAAGATTCAAACAAAGTGCAGCAATGCTAATCGAACGACACCCCGGAGAGTCGTTTGATTGGCTTTTTCTTATGCAGCACTACGGTGTTCCTACTAGATTGCTTGATTGGAGTGAAAGTCCATTGGTTGGGCTGTATTTTGCAGTGGAGGGTCATGAAACCCGCGAAAACTGCGATGCTGCTCTTTGGCTACTCCGACCATCAGAGCTCAATAAGCATGCCCATATAAATAATAAAGATGAGGATGGATATATTCCATCCTTTGATGATCAAGAACTTGAAAACTATTCAGTAGATAGCTTAGCTCAGAATAAACGGATTCAGTTGTTGCCGGTTGCAACTATTGCCACTCGAAATAATGCTCGAATACAAGCTCAGTTGGGTGTATTTACTATACATCATCATGAAAATATCCCTATAGAAAAAGTGGGGGATTCGTCGCATGTTATTCAGTATAAAATTCCCAAAGAGGCAAAGCCACTCATACTTAAGCAGTTGGAAATGTTGGGGTTTGGGCGATTCCAAATGTTTCCAGAATTGGCCAGTGTGGGGTTGATTATCAAGGAGGGGGTGCAATGAGCTTTATTGAAACGTTTTCTTTGAAAAATACTACTATCATGTTTTTATATTCTGAAAAGGACCAAATACAACTTGACCCGCATTATCAACGAATGGGGGGCGTATGGACGCTGGAGAAAAAACAGCTACTTATAGATTCTATTTTAAATGATTATGATGTGCCCAAACTCTATTTTCATGAGTTTTCAAGAGAGCAAAAGTCTGCTACGGGTTATGGGTATGCGGTAGTTGATGGGCGTCAAAGGCTGCAAACTATTTGGGATTTTATTGATGGCGATTTTTCGATTTCAGAAGATTTTGAATATCAAAGAGACCCTTCAATTCATTTGGCTAATCTAACTTATGAGGATGTAGCTAAAGAGTTTCCCAAGATACGTATTGCATTTGATTCTTTTGTTCTACCAGTTGTAGGTCTTAGCACGGATGATGAAGACTTAATCGAGGATATGTTCTCCAGGCTTAATGAGGCTGCTCCTTTAAATGCGGCTGAAAAGAGAAATGCAATAGGTGGGGACTTAGTAGCAGCGATTAGGGAACTTGCCACATCAGACATTTTTGTTAGAAGGGTTCGTTTCAATAATAATCGTTACAAGCATCGTGAAGTAGCTGTTCGTATGTTGCTAGTAGAAGAAAGTTTAAGGGATGGCGGTCGTTTAATTGATACTAAGAAAGTTTATTTAGACGCTTTTGCTCGGCAGTATCATAGTGCCCACACATTGCATGTAAATGAGCTGAAAAAGGCTGCAATGAGCGTAGTGAATGCTATGTCTCAAGTTTTTATGGAAAAAGATGAGCTTCTTCAAGCTCAAGGCAATATGGTTGTTTATTATCTGGTTTTTAGAGCTGCTATAAAAATGGGGGAAGTCGATAAAATTACTCGACGTAAGCTCCTGGATTTCCGTGAAAAAATTAAAGAGAATAGAGTTAAAGCTGCTGTGGATTATGCTGGTTCATCATATGAGTTGTTAGAGTATGACAGGCTTTCTCAGCAGGGAACGAACGATTCATCAAATATAAAAGAGCGTTTTGGAATTCTTGCACGGGAACTAGGGCTTAGTAATATTGAGATTTGATGCAAGGTTGTGTGGCAGGCAGCAGAGGTGTTTTTGTTGCTAAGAGAATGGGTTTATTCTCTGTGGAAAAGCCAGTGAATATGCCCTGGCTTTCTTAATAGTTAGAAACGGTTAAGGAGATAAGGAAGAGAAACCTTGTTAAAATAATGATCCTTGAGGAGGGGAGGGGGATATTAAGTTAGGATCAATACCTTCTACTCCGCCAATTAAAAAAGGGCTTAAAGGATCATGGGAACGTTTGTTTGAAATCACACGTTCCTGGTTGAATGTTGCATAGCAATAAGAACAGCCGTGTAGGCAGGTATTGTACACTCCGATGTCGATGCTTTTTATACAGCCACATGCTTCTCGCTGCCCCTTATCTTTTTCGCCACTTAATGATAGGCCAAACGACTGCTGTATAAGGTTTTCATCGATACATTTTCCGTGCTCAATGCTATTTATATCAACTTCTTCCGCACAGCTGAATATTTCCATGTCATATCCTGAAGCAATTTTTGACATGAAATTAGACAGTTCATACAGTTTTTCTCTCTCTAGCGTGATGTCTGAATAAATCAAGCCATCAATATCGCGCAAGTTTTTTTCTGTCTTTTTGTAAAAGTCAGAAAAACTAATTACTACCCTTCGTGTACTGCCTGCAAGAAGTTCTGCAATTTTCTTGAATAATCGCTTGTGCTCCTCGAGAGTAATTAGGTTTGAGAGTAAAATTGGATCATATCTCCAAACTACACGATGAGAGCCTACCAATTCGCTCAGGTTTCTGAATGTATTGATAGCTTTTTGGGGGCTTGGTACTGATCGCTCAATAGAGCGCGGATACCCAGTTATCGTGTATTGAAAATAGTAATTAAACTCCTGGCTATCCAGTTCGGGTAAATAGGGGAGCAAGTTTGTTGGGTTGCGCGTCCAGAATACAATTGCTTCTATATCCTGTGGTAGCATTGAAATTCGGCGTATTTGATTATAATTAAATGGGTTTCGCGTGAGTAAAAAGCCAGCCCGCACACGATTCATAAACCATTCAGAGTAGAAGGCAGGAATGTCTGTTCTGCGACTTGCACTAATTATCACACTTGACCCCCCAAAAAGCAGTAGACCGCATATTCAATTTAGGTCCTACTTTTTTAACAATTTCTTCAGGATAGCAGAAACCTGCCCAATCAGTATTAAAAACTTTTGAGTATTCTATATTAGCAGCTCTAAACACAGTGCGAGCTTTTTCTTCTACTTCTGCTTGTGAACGATCATTTACTACAATGACACCTCCATTCCACATTAGTGCTCTTAGTTTTTGGCCTAGTTTTTCAAGATTTACATTGTTAAGCTCTGAGATCAGATATGAGCATACTATTATATCAAATTCCTTGCCTTTAACTCTGTCTAAACCATCTATCACATCTTCGTGTAGAGTTTTGATACTGACTTCAAAATCGTCACTAGCGGCATTAATCACATGTGTCGCAATTTTATCCCACAATGGCTCAATGTCAATTCTAGTGATGTACACTTTATGTTTGTAGTTCTCATCAACTTTAGAGCTAAGAAAATCCAGGGCTGCATAAATATCACTTCCAGGCCCTCCGCCAATGGAGAGGATGCGGATATGATTGTAATCTAAAATTTTTTCGATTACATCCGAAGGGATGCTCTTAAAACCAGCTCTATTTTCAGCTGTATGTACTGGCAAATATCGTATAACATATAGTTTACGTTTTTCAACACAGCTGTAGTTTATCTCATTTTCGTCAAAATACTGTTTATGAAGACACTCTACACAATTTTTTGAATTAGGTGTCCGCTCGGAACAGTTAGACCATTTACTTTCGTCAAGCTTACTGAATAAATTGGCTATAATATCATCCATAAAACCTCTAGCTCCTTTTAGCAACCTGCTAGGTTTAGCCTGTATAACGTGATGATGTCTCATTGCCATGTGTTGAGTCAAGTTAGGATGAGTTGTAAATGGTTTGATTGTTAAGTGTGGTTGGCCTAAAAGATTCCGTTGCTCTGTATTTTTATACTAAGGAACCTATATCTTTGCTTCGCAAGCCGATGGTTCAACTCGCGTGGTGGGGGATGTCAAGCCGCGTCGAAAGGTAACGGTAGGCGCTAGCTTGAAAGTTCGCCGTATGGATTTATAGGTTCTGATGTCCTCACAAAAAACGGGATGCTTATAGCTTCTGCACTTCATACAGATAGGCAAATGTCATCTGGCGCTGTCGCGGGTCAAGCCCCCTCCCACGGGAACTCGTTTTGGCTTCGCCCCCCGATTGTTCCTACTCTTCAAAACACCCCTTCAACCGATCCCGAAAACTCTTGATCAGCGGCTCCTTAGATCTCCCTCGCCTCAGCGCCAGTGAAAACGGTGCCTGATACCCGAACGTTGTCGGCAGCAACACCTTCAGCCGTTTCTGATCCACCCAGAACTGTGCGTAATGCTCCGGCAAGTACCCGATATATGCCCCGGACAGTACGAGTATCAGTTGCGCTTCCATCGATTCCACAGTTGCTGCGCTGTGTTTGAAGCCGTGGCGGGCGAGTTCGGCCTGGCTCCAGTAGCCGCGTCCTACCATGCGTTGCTGGGTGATGACTTCGGCGGGGATGCGGCGCTGGTCGAAGAGTTCGTGGCGGTCGCTGCAGTACAGCCAGTGTTGTTCGCGGTACAGCCCCTGGTACACGAGGCCGTTCATGCGGATGGAGAAGGCGCCGATGGCGAGGTCGATGCGGTTTTCCTGCAGGCCCAGTTGCAGTTGCGCGGGGCTGAGTACCGAGAGGTGCAGGTGTACGGCGGGGTGTTCTTTGCTGTAGGCACCGATGACGTCGGCCAGTGGCAGGGCCGGGTCGCTGACCGTGGTGTCGAGCACGCCGAGGTTGAGGGTGCCGCGCAGTTCGCCCTTGAGGGCGGCGCTGTAGCGCTCGAAGCCTTCGAGTTCGGCCAGCAGGCGCAGGGTTTCCTGATGGAAGAGTTCGCCTTTGCTGGTCAGGCTGAACCCGCCTCGGCCTCGGTGGCACAGGACCAGGCCGAGCTGGGTTTCGAGCTGGCTCATGTAGGTGCTGATGGCGGAGGTGGAGAGGTTGAGTTCCTGTTGTGCGGCGGCAAAGCCCTGATGGCGCACCACGCTGGCGAAGATGCGCAGCAGTTTGAGGTCGGGCAGGGCTGAGGACATGGGGGCTCCTGTGGATGGTTGTCGCCAGCAAGCTGCCTCCTGCTGGGGGAGTCGGCTGGTGCATCAGGGCAGTGTATCTGGCGATAGTTTAGAAATCTCTGAAGTAATTATTTGCTGGCAGCGATGTGTCCGTGTGGCGTGGCTGGCCAGAATGGCCTCACTTTCAATGTGAACAAGGTGAGGCCACCCGTGGACAAGACTTTCCACCAGCCCCTGGGAGGCAATGAGATGCCCCGTTTCGGCGGGATCGCCACGATGCTGCGCCTGCCCCATGTGCAGGCCCCTGAAGAGCTTGAGCGTCTGGATGCGGCGTTTGTGGGTATTCCGCTGGATATCGGGACGTCGCTGCGTTCCGGCACCCGTTTCGGGCCGCGGGAGATTCGGGCCGAGTCGGTGATGATTCGTCCTTACAACATGGCCACGGGCGCAGCGCCGTTCGATTCGTTGAATGTGGCGGACATTGGTGATGTGGCGATCAATACCTTCAACCTGCTCGATGCGGTGCGGATCATCGAGGAGGCCTACGACCGGATTCTCGGCTATGGCATCGTCCCGCTGACCCTGGGCGGCGATCACACCCTGACGCTGCCGATTCTGCGCGCCATTCACAAGAAGCACGGCAAGGTCGGGCTGGTGCATGTCGATGCCCATGCCGACGTCAACGATCACATGTTTGGCGAGAAGATCGCCCACGGCACCACGTTCCGCCGCGCTCAGGAAGAGGGCCTGCTGGACAGTGATCGTGTGGTGCAGATCGGCTTGCGGGCGCAGGGTTATACCGCCGAGGATTTCAACTGGAGTCGCAAGCAGGGGTTTCGTGTGGTGCAGGCCGAGGAATGCTGGCATCAGTCGTTGGCCCCACTGATGGCCGAAGTGCGCGAGAAGGTGGGCGGCGGGCCGGTGTATCTGTCGTTCGATATCGACGGCATCGACCCGGCCTGGGCACCCGGCACAGGTACGCCGGAAGTCGGCGGGCTGACCACGATTCAGGCGCTGGAGATCATTCGCGGGTGTCAGGGGCTGGATCTGATCGGTTGCGATCTGGTGGAGGTGTCGCCGCCTTATGACACCACTGGCAATACCTCGTTGCTGGGGGCCAATCTGCTGTACGAAATGCTGTGTGTGTTGCCGGGTGTGGTACGTCGGTAAAGCCCCATGAGGACCATGGATTACTGGGTGGGAGGCAGCTTGCTGGCGACTTCACCTACAGACGCAGCATATCTGCCGGTGTTGATGCCTTTTCGCCAGCAAGCTGCCTCCCACAAGTTTGTGTGCACCTTAGCTGACCAATAGTGACAGACGCTGGAGCAGCCCATGAAGCTGGAAATCTTTCGTACCTTGTGGGGCTATCGCGGCACCTGGCAGCAGGCGCTGGATGAAGCCCGTGCCGCCGGTTTCGATGGCTTCGAGGCGCGTATCCCCGAGCAACAGGCCGAGCGTGCGGCGTTCGCGGCGTTCTTGCGTGAGAATCGGGTGCCGTATATCGCGATTCTGTTCACTTCCACACCGGTACTGCCGTTGCAGTCGGCCACCCCGGCTGAGCATCTGGCGGATTTCAGGCACAAGTTGCAACTGGCCGCCGAGCTGGAACCACGCTTTGTCAATGTGCTGGCCGGTAATGACCGCTGGCCGCTGGCGCAGCAGGTGGATTTTTTTGGCGAGGCGCTGGAGATCGCGGCGCGCAGCGGTTTGCTGTGCAGTTTCGAAACGCACCGGGCGCGTTCGTTGTTCAATCCGTGGCTGACCCTGCAACTGATCGAGCAAGTGCCGGACCTGCGTTTCACCAGCGACATCAGCCATTGGGTGGTTACCTGCGAGCGGCTGCTGGACGACCCGGCCGACGATTTGAGTGCCTTTGTCGAGCGCGTGCATCACATTCAGGCGCGGGTCGGTTACGACCAGGGTCCACAGGTGCCGCATCCGGCGGCTCCGGAATACTCGGCGGCGCTGGCGTTTCATCAGCAGCATTGGGAGGCCATCTGGCGTTCGCAGCAGGCCCGTGGTTTTACCGGCACCACCCTGACGCCCGAGTTCGGTCCCGATGGTTATCTGCATCATCTGCCTTTCACCGATGTGCCGGTGGCCGATCTGTGGGGCCTCAATGCCTGGATGGGCCGCACCGAGCGCGAGCACTTCAATACTTTCTCCAACCGTCCAGAGAGCCAGCAGCCATGAGTGAACGTTCTGCTTTCACCCGGATTCCCGTGGTCGATATTCACGGCCTGTTCAGCGAGCGCCTGGAGGACCGTCAGGCCGTGGCCCAGGCCCTCGGCGATGCAGCCCGGCATGTCGGGTTTCTCTATATCACCGGTCATGGCATCGCCCCCGAGCTGGTCGACAATCTGCACCGCGCCGCCGAGCAGTATTTCGCCCAGCCGCTGGACGCCAAGATGCGTCATTACATCGGTACGTCCCAGACCCACAAGGGTTTCGTGCCTGAAGGCGAGGAGGTGTATGGCACCGGCAAGCCGGACCGCAAGGAAGCTTTCGATATCGGTTTCGAGGTGCCCGCCGACCACCCGCTGGTGCTCGCCGGTACGCCGCTGCTGGGTCCCAACGACTGGCCGGGTCTGCCGGGTTTTCAGGCGTCGGTGCAGGCGTACTACAAAGCCGTTTTCGCGTTAGGGCATCAGTTGTTTCGCGGCTTTGCCCTGGCCCTTGGGCTGGATGAGCATGCCTTTGATGAGATGGCCTGTTTCCCGCCCTCGAAGCTGCGCCTGATCCATTACCCCTACGATGGTGAAGCGCAGGACGCTCCCGGCATCGGCGCGCACACCGATTACGAGTGCTTCACCATTCTCAAGGCCGATCAGCCGGGCCTGGAGGTGATGAACGAGCAGGGCGAGTGGATCGATGCACCACCCTTGGGCGATGCCTTTGTGGTGAACATCGGCGACATGCTGGAAGTGATGACCGCCGGTGCTTTTGTCGCCACCGCACACCGGGTGCGCAAGGTCAGGCAGGAGCGCTATTCGTTCCCGCTGTTCTATGCCTGCGACTACCACACCCTTATCAAACCGTTGCCGCAGTTTGCTGCAACTGAACAGAGTTATGAGCCCATCGCCATTGGCGAGCACATGTGGGCCCAGGCCTTGCAGACGTATCAATACCTTCGCCAGCGCGTGGCCAGCGGGCAGATTGCCTTGCCGGAACGCGCCAGAAAGCCTTCAAGCTTCGGGCACCTGAAAAATCAGAGCGTGACTTTGTGATCTGCCTTTTCCCTCAACCTGGAATGACAACTATGCAAAACACCACGCTTTCGCGCCTTGCCACTTCTCTGCTTGGCCTGTCCCTGTTGTTCGCAGGCAGCGTTCATGCAGCACCGACTGCCACGCCCGGCACGCTCAAGGTCGGTATGGAAATTTCCTATCCGCCGTTCGAGTCCTATGACGGCGACAAGGTTGTGGGTTTCGACCCGGAAGTGTCTGCCGCGCTGGCAAAGCAGATCGGTAGCCTGAAGGTCGAGTTCGTCGACACGCGCTTTCCGAACCTGATCCTGGGCCTGAATGCCAACCGCTTCGACACCATCATTTCGGGCATGTACATCACTGAGGAACGCACCAAACAGGCGGAAGCCATCCCCTACGCAAAGGTCGGCGCAGCGATCATGGTGCGCAGCGACAGCGCCGCCAAACCGCAGCAGCCTGAGGATTTGTGCGGCCTGAAAGTCGGTCTGCAGCAAGGCACCAACTGGATCAACCAGCTCAAGGCGGTGTCCAGCGACTATTGCGCGAAGCAGAACAAGGGCGAAATCCTGATCAGCGAATTCCCCACCACGGCTGAAGCGTCACAGGCGCTGATGTCCGGCAACATCCAGGCCCACCTGGAAATCTCTGCCGCTGCGCAGATGATCATCGACAAGGCCCGTGGCCGCATCGTCATCAGTTCGCAGCAGTCGCTGTATGCCCAGACCCTGGGCGTCTACGTGAAGAAGGGCAACACCGAACTGCTGGAGAAACTGCGCACGGCGGTTGAAGCCTACAAACAGAGCGACGAGTACAGCCAGTTGCTCAAGAAGTACAACCTGGACCCGGCGTAACACGCCATTTCTACCGGGCCAGACGACATCGATATGTTGATTTCACTGGCCCCTGTGGGAGGCCGTTTGCTGGCGATTTCAGCGGCAGTCGCCAGCAAGCTGCCTCCTGCTCCCTTTGTATTCATCTGATTCACCGAGGTCATCATGGCATTCGATTGGGCCTATTTCTTCTCGCTGTTTTCTGTCTCCGCCTTCTGGAAAGCCTGCCTGACCGTGGTTCAGTTGAGCACCTTGTCCTGGGGCATCGGGCTGGTGCTGGGCTTTGTGCTGGCCAGTGCCAAACTGTCCGGCCATGCCTGGCTGCGCATGCCGGCGAGTCTGTATATCTGGCTGTTTCGCAGCATTCCGCTGTTGGTGCTGCTGGTGTTTGTCTACAACCTGCCGCAGTTGTTTCCTGCGACCGGCAGCGTGCTTTCACAACCTTTCTATTCCGGTCTTATCGCCCTGGTACTGACCGAAACCGCCTACATGGCCGAGATTCATCGTGGCGGCTTGCTGTCGGTGCTCAAGGGGCAGCGGGAGGCCGCCAAGGCACTGGGTATTCGCGGCCTGGGCGCACAGCGGCTGGTGATCATTCCCCAGGCCATTCGCATTTCCTTGCCGACGCTGACCAACGAATACGTGACCATCGTCAAGCTCACTTCACTGGTGTCGGTGATTTCCCTGAGCGAGTTGCTGCTGGTTGGCCAGCGTCTGTATGCGCAGAACTTTCTGGTGCTGGAAACCCTGGCGGCTGTGGCCATTTATTACGTGTTGATCGTCACGCTGTTCGGCTGGCTGCTGCAGTGGGCCGAGCGTCATCTGGACCTGTCACGCAAGAACGCCCAGACCCTCGATGCCGCCCAGGCCCAGGCCTTGCGCCAACCGACGGCTGTCGGCAAGAAACGTAACGAGCCGACGCCAGGACAACCCGATGCCTTGTTGCTGCGCGGCATCCACAAACGCTATGGCAATCACGAAGTTCTCAAGGGCATCGACCTGGTGGTCAAGCCCGGTGAGGTGATCTCCATCATCGGCCCTTCCGGCTCGGGCAAGACGTCGCTGATCCGCACCATCAACAGCCTGGAAAGCATTGATCGTGGCGAGATCGTGCTGTTCGGCAATGACTTCATCAAGGCCGGCAAGCGTGACGATGCTCCGGCCATTCGCCAGGGTATCCGGCGCATTGGTATGGTGTTCCAGAACTTCAACCTGTTTCCGCATCGCACGATTCTCGACAACGTCATCCTTGCGCCGCGCTATCACGGCCTGGCCGGTGCTGACGAACTGCGTCGCAAGGGGCATGCGCTGCTGGATCGGGTCGGGCTGCTGGCACATGCCGACAAGTACCCGCATCAGTTGTCCGGCGGTCAGCAACAGCGGGTGGCAATTGCCCGTGCTCTGGCCATGGAGCCGGACATCATGCTGTTCGACGAACCCACTTCGGCGCTGGACCCGGAACTGGTGGGTGAAGTGCTCAATGTGATTCGTGATCTGGCCGGGGAGGGCATGACCATGTTGATCGTGACCCATGAAATGGATTTTGCGCTGTCGATCTCCGACCGCATCGTGTTTATGGAAAACGGCCATGTGGTGACCGACGCTTCGCCTGGATCGATCCGCAACGAGGGTGATCCCCGGGTGCGCCGCTTCATTGGTCTGGAACAGGAGGTCATGGCATGAGCACCTGCGGCGAATTCCTCGTCAGGCAATTGCAGGCCTGGGGTGTCGATACGGTGTTCGGCATTCCTGGCGTGCATACCATCGAACTGTATCGTGGCCTGCCGGATAGCGGCATCCGCCATGTCACACCGCGTCATGAGCAGGGCGCGGGTTTCATGGCGGACGGCTATGCGCGGGTCAGCGGCAAGCCCGGCGTATGCTTCATCATCACCGGGCCGGGGATGACCAATATTCTCACCGCCATGGGCCAGGCCTACGCTGACTCGATTCCGATGCTGGTGATTTCCAGCGTCAACGAGCGCGCGCGGCTGGGGCAGGGCAACGGGTATCTGCATGAGCTGCCGAACCAGCGCGCGATGGTCGCCGGGGTCAGTGCTTTCAGCCATACCCTGATGAGCGTTGATGAACTGCCTACGGTGCTGCTGCGTGCCTTTGTGGTGTTCGACAGCCAGCGTCCGAGACCGGTACATATCGAGTTGCCGTTGGACATCATCACTGCGCCTGCCGACCACCTGGCGCTTTTGCCTCGTCAGGTCATCGCGCGCCCGTCGCCGGATCTGTCGGTCATTCAGGCGGCTGCAGAGCGCCTGCGCGCTGCCCGGCATCCGCTCTTGCTGCTGGGCGGCGGTTGCGTCGCGGCCATGGACGAGGCTCGTGAGCTGGCAGCACGTCTCGATGCGCCCACGGCCTTGACCATCAATGCCAAAGGCCTGCTGCCGGGCGATCATCCTTTATTGCTGGGCAGCAATCAGTCGCTGGTGCCGGTGCGGCAACTGGCGCTGGAGGCCGATGTGGTGCTGGCGATTGGTACTGAACTGGGGGAGACCGATTACGACGTGGTGTTCGATGGCAATTTCCGGATTGGGGGTGAGTTGATCCGGATCGATATCGACGCCGAACAATTGACTCGCAACCATGTACCGAGCCTGGCCATCCTCAGCGATGCCTGTCAGGCGATGCGCGCCTTGCTGGCCGAGTTGCCAGCCCGTGCGGCAAGCCCTGACAGTCCGGGAGCGAAACGTGCGGCTGCGGTGCGCGAACAATTGAGCGAAGGTTTCAGCGGCTGGGCGCATTACCGGCGGCTGTTCGAGTGTGTGCTGGAGGTGTTGCCCGAGGCACGTTTTGTCGGGGATTCGACCCAGACGGTGTACAGCGGCAATCATCTGGTGGAACTGGACGGCCCGCGCCGCTGGTTCAACGCCTCCACCGGTTATGGCACGTTGGGCTACGGCTTGCCTGCGGCTCTGGGTGCAAAACTGGCAGAGCCTGAACGAACTGTCATCAGTCTGATGGGCGACGGCGGCATTCAGTTCACGCTGCCGGAACTGGCCAGCGCCGTGGAAGCGCGCATCGCGATCATCGTATTGCTGTGGAACAACCAGGGGTATGGCGAGATCAAGCGCTATATGGAGCGCCGGGACATCATGCCTCTGGGGGTGGATATCTACACGCCGGACTTCCTCGCCATTGCCCGCGGCTTCGGCTGCGCCGCAGAGCGCGCCCGCGACCACGCACATCTGCAAACGCTTTTACGCGAAGCCCCGAATGACCGCCCGCTGATCATTGAAATCAACGAAGCGCCACCGTTTGCGCCACCCTCGTAAGCGAATTCATTTGAAGTCGCCAGCAAGCTGCCTCCCACGGTCTTCTGACGGACTTGCAACACTTAATGCAGACAGAGCCAATTCATTCGCGAAGAGGCCGGCTTGCTGGAGGTTTTTCAGTCGAAAAAAAAGGGCTGCCATGTGGCAGCCCTTTTTGGATTTCAGCTGTGCAAGCCAATCAATCCCAGCTCAACGCACCGCCAGTCTGATACTCGATAACCCGAGTCTCGAAGAAGTTTTTCTCTTTCTTCAAGTCCATGATTTCGCTCATCCATGGGAACGGGTTGTTGGTGCCCGGGTATTCTTCTTTCAGGCCGATCTGCGACAGGCGACGGTTGGCGATGAATTTGAGGTAGTCCTCCATCATCGCTGCGTTCATGCCCAGTACGCCACGAGGCATGGTGTCGCGGGCGTATTCGATTTCCAGCTGGGTGCCTTGCAGGATCATCTGCGTGGCTTCTTCCTTCATCTCGGCATCCCACAGGTGCGGGTTTTCGATCTTGATCTGGTTGATCACGTCGATACCGAAGTTCAGGTGCATGGACTCGTCGCGCAGGATGTACTGGAACTGCTCGGCGACGCCGGTCATCTTGTTGCGGCGGCCCATGGACAGGATCTGGGTGAAGCCGCAATAGAAGAAGATGCCTTCCAGAACGCAGTAGTAGGCGATCAGGTTGCGCAGCAGTTCCTTGTCGGTTTCGACGGTGCCGGTCTCGAACTTCGGATCGGAGATCGAGCGGGTGTATTTCAGGCCCCAGGCTGCCTTTTTGGCGACCGATGGAATCTCGTGGTACATGTTGAAGATCTCGCCTTCATCCATGGCCAGCGATTCGATGCAGTACTGGTAGGCGTGGGTGTGGATCGCTTCCTCGAAGGCCTGGCGCAGGATGTACTGGCGGCATTCGGGGTTGGTGATCAGGCGGTACACGGCCAGCACGAGGTTGTTGGCAACCAGCGAGTCGGCGGTGGAGAAGAAGCCCAGGTTGCGCATCACGATGCGGCGCTCGTCGTCGGTCAGGCCTTCCGGGTTTTTCCAGAGGGCGATGTCGGCGGTCATGTTGACTTCTTGCGGCATCCAGTGGTTTGCGCAGCCGTCCAGGTACTTCTGCCAGGCCCAGTCATATTTGAAAGGCACGAGCTGGTTGAGGTCGGCGCGGCAGTTGATCATGCGCTTTTCATCGACAGCGACACGGGCCGAAGCACCTTCCAGCTCAGCCAGACCTTCGGCAACGTCCAGAGCGTCCAGCGCTTTCTTCGCGCGGATCAGTGCCGCGGAATCGCTGGCGGTAATGGCGCGAGCTTCCAGAGCGGCAGCACCACCGGCGCTGTCCAGACGGTCCATTGTGGCTTCCTGAACCTGTGCAGCCTGGTTGGGTTTGGCGGCTACTTCGCCTTCGTCTTTGTCGAATTCGTCCCAGCTCAGCATGGTGTACATCTCCTGCGTGAGAGGCAGTCTCGTGGACTGGCCTGTTGGATCTATGAGGTGTGTTGCTTGCGTATCGTTTGCTGCACGCAAAAAACATGAAAGTGTGGGCTCGTTGGCCCTTTCGCGAATGAATTCGCTCCTACAGCCTGTGTAGGAGCGAATTATTCGCGAAGACCGGATTGCCTTACTGGCAAGCCTCGCAATCCGGCTCGTCAATGGCGCAGGCTTTTGGCACTGGTGCCGGGCCGGCCGGTGCTGCTTCGGCTGGACGTGGCGCGGTGATCGCGGAGTCGTCCGGGCCGTGGCCGCCGCTCGATACGGCGTTGAGCTTGCCGGTGTTGATGGTCGACTTCTCGGTGCTGGTCGCGGCCAGGGCACGGAGGTAGTAGGTGGTTTTCAGACCACGGTACCAGGCCATGCGGTAGGTCACGTCCAGTTTCTTGCCCGAAGCGCCAGCGATGTACAGGTTCAGGGACTGAGCCTGATCGATCCACTTCTGACGGCGGCTGGCGGCGTCGACGATCCACTTGGTTTCCACTTCGAACGCGGTGGCGTAAAGCTCCTTGAGCTCCTGCGGAATGCGCTCGATCTGCTGTACGGAACCGTCGTAGTACTTCAGGTCGTTGATCATGACCGAGTCCCACAGGTCGCGAGCCTTGAGGTCGCGAACCAGGTACGGGTTGATCACGGTGAATTCGCCCGACAGGTTCGATTTCACGTACAGGTTCTGATAGGTCGGTTCGATCGACTGCGATACGCCGGTGATGTTGGCGATGGTCGCGGTCGGTGCGATGGCCATGATGTTCGAGTTACGGATACCTTTCTGCACACGGGCACGTACCGGTGCCCAGTCCAGGGTTTCCTTCAGGTCGACATCGATGTACTTCTGGCCACGGGCTTCGATCAGGATCTGTTGCGAATCCAGCGGCAGGATGCCTTTGGACCACAGCGAGCCCTGGAACGTCTCGTAGGCGCCGCGCTCGTCGGCCAGATCACAGGAAGCCTGGATGGCGTAGTAGCTGACCGCTTCCATGGAAGTGTCGGCGAACTCGACGGCTGCTTGCGAACCGTACGGGATGTGCTGCAGGTACAGTGCGTCCTGGAAGCCCATGATGCCCAGGCCGACCGGACGGTGGCGCAGGTTGGAGTTCTTGGCTTGCGGGACCGAGTAGTAGTTGATGTCGATCACGTTGTCGAGCATGCGCACGGCGACGTCGACGGTGCGCTTGAGCTTGTCGGTGTCCAGTTTGCCGTTGACGATGTGGTTCGGCAGGTTGATCGAGCCCAGGTTGCAGACCGCGATCTCGTCCTTGTTGGTGTTCAGGGTGATCTCGGTGCACAGGTTCGAGCTGTGGACCACGCCCACGTGCTGCTGCGGGCTGCGCAGGTTGCACGGGTCCTTGAAGGTCAGCCATGGGTGGCCGGTCTCGAACAGCATCGAGAGCATCTTGCGCCACAGATCCTTGGCCTGGATGGTCTTGAACAGTTTGATCTTGCCCGGGTATTCGGTCAGGGCTTCGTAGTACTCGTAGCGCTCTTCGAAGGCCTTGCCGGTCAGGTCGTGCAGGTCCGGCACTTCCGATGGCGAGAACAGGGTCCACTTGCCGTCGTCGAAGACGCGCTTCATGAACAGGTCGGGGATCCAGTTGGCGGTGTTCATGTCGTGGGTACGACGACGGTCGTCACCGGTGTTCTTGCGCAGCTCGATGAACTCTTCAATGTCCATGTGCCAGGTTTCCAGGTAGGCACAGACAGCGCCCTTGCGCTTGCCGCCCTGGTTGACCGCAACGGCGGTGTCGTTGACCACTTTCAGGAAAGGCACGACGCCCTGGGACTTGCCGTTGGTGCCCTTGATGTAGGAGCCCAGCGCACGAACCGGCGTCCAGTCGTTGCCCAGGCCGCCTGCGAATTTGGACAGCATGGCGTTGTCGTGGATCGCGTGGTAGATGCCCGACAGGTCATCCGGCACGGTGGTCAGGTAGCAGCTGGACAGCTGTGGACGCAGGGTACCGGCGTTGAACAGGGTCGGGGTCGACGACATGTAGTCGAAGGACGACAGCAGGTTGTAGAACTCGATGGCGCGATCTTCCTTGGCTTTCTCTTCGATCGCCAGGCCCATGGCCACGCGCATGAAGAAGATCTGCGGCAGTTCGAAACGCACGCCATCCTTGTGGATGAAGTAACGGTCGTACAGGGTCTGCAGGCCCAGGTAAGTGAACTGCTGATCGCGCTCGTGGTTGATGGCCTTGCCCAGTTTCACCAGGTCGAAGTCGGCCAGCACAGGGTTGAGCAGTTCGTACTGGATACCGGTGGCGATGTAGGCAGGCAGGGCCTTGGCGTACAGGTCGGCCATTTCGTGGTGAGTGGCGCTGTCGGCGACTTCCAGGAAGCTCAGGGCTTCGGCACGCAGGGTGTCCATCAGCAGGCGGGCGGTGACGAACGAGTAGTTCGGCTCACGCTCGACCAGGGTACGGGCAGTCATCACCAGTGCGGTGTTGACGTCCTTGAGGGCAACGCCGTCGTACAGGTTTTTCAGGGTTTCGGTCTGGATCAGGCTGGAGTCGACTTCAGCCAGGCCTTCGCAGGCTTCGGTGACGATGGTGTTCAGACGACCCATGTCCAGCGGCGTCAGGCTGCCGTCGGCGCGAGTGATGCGGATCGAAGGGTGTGCCTGGACTTCGGTTTCCGGAGCGCGGCCAGCACGTTCCTTGGCGCGGGAGTCACGATAGATGACGTAGTCGCGAGCGACTTTCTGCTCGCCGGCACGCATCAGGGCCAGTTCGACCTGATCCTGGATTTCTTCGATGTGGATGGTGCCGCCCGACGGCATGCGACGCTTGAAGGTCGCGGTGACCTGCTCGGTCAGACGTGCAACGGTGTCGTGGATACGCGACGAGGCGGCAGCGTTGCCGCCCTCAACTGCGAGAAACGCTTTGGTGATAGCGACGGTGATCTTGTCATCGGTGTACGCAACGACAGTGCCGTTACGCTTGATCACGCGCAACTGACCAGGCGCGGTCGCAGCCAGGTCCTGTTGGCCCTGGCTCGATTGCGGCGCGTTGGTCGGCGAGTTCTCGCGAGTTGTGTCTGTGTGCATGGGTGTCTCCACGTTCTTTAAGTTTGTTGGGGCAGCAAGGCCACCCACCGATCCGTCTTGAGGCATTCAGTCGCCAAAGGGGGCGACTGCAAGGGACTTCAAAACGGAGCTGGGAGTGTCTGATCGGCACTCCCGGGCTTTGAAGTCGAAAGGGGAACGGCTCAATGGCTCCGCTCCCTTTGAAATCTGATGAAGATTGCTCGTTTGATGTTGCAATACGTGTACCGGATGGCCAGATACTGGCACCGTCGGTTGGGCTGTGAACACGTCTTAAAGTTCAACCCTGCAGGCTCAAGAAAAATGCTTGAATTTCTCGATTGAGTCGTGTTGGGGTTTCTCTACAAAACCCTACATGTAGGGTGTCGCTTCGGATCGGGCTACAAGATAATGCGTTTGGGATATCAATTGCAACGTACAGCCTGTGGATAAGCTTGTGCGTAGTTTGTGTATGAATCGCCCATATTGCGTGTAGGCCGCATAACTACTGAGTCGGACCGTTTGTCATCGTTTTTTACATTGAGGTGCGACCCGAAGCGGATTTTTGCGGGCGCGAACCCTATCACAAAAAACGTATCATGCAAGGCCGCCTTGGCATGTCGTGTGCTTGTCTGCGCGCTTGCTACAATCGCTCGCACCGACGCGATGGAAACCGCCTTGCATAACAACAATCAGGAGGCCGCTGTGGAGCAAGAAAACTGGCAGGTGCTGATCGTCGAAGACGACCAGCGACTGGCCGAGCTGACCTGTGATTATCTGCAGAGCAACGGCCTGAGTGTCACCATCGAGGGCAATGGTGCTCTGGCGGCAGCGCGCATCATCGACGAGCAGCCTGATCTGGTGATCCTCGACCTGATGCTTCCCGGCGAAGACGGCCTGAGCATCTGTCGCAAGGTGCGTGATCGTTATGACGGGCCGATCCTGATGCTCACCGCACGTACCGACGACTCCGACCAGATCCAGGGCCTGGACACCGGTGCTGACGACTTCGTCTGCAAGCCGGTTCATCCCAGGGTGTTGCTGGCGCGTATCCATGCCTTGCTGCGACGCAGTGAAGCACCGCAAGTGCCAGCCGCCGAATTGCGCCGTCTGGTGTTCGGCCCGCTGGTGGTGGACAACGCTTTGCGCGAGGCCTGGCTTCGGGACCAGAGCATCGAGTTGACCGGTGCCGAGTTCGATCTGCTGTGGCTGCTGGTGGCCAATGCCGGGCGCACGCTGTCGCGGGAGGAGATCTTCACGGCCTTGCGCGGCATCGGCTATGACGGTCAGGACCGTTCCATCGATGTGCGCATCTCGCGCATCCGCCCGCGCATTGGCGACGATCCGATTCATCCGCGTCTGATCAAGACAGTGCGCAGCAAGGGCTATCTGTTCGTGCCCGAAGCGGCGCAGGACATGAACAGCTTTGTCTTTAGCGGCTGACCCATGA
Organism: Pseudomonas capsici; assembly: GCF_017165765.1. Classification (GTDB taxonomy): domain Bacteria; phylum Pseudomonadota; class Gammaproteobacteria; order Pseudomonadales; family Pseudomonadaceae; genus Aquipseudomonas; species Aquipseudomonas capsici. The sequence continues at coordinate 28,120 of NZ_JAFGZD010000032.1, forward strand.
ATTCCATTTTCCTGCGCATCTATGGCGGCATGCTGGGCGTGCTGATACTGGTGGCGTTGCTGGGTGTGCTGGCGCTGCACCTGCTCAATCAGGAGCGTAGCGGGCAATACCGCGAACGCCTGGCCCACGGCACTTTTACGGTGATGGCCGATAACCTGATCCCCTTGAACGACATCGAGCGCCGCCGTGCGCTGGCGGTATGGGAGCGTTTGTTGGGCATTCCTCTGAGCCTGCAGAGCGTCGAACAGGCGAATCTGGACAGCAGCGCCCGCAGCCGTCTGCAGCGCGGGCAGGTGGTGGTCGAGCAGATCGGCCCGCATGCGGCCAGGGTCTATCGTCAGCTCAGTGATAACGAACATCTGTTGCTGACCGGCGAGGTGCAGCAGATCACCGAGCAACTGGCGCGGGCGACCATCTATTTATTGATCGACGAACTGGTGCGCCTGCCGGTCGATGAACAACCGGCCCGGTTGCAGGCCTTGCAGGTGAGCAAAGGCTTCGGCTTCGACCTGAAACTGCTTGCCCTGGATCAGGCCGATCTGGACGACGATCAGCGGCGGCGGGTCTATGAAGGCGATACGGTCATGGCGCTGGGCAAGGGCGGCGATTCCATCCGTGTACTGTCCGGGATCGTCGACACCAACTGGGTACTGGAAATCGGCCCGCTGTACCAGATGAACCCTTATCCGCCGCAACTGCTGGTGCTGATTGCGTTGTTGGGGCTGTGCTTTATCGGCGTGGTGGTTTACCTGCTGGTGCGGCCTCTTGAACGACGGGTCCAGGCGCTGGAGGCTGCTGCGAGCCTGATCGCCAAAGGCAGTCTGCAAACCCGGGTGCCGGCCGAGGGCTCCGATTCCATCGGGCGTCTGGCGACCGCGTTCAACAGCATGGCCGAGCACTTGCAGCGCTCGCTGATGATCCAGCGGGAACTGGTGCGTGCGGTGTCCCATGAACTGCGCACTCCGGTATCGCGCCTGCGTTTCGGCCTGGAGATGATCCGCGACGCCACCACTCCGGAGGCGCGCAACAAGTACATGAACGGCATGGACAACGATATTCAGGATCTCGACAAGCTGGTGGACGAGATGCTGACCTATGCGCGACTGGAGCAGGGTGCGCCGACTCTGAATTTCCAGCGTATCGATCTGGATCTGCTGATCAATCAGGTGATCGCCGAACTGGCACCTCTGCGCGCCAATGTCCGGGTGGGGCGCGGGGAATGCGTGATTCTCGGAGAGGGCGAATCGGCATGGGTCGATGCCGAGCCGCGCTACTTGCACCGTGCCGTGCAGAATCTGGTGAGCAACGCCATGCGCCATGCCGAATCCCAGGTCAGCATCAGCTATCGACTGGAACCGGGGTGCTGCCGTCTCGATGTCGAAGACGATGGCCCCGGTGTGCCGGAAAGTGCCTGGGAGCAGATCTTCACGCCTTTCATGCGACTGGATGACAGCCGCACCCGGGCTTCCGGCGGGCACGGGTTGGGGTTGTCCATTGTGCGGCGAATCATCAACTGGCACGAAGGCCGGGCCTCCATTGACCGTAGCCCCGGCCTGGGCGGTGCCTGTTTCACCCTGGTCTGGCCGCGCACTCAGGAACCGCGATGAGTGCATTGTTTGCAGGCCCGCTGCAGCGGTTCGGGCAGACACTGCTGGCGGCGGATCATCCCGGGCCGGTCAGGACATTGCCGGACCTGCTGCAGAGAAAATCCCTGGATGCGCTGCTGAGCGGGCTTTACGGGCCGCAGCTGATGGCCGATCACTTGCCGGTGCTGGTGTCGCAGTGGGCCAAGTATTACTTCATGCAGGTGATTGCGCCGCCGGTGGTGGCCAGCCTGGTTTACCGCTGGCACTGGCCCTTGCATCTTGATCAGGTGGCGTTGGCGCTGGATGAACGGGGCGTGCCGACGGGATTGAAATTGTTGGGCGAGGGCGCTGTGTATCAGGTGTTGCCGGTCGATCCTTTCGAGCGTTTCGCCGGTCTGCTGGACGATAACCTGCAACCCTTCATTGATGCACTGAGCACGTATGGCGGCCTTTCCAGCAGCGTGTTGTGGTGCAGCGCCGGCGATTATCTGGAGCGTTGTCTGGTGCAACTGGGTGAATGCAGCGAAGTGTCGCTGGAGGCCGGGCAGGCTTTGCTGGCTGTGCGATTGCGCCCGGACGGCAGGCGCAATCCGCTATTTCGGGCGGTGACTCATGTCGGACAGCGTCGTCGACGCCGTACCTGCTGCCTGAGTTATCAGGTGGAGTGGGTCGGGCGCTGTGAGCATTGCCCGTTGCCGGGCTGATTCAGGCCGGGATACTTACCAGACTCAACAAGTGCTCATCGTTCAGGCTGAACTGGCCTTCCAGCTCCTTGCCGCTGTGCCATTCACTGGACAGGTCCATCAACAGGCGCAGACGCACGCTGCCGTCCTGCGACCATTCCAGCAGTTGCGCGTCTTCAAAATAGAAGCGCTTTTGCACGATGGGGTAGAGCGCCTTGAACAACGCTTCCTTGATCGAGAAGGTCAGAGTGACACGTAGCGCGATGTCTTCTTCCGGCCCTGCGGCCATGGCGGCCAGTTCATCGGCAGTGAGGATTTCCCCGGCCAGTCGTGTGGCGCGCTCGGTACTCAACAGGTTTTCGGTATCCAGCCCCAGTCCGCGCCATTGCTGTCTTTGCGCAACGATGGCGGCGGCCCAGCCGGTGCTGTGGGTGATGGAGCCGCTGATATCGCCGGGCCAGATCGGCGCACGATCTTCGCCGATGGTGGGCACGTACAGACGTTCGTCGAGCTGGCGCAGGGCTTCGCGGGCACAGAGCCGACCGGCGAGGAACTCTGCCTGACGCTTGGCGACCGAGCGCTGGATGCTGGCAGGTGGTGCGATAGCGCAGCGCTGAAAATCACCTTCGGCCAGTTTTTGCGGATCGAAATGACTGCTGACCAATACCGCCCCCGGCACCGCCTGTGGCAGTGGCCAGTGTCGGGTGGGTTCGGAGCAGCAGGTGGGGTGTGTCGAGGGGCGAGTCATGTGCGGCATTGTTCCGGATGTTCAAGCTGGGCCTGGAAATGCAGGATGTGCAGGAGGCGGCTTGCTGGCGATGGTGCGTGATCTGATGTACAGGCCACGTCGCCAGCAAGCTGTCTCCCACAGGGATCAACCAAATATTTTCTTGAAGAACGCCTGCATGTCTGCCCAGGAACTCTGGTCGGCAGCCTTGTCGTAACCGATGTCCGGGCCGCCATGGTCGCCGTGGCTCAGGCGGTCGGCGTCGGGGTTGGTGAAGCCGTGTTTCGCGCCGTCGATGCTGACGAATTTGTAGTCGGCCTTGGCGTCGTCCATTTCCTTCTTGAAGGCAGCAACGTTTTCGGGCGTGACCATGCTGTCCTTGGCACCATGCTCGACCAGCATCGGAACCTTGATGCCCGGTTTTGCCGGGGTGTTGGTGACCAGCGCGCCATGGAAGCTCACCACGCCCGCCAGCGGTTCGCCGCGACGTGCCGCATCGAGCACGATCTTGCCGCCGAAGCAGTAGCCGATGGCAGCGATCTTGGCGGGGTTGGTCTGCGGCTGTTTCTTCAATTGTTCAAGGCCTGCATCGAAACGCTTGTTGGCAGCGTCGCTGTCCTTGAGTGCAGCCTGCATGAACGCCATGGCATCCTTGGGGTGTTCGGTGTTCTTGCCTTCGCCGTACATGTCGATGGCCATGGCGCTGTAACCCAGAGCTGCCAGATCACGGGCGCGACGCTTGGCGTAGTCGTTCAGCCCCCACCATTCGTGAACCACCAGAACGCCGGGGCGCTGGCCCTTGATTGCGTCGTCGTAGGCGTAGTAACCCACCAGTCTGGTGCCGTCGGCACTCTGGTAGTCGATCTGTTCGGTCTTGACCGCTGCCTGGGTCAGGCCGGTCAGGCTCATCATGATCAACGCAATCCACACACGCATGTTCAGTTCCTTCTAGCAGGGGGAGGGAATTAAAGGGCACAGCTTAGACGATTCGGTCTTTTTATCCTGCATTTGTGTTCAGCGCAGGTTCAGAGCGCGTTCAGTAACAGTTCAGGCCCCGGGGGCTACTGTGAAATCGTACTTTGACAGCGTCCCCGAGCGCAAAAGGAGTCCGTATGTTGAACCTCAACAAGTTGTTCCTGGCGTTGGCTTTTCTGGGTGGCAGTGCTGCGGCACAGGCCGGTGACGGTCGACTGGAGCCGGCGCGTATCGAGTTCGGCAAGACCAGTGAACGACTCGACGATGCCAACGGCTGGAGTCATGGCATGGGGCAGCAGGAGTCTCTGGGCGGTGCAACGGGGGCGCTTTATTCGCCGGCTATTTATGGCAGTCTCTCGGGCACCTACAATGGCGTATCTGTCAGCCGGCAAGTCCTGCTGGGCGGATATGATGTCACACAGCGTTTGCCCTTGAGCGCCAGGCTGTCGAGTACCGATTCGGCGATGTCGTTTCATTATCTGTCTTAGGGGGAGCTACATGAAGTTGTTGGTGGTCGAGGATGAAGCACTGCTGCGCCATCACTTGTGGACCCGCCTGACCGAAGCCGGTCATGTGGTGGAAGCCGTGGCCAATGCCGAAGAGGCGCTGTATCAGGTCGGCCAGTTCAATCACGATCTGGCCGTGATCGATCTCGGCTTGCCGGGCATTGGCGGCCTGGATCTCATTCGCCAGTTGCGTGCCCAGGGCAAGGCGTTTCCGATCCTGATCCTCACCGCCCGCGGCAACTGGCAGGACAAGGTCGAAGGCCTGGCCGCCGGTGCGGACGATTATGTGGTCAAGCCGTTTCAGTTCGAGGAACTGGAAGCGCGACTCAACGCCCTGCTGCGGCGTTCCAGCGGTTTCATTCAGTCGACCATCACTGCCGGCCCGTTGCTGCTGGACCTCAACCGCAAGCAGGCCGCGCTGGCCGAGCAGCCATTGTCGCTGACGGCCTATGAATATCGGATTCTCGAATACCTGATGCTTCATCATCAGCAGGTGGTGCCCAAGGAGCGCCTGATGGAGCAGTTGTATCCCGACGACGATGAGCGCGATCCGAATGTGATCGAAGTGCTGGTCGGTCGCCTGCGGCGCAAGCTGGAAGGTGCCGTGGCGTTCAAACCTATCGATACGGTGCGTGGCATGGGGTATCTGTTCACCGAGCGCTGTACATGATTCGTTCGCTGCGCCTGCGTCTGATGCTGGCCGCCGCAACCCTGGCGGTGATTTTCATGTTGCTGATGCTGCCCGCCTTGCAGGGCGCATTCAGTCTGGCATTGCGCGGCGCAATCGAGCAGCGTCTGGCGGCGGATGTAACCACCATGATCTCGGCGGCACGTGTCGAAGACGGACGCCTGCTGATGCCATCGCTGCTGCCCAGCGAGCAGTTCAATCTGCCCGGCAGTCGCTTGCTGGGCTACATCTATAACCTTCAGGGACAACTGGTCTGGCGTTCGCTGGGCACTGAAGGTGAAAACATCAAATACCGCCCGCACTATGACGGGCAGGGCAGTCTGTTTTCCAAGATCAAGGAAGCCAACGGCGACGAGTATTTCGTCTATGACGCCGAGATCCGTCTGTTGGGCGGTCGCAATGCGGCGTTCAGTATCGTGGCCGTGCAACCTTTGCGCGATTATCAGGAAACCATTGCCGATCTGCGGAAAAAACTTTACCTGGGCTTCGGCGGTGCCTTGCTGGTGTTGCTGGGGCTTTTGTGGCTGGGGCTGACCTGGGGCCTGCGTGCGCTCAAGGGCCTGAGTCAGGAACTGGATCAGGTGGAAGCCGGTGCCCGTGACAGCCTGAGTGAAGAACACCCCAGTGAACTGCTGCGCCTTACCGACTCTTTGAACCGTCTGCTGCGCAGTGAGCGCGAGCAGCGCATTCGCTATCGCGATTCTCTGGACGACCTGGCCCATAGCCTGAAAACGCCGCTGGCAGTGCTGCAGGGTGTCAGCGAGAACATCGCCAAGCGTCCCGAAGACGTGGAGCAGGCGCGGGTCCTGCAATCGCAGATCGAGCGCATGAGTCAGCAGATCGGTTATCAGTTGCAGCGCGCCAGCCTGCGCAAGAGCGGTCTGGTCCGGCATCACGTGATGCTGCGCCCGGTGGTCGAAAGCCTGTGCAACACTCTGGACAAGGTTTACCGCGACAAGCAGGTCAAGGTCACGCTGGACCTGCCCGAGCACTGTCAGGTGCCGATGGAGGAGGGCGCCTTGCTGGAAATGCTCGGCAATCTGCTGGAGAACGCTTACCGGCTCTGTCTCGGGGAAGTCAGAGTCAGTTTTCAGTCATCTGCAACGGGTGACGAATTGTGCGTCGAGGACGACGGCCCCGGCATTCCCCTGCGCCAGCGAGCCCGCATTCTGGAGCGCGGCGAGCGACTGGACCGACAGAATCCGGGGCAGGGCATCGGGCTGGCGGTGGTCAAGGACATCATCGAAAGCTACAGCGCGCGACTGACACTGGGCGATTCGCCGCTGGGCGGTGCGGTGTTCAGGATTCATTTTCTGGCGTGACGGTGCTCCGCCTCCCACTCAGTATTTGAGTAGGCGGATACCCGCCACCCTTTCGGTTTTTTTATTCTCGATCGGCGGAAAACCGCCACCATCATGGCCTTTTCATACTACTGTTTATACAGCGACGCCTTGTAAGTCGGGCTCAGGGAGATTTTTTCCGGGAGTGGCACGCGGCTTGCTACTTGTCGTCGTAGAGAACTGCCCTGCGCAAACTCGACACAACAAATCCCTCCAGTGCAGGAGGGTTAGTGCTTTATAGGCTCGCGTGCATCAGGTGAGATGCCGACGACGCCCTTGAGGATAACAACAATGACGACTCGTCAGCCCTTCTACAAAACTCTGTACTTTCAGGTAATCGTAGCGATTGTTATCGGTATCCTGATCGGCCACTTCTACCCCGATACCGGCAAGGCATTGAAGCCGCTGGGTGACGGGTTCATCAAACTGATCAAAATGGTCATCGCCCCCATCATCTTCTGTACGGTCGTCAGCGGTATCGCGGGCATGCAGAACATGAAATCGGTCGGCAAGACCGGTGGCTACGCACTGTTGTACTTCGAGATCGTCTCGACCCTGGCCCTGGTCATCGGTCTGGTAGTGGTCAACGTCGTCAAGCCAGGTGTTGGCATGAATATCGACGTCAGCACTCTGGATGCTTCCAAGATCGCTGCCTATGTCACTGCCGGTAAAGACCAGAGCATCGTCGGCTTTATCCTCAACGTGATTCCGAACACCATCGTCGGCGCCTTCGCCAACGGCGACATCCTGCAAGTGCTGATGTTCTCGGTGATCTTCGGCTTCGCCCTGCATCGCCTGGGTGCCTACGGCCGTCCGATCCTGGACTTCATCGATCGCTTCGCTCATGTGATGTTCAACATCATCAACATGATCATGAAGCTGGCGCCTATCGGTGCGTTCGGTGCCATGGCCTTCACCATCGGCGCCTACGGTGTGGGTACTCTGGTGCAGCTCGGTCAGTTGATGATCTGCTTCTACATCACCTGCTTCCTGTTCGTGATGCTGGTACTGGGCGCCATCTGCCGTGCGCACGGTTTCACCATCTCCAAGGTGATCCGCTACATCCGTGAAGAGCTGCTGATCGTACTGGGTACTTCCTCTTCCGAATCGGCACTGCCACGCATGCTGATCAAGATGGAGCGCCTGGGTGCACAGAAGTCGGTCGTCGGTCTGGTGATTCCAACCGGTTACTCCTTCAACCTGGACGGTACCTCGATCTACCTGACCATGGCTGCCGTGTTCATCGCTCAGGCGACCAACACCGAGATGGACATCACTCACCAGATCACCCTGTTGCTGGTGCTGCTGCTGTCCTCCAAAGGTGCTGCTGGCGTGACCGGTAGTGGCTTCATCGTTCTGGCTGCAACCCTGTCGGCCGTCGGCCACCTGCCGGTTGCCGGTCTGGCGCTGATCCTGGGTATCGACCGCTTCATGTCCGAAGCCCGCGCCCTGACCAACCTGGTCGGTAACGCTGTCGCGACTCTGGTTGTTGCCAAGTGGGTTGGCGAGCTGGACAACGACAAGCTGCAGGCTGAGCTGGCTTCCGGTGGTTCGGCAATCGTCGAAACCCGTCATGAAGATGACCTGGGTGTCGCTGAAGGCCCGGCTCCTGTCGACACTGGCAAGACTGTCTGACACGCGCTGAATGATAAAAAACCCATCTTCGGATGGGTTTTTTTATGGGCGCTGTTTTTGCCGGGCGGGGTATTACTCCACCCGGGTCTCCCCGCTGAAAACCAGCGTCTGGCGGCAGCGGCGGCACAGGTAGCGGCGGCCCTTGGAAACCATGTTGTGGCGCTGGGCCGAGAACGGGAAGTCGCTGTCGGCGCAGGGGCAGCGATAGATATAGCGGGTCACGCTGCGTCGTTCGATGGCGTAGGTATGGCAGCGGTTGGGCGGCAGTTCGTATACGCCACGCATGATCAGTTGCCATTCTTCGCCATGGGGCTGGATGCGGTCCCCGAACAGCTGATGGGCAATCATGTGGGCGACTTCGTGGGGCACTGTCTGGCGCAGGAAGTCTTCGGTATTTTCCCGGTACAGCTTCGGGTTGAAGCGCAGCATGTTCTCGTGCAGGTGGGCGACACCGGCTTTCTGGCCGCGCAGCTTGAGGCTGACGACCGGGCGTTTGAAGGTGCGTTTGAAAAAGGCTTCGGCTTGCTGGTAACAGGTTTCTACGCGGGAATTGAGTTGCTCGGGCATGCTGTGTGGCTCTCCAGATGCGCCAAGTATGCCGTAATGCGGGGGCGTGCTGACAACCCCGACTGCCGGATGGTCGGTCGGCACGGCGGGCAGCATGAGCACACTGCTCGCCGTACGTTGGTTCAACTGGTGTATTGCGGGCCGACTCCGACGCCCCATAGCACCACGGTAAAGGCCATGATCGCCACCAGCACCACCAGACCCACGGCCAGGACGGAGCTGGAAAACATGAAGCCTTCTTCTTCGGGAATGTCCATGAAGGTCGGCAGGCCGACATAGAGCAGGTAAACCGTGTAGCAAATGGCCGCAGTTCCCACCAGCATCCCCAGCCACATATGGGGATACAGCGCTGCCAGTCCGCCGATGAACAGGGGCGTGGCCGTATAGGTCGCGAACGCGACACACTGGGCCAGGGTTGGCGTGGCGTCGTAGGTGCGGGCCATCCAGTGAATGAAACCACCCATCACCGCCACGCCCAGCAGCATGGAAATGTATGACATGAGCGTCATTCCCAGCGCGCTGCCATGGGTAAGCATCACCGACGGCCGATCTCCGATGGCCCAGCCGATCTGGGTCGTGCCGATATAAGCGGAAACTGCAGGAATCGCGGCCAGGATCAGGGTGTGAGTGAGGTACATGTGGCCAATGCTTTCTTCTTCGCCACGTATCTGCTTCCATTCCCGATCGGGATGCGTGAACAGTCCCCATACGTGATGGATCATAGGGTGACTCCTCCATCTTGTGGATTGAAGGCCACAAGCCTGAAATGCGACCTCATCACGCAGTATAGAAAGCATGCCCGGGCCGGGAATGGCAGGCTTAGAGTGTTTGGCGATTTGTCGGGGGCTGTTAATAGCGGTGTTCGATAAGCCAATGGTTTAACCATCCGCAGGTTGTGCGTAAAATGGCCGCCTTTTCCCCGAAGTCACCAGCGGATACCACCAGCATCATGGGCACCCTTTCAGTCAATCAGAACAAACTGCAGAAACGCCTGCGTCGGCTGGCCGGCGAAGCGGTTACCGACTTCAACATGATTGAAGATGGCGACAAGGTGATGGTCTGTCTATCCGGTGGCAAGGACAGCTACACCATGCTCGACGTACTGATGCACCTGCAGAAGGTCGCGCCGATCAAGTTCGAGATCGTTGCCGTGAACATGGACCAGAAGCAGCCCGGTTTCCCGGAGCATGTGCTGCCGGCCTATCTGGCCACCCTGGGCATCGAGTACCACATCGTCGAAAAGGACACCTATTCGGTGGTCAAGGAGCTGGTTCCGGAAGGCAAGACCACGTGCTCGCTGTGCTCGCGCCTGCGTCGTGGCACCTTGTATACCTTCGCCGATGAAATCGGTGCTACCAAAATGGCGCTGGGGCATCACCGCGACGATATCGTCGAAACCTTCTTTCTCAACATGTTCTTCAACGGTTCGCTCAAGGCCATGCCGCCCAAGCTGCGTTCCGACGATGGCCGCAACGTGGTGATCCGTCCACTGGCTTACTGCCATGAGAAGGACATTCAGGCGTATTCGGATTTCAAGGAATTCCCGATCATCCCGTGCAACCTGTGCGGCTCCCAGGAAAACCTGCAGCGCCAGGTGGTCAAGGAAATGCTCATCGAGTGGGAGCGCAAGACGCCCGGCCGTACCGAAAGCATCTTCCGCGCCTTGCAGAACGTTCACCCCTCGCAACTGGCCGACCGCAACCTGTTCGACTTCACCAGCCTGCGCATGGACGAAACCGCAGCCTCACGGTTCGTCAATGTGGTGAATATCTGACCGGAATCAGTGGTTGACGGTGAAGGCCAGCATCGCCGAGAGCTGGCACATCGGCCGCCCGCTCTGGGCATGCCACTGATTGAACGCATCCTGCACTATTGCCTGATCGCGCTTGCTGGTCGGTACTTTATCGACGATGTTCTGCGCGTTCAGGGCAGCCACCACATCCTGGCTCGGGATAAAGGTGTCCTTGCCCACCATGCGCAGGAAGCGCGGCGCTGAGAGCCCGCCCATCTGATTGCCGTGTTTGGCCAGGTATTGCCACAGGCCGGTGATGTCATCGACCGGCCAGTCGGCGATGAATCTGGCGAAACTGCCGTGTTCCTGGGCGATATCCAGAATCAATTGCGCATTGCGCGGCACGCTCTTGAGCTTGCCCAGATGGCGAATGATGCGAGTGTCCTGCATCAGCCGCTCCAGATGGTCGGCCCCCATCAGCACGACTTTTTCCGGATCGAAGCGAAAGAATACTTCCTCGAACGCAGGCCATTTGGCATCTACCAGACTGTGCTTCAGGCCAGCCCGAAACACCCGCAGGGCCATGGTCGACAGATAGCGATCATCGCCGAAAGTCATCAGTTGCTTCGGCGTATGCGGCACCGGCAACAGCGCCTCCAGTGCCTTGGCGGAGCCGAAACGGTTCAGACAGTATTCGTTCAACCATTTGTAATCGTGCATCGGTTCTCCATTAGCAGGTGGGATCAGTCACACACAAATTTGTAGGAGGCAGCTTGCTGGCGAAACCGGCAAATATTCTGCGTTTGTACGCTGAAGTCGCCAGCAAGCTGCCTCCCACAAAGTGATTTATGACCTTAACTGATCGGCATTATCTGGTCGGTGCGGTCAAGTTGCGATCGCCAGCGAACATACAGCAATGCGCTGATGAATACCGCCACGCTGGCAAGCATTTCCAACACGCCGAACAGCCAGCGGTTCGGGTCGAAGGCGGCAATGGCGCCTTTGATGAAATACAGGTTGATGACAAAACAGGTCCAGGAATGCCCGCGCGGTTTACCTTGCAACATGCCGGGTGCCAGCAACAGCAGGGGCAGCAGTTCGATGGCCAGGATCACCGGGGGGCGGGCACCATGCAGGTCGGCGATAAACAGGTAATACACCGACAGCAGGGCGATCATGCCCAGAAAGCAGATCAGGCTCGCGACCCGGCTGATGCGTACCCGTGGTTCCAGCCATTCTCTGGGTGGCAGCACTCTGGGCTTTTTAGCCACGCGGCGTCTCCAGTTGCAGCGCGGTTTTCGCCAGACGCTGGCCAAGGGCACGGCACAGTTCGGTTTCATGGCGATCCAGCGGCCGCTTGCCGTCAGCCCCGGCATGATGGCTGGCCCCATAAGGCGTGCCGCCACCGGCGGTTTCCAGCAAGGCGGCTTCGCTGTAAGGCAGCCCCATGACCAGCATGCCGTGGTGCAGCAAGGGCAACAGCATCGACATCAGCGTGGTTTCCTGGCCGCCATGCAGGCTGGCGGTGGAGGTGAACACGCTGGCCGGTTTGCCCACCAGGGCACCGGTCAGCCACAGGTTGCTGGTGCCGTCCAGAAAGTACTTGAGCGGCGCAGCCATGTTGCCGAAGCGGGTCGGGCTGCCCAGCGCCAGGCCGGAGCAGTTCTTCAGGTCGTCCAGCGTGGCATACAGGGCACCGTTTTCCGGAATCTGCGGTGCGGTGGCTTCGCAGTCGGCGGAAATGGCGGGTACGGTGCGCAGCCGTGCTTCCATGCCACCCATTTCGATGCCGCGTGCGATCTGGCGGGCCATCTCGCTGGTGGAACCGTTGCGGCTGTAGAACAGAACCAGAATGTAGGGCGTGCTCATGGCAATAGCTCCAGTATGTTTTCCGGAGGGCGACCGATCACTGCCTTGTCGCCTGCGACCAGAATCGGCCGCTCGATCAGTTTGGGGTGCGAGACCATGGCAGCGATCAGTTGCTCGTCGCTCAGGCTCGGGTCTGCCAGATTCAGGGCCTTGTAGTCATCTTCGCCGCTGCGCAGCAATTGCCGCGGGCCAATTCCCAGCTTTGCCAGCAGGTCGCGCAATTGTGCAGCGTCCGGCGGGGTTTCGAGGTACAGAACGACGTCGGGAGTCAGGCCACGGGCCTGCAGCAGTTCCAGCGCGCCGCGGGATTTCGAGCAGCGCGGGTTGTGATAAAGCTTCAGATCAGTCATTTGCAGGTCGCATCTTGCCTAGAGTGGCGCGTATTCTACCTGCGTGATTGCGTTGGTCGACATGATCGGGCGCATATCGGTGAACCGTTTATAGAGAAAGTCGAGGAAGGAAGCACAGATGGCGAGGCGATTGGCAGCGGTAGCGATGTTTGTCGGCAGTTTGCTGTTGAGCGGTTGTGGTGCGGATCTGGGTGTTGACCAGAACGGCCAGAAGGTGTCCAGCGAGCGCATCGACAACCATTGGCTGGTGATTAACTACTGGGCCGAATGGTGTGGCCCGTGCCGTACCGAGATTCCCGAGTTCAATCACTTGTCCGAGCAGCTCAAGGACAAGAAGGTCAGCGTGCTGGGTGTCAATTTCGACAATCTGCAGGGTGATGACCTGAAAAATGCTTCCAATGCCCTGGGAATCAAATTCACCGTCCTGGCCCAGGACCCGGCCGAACGCTACAACCTGCCGCCTTCCGAAGCACTTCCGGTGACCTACATCATCGACGACAAAGGCAAGATGCGTGCGCAGTTGCTGGGTGAGCAGAGCGCGCAGGGCGTGACCGACAAACTCAAGGCGTTGCGCGGCGAGGGTTGACGCGCAGGAGCGAATTCATTGGCTCTGTCTGCATCAAGTGTTGCAAGTCCGTCAGATGATTGTGGGAGGCAGCGTGCTGGCGACGTCACCGTTGTCGGCCGCAAGCTGCCTCCCCCCAAGTGATCAACCCAGCAGGGCGGGATCAGTCCGCAGGCCAGAAACGCAGTGGG
>NZ_JAFGZD010000033.1 GCF_017165765.1 Pseudomonas capsici
TGGTTACCTACAACATAGTTTGACACAGACCCTCAAGTAAACCGGGGGCTGTAGGATGATCCGGGATCCACACAACAGCAACATAGACTGACACACGCGCGTCACATTTCAAATACGGTACCCGATTGGTAACAACATAGATTGACACAACAGCGTCGGCGTTCGTTCATGCCGAAACGCTATGCGAGCGCGACTTGGCACTCACCCGTTCGGAATAGAGTTTTCAGCACAGGCTCAGTGCGATGTCTAAACCTGTGCGCAACCTTCGACCGGCCCCCATCAGCACGTAAACGGTGTTTTTTGTTAGAAACAAGCAGTCGTGGATGAAGGAAACACCCAGTGTCGTTTTGACCCAATCACCAGGTGCGAAGCGGCCTTTACTGTCTTGGATAACGGTCGAAGCGTAAACGAGAGCAGGAATCAGCTCTCTATCCGTAATGGCTTTCCGCTGACTTGTTGTGACGTCGAGATCCAATATCGCCCAATCAGCAACAAGACAATAGGCACGGGAAGCGAAATGCAGGCGGGCGAGCGCTACAGCATCTGGGGTGGTGAGTTGGCATCCGTCTATTTTCTCACCACAAGAAAGCACTGAAATATAATCTGCCAAATTCATGACTACCTCCTGCCGATCAAAAACCGATTCGAACGAGAAGCTCAAAATGACATGCCCTCCGACACTTGAATCAGCATTTCTTCGACTAAATGTGTGCCAAAAGTTGTAGCGACCAACGACGATGGGCTTTCTCCCAAAAAGCGGGCTTTGGGTTTGGAAAGCCATTGTTTGGCCTTAACTTTGTCACCGAAGATCACCTCGGCCATGGCGGTAATATGTACAAACCGGAAAAGGCGATCGCTCTCAGGCAGCGTTAAAAGCTGATTGGCTGACAATCTTGTTTTTAGCGTTTTGGGTTGAATGATTCTGTCGCGCTCTTGGTCGCTTAAGGTTCCATCATCACAAAGCATTTTAATCAGGCTGACCGAGAAGCCAGCTACTATCATGTCGTGAATGTCCAGATCCGAGGCATTGACAGAGATATGAAGAAGCCTCTCCAGACGCATGCGATAAGCATGATAGACATCCTGACGCAGGACGACAGAAACCATGGGCCGCACTGATGTTGCGTTGTGCACGGGCGTTAGCACTAATGTGCCATTCGCTACCATTAGCTCCAGGTCGTCCCCAACACCTAACCTCATTTGGTCAAGCAACTCTTGAGGCAGATCGATGATGATGTCGCCAGTACCGTCCTCAGTTTTTTGGCACTTGACTATCCAACGCTCGTTTTCACTCATGATCGTCCGGCCCTCATCCGCCATCAGAATGACACACATCATTATGCTTGGGCGCAGAGCTGACCAAAGGAACCGGCGTTCCGCTGACAGACAGGCGCTGCCGCTGCTCGAACGCCAGATAGCGAGTGAAAGGGCAAAAAATGGGTCAACGGCAATACCTGCCTTTCCACCTTCACATGGCTAAGCCTGAGCGTGATCAGGTAACTACACGAAAGGATATGAAATGCACCCTGATGAGCTTTATGTTTCCGTCGATGTCGAGACGTCTGGGCCTATACCAGGCGAATACAGTCTGCTTTCCATTGGAGCTTGTCTTGTAGCCCAACCTGAAACGTCCATTTATCTTGAACTACGACCTGACAGTCCGAAACACGACCCCGAAGCGCTGGCAGTATCGGGGCTGAGTTTGGAGAAGCTGGAGCGCGATGGCCTCGCTCCGCAACAGGCGATGCTGACATTTGATAAGTGGCTGAAGTCGTCCTGCAAAACGGGGCAAAAGGTCATTTTCGTAGGACTAAATGCACCGTTTGACTGGTCATTCGTCAACTACTACTTTCATAAATACTTGGAAACCAACCCCTTTGGTTTTACCGCTATCGACATGAAGGCCTTCTTTATGGGCGCTGTAGGTTGCAGCTGGCAGGAAACAAAATCATCCAAAATGACCGCTGCGCTGAAGCCACTCAGCGAGCCGAACCATAACGCATTGGATGATGCCCGCTTTCAGGCAGAGCTCTTCGCTCTGATGCTAGCGGGTAAAGGTAAACGCTGACTTGCCTTCCACCCTCACGGACTTAAAGCTCATCTGACCCAGGTGGCCTCAACATATCTGCCGTCCCTGAACGACCACGCCTTGATACCTTCGGGTTTTTCGGACTTGCCGACAATAACGGCTATCGGGCGCGGCAGATCCTGCGTGTAACGTGCAGCAAATTTGGAGAAGCTGCCGATGTCTGCCGGAGAGATCACCGGAACGGATTGGGGATGCGTATGCCAATACCCTACCAGACGCAACCCTTGTTCGTTGGCAGCCTGGATCTCCTGGCGGCACCGCTCCGCATCCAACTCTAGCCAAGACCAGCCTGATCGATCGGCGCGATGGGGCACCGTGGCTAAGGCCAGCAGCAACCCTTTCGGATCAACCGGGTTGACGAATAACTGTCCCCCTCGCTCCACGCCAAAAAGGCCCTGCCGATGACTAACCAAGATGTCCGCGACAGCTTGGGACACCAATAGCTCGGAATTCACATCCGGCCATCGCCAGCGCCATGCGATATCCGTCATACCGTTTCGTCCTTATCTTCCGGCCATCCACGCTCGAGTAGGATTTGCTGCGCCCCCTCTGGCAGTTTGGGCCCTTGGTATTGGCCTCCCAGGCTCAGCACATCTTCAGGTCTGTAAATGCTGCTGATCCAAGATGCAGTGGCGATGTTGCCAGTTAATGCGCGTAGGGCCGTGTGCGACACCATAGAGGCGATATTGGTCATCCCCAGTGAGCCGCCTGGGATGAAGCTCTCCCCACAGGCGGGCAGCGGAACAACACCTCCTCCCGGCCACTCTGTAAATCTATGCACGAAATCGCCGACGTCCGTGAATAGATGACGGCCATCAAAGGTGCCGGCTGGTGCAAATAGCGCATGACCTACCTGGGTATGCGGTTCGCTCCAGGCTTGTACAAGCCCCCAAGGAGCACCGCTGGATTTGACTCGCCATACAGTGACTTCCGACTGCCAGTCTGCTGTCGTGATCACCACCAGATCAGCGTTATCGAACACTTCTGGTTTGCTGCTCATTACCACTTCGGCAAAAGTCGAATATGCGGTGCATTCTGTCGTCGGAAGATCTAACAGAATCTTGTCCCTTAACGCTGACGCTTTCAGTCTCCCTAGACTATCCGCTCCCAGAACGTGCCTCCCCAGATTGGCTGACACCAAGGTGTCAGGATCGATGAGAGTAAGGTGGCCGACACCGGATCGTGCCAACTGTATTGCGACCGCACTGCCTAGCGAGCCAACACCAACGCAAACTACCCGAGCATTTTCCAGGCGCTGTGCGGTGCCGCTTATATCGCGGGACAGAATGGACGCTCGATCAAGCACGTCCAGGGTAGTTGCCCGGACGAGCGCCGGTGGATGTGCATTTGCGATAGCTGGCCGGCGCCGCGCTGTACGCAGGCCAAACTTTGCCCCCCGCTCCTGCTGTACGCCGAGCGAGCGCACATTCAGGCAATATGTTGGAGCATCTGCCCCTCCTGGAAGCTCCAGAACAATCCATCGACTCGCCAATGTTCCATTCTGCTCAAACCATGCCAGCAATTGCTCGGCATCGTCGGGTTTAAGGTGGGGCGTTAGCCACGGCAATAAATCTTCTGGATCCGGGGTGCGGATATCCGGATAAGTCTGAAGCTTGACGTAAAAACCGGGAGTTTCGGCCGCGCGAATGACAGCGGAACGCCCGACAACCCGTCGGTAATGCCCTTTGAGTGCAGCTACGTTCGATGCTAACCAAACCGTTTCCTGACCGGATGGCACAGCCCGGCGCGGATCGCTGAGTGCAAACAACTGCGAGGCAGCCTGAGGTCGATCCAACAGTAAAAGGTTCTGGAATGACTGACCGTGCTGAAAAGACCAGTAGGTAGTGATCTCATTCTGAAATTCGATATCGCGCGTTGCCTGGCTTGATCCCAGCTTGGACAACGAAACGATCTGTGCCAAGCGAGCAAGGCTGTCCTCTACCACAACCTCCGGGGAGCCCATGATGGGGCGTTCCTGAAAGCCATGAAGGCAAAGCCCCGACCTGGTGGCATGCGGCCAAACCAGCCATGGAGAGGGTTCGACGTTCAGCCGCAAAAGCCCACGGGGAAAATTGGAGGGGAAACCAATACGCAGTCGCCGCTCCTGCCCCGTGTAATCGATGGGCAAGGGAAAGTAAAAGGACGCCGCTTCGTCAGCCCGCATGGGTGCGGGCTGGAGCAATGCATCGGCAGCGTCCTGACCTAGGGTATTTCGCAGTGCGGCGATTCCGCGCTGCAATGGCGTCGTAATAGGATCAACCAAGGCGTCCAACTGGCTTTACGCTCGACTGAGAGGTTGCGCCACCGCTGGCCCCTCCGAAGAGCGAACCCATCGAAGCAGAGTTTCGAGTAGTGCCATCCGGTCGGCCGGGCATGGTCCAATTCGCAGGGATCTCATTGTTCACTGCCGTAATGAGTGCCGGTGCAATACCGAAATTCTTTTTCACTGCTTCGGCAAAGGAATCATTGGATTCAAAACTTTCCAAACCCAGTGATACGGATGCACTGGCGTCCGCATGCCACTTGGCAAATGCTTGGCGATAGCCTTGCCCTTCGCCTGGTCGATTCCACTTTTCTGCAAAGTTTTCGCCGTTATCGGCAGGGTTGCAGACAAAGCAATCGTTTCCTCTATGCGCGATGTGCTGCGGCATTCTGCGGACGATTTCCAAAATTGCATCGAGCGGAGCCAAAGGCTTCGACTGCGATTCCTTCACGACATCAAGATATGCGTGAGTGGCCAGGGTGGTGATGACCGCAGATATGGGGCGAGTATCAGCGCTCCTTGTGGTGATGGCCCATTCATCGCGATGTCGCTTGAGCAGCTTTATGGTCGCACGCAGGGGATCTTGATCGATGTAATCCTGATAATGCGGCAAAGGATCTTGTGTCGCGGCATCGAGCATTCGCTGGCTTTTGGCAACTACCAAGCTTTCCAGAGAGATTTCCTGGGCGGAGGCAACCTGTAACCAATTCGAGTACGGGATAGGGCTGCTTGCTTTCCACCCTGTGACCCGATCTGGAACCTCCAGCTTTCCCTCGCCGTTTGCTTCGCCATTTCCGTTGATTGCGCGGGCAGGCGTGACGTCGATGTGGAAGCCTGGATTTTCGTCGGCATAAACGATGCGGATGCCACGACGTAACTGTTTAACTTCTTCCTGAACGCGGGAGCCTTCCCTAAAACGCTGCTCAATCGCTTCTAAAACTTCCTTCGCACTAGCGCCTTGAGCGTGAGGGAGCCAGATAATCGCGTCCGCATCAATGGTGTCCAGATCCGCAGGCGCGCCCGGGATTGGCTTGATGGTCGTTTTCAGCCGCATCGAGCCTTGAACAAAGATGTGGGCCTCTGCGAGCAGCGGGTTGTCGGAAGCCGAGAGGATTTTTTCCAGTTGGGAGTAGCGGTCATTGATTTTTTCGTACTGCGCTTCCGACAGCGAGATCTCCCGCGCGGCGCGAAGCAGAAAATATTCCCAACTGCTGCGCTTGGTCTGTTCGTTGCTCAATAGCATTTACCTAGCCTCCTGGGCCACCGAGCCCAATTGCAGTGTTTGCGTAAACCGATCATGGTTTTCTTTGTCCCGATCGAAGATCAGGTACGTATGTTGATGCTGCGTTGTGAGCAACGCGCCAAACTCGATGGCCAATGCCGCAGGAATTGCGGCGAAGACGTGGATAGGGTCAGGAGTCAGAGCTTCAAGCTGGCTCAGCCGTATTTGAAGTGCGTCGCGAAAGGCATGAATCACTCGACGGTTCTGTACCATCGCATAGCTTGGTTCTGGGATCGCCAGCTCTGCAATACGTGCACCGGGCAGAGCGTCAGTCACGTCGCGAACTGGGACTTGCGCAGAAATAGAAAGCACCAGCGCCAGTGGCCCGTCGCCTTCGGGGGGAGGTGTAAACAAAAAAGCGGGCGGCTCGGCGGACTGATCGGGCCAGCGCAAACGATGTTCGCGGTGAAAGGAGAAGATCAAGCGCTTGGAACGGTCGCCGATACTCTGGCCCAGCATCATCAAAGCCGGGATGTCGGCCAAGCCGACTACTGCCAGCGCAGGCGAATCGCCGTAGGTGCCGCCGCGACGCTTGAGTTGCTGTTCCAGCTCATACTGGATGCTGTCTTTGACGTTTTGCCAATAGGTAGCGTCGCGGCCGCGTGGTCCGGGCGCAGGGAAAGTGATTTTGATGCCTTGATCGAAGGCGGTTAATCCCTCGGCGGACATCGCAGTCAACAGATCGCGAACGGGAATATCGTTGATTGTCTGAAAATGCTGACTTTGGACGATGAGAGGAATGGCTCTACCACCATCGGGGGTCGTTGCGGCGAGTCGGATGCGTTCCAGGTACGCTTGGTGTAAACCACTCAAATCATTTTCAGGATACCCATCTGCGTCACGATCAATTTTGTCATGACAACCTGGGCACAGGAGCATCAGATTAGCGGTATCGTTTGTGTGCGCCTCAGCATCATGATCGGCGCGTCCCCGAGGGCCTTTGGGACTGGCGGGCAGAATATGCGCCACTTCGCCCCATCTCATTGGCTTGCCGGCACGATAGTCGAACGTCAGATCCGTACCGCACAGTTCACAATGACCAGCGGTCTGTGTCCATACGATCCGCTTCGTCTCATCATTTGTGTTGAAGCGCCCGCTTGCGGGCTTAGCGTCTTCTTGTTCTGCCATTCCGACCTACCCCCGAGAAACATCCATGATTGAAAACGATGATGGCAAGATAAGATCATATTAAGGTCATTTGCCTCAATTTCAAGAGAGATCTGTGGGTGACGAATGCTGAGTCGGCTTTGAGTCAGAATGCTTTTCTGGGTCATCGAAACACAGTGGTGGCAGCGTTCGTTCTCAGGCAAGTGCTGGTGGGTCATGGCACTGACCACAGCGTATGTATCGAAATTAGCGAGTTTATGCAAAAGACATAAACTCGCTAATTTCAATACACATCGCGAACAGGACTGATGAAAACGAGCTGTGCAGAGCAAACGAGGCTGCAAGTGCAGCCCCTTTTGTACATTTTCTACGCGTCAGTCCCTGCCAAGCTCAGCGGATAGGTTTCGGCGGCGCATGAGCTGATAGGCCGCTGGAATGACAAACAGCGACAGCAAGGGCGCCGTGACCATACCGCCAATCATCGGGGCGGCAATGCGGCTCATCACCTCGCTGCCGGTACCGCTTCCCAGAAGTATAGGTAACAAACCAGCGATAATCACCGCCACGGTCATGGCCTTGGGTCGAACGCGCTGCACAGCGCCTTCACGAATCGCGGCCATTAACTCGCGTTCTGTGTCGTCACCGAGGTCTTGACGCTCGGCCCAGGCATTTTTCAGGTAGAGCAGCATGATCACGCCAAATTCGGCAGAAACGCCGGCCAAGGCGATAAAGCCGACCCCGGTGGCAACCGACAGGTTGAATCCCAAAAGATAAAGAAACCATGCACCGCCCGTGAGGGCAAATGGCAGCGTGGCCATAATCAGCAGGGCCTCGTCAAAGCGGGCAAATGTCAGGTAAAGCAGCACGAAGATGATCAGCAGCGTGGCAGGGACCACCAGTTTTAGTCGTGCGTTGGCCCTCTCAAGAAATTCGAACTGACCTGAGTAGCTCAGGCTCATGCCGGGCTGCAACTTGACCTGCTCGCTGACGAGCCGGCGCAAATCGGCGACTACGGAGGCAATGTCCCGGCCGCGCACGTCGATGTACACCCAGCCTGAAGGCCGTGCGTTTTCACTTTTGAGCATCGGCGGCCCGTCGTTGACCTTGATCTTCGCCACTGTGCCAAGGGTGATCTGGCTGCCTAGCGGGGTGTAAATTGGCAACTGCTCCAAAGCGCCAAGCGAATCCCGCCACTCCCGAGGGTAACGGACGTTGATAGGGAAGCGTGCAAGCCCTTCAATGGTCTCGCCGACATTTTCACCGCCGATAGCGCCGGCCACGATTGACTGCACATCGGCGATATTCAGTCCGTATCGGGCGGCGGCTTCTCGGTCGATATCCACGTCGATGTAACGTCCACCGGTTAATCGCTCGGCCAGAGCCGAACTGACACCGGGTACGCCCTTGGCCACTCGCTCGACCGCTTGAGTCGCGGAATCAATCTCCGTCAGATTGGTGCCGGCAATCTTTACACCAATCGGACTTTTGATCCCCGTAGCCAGCATGTCGATTCGGTTGCGAATCGGTGGTATCCAGATATTGGTCAGCCCAGGAACCCGCACCACTCGGTCCAGCTCCTCCACCAGTTTTTCCTGAGTCATGCCTGGGCGCCATTGCTCCTGTGACTTGAACTGGATAGTGGTTTCGAACATCTCCAGCGGCGCCGGGTCGGTGGCAGTTTCGGCACGTCCCGCTTTACCGAAGACATGTTCGACCTCCGGCACGGTTTTGATCAGGCGGTCGGTCTGTTGCAGCAGTTGCGCCGCTTTATGTGCGGACAATCCAGGCAGGGCCGAAGGCATATAGAGCAGGTCGCCCTCATTCAAAGGCGGAAGAAACTCGCCACCCAAGCGCGACATTGGCCATAGCGCACTAAAAAACACCAACGCCGCCACCAGCAGCGTGATCTTCGGTCGCCGCAACACTGCATCCAGACCCGGCTGGTAGATCCGGATGAGCCAGCGGTTCAGCGGGTTGTTTTTTTCACTAGGAATCCGTCCCCGAATCCAATAGCCCATCAACACCGGCACCAAGGTCACTGACAATCCTGCTGCTGCGGCCATGGCGTAGGTTTTGGTAAAAGCCAGCGGGCCGAACAACCGCCCCTCTTGCGCTTGCAGGGTGAACACCGGAATGAACGAAAGGGTGATGATCAACAAACAGAAGAATAGAGCTGGTCCAACTTCAGCCGCTGCTTCGGTCATTACATGCCAATGACGCTCACCCTTCAGTTCCTCACCAGGATTGGCGACGTGCCAGGCCTCAATCTTCTTGTGTGCGTTTTCGATCATTACCACAGCAGCATCGACCATGGCGCCGATGGCGATGGCTATCCCGCCTAAGGACATGATGTTCGCGTTAATCCCTTGGTAGCGCATGACAATAAAGGCCATCAGCACACCGACCGGCAGGGAAATGATCGCCACCAGGGACGAGCGCAGGTGCCAAAGAAAGATCCCGCAAACCAATGCGACAACGATGAACTCTTCGATGAGCTTGTGGCTGAGATTTTCCACAGCACGGTCGATCAGCTTGCTGCGATCGTAGGTGGTGACGATTTCCACCCCGGCCGGCAGGCTGCTTTTCAGTTCGTCGAGTTTGGTTTTGACCGCCGCAATGGTCTCGCGAGCATTCTTACCGCTGCGCAAAATCACCACGCCGCCAACCGTCTCGCCTTCGCCGTCGAGTTCGGTGATGCCACGGCGCATCTCCGGCCCCAACTGGATCGTGGCGACATCGCCCAAGTTCACCGGCACACCGCCCGATCCCAGCTTGAGTGGGATCGCCCGAAAATCATTGAGCGTCTTCAGGTAGCCGGATGCACGCACGATGAACTCGGTCTCTGCCATCTCCAGCACCGCGCCACCCGTTTCCTGATTGGCCTTGCCGATCGCTTCGGTCACCTCGGCCTGCGTAATACCAAGGCTGGCCAGTTTGAGCGGATCAAGCTGCACCTGGTACTGCTTGACCATGCCGCCCACAGTGGCCACTTCCGCCACATTGGGCAGGGTCTTGAGCTCAAACTTTAGGAACCAGTCCTGAAGTGCGCGTAGCTGCGCCAGATCATGCCCGCCAGTGCGATCCACCAGCACGTACTGGAAGATCCATCCCACGCCTGTCGCATCTGGCCCCAACGCCGGTTTGGCGCTGGCCGGCAAGCGGCTTTGTACTTGGCTCAAGTACTCCAACACCCGCGAGCGAGCCCAATACAAGTCAGTGCCGTCTTCGAACAGCACATAGACAAAGCTGTCACCGAAGAACGAGTAACCACGCACCGTCTTGGCGCCTGGCACTGAGAGCATGGTGGTGGCCAACGGATAGGTGACCTGGTTCTCGACAATCTGGGGTGCTTGTCCAGGATACGGGGTGCGGATGATCACCTGCACATCGGACAAGTCTGGTAGCGCATCAATGGGCGTGCTCTGCACCGACCAAATGCCCCAGGCCGTGATGAACAGCGTCGCCAGTAGCACCAGGAATCGGTTGGTTACTGACCAACGAATCAGGGCGGCAATCATGGCTGGCCCCCTGATTTGTCCAGACGCTCAACGCGCAAGCCGTCGTCGGTCTGATTCACACCTATCCGGACCTTGTCGCCCGTTTTAAGGCCCTGCATCAGAGCGGGATTGGCGAGCGGGAACGTCATCGTCATGCCAGGCATGCCCAGCGTCTTAAAAGGGCCGTGAGCGAGAGTGACTTCTTTATCGTTGATCTCAACGATTTTCCCATCCGCTTCATGCAAACCGGCGGCGGCACTGGTGGGTGAAGGTTCCGCTGATTTGGCAACGATGCCTTTAAGACTGGCCTCTGAGTCGAGCAGGAACTGGCCAGAGCTAACCACTTTTTGGCCCTCTTCCAAGCCTTTCAATATCGCCGTCTTGCCATCGCTTTCCTGCCCAAGTTGCACCTCCACGGGACGATAGCGACCGGCGTCTTCAGCGAGCATCACCAGAGCACGTCGACCGGTGCGAATGACCGCCTCGCTCGGCACCCACAGCACACTTTGCTCCGTCGCGCGATTAAGGCTCACGCGTGCGGTCATGCCCGGCCTGAGACGGCCTTGCGGATTAGGCAATTCGACGCGCACGCGAAGGGTGCGACTATCGGAATTGGTTTCTGGAAGAATCGCGCTTACCACGCCGTTGAGCACGACGCCTGGGAACGCGGCCAAACGCGCCTCAGCCACTTGGCCCAGCTGGATCGACCCGGATTCAGTCTCCGGGACCGCCAGAGCCAGCCAGACGTTACTCAACCCATTCACGCGTGCCAGCGTTTGGCCGGCAGCCACTGTCATACCTTCGCGCACATCGAGTTCTTGCAACACCCCACTGATAGGGCTGGTGAGGGTCAGGTTCGGTTGGACTTTGCCACTGCGCTCTACTTGAGTAATCGATGCCGCCGGCATCCCGGTAAGCCGCAAACGCTGGCGAGCCGCTGCCAGCAAGCCCGCATCGCCGCTACGCTTGAGTGCGAGAAACTCCTCCTGAGCCGCAGCCCACTCCGGGACAAGAATATCCGCCAAGGCGGCGTTGGCTTTGATCACATCGCCAGGAGCATGGGCATACACGCGCTCGACGAAACCCGCCGTACGGGCCTGGATGACGGCGACGTCACGCTCGTTGAAGGTCAATACACCGACAACGTCCAGACTCGAAGCAAACACACCTCGATTGACCGTAGCCAGTCGCACACCAAGATTCTGGGTCAGGCTTGGATCAATGCGAACAGTGGCGCTGTCCCCCTTGCTATCCGCGTACTGAGGGACCATCTCCATGTCCATGAAGGGCGACTTACCCGGCTTATCGAATTTCTGTTGTGGGTACATGGGGTCGTACCAATACAGAACCTTGCGATCGACTGATGGCTCCGGCTTCGGCTCCGATGCTGCATCCGGTACTGCGCTCACCCTCGGTTGGGCCAACCAGTAACCACCGGCAACGCCCAAGGCAATTGAGATGCTGACAACAAAAACCCCTTTCCATGTTCGAGAGATCATTGAGCGGACTCCCCATAGGCGAAATACAGGCGAGCGCTGGTGAGAGCACGCTGCTCTTCAACATCAATCTGCTTGAGACGGGCTTCGATAAGCTCGCGCCGAGCGGCCACGACGGAGTTCAGATCGCCTTTGCCGGCGCGATAGCTGGCCATAGTGAGCTCGACCTTTTCTTTAGCCAAAGGGAGCAGGCTGGTCTTGGCTCGATGAACGGCGCGGTTCAGGCGCTCATAGTCCGCTAACTCATCCTCCAATTGCTGGGTGTGCTCGCGTGAAAGGACTTCACGCTCAGCCTCAAGCTGATTGAGTTCCGCATGCTTGGCTGCGATTTTTGGGTTTTGTCGCGAGTCAGGAAACAGTGGTAGATCCCATGAAAACTGCACGCTGACCATGTCGCCGAACTCTCGGCCGCGATGCTGATAGTCGACTTCCCAGCTCCAATCAGACCGCTTTTCCGCTTCGGCCTCGCGGACCCTGGCCTGCGCTTCGCGGGTCATTGGGGCAAACGCAGCCAATTCTGGGTGATGTTGAACCTTATGAGAGTAACCAGAGGCTTCTACAGGCCATTCAGGCAAGCTGCCCACGGGTTTATCGTTTGCGGCTGGTCCAATCCAGCGCTTCAAAGCTGCTCGGGCTTGCGATCGCTGGCGAATCAGATCGTCCTGCTGCTCTTCCAGTTGTGCCGCCTCCTGTTTGGGCGTGACGGCATCAGCAGGTTGAGCGCGGCCACCGGCAATCTGCGCGCGGACGGTATCGGCCAGCAGGCGGTTTTCCCTATAGAAGTCCTGGAACAGCGCGTCTTTACGCTCAACGGAATAGCTGCTGATCCAGGCCAGCGCCGTGGCCTGACGAACCTTTAGACGTTCGACCTGACGCTCAGCGGCAGCGCGCTCAATGGCTGCATCAGCAACCTCAATTCGGGCTTTTCGTTTGGCGCTGTTGGGCATTTCCTGACTGACACCGACCATTTGCATGGTCATGAAGTCCTGATCGATGCTCCAGCGATCCGGCCCCCCAATGGGATAGTTCTGTATACCTACCAGCAACTTGGGATCGGGTAGTTCCCCGGCTGGGATGGCTGCGCTAGTGGCGGCACGAATTTTTGCATCTTGTGCAGTCAGCGACGGCGCATTGGTTTCAGCCAGTTGCAAAGCATCATCGAGTGTCAACGCAGCAGCGAAACTCGGCGTGGCCAATACGCTTGCCGCCAAGATGGCCACGAGGGGCCGCCCTGTGCAATAGCACTTGGATTTCATGTTCACGATTCCTGTGATGATCCACTGCGTGCTTCATGAGAGATGCACGCAGATATCCCATACCGCCTGACGCGGAATGAGGCTCAGTGTGGTACAGGAATCAAATGCGGGGAGGTCGCCATACCCCTGATGGGGTTTGCACAGGATGGGAATCTATGGAGATGGACGCTGCGAGGGGGCTCGACAGGGTCACCGGAGGCTTGATGATGGAGACTTGCAGCATGCCGCCGGTCTTGCACTCCTGGCCCGGCTTACAGGGTTTACCGTGCTCGGTTGGGCTTTTCATGTCATGGCAGCAGTCTTGGCCCATGCCGTCCATCATCGCCATGCCCATGGTTTGCATGGGGCACGGCTCTGTCGGCGCCTGAACACCCGCCATCCCGCTGAAGGGAAGCGCCAGGCTAATCAGGAAAATCAGGCAAAGCCGTAGATAGCGTGTCATGGGCTGAAGTGTAGCCAGTAGAAATGGTGCTAACAATCACGTTCTAGGCTTCTTGGTTAGCTGCCAGAAACCTCTATTGCGCGCTCATTTCCATTTCAGGACTTAGCGTGCCTAACCATGCGACAAGACAGATGATGAGGATTGCCATCAGGAATTCGAATTTCATGCTGCGGCGCAAGGCATTGACCGCTACAGAGTATTGACCATTGCGAACCGAGCGCTCCAATAGCGGGCTTAAGTGAAAGCGGTTCAGCGTCGCTAAAACGATCATCCCGGCAAAGAGCAGGATCTTCAAAAACAGCAACTGACCATAGGTACTGAGCATGACCTCATCAAGGTTGGGACCGACGATGAAAAGATAATTTACAACTCCCGTAACGCTTATGATCGCAACAATCACACCGCCGGCCGACTCAAAGCCAGTCAGCACGCGGGCAAGAATACGTGCTTCCTCCTCACCCTTCAGCGATTTCAACCGCAGCAGTAGAGCGAAGGCCGCTAGAGCACCCAACCAGCCACCTGCCGCTAATAAATGGAAAATGTCGCTGAGAAAATGCCAGTAGCGGCGGCTGCCTTCGTCCATGGCACCATGCCCTGTCCAGGCTAGCGTGGCCAACGCGATTGCTCCACAGGCGGTGACGATCCAGAGGCTGGGTGTCGGATATCGTTTATTCAACGCGACGCCCAGAATTGCCCCCACCAAGGCGGCTATCCGAACCATCCAGGTCAACCCAACATCGGTGCCCATGATGACCATTTCAAAAATGTGGTGATGTAGCTCCATAAGCTCCGATACACCGCTCATTGCTTTTGCAAGCAACAACATCGCAGCAAGGGACAGAGCTACACCTGCAATAGAAGTACCGTAAAGAAGCGACTCAAAGTTCAAGACCGTGCCCGATACCCTTTCCTTTCCCCTGAGACTGTACAAGCCGAATATGGCCAGTCCAAATAACAACATCAGGTCAAAATAGAGAGCAAAGCGAACCACGATATTTAATGAGTCGCTCATGGATCATTTCACTTTGAATGAAAAGTTGCCGGTGATCGGGTGGGTGTCCGAAGACACTGCACGCCATTCAACTTTGTAGGTACCGGTGGTCAGCGGTGCAGCCGGCGTAATCACCATCGTTTTCGGATCACCACCAGCAGCGACAGCGGCCTTTACACCCATGGGGGAGTTAGGCATGCCAGGCATGTCGGTCATGATCAGCTTTGCACCGGAAAACTGAGTGGTGAGATTCTCAGAAAAATGCAGTTCGATTTTCGACGGAGCCGCCGCATCCGAGCCTTCTGCCGGAGTGGAAGAAAGTAGTTTCGGATGTGCCTGGGCCACTGCACTCAGAAGCAAACCAGCAGTGATTGCAACGGCCACGGACGTAGTTTTAAGGAATGACATGCAAGACTCCTCACAGCAAGCGCTGTTGATTCGAGGTTTTTTGGGAGGAACTAGTTTTTAATTTCTTTAAAAACCACTGTTGATTAACTCGGAGCCCCCGTCCTCTTCGCCAGGTTGAACAGGAGAAACTCGCTAGCCCTAACGTTACAGTGCGAGAACACGATGCCACACGATCACAAACTGTTCGATTACATTTCAGTCAGCTTGATCCGATGTTTGGCATCTAGTCGTTGAGCGTAGCAAGGCCTGGAAAAGAGACGGCATACCGCAGGACCGGGGAGTTAAATCGATCTACAAAATCCGCAGAGGCGTAGCTAAGCGCAGAACGCCAACCCGCCGATGATCACAAATGTTCGTCGCTCAGCTAACCGTTGAATCGACGGCCGGAAACTCAAGATGAAAAGCCGTTTTTCCGTCGCCTGACGTACACCAGATCTTGCCATTGTGCGCCTCGACAATTGATCGGGTAATCGACAGACCTAGCCCTGCGTTGCTTGGACTTCCTTCTCGCCGCGCTGGGTCCACGCGATAAAAACGATCAAACAGCTTTTCAAGGTGTTCGGGGGCAATGGGCTGACCATGGTTTTCCACGACAACCGTTACCGACGCGTCCTTGTGCTGAATATCGACACTGATTGACGTCCCTTCATAGGTATAGCGCAGCGCATTTGAGAGCAGATTTGAAATAGCCCGGTCTAGCATAAGGGCATCACCTCGCACGCTCCCCCGTCCTGAAACCTTGAGCTCGATCCCGCGTTCATCCGCCAAGAGGCGATAGTACTCAAGCAATTTTTCCACGACCGCCACCAGGTCTATTGGCTTGTTCTCGTGGGTAATTAGACCGTTGTCTGACTTCGCCAGAAAAAGCATGTCATCAATCATCCGGCTCATGCGCTTCAAGTCATCAAGATTGGAGTACAAATTGTCTTCGTAGTCCTCGATGTTTCTTTTTCTCGAAAGCACCACTTCAGTGTGGGTCATCAAGTTGCTCACGGGGGTCCGTAGTTCGTGGGCAATGTCTGCCGAAAAGTTGGATAACCGGACAAATGCATCGTCGAGCCTGGATAACATGGCGTTGAACGACAACACCATCTGTTGAAGCTCTTTCGGAACGGGTGCCAGGGGAATACGCTCCTTGAGTGATTTTGCTGACATGGAGGCAGCAACCCGTGTGACCTGGCGGATAGGCCGCATGCCACTGCTAGCTACCATCCAGCCGAGTGCAGCACTGACCAATGCGCTGATCACCAACCCTATCCAAAACCATCGTTCGAGCGTCTCGAAAAAGGACATATGCTGCGTAACGTCAAAAATCAACATGACAGTTAATGGCCTTTCTTGTCCCGTCACTACGGATTGCGCAGTCACACCACGGAACATCTGCTCTTGCTCCCGCCATTCCCAGACGGTTGTGTTTGTGGTTGTTCGAAACGCCTTCGGAACGTCGACCGGGCCGGGATCCGCAAACAGCACCTTGCCGTCGCCATCGATGATAAGCGCAGTCAAATCACGGTGTGCGCCCAGCAGCGCTTCTAACTCCGGTTTAGCCTCGCTGAATTGATCGATGTTGCTCAGCCCGGACAAGATCCGCTGGGTCGAGTGGAGTTTTTCGTACAATGCCTGCTGATCCAGCATCTTGAAATGATGCCGGCTGAGGTTATTGAAACTGAGTCCGGCGACCGTGAGCACGGCCGTTACCGCGAGCATAAACATCAGACTCATACGAGTCGTCAGGGACATCCGGTTCATCACGACTCCGAATCTGGTGCATCGAGCATGTAACCCATTCCCCTTGAGGTATGAATCAACTTGACCTCAAAATCGTCGTCTATCTTGGCCCTGAGCCGTCTCACTGCAACCTCGATAACGTTGGTATCGCTGTCGAAGTTCATATCCCAAACCTGGGAGGCGATAAGAGACTTTGGCAGCACCTCCCCTCGACGACGCAGCAGAAGCTCAAGCAACGCGAACTCTTTGGCCGTAAGGTCTATGCGTTTGCCTCCTCGGATGGCTCGACGCTTGAGCAGGTCCACTTCAAGGTCAGCCAGTTTCATAAAGGTTTGCGAAGGTGCGCTGCTACCGCGACGCAGCAGCGTTCTGACTCGAGCAAGCAATTCAGAAAACGCGAAGGGTTTGATCAGATAGTCATCCGCACCGAGTTCAAGTCCCTTCACTCGGTCTTCAACGCGGTCTCTGGCGGTGAGAAAAAGCACCGGGACGTCTTTCCCGGAAGCGCGCACCTTCTGCAGGACTTCCCAGCCATCCAAACCCGGCATCATGACGTCGAGAATCAGCAGATCATAGGCTTCGCTCAAAGCGTGCTGAAGCGCCTCTTTTCCATTCGTGAAACGGTCGACATTGAACCCGGCCTCGTTGAGCCCTTGCTGCAAATAGATACCTATTTTTGGTTCGTCTTCAGCGACAAGAAGTCTCATGAGGTCGTTCTCAGATAAAGGTTAAGCGGAGTCTGCAACGAAAACTGGCAGCCAACCAGCAACTGACAGAAAAGTAATCTTGGCTTCAGGTAGATGTCAGCGAGTGCTGGCTAGGGTTCAGACATGAGCACTTCATTGGTGCTCGACCGACCTCTGAGCGATGAATCGTATGGAAGTCGGATTCCCTCATGAGGAGCTACCCCGATGAACCACCTGAAAATGCTGTTTTTTGTAAGCTCGATACTGGTCTCGGCTTCTGTGTGGGCTGAAAGCGGCGGAGATCGTGTGATTGAGCGTATGGAAGGTTTGCGCGACAAGGCCGAGGCCACGTTGATGAAAGCTGAACAAGCCCCTGAAGGAGAGCGTCACGTCCACATGGCAGAACACATGAAGATGCTTGGCGACATCATGAGCCAGCTCCACAACGATCACCCAGATGCCTCAATGTCACCCCAACAGCATCTAGCCTGGATGGAGAAGCACGACAAAATTGTTGACGACGTTTTGCGCCAGATGCAGCGCGAGCACAAATTGATGCTTTCAGAAAACCATCAATAAACGCCCCCAGGATAAGTACTTGTCAGCATCTTGTTGCGGCGTCAATTGGACGCCGTATCTATTTAGAAAACTGACAAAGAAGTAATGCCCAAGTCAGTTAGCTGGCAGCTGAGCATCATTAGCATAGCCAATGTTCCCACGTATTCCTGAGGTCACCATGAAAACTACGCTCGCTACCCCGTTCATCGCAGCAATGACCCTTTTTTTCGCTGCTACGGCTATGGCTAATGCTGGGCATGGACAAGACGACATAGGCCAGCCTGGTGTGGCCTCTGACGTTACCCGCACTGTAGAGGTCGAGATGGGCGACATTTTTTTCAAGCCTAAAAGCATCGACGTAAAACCTGGTGAAACAATCCGCTTTGTCCTTCGCAACGAGGGTTCGCTGCTGCATGAGTTCAACATCGGCAAAGCCGCTGCTCATGCAGCACACCAGAAAGAAATGGCAAGCATGTTCAAGAACGGAACATTAAGCCCTACCGGTACCGGGAAGATGAGCGGCATGAGCCACGGCATGGGCGGAATGAAGATGGTCGCAATGGAGCATGACGACCCTAACAGTGTCCTGATTGAGCCTGGCTCAACCCAAGAGCTGATCTGGACCTTCAACGACAGTGCAGGGCTTCAGTTTGCCTGCAACGTGCCGGGGCATTACCAATCGGGAATGGTCGGCGAATTTGATCTGAAATAAACCGGAGTCGGCTGTTTCTGCCGGCCCGACGCAAGAGTTGGCTACGCTAAGTCGCAAGTAACATAGCAACGCTTCTCAGCCGGGGTCCGTGCGGAAACATCACCGCACCACTGTGGAGCCGCAAATCAGCGTTGTACTGAATATGCTCATTTCTAGTAGCACCTTACAAGGGGAATAGACATGCCTACCACCTCTGGCCATCACGACCATAATCACACCCATGCTGCTTCCCGGGATGATGCTGATCTACATGACCCGGTGTGTGGAATGGCAGTCACTTCGTCGAGTAAATTTGCTGAGACTTACCAGGGACAGACGTATCGGTTCTGTAGCCTGAAATGCCAGGAGAAGTTTCGAGCGGACCCTGAGCGCTACAGTGGCCACGTGGTGCGCGACGAGTCAGGCAGCACAACGCCCGAGTCTGCGGTACAAACGGGCGCTGAATTTACGTGCCCGATGCATCCTGAAATACGGCAGACCGGACCCGGTAACTGTCCTAAATGTGGCATGGCACTAGAGCCTGTCATGCCGGCGCTTGATGAAGAAGAAAATCCTGAACTCCGGGATTTCAATCGCCGCTTCTGGTGGTCGCTGCCCTTAACCGTGGTCGTAACCGTGCTCGCGATGGCGGGTCACTCGTTACAACTTCTTCATGGTTCGACTCAAAACTGGATTGAGTTCGCTCTGGCGACACCCGTGACCTTGTGGGCAGGATGGCCTTTTTTTGTAAGGGGACTGGCCTCGGTTAAAAATCGCAGTCCCAACATGTGGACTCTGATTGGGTTGGGCACCGCCGCAGCTTATCTGTACAGCGTCATAGCAACGCTCTTCCCCGAAAGTTTTCCCGCCAATTTCATACAAGATGGACGTATCGGCGTTTACTTCGAAGCGGCAGCGGTCATCATCTCGCTCACGTTGCTTGGCCAGATCCTTGAGCTCAAAGCCCGATCACAAACTTCCGCCGCCATTAAGTCTCTTCTCGGCCTTTCGCCCAAAACTGCACGTCGGATCAATGCCAATGGCCAGGAGGAAGACATTCCTCTCACCCATGTGCACCTGGGAGACCACTTACGGGTGAGACCAGGTGAAAAGGTGCCAGTTGATGGTTCGGTACTTGAGGGTGAAAGTGCGGTGGATGAGTCGATGCTCACTGGCGAGCCAGTCCCGGTAATGAAGAAAGCTGGAGATAGCCTGATCGGCGCCACGCTTAATACGCATGGAAGCCTGGTAATGGAGGCGCAGAAGGTCGGTGCCGAAACCATGTTGTCTCAGATCGTACAGATGGTCGCGAGAGCTCAGCGTTCCAAGGCGCCGATGCAACGAATGGCCGACTCGATTGCCGGCTACTTCGTGATGGGTGTTATCACGATTGCGATAATGACATTTATCGGTTGGGGGCTTTTCGGTCCTGAGCCCAGTTGGGTGTTTGGTCTAATCAACGCTGTCGCCGTGCTGATCATCGCTTGTCCCTGTGCGTTGGGACTTGCTACGCCTATGTCGATCATGGTGTCGACAGGTAAGGCAGCCAGCATGGGTGTTTTGTTCAGAGATGCCAGTGCAATTGAAAGCCTTTGCAGAATCGACACGCTGATTGTTGACAAGACAGGCACCCTGACAGAGGGACGGCCCGTGTTTCACAGCGTGGAAGCCACTCCCACCTTCAATCCCGACGACGTCCTTCACTTGGCTGCCAGCCTTGATCAAGGTAGCGAGCATCCTTTAGCACATGCGATCGTCGATCACGCCCGAGCCGAGAACATCAAGCTCACCAAGCCCGAATCCTTTGAGTCTGATTCGGGTATCGGGGTCAGTGGCGTTGTCGATGGCAAAAAGCTCCAGCTGGGGAACACAGCGTTGATGGAAGCCGCAGGCGTGAGCACCAACTCCCTACAAGAGCGCGCTGAGGTGTTGCGACTTGACGGCATTAGTATTATCTACCTCGCAGTCGACGGCGCATTGGCAGGACTGTTGGCCGTATCAGATCCGATCAAGCCAACCTCAAAAGAGGCCGTCACCAAGCTTAAGGCTCACAACGTGAAAATCATCATGGCTACTGGGGACGGGCTTACTACCGCTCGGGCTGTCGCCAGGGAAATGGGGATTGAAGAGGTCCACGGTGAAGTCAAACCCCATGACAAGGAGCGCCTGGTGGCAGATCTACAGCAACACGGGCGAAAAGTGGCCATGGCGGGTGACGGGATCAACGATGCTCCGGCCCTAGCGCGAGCAAATGTCGGGATAGCCATGGGAACGGGGACTGACGTGGCGATGAATAGCGCGCAACTCACGCTGGTAAAAGGTGACCTGATGGGGATCTTACGAGCACGAGCTCTTTCAGTCGCCACAGTTAAAAACATGCGCCAGAATTTGGGCTTCGCTTTTCTCTACAACTCAATGGGTATACCTCTTGCCGCTGGTTTGCTCTATCCATTGACGGGGCACCTCCTGTCGCCAATGATCGCTGCTATAGCCATGAGCGTCAGTTCTGCATCTGTAGTATTCAATGCATTGAGGTTGAGGAATAGTCGAATTGACTGAGCGTCGATGACGCTCACGAACTTGATCAGATAATCGTTGACCTTGCCATGGTGTCAACGTCGATGCTGTCGTTGCGGGGAAAAGACACCGCTCAGCACGAGGGTAATTAACATGGTCGTCTTAGATGTATCAGGCATTGGTTGCGGCAGCTGCGTCGGCAAAATCACCAGAGCGATCCAGGCACTGGACAACAACGCTACGGTCTCCGTCGATCGATCAACCGGGAAGGTGAGTGTTGAAAGTAGCGAAAACGCGGAACAGCTTCGTAAAGCTGTGGAGGCGGTTGGTTTTCCTTCCAAGATCAGCCGTTGAACGGAGACTCCTGTTCCTGAGTAGAGCGTCGTCTGGAGGTGAATACCTTTGAATCCGAAAGTACCTGAGCCGCTGTATCAGCCAAAGTTGGCTCGCATGCGCCTACGCTGCTAGTCACCGCGCAGAGCTTTGAGCAAACCCTTGAATGCTCCATTTAACCGAGTAAAAGCGGCATCGAAACGTATCGCGTTTTCCGTGTATTTTGCGACCTCGACCTGCTGATCGACAGTATTTTGGTCCAAGGCAGGTTGAGCCGGTGTGCTGTAAAGCAAGTCGCGCCCGTACACAGCCACTGCCGATTCTTTCTTAAGAAAATGCTTTGCGTTTGTTGTTTTCAAAGAAAACGCAGTGGTAGCAGGTTCTTTTGTTTGGCTGGCGAGCACAGCAGAAAAATCCAAGTCCTGGGCTTTGAAGTTCGGAGTGTCAGCGTTGGCGATATTGTTACTCAAGATCTCAGCTCTTTGGCCGCGATAAACTAACGCTCTTTCTGCGAAGCCTAATGCTTTCTCAAAATTAATACTCACAATTAATTACCCTCGGTGGTATTACTATCTTTTTGCTCATCGACACTCAGCTTGCAGCAGCGCATACAAGTCTTCTATTAATTTTAATGCAGAGACCTAAAAGCATCGCCTCCGTAAGAGCTAACGAAAACCAAGCAATGATTACACTTCAATCTCATATTCGATCAAGAAAAATATCCCAAACTGACACAACTGTAATCTTGGCCTAAGCTTCCTGACAGGGGATGTCTCTTATAGTCCAACTGAGCCTATTGCTCACCCCCAAAGAGTCCAATCCATGATGTGATTCAGAGGGGATATTTTCACACACCTGAGATAGCCCATATGAACACCATCAAAACCTTGTTCGTCGTCGCAGCGCTGACTGTTTCCACTCTGGCCATGGCTGAAGGCGGCGGTGACCGGACTTTCGCACGTATGGAAGTGGCCAGGACGAATTCGATGGAATCGTACCAAGTAGCTCAAACGCAGAGCGCTCAACCGCCTGTCGCTGAAAGCAAAGCCAAAGCGATGGATCATAAAAACTGCTGAACGATTGGGCACGCGGCCAAGCTGACAGAAATGTAATCACGAAGGTGGTTTAGATGTGGCAATTTCTGAGCTCGCTTGCAATGAAAAATTCGTCTTTTTTTCGGCAAGCGAAGCTCATCTTGCCAACTCACGGGTTGATTTGAACGGCTCCCTTTTGACTGATCGGAAATAAACGGCATGCATTCCAAACCCTCTAGACGGACATTCGTTAAAGGCCTGGCCGCCGGCGGCATCCTTGGCGGCCTTGGTCTGTGGCGCACTCCTGTATGGGCAGTGACCAGTCCAGGCCTGCCGAGCGTCCTCACCGGCAACGAATTCGATCTGTTTATTGGTGAAACGCCGGTAAACATCACTGGCTCGCCGCGCACAGCCATGACCATCAATGGCTCGTTACCGGGGCCTTTGCTGCGATGGCGCGAAGGGGAGACGGTCACTCTGCGCGTGAAGAACCGTCTGGACCAAGACACCTCCATCCACTGGCACGGCATTATTTTGCCTGCCAACATGGATGGCGTACCGGGTTTGAGCTTCCACGGCATCGCGCCCGACGGCATGTACGAATACAAGTTCAAGGTCCATCAAAACGGCACGTACTGGTACCACAGCCATTCTGGGTTGCAAGAGCAGGCAGGTGTTTACGGGCCAATAGTCATCGATTCGAAAGAGCCTGAGCCGTTTCAATACAATCGCGACTATGTGGTTATGCTGACTGACTGGACCGATGAGGATCCTGGTCGCGTCATGGCCAAACTCAAGAAACAATCGGACTACTACAACCACCACAAACGTACCGTGGGCGACTTCATCGACGACGTCAGCAAGCAAGGTTGGTCTGCTGCCGTCGCCGACCGGAAAATGTGGGCCGAAATGAAAATGAACCCAACTGATCTGGCAGACGTCAGCGGGGATACCTACACCTACCTCATGAATGGCCAAGCGCCGAACGGCAACTGGACCGGTATTTTTAAGCCTGGCGAGAAGCTACGCCTGCGCTTTATCAATGGCTCAGCGATGAGCTATTTCGATGTTCGCATTCCGGGTTTGAAAATGACCGTGGTGGCGGCCGACGGCCAATATGTCCAACCAGTCAGTGTCGATGAATTCCGAATCGCCGTGGCAGAAACCTATGATGTGATTGTTGAGCCTGTCACCGAGGAGGCTTACACAATCTTTGCCCAGTCTATGGATAGAACCGGCTATGCGCGGGGGACCTTGGCAGTTCGTGAAGGACTGAAAGCACCGGTACCGGCGATCGATCCGCGTCCGCTGTTGACCATGGATGACATGGGCATGGGCGGTATGGCTGGCATGGACCATGGCAGCATGGCTGGCATGGGCGGCGGCGATATGAAACAGGGTGACATGTCAGGTATGGCTGGCATGGATCACAGCAAGATGCAGGGAATGGACCAAGGTGACATGACCGGGATGACCGGCATGGGCAGCGGTGACATGACCAACATGGCCGGCATGGACCATAGCAAGATGGCAGGTATGGACAAAGGTGACATGTCCAACATGGCCGGCATGGACCACAGCAAGATGGCGGGGATGGACAAAGGCGACATGTCCAACATGGCCGGCATGGCCGGCATGGATCACAGCCAGATGGCAGGGATGGGCGGTATGGGAGGCGAGATGCAGTCTCACCCAGCGTCCGAAACCAACAACCCGTTGGTTGACATGCAGGCCATGAACCCAACGCCAAAACTGAACGATCCAGGTATCGGGTTGCGGAACAACGGTCGACGAGTGCTCACTTACTCAGATCTCAAGAGCACTTTTCAAGACCCTGATGGCCGAGAGCCCAATCGCACCATTGAGCTGCATCTGACCGGTCACATGGAAAAGTTTTCCTGGTCCTTCAACGGCATCAAATTTTCTGATGCTGAACCCCTTCGTCTCAAGTACGGGGAGCGTCTTCGCATCACCTTGGTAAACGACACCATGATGACGCACCCCATCCACCTTCATGGAATGTGGAGCGACCTTGAAGATGAAAACGGCAAGTTCATGGTACGTAAGCACACAATCGACATGCCACCGGGTACCAAGCGCAGCTATCGAGTCACCGCCGATGCTTTAGGTCGCTGGGCCTATCACTGCCACCTGCTTTTCCATATGGAAATGGGCATGTTCCGTGAAGTACGGGTTGATGAGTAACGGAGACGATCTGTGAGCACACACCTAAATCGTAAATCGCTGGTCGGTTGCCTCTTTGCCTTTGGCCTGATGGCTGGATTCTCCTGCGTAGCATTGGCAGTCGAAGAACGTGGTGATCATTTACCTGCTACTTCTGCGGATGCGCCGAACAAGACTGCGACCACGTCAAACGAGGCAACGCCGAATCACGCGACGATGCCTCATACCAAGATGCGCCATGAGTCGATGGATCATGACCAAGAAAACAAGAAGGCGGATTGAGATCATGACCAGGAATTTTTTACGCCCAACGTTGATGGTATTGGCAGTTTCTACGAGTCCTGTCTTCTTTGCCGTGGCTCACGCCGCTGAAGAGATGGATCACTCCAAGATGAACCATGGCTCCATGGGAGCGATGGACCATAGCAACATGGGGGCTATGGACCACAGCAAGATGAAAATGGACGACGGTCAAATGACCGGCATGGAAAGTATGGATGAAGGGACGCCGACAACCAGTCGAACCCCTGTCCCCGTACTTACCGATGCTGACCGTGCAGCCGCCTTTCCAGATGTCGCTGGTCATGGTGTCCACGACAAAACAATCAACTCTTTCATGCTGCTGGATAAGTTTGAATACCAGGATGCTGACAACGGTAGTGCGTTGGCCTGGGATGCGAAAGGATGGATCGGCGGTGACATTGATCGGCTGTGGTTGCGCTCGGAAGGCGAACGTACCAATGGCGTGACGGAAAGCGCTGAATTATCCGCGCTCTGGGGGCACTCCATCGGACCGTGGTGGGACGTCGTCACCGGTGTACGACAGGATTTCAAACCAGGGTCCCCTCAAACCTGGGCCGCACTTGGCATTCAGGGCATGGCCCTCTATAACTTCGAGGCCGAAGCGACTGCCTACATCGGTGAGAACGGTCAATCGGCTGCTCGGCTGGAAGGCGATTACGACATTCTGCTGACGAATCGATTGATCTTGCAGCCGACGGCCGAGGTCAATTTTTATGGGAAGAATGACCCTCAGCGCGGCATCGGGTCCGGACTAGCCAACACCGAAGTGGGGCTCCGATTGCGTTATGAGATTGTCCGCCAATTTGCCCCTTATATCGGGGTGAGTTGGAGCCGTTCTTATGGCAATACGGCAGACTTTGCACGTGAGGAAGGTGAAGATGCCAGCGAGGCACGCTTTGTCGCCGGTATCCGGATGTGGTTCTGAGAACCGGGCA
Organism: Pseudomonas capsici; assembly: GCF_017165765.1. Lineage (GTDB taxonomy): Bacteria > Pseudomonadota > Gammaproteobacteria > Pseudomonadales > Pseudomonadaceae > Aquipseudomonas > Aquipseudomonas capsici. Next base: position 25,801 of record NZ_JAFGZD010000033.1, read on the forward strand.
TGAAGATTACACTGAAGGCGCTGATAGCTGCTGGTCTGGCCACCGTAGCAGCGGCTGCCGGCGTGGTGTATTTCGGCGTGATCAATGTCGGGGCAGATGATCCCCACTCTGCCCCCGTCTACGCACTACTTTCTATTGCTCGGGATCGCTCGATCGAAGTGCGCTCGCGCGACATTCAGGTCCCCGACCTGAGCCAAAAAGCCCTCATCCGTGAAGGTGCTGGCAACTACAACTCGATGTGTGTCGGTTGTCATTTGGCTCCGGGCCTTACAGGCACCGAACTGAGCAACAGCCTTTACCCCGCACCTCCGAACCTTTCGAAACTGGGCGTCGATGGGCACCCAGCCGCAGCTTTTTGGATCATCAAGCACGGCATTAAATCCACCGGCATGCCCGCGTGGGGCAAAAGCATGGCCGATCCCTACATATGGGGGATGGTCGCATTTCTCCAGCAACTCCCGTCACTGGATGCAGAGCAATATAAAGCTCTGATCACGAGTAGCGGTGGCCATCAACACGGTGGTGGCGAAAGCGTGATGCACAACCATGAGGGTCAGCATGGAACGACCCAGGGGCAAAGTGGCGCAGGTGCTGCCAACCAAAGGGCGGAAGTCCGCGCTCATGATGACGAGAAAAACACGGCACATGCCCATGGCCCCTCCGCAGCGCTGTCTGCAAATGAGCCTGCTGACCACGCCGATCATAAGGGTGGGGAAGCTTCAGATGATGCGGCCCCGACTCCAACCGTACAGCCCAAATCACATACACATACCGATGGGAAGGAACATACCCATGCGAAATAACTCTCTTCGTCGCAGACGGGCACTTCGTCTCGCTGCTCTCGTCGCTCTGTTCATCAGTTCAGCCAGTCACGCAGCAGAGCCATTGACGATCGATGTACATCGCGACGCTAATTGCGGGTGCTGCAAGAGATGGATCCAGCACCTTGAAGCGAGCGGCTTTACCGTCGTTGATCACGTGGAAACCAACATGAGCGCGATCAAGCGCGGTCTCGGGATTTCTCCTGAGCTCTCGTCCTGTCACACAGCAACCGTCAACGGAAAGTTTGTTGAAGGTCACGTGCCCGCCGAGCAAATCATTGCGATGAGCAAACGTGATGACCTGCTCGGGATTGCCGTTCCAGGCATGTCGGCCGGCTCCCCAGGAATGGAAGTGGACGGGAAACATGACGCGTATAAGGTAATCGGATTGTCAAAGGCAGGCACAGACCACGTCGTTGCTGCATACCCCGAAAACTGATCTTCTAATTGCTCCTGCATGGTGAGGGTCATGGCCATGCAGAGGACATAGCTCATTTCGACGTAAAAAAGGCGCCACGAGGGCGCCTAAACCGCCTCCCAAACCAAAGGAAAAACAAGGAGGCGGGATGTATCAGGTGGTCGAGCAATTGTTTACTGTACGTTAGAAACACTCCAGCTGACGGATATAATTTCACAAAACGGATAACTTCAGCCTTTCCTGAAAATTACTTCTAGGTCAGCGAGCAGTAAGCTAGTTTCGGACAAAGGAAAATTATGCAGTTCTTAAATAATTTTCATTGTCTAGCTTCCATGGGGGCAGTTGTCGGCCATGACCTTATATTCCACGGTGTTAAGCTTGCCCGTAGAGTCTTCATAGGTCATGCGTGAAGGAGCAACCCCACAGGTTTTATTGGCTTGCGTGACACTGACGACCTTCTGGATGTCGAGGTTCATACCATATTCATAATGAACAACTTCAGGAGAAGTCTTGCCATTCCTTGAGGCATATTGTTCCATTGCTTGTTGGTTCTCTTGCATCATTCGACCATACACGCGGTCACCGCCTCCTTCAGCCATGGCTAATGAAGATAAGGTCAAAATCGAAGCGGCGCAAAACGCTTTCACTGCTGTCATTGCTTTCATGATTTTCTCCTAAAGCTCAATTTACTGAGTTAAAGAGTAACAAGTGAAAGCTTTCAGAAAGCTGCCGCGAAGGTTACTAATGTGAAAGGTGGACGCTACCCCGCATTTACGATTTCAAGCCAGATGGGATTTTTGTTAACACCAAAGGCTGGCAGACGCTGACGGAACAAAGATGCCCTCAAAAGCTTATTTGAACCGGTGGTCCCTCCCAACTCCTCGATACGCCGGTAGACCTGAGCAGGGCCTCCGCGTCGACCCCGGTTCTTGCCAGACTTTCCAGATCCCACTCGAAGAAACTGGAAAAAACCAGGAAAACCTTGCTTGATACCGCTGAGGTCAATCTTACCGTCGAGTAATTCACGGGGAGCTTCATCCTGATGAGTTCAGAGACAGTCCACACCAAAGTTCTTAGACGGAAATGCCATACTGACTCCTGATGAATCTTGATCTGTTGATACGTAAGAGGGAACCTCTGCATGCGTAGATCCAGCTCATGAGGTAACGAACCTGGGAGCAGCGATTGCAAATTCCGAATGTTCACTCTCTTCGGATCTTTCGTAACTTTATACAGCTCATCTACGCCCGCTTCGATAAGGGCTGCATAGGCGTCGTCTCTTGAGTCGACGGACTTTTCGACCTTAACTGTATCTTTTTTAGGTGCATGGAGTTTTGCCATTAACCATGCGTTATCATTTTCTAGAATCCATTGCGTAGGTTTGTACGCCTTCTTCCAGAGGTACTCGATATCGGCATCGGTACGTAGCGCTAAAAGCAACTCGATTTTTTGGCGATATCTAGTTTTTTGGCTAAGACGCGATTCTTCGACTTTGGGCGCTCGCGGTGAAACAGCGGCACTCAGCAGGATAGACTCATTCTTCAGAGCCTCTTCAAAGCCATCTGCGCTGGAAAACAAATGAAGAGCAATGATCAAATGCCGCGCGAGCGGCATATTTAGCTGACCTTTGTCTGATTTGAGCCGGATCCATTGCTCATGCTTTCCGGTATTGTAGGCTGGATCAATCTGCGCCAAAAGCTCATCGCCGTAAGCGCTTTGGATGCTGTCGAATAGTTTTGCGATACCTGCATTTTTTCCGAAAATGAATCCGCGTTTCTTGCATTGGCGGACGTAGCACGAACTTAATACCGTACTGCCTATCGGAGGGATATTGCGTTGCAGGATATCGTGCGCGAACAGGGCGACTTTCTGTTCCATTTTTGAGCCCTTGTGAGTCGCTGCGCTGTTTAAGGGGCTCCAGCCGCATGCACATGGCTCAGTCAGATTGGGAAGTAGCTTCAATTTTCGGTAGAACGGGCGAGAGCACTCGGGGCAGGCATGAATCAATGCGTCGCCATGACGCCAACAGACGGCAACACCGGGTATCTGGTGAGACCGATGCCAGTAGGCAGAACCCCGATCGATCAAATCCTCCTGAACGCAGGTAGGACATAGCTTAGCCTTGCCATGGGTGGACTCTTCTCTGCGGGGCACTCGTACCACCCCGTCATAACCCAGTGGCCCTACGTTGTTCTCTGGCCCCTGCTTAACCCCAAGAAACGGTCGGTAAGCAGGAAAAGTAGTATTGCTTCTGATCAACTCTGCGAGATTGCTCTCCGATTGCCCCGGCAGCCTGTGCGCGAGACTCTCGATCTGCTTGGGTACGATGCCACCAATGCAAAAGGGTTTCGATGCGAACAAATCGCGATAGGTTTCCGTCGCGGTTCTGTTACCTGACAGATAGTGATATCGGGTGACACGAGAGTAAAGCATTTCATCCGGCATCGAAACGGGGAAAAATAATAGATCAGACATCATTTACCGATTAAAGGTAGGGCTCGAAGAGAATGTGCATCCGGGGCAGTATATATGCAACCCCTAAAATTCTGTATCCGGTCTGGATTTAAAATGCAAAGCCGCTCAACTTTGAATCGTAGTGAATTCATCTAAATCCTGCCGCGCCCGTATTCCTCGAATACAAAACACGTATCGATAACCCCGCGTAGGTCAGCCCATGCCGGCAAAACTATTTCGGTTGATCGCGGGTTAGTACGTTTACATGCTGATCGTGATGATCCAGCGTACGCCGGACCTATTCTGAAGGGGAATTTTTTCATTAACAGAAAAATAATGGGTTTATGGTGAATTGATTTAGAACTTTTTTAGATGGAGGGGGAATGCCCAGCTGGATTACAGTATGGGTCGAATGCTCGCGACCCGGTAGAGCGAAGAACGTGATACAGGCTTGCCCTCCGAGAGCAATTGGCGTCTAGCCCATCGCAGACGCCTATCGTGAAAGCCTTCGATTGGTTCACATACTTTTTCGAGCATTGCTGCACACAGAGGAAGCTTGCAGAGCTGCTTTTCGAAGCGAGAAAGAACATGAAGCTCCCGACCAATCCTCGTACGCGAAATGCGGACGGGCTTACCCGCAAGACCATAAAGCGCGTCGGCACACTGACGGACTTCGCCGGCCAGTCTCTCATCGAGAGCAGCAAACATTTCGGCGCTATTTAGACGGGGCGTACGATGGGGGCTTGGGTTTGCAGTTAACTCCGAAAGCCACCGCCTATCGTGGCGATACAGCCACGCATACCCCCTGCATGCATGTGCTTTGTGAATTCGATAATCAGCCTCGAAAGCCGCGCGTCTTGCGCATAGCTCAATGTGAAATCGTGCCTCTCTCCAAGCATCTTGCCCGCCGGGTACATTTCGGATGTGACGATAGACATACGCTGATGAAACGCCTAGAACGGCAGCGATCTTTTTGGCATCAGCTCCTTCAAGAGCATGTTCCCACACAGCGGTTGAGGAACAGTCCAGGCCTCCACCAGGCATCACCGCAGAAGGACGCGTGTGAAGTCGAATGTGAGCTTTCGGGGCACACGCCATCTTCTGTTTCAAAGGGCATTGACCATGCAGCAAGCTCACCATGTCAATGCCTAGAGCACCGGCCAATAAAATGTATTTGAGCGGATGGTGGGAGGTTATAGGCGTACGAAGCAGCTTGGTGACCCATGAGGCGGGTGTACCTGCACGAACTTCCCCGAGTATAGAAAATTCCCATTCTCGCGGGAGTGCGGCAAAAAAATCGGCCATGTGCTGCGCCAGCATGTGCAGGTGCAAGCGATGGTTATCAGAAGCAAGGTTGAGCTGCGTTGCCCTTTGTAAAAGCGTGTAGCGCACCGCCTCCGCCGACAAAGCAGTGACTTCAGACTCAAGGACCTGAAGTGAGCGCAACGCTATTTCGTGAAGCGGCGGCAGGCACCGCAACGGGGTGTCGAGAAGTACCGTGTGTGCTTGCACATTCTCATCATTGGGCAGATTGAGTTGCCGAGAGCTGCGGCTGGACCAGCGAGGATCAAGGATCCTGAGTGACGTGCCGTGATGCGGACATACCAGCACGCCTGGAAGCATGTGGACCCTGTGCCAGTAAGCGACTCCCCGTTGAGCCTGATCTTGTGCGATACATTCTGGGCATAACCGCACTCGGGAGGCGAATCCAATACGGCTCGCGTTGACGCCCAGCTTCAACATCAAGCCTTTCCCATCAGCGGTCATCAGCGTCCGAGCGTGTTCGACCTGGCTCATCCTCAAAAAAGGCGCATAGTAGGGTAATAATGTGTGGCGCATGAGGACCTCGGCGACCGATAGCTCGGTACCGCTGGGTAGCGCATCGACAAAATCCCCTAAGTGACTCGGGAATGCCACATTTTGCGAAAAAGCTGCCGCCGATTTCAGTCCGGCAAATGCTGCTTGGCAATTACGGACACCACAAAGGCGGGCATAACGAGAAATCACGCTGTGCAGCGTCTCGTCGGGAAACGCGGCGGGGAAGAAATGGAGTTTAAGGTGCACTTCACCCCCCTCCGACTCACGCTTTGTGATACATCGGTGAGAACTCAAACAGGTCCTCGTTGAGCCAGCCCGCAGCGCGCAGAGCGTCGAGGGGAGCGTCATGTTCGCTAAGCGCTTTAGCCTCTGAGTTTTCCACAGCAGTAGCAATCGGCGATGGGTGATCTTTCGCATGAATGGTCGGAGATGGGTCTGCCGGCTTCTCACGGGATACAACGCTTCGAAGCAAGGTAAGGCGATCCTCTCGTGCCAATCCATCGAAAACCATCATTTCGCTCAGCTGATCCTCAATCGGCAGCAAATCGTCAAACTGTCGCATCCGCTTCGGATCACGGCTACGCAGAGCTGAAAGGGCTGGCTTTAGAATCTGCATTTTTGAGTTGCTTACCTTCACCAGGATCTCGGCAGTCAAACACTCCGAGCCACTCTGGACCGCATAACGCTGACTCAATACCAGCAGCTTGACCAGGAAATCCGTGACGCCTTGAGTGTGCTCATACAGCGTGTCAAAAATCTCGTCGGTCAGCTCAGCCGTCTGTTTGCACCACTGATAGCTCCAGAGATTTTCGACCAACAACCGCCACTCCTCATCATCCTTTTCGAATCGTTTGAATTCGAGCGTACCAGCACCACAGACTCGGCGGGCAGTCCGCATGGCTTCTGAGAACAGGCTAATCGTCGAGTTCGTGCCACTGAAAACCACCGGGATACCGATGTTGTTTACCAAGTGCAGGAAAAAATTCAGCATGCTCTCCTTACCACCAGTTTTCGCCAGGTGGAGGTTTTGCAGCTCGTCGATCAACAAGGCGCCGATGAAAAACGTGCTGGCCACCTGCTCCATCTGTTGCAGCGCATCATTGATGTTTCGATGCCTGTAGCGCTTGTGGTAGTCCTTGTCTCCCAGAGCGTCACCAACCGCATAAAAAAACTGCTGGCAAAATCCAGCCAGCGATCCATCCCGAGGGCAGTCAAGCTTCAGCCATGTGATTTGGGTATGAACAAACTGCTTTCCCTCATAGCGCTCATGGCGGATTGTCTGTGGATAAAGGCTCAAGATGGCGTGGAGTGCCGTTGACTTGCCAATGCCGCTCAGGCCGACGACCGTAAACGTTTCTGCAGTGGACTTGAACGCATCGTGGTAACGCTGAGCTCCCGATAAGGAATGCAAATGCCGGACGGTAGCGGGCGACATCGGGTTACGCCCGACATACCCTCGACGGATGAGCAGTGAGAACAGGGCCTCCAGTTCCAGATGTAGCAAGAACGGCTGTACGACGGTTCTCAGCCTGTCGATACAGTGGATTCGAGTGGCTCCTTCGAGCGTCAGCTCTTTCGGATCCACCGGCTGAGGAAAGTTCGAGATCAGTTCAACAGCCGCCGCCTCCGACAATATCGGAGGCAAAGCTTCGATAAGCGGGTTACCCGCATACTCACTAATGTCCTGTCTGACGTAATTGGCAAACGTCTGTGCACCTTTCATTTTGCCTGTCCTGGCCGAATTCTTTTGAGCAAATCGATAACCTGCGCTGTGCGCTCGCCGGCATATGAATCATGCGCTTTCTGTGTCGTTTCAGATTGAAGTGAAGCTGGCTCCACCCTGACGCCTTCAGGAACAACCGCATTTTCACGCTCGCGGAGACGTTCTTCTGCGCGGTTCTCGCGGATGTTTCCAGTGGCCTCTGCCTTAGTAGGCGGAGCAGGTTCCTGTTTTCGTTCTGCGAGCGCATGACTGATGATCTGGTGGACCTGATCGCTAAGCTGCACACGGCTTTCCAGCTCAGCTCGACGGCGAGTAGGCGGTTTTTGGCGATAGGCTTCGAGCAGATCAAAAATCTCGTCCGAGCGGTAATTCGCGTAACCGGCATCCGATCGTCGAAGATCACAACGGATAAACTGCTTGGCCTCTCCTTGAATCCAGATGTGTGCCGCAGAGTTCGGATCGAACCAACACTCTATTGACCAAACGCCCCCTTTGCGAGCCTTGGCAAACCAATCTTTCTCTATGGCCATATCGCACACGTAGTGCATGCCGCGAAACATCACTCCGCCCTTTTGAACGGTCGCGCGCTCACGCGGTAAAAGGTGGAGATAAACCAGCTCGTCTGGACGTTTGTTGGATTCGATCAGGTCGTTGTCGCAGGCCCAATTCCATATACCGTTAGGCGTAGGTTCTACGCCGTCATTCATCATCGCTTGAGTCAGTCGGTCAGGCTGTCGATGGTGCCGGTTATAGTGGAGCACGCAATTGATGAGGATCTGGGTGAACTCTTTGAGGTTCAGCGTGGCATCGAGCCGGTAATCTCGCTCGCCGCGCTCTTTGTCCCGCGCAGCTACCCCGCCAGGTAGCCATCTGATACCCGTCAAATCATTCAAAATGCCAAACCGACTTTCTACCATAGGCTTCCAATCAGGCCGATAAGGTGGGGCAGTGCCCATCTCAATTCCCAATCCTGAGGATAACCCCTCTGCTGCGAGTGACAGCATCTCTCCCCGGTCGGCATAAATCTGGTGGGGCAGGTGATGACAATTCCAATCATCTGCATCGATTTCAACGCCGTTCTGAGCGCAGAACTCGACTTTGGAAGTAAACGCGTTGAACAGCGCTTGTCTCGCCCCATTCCAACTAGGGCCCTCTAATCCTACATAGAGACCAGCAATCATTCCGGAGAAACTATCCACTACGATATAAACGACGGGCCGACCAATGAGCATCCGTCTAGAGTAGCTGTTGACCAAATAAATATCGGCAATCGTTGCGTCGATTTCGAACTGATGACAGGGTCCACGCAGCCAATCTCGAACGGTACCTGAAAGCGGACGGCAATCCTTTAACCACCTCCTCAACCCTTTACGGCCACGCTCGGTTTCAATCTGGTCGAAAAAAATCTGTCCCCAATACTGGAACTGCCTCAAGCTGGGGAGCTCTGAACCAGGCAACAAACGAAGCGCATCTTCACTGTTTTTAGAGATGTCTCGAACAGAGTAGAATCGTCTCAACATTTCATCATATGCGCTCGAAATAGATGATTTCTTATCTCTTACATAAAGAGCATATCCAACACGGATGCATCGTTTATCAACTGCACTGAGCATCTTGGAAGGCGAAGTAAGAACGCCTTGAAATTTAGGCTTTCGCCCTGGTGGCCTGCTCGGATCATATTTTCTATCGGCAATCCCTACTGCCGCATAATTGTTAAGCAATGAGTTGCGAACTTGACCATAAAACCAATAGCGGTAAAGAAGCCGATAGATCGTTTTCCGCTGGATTCCGAGCTCTGACGCCCGTTTGCTAACAAGTCGGCCTAACTCACCTCGTACAAATATTTGTCCTGGGTATTCAGGATCTAGCAGAGGGGCGATGACGGCCCACTTTTCGTCCCGGCCTTGCTTGGCTCTCTCATCCAACTGTTCCTCAAGCACAAGCATGAACTCGGGCGTGGCAATGGCTGCTGGCTTGGTGTGGCCAGACGCCAACGATCGACGAAGCTCCTCCAGACCCACAGCGTATGGCTGCCGGGGTGGGTCAGCTAGATCCATCACAACTGCTAAGTCATGCGTTTCATCCTGGTACAGGAGCCTGGCTATCGTAGCGATGACCGACAGATCGGTTACAGGCTCGAAAACGTCATTAACGAGAACAGTCATGACATCTTCTCCTTCAACGATACTTGGACAGGGCTCGGGGAAACTTCGAAGTCAGGAACTAGACCAGTAAGATGGAGAGGAGTGTTAACCAGATCTATTTTCAGTATCTTGTTCCAAACCAGATGAAAGAAAATTGCTTGAGCGTCTATATAGGAAATGGACAGAAGTGATGCTATTTTTCTTAGACAGGTGGCCAAGGTCCATGAATATTCCCGGCTGTTTACCAAGCATTCAATAAAATTCGAATGCAACGGCACTTTCATTAGGTCACGAGAGAGCTTCGAGTATCTCCTGACTAGTCCGAGATTTTTTATAAAATCTCGTGTAAAAAACTCGTCTGTTACGATTTTCCAATCTACACCTTGGCTTTCCCAAAAGCGCTTTTCAATTTCAAGTTTTTCAAGCGTTCTTTTACTTCCGTTGCCAATTAAATCGGAACGATACTTCACCGTCCTAGCTACCGATTTGAAGTTTCCGCTCGGGTCCTTAACAGTTAAGAGGAAGTCTGTTGTCATCACATAAGGCAGTGTTGTTCTAGGGTATCTTGGATAGCGTACATCTATCGCCGACGCTATCGCTTGCGCACGCTCTGTGGGTAGTAAAGGGTATTGCTCCCGTATATCCACGATGTCTTCAGAAAATTCACACACAAGGAAGTACGAACGCTCGAGATCTGACAGGAGGTGATGAATCCTCTCGATCTTCACACCTTGAATCTTGTGCGAACGACCTATCGACGGGACATCTTGTACCCGCAGCCAAGGCACGTAGCTTGCCCCGGCGCCTTCGCCAAATCCATTTGCAATGTGCCGTTCAATGTCCTGCTGTGATGCAAATTTACGACCTCGCAACCCACGCCTCCTCAGTCGATGCGGACCGCTTCACCTCGCGTCGAGAAAAAGTCGTAGAAGGACACGACCGCCAAAGCGGCCGCATTCAAAACATTTTCCAGACTACACCCGCTGAAAGTTGAAGCGATGAATCCAGACCAAAGGGAAAGCCTGGAAAGGAAAACCCCCGTAGATACGGGGGTTTGAGCCTTGTGTCAATCTATGTTCATGCGTGTCAAACTTTATTGTTTTGTGTCAATCTTTATTGTTGAAAACCA
>NZ_JAFGZD010000034.1 GCF_017165765.1 Pseudomonas capsici
CGATGCATCGCCGATGGTAGTGTGGGGTTTCCCCATGTGAGAGTAGGTCATCGTCAAGATTCAATTCCAGAACCCCTGTCTGCTGACGCAGACAGGGGTTTTGTCTTTCTGGTCTCTGCAAACGGGCCTTTATAAGCAGTCATAAAAAAGCCAGCCTCCATTGTCGAAGGCTGGCTATTGAGCGGTGGCTGCTGTTTAGAACTGATAGCTCAGGGTCGCACTCACATTTCGTTCTTCGCCCATGTAACAGAAGCTCAGGCTGGCACATGAGGCTACATAGGATTCGTTGGTCAGGTTGTTGGCATTCACCCGCACATCAACACCTTTGAGCCCTACCTTGCTAAGGTCATATCCCACAGATGCATCCAGTATGGTGTACGCCGGAACCTTCATGGTGTTTTCGGCATCCGCCCAGCTATAGCCGACATACCGCACCCCACCGCCCAGGCGCAGCCCGTCCAGAGCGCCGCTGTTAAACACATAATCACCCCAGATCGAAGCCATCTGCCTCGGTGCCTGCGTAGGCGAGTTGCCCTTGTTCTCGATGAGATTGGTAGTCGTACTCAATGTGCTGATCATCGACTTCGAGTATTCGATATCCGTCAGCGTGTAACTGCCCAGCACCTTGAAGTTATCGGTCAACTGCATATGAGCTTCAAGCTCCAGGCCTTGGGAGCGTACTGCGCCAACAGGGCGGTAGAAGTTTTCTTGAGGCAGCTTGGAAGCCAGATTCTCCTGCTCGATATGGAAGACCGAGGCTGTAAACAGATTGTCTGTACCTGGCGGCTGATATTTGATCCCGGCTTCCCATTGGGTGCCGTCCGTAGGGGCCAGCGGGTTGCCGCTGCTGTCGGAGTAGGAGTTCGGGTTGAAAGACTCGGAATAACTGAGGTATGGCGCAATTCCGTTATCGAACAGGTAAAGCACACCGGCCCGGCCAGTGAGCTTGGTCCGCTTGTCACTGATTTCGGTCCCTGCCGGACGCCCGGTTTCGGCCAGTCGGTTCTCGTCCGAGGTTTCCACCCAGTCCTGGCGTAAGCCCAGGGAGAAGCGCCACTTGTCCAGCTCGATCAGGTCCTGTGCATAAAGGCCTGTCTGCTCCAGGCGACGCAGGTAGCTGGTCGGGCTGTAATAACTGATTTCGGAGTTGCCATACACGGGATTGAAAGCATTCAGGGGAGCTGCCTGGCCGCTGGTCCAGTCAACCACGGTCTTGCGCCGTTGATAGTCCACGCCGAGCAATGTCGTGTGTTTGGCCGCCCCGGTAAAGAACTCTGCCTGCAGCATGTTATCGACGATGAATGCATGCAGACGCTCATCACCCCCTGAGTAATAACGGTTCAGTTCATTGCCGGTCGCGCTGGTCCAGCCATAGGCGTAAACCTGATCGTTCTCTACTCTGGAGTCCAGGTAGCGGAAATTCTGTCGTGCCGTGAAGACATCATTGAAGCGATGTTCGAATTGATAGCCGAATGACTGTTGGTCACGGCTGAAGCCATCCACACCCGGCTCGCCATCGAAGAAGTTCTGCGAAATGCGCTGGCCGTTGCGTTGATGCAGCGCGCCATCTGCCGGCACGCCACCGTGATAACCGCCTTCGGGGTCATGCTGCAGGTAAGCCTGCAGTGTCAGCGAAGTGTCTTCGTTGAAATCGATGCTGACAGTGGGAGCCAATGCATAACGCTTCTCCTCCACATGATCGAATTGAGTGTCGGATCTGTCAGTCAGCCCGGTCAGGCGATAGGCAATGCGTTTGTCTTCATCCACCGGGCCACTGAAATCGAAGGCCAGACCTCGCTGGCCTTGTGTGCCGACAGTGGCCTGGATCTGGTGATAGGGCTCGTAAAGAGGTTTCTTGCTGGTCAGCGCCACCAGCCCGCCCGGTGAGCTGCGGCCATAAAGCACCGACGAAGGCCCTTTGAGGATATCGACCCGTTCAAGGAAGTACGGATCGACCTGCATGGTGCTGTAAGTCCCGCTGTCCCCCATGGACTTCAAGCCATCCAGATAGATGTTATCCACAGACCCGTCGTTGAAGCCGCGCATCGCGACATAGTCGTACCGGTGAGTAGCACCATAAGGATTGGTCAGAACGCCGGGGGTGTAGCGCATGGCTTGGGAAACCGTCTGCGAGCCCTGATCGTCCATCTGCTGACGGGTGACCACCGAGACGGACTGTGAGGTTTCCAGCAACGATGTACTGGTCTTGGTCGCGATCTGGCTGTGAGTGGCGTTATAGCCCTCCATGCTGCCCAAGGCATTGCCCAGGGCGAACCCGCGAATGTCCGTGTCTGGCAGTGATAGTGTCTGCTTTTCAAGCTCACGCAGCACATAACTGTTGCCATTCTGCGATACGGCCTGCAAGCCGCTGCCACCCAGCAGAATACTCAGTGCCTGATCCACTGAATAACTGCCCTGTAATCCCGGCGAGTGGGCTCCTGCCGTTTGTGCCGGTGTGGCGGACAAGGTGATGCCTGCTTGCCGGGCAAATTGATTCAGAGCATCACCCAGCGGTGCAGCTGCGATTGAGTAGCTGCGTATGGCACTGGCTGATGAGGTGTCTTGCTGAGCCTGCACCTGAAGCGGCAGGACCGCTGTGCCCAGAGTCATTGAGATCAGTGCTGCCCGAATGGCCATACGCAGGGCTGGCGAGTCGGATGAATGCGATATACCTTGAGGCCGTGTCATGGGAGGCAGTTCCGTCACGTTCAATCAGAAGAGGAGGGTTACTGATCTCCATGCCGGACACTTGAGCCAAACCCGCCAAAAATAATCAGGCCTGACGCTGCAACGTCACCCACCAGCGCGTGCGGTAAGTGAGTTTTACGGGAAGCGTCTGAGGCAGCACCTCCAGCAGCCTGTCGGTATCCTCCAGCCTGAACACGCCGGAAAGACGCAGATCGGCAATATCATCCGCACATCCCAGGTAGCCACGGCGATAGCGCCCGACCTCTGCCAGAAAATCTCCCAGGCGCATACCTTTCGTCACGATCAGACCATCGGCCCAGGCACCCGCTTCCATATCCAGTGGCGGCAGCAGGGTGGCGCGCTGTGCGGAAACCGAATAACTCTGGCCAGCCTTCACATCTACAGGTGAGGTGGCAGGCGAACGGATAATCAGGCTGCCTTTCGTCACGCTGACACGGGTACTGTCCTGACCCTGACGAACGACGAAGCGTGCGCCGATACCTTCAAACAGAGCATGGCGGCTCTGCACCAGTAACGGCCTTGGCGAAGCACTGTGCGAGTCGGCCCCGCAGGCAACCAGAATCTCTCCGCGGGTGAGGTTTATCAGGCGCTGCCGGGAATTGAAGTCCTGATCCACCGCGCTGTCGGTGTTCAATTGCAGGTCCGTGCCATCCTGCAGCCTGTAACTGTTGCGCTGGCCCACGCCGGTCGCAAAGTCGGCCTGCCATTGCTGCCAGGGAGCCAGATCGCGAGAGAACCATGCCGCCGAGCCCAGCACTGCGATGCCGGAGAGTAATTTCAGGGTTTGTCTGCGCCCCAGTCGCTGTGCACTTTTCTCAAGTGCCTCAAACGCGGCTCCCGATCCCGGCAGGGCCTGGAAGCTGCTGTTCAGCTCATTGCTCAGGGCCTGGATACGTTGCCAGGCACACTCGTGATCCGCGTGCTCGGTGCGCCACTGCTCACACTGCTTGTGCAGACCTGGATCGGCTGACGAGTCGTTCAGGCGCATTGACCACTGGATGGCCTGCTTTACGACCTGCGGCGAAGGCTGGTTGTGGCGAGTTGGCTGCAAGGTACGGCTCATGCGTCGTATCGCAGCAGATAGCAGTGATAGAGGGCGTCGGCGATGTAGCGTTCGATCGAGCGCAGGGAGACACCCATTTTTTCGGCAATCTGCCTGTGTGGCATTCCCTCGCATTGCGCCAGCAAAAATGCCTGCCTGACCTTCGGTTTGAGGCCGTCGAGCATCCGGGCAATACGTTCCAGCAGTTCGAAAACCAGCTCGCGAGACTCGGGCGAAGGCGTTTCGTTGGGCGACAAATGAGCAATGGCTTCCAGATAGGCCCGTTCAAGCTCTTCACGGCGCCAATGGTCGATAACCAGGCCTCTGGCAACAGTACGCAGAAAGGCTCGCGGGGTCTTCAACTCAAGCAGTTCGCTGCGATTGAGCAGCCGCACAAACGTATCCTGGGCAAGATCGGCGGCATCGGCGCCATTGCCCAGTTTGCTGCGCAGCCATGAATGGAGCCAGCCATGGTGATCGTTGTAAAGCGTATGTAGGGCCGAGTGCTGAGAAGGCATGGGGATGCGCCATCCCGGCGCTACACAAATGATAATGAGTCGCATTGTGTTAAAGCGCCCATCAATTTGCAACCGCTCACATGCCAAACCCGCTCAGGCTTCTGGCGCTGAGCGGGTCGCTTCACTGCAACAATCAGGCAAACAGGCTGCGGACGTTGCTCATGGCACTGTCAGCGAAGCCCTGGAGAAACTCCTGAAACCCCGGCAGCGATTCAGGACCACCCTGGTCGGGTTCGGCAATGATGGTCCATGTCGCAACCGAATCGTTATCGCCCGTCGACTCTACCGTCATCGCGGCCCACAGGTTGCCCACCGGCAGGCTGGTGTAGATCAGCGACCAGGTCATGAAGCGCGCATTGTTGTCATGAGAGTTCAGCTGTTCGATGGCCACGTTGCCGTCCTTGAACAGTTTCTTGCGTACCGAGCGTACGCCTTTGCCGGTGACTTCAGTGCTTTCCAGGGCCGGGATGAACGCCTGGAAACCGCCAAAGTTTCCGACGATCGCCCATACGCTGTTGGCATCGGCAGGGATTTCCACGGCCGATACGACTTTGCACAATGTCGGGTTCTTGATCAGCGTGTCCGGTTGCAGAGTGTTGATTGAGCTCATGTGATTCTCCATGTGTTTCACGTTGGGTTGCGGATGCTTCAGATAAAGTCGATTTCTTTCAGGTAATCGCAGCCCTTGCGCAGCAGCGCCGGGGTTTTCTGCGGGTATTGCTCACCCATGTGCCGGATACCGGCCAGAGCGTTCTGGTACTCGATCATCGAGATATCGCCGATGTCTTCCTCGAAGCCGTCGAGATAGAAGCCGAGCACGCCGAACAGCGCGTTCTGGCTGTCGACCCGGTTGAGCTGGGTCTGCCAGTGCGCCACGCTGACCATCTCGAACTCGCGCCCCGCTTCGCGGAATGCATCCACGTAGCTGTTCCAGCTCAAGGGTTCGGGGTTGTGCAGGTTGAATACCGCACGGTTGGCCTGATAGCGGCTGGCATGGAAGCCGATGAAGCGGGCAAGGAAGTCCACCGGCATCAGATCGAAGTTCATGGCGAACTCCGGGACCTTACCCAGTTGCAGCGAGCCCTTGAGCATCAGCATCAAGCGGTTTTTCTGTGGCTGGCACACGCCGGTGACGCTGTTGAAAGCGATGTTGCCGGGGCGATAGATGTTCACCCACACGCCTTGCTCCCTGGCCCGTTGCAGCACGCGCTCGGCGACCCACTTGGACAGGTTGTAACCGTTCTTGATGTAGATCGGCGGAGTGGCGGCGGCCGGTTGTTCCAGCACACTGCCGGCTGCATCCACGGCGCTGGACGCCGATAGGGTGGAAACAAAGTTGAAGATCTTCTTGCTGCGTCCCTCGCACAGGCGCAGGCATTCAAAGACCGGTGCCACGTTGTCGCGGATAAGGGTTTCGTAATCCTGGACATGATTCACATTGGCTGCGTTATGCACCAGTGCGCCGAAGTCTCTGTCCAGCCGCTCATACACCTCATCGCTCAAGCCAAGCTGTGGCTGGGTAACGTCGGCGGGATAGACCGTCACCCGGCTCAGATCCAGATGCTCCAGGCGGTTTTCCCGCAGTGACTGAACGAAGCGTTCGTGGGCGCTTTGTCCAGCGCCTTCGCGTACCAGACAGGCAACTTCGCTCGCTCCCCAGGCCAGCAGCGCTTCGACGATATGTACACCGAGAAAGCCATTGGCGCCGGTCACGATGACTTTGTGAACATCGCCCAACTGGCTGATCGGCAGCACCGGTATTTCCAGCTCGGCGTTGGCGTCCAGCAGTGCTTGCGGGCTGACGGTGTAGCCTGAAACACCTTCGCTTTCGATGAGGCTGGCCAGGGTCAGCACGGTGGGGGCTTCGATAAAGCGGTTGATGGGAATGCTGCGCCCGAACCGCTCGCGAATCCCCAGCAACATGCGCGACAGCAGGATCGAATGGCCGCCTAGATTGAAGAAGCTTTCGTCGGTGGAAATATCCCCGATGGGCAGCTCAAGCAGCTCGGCCCACAGTTCAAGAAGCTTTTGCTCCTGCTCTGTCTCCGGCAAGCGACGAGGCTGCTGGTCAGCGAAACTCACCGGTATTTCCAGCAAGGCCTTGCGATCGATCTTGCCGTTACTGGCGAATGGCATGTTTGCCAGAACCGTATAGGCACCGGGATGCATGTAGTCGGGCAAGAGGCGCTGCACATGGGCTTTCAATGCCTGCAAGGCGACTTCTTCAGCCTCATGTGGCTGGGCTGCGAACGCCAGGATGCGACGTTGGGCATCCACGACCACGGCAACCTGACGGTACAACTGGCTGCTGCGCAGGCAGTGTTCGATTTCTTCCGGCTCGACCCTGAACCCACGAATCTTCACTTGATTGTCACGCCGCCCGGCCAGCTCGATACCGTCAGGAATCCACTTGCCGATATCCCCGGTTCGGTAAGCGCGCAATTGCTGTCCGTCCGGCAAGGTCAGCGTCACATAGCGTTCGGCAGTCAGCTCGGGATTGTTCAGGTAACCCAGACATACGCCGGGTCCGGCGATGTACAGCTCGCCCTGAGTCTGTTCCGCCACCGGCTGCAACTGCTCGTCCAGAATCCAGACCTGGCTGTTGGCGATCGGACGTCCCAGATTGCGGTTGCTGCTGCCGGGCCGGAACTGCCCGGCGGTAACCAGGACCGTGGCTTCGGTCGGACCATACAGGTTATGAAAGTGACACTGTCGGGTCAGGTGCTCGATGACATAGGGCTCGCAGACATCGCCGCCGGTCATTACATGCTCAAGGCCCAGAGGCTCGTCCAGCGGCAGGATGCTCAACAATGCCGGTGGCAGGAAGGCATGGCTGATGCCGTCTTTCAGCAGGCTGACCAGCCGCAGAGGATCGCGGCGCTGATCGTCGTCCGGGACTACCAGCTCCGCACCGCTGAGCCAGGTCGGGAAGATGTCGATCACCGAGGAGTCGAAGCTCAGTGTCGAGAACTGCAAGACCCGGCTGTGCTCCGACAGGTTGACGTACTGCGCATACCAGGCGGTGAAATGGCTGAGGTTGCGCTGACTGAGCAGCACGCCTTTTGGATGGCCGGTGGTGCCCGATGTATAGAGCGCCATGCACGGCGAGTCGCTGTCGGATTGCAGAGATGTCAGAGGCTGATCCGGCTCCGTGGCCTGGATCGAACTGATATCCAGCGCAGGAAACCCGGCTTTGGCCAGCGGATGCGAGCCGTCATGCAGCAACAGCAGGGCACCCGAGTTTTCCAGAATGTATTGCTGGCGCTGGATCGGCTGACTCGGATCCAGCGGCAGATAGACTGCGCCACTGCCGAGAATTGCCAGAATGCCCGCATACAGCGCAACCGACTTGGGCAGGCAGATCCCGATGACCACTTGCCCATTCGCGTGCTGCCGGGCTTCGATCAGGGGCCGCAGACGATGCTGGATGGCGACAGCCTGCGCGTACAACTCGCGATAGCTGAATACCTGACCGGCAATCGACAGCGCCGAGCGCTTGGCGAAAGTCTGAAAGCTGTGCTCCAGTCGTTCCACCAGCGGCGTATTCGCCAGTGCCAGCAGATGCGGCTGGTCAGTCTGATTCAGACGATGCCTGAACAACTGATGGTCGATGGTCAGCAGGCCCTGCTGCTGTTCGCTTTGTGCGGGAGCGGTGGTGGTCAGGGTGCTGAAATACTTCTCGTCCCTGGACAGGCGACTGATCAGCAGCGCTGTCTGATCGACAAACCCGGCGATTACCGCATCGCGCAACATGCGTCCGTTGCCCGACTCCTGAACAGGCAGCCACTCACGGACAATCAGATGCTGAGCCGTTGTGGAGCCGTGCCAGCATAGTAACTCCAGACGTGGCAGACCTTCCTGCGCGTTCGGGCTCAAACCGACCCGCAGGCTCAGGTGATCGGCGCTGCCGAATGCCTTGAGTCGCTCTGCGCTCAGCTCCAGGCTGCCGTCCTCGATCAGGATCGAGGCGTTATCGACAGTATTGGCCTGCAGCCCGGTCTGATCGCTCAAGTGATGCACCGAATGTCCGTGGGCGAGCAATTCTGTATGCAGTTCGCTCAGGGTCAGGCTCTGACCGATGAGCACGATCTCCAGGCGTTTCATTGCAGGATTCCCTGGGCTGGCAGATAGTCGGCCAGCGCCCGCTGCACGCAAGGCGCTTCAAGCATTGAACTGGTCTTGAAGAAGCGCACGATATTGCCGATCAGAGGATGATGGCGATTGATCGGGAAACTCATGGCCATGGTTTCATCCTTGAGCGCCTGCTTGACGGACGGCGCGACCTGCAGGTTGTCGATCAGGATGAAATCGAAGCCGTGCTGAATGTCATTGGTCAGATATTGAGCAATGAACACCGGCATGATGCGTGCGATGCATTCACGATCCGCTTCGGGGGCGGTGTGCCAGTAGATACGCACCAGGCGTGCCCAGAACCCGGAGTGCCGTCCCTCGTCCAGCAGGTGATCGGCCATCAGCCCCTTGACCGACTGCTTGACCGAATCGTCCTTGGCGAAGGCCGCCACATCGTTGGTCACGGTGTTTTCCGCAATTGCCACACAGATCAGTTCCACGGCGCTGCGCAGATGTTCCGGTGCCAGGGCAACGGCAGCAGGAATGGCGCGACTCAGTTCGATTTCATCGGGCAGGCGAATCGGCTCGATCCCGGTCAGGGCAATGGTCTGCTGCATGAAGTCCATCGCCACCAGGGCGTGGTAATCCTCATCGACAACCACGGTCATGGCGTCGTAGCGGCATGCGAAAGGAAAGCGGATCGCGAAGTTGTCCTTGGCGATACTGCGCGCGGTCTTGTCGACGATCTCGGTTTCAAAGATCACGACATCGTTGATGAACTTGTAGAGGCTTTGCACCAGCGCGTAATCGCGCAGATGCGGACACTCTCGGGTAAAGGTTTCGCTCAGCACCAGTGGCTGGCGGCTCAGTGGGTAGATCAGTTTTTCATCGTTTTCGACGATCCGGCGTGGGCGAGTGCGAATGGTGGCGCGACCTTCCCAGGCATCAATGAACGAGCTGTAGTCTTCTGCTTTCATGATGGCTTCCTTGTAGAGGGGCTTGCGGCGCGAGGTCAGGCGCTGGCTTGCATCAATGGCGAACGCATGTTCATGCGCAGCGTGTCCCACAGCTCGACCCGGCTATCCACGGCGGCAATGGCGGCCTGATACACCTCTTGCTGACGCTGCTCGTCGCCGTTGACCAGGCGGGCCAGCAACTGCTCGGCTGCCGGGCCGTGGTCTTCCGAGTCGACTTCGATATGGCGTTGCAGGTAGTAGCGAAAGGTCGGTGCCTGATCGACGGTGATGCCCCATTCATCGAGGATGCTCTGGAACATCATCGGGATAACGCTTTCGCGACCATGCAGAAAGGCTGCTGCCACGCTATGGGCCGGGGCATGCAGCGCGGTATTGAGTGTGTGAGTCACGAAGACCGAAGCGGCCTGACCTGCATTGACGCGCTGCAATGCGGTGGCGTAATGCACGCCCTGTTTCTGCAGCTCGACGAAGCGTTCGATCTGCAAGGTGCTGGCGCCAATCTCACGCATCGCATCCAGATACAACTCGAAGTGGCTGTAGTGACCGTGGCTCAGCTTGTCGTCGGATTCTTCCCCGAGCACGATTTCGTTGATCAGCCGGGCTGCCGATGCATCCCGAGGCGGCAACCAGGGCAATTGGGTGCAGGTCAGTTCCTGCTGTAGCCGCTTGGTCAGTGACATGAAGTCCCAGACGGCGAATACATGGGTTTCCATAAAACGTTTGAGCACTTCCAGTGAGTTGATTTCAGCAAAGATGGGGTGTTGGCTAAGTTCAAGTTTCTTGCGGTCCAGTAGTGTTTTCTGACAAAGCATGGCGGTATCCCGGTAGTCTTGAATGCAAGTTTTTGTCTGTAACGTGTGGCCGAGTTACAGTTTTCGTTTTTTAACAGTCGGCAGCGGGCCTGAATAACAGGCAGGCGAGAGCCTGTTAGTTGAAACGATCAGTAACCGTTAATATCAGGTGTTCCGTTGCAAGGTCCTTTGCAGAGCCATGGTGCGAGAATCTGCAGCCTGTTCGGGCATGACCTGAACACTTGAAGTGTCGGCCACTAACACGGGCTGCGAATAAAAGTTAAAGCACTTGTAATGTGATGTGCAATTATTTTTTAATATTATTTTAGTTGGTATTTTTCGGGGTTGTAAGTTGCCATATAAAACTCTTGGTTTAAGTTTTATAGGGATGTAAGCAACCCTTTCGGCTGATAAGAGCCAAAATTATAAATAATGAACGAATGCCTCGTTCAGCGTTGCTGTTATGCAAACAATCACGGGTTTGTATTTTCGGCGGGCGTGATCGGAAACGACTTCCAATGCCTTGCTGCCCTTGCAGGAACTCCTTGCTCAGTACGTTCAAAGGAACAGATCACTGCCCTGCACCTGACGGGCAGTTCAAGAGTGACCAGGGCGTAACCCTCCGGTTGGGTCCCGCCGTAGTCACGACCGAGTTTGCCTTATTCCTGAGTCAGACCAACCCGATGGTTCAGGAAAACAGGCATAAAAGCGCTGCCCGCGAGCAGAGAGCTTGCAGTGCATGAGAGGCAGCGAGGGGGAAGGGGAGGCGTCAGGCTGTGCGAGTCAGACGATCAACCGCGATGGATTCAGGCGATGCTTTTCTTGCGTTGGCGTACCGGTGCTTTTTCCTGTTCGGCCTTTTTGTTGTTCAGGTATTGGGTGATGGCTTTGACACCTCGGTTGAGGTGGTTCTGCAGAGAGCCCACGATCTGATCAACAGCCTTTTCTTCGGCAAGACGCAGCAATTCCCAGTGATCGTCCTGGGACAGTTTTCCAAGGCCCATGGAGGACAGGTTGAAGCGCAGGAAGCGTTCTTCTTCGTTCAGACCTTCCTCTACCAGACGCATCAGGCGCTTGTTAGGGGTCTTGGCATAAAGTGCCATGTGAAACAGGCGGTTGAGAGTGCCCATCTTCGAATAGTCGGTTTCAACTTCCAGGGCCTCGATGCAACGTCGTGCCGTGGCCAGGTCTTCTGCATCCAGTAACGGGATGGACAGGCGCAGGGCTTGGGACTCCAGCAGGATACGCAGGGCGTAGGCGTCCACGGCATCTTCGGTGATCAGCGGTGCGACGACTGCACCTTTATGGGTTTCGACGCGCAGCAGCGACTGGGCTTCGAGCTGGCGCAGGGCTTCGCGGACCGGCATGCGGCTGACACCAAATAACGTGGCCAGCTCCTGTTGGCGCAGTGCTGTACCGCTTGGCAGGCTGCCATCGATGATGGCGTTGCGCAGTTTTTCCTCGATAACAGCTCTGGCAAGGTGCGCGGGAGGCTGTTCGTTCCCCAGGACCGAGCTCAAGAAGGCTTCTCTATCAGTTTTGCGCATCGCCATACTTCTTCATTAACCTGGCTGTATTGGATTCATGGTTGCCGACAGACAGATCCGGGTCTGTTCAGGCTTCGGCACGCGTTGCATTGCGGCAGTTACAAAGCATTTTAGCGCCACTGTCGGCAACATGTTGAATGAGCATTTATATACACGCGGCTTTTTTAGACACTTTTCACGAACATCGCGAGCATTTGTCGATAGCCTGCCCGCGATGATGCCGTCAGCGTGTCAAACGCCCTGAAACGAAATGCTGCACATCGTTGAAGCCGGCAGTCGAGGCATGTCCCGGTATTACCAGCGAGTCGATGAAGGCTTCGTCCTCGGCACTGATCTTCACTTCCAGCGCCCTGGTGTAATGTCCCCATTGCTCTTCGGTACGCGGCCCGACAATGGCGGAAGTGACGGCCTTGTTGTTGAGCACCCAGGCAATCGCGAATTCGACAAGACCGACGCCTTTATCCTGTACATAAGCCTGCAATTGCTGGGCGATGCGAAGGGACTCCACCCGCCACTCCGTTTCCAGAAGACGCTTGTCCTGGCGTCCGGCGCGGCTGCTGCTGTCAGGCGTGACGTCCGGTGCGTACTTACCGCTGAGCACGCCACGCGCCAGCGGGCTGTAAGGCACCACTCCCAGGCCATGAAAGGCGGCGGCCGTGATCTGCTCGATCTCGGCCTGGCGGTTGACGATGTTATAGAGCGGCTGGCTGATGACCGGTTTGTCCACGCCCAGGCGCTGGGCGACGTTGACGATTTCCGCGATGCGCCAGCCACGATAGTTCGACAGGCCCCAATAGCGGATCTTGCCCTGGCGGATCAGATCGCCAATGGCCGACACCGTGACTTCCAGCGGCGTGTCGTGATCCTCTTTGTGCAGGTAATAGATATCCACATAGTCGGTATCCAGCCGCTGCAGGCTGTTTTCAATGGCATTGAAGATGTGTTTGCGGTTCAGGCCCGCACGGTTGGGAATGCCATCGCTCGGGCCTACCGCAACCTTGGTCGCCAGCACCCAGTCGCTGCGCCGCGAAGCAATGGCTTCACCGACGATTTCCTCGGAGCGTCCGCCGTTGTAGACGTCGGCGGTGTCGATGAAATTCACGCCCTGATCCCAGGCCTGACCGATGATGCGCAGGGATTCTTCGGTGCCGGTCTGTTCACCGAACATCATTGAGCCGAGTGTCAGCGTGGAGACTTTCAGCCCTGACTGACCAAGCGTTCTGTAAATCATGCTCGACATCCTCCTTGTCATTGAAAGCGGGATCAGAGGGCCATACTGGCCTGTTTATGGGGGTGTTGAAAAGGCCCGGATGAGAATGCGACAGGAGAAAGACTGTTGAGTGTCTCTCTGCCTGCGCGCAGGAGTACGGTTCATCAGGCCTTTTTCGGCAGACCCCATGCTTCGAGCGGGAAGTCCTCCAGCGAGGTCAGCAGCAGGTCGGCATGCTCGTACTGTTCGACCGGCATATGCGAATCCGGGACTGCCACGGCGTACATGCCCGCGGCCTTGGCGGCCGTGACGCCGAATGGCGAATCCTCGAACACCAGGCAATCCTCTGGCGCAACGCCCAGACGGCGTGCTGCGGCCAGGAAAATGTCTGGCGCAGGCTTGGCGGCGCCGACTTCAGGGTCATCGGCGGTCACGATGGTTTCAAACAGTTCGAACCAGGCGCGATGCGAAGTGGTCTTGGCTTCGAAGTAATGCACCGAAGAGCTGGTTCCGACCGCGATGGGGATATTGTGTGCTGCCAGATGCCTTACCAGCGCCTCGGCTCCCGGCATTGCAGGAGCAAGGGGGAAGCGCTCTTCCAGCATGGGCTCGCGCACTTCCAGAAACTCGTCAATGGAAATGGGCAGCTCCAGAGCCTGAATAACGTAGCCTGAAAAGTCACGGGCACCACGGCCAATGGTGTGCTGTTTGACGGACCAGTCGAAGGTTTTTCCGTAGCGGCTGGCAATCAGATGGGTGACCTCGGTGTAGACCCCTTCGGTGTCCAGCAACAAACCATCCATATCGAAAATAACGGCCTTGATCGGGCCTCGCTCACCTTGCTGTGCACTCATGTCGTCAGATCCCGGTTTTCAGATTCGATTCGATATCAGCCTAACGTTTACACCAAGGCCGTGGCTACCTGCGTGTGAGTGCTCCTCTTGCAACGAAAATGCAGACAGGTCTGTCTGAAGCTTCCTGAAAAGGCGTAATGCCCCCTGTAACCAGCTGACAACGCTGGGCGATCACAAACGCTCAATGCTAATCTCTCGCGACTTTTCGGCAGTGACACACGCTGCGTCCACTGAGCGATCAAGGCACGGCAGTGGCTCGCCGGGGCGCAGGGAAGACTTTCAAATCATCAGAACGGACATCGTTGAGTCACTATGAATAAATCAGCAGGTATCGCGGTAGGCGTCATTGTTGTGGCCGGTGCATTGGCAAGTGCTGGCGCCTGGTACACGGGCAATCAACTGGAAGGCGTGCTCAACGAGTCGATCCGTACCGCCAACCAGGAACTCAAGGAGTCTCTGGACGGCACCGACAACAGCATTACTCTGCATCTGGTTTCGCTGGAGCGTCATTTCTTCAGCAGCACGGCTCATTACCGCGTTGATCTGCAAGGCCCGGACCTGTCCCGGGATGGTCAGGATCCGCAGTTCCTGTTCGTGGATAACATCGAGCACGGGCCGATTCCGCTGTCGCGTCTGAAAGCCTTGAAGCTCATGCCGGTCATGGCCCAGAGCAATTTCGAGATGGAAAAGAACATCTCCTCGGAAAAATGGTTCGCCATGAGCGGCGATGCCACGCCACTCAAGGGGCAGGCCAGTATCGGCTATGACCGCTCCACCAGCGGCTGGCTGAAAGTGTCGCCGCTGGAGATGGTCGATAAGGACGGCACGTTCAAATTCTCCGGGCTCGATATCAACGCCGAAGCATCCGCCGATGCCGAGAAGCTCAAGGTCACGGGCAAGCTGGATAACCTGCAGCTCAATGTGTCTTCAAAAGAAGGTCCCGTGAGCATCGAGATCAAGGGGCTGACTTTCGACACGGGCGGTACCAAGGGCCAGTCGGGTCTGTATCTGGGCCACAGCAACCTGAAAATCGACAGCACCGGTTTCCAGGTGGTCGGCAAGCAGCCGGTGCTGATCAAGAATTTCGTCAATACCAACCTTGCCCAGGAAGAGGGCGGTAATCTGGCGATGCAGATCAATTATGACCTGGGCATGATCTCCTACAACGGCAAGGATATCGGCTCTTCACATCTGGGCTTCAGGCTTTCCGGTTTCAATGCGCTGTCGACCAGGACCCTGTACCAGTTCTATCAGGAGCAGGTATTGCCACAGCAACAGGCTGCGGCACAGGCCAGGCTTCCCTTCCAGCTGAAGCTCAGCCCGGCCGACGAGCAATTGATGAAGAGTGAGCTGAGCAGGTTTCTGGCTGGCAAACCTCATATCGAGCTGGAAAAGCTCTCGCTCAAGACCGCCAATGGCGAAAGCCATGTGAGTCTGGCCGTTGACCTGACCGATCCAGGTTCCCTCGATAAACCAGGCAGCGATACGGTGATAAAGACCATCGGCCAGCTCAAGGCACAGGTGCTTTTGTCCAAGCCGATGATCAACGATGTGGCGACCCTGCAGGCAGGCTTTGAAGGGCAGACCGATGCCCGGGCCATTGCCGAACAGGCTGCTGCCGCCAGTGACATGCTCAGTGCCATGGCCACGATGCTGCAACTGGCCAGGGTCGAGGGCAACAACATCGTGTCCGACCTGCACTACGCCAACGGTATGGTCGATTTCAACGGGCAGAAAATGACCCTGCAACAGTTCATGGCAACCGTCATGGTCAAGGTGGGGGCGTTGAGTCAGTAATCAGGCTGAGCATCGGGGGTATTGCGTCGGATGGCGTAATAACCCTGCAAGCCGGTAATTCGCAGGCAACAAAAAACCCGCCGAAGCGGGTTTTTCCAAGACCATTCCAACTCCCTGTCGGCAGCCTTCCCGGCAATGGTCGATCGTCCCTGATCCCGGTGAACTCCCTGTTCACCACTTGTTGGATCCAATATTACGAGCCCTTCTGCAGAGCGAAAATAGCCATTCACCGGTGTGCGTGTAAGCCTTTGGCTATACGTGGGCATTTTCGCGAATGAATTGGCTTCACGAGCGGATGGGGAGCCAATCGGACGGTGCTCCGCTCATTCGCGAAAAGACCGAGCTCGCACGTTTTCACAGGCAATAAAAAACCCGCCGAAGCGGGTTTGTTCCAAGACCATTCCAACTCCCTGTCGGCAGCCTTCCCGGCAATGGTCGATCATCCTTGATCCTGGCGAACTCCTTGTTCGCCACTTGTTGGATCCAATAATACGAGGGTTACCCTGGGGTAAAAAGAGCCAAATGCCGTCATCTCGTGTAAGCCTTTGGCTATATATGAGATTGAGATTTAATATCAATAGTGGATTCAGGGGGTAAAAGTCGTACTGGCTTCGCAATAACGCTGCGCTGTACTTTTGCTTTCCTCGTTGCGATCCCGTGCCGCACGCTTGTTCCATTCCCGGCATTCCTCCTTGAAATACACCTGGGCAGAGAGGCGGCATTCACGTCTTTCCACCGAGCGATTGAGGAAGTTCTCGCACACGCTGTCGCCGTCGATACGGTTTTCGTAGAGGCGCCATTGCGCGCGATAGCGGCCATTGCCGTCCCACTCGCGAATCGACACGGTGGCAACCGTATGCGGCTTCTGCTGGCGTGCGGGGGACTTGCGTGACGCATCGGACTTGAAGTCTGCCATGTAGCTGGCAGACACCATGCCTGTTGCGGGAGCTGTCTGAGCCGGGCGCGAAGTCTGGCCGAAGCGACAGTTCAGGACGCTTTCATCGATGACATTGCCATCCTTGATGCAGTTATCCAGAGGTTGCGCCGCAGGCGCTTGCTCCTGAGTGGCGGCGACAGGTGTCGGAACAATGTAGGGCTCCACTCGCAAGGCCGGGCGTGCAAGCTCGCTGGCAACTTGAACAGGCGGCTCCTCGGCGGGTTCCGGCTCGGCTTCCGGTTCTGGCTCCGGTTGTTGGAGGGTGACCAGCGGCACCGGCTTCGGTGGGTTGGCTCGGCTGGCGAGCCCCACTGCCAGCACAGCGAAAATGCCCAGGCACAGGAAAGCCAGCAGATAGCGACGTGAGGATTTACGAGGCCGAACAGTGCGTTTGCCGGGATGCGAGCCGAGCACCACATCGACCTGACCGGGGACAAGGCGCTGAATGCGAATGATCCCGTCGTCATCCTGTGGCTTGGTGGAATCCATCCCTGCTCCTTGAGTGCTGGTCGATAGCGACGCGTAATTCTTCTAGACGGCGTTTCGGCAGGGGGCTGGATTACTGAAGGGTTTTTTCTGTTTTTATCGACTGAACGAAAACTGGCCGCTTTTCAGGGCGGCCAGTCTGGTGTTGCGCAGATCGATCAACGGTGACGCCAGTCACGACCGTGCTTGCGATGGCCGTAATGCTTGCGATGGCCATGGCCGCGGTAGTCGCGACGATCGTCACGGCCATTGCGATAGCGGCGGTCGTCTTCGCGGCTCTCGTTACCCATGTAGTTACCCAGGGCACCACCTGCACCGCCGCCAGCGGCTGCGCCGATGAGGCTGCCGGTGTTGCCGCCTACGCTGCGGCCGATCACGTTACCGCCGGCTGCGCCCAGGCCGCCACCGATGGCCGCTTCTGTACGGTTACGACGGTCTGCGCCAACCGCACTGCCAGCTGCGCCGCCCAGGCCTGCGCCAATAGCAGAACCTGTGCTGCCGCCGATCTGTTGACCGACAGCCGAACCCAGTACCCCACCCAATGCACCGCCTACGCCCGCTTCAACCGTTCCGCCTGCCGAGGCGAAACCGCTGGCCAGAGTAAGAGACAACAACAGTATCGAGGAATACTTCATGTATGGAATCTCATAGGGATGACGGCGCGATCCTGATATGCCGCAAGCAATGTATCAACGAGATTCCGACGAGTAACACGACTGCAACACAAATAGCTAAGTTACTGTTTTACATAGGGAACTTAACTTGAAAAAGACAGTCTGAGCTTACTTGATACAGGCCCGGTTCTTACGAATCCGGGCCTTTTTCATGGGCAGCGGAATCAGATGATGCGTGCCGGTTCGCTCGAACGCTCCAGGCGAATCGCAACGAACTTCGAGGTGGGGGTATGGCTGCCTTCGCCAACACTTTCCAGCGGCACCAGCGGGTTGACCTCTGGATAGTAAGCTGCTGCCTGACCTGCCGGGATATCGAACGGCAACAGAGTGAAGCCCTTGACGCGACGTTCGTGGTTGTCGCCCCAGATCGAGATCAAGTCTGCTTTCTGACCCGGCTGGAAGCCCAGGCGGATAATGTCGGCTTCATTGACGAACAACACGTCACGTTGTCCTTTCACGCCGCGATAGCGGTCATCCAGGCCATAAATGGTGGTGTTGTACTGATCGTGGGAGCGCATGGACTGCATGATCAGGTCCGGGGTCTGGCCCGTGGAACTGATGCCCTCATGAATCAGGCTGAGCGGCAGTGCATTGGGCTTGAAGTTGGCGCGTGTCGACGCCGTGTTCCAGCGACGGGCACCTGCGGCATTGCCCAGATAGAAACCGCCAGGATTCTTCACGCGCTCGTTGAAGTCCTTGAAGCCCGGGATGGTATCGGCAATCAGGTCGCGAATACGGCTGTAATCCTCGACCAGCCATAGCCAGTCCACCGGCTGCTTGCCTACGGTCGCGTTGGCGATACCGGCGATGATCGCAGGCTCCGAACGCATCTGTGGCGAAGAGGGCTGCAACTGGCCGTTGGAGGCGTGCACCATGCTGAAGGAGTCTTCCACGGTGACCGCTTGGGGGCCATTGGCCTGGATGTCGATATCGGTACGACCGAAGCACGGCAGGATCAGTGCTTCCTTGCCATGGAACAGGTGGCTGCGGTTGAGCTTGGTGCTGATCTGTACGGTCAGGTCGCAATTGCTCAGCGCCGCCGCAGTGCGCGGGCTGTCCGGTGTGGCCTGAGCGAAGTTGCCGCCCAGCGCGATGAATACTTTGGAACGACCTTCGGCCATGGCATGAATGGCTTCGACCACGTTATGGCCATTCTCGCGCGGGACCTTGAACTGGAAGCGTTTTTCCAGAGCGTCGAGCAGGAACACCGGCGGGCGTTCGTTGATGCCCATGGTCCGGTCGCCTTGCACGTTACTGTGGCCGCGCACCGGGCACAGGCCTGCGCCCGGCTTGCCGATATTGCCGCGCAGCATCATCAGGTTGGCGATTTCCTGGATGGTCGCTACCGAGTGACGATGCTGGGTGATGCCCATGGCCCAGCACATGATCACGTTCTGGCCTTTGGCGTACATCCGGGCCGCTTGTTCGATATCGCTCATTGGCAGACCGGATTGCTCCAGAATTTCTTCCCAGGAGGTTTCGTCGATGGCCGCCAGGTAATCCAGAACGCCCTGAGTGTGTTCATTGAGGAAAGCGTGATCGAAGACGGCAGGTGCGTTGTTGAGCTGGGCTTCGCGTTCCCATTGCAGCAGGAACTTGGCCATGCCGCGCAGCAGTGCCATGTCACCGCCCAGTGCAGGGCGGAAATACGCAGTGTTGGTCGGACGGTCACCGTTGGTGAGCATTTCCATCGCGTGCTGTGGATGCTGGAAGCGCTCGAGACCACGCTCCTTGAGCGGGTTGACGCACACGACCTGAGCACCACGCTTCACCGCATCGCGCAGGGGATCGAGCATGCGTGGGTGGTTGGTGCCCGGGTTCTGGCCGAGTACGAAAATCGCATCGGCGTGTTCGAAGTCATCGAAGGTCACGGTGCCTTTGCCCACGCCCACACTTTGGGACAGAGCCACACCGCTGGCCTCGTGGCACATGTTCGAACAGTCCGGGAAGTTGTTGGTGCCGTAGGCACGCACGAACAACTGATACAGATAGGCCGCTTCGTTGCTGGCCCGGCCCGAGGTGTAGAACTCTGCCATGTTCGGGCTTGGCAGGTTGTGCAGGTGTTTGGCAATCAGCGTGAAGGCATTGTCCCAACTGATCGGCTTGTAGCGGTCGCTTTGCGGGTCATAGACCATCGGCTCGGTCAGGCGGCCTTGGTACTCCAGCCAGTAATCGCTTTGTTCCAGCAGCGAGCTGACGCTGTAACGCTCGAAGAACGCAGGGTCCACACGGCGCTTGGTGGCCTCCCAGTTGACCGCCTTGGCGCCGTTCTCACAGAACTTCACCATGCCGCTTTCCGGCGAGTCGCCCCATGCGCAGCCAGGGCAGTCGAAACCGCCGTTCTGGTTGGTCTTGAGCATCATGCGCAGGTTTTTCAGCGCGTTGTCACTGCCCAGCCAGGCCTGTGTCACGCTGATCAGTGCGCCCCAGCCACCTGCCGGGCCTTTGTAAGGCTTGTAGCGAGGCGTCGGGGTTTTGTCGGCTTGGTGATGAGTGCTCACGCTTGAATCTCCATCGCAGGGCTATAGACCCGCGGCGCACTGTGCTGCGGCAGGTGAATTAGATTGAGGTTGTGACGGCGTGCCCATTGCAGGGCCAGGCCGGTGGGCGACGACAGGCTGACCAGCGTCTGGATGCCGGCGCGCAGGACTTTCTGGATCAGTTCCAGGCTGCAGCGGCTGGTGACGATGGCAATGCCGCCTGTCAGGGCAATGTTCTGGCGGATCAGGGCACCGATCAGCTTGTCCAGGGCGTTGTGACGCCCGATATCTTCACGCCCCAGCAACAACTGGCCATTGCTGTCCATGAACAAGGCGGCATGCACGGCACCGCAATGCTGGCCCAGAGGCTGGAATTCGCCGATGCGCTGACGCAGGCCATGCAGCCACTCGGCGGGCGGCAGGGGCGCGCCAGGCAATACGTTCAGTTCAGGCAGCGCCTGTTCGACCGCTTCGACGCCGCACAGTCCGCAACCGCTGGTGCCAGCCAGTTGCCGACGCTGCTGTTTGAGGTTCCAGAAAGCACGGCTGGCGATCTCGACTTCGGCCTGCATGGCCGAACCGCAACCGCTGAGCTTGAAGTCGTAGATTTCGTCCGCCGAAGCAATGATGCCGCTGCCCAGGCTGAAACCGACAATGAAGTCTTCCAGATCCGTAGGGCTGACCAGCATGACCGCCTGGCTGATGCCGTTGTAGGCAATGGCGAGCGCTACCTCTTCGGCAAGCGCATTCTGTGCCGAGTCATCGCCCTCGAGATTCGAGTAGCTGTAGGACTGGCTTGCTTGAGGTGCGTGCGCCTCAAGAGCGGGCGCCGCGCTGGCCGTGCGCTTGGCGTGCATGGACTGATTACCGGCAGTTTGATAGCGCTTAGCCTAGGCCTCTTGTCGGATATCGTCTAATCGCTAGTTCCAATGCTCTGATAGATGACGTCGATCAATACTTATTTCTGATTTTCTGCCAGGAGCGTGAAGCAGGCTTCCGCCAGGGCCGAGCGCGGCGCGCTGCGGCGCATGATCAGGCCGATGGGCGCCAGCGTGCGTGCATCGGCGATGGGATGCAGGCCCAGATGTTCGGTGAGCAGGTCCAGGCCGCCATCCAGCGGCATGATGGTGCAACAGAAACCGCCATGCACGGCCTGCATCAACTGGTGAACGGCATCGGTCTGCAGCAATGGCTGCGGATGCAGGCCGCGACTGTGGAAGTTGTGATCGATGGACTGGCGAAAATGCATGCCGCTGGTCAGCGTGCCCAGTGGCAATTCGACCAGTTCGCTCCAGGTCAGTGGCTGCTCGCCAAAGCTGAAGTGGCGTCGGTCATACAGCAGGCCCATGCGGGTTTCGTCCAGGGTCAGGGTGTCGAAGCGTTCGTTATCCAGACGCTCCAGATACGACACGCCCAGATCGATGCGATTGCTCGCCAGTTGTTCCAGCACCTGCTCGGAACTGAGGGACGACAGTTCAAAGCGCAGGTTGGGGTGGATCTGATGCAGCCGGTGCAACAGCGAGAGCGGATCGAAGCTCGAAAGCGGCACCACGCCCAGGCGCAGGGTCCCGACCAGATGCCCGCGACAGGCAGCGGCTTCGGCCTGCAAGCCGTCATAGGCCGACAGCACGGTTCTGGCCCAGGCCAGCACCCGCTCACCGGGTGCCGTAAAACCTTCAAAGCGCTGACCGCGCATGACCAGCGGCAAGCCCAGCTCTTCTTCAAGGTTGCGCAGGCGCATGGACAGCGTGGGCTGGGTGATATTGCAGCGTGCTGCTGCCTGGCCGAAGTGACGGGTCTCGTCCAGAGCGATCAGGAATTTCAGTTGCTTGATGTCCATCTTCACTCCGATAGGCGAGGCAGGGCGTCGATTCTACGCGCTCGACGATGAGGATGGGGTGCGCAACGTTGGTCGGAACACCGCAAACCATCGATCACGAGAGCTATGGTTATTCCTTGCGGGCGTGGCAACAACCGTGAAGGAGAATGAGCAATGAGTCTTTTCAGTTTCTTTAAAGATGCGGGTGAAAAAATCCTTGATATGGTGACACCGGGTAATGCCAATGCCGATGAGGTCTTGAAAAAGCATATATCGGAAACCGGATTGGGTGATCCCGATATTCAAACTCAAGTGGAGGATGGCAAGGTTACCGTGACAGGTGAGGTGGCCAGCCAGGAAGAAAAGGAAAAAATTCTGCTGGCACTGGGCAACATCTCGGGCGTTGAACAGGTGGACGACCAGATGACCATTGCTGCCGGTGCGCCTGCGACAACGGCGGCCCGGTTCGTCACGGTGGAAAAGGGCGATACCTTGAGCGCCATCTCGAAGCGGGTCTATGGCGACCCCAACAAGTACCAGAAAATCTTCGAGGCCAACAAGCCGATGCTCAAGGATGTAAACCATATCTATCCGGGGCAGCAGCTCAGGATTCCCGATTAGGCTTGCAAATGGAGTGGGAGCGAATTCATTCGCGATAGGCCGGTACATCCTGATCTATCGCCTTCGATGATGTCTCGCGAATGAATTGGCTCCTACAACCCCTTGATCAGATCCAGATAATCCTTCACTGCCTCGAACTCTTCTGTGTTCTTGGGGCCTTTCTGGCTGTTGGGTACGCTGACCGCCAGCAAATGGGCCACGCCAAAACGCCGGGCACTGCGCAGGATCGGCAGGGTATCGTCGATAAACAGGCTGCGTGCCGGGTCGAAGGCGGTATCGGCCTGCAAGGCGTCCCAGAACTGCTGGTTTTCCTTGGGGAAGCCGTAGTCATGGGAACTGATCATGCGCTCGAAATACGGCGCCAGCTCGATCTTCTCCAGCTTCAATGACAGCGAATCGCGATGGGCGTTGGTGATCATGATCACGCGCTTGCCGGCTTGCTGGAGCGCGGCCAGAAAAGTCCGGGCATCGGGGCGCAAGGCGATCAGATGCGCGGTTTCGAGCTTCAGGTCGCGCACCGACAGCTTCAACTCCTTGCTCCAGAAGTCCAGGCAGTACCAGTTGAGCGTCCCCGCATGGCTCTCGAACAGCGGCTGCATCTCCAGCAAAGCCATGGCCAGACTGACGCCATGCAGTTCGGCATAGCGCTGGGGCAAGTGCTGCATCCAGAAGTGATCGTCGTAATGCAGGTCGAGCAGAGTGCCGTCCATATCCAGCAGGACGGTATCGATATCGCTCCAGGGCATTGAAAGCATTCTGGCCTCTTCAGGAATTGATGGCGGATGTAAGCATATCCGACACAGACAATCGGAAAAGCCACGGTATAGTACCCCGTCATCGCAAAGGAGCCTGTCATGCGCCAGAAACCTACCGTCCTCGCCCGCGAAATCGTCGCCAGCAGTCGCCTGTTCCGGGTCGAAGAGCTGCAATTGCGCTTTGCCAACGGGGTCGAGCGTACTTATGAGCGGCTGGTAGGCCGGGGGGCGGGATATGGCGCGGTGATGATTGTCGCCATGATCGATGCCGATCACGCGCTGTTGATCGAAGAATATTGCGGCGGCACGGACGAATATGAGTTGTCCTTGCCCAAGGGCCTGATCGAGCCGGGCGAAGATGTGCTGGCGGCTGCCAATCGCGAACTCAAGGAAGAAGCCGGCTTCGGTGCCCGCCAACTGGAACACCTGACCGAACTGTCCCTGTCGCCCGGTTACATGAACCAGAAGATTCAGGTGGTGCTGGCCACCGACCTTTACGAAGAGAGCCTTGAAGGCGATGAACCCGAGCCGATTCGTGTGGACCGGGTCAACCTGCGGGAGCTGGCCAATCTGGCCCAGAACGCCCAGTTCACCGAAGGCCGTGCCCTGGCGGCGCTGTATCTGGCGCGCGATCTGCTAACCCAACGTGGATTTTTCCTGCCATGACCGATGTGTTCGACAACCTGCCGCATCCGTTACTCGCTCCCGTCATCGGTCTTGTCCGGCTGGCGGGTGAAGCCATTCTGCCGTTCTGGCGCTCGGGCGTTGCCGTGACCGCCAAGGCCGATGACTCCCCCGTGACCGCCGCCGATCTGGCGGCTCATCAGGTATTGGTCGAGGGTTTGAAGGCGCTCGACCCTTCGATTCATGTGCTGTCCGAAGAAGATGCCGACATTCCCCTGAACGAGCGCGCAGGCTGGGAGCGCTGGTGGCTGGTTGACCCGCTGGACGGCACCAAGGAGTTCATTTCCGGCAGCGAAGAGTTCACGGTCAATGTCGCGCTGATCGAGCGCGGACGTGTGGTGTTTGGCGTGGTCTCCATGCCCACCAACAACCGCTGCTATTTCGGTGGTGCCGGACTGGGAGCCTGGCGCAGCGACAGTGAAAGCCACATTGCGTCCATCGCGGTGCGCAACGAGCCGGGTGTCGGACAGGAATTTACCGTCGTGGCCAGCCGCCGCCATTCCAGCCCCGAGCAGGAGCGCCTGCTGGCGGGACTGTCCGCTGGCCTGGGCGAGCTGCAACTGGCCAGTATCGGCAGCTCATTGAAGTTCTGTCTGGTCGCCGAAGGCGTAGCCGATTGCTACCCGCGCCTGGCTCCGACCTCCCAGTGGGATACCGCTGCGGCTCAGGGTGTACTTGAGGGCGCAGGCGGCGAAGTGCTGCAGCTCGATGGCGAAACGTTCAGCTATCCGGCACGGGAGTCATTGCTCAACCCGTTCTTCCTGGCATTACCTGCAAAGGCGACATGGCGCGAGAAACTGCTGGAACTCTG
Source organism: Pseudomonas capsici (assembly GCF_017165765.1). GTDB lineage: Bacteria > Pseudomonadota > Gammaproteobacteria > Pseudomonadales > Pseudomonadaceae > Aquipseudomonas > Aquipseudomonas capsici. Next base: position 24,784 of record NZ_JAFGZD010000034.1, read on the forward strand.
TGGGCGCGAATTCATTCGCGAATGAATTGGCTCTGTCTGCATTAAGTGTTGTGGTGTATCTGGCACAGCGCTGGAAGACTGTGGGAGGCAGCTTGCTGGCGACTGGGACCCTGTCGCCAGCAAGCGGCCTCCCACGGTACACTGACTGACATGCAACACTTAACGAGGACAAATCCAAAAAATTAGCTCAAAGTGCTGGC
>NZ_JAFGZD010000035.1 GCF_017165765.1 Pseudomonas capsici
GTCGTCATGACCACTTCTTCGAGCTGGGTGGTCACTCGCTGCTGGCGGTGAAGCTGATCGAGCGCATGCGCCAGCAGAATCTCAGCGCCGATGTGCGTGTGCTGTTTGCTCAGCCAACCCTTGAAGCCCTGGCGGCAGCAGTGGGCGGCGGGACTCACGGTGTGGTTGTTCCCGACAACCTGATTCCTGCAGGCTGTGAGCGTATTACGCCGCAGATGTTGCCACTGGTTCGTCTGAGTCAGGAGCAGATCGACACGGTCGTGGACTGCGTGCCGGGCGGCGTGGCCAATGTGCAGGATATCTATGCGCTGGCACCGCTGCAGGAGGGGATCATGTATCACCACCTGGCGGCATCCGTTGGCGACCCGTACCTGCAATATGTGATGTTCGGCTTTGACAGTGAGAGCCGGATCGAAGCTTTTGCCCAGGCCTTGCAGGCCGTTATCGCCCGTCACGACATCCTGCGCACGGCTGTGCTGTGGGAAGGTCTGGACGAGCCGCTGCAAGTAGTCTGGCGCGAAGCGAAACTGGCTGTCGAAGCCGTAAATCTTGACCCCGCTGATGGCGATATTGAAACCCGTCTGCATGAGCGTTTCGATCCGCGCCATTACCGGCTGGACATTCGTCAGGCTCCCCTGATGCGCATTGCCTATGCGCAGGATCCGCTCAACGAGCGTTGGGTGGCCATTCTGCTGTTCCATCACCTGATAGACGATGCCACCTCGCTGGCCGTACTGTCCCATGAGATCGAGGCGTTCATGCAAGGCTCCGAGCATACGCTGGCAGCCTCGGTGCCTTACCGCAACTACGTGGCCCAGGCCCGTCTTGGAGCCAGCCGCGAAGAGCACGAAGCGTTCTTCCAGAATATGCTCGGGGATATCGACGAGCCGACCCTGCCGTTCGATCTGCAGGATGTGCAGGGCGATGGCAGCGGTATCGAAGAGGTTCGCCAGAGCGTGGATGCCGGTCTGACACAGCGACTGCGCCAGCAGGCGCGCGGGCTTGGCGTCAGCATGGCCAGTCTTTATCACCTTGCATGGGCGCAGGTCCTGGCCAGGGTCACTGGCAAGGAAGAAGTGGTCTTCGGCACGGTGTTGATGGGCCGGATGCAGGGCGGTGAGGGTTCCGATCGTGCTCTGGGGATGTTCATCAACACCTTGCCGTTGCGCGTGAGTGTCGGTGATATCAACGTTCAGGATGCGGTCAGAAGCACTCACCGCCGTCTGAGCGGACTGCTTGTCCACGAATATGCCTCACTGACGCTCGCGCAGCGCTGCAGTGCTGTAAAAGCGCCATTGCCTCTCTTCAGTGCCTTGCTCAATTACCGCCATACGGGAACATCCCGCACTCGTGAAGGCATGGATGGCTGGGCGGGCATAGAACTGCTCACAGGTGAAGAGCGCACCAACTATCCATTGACGCTGTCGGTGGATGACGAAGGTCAGGGCTTTGCCTTCTCGATCATGACCTCGGCTGATGTAGGTGCCAGACGCGTCTGTGACTTTGTGCAGCAGACGCTGGTGAGCCTGGCCGATGCGCTGGAGCGGGCAACGCTTTCAAGAATGCGGGATGTCTCCATTCTGCCGGCTCAAGAGCGTGACCGGGTGATTTCGCAGTTCAATGCGACCCGTGTGGCATATCCGCTCGAGCAGACCGTCCATGGTCTGTTCGAAGCCCAGGCGGCACGCACGCCAGATGCCGTTGCCCTGGTGCATGAAGATCGGCAACTGAGCTACGCCGAACTGAGCGAATGTAGCAATCGCCTGGCTTGTCATTTGCGCGAGCAGGGCGTGGTTGCCAATGCCCGGGTGGCGATCTGTGTCGAGCGCGGTATCGAGATGGTGGTCGGTCTGCTGGCAATCATGAAGGCTGGCGGCGCTTATGTACCGCTGGATCCGGATTACCCGGCCGATCGCTTGAACTACATGCTCGACAGCAGCGCACCTGTTGCCTTGCTGACCCTGGGGCGGATACCGCAAGGCCTGTCGTGCGGTCGTGTGGCGAAGATCGATCTCGGACCTGAGGCATCATGGCGCACAGGACCGACCGGCCCGGTCAGCGGGCAAGCCGATTCCCGGCAGTTGGCTTATGTGATCTACACCTCCGGCTCCACCGGCAAGCCCAAGGGGGTGATGGTCGAGCAGCGTGGCGTGGTCAACCTGCTTTGCGCCATGCGCGACATGGTTCAGGCGACACCGCAAGATCGCATGCTGGCCCTGACCACCATCAGCTTCGACATTGCCGGGCTTGAGCTTTACATGCCGCTGATCTGCGGTGCCCGTACCGTGCTGCTGGATCGTCGTCATAGCCATGACCCGCAATTGCTGGCCGAGGCCATCAGCCATAGCGGTGCCACGCTGATGCAGGCAACCCCCGCCACCTGGCGACTCTTGCTGGATTCCGGCTGGTCCGGTGCTTCCGGGCTCAGGGCCTTGTGCGGTGGTGAGGCGCTGCCTCTGGATCTGGCGCAACGTGTGGCGGCCCGGGTGGAAACACTCTGGAACGTCTACGGCCCGACAGAAACCACCATCTGGTCGTCGTCGCTGCAATTCGATGCCAATGACAAGATCTCCACCAGTGTCGGTATCGGGCGTCCGATTGCCAACAACCGCTTCTACCTGCTGGACGAGCAGGGCGAGCCGGTGCCCATGGGCGTGGCTGCCGAGTTGTATATCGGTGGTGATGGCGTGGCGCGTGGTTATCTGAACCGTGACGATCTGACTGCCGAACGCTTCATGGATGACCCTTTCAACAGTGACATCGACGCGCGCATGTACCGTACCGGCGATCTGGGCCGCTGGCTGGCAGACGGCAGTATCGAATACCTGGGCCGTAACGACGATCAGGTCAAGATCCGTGGCTTCCGCATCGAACTGGGCGAGATCGAAGCCAGGCTGGCGCGTCATGAAAGCGTGAAGGAAGCGGTGGTCATTGCTCGTGAAGACGTACCGGGTGACAAGCGTCTGGTGGCCTATTTCACGTCGACGGCTGCCGAGGTCGACCTGGAAACGCTGAGGACGCTTCTGCAAGACCAGTTGCCGGGCTATATGGTGCCTGCGGCCTATGTCCATCTTGAACATTTACCGCTGACACCTAACGGCAAGCTGAATCGCAAGGCGCTGCCTGCGCCGGACCAGCAGGCAGTGATCAGCCGTGGCTACGAAGCACCGGAAGGCGAAACCGAAATTCTCCTGGCACAGATCTGGGCTGAAGTGCTCAAGGTCGATCGGGTAGGACGCCATGACCACTTCTTCGAGCTGGGCGGACATTCGCTGCTGGTGGTCAGCCTGATGGAGAAAGTGCGTCAGGCGGGTATGGAAGCCGACGTCAAAACCCTGTTTGAACAACCTACCCTCGCGAAATACGCCGCTGCGATGGAAAAAACGGAGATTTTCCTGTGAATTTGATCGAACTGTTGGCAGTACTGGAAGAAAAAGGCGTAGAGCTTTCCGTCGCGGGCGACCAACTGGCTGTACGCGGTCGTAAACAGTCTCTGGCCGAACCGGCCGTCCTGGCCTTGCTGCGTGAACACAAGGCAAGGCTGATCGAGTCTATCAAGGACGGCTCTTATGCCAGCGCTCTGAAGAACCTACAGACAGTGCCCGAAAACGGCATTTTCCAGGGCTGTGAGCACATTACGCCGGATATGCTGCCATTGCTGGCCCTGGACCAGGCCGCCATCGACCGGATCGTGGCCCGTATCCCGGGCGGCGCAGCCAATGTGCAGGACATCTATCCGCTGGCACCGTTGCAGGAGGGGATTCTCTACCATCACCTGACGGCCGAGCGGGGCGACCCCTATGTGTTGCAGAGCGAATTCACCCTGACCAGCCGCGAGCGCCTGAGTGACTTCATCGACGCCTTGCAGAGTGTGATCGACCGGCACGATATTCTGCGCACCTCCCTGGTCTGGGAAGGCCTGGAGGAGCCTGTACAGGTGGTCTGGCGTGAAGCGAAGCTGGGTGTTCAGGATATCTCTGCGGAACTGGAAGCCGGAGACGTATTGCCGCAACTCAAGGCGCGCTTCGATCCTCGTCACTACCGTCTGGATATCGGTCAGGCACCGTTGTTGCTGCTGGTAATCAGCGAGGACAAGGCCAATCATCGCTGGTTGGCCATGCTGCTGTTTCACCATCTGGCCATCGATCATGCCGCACTGGAAATCGTGCAGCATGAAATGCAGGCTTTTCTGACCGGTCAGTCTAAAACCCTCGAAGCCCCCGTACCTTATCGCAACTATGTGGCGCAGACGCGTCAGCCAGGCAAGCGCCAGAGCCATGAAACGTTCTTCCGCGAAATGCTGGGCGATATGGACGAGCCGACACTGCCGTTCGGTCAGCAGGATGTATTGGGCGACGGTAACGGCATCGAGGATGCGCATCTGGCGCTGCCCGCAGAGCTGGGGCAGCGTCTGCGTGCCCAGACCCGGAAGCTCGGCGTCAGTGCGACCAGCCTCTGCCATCTGGCCTGGGCCCGGGTGCTGGGCGTAGTGTCGGGACGCGACGATGTGGTGTTCGGTACCGTCATGCTGGGCCGTATGCAGGCCGGGCAGGGTGCAGGACAGTCCCTGGGGATGTTTATCAACACCTTGCCACTGCGTGTGCGTCTGGCCGGGCAAAGTGCACAGGCCGGGGTGGCGAGCACGCATGCCGCCCTGACTCAACTGCTGGGTCACGAGCATGCCTCGCTTGCCCTGGCTCAGCGTTGCAGCTCGGTGGTTGCCCCGACGCCGCTGTTCAGTGCCCTGTTGAACTATCGGCACAGTGCCGATGCCGGACAAATCCTCGATGAGCAGACTCTGAGTGCCTGGCAGGGTATTGAAACCCTGAGTGCCGAAGAGCGGACCAACTACCCGTTGATACTGTCGGTGGATGACTTCGGTGAGCACTTTGCGCTCCACGTTCAGGCTACCTTGCAGATCGGCGCGCAACGTGTCGCCACCTATATGGCCTCTGCACTGACAAATCTGGTCAGCGCACTGGAAGCAGGCGGGGAAGCAGGTCTGACGGATATCGCTGTAGTGCCGGAAACCGAGCGCGAGCAACTGCTGCACCGCTTCAACGACAGCGCGACGGACTATCCACGCGACAGCTCCGTCCATGACCTGTTTGAACAACAAGTGACCGAGCGTCCCCAAGCCCTGGCCGCCGTTCATGGCGAGCACTCGCTGACCTACGCCGAACTCAATACCCAGGCCAATCGACTGGCCCATCATCTGATCAGCCAGGGTGTGGTTGCAGGCGATGCGGTGGCGATCCTGCTGCCGCGTTCGCTGGATCTGCTGGTAGCGCAACTGGCCGTTAGTAAGTGCGCGGGTATTTATGTGCCGCTCGACGTCAATGCTCCTCAGGAGCGTCAGGCGTTCATGGTGCAGGACAGCGGCGCGCGTCAGGTGCTGACCCATGGCGATCTGGAGGTGCCGCAAGGCGCTATCCGCATTGACCTGGACCGCCTCGACCTTTCCGCGCAGCACGGCGATAACCCGGAGTTGGGCTGCAGCAGTGAAAGCGCGGTGTACATCATGTACACCTCGGGCTCCACCGGCACGCCGAAAGGGGTACTGGTGCCGCATCGTGCCATTGCCCGTCTGGTGATCAATAACGGTTATGCCGAGTTCACGACCTCAGATCGCGTGGCCTTTGCCTCCAACCCGGCCTTCGACGCCAGCACCCTGGATGTCTGGGCGCCGCTGCTCAATGGCGGTTGCGTGGTGGTGGTCGATCAGGAGGTGCTGCTGTCGTTGCCCGACTTCAAGGCGCTGCTGCTGGAACAGTCGGTCAGCGTGCTGTGGATGACCGCCGGTTTGTTCCATCAATACGCCTCGGGCCTGTATGAGGCCTTTGCGAAACTGCGCTATCTGATCGTGGGTGGCGATGTACTCGATCCTTCCGTCATTGCTCAGGTCCTGAAAAATGGCGCGCCCGAGCATCTGCTCAACGGCTACGGCCCGACCGAAGCAACGACTTTCTCGGCCACCCACGAAATCAAGACCGTGGGCGAGGGCAGTATTCCGATTGGCAAGCCGCTGGCCAATACCCGCCTGTACGTGCTGGATGCCCGTCAGCAGCCGGTGCCGCTGGGTGTCACCGGCGAGCTGTATATCGGTGGCGATGGTGTGGCACTGGGTTATCTGAACCGTGCTGACCTGACCGAACAGGCCTTCGTCGCTGATCCGTTCAGCATCGACCCGGCAGCCCGTCTGTATCGCACCGGCGACCTGGCCTGCTGGCTGGCCGATGGCACGGTGGAATACCGTGGCCGGAATGACCAGCAGGTGAAGATCCGTGGTTTCCGTATCGAGCCGGGCGAGATCGAAACCCGTCTGGCCAGCCATGAGGCGATCAAGGAGACCGTGGTGCTGGTGCGCGAAGACGTGCCGGGCGACAAGCGTCTGGTGGCGTATTTCACCTCGACGGAAGCCGATATCGATCTGGAGGTCCTGCGCAGTCATCTGCAAGGCCAGTTGCCGGACTATATGGTCCCGGCGGCCTATGTACAGCTGGACAGCCTGCCGCTGACCAATAACGGCAAGCTGGACCGCAAGGCTCTGCCAGCGCCGGATCAACAGGCGTTTATCAACCGTGGCTACGAAGCACCGGAAGGTGATGTCGAAACCACCCTGGCGCAGATCTGGGCTGAAGTACTGCAAGTTGAACGCGTCGGGCGTCACGACCACTTCTTCGAGCTGGGCGGCCACTCGTTGCTGGCGGTCAAGCTGATCGAGAAAATGCGTCAGCAAGGGTTGAGCGCCGATGTGCGGGTGCTGTTCAGCCAGCCGACGCTGGCGGCCCTGGCGGCTGCGGTGGGTAGCGGTACGGAAATCCGTGTACCGGCCAACCTGATCGAGCCGGGCTGCACCCGTATCACGCCGGATATGTTGCCGCTGGTCGAGCTGGATCAGAATACTCTGGATCTGGTTGTGGCAACGGTTCCCGGAGGGGCTGCCAATATTCAGGATATCTACCCGCTGGCACCGCTTCAGCAGGGCATTCTTTACCATCACATCAGCGCCGAGCAGGGCGACCCCTATGTATTGCAGGCAACGTTCTCGGTCAGGAGCAGGGAACGTCTCGATGCATTTGCCAACGCTCTGCGCCATGTGATCCAGCGTCACGACATTCTGCGCACCGCGGTGGTCTGGCAAGGGCTGAGCGAGCCGTTGCAAGTGGTCTGGCGTGAAGCTGACCTGAGTGTGGAGTTCCTTAAACCCGACCCTCGCGACGGCGCCATTGCCGAGCAGTTGAGCGAGCGTTTCGCCAGCAGTCACTATCGCCTCGATCTGGCCGAAGCGCCCTTGATTCGGCTGGCCTGTGCTCGTGATGGCGACAGCTGGGTCATGTTGCTGATCTTCCATCACCTGGCGCTGGACCATACTGCGCTGGATGTGGTGCGTGAGGAGATGCAGGCCTTCATGCTGGGTGAGGCCGATTCGCTGCCCGCTGCCGTGCCGTACCGCAACTACGTGGCTCAGGCTCGCCTGGGGCTGGGTCAGGAAGAACATGAAGCCTTCTTCCGCGACATGCTGGGCGATGTCGATGAGCCGACTCTGGCTTATGGTCAGGCTTCGCTGCCCGATGATGGCGGCCATATCGAAGAGGCCCACCTGAAGCTGGATATCGGGCTTTGCCAGCGGGTACGGATGCAGGCCCGCCAGCTTGGTGTCAGTGCCGCGAGCCTGATGCATCTGGTCTGGGCTTTGGTGGCCAGCAAGGCCAGTGGTCGCGCCCAAACGGTATTCGGTACGGTGCTTATGGGCCGGATGCAGGGCGGCGACGGTGCAGACCGTGCCTTGGGCATGTTCATCAACACACTGCCGCTGCGAGTGGATATCGACGGACGCAGTGTGGTCGAGGGTGTGAAGTCCACCCATGCGCGCCTCAGTGCATTGCTGGGTCACGAGCATGCCTCGCTGGCTCTTGCACAACGCAGCAGTGCCGTGGCAGCACCTTCGCCACTGTTCAACTCGTTGCTCAATTATCGTCACAGTGCCGCCGATATGGCCTCTGGTCAGGCGTTGTCGGCCTGGGAAGGCATCGAAAGCCTGAGTAACGAAGAGCGCACCAACTATCCACTGGCCATTTCCGTGGATGACCTGGGCGAAGGTTTTTCCGTCAGTGTGCTGGCAATGCAGGAAATCGGTGCCCGACGTGTCTGCGACACCTTTGCCTACACCTTGCAGCAACTGGTCGAAGCTCTTGATGACCGTCCGCAGACGGCTCTGCACGATGTGCCGGTCATTGCACTCCAGGAGCGTCAGCGCCTGCTGGAAAGCTTCAACGCCACTGCCACGGATTACCCAAGGGACCAGACGCTTCAGCCTCTGTTCGAGGCGCAGGTTGCCGAGCGACCTGACGCCGTTGCCGCCGTGCACGGTGATCGGACGCTGAGCTATGCCGAACTCAACAGTCGTGCCAACCGTCTGGCCCATTACCTGACGGGGCTGGGAGTGAAGGCGGGCGATGCAGTGGCTATTCTGCTGCCGCGCTCGCTTGATCTGCTGGTGGCGCAACTGGCGATCACCAAATGTGCCGCTCTCTATGTACCGCTGGACGTCAATGCGCCGCTGGACCGTCAGGCCTTCATGGTCCGTGACAGCGGTGCCCGTCAGTTACTGACTCTGCATGGCCGTGAGATTCCGGAAGGTGCAGAGCGTCTGGATCTGGACCTGCTCGATGTGAGCAGTCAGCCGGACCATGACCCGCAAAACAGTAACACTGCGGAGTCGGCGGCTTACATCATGTACACCTCGGGCTCTACCGGCACCCCAAAAGGGGTGATCGTGGCGCACCGTGGCATTGTGAAACTGGTACGCAACAACGGTTTTGCCGATTTCAACGCCAATGACCGGCTGGCATTCGCCTCGAATCCGGCATTCGACGCCAGCACCCTGGAAGTCTGGGGCGCGCTGCTCAATGGCGGGCAAGTGGTAGTGATCGACCATGAGTTGCTGCTGGACCCGCCACGCCTGGCCGAAGAGCTGGTGGCGATGGCTGTTACCTCGCTGTTCGTGACCACTGCGGTATTCAACCAGTACGTGAGCCTGATCGGCGAAACCCTGGCAGGGCTGCGCATTCTGATGTGTGGCGGTGAGCGGGCCGACCCTCAAGTGTTCCGCGACCTGCTGGCCATTGCTCCGGATCTGCGCTTGATCCACTGCTACGGTCCGACCGAAACCACCACCTACGCGACCACTCTGCACGTGACCGATGTTCCGCCGCAGATGAGCAATGTGCCCATCGGCAAGCCGCTGGCCAATACTCAGGTCTATGTACTCGATGCCCGTCAGCAACTGGTTCCCATCGGTGTTGCCGGGGAAATATGCATCGGTGGCGATGGTGTCGCGCACGGCTATCTGAATCGTCCCGAGCTGACCGCCCAGGCGTTTATCAGCGACCCGTTCAGTCCTGTCGAGGGTGCGCGGCTCTATCGCTCCGGCGACCGTGGTTGCTGGCGGGCAGATGGCAGCCTCGAGCATCTTGGCCGTGGCGACGGCCAGGTGAAGATTCGCGGTTTCCGTATCGAACAGGGTGAGATCGATGCGCGCCTCAAAGCCTGTCCGGGCGTGCATCAGGCCTCGGTCGTGATCCGCGAAGACGTGCCGGGGCAAAAGCAACTGGTGGCGTATTACACTGCCGAATCGGCCGAATCGCTGCTGACAGTCCAGAGCGTCCAGGCCTGGCTGCGTGAAGCCCTGCCGGAATATATGGTGCCTTCGGCCTTCGTGCGCCTGGAGCACTGGCCTTTGAACAACAATGGCAAGCTTGACCAGAAGGCGTTGCCTGTTCCCGACGCGCAGGCACTGACAAGCAGTGTTTATGAGGCTCCGTCAGATGAGGTGGAAGCCTTGCTGGCCAGTATCTGGTCACAGGTATTGAAGGTGGAGCGTGTAGGGCGCTTCGATAACTTCTTTTCTCTGGGCGGTCATTCACTGCTGGCAGTGACGCTGATCGAGCGCATGCGCCAGGAGGGTTTGCGCGCCGATATCAAGGTGCTGTTCAACCAGCCTACGCTGGCGGCACTGGCCGCCTCCCTGACGACTGAGCAGGACATTCAGGTGCCGGCCAATCTGATTCCTGCCGACTGCCAGCGGATCGAACCCTGGATGCTGCCGCTGGCCAGCCTTGATCAGACAGCCATCGACGATATCGTCGCTGCCGTACCCGGCGGGGTGGCCAATGTGCAGGACATCTATGCTCTTGCGCCGCTTCAGGAAGGCATCCTGTATCACCATGTCGCGGCACGCGAGGGCGACCCCTTCATCCTGCAGTCATTGCTCGCAATGGATAATGAAGCCCGTCTGAAATCTGCCATGCAGGCTTTGCAGAAAGTGATCGAGCGCCATGACATTCTGCGCACGGCAGTGTTCTGGAAAGGTCTTGAAGCGCCTGTGCAGGTGGTCTTGCGACACGCCACGCTGTCCAGCGAATGCGTTGAGCTGGACCAGAAGGATGGCGATATTCTCGGACAGATGCGCGAGCGGTTCGATGCGCTGAATTTCCGCATGGACATCAGCCAGGCACCCCTGATCTGCATGCCTTACGCCTGGGATTCTGCGAACCAGCGCTACGTGGTGGCGCTGGTGTTCCACCACCTGATCATGGATCACGTGGCCTTCGATGTGGTGGTGTCCGAAATACAAAGCCTGTTACTGGATGAAGCGGCACCGCTGCCTGAGCCGGTTCCTTACCGGAATTATATCGCTCAAGTGCGCCTGGGGGCCGATGAAGCAGCCCATGAACGCTTCTTCCGCGACATGCTGCAAGACGTCCGCGAACCTACCTTGCCGTTTGGCCAGCAGGTATCCGAAGGCGTGATGCATGAAATCCACGACACGGTAGATAGCGACATCGCTCAGCGTGTCCGCAGCCTAGCCCGAAGCCTGGGCGTGAGTGCGGCCAGTCTCTATCACCTGGCATGGGGCCTGGTGGTGGGGCGTGTCTCGGCAAGTGACGATGTGGTATTCGGTACGGTGCTGGTCGGGCGGATGCGCGGCGGGGACGGCGCAGACCGGGCGCTGGGCATGTTCATCAACACCTTGCCGATCCGTGTGGAACTCGGGCAGCAGGCTGTGGCCCAGGCAGTCAGACAGGTGCATGCAAGTCTGAGCGGGCTGCTTGAGCATGAACATGCACCTCTGGCGCTGGCACAGCGTTGCAGTGGTGTGGCAGCACCGGCTCCGTTGTTTGGTGCGTTGCTCAATTTCCGTCACAGCGCAGCGGACGACTCTGCACAGGCTTACACCGCCTGGCAGGGTATCCAGGGGCTTGAGGCCCATGAACATACGGCTTATCCCTTGTCGCTGGCGGTAGACGATACGGGTACAGGGTATCTTCTGACGGTTCAGGCCAGCGGAGGCATCGATGCCCGGGCACTGTGCGATTACATGCAGTGCGCCTTGCAAAACCTGCTTGAAGCTCTCGAACAGGCCCCGGCGACTGCCTTGAGTCGTATTTCGATACTGCCTGATGCCGAGCGCCTGCGTTTGCTGACATCGTTCAACGATACCGATAGCGCTTATCCGGATCAGGCAACAGTTCACGGGCTGTTCGAGACTCAGGCACAACGCACGCCCGATGCCGTAGCGGTGGTACATGGCGAGCAGAGCCTGACCTATCGTCAACTGGATCAACAGGCCAATCGACTGGCGCACTGCCTGACACCATTGCTTGGCGGACAGAATGCTCCGGTCGCATTGTGTGTCGAACGTGGCCTGGAAATGCTGGTGGGCTTGCTGGGGATTCTCAAGGCGGGCGGTTGTTATGTGCCGCTGGACCCCGGCTATCCGGCCGATCGCTTGAACTACATGCTTGCCGACAGCTCTCCGGTGGCCTTGCTGACACTGGGCAGCGTGCCTGACGGTCTGGACAGCGGCAGTATTCCGGTGATCGCTCTGGACCGCGATGCAGACTGGCGCTCAGGCCCGACATCGCCTGTGGAGCGTGAAACCGATGCGCAACAGCTGGCTTATATCATCTATACCTCCGGTTCCACCGGCAGACCCAAAGGTGTAATGCTCGAACAGCGCGGTGTGGTCAACCTGCTGTGCGCCATGCGCGACATGGTTCAGGCCACAGCGCAAGATCGCATGCTGGCCCTGACCACCATCAGCTTTGACATTGCCGGTCTGGAGCTTTACATGCCGCTGATCTGTGGCGCCTGTACGGTACTGCTCGACCGTCACGGGGCTCAGGACCCTGTATTGCTGGCCGAAGCGATCGCTCAGAGCGGTGCGACCATGATGCAGGCCACGCCGGCCACCTGGCGACTCCTGCTGGATTCCGGCTGGTCGGGAGCTGCCGGGCTCAAGGCGTTGTGTGGTGGCGAGGCATTGCCTCTCGACCTGGCACAACGAGTGGCCGCAAGAGTCGGCACGCTCTGGAACGTCTATGGCCCTACCGAAACCACCATCTGGTCATCGGCGCTGGAGTTCGATGCCAGCGACAAGGCTTCGGCCAGCGTCAGTATCGGCCGTCCGATTGCCAATAACCGTTTCTACCTGCTGGACGAGCAGGGCGAGCCCGTCCCCATGGGCGTGCCTGCCGAGTTGTATATCGGCGGCGACGGTGTGGCCCGTGGCTATCTGAACTGGGAGCAACTGACGGCCGAACGCTTTATCGATGACCCGTTTTCATCGAAGCCCGGAGCGCGTCTTTACCGCACCGGCGACCTGGCACGCTATCGCCCCGATGGCAGCCTCGAATACCTGGGCCGCAACGACTTCCAGGTAAAGATTCGTGGCTACCGCATCGAACTCGGAGAAATCGAAGCCAGACTGGGCGCTGTACCGGGTATTCGCGAAGCAGTGGTCGTAGCCGTCAAGGATGCCCATGGCGATCTGCGGCTGGCGGGCTATTACACCGGCGAAAACTGTGCGAACAGCCAGTTGCGTGAGTCCTTGCTGGCCGACTTGCCGGACTTCATGGTGCCCACTGTGTTCGTGCACATGGAAAAACTGCCCCTGACCCCCAACGGCAAACTGGATCGTAAGGCGTTGCCTGCTCCTGAAGCGGATATTGAACGTCACTACGAAGCGCCTTGCGGGGAGCAGGAACTCAGTCTTGCCGCGATCTGGGCCGAGTTGCTCAAGGTCGAGCGGATCGGACGCGACGATGACTTCTTCGAACTGGGCGGGCACTCGCTGCTGGCCATGCGTCTGGTGTCTCTGGTTCGCCAGCAATGGGGTGTGGAGCTGCAACTGGCCGAGCTGTTTGCCCGTCCGCAACTGTGTGCAGTAGCCGAACAGATTGCGCTGGCGACACGCAGCACTCTGCCGGCCATCACCCCCGTTTCGCGTAATGAGGCCTTGCCGCTTTCATTCGGCCAGCAGCGTTTGCTGTTCCTGGCGAAGATGGAGGGTGCCAGCGCGGCCTATCACTTGCCGGCCGGTCTGCGCCTCAAGGGTGAGCTGGAGTTCTCTGCGCTGCAGCGTGCCCTGGACCGCATCGTGGCGCGGCACGAGGCCTTGCGTACCTGTTTTGTACAGCCTTCGGGCGGTGCGGCGGTGCAACATATCCTGCCGGCAGATAGCGGTTTTGCGCTGACTCAGGTTGATCTCTCGAAGCTGGAAGATCCGTCGGCTGCCTTGAACGAACTGACCGGACAGGAAGCGCTGCAAAGCTTCGATCTGCAACACGGGCCGCTGATCCGCGGACAGTTGATCCGGTTGGCGGAGCAAGAGCATGTGCTGCTGGTCACCCTGCACCATATCGTTTCCGATGGTTGGTCCATGGGCGTATTGACAACTGAGCTGGGTGCGCTTTACGCGGCATTTGTGCGTGGCGAGCCGGATCCTCTGCCGGAGCTGACCGTGCAGTATGCCGACTATGCTGCCTGGCAACGTCGCTTGCTGGAGGGCGAGGCCTTGTCGACCCAGACCGACTGGTGGCGCACGACACTGGCCGATGCTCCGGCAGTGCTGACACTGCCCACCGATCGACCGCGTCCGGCACAGCAGGACTATTCGGGGGCCGCGATACCGGTCTGCTTCGATGCACAGTTGACTGCGCAACTTCAGGAACTGAGCAAACGCCATGGCACCACGTTGTACATGACGGTACTGGCGGCCTGGGCGGCTACGCTTTCGCGTCTTTCCGGTCAGGAGCAAGTGGTGATCGGCTCGCCGGTCGCCAACCGCATGAATGCAGAAGTCGAAGGGCTGATCGGTCTGTTCGTCAATACACTGGCACTGCCGATCGATCTGTCCGGCAAACCCGACTTCGCCCGGTTGTTGCACAGGGTCAGAGTCTTGTCCCTGGAAGCCCAGGCGCGTCAGGCGTTGCCTTTCGAGCATGTGGTCGAGGTGGTCAAACCGGTTCGCAGTCTGGCCCACAGCCCGCTGTTCCAGGCCATGCTGTCGTGGCAGAACAATGAAAGTGTCGACCTTCAGTTGGGCGAACTGACACTGGAAGGCATTGGCGCACCGAGAAACAGTGCCAAGTTCGACTTGTCCCTGGATCTCGGAGAAATCAACGGCCAGTTGCAGGGCAGCCTGGAGTTCGCCACTGCCTTGTTCTATCCGCAAACCATCGAGCGCTATCGCGGTTATCTGGAGCGTCTGCTGCGCGCCATGGTGGCCGATGCCGGACAGCCTGTGCACGGGGTTGCGTTGCCGGATGAGGCGGAACGTCTGCATCTGGCCCGCTTCAACGATACGCAGCACTACTACCCGCCGGCACAGACCGTTCATGGGCTGTTCGAGGCTCAGGTGCTGCGTACGCCTGATGCCCCGGCGCTGATTCATGGCGGCGAGCAACTGAACTACCGTCAGTTGAACGAACGTGCCAACCGTCTGGCCTGGCATTTGCGCGCCCGGGGTGTCGAACCCGATGCCCGGGTGGCTATCTGCATGGAGCGTGGTACGGAAATGGTGGTGGGACTGCTGGCCATCCTCAAGGCGGGTGGCGGCTATGTACCGCTGGACCCGGCCTATCCGGCCGAGCGTATCGCCTACATGCTGGCGGACAGCTCACCGACAGTGGTGCTGGCGCATGGGCCGACTCTCGGTCTGCTGTCTGCCACCAGTGCCCCGGTGATCGACCTGGACAACAGCACCTGGCTCGGACAATCACCGGAAAACCCGGATATTCCCGGCCTGAGCGCTGCGCACCTGGCTTATGTGATTTACACATCCGGCTCTACCGGCATGCCCAAAGGCGTAATGATCGAGCATCGCAACACGGTCAACTTCCTGACCTGGGTAAAGCGTGCCTTCGAGCCGACAGTGCTGGCCAGAACCCTGTTCTCCACCTCGTTGAACTTCGACCTGGCGGTCTACGAATGCTTCGCTCCGCTGAGCACAGGAGGCTGCATCGATCTGGTGAAAAATGCCCTCGAATTGCAGCGAAGTGAGCATGATGTCACGCTGATCAATACCGTACCCTCCGCGCTCAAGGCACTGTTGGAGTCCACCGGGCTGGGCCAGAGCGTGCATACGGTCAACGTGGCGGGTGAAGCGCTCAAACGCAGTCTTGTGGAAAAGCTGTTCGAGCAGACTCAGGTCAAGCGCTTGTGCAACCTTTATGGGCCTTCGGAAACCACGACTTACTCCAGTTGGGTCGCGATGGATCGGGAAAGCGGCTTCAGTGCGCATATCGGCAAACCCATTGCCAATACCCAATTCCATGTCCTGGATGAATATCTGAACCCTGTGCCGATGGGCGTTGCGGGCGAGCTTTTCATTGGTGGAGCGGGTGTGGCGCGCGGGTATCTCAACCGTGACGAACTGACGGTCGAGCGCTTCCTCGATGATCCGTTCAGTGATGTTCCCGGGGCGCGGATGTACCGCACCGGCGATCTGGGACGCTGGTTACCGGACGGTAATATCGAGTACCTGGGGCGCAATGACGATCAGGTCAAGATTCGCGGCTTCCGTATCGAGCTGGGTGAGATCGAAGCGCGCCTGGCTGGTCATGAAGCGGTTCGGGACGCGGTCGTCCTGGCCAGGGAAGACGAGCCCGGCGATGTGCGGCTGGTGGCGTATTACACGCCGCAGAGCGAGAAGCTGGTGGTCGACAGCGGGTTATTGCGAGCCCACTTGCAGGCGCAATTGCCTGAGTACATGGTGCCTGCCGCTTATGTACGTCTCGAAGCCTTGCCGCTGACGCCCAATGGCAAACTGGATCGCAAGCGCCTGCCGCTGCCTGACAGCAATGCGTACGTGACGCATCGTTACGAAGCACCTCAGGGCGAAAACGAAACCCGGCTGGCCATGCTCTGGGCCGAGTTGCTGAAGGTGGAGCGAGTAGGGCGTCACGACCACTTCTTCGAACTGGGCGGGCATTCGCTGCTGGCGGTCACGCTTATCGAGCGCATGCGCCAGGAGGGGCTGGAAGCCGATGTGCGTGTGCTGTTCGGACAATCGACACTGGCCGCCGTCGCGGCATCGCTGGTGCCTCTGCGCACTGTCGAAGTTTCGGTTTCCCGTGTTCCCACTCAGCAACGCAAACGCCGTATCTGACCCGCCTCTGTGCTGATCTGCGGTGTCCCCATTCACGGGGACGCCGCTTTCCCAAACCCCCAGATGTCCTGCATTTCGCCTGTCCCCACATACCGTGACAGACAGTCCAGAACCGATGCTCTAGTTTTTTCCCACCCTAGAAAGGCGGCCTTTTGCCTTTTTCGCGAAGTCGTTTTCTGTTTCTCGTCGACTTCTCCAGAACTCATACAGCGCAGGTTATTCGATGCTCTTCAACGAATTGATGGCTATCATTTCCGGTCACCCGATCCGCCTCCAGCACGAGGAAGGTGACCTTGTCATTCTGGGCGATGACGAAGGTTTCGATGATGCGCTGATGGACAGTATGCGCCAGCACAAGCATGCGCTTATCGACCTGGTGAAGAGAAACGGCGGCGACTGGCTGAGTCCTGCCTTCCGCATCACGCCCGATATGCTGCCTCTTGCCGGACTGAGCCAGGAGGCGATTGACCGTATCGTCGAAAGCGTACCCGGTGGGGCTGCCAACGTGCAGGATGTCTACCCGCTGGCACCGTTGCAGGAGGGTATTCTCTACCATCATATTTCTGCCTCCCAGGGCGACCCCTATGTCCTGCACACGGTTTTCAGTGCAGAAAGTCCGCAGACGCTGGAAAGCTTTGCCCGGGCGCTGCAAGGCGTCATCAACCGTCATGACATTCTGCGTACCGCCATCGTGTGGGAAGGACTCGACGAGCCCATGCAGGTGGTCTGGCAAGAAGCCCGGCTGGGGTTCGATGAAATCGCTCTGAACCCGGCCGACGGGGACATAGTCGCGCAACTGCAAGAGCGTTTCGACCCGCGTCACTACCGTATGGACGTGCGTCAGGCTCCGTTGATGCGCCTTGTCTGGGCGGCTGATCCGCTCAACTCGCGCTGGGTGGCCATGCTGCTGTTTCATCACACGGCCCTGGACCACGCGGCACTGGAACTTGTGCAACATGAAACCCAGGCATTCCTGCTGGGGACCGAAGACGCTCTGCCTGAGGCAGTTCCCTATCGCAACTACGTGGCTTTGGCGCGCACCGGGAGCGGGCGTGAGGAGCATGAAGCGTTCTTTCGCGACATGTTGTCGGATGTGGAAGAGCCGTCCCTGCCATTCGGTTTCACCGATGCACTGAACCCGGATGCGGTCATCGAAGAAGTCCGCTTGCCCGTTGAGGAAACTCTGGGGACGCGTCTGCGTGCTCATGCGCGCCGGCTCGGCGTGAGTACTGCGAGCCTGGCCCATCTGGCCTGGGCTCAGGTGCTGGGCCGCATATCCGGTCGCGAGGATGTCGTGTTCGGCACCGTACTGATGGGGCGGATGCAGGGTGGCGAGGGGGCCGACCGCGCCCTGGGCATGTTTATCAATACCTTGCCATTGCGCCTCGAGCTGGGCACCCAGAGTGTGGATGCCAGTATCAAGGCTGCGCATCTGCGTCTCACCGGTCTGCTGGGCCATGAGCATGCATCGCTGGCATTGGCCCAGCGTTGCAGTGGTGTGGCCGCTCCGACGCCGCTGTTCGGCTCGCTGCTCAACTATCGTCACGGCAGTGCGGCACAGGCAGTCACCGCACAGGCACGAGATGCCTGGCATGGTCTGCAGATACTGGGTGGCGAAGAGCGCAGTAACTATCCCATTACGGTATCGATAGACGACCTGGGCGACCGCTTTTCGATCAGCGTTCTTGCGCTGGCGCAGATCGGCGCCCAACGCATCGGTGAATACCTGCTGGGGGCCTTCGAACAACTGGCCGAGGCATTGGAGCATGATCCGCGTCAGGCCTTGAGCGCGCTGGACTTGCTGCCGGATGCAGAGCGCAATCAGTTGCTGGTGGCATTCAACGACACGACCCGGCCTTATCCACGTGACAGCAGCGTAACAGCGTTGTTCGAGGCACATGCCGAACGTCATCCTGACGCGCCGGCGGCCGTACATGGCGAGCAGCAACTCGGTTATGGTCAGTTGAATGCCCGTGCCAACGCACTGGCGGCTCATTTGCGTACAGCAGGTGTCCAGGCCGGTGATCGAGTGGCTATCGAACTTGAGCGTTCTTTCGAACTGCTGATCAGCCAACTGGCCATTCTCAAGTGCGGTGCGGTGTATGTGCCGCTGGACGTCAATGCGCCCGCCGAGCGTCAACAATTCATGCTTGAGGACAGCCAGGCACGTGTGTTGCTGAGCCTGAGCAGTCGTGAGTCGCTGGCGGACATTCTTCGCCTGGAGCTCGATAACCTGGAACTGGATGGCGAGGCGGATGCGGCACCGCAGGTGGCAGTGGAGGGCGGTGCGCCGGCCTATGTCATGTACACCTCCGGTTCTACCGGAACGCCCAAGGGGGTACTGGTCACCCACCGTGCAATCAGCCGTCTGGTCATCGATAACGGGTATGCCGACTTCAATGCTGCGGACCGCGTAGCCTTCGCCTCCAACCCGGCATTCGATGCCAGCACGCTGGAAGTCTGGGCCGCGCTGCTCAATGGTGGCTGCGTGGTGCTGGTGGATCAGGATGTGCTGTTGTCCCGTGAGCATTTCGCCGGTTTGCTGCTTGAGCAGTCAGTCAGCGTGGCGTGGATGACGGCGGGTCTGTTTCATCAATATGCATCGGGTCTGTATGAAGCATTTGCCCGTCTGCGCTACCTGATCGTTGGCGGGGATGTTCTTGACCCGGCCGTCATTGCACGGGTCCTGGAAAACGGTGCTCCTCAGCACTTGCTCAATGGTTACGGTCCTACCGAAGCAACTACCTTTTCCACCACCTGGGAAATCGAGCGAGTCGAAGGCCCGGCTATTCCCATCGGCCGACCGGTGGGCAACAGTCGCGTCTATATCCTGGATGAGCACCTGCGGCCCGCGCCGCTTGGCGTGACGGGCGAGCTTTATATTGGCGGCGATGGTGTCGCCAAGGGCTATCTGAATCGCCCTGATCTGACTCTTGAGAAGTTCATTTCCGACCCGTTTGCTGCGGGCGACGATGCCATGCTGTACCGCACTGGCGACCTTGGTTGCTGGCGGCCTGACGGTGGCATCGAGTATCGGGGGCGCAACGACGATCAGGTCAAGATCCGTGGTTTCCGGATCGAGTTGGGTGAAATCGCCGCCCGCCTGGGCGCCTGCGCTGGCGTTGCCGACGCCACAGTACTGGTCCGTGCCGATCAGGAAACGCCTGGCCAGAAGCGTCTGGTTGCGTATGTGATTGCACAGGCCGGGATCGAACTCAGTGCTCAGGCCCTGCGCGATGAGTTGCTTGGCTCGCTGGCCGAGTATATGGTGCCTGCGGCCTTTGTCATGCTGGAAAGCTTCCCGCTGACCGCCAACGGCAAGCTGGATCGTCGTGCCTTGCCTGAACCGGGTGCCGAAGCCTTCGCCAGTCGTGAGTATGAGGCCCCTCAAGGTCCTGTCGAAGAAACCCTGGCGACACTCTGGGCACAGTTGCTCAAGGTCGAGCGTGTGGGGCGTCATGACCATTTCTTCGAGTTGGGTGGCCATTCGCTGCTCGCTGTCAGCCTGATCGAGCGCATGCGCCAGGCAGGTCTGAGCGCCGATGTGCGGGTGCTGTTCAGCCAGCCGACGCTGGCGGCTCTGGCTGCTGCTGTTGGTAATAATCATGAGATCAGTGTCCCGGCCAATGTCATCGCCGCCGATTGCCAGCGCATCACGCCCGCCATGCTGCCGCTGGCGGATCTGGATCAGGTCTCCATCGATCATCTGGTGGCCAGCGTGCCGGGTGGTATTGCCAATATTCAGGACATCTATGCTCTGGCGCCTTTGCAGGAAGGTATTCTCTATCACCACCTGGCGGCCGAGCAGGGTGATCCCTATGTCTTGCAGACATTGTTCGGTCTTGCCGACCGTGGACGTCTGAATGACTTCGTCCAGGCCTTACAGGCCGTTGTCGACCGCCATGACATCATGCGCACGGCGGTCTTCTGGGAAGGTCTCGACAGTCCGGTCCAGGTGGTCTGCCGCCAGGCACGTCTGAGTGTCGAAGAAGTCAGCCTGGATCCGGCTCAGGGCGATATTGCCGAGCAGTTGAAGGAGCGTTTCGACCCACGGCATTTCCGTCTCGATCTGACGCAGCCGCCCTTGCTGCGCATTCGGTTTGCTGAAGATGCCGTCAATCAGCGGTGTGTCGCCTTGCTGTTGTTCCATCACCTGGCGCTGGACCATACCGCGCTGGAAGTGGTTCAGCACGAGATGCAGGCCTGGTTGCTGGGGCGTCAGCAGGAGCTGGGCGAGGCAATTGCTTATCGCAACTATGTGGCCCAGGCTCGTCTGGGTGTCAGTCGTGAAGCTCATGAGTCATTCTTCCGTGGCATGCTGGGCGATGTGGAAGAGCCGACGCTGCCTTTCGGCTTGCAGAATGTGCAGGGCGACGGTGGCGGTGTCGAGGAGGCCAGCCAACTGCTGGCCGCCGGCCTGGATCAGCGCCTGCGTCATCAGGCGCGGCATCTGGGTGTTAGCCTGGCCAGTCTGGTTCACCTGGCGTGGGGTGTGGTGCTGGGTGCCATTGCGGGCAAGCAGGACGTAGTGTTCGGCACCGTGCTGATGGGGCGTATGCAAGGTGGTGACGGTGCTGACCGTGCCATCGGTCTGTTCATCAATACCTTGCCGCTGCGTCTTGCGGTGGGTGAGCAGGGTGTCCGGGCCGCAGTCCGGGCTGCACATGGACGGCTGAGCGAGTTGCTTGGCCATGAACATGCCTCGCTGGCACTGGCCCAGCGCTGCAGCGGTGTACCTGCATCCATGCCGTTGTTCAGTGCCTTGCTCAACTATCGCCATAGCGCTGCCGGTGAAGTCACGTCAGAGGCCGTTGAGGCCTGGAAGGGCATCGAAGGCTTGTCCGGCGAGGAACGCACCAACTACCCGTTGACCCTGAACGTCGATGATTTGGGGGATAACCTGCTGTTGACCGCGCTGGCGCAGGAAGGTGTAGGTGCCCAGCGCGTATGTGGCTATGTGCAGGCTGCCCTGCAGCAGTTGGTCGAGGCTCTGGAGCTGACACCGCAGGCGCCGTTGCGCAGCCTGTCGGTCTTGCCTGAAACCGAACGTGAGCAAGTGCTGCACGGCTTCAATGCTACCGAGGCAGAATATCCACTCGACCAGACCGTTCATGGTTTGTTCGAAGCTCAGGTCGATTGCACGCCGGATGCGGTGGCTGTGGTTCATGACCGTGACCATTTGATCTATGCCGAACTGAACCAGCGAGCCAACCGTCTGGCGCATTACCTGCGCAGTCAGGGCGTGCAGCCGGATTCGCGGGTGGGCATCTGTGTCGAGCGCGGAATCGAAATGGTGGTCGGTCTGCTGGCCATCCTCAAGGCCGGTGGCGGTTATGTACCGCTGGACCCGGCGTATCCGGCTGAGCGTATCGCCTACATGCTGGAAGACAGCGCTCCGGCAGCAGTGTTGGCGCAATCGTCGACTCTGGAACTGGTCTCGGCGGCGGGTGTGCCGGTGATCAATCTGGATAAGGTGACCTGGCAGGATCAATCCGTCTCCAATCCGCAGATCGAAGAGCTGACACCGGCTCATCTGGCTTATGTGATCTACACCTCGGGTTCCACTGGCTTGCCCAAGGGCGTAATGATCGAGCACCGCAATACGGTCAACTTCCTGACCTGGGCGCAGCAGGCGTTTGCGCCTGAGGTGCTGGCCAAAACCCTGTTCTCGACTTCGCTGAACTTCGACCTGGCGGTCTACGAGTGCTTTGCACCGCTGATCTCGGGCGGCCGCATTGAAGTGGTGAAGAACGTGCTGGCCCTGCAAGAGGGTGAGCATGATGTGACCCTGATCAACACCGTACCTTCGGCGCTCAAGGCGCTGCTGGAGTCGGGCGGTCTGGGGCAGGGCGTGCATACCGTCAACGTGGCGGGTGAAGCGCTCAAAGGTTCGCTGGTCGAGAAGCTGTTTGCCGAAACGGCCGTCAAACGCCTGTGCAACCTCTATGGCCCGTCGGAAACCACCACCTATTCAAGCTGGGTGGCAATGGATCGCGAAGAAGGCTTTGCACCGCATATCGGCAAGCCGGTGGCCAATACCCAGTTCTACCTGCTGGACGAATACCGTCAGCCGGTGCCGTTGGGTGTGCCGGGCGAAATCTATATCGGCGGTGCCGGTGTGGCCCGTGGTTACCTGAACCGTGACGACCTGACCGCCGAGCGCTTCCTGGACGATCCGTTCAACACCGGAGCGCGGATGTACCGCACCGGCGATCTGGGTCGCTGGCTGGCCGATGGCAATATCGAATATCTGGGCCGTAACGACGATCAGGTGAAGATCCGTGGTTTCCGTATCGAGCTGGGCGAAATCGAAGCCAAGCTGGCGCGCCATGAAAGCGTGAAGGAAGCGGTAGTGATGGCCCGTGAAGACGTGCCGGGCGATAAACGCTTGGTAGCGTACTTCACTTCAAATGTTGCCGAAGTCGATCTGGAAACCCTCAAAGTCCATCTGCAAGGCCAGTTGCCGGAATACATGGTCCCGGCGGCCTATGTGCATCTTGAAAAACTGCCGCTGACACCAAACGGCAAGCTGGACCGCAAAGCCTTGCCGGCCCCGGATCTGCAAGCGCTGATCAGCCGTGGCTACGAAGCGCCGATTGGCGAAACCGAAACCACCCTGGCGCAGATCTGGGCCGAAGTACTGCAGGTCGAGCGTGTGGGTCGTCATGACCACTTCTTCGAACTGGGCGGCCACTCGCTGCTGGCGGTGACCCTGATCGAGCGCATGCGCCGCAAGGGTCTGTCGGCGGATGTACGAATCCTGTTCAGTCAGCCGACTGTTGCGGCGCTGGCCGCTGCCGTTGGCCAGAACCGTGAGATTGTGGTGCCGGCCAACCTGATAGAGCCGGGTTGCACCCGCATCACTCCTGAATTGCTGCCGCTGGTCAGTCTTGACCAGAGTGCTCTGGACCGTATCGTGGCCACTGTGCCGGGTGGTGCGGCCAATATTCAGGACATCTATCCGCTGGCGCCGTTGCAGTCGGGCATTCTTTACCATCACATCTCTGCCATCCAGGGGGACCCTTACGTCCTCCAGGCGACTTTTACAGTCAGGGATCAGTCGCGTATCGAGTCCTTTGCCACGGCCCTGCAGAAGGTGATTGAACGTCACGATACCTTGCGTACGTCGATCTTCTGGGAAGGTCTTGAAAGCCCGGTACAGGTGGTCTGGCGTCAGGCGCAACTGGTGGTCGATACCCTTGAGCTGAACCCTGTGGATGGCGACATCGCCCTGCAGATTCGTGAACGATTCTCTACGCAACACCACAGCCTCAATCTTGGCCAGGCACCGCTGATGCGTCTGGCCTGTGCCCATGACCGCAGCAATGGATGCTGGATCATGTTGCTGATGTTCCATCACATGGTGCTCGATCACACAGCTCTTGAGGTGGTGCGTCATGAAATGCAGGCTTTCATGGTCGGCGAGGGTGACGCGCTACCAGCAGCGATGCCTTACCGCAATTACGTCGCTCAGGCTTGCCTGGGACTGACCGAGCAGGATCATGAAGCTTTCTTCCGCAGTCAGTTGGCCGATATCGAAGAGTCGACCCTGGCCTATGGTCAGGAAGGTGTGCGTGGCGACGGAACGGGTATAGAAGAGGCCAGCATTGCCCTGAGTGACGAACTGAGTCGTCGAGTACGCGCCCAGGCCCGCAAACTGGGCAGCAGTGCGGCCAGCCTCATGCATCTGGCATGGGCACTCGTTGCCCGTGCGGCTTCCGGTCGCGATCAGGTGGTTTTCGGTACTGTACTGATGGGCCGTATGCAGGGCGGCGAAGGCTCCGACCGCGCCCTGGGCATGTTTATCAATACCTTGCCGCTGCGAGTGGATATCGATGCTCGCAGCGTAGTCGAGGGGTTGAAATCCACTCATTCGGGGCTGACGGCTCTGCTTGGGCATGAGCATGCCTCACTGGCACTGGCCCAGCGTTGCAGTGGCGTTGCCGCGCCTGCACCACTGTTCAACACCTTGCTCAACTATCGTCATAGCGCAGTGGACATGACCTCCAGCCAGGCTGTGTCGGCCTGGGACGGCATCGAAAGCCTGAGCAACGAAGAGCGCACCAACTATCCCTTGACCCTGTCTGTGGATGATCTGGGCACCGGTTTTGCCTTTACCGCCCTGGCCATGGTCGAGATTGGCGCTCAGAGGGTGTGCGACACACTCTTGTGTGCGCTGGAAAATCTGATCGATGTGCTGGAGAAACGCCCCGATACTGCGCTTCACAGCATTGCCGTATTGCCTGAGGCCGAGCGCGAACAACTGCTGCACCGCTTCAACGACAGCGCGACGGACTATCCACGCGACAGCTCCGTCCATGGCCTGTTTGAACAACAAGTGACCGAGCGTCCCCAAGCTCTGGCTGCCGCTCATGGCGAGCATTCGCTGACCTACGCCGAACTCAATACCCAGGCCAATCGACTGGCCCATCATCTGATCAGCCAGGGTGTGGT
>NZ_JAFGZD010000036.1 GCF_017165765.1 Pseudomonas capsici
ATTTCTTGGTCTGTTTGTTCTTCATTTTTTCATTGCCGTTCTTTTTTGGGTGGGTGTCTGTGTGCGGGTTACTACACGGTTTGCGCCCTAAGGCTGCCTCCCACAAAGTGATCATCCCTGCAGGGCGTGATCAGTCCTCAGGCCAGAACCGCAGTGGCTTGCCTTCGGCAGGCCACAGGCGCAATTGTTCGATGGGGGAAATGTCCCAGCGTTGCACCTTGGCGAGTTCCTTGAGGAAGCGCTGTTCCTGCTCCATCAACGGCGGTACGCACATTTTGCGGGTGTTGCCGATGGGGCCGAAGCTGATGGTCTGGCCCTTGAGGGTATAGGGCGCGAACCAGTGGTTGCAGCCTGCATTGCCGTAGGCGCGGCCATCGGCCCCCAGGGTCATGGTCAGGCGGCTGCTGTCGATCAGCGGACGCTCGCCGATCCACTCCAGCACATAGCTCTGATCCTGTTCGATGGGTTTGGGCTCAGTCGCACAGCCGACCAGCAGGGCACTACCGATCAGGCTCAGTACAGCCAGGTGTTTCATGCCGCTTTCTCCTGACACTTTCTGCATGTGTGTTTTTCACCCTCGGTCTTCCAGCCCAGCTCGGCGATGCGTGCAACGGCGGCAGGTTTCTGGGCCTTGGTGCCGAGTTTGCTCTCGACCATGAACTCGAAGTCCAGCTCGGCAGAGCAACTGTCGCAATTGACCTTCCACTGATGGATTGCCAGTTCGTCGAACGCCGGGCCATTGGCCACTGCGACCCATTGGCCGGGCGGGTTGATCAGGTGCCGGACTTTCTCCACCGACAGACGCATATAAAGGCTTTTGCTGCCCTTGATGGTCACCAGCAACTGGTCATTGTTGTGGATCGAGCCGCCGTTACCGGTGACTTGATAACGCCCGGGGCCCAGCGTACGGCACTCGGTGAGTGTGTGTTGCGGGTTGAGCATGCTGTAGCGGAAATCGTGTTCGACCATGGGTCCTCCAAATTGCGCGCATCTTATCACGCTTGAGCTTCGACCCGGTTTTGCGCAGTGCCTGCATTCCACGCGGCAATATTGTCCAGAGTTGTCCGGGCAATGGCGCCCAGGGCTTCCTGAGTCAGAAAAGCCTGATGAGCGGTGATGATGACATTGGGGAAGGTCAGCAGGCGCGCCAGTACATCGTCCTGCAAGGGCAGGTCGGAACGGTCGGCGAAGAACAGTTGCGCTTCCTCTTCATAGACATCCAGCCCCAGATAACCCAGTTGCCCGGTCTTGAGGGCGTCGATCAGTGCAGGTGTTTCCACCAGCGCACCACGACCGGTATTGATAAGCATGGCGCCTCGTTGCAGGGTGGCCAGGGATTGCCGGTTGATCAGATGGCGGGTCTGCTCGGTGAGCGGGCAGTGCAGGCTGATGATCTGTGCCTGTGCCAGCAGGTCGGGCAGGCTCAGGTATTCGGCGCCCAGGGCCAGAACTTCGGGATTCGAGTACGGGTCGTAAGCCAGCAATTTGCAGCCGAAACCTGACATGATCTTCGCGAAGGTTGCGCCGATCTGCCCGGTGCCGATCACGCCGACGGTCTTGCCCACCAGATCGAAGCCGGTCAGACCATGCAGACTGAAATCGCCTTCGCGGGTGCGGTTGTAGGCGCGATTCAGATGACGGTTGAGGGCCAGAATCAAGGCCACGGCGTGCTCGGCCACGGCATGCGGCGAATAGGCCGGAACCCGCACCACGGTCATGCCCAGTCGCTGAGCGGCTTGCAGGTCCACATGGTTGTAACCTGCCGAGCGCAGGGCTATCAGCCTTGTACCACCGGCAGCCAGCCGCTCCAGCACCGGCGCGCTGAGGTCGTCATTGATAAAGGCGCAGACCACCGGGTAGTCCTGAGCCAGTGTGGCGGTTTCCAGCGTCAGGCGAACTGGCTGGAAATGCAGCTCCAGGCCGTCGGGTGCCGGGGTGGCCAGGAAACTCTCCCGGTCGTAGGTCTGGCTGCTGAAGATCAGGGTGCGCAGGGTCATGGGTCTTCCTTGGAGAAACGAGTTTGTTCGCTCTGTCTGCGTTGAATGTTGTCAGGTCAGTTCGTTGGCTGTGGGAGGCAGCTTGCTGGCGACAGGGCCAGTGAATTTCAAAAACCTCATCGACCCTGTCGCCAGCAAGCTGCCTCCCACTTCATTGAGCCTCAGGCGGTCACCCGTGCTTCGACCGCCAGCCGGGTAATGGCTTTATCCAGATCGTCCAGCGCCTCGTCGGCCTGGGGTGCATCCTGCTTGAGCAGGGTCTCGGCGCGCTGGCAGGCGGCGCGCAATTGAGGCACGCCGCAATAGCGGGTAGCGCCATGCAGGCGATGGACACGTTCGATCAGGCCTTGGATGTCTTCGGCGGCCCGGGCCAGACGAATGGCTTCGCGGTCGGCATCCAGCGATGCCAGCAGCATAGCCAGCATGTCGGTCGCCAGATCGGGTTTGCCGGCTGCCAGACGCAGCCCCTCTTCATGATCGAGCACCAGCGGGCCGGCATGGCTTTGCTGAGTGTCGGACGGGCGCTCCGGCAGTGGCGTGCGCAGGGCCAGCCCTGTCCATTTGAGCACCACTTGCGCCAGTTGCCGCTCGCTGATCGGCTTGGTCAGGTAATCGTCCATGCCGCTTTGCAGCAGCGAGCGCTTTTCATTGGCCATGGCATGGGCGGTGAGGGCGACGATAGGCAGCGATGTGCATTGGCGCTCCAGTTCCCAGACACGAATCGCTTCGGTGGCCTGACGTCCGTCCATGCCGGGCATCTGCACATCCATCAGCACCAGATCGAAGGTTTCGGTCTGCACACAATGCAGCGCCGCATACCCGCTGTCGACTGCAACGACCAACGCACCCATGTCTTCGAGCAGGGTCTGGACCAGCAGCAGGTTGGCGGGGTTGTCGTCCACGCACAGGACTTTCGGCGGACGGCTGGCCAATGGCTGGACAACGTCGTTGCGCACCACCTTGGGTGCAATCAGTTCCGACAGGGCTTTCTGCAGTTTGCGGGTGCAGGCAGGCTTGGCCTGCAACTGGTTATAGACATCCGGCACCGACAACTGGAACAGCGCCTGTTCGGTGGTCGGGCACAACACCAGCACCTTGCAGCCCAGGTTCTCCAGATCCCATATATGCTGGCGCAGCCGCTCCGGCGGAATTTCATGGGCCGTGACGCCCAGTACCGCCAGATCGATGGCTGTCGATGTCTCGTGGGCGGCGGTCACGCCGTTGAGCAGGTTTTCCAGGTTGTTGAAGATCAGGGTTTCAAGCCCGCAGTCTTCCAACTGGTGTTCCAGAGCCTGACGGGCCAGTTCATGGTGTTCGAGCACGGCGGCGCGCACGCCTTCCAGTGGCTTGTACAACAGCTCTTCCACGTCTTCCCGGGCCTTGGGCAGCGTCAGCGTGATCCAGAATTCCGAGCCGATGCCTGGCGTGCTGTCCACGCCAATCTCGCCACCCATCTGCTCGATCAGGCGCTTGGAAATCACCAGCCCCAGGCCGGTGCCGCCCGGCTGCCGTGACAACGAATTGTCCGCCTGACTGAACGCCTGGAACAGGGCGCGCACATCCTGGCTGGACAGGCCGATGCCGGTGTCCTGAACGCTGATGCGCAGCTGCGCGTGTTCCTCGGTATCGTCCTCGACCATGGCCCGGGCGACGATGGTGCCTTCGCGAGTGAACTTGATCGCGTTGCTGACCAGATTGGTCAGGATCTGCTTGAGGCGCAGTGGGTCGCCCGACAGGGACAGTGGCGTGTCGCGGTAAACCAGGCTGACCAGCTCAAGCTGCTTGGCATGGGCTGCCGGAGCCAGAATGGTCATGGTGTCCTGCAACAGGTCACGCAGGTTGAAGGGGACGTTTTCCAGCACCAGTTTGCCGGCTTCGATCTTGGAGAAGTCGAGAATCTCGTTGATGATGCTCAGCAGGCTGTCGGCCGACTTCTCGATGGTGTTCATGTAGTCGCGCTGACGCGGGGTCAGTTCGCTTTTCTGCAACAGATGCGTGAAACCCAGAATGCCGTTGAGCGGGGTGCGGATTTCATGACTCATGTTGGCCAGGAATTCGGATTTGATCCGGCTGGCTTCCAGGGCCTCCTTGCGCGCCAGGTCCAGTTCGATGTTCTGGATCTCGATGGTTTCCAGATTCTGTCGGACGTCTTCGGTGGCCTGATCGATGCTGTGCTGCAACTCTTCCTGGGCATTCTGCAGGGTCGAAGCCATGCGATTGATGCCCGAGGCGAGTGCGTCCAGTTCTGTGCTGCCCAAAGGCGGGACTCGTGCCTCGAGGTTACCATCCTTGAGTTGCGCCACCGCCTGCTTGATCTGGCTCAGGGGCTCATTGATGGTGCGGCTCATGCGTACCGCGACAATGGCGGTCAGCGCCAGACCGAAGGCGATCAGCAGGCTGCTGACGAACAGGCTGCGATAGCCGCGCAGCAAGGTGCCGTTGTGGGAAATTTCCAGTTCCACCCAGCCCAGCAGCCGGTCGGCTTCGGCGGGGATGATTTCGCTGGTGAGGTGGCGCTGATTGCCAAACACCGGCAGCAGGTAGCGGGTCGCATCGTTGGCCGAGGTGTTGAGCAACTGGGTGCTGTTGCCGATGGGCGGAGGCGCGATCATGCTCGGACCGGCGTGGGCCAGGGTGTTACGCTCCGGGTCGAGAAAGGACACCGAGCGCACATCGGCCTGTTCGAGGGTCTGTGAGGCGATGCGACTCAGCAGTGTCCTGTCCTTGCGGCCCAGCGCGGGGGCGGACAGAGGGGCCAGTTCCTGGGCAATCATTTCACCGCGTTGCAGCAACTGGCTCTGCAGCTCGTGAAGCTGCATCACCGTGAAGTAACTGCCCATCATCAGCGCGATCAAACTGGCCGGCAAAATCGTCAGCAGTAATACGCGGCCTTTTATACCCAGTTTGGTCAGCACAGCTTTCTCCACCTGTCGGAATCAGTCCGTCGATATCGTTTCAGGGCAGTCTAGCCGCTTACCCTGTCGCGCATATTACATGCCGATACGCTCTTGGGGTTGCGGGAAGTCAAGGCTCGAGAGGCAGGAGACGAAAAAGACCTCTTATTCCTTTTGGTGATAAGAAGCGCACTTTGCGTGATATGGGCTTTGGGCGTTTGCCGTTATGATAGTGCCCCCCGCAGTCTGGATCGCGAATACGCCATGACCTTGCAGTATCAAACCATTGCCGATTGCGTCGGCAACACCCCGCTTGTGCGCCTGCAACGCATCGCGGGCAATACCAGCAATACCCTCCTGTTGAAGCTCGAAGGTAACAACCCGGCTGGCTCGGTAAAAGACCGCCCTGCGCTGTCGATGATCACCCGTGCCGAGCTGCGCGGCCAGATCCACGCGGGCGACACCCTCATTGAAGCCACCTCTGGCAATACCGGCATCGCCCTGGCCATGGCTGCGGCGATCAAGGGTTATCGCATGATCCTGATCATGCCGGACAACTCCAGTGCCGAGCGCAAGGCGGCGATGACGGCCTATGGCGCGGAACTGATTCTGGTCAGCAAGGAAGAGGGCATGGAAGGCGCTCGCGACCTGGCTGAGCGTATGCAGGCCGAAGGCCGCGGCAAAGTGCTCGATCAATTCGCCAACGGTGACAACCCCGAAGCGCATTACACCAGCACCGGCCCGGAAATCTGGCAGCAGACCGGCGGCACCATCACGCATTTCGTCAGTTCCATGGGCACCACGGGGACCATCATGGGCACCTCGCGCTACCTCAAGGAGCAGAACCCGGACGTGCAGATCGTCGGGCTGCAGCCGATGGAAGGCTCCGCGATTCCCGGCATCCGTCGCTGGCCCCATGAATACCTGCCTCGTATCTATCAGGCCGATCGTGTCGATCGCATCATCGACATGGCCCAGCAGGAAGCCGAAGACACCATGCGCCGACTGGCCCGTGAGGAAGGCATCTTCTGTGGTGTGTCTTCCGGCGGTGCGGTGGCCGGCATGTTGCGCCTGTCGCGTGAAGTCGAAAATGCGGTCATGGTCGCAATCATCTGTGACCGCGGCGACCGTTACCTGTCGACCGGCGTTTACGACGCGCCCAACTGATGGCCAAACAACAAAGAGGGCTGCGCTTCCAACCCGCTGGAGGCGTCAAGGCTGCGCAGATCCCTGCTGGCAAGAAACAGCGGTTGACCATTGAACGCCTGTCCAGCGACGGACGCGGCATCGCCTTTCTCGACGGCAAGACCTGGTTTGTAGCGGGCAGCCTTGGAGGAGAAGAGGTCGAGGCGCGGGTGCTCAATGCCCACGGCAAGATTGTCGAAGCGCGTACCGAGCGAGTGTTGCAGGCCAGTGACCTGCGCCGCCCGGCAGCGTGCGAACATTTTGGCCGCTGTGGTGGTTGCAGCGTGCAGCATGTGCCCCATGACGAACAGCTTGCCCTGAAACAGCGCATGCTGGCCGAGCAGTTGCAACGGGTCGCCAATGTCGTGCCGGACGAATGGGCCGCGCCCCTTGCCGGTTCCGAACTGGGCTATCGCAGGCGCGCTCGCGTCGCCGTGCGTTGGGATGCCAAGGCAAAGCGGCTGGATGTGGGCTTTCGCGCGGCAGCCAGTCAGGACATCGTCGGCATCGAGCATTGCCCGGTGCTGGTACAGGCCTTGCAACCGATCATGACGCAACTGCCTGCCTTGTTGAAAAAGTTCAGCAAGCCTCAGGCGCTGGGTCACGTTGAATTGTTCAGTGGCACTTCCATTGCTGTATTGCTGCGTCATGTTGCGCCTCTGGCCGAAGGTGATCTGGCCATGCTGCAAGGGTTCTGCAAGGAGCATGGCGCGCAACTCTGGCTGCACGGTGAAGGCGAGCCGCAACCGGCAGACCCGGATCAGGCATTGGGCTATCATCTTGATCCATGGAATCTGCAACTGGCCTGGAGGCCGGGGGATTTCATTCAGGTCAACGCGGCAGTCAATACCGCGATGATCGAGCAAGCGTTGCAATGGCTGGAACCCAAGGCTGACGAGCGGGTGATGGATCTGTTCTGTGGTCTTGGCAACTTTGCGCTGCCACTGGCCGGGATGGCCCGGGAAGTGGTTGCAGTCGAGGGGGTTGCTACCATGGTCGAGCGTGCCTCTGCCAATGCAATGAGTAATGATCTGCATAACGTAAGGTTTTTTCAGGCGGATCTTTCCCAGCCGCTGACACAGGCAGGCTGGGCCGCTGAAGGGTTTTCTGCGGTACTCTTGGACCCGCCGCGCGACGGAGCTTTTGAAGTGGTGCGCCAGATCAGGAAGTCAGGCGCCAGACGGTTGGTTTATGTTTCATGCAACCCGGCAACTTTGGCTCGCGACACGGTCGAATTGGTCAATCAGGGCTACCGATTAAAACGTGCCGGAATACTCGATATGTTTCCACAGACGGCCCATGTCGAGGCGATGGCTTTATTTGAAGCGAGTAAGTGAGCAGCGGTTCATTGGATCGAGTCAGCTGCTGACAGGGAATCTCGTTTAATCCGACTGGCCCGCGAATGCCGGTCCTTGCTTGCCCGGCAAGTGGCATTCGCTCAAGAAGGCTGGCGACTGATGGCGCTATTCATCGCGCCTTAGGGAAGGTAAGCAGCATGGTACAGGTGAGAGCACACCAGCCGATAAACACAGACGGCAGTATCAACCTCGACGCATGGCTGGATCATATTGTCAGCGTCGACCTGGTCCTGGACCGGGAGGCCATGAAAGAGGCCTGTGAATTTGCCCGGCAAGCCGAGCACAAGGACAACGCATTAAAGAATCACTGGGCAGACGGCACTTCCAGTTTCCAGACCGGTCTGGAAATTGCGGAAATCCTGGCTGACCTCAAGCTCGATCAGGACTCCCTGATCGCAGCCGTCATCTATCGTGGGGTGCGCGAAGGCGTGATCCCCTTGCAGGATGTCGAACAGCGCTTTGGTCCGACAGTCGCCAAGCTGATCGACGGCGTACTGCGCATGGCGGCGATC
This sequence comes from Pseudomonas capsici, assembly GCF_017165765.1. Classification (GTDB taxonomy): domain Bacteria; phylum Pseudomonadota; class Gammaproteobacteria; order Pseudomonadales; family Pseudomonadaceae; genus Aquipseudomonas; species Aquipseudomonas capsici. The sequence goes on from NZ_JAFGZD010000036.1 coordinate 7,947, forward strand.
AGTGCCAGCCTCAGCCCTCGCCAGTCGCTGGTGCTGGGCAGTCAGGCGCAGGTGGAAAACCTGCGCAAGATGCTGGTGGCGATGGTCGATGACGTACGTGTGGCCCTGATCAAGCTGGCCGAGCGGACCTGTGCGATTCGTGCGGTCAAGAATGCCGACGATGAAAAACGCAATCGCGTGGCCCGTGAAGTTTTCGATATCTACGCGCCTCTGGCCCACCGCCTGGGCATCGGTCATATCAAGTGGGAGCTGGAAGACCTGTCTTTCCGCTACCTGGAGCCCGAGCAGTACAAGCAGATCGCCAAGCTGCTCCATGAGCGACGCCTGGATCGTGAGCGCTTCATCAGCGATGTGATGTCGCAACTGGAAAACGAACTGCTGGCCACCGGCGTCAAGGCCGACATCAGCGGGCGTGCCAAACACATCTATTCCATCTGGCGCAAAATGCAGCGCAAGGGTCTGGCTTTCAGCCAGATCTACGACGTGCGTGCCGTGCGGGTTCTGGTCCCGGAAATGCGTGACTGCTATACCGCGCTGGGTATCGTGCACACCTTGTGGCGGCACATTCCCAAGGAGTTCGACGACTACATCGCCAACCCCAAGGAAAACGGCTATCGCTCGCTGCACACGGCCGTGATCGGACCGGAAGGCAAGGTGCTGGAAGTGCAGATCCGCACGCATTCCATGCACGAGGAAGCCGAACTGGGCGTCTGTGCGCACTGGCGTTACAAGGGCACTGACGTCAAGTCCAGCTCCAACCATTACGAAGAGAAAATTTCCTGGCTGCGTCAGGTGCTCGAGTGGCACGAAGAGCTGGGCGATATCGGTGGTCTGGCGGATCAGTTGCGCGTCGATATCGAGCCGGATCGTGTCTACGTCTTCACTCCGGACGGTCACGCCATTGACCTGCCCAAGGGCTCGACACCGCTGGACTTTGCCTATCGGGTACATACCGAGATCGGCCACAACTGCCGTGGCGCGAAGATCAATGGCCGGATCGTGCCGCTCAACTACAGTCTGCAGACCGGCGAGCAGGTCGAGATCATCACCAGCAAGCACGGTACGCCGAGCCGCGACTGGCTGAACTCGAACCTGGGGTACATCACCACCTCCCGGGCGCGTGCCAAGATCGTTCACTGGTTCAAGCTGCAGGCCCGCGACCAGAACGTGGCAGCGGGTAAAACCCTGCTCGAACGCGAGCTGGCACGTCTGGCGCTGTCGCTGGTGGATTTCGAGAAGCTGGCGGACAAGGCCAACTACAAGACTGCCGAAGACATGTTCGCGGCTCTGGGCGCAGGCGACCTGCGTCTGGCGCAACTGGTCAACCTCGCCCAGCAGCAGGTCGAACCGGAGCGTATCAACGATGTCGAGCTGATTCCGCGCAAGGCCACCGGTTACAAGCCCGGCAAACGCGGCGATATCCAGATCCAGGGCGTCGGCAACCTGATGACGCAAATGGCCGGCTGCTGCCAGCCGCTGCCGGGCGACGCCATCGTCGGCTACATCACCCAGGGCCGCGGCGTGAGCATCCACCGTCAGGATTGCGCCTCGGTGCTGCAATTGAGCAGCCGCGAACCCGAGCGGATCATCCAGGTCAGCTGGGGCCCGGTGCCGGTGCTCACCTATCCGGTGGATATCATCATCCGCGCCTACGACCGTTCCGGGCTGCTGCGTGACGTCACCCAGGTCCTGCTCAACGAGCGGATCAACGTTCTGGCGGTCAACACCCGCTCGAACAAGGAAGACAACACTGCACTCATGTCCCTGACCATCGAGATCCCCGGTCTGGATGCACTGGGTCGGTTGCTGGGGCGGATTTCCCAGTTGCCGAACATCATCGAGACGCGGCGTAACAGGACGCCGTAGGTGGCGTAGCGGCAAGCTGCAAGTTTCAAGCGGCAAGCTCGTTTGGTCTTGTAGCTTGTAGCTTGCCGCTGCGACTAAAAGGAGCCCCATGTACTCAATCACCGACCTGCTCAATCTCATGGCCCGTCTGCGCGATCCGCAGTACGGTTGCCCTTGGGACCTGAAGCAGACTTACGCCAGTATCGTGCCGCATACGCTGGAAGAGGCTTATGAAGTGGCCGATGCCATTGAGCAGGGGGATTTCGATCATCTTCCCGGCGAGTTGGGTGATCTGCTGTTTCAAGTGGTTTTCTATGCCCAGTTGGCGAAGGAAGAAGGCCGCTTCGAGTTTGACGGAGTGGTGGACGGGATTGTCCGCAAACTGTTGCGTCGTCATCCCCATGTGTTCCCCACCGGCGAGCTGTATGCGCCACTGGAAACCCCGCGTCTGACCGATGAAGAGGTCAACCGGCGCTGGGACGAGATCAAGGCTCAGGAGCGCGCCGAGAAGGCCACGGCTCCCGAGCAGCTTTCATTGCTCGACGATGTGCCCAGGGCGCTGCCGGCGTTGTCCCGTGCGGTCAAGCTGCAGAAGCGCGCCGCGCAGGTCGGTTTCGACTGGCCGGCCGCCTTGCCGGTGGTCGACAAGATTCGCGAAGAACTCGATGAAGTGCTTGAAGCCATGGCCGAGAATGATGCTCAGGGCATGGCCGAGGAAGTGGGCGATTTGCTGTTTGTGGTCGTCAATCTGGCCCGGCATCTTAAAGTTGACCCGGAAACTGCGCTACGCTCGGCCAATGGCAAGTTCGACAGGCGCTTCCGATTTATTGAACAGGCATTGCATCAGGCCGGGCGTCCCATCGAAGATTGCACTCTCGAGGAAATGGACGCTCTGTGGGGCGAAGCCAAACGTCAGGAAAAGAGCACGCCCGGCTGCGGCTGAGCGTGTGGTATCTGCATAAGCGAGTAGACAATGAGCCTTTCCCTTCGCGACCAGTTGCTCAAGGCAGGTCTGGTCAACCAAAAGCAGGCCAAGCAGGTCAGCAAAGACAAGCAGAAAGAACAGCGGCTGGCGCACAAGGGCCAGATCCAGATCGATGACTCGCAAAAGCGTGCGGCCCAGGAGGCCCAGGCCGAAAAGGCCAAACGCGACCAGGAACTCAATCGCCAGCAGCAGGAGAAGGCCGAGGCCAAGGCCCGCACCGCGCAGATCAAGCAATTGATCGAAGTTTCGCGCCTGCCCAAGCTGACGACCGAGGATTACTACAACTTCGTCGATGACAAGAAGGTCAAGCGCATCTCGGTCAATGCCCTGATGCGCAACAAGCTGAGCAGCGGCTCGCTGGCCATCGTGCATCACGGCGGCGGTTACGAAATCATCCCTCGTGAGGCGGCGCTGAAGATCCAGGAGCGCGATCCGCGTCGTGTCGTGTTGCTCAACACACCGACCGAGGCACCGGATGCGGACGATCCGTATGCGGCTTATCAGGTGCCTGACGACCTGATGTGGTAAGGCATGCCCGAACAAAACAAAACCCGCTCAAGGCGGGTTTTGTTTTGCTCTCTATTCTTAATGATGCTGCTGGCTTTCCAGCTCTTCCAGCTCCGCCTTGTAGTTATAGGCGTCCGACTCTACGTGAAACATCCCGACCAACTGATCCTGCTGATAAACGTCCCAGATCTGAATGCCATTCGCAACGGCTTCATGAGAGAGGTGGGCTTCGTCACGCTCAGTAACTTTAACGGTCATATTGATAGCTCCTGACTCTAGAAACTGCGGCGATGTGTCGCAGGACTCTTTTATAGAATCGGTTAGCTTGCTAAGTAAACAGGCAGTTTTTCCGGTACTGGCCCATTGAACTTTTTTTGCGGCTGGAGGCTTTGATTGGCGGGGCTTTCAGGTTTTGCGAGGGGGAAATGAAGGATTCTTCATGAAGGCTTCGTGAGGTGTTTTTGGTGTCTCTGGTGCAGCGCGGGTAAGACTGTGGGAGTTCGCCCGCCTCCCGGCGCCGCGCTGTCGCGCAGCAAACAGGTGCCGTGTGGTTGCCAGTCAAGAGTTCGGTTTGAGGCCGCCTTGCGCCTTTACGGCGCGTCACTTTGGTTTCGGCCAAAGTAACCAAAGCCATTGCTCCGGGTTCGG
>NZ_JAFGZD010000037.1 GCF_017165765.1 Pseudomonas capsici
CTTGAATGATTCTGTGTACTTACTCATAACGTCCCCCAAGGGTTGGATGGGTGTCCAACTTCTTGGGGGCAGTTCAGTCCTCTGACATGGCATTCAGACCATCCTTGTTACAAACTCTCTCGTTATAAACTTGCTCATCTTCCCTGCAAGGCCGAACCTGACAAGCCAATCGCTATCAAAGCCTAACCATTTCCCTTGAGGGCAAGTGATGAACAGTTTTGTGCGAAACCTCGTCATGGTGATGCTGGTTGGCCTTTCAGGCATCGGCGTTGCCCAGGCGCAGGATCAGCCGGGCCGAAACGGGGCTACCAGCAATCCCTACAACAGCCCGATCCATCGCGCCAACCCCAACAGTCGCCAGGGCACCCAGCCCAGCACGCCGCAGGTGCCCAACATCGGGCCTGCGCCTCGCCCACCTACACTGGAAAACGGCGGGATCCGCAACGGCTACCCAACCCGGCAGCCGCAACCCAGCCCGACTATCCAGAACAATCAGAACACGACTCCCAAACGCCCTTAACCCATCCCCGCAGTAGTCGGGGCCTCTTCTCAATGCATAAGGAAACGCCCATGTTTAGAAAAACCCTGATCGCGGCAATGTGTGCCACGGCCATGTCGTGCCTGCCGTTGACTGCCAGCGCGGCCGACGAGGCCGTGAAGCAATACAAGAGCGAACTGGGCACTGTCAGTGTCAGCGAAGTGGCAGGCGGGCTGGATCATCCATGGGCTCTGGCGTTCCTGCCGGACAAGAAAGGCATTCTGGTGACTGAGCGTTCAGGCAATCTGCGCGTCGTTTCGCCAGACGGCAAACTCTCCGGCCCGATCTCGGGTGTTCCGCAAGTCTGGGCCAAAGGGCAGGGCGGTTTGCTGGATGTGGTGCTGTCCCCGGATTTCGCCAAGGACCGTCTGGTCTACCTGACCTATTCCGAAGGCAGCGGCAAGACGGCTGCCGAAGGCGAAACGGCAGGCACCGCTGCCGGACGTGGTCGTCTGTCAGCCGACCTGAGCAAACTGGAAGACTTCACCGTGATTTTCCGCCAGCAGCCCAAACTGTCGGTGGGTAACCACTTCGGCTCGCGGATGGTCTTTGACCGCGACGGCTACCTGTTTATCGCCCTGGGTGAAAACAACGACCGCGCCACCTCCCAGGACCTGGACAAGCTGCAGGGCAAGGTCGTGCGCATCTACCCCGATGGCAATGTCCCCAAAGACAACCCCTTTGTCGGGCAGAACAACGTGCGTCCGGAAATCTGGTCTTACGGCCATCGCAACCAGCAGGGTGCGGCCCTCAATCCGTGGAGTGGCACCGTATGGACCAACGAGCATGGTCCAAAGGGTGGCGATGAATTGAATATCATCGAACGTGCCCAGAACTATGGCTGGCCACTGGCGACCCATGGCATCAACTACTCCGGGCAACCGATCCCGGAAGCCAAGGGCAAGTTTGTCGAGGGTACGAAAGTGCCGTTCCATGTATGGGAAAAGTCGCCGGGTGTCAGCGGCATGGCGTTTTATAGCGACGGCCCTTTCAAAGCCTGGGACCACAACGTATTTATCGGTGCACTGGCCACCGAAGAGTTGATCCGCTTGCAGTTTGAAGGCGACCGCATCGTTCATGAAGAACGTTTTCTGAGCGATATGAAACAGCGTATTCGCGATGTTCGCCAGGGGCCGGATGGTTACTTGTATCTGCTGACCGATGACGATAAGGGAAAGTTGCTTAAAGTCGGTTTGCAACAGTAAATGAAAACTCCCGCATGAATGATTCATGCGGGAGTGTTTTCAACGCTTAGCGGTCTTGAGCGTCGCGCAGCACTTCGCCTGTCTTGGCGTCGACTTCGAAGTCCCACTCCACGCCCTTGGCGTCTTTCAGCTCGATCTGATACACGTAGCGGCCAGCCTGTCTTTCCAGCTCGGTATCGTGGATCTGGAAGCCTGGGTGTTTGGCCAGAGCCTGTTTGTTGAACTGTTCAAAGTCTCCGACCGCGCCGGACTTTTGCAGACGAATCACTTCGTCAGGACCAATATCGGCCTGTGCCATACCGGCAGCAGTAGTCAGGGCAAAAGCGGTGAAAAGAGCAGGCATAAGTTTCATGATGTATTCCTTCTGATGGGACTGCTAAATGGATGCTTGGCCAGTTGATTCGTTCAACTGTTTTGTTGAAGCCAGATTAATGCGCCTTACTTAATTCATCCTTAAATATGCGAAACAGGTTGTTTTGCCTGAAAGCGGTCGGCGGGCAAGTGCGCAGCTCATGCAGACAGAGGTTGTAAAAAAACGGCGGTGAACGTAAAAGGTGGCCCCCAGCCAGATGGTGCTCGCCTCTGCACTGGTCCCCGTTACCCTGGAGTTCATCGATGATTTCGTCACGCCGACCTGCTGCGCGTCTGGTTTCGTGTCTGTTGCCTTTTGGCATGGCTGTCACTTCACCCCTGCTGGCTGGCGAAGCGGTGAATCTCGAGGCCGTGAAAGTAACGGGTAGTGCCGAGGCGGCCAGCCCGGATTATCAGGCGCGCGAGGCGTCGGTCGGCGGCTTTGGCGAGACGGCCCTGATCGACAACCCGGCGTCTGTTTCGGTGTTCACCGATGCCCTGATCAAGGACCGTCAGGCCAGATTGCTCAGCGAAGTCCTGCGCAATGACGCCTCGGTGGGCGAGGGCTATGCGCCAGTGGGCTATTACGAGAACTTCGTGGTTCGCGGCTTTTCCCTGAATGCCGCCAACAGCTATCGCATCAACGGGCGCACCGTTGCCGGCGAGCAGAACGTGGCGCTGGAAAACAAGCAGCAGGTGGAACTGCTCAAAGGCCTGTCCGGACTGCAGAGCGGTGCCGCCGCACCGGGCGGGCTGATCAATTACCAGACCAAGCGTGCCCAGGATGTGCGCTCGGTGACGGTGTCCACCAATGAACATGGCGGGCGCTATATCGCCACGGACGTCGGCGGCTGGTTCGGCAGCGAAAATCAGTTCGGCCTGCGCGCCAACCTTGCCCATGAAGACCTGCGCTCCTACGTCGAGCATGCCGATGGCCAGCGTGATTTCGCCTCCCTGGCGTTCGACTGGAACATCAGTGATCGCGCCCTGCTGCAACTGGACGTCGAATACCAGACCAGGGAACAGCGCTCGGTCCCGGGCTATCAATTGCTCGGTGGCACGGCCTTGCCGCATAACGCTTCGCCGCGCAGGCTGCTGGGCTATCAGAGCTGGTCGAACCCGGTGGGCATCGACTCGCTGAACATGAATGGCCGCTTCGAGTACCGGTTCAACGACGCCTGGAAGGGCAGCCTCAGTGCGTCGCGCAGTCGCGTGGTGATCGACGACTACAGCGCCTTTGCCTGGGGCTGTTATGGCTCGGCCAGTTGCGCCGCCGAGGCGGTGCCCAATCATTTCAGCGCCGAAGGCGGCTACGACATCTACGACTTCCGCAGCCCTGACGACACTCGCCGCAACGATGAAGTCGAAGCGGCCATGACCGGCACCTTCGACACCGGCTCGCTCAAACACGAACTGACCTTCGGCACTAGCGCGTTTCGTCGCACGGTCGATACCCGTGGCACCTTCAATGAGATGGTCGGCTCGGGCAACATCGATTCAACCCCTGATGCGGTATCGCCTTCGACGCTGCCGCTGCCCGATAGCGAGCGCCGTCTGGACAGCCGCCAGTACGGGCTGTTCGTGACAGACCGGATCAGCTTCAACGAACACTGGCAGACCGTACTGGGCGGACGTCAGGTACGTCTCGACGAACATGCCTACAACGAAGATGGTAGCGAACAGCGCCATACCCAGCGCTCGATCTTCCTGCCTCAGGCGGCACTGATCTACAAGCCGGTGGAAAACGTTTCGCTCTACACCAGCTACAGCAAAGGCCTGTCGCTGGGCGGCACGGCGGCCTGGTTCACCACCAACGCCAGTGAAATTCTTGCGCCCACCGTATCGCGTCAACTGGAGGCGGGTATCAAGTACGACTGGCAGCGCATGAGTTTCAGTGCGGCACTGTTCCAGATACGTCAGACCTATCAATACTCCAGACCCAACGACGATGGCAGCTTCACCTACGTTCAGCAGGGCGAGCAGAAGAATGTCGGCCTTGAACTGGGGGCCAATGGCTGGGTGACCGAGCGTCTGCAGGTTTCGGCCAGTGCGGCGGCGATCCGGGCGCGGGTCGAGGACAGCGGCACCCCGGCTTATGAAGACCATCAGGCGCTCAATGTCCCGAAATACCGCGCCAGCCTGCAGGCCGACTACAGCCTGCCGATCCGTGGCCTGGCGTTGCTGGGCGGCATGCAATACAGCGCCAGCAAATACGCCAACCGCGAAGGCACGGTGAAGGTCAACGACTACGCTCTGTTCAATGTCGGCAGCCGCTACAGCACCCGCCTGGGCGACTACGACACCGTGTTTCGCCTGACCGTGGATAACCTGTTCGACAAGCGCTACTGGCGCGATGCGGGGGAATACCTGGGCGACGACTACCTGTTCATGGGCGCGCCGAGAACGGCGACCTTGTCGGCTTCAGTCAATTTCTAAAGCCGAACCGGCAGGAGCGATCAGTTAAGGTGATAAATCACTTTGTGGGAGGCCGCTTGCTGGCGATTTCAGCGTACAGACGCAGAATATTCGTCGGTTTCAGCCCGTTTTCGCCAGCAAGCTGTCTCCCACAAGTTTGCGTATGCCTTAACTGATCGACATTACACCTGCTGGACCGCTCCACCACACAAATTCATCTGCTTTGCTATCCTTCGCGCCCTGCGCGTACAGGCGCTCTTTTCAGACATGTTTACGGGGGCTTCATGACAGCCATTGTTAAACCACGCCCTCAGCCATTCTCCAGGGCCGACTACAAGACCTTGAGCCTGGCCGCTCTGGGCGGCGCTCTCGAGATCTACGACTTCATCATCTTCGTATTCTTCGCCCTGACCCTCAGCCAGTTGTTCTTCCCGCCAGAAATGCCCGAATGGCTGCGCCTGCTGCAAAGCTTCGGCATTTTCGTCACCGGCTATCTGGCGCGTCCACTGGGCGGCATCCTGATGGCGCACTTTGCCGACCGTCTGGGTCGCAAGCGGATGTTCAGCCTCAGCATTCTGATGATGGCCTTGCCCTGTCTGCTGATCGGCATCATGCCCACTTACGACCAGATCGGTTACTGGGCGCCGCTGATCCTGCTGGCGCTGCGTATTCTGCAAGGCGCTGCCGTGGGCGGTGAAGTGCCGAGTGCCTGGGTGTTCGTCGCCGAACATGCGCCCGTCGGGCATCGCGGCTATGCCCTTGGAGTCCTGCAGGCCGGGCTGACGTTCGGGTATCTGCTGGGCGCGTTGACCGCCACCTGGCTGGCTCGGGTATTCACACCTGCGGAGGTCCTGGATTACGCCTGGCGCATCCCGTTCCTGCTGGGTGGTGTGTTTGGTGTGGTGGGGGTCTGGCTGCGTCGCTGGCTCAGCGAAACCCCGGTATTCGTTGCCATGCAGGCACAGCGCGAGAACATGCAGGGCCTGCCGCTGGGCCAGGTACTGCGCGAGCATCGCCAGTCGCTGCTGCCCGCGGCCTTGCTCACCTGTGTGCTGACCTCGGCGGTGGTGGTGCTGGTGGTGATCACCCCGACCGTCATGCAGAAAAGCTTTGGCATCAGCGCCAGCGATACCTTTGCCCTGAGCGCTGCCGGCATTGTCTTTCTCAATATCGGCTGTGTGCTGGCCGGCATGCTGGTTGACCGCATCGGTGCCTGGCGAGGCGTGATCGTCTACAGCCTGTTGCTGCCACTGGGCATCGGCGTGTTGTACGCCAGTCTTGTCCAGCAATGGCTGCCACTGACCGTCGCCTACGCCATTGCCGGTCTGGCCTGCGGCATTGTCGGTGTCGTGCCCTCGGTCATGGTGGGACTGTTTCCGCCCGGTATTCGGGTATCGGGCATCTCCTTCACCTACAACATTGCCTACGCACTCTGGGCCAGCACCACGCCGCTGATGCTCATTGCCCTGATGCCCTGGAGCCCGTGGGTCTGTGTCGCCTATGGCGTGGTCATGGGCTGTGTCGGCCTGATTACTGCTGCGGTCTTCGGCCTGCACAAAGGCATGGCGGTGGATGACCGGCTGACCTGCCGCGGCTGAAACCTGCATTCAGTCGGCTGCTCATGGCCTTATCCTTCCTTTCTCTGCCGGGAAGCTACGCTTGCTAATGCCTCCCGGCATTGCACAACCCGTCTGCGGGAGTGCATTCATAGGCCCGGGAGCAACTGGCGGGTTTCTACCTGAAGAAACCGGGCATTCCACCAGAAGCCCTACAGGCGGCGACCCATATTCCTGCAGCATGTGTCGGTTGTGCCAGGACCTTGAATCTGCAACAGCATGCACGTGCCGCATCTGACGAAACCGGGCCGACAACGGCCAGGAGCGTTTTCATGAGCACCTATGACGACAATGCCAGGGAGCAGATTCAGGCATCGCTGCAAAGATGGGCCATGGCTGTCCGCAACAAGGACCTGGACGCAATCACGGCTTATTACCACCCGCAAGTGGTCGCTTACGATGCGATCATTCAGTTGCAGTTCAAAGGCATCGAGGCCTATCGCGAGCACTGGCAATACTGTCTGGGCATGTGCGAGGGGCCAATGCTGTTTGAAATGCAGGACCTCACCCTCCATGTCGATGGCGATGTGGCCTTTGCCCACTGGCTGAACCATTGCGGCAGCGCCGATGAAGGCGGTGAGATGAAAGGTTCGTGGATGCGGGCCAGCGCCGGATACCTGCTTACCGCCGAAGGCTGGAAAGCCGTACATGAGCATTTTTCCGCACCATTCGACATGCAGAGCGGCAAGGCGCTGTTCGACCTGCAACCCTGATCAGGTAAACCGGGGAGAATGAAAAATGAATGTCAAAGCCATTCCCGAGGGCTATCACAGCCTGACCGCCTATCTGAGCGTCGAGCATGCCGCCCAGGCGATCGAGTTCTATACAAGGGCATTCGATGCCGTTGAGGCGTTTCGTCTGGATATGCCCGACGGGCGAGTAGGGCATGCCGAACTGAGTATCGGAAACTCAAGACTGATGCTGTCCGAATCCTGCCCGCAAGGACCTCTTGGAGCACCTGATCCGGCCAGCAAGCCAGCGTTCGGCATGCACCTGTACGTGGACGATGTCGATACCTGCTTCAGACAGGCCATCGACGCCGGGGCTCAGGAGGTCAGCGCAGTCAGCGATCAGTTCTATGGCGATCGCAGTGGCACCCTCAAGGACCCGTACGGGCATTTCTGGTTCATTGCCACACACAAGGAAGACCTGACGCACGAGCAGATCCATGAGCGTGCCCGGCAGATGTTCGATTCCTCTCAAGCGTGATGATATTCAGCCCGCCTGCCTGGGGCAGACGGGCTGAAAGGGGGTGACATACATTGTTGTGACGTGTGTTTGAATATGTGTCGACAAGTGGATCCAATTGTAACAACTGATTGTAATTCTCATTGAGCAAGTTTATCTTTCGCTCTCCTGTGTGCAATACACGACTCAATGCCGTTGAATATATTTATCCATTAGTGAAGTGCTGAGTGGAAAGCTTGCTCTATGGGTTTTTTAAATGGTTTAGTTGGGAGTGTTCTGGCAGTAGTGTAGGAATTTTCTTTGATGTTAAAGTTTTTGAGCGGTTTCCTTTATTTGAGTTTTATTTGTTTTCTGTACGGCGCGCAGTGTCGAAAATAGTTATAAATAAATTTGCCAGTGTGCCGATTTGTTATTTATGCCACGGATGGCGCGCGTAAGAAACTTCCTACCATTTGTGTGTGGGCAGGCTAATCACAAGGAGAAAAACATGTGGGTAACAATCCGGGAACAGGAGGTGTTGGGGCTGCTGTTGCAAGGCTGCACCAACAAGGAAATAGCACAGCAGCTCTGTATCAGCGGCTATACCGTGCGCGATCACGTTTCCTCGCTGCTCAGAAAGGGGCAGGTGAAAACGCGTACCGAGCTTATTGCACGTTACGTAGCCCGTTTGATGACAAGAAGAAACACCCAACCCCCTACATCTGTCGGGTTGTGCAACGATACAGACTGCACATAATTCGTTTCATCCGGCATGTGGCGAGGATGATCAAGAGGCTGGCTGCATTCGGTATCTTCCGATAGATACAAGACAAAGTGTCCGGCGGCCCGGAAATCGGAGCCCGACAGTTGGGGAGGCTGTCGCGTCTTTACTTTGCCGGATGAAACTTGAACGCGTAACCGGATGCTGAACTTTGGCGCTCCTTCACGCGTGCGCAAAGACGATCAACACCGGCTTTGAACACGGGTTCACAACGAAAGAGCAAAAATAAAAGGAGTTATTCCATGACGGTCTGTTTTATTCAGAATGAGGACCTGCCCCACCCATCAATGCGGCTGGACCTTCATGCATCAGGCATTACTGTCCTGATGGACTTTCAACAACTTGCGGCCAGGCAGTCAGCCCTGTCCATGGCGCAACTCTGCGAGCAGCAGGCCAACGTGCTGGGCCCCAGAGGGCTGTTCGCCCGATTTTCCCGGGAAGTCCCGCTGCTGGGGAGGCAGGCCACGGTTTTTGAAGACCTCTACGAGATCAATGACCGTGAGCACCAGCTACTGGCAGAAAAGACCGTGCGCTTCATCCTTGGGCGCTATCGTCGGCGACAGCCCGAGCAGAACCCTTTCAACGGGATGTCCCGGGAGTTTCTGTGCTGTGTCGTCTATGACGAAGCGGCACCCTATACCCGGGCCGAGCGCTACGCCGCAGGCGAGGCGTTGCGCCAGCGCGACAGCGAATACTTCGCCAAGCTCATCGCCACCACCCGCGACACGGTTGAGCGGCGTATTGTCTTTCACGGCCTGCTGGAGCATTTCGACGGCCTGCTGCCGGTCGAACAGAGCATCTACCCGATCAACTACCGGGCGGTTCAGCAACGTCATCTCGATCATGAAGAGGGCATTTACGGCAAGCTCAACCTGACTCAGCCCCTGAGCGTGCTGCTTGAAACCCACACTCCCGAATGGCTGCTGGAAAACCTTTGCGCAATGGTGGGTAACGCTCACTGAGCGGGCGACGCCGGGGTGTCAGTTCTGGAGTGTCAGGCGCAGCAGATCCGGCGACTGATCCTGAATGCTGACCACCCGGTTGCGGCCATTGGCCTTGGCCATGTAAAGCGCCTTGTCCGCCTCGTTCAGCCACATTGCGGCATCCGTGATATGCGGTTGATAGGCTGCAATACCGATGCTCAGGCTGATATTGAGATCGGGAAGCAATACGTCGATGTTTTCCTTGACCACGCTGCGCAGGCGCTCAAGTATCTCGCCGGCCTGTCTGGCACCGGTGGCGGGCAGGATGATGCAGAATTCATCGCCGCCATAACGGCCCGCCAGATCGGTATCGCGCAGGTTTTCGGACAGGGCTTCGCTGATGTTCTTGAGCACCGTATCGCCCATGATGTGGCCGTAGGTGTCATTGATGGACTTGAAATGGTCGATATCGATCAGCGCGATGGCGCAGGGCTGCTCCTGCTTGCGGCTTTTGATGAACTCGACTTCGAGAAGGTCTTTCCAGGAGCCGTGATTGATGAGGCCGGTCAGGCTGTCGGTGCGGCTGAGCTCGCTCAGGACATTGCGGTGTTCCCAGAGCTTGAGTGCAAGCTGATGGCTCATCCAGCCGATGAAGATCGGATAAATCAGCAGCACCGGCAGGCAGGCGTAGATCTGCATCGTGGTGCTGTCGGTATTGATTGTCGGTGACACAAGCAGCAGCGCGAAGATCGCCCCAAGCAACTGCGCCACAAAACCCTGAAGCATCAGCCGCGGGCCGGCTGCCGAAATATTGTGCATGGCCATCATCGCCAGCACCGTGACGCTGGGCAGAAGACTGAACCCCATCGCCCCGACCCAGAAACCGCCCGCCAGGGAGTCGGTCAGCAGGTTGCGCCATTCAGCCTTGTAGGGCTGAGGTGAACGTTTTGCGAGTTGATAGGCGATATGCGGCCAGATAAAGGCATTGACGAATGCCAGCAGCCATAACCAGTGCGCAGCGTTCAATTGATACAGCGACACGGCCACAGTGAAGAAACCTATGCTCACGCCGAGGGTGCGTGGGGCATAAATTCTCTTGGCAAATGAAAGACCTTTGCCTTGTCGTGTGCTCATAGCGCTTACCGGACTGTTGTAAGACCCGGCCAGCAACCCTTGTGTTTGACCGAAGGGCAAGAGTTTCGCCTGATGACGGCACCATGGGAAGAGCCTTTTGCCAGTAATCCTCAAATTGCCTGGCAAAAGCCGATTTCGTAGGAGCGAATTCATTGGCTCTGTCTGCATCAAGTGTTGCAAGTCCCTCAGAGGACTGTGGGAGGCAGCTTTCAGGCGACATCACCCTTTTCGCCAGCAAACAGCCACCCCCCACATTAACAGCGCCGCAACAGAGGCACCAC